>CAVYID010000032.1:0-49496 GCA_963768535.1 uncultured beta proteobacterium | reverse complement strand
CTTATACAGAATCTTCATGTACCTGGGCACCGTTGCGTTTACGTATTGCTCATAGGAAGCCTGCTCGAACGCATCAAAGTGCTTAAGGGCGCGATTGCCCCGTTCGCGTCGCTAGCTCCTTGGTTCGAACACCTACCGCCATTGCACTCGCTGATTTCGACCGGAAATGGCGATCTCACGGTCCATGACTTCTTGGCCGCCCGCGCCGCGCTCCACGCTGGCAACGTCGGTGCCGGGTGCGACGGTCAGCTCCCGCACGTTTCTCCGTCGAATGCGCCAACTGCGGACGCATAGTCGGCCGCGCTATTCAACGCGTAGACCTTTTTTCTGCGAACCGGAAGCATAGAGGCATTGCAATGTCATTTGATACCCGTGATCTCGTTCCGACCGGCCTGTCGCGAGTCGTACTCGGACTTGCCGCCACGTTGTTGCTCTGCACCGTCCTCCTCGCAGTATTCCACTAGCTGCGCCTCGCCAGCATCAAGGCCCAGCGCACACCTATCGCGCGGACGGACATAGTCGTCCTCGCGCGCCGTTGCGCGTCACTTGTGCCTTTCTAGCGGCGGCAGCGCGGCAGCGGACGCGCTAATGCAGGATTTGGAACGCCGGCAAGGCGCCGGTCAGGATCGCGCTGGCGCCACGCGACGGCGCGCTGACCTGTCTGGTATACGTCGCCGCTGCCGGCGCGTGCTTTGCGGCGATCTAGCGCGAGGCCCCCGGGGAAAAAGAACCCGCTCGCGAAGATTTCAGGGGAGAGCAAAGCCGCGAGCGGGGGAGGGATTTCGGCGCACTCTAGTGCCGAGGCCGGTGCGCGTCAAGATAGCTGTCGCCTTGGTCATGCCGCCACCGAAATGAGCAGCGCCGGAACCAGCACGCTCAACATCGCCATGGCCTGCTCCCGCGCTTCGTCGTCCGGTAGCGGCTCGACGCCGGACTCGGCGCAGACCTGCGCGTACAGGGCCAGGAGGCTGGCGAGGTCGGCGTCTTCGTCCATCGCGTGATCTTCGGCGAGATGGCCGGCGCTGTCAGCTAGCCGGACCAGTCCGACAGCGGCGAGGACCGGCTGATCATCGGCGCAGAACGGGCAGTGTCGAAGGTCGGCGGGTGGCATCCCGGTATGATGCCTGACGCGCCGGCCCAGGGGCGGTGGCGCGGCTCTGTTGGCGATAGCTTTGGCGGTAACCATAGCCTTCGTTTAACTGTTGGCCCGCAACGCGCGTGACGAGACGGCAGTTGCCGCTTTTGTACTTTCTGGGCGAAACTGATGCCTACGGTTTCGTGGAGGTGGAGAGATGGAAATCAGTGCCTTCGCCATCGAGCACGTTCGACGACTCACCGGCCTGTCCACCCGTCAGATTCGGTACTGGGACCGTACGGGATTCTTTTCCCCGACTGAGGTGCGCTATGGGCGGGCGTTTAGTCGCGTCTACACCTTCCGAGACGTAGTTGGCCTGCGTACCATCGCGGAGCTTAGAAGGCAGCTACCTTTGCAGGAACTCCGCCGAGTTGGTGAATGGTTGAGAGATCGGCACGACGCCCCATGGTCCACACTGCAACTGGGGCTTGCTGGCCGCAAGGTGGCGTACTTTGACCGGGGAGCAGGTGAATACCGAGAAGCGCATGGTGCCGGGCAAGAAGTGCTGCACGTCACCATCGAGCCCATCGCAAATTCGATGAAGGAGGCGGCTGCCAGACTTCGCGAACGGCGGACTGAGGAGGTCGGCCAAATCGTTCGGCATCGCTATGTGGTTCATAACGCTTGGGTGGTGGCGGGCACTCGGATTCCCATCCGAGCAATCATTGATATGTACGACGACGGGTATTCAACAGAGCGAATCCTGGCCGAGTACCCGCGCCTTCGCGCGGAGGACGTCGCGGCGGCACTCTCTCACCGCACGGAACAAAGGCGCGTCGCATAAAACCGGCACTCCACCGTGCTACTTCTGATTGACGAGAACGTCCCAGAGTCGGTAGCACAGTTCTTCACATCGCGCGGGCATAGCGTTCAGTACGTCCGCGATCTCCTGCCTGCGGGCTCCCCTGATCCGCTGATAGCCATCATCGGCGAGCAGATGTCTGCGGTCGTCGTTACGTGGGACAGGGACTTCGACTCTCTCGTTTCCAGAATCCCCAAAGGCAACAAGACGGCGTTCCGCCGGCTGAGCCGATTGAGTTTTCGCTGCCGAGAGGTTCGCGGCCGGGAGCTTGCCGAGAAGAACATTCGGCAAATCGAACTCGCGCACGAGCTTGCGTTGGAACGCGAGGACGGTCGGATGATTGTGGAAGTGCTTGAGCGTGGCCTAAATATTCGATGAAAGGGTGGTCCGTGATCTCGCTACATGGTGGCTACACGGCGGACGAGCGCCCCAATCCCAAGGCGGGATTGTTTTTTAAGTAATTGTATTTAAAGTGGGCCCGGCTGGATTCGAACCAGCGACCAAGGGATTATGAGTCCCCTGCTCTTACCGCTGAGCTACGGGCCCGGGGCATGCGAGGGGAACGCGCCGCATGCGCGCGGCGGCGTTCGCGGCACGCGCAGCGGCGACCGGAAGTATAGCCGACGCGTCGCGGACTCCGGCGCCCGCGAAACGAACCGGCGATCGAAGTTGCGGGCGCTCGCTCGCGCGGCCGTCCTGCGCGGCGCTCCGAATCCGCGCGTCCGATGCCGCTGTCATGTCCGGGCACTGTCATGCCCGGGCAATGGCCTGCGCACGGGCGCCGCGCTAAACTGTCGGTACCGTCCTCACGCATTTCGCGACTTCCACCGGGAAGCGCGACGCCCACCGCATTTCCGCATGAAGCTCCGCCACTATCTGCAGCCGCTGGTGATGCCCACGACGGTGGCGCTGATCGGCGCGTCGGAGCGGCCCGGCTCGATTGGCCGCGTGGTCTACGAGAATCTCCTCGGCGGCGGATACACCGGGGAAATCGTCCCGGTCAATCCGAACCGCAAGCGAATATTCGGGCAACGCGTCGCGCGCTCGCTCGCGACCATCGGGCATCGGATCGACTGCGCGGTGATCGCCACGCCCTGCGACAAGGTCGCGGAAGTGCTGGCGCAGGGCGGCGGTGCGGGCCTGCGCTCGGCGGTGATCCTGACCGCGCCACCGGTGGGCGCGACGGCGGCGCAGCGCTGGTCGCGCGAGATCTCGGTCGTCGCGACGACGCACGGCATCCGCTTCCTCGGTCCGGAGGCGTTCGGGGTGATCCGCACCGGGCTGGGCCTCAATGCCACGGTCGGATCGGTGCAGGCGCGCCCCGGGCGGCTGGCGCTGATCGCGCAGTCGGGTGCCGTCTGCTCGGCGCTGCTCGATTTCGCGGCGCCCGCAGGCATCGGCTTCTCGTCGGTGGTGGCGCTCGGCAACGCGCTCGACGTCGGCTTCGGCGAGCTGCTCGACGCGCTGCTGCTCGATCCGGGCACCGACGGCATCCTGTTGCACATCGAGACGCTGCGCGACTCGCGGCTGTTCCTGTCGGCCCTGCGGACGGCGGCGCGCATCAAGCCGGTGGTAGTGCTGAAATCCGGCCGTGCGGCGAGCGCCGCCGATCCCGGGATCGCTTCCGGAGCACCGAGCGAGGACGTGGTGTTCGACGCCGCGCTCAAGCGTGCCGGCACCGTCCGCGTGCACACCTACACGCAGCTCTTCGCGGCGGCGCGCATCATCGCCATGGGCAGGACGGTGCCCGGCGACCGGCTGGCGGTGATCACCAATGGCCACGGCCCCGGCCTGATGGCGGCCGACAGCGCCGCCGACTGCGGCGTCCGGCTGGCGGTGTTCACGCCGGAGACGGTGAGCCGGCTCGACGCGCTGCTTCCGCCCGAAAGCCCGCGCGACAACCCGCTCGACATCGGCGGCACCGCCACGCCGCAGCTGCTCGGCGACGCGGTGGGCTGCGTGCTGGACGACGCCGGCACCGACGCCGTGCTCGCGCTGCACGTGCCGCTGCCCGCGGCCCCCGCGACCGATGCCGCGCGCGCAGTTGCCACCGCGGCCCGCGCGCATCCGCGCAAGCTCACGCTGTCGGCGTGGCTCGGCGCGATCCAGAACACCGAGCCCCGCCAGGCGCTGGAGGCCGGCGGCGTCGCCGACTTCTTCACGCCGGAGAACGCGGTCGAGGCGTTTTCGTTCCTCGCCGCCTACGGGCGCAACCAGAAGTGGCTGCTGGAGGTGCCGCCGCCGCAGCCCGAACCGGAACCGCTCGACCTGGCCGCGGCGGAGCGGGTGCGCGAGCGCGCGCTCGCCGCGGAGCGCAGCGTCCTGAGCGACCCGGAGTCGCACGCGCTGCTGGCGGCGTTCGGGCTGCCGGTGCCGGCCACCGCGGTCGCCTCGACGCGAGCGGCAGCCGTCGCCGCGGCGCGCCGCATCGGCTTCCCGGTGGCATTGAAGCTGCAGTCGCAGAGCGTGGCGCACCGCGACCGGGTGGCGCGCTCGCGCCTGAACCTGCGCAACGCGGCGATGCTCGCGCGTGCCTACGACGCGCTGCTCGAGGAGGCGCGCGAGCGCACCGGCGCGCCGTGGACCCGCGGCGTCGCGGTGCAGAAGATGGTCGCGCTGCCGCACGCGCGCGAAGTCGCGATCGGCGTCCATTCCGATCCCGTCTTCGGGCCGGTGATCGCCTTCGGCAACGGCGGCCTCAACGCGGTCGTGGAGCGGGAGAGGGTGGTGACGCTGCCGCCGCTCAACCGAATGCTCGCGCTCGACCTCATCACCGGCACGCGGACGGCGAGGTACCTGGGCGCGTTCCGCGAGCTTCCGGCGGCCGACCTCGAGCCGCTGGTCAGGATACTGCTGCAGCTGTCGACGCTGGTCTGCGCGCTGCCGTGGGTGCGCGAGCTCGAGCTCGATCCGGTCCAGGTCACGGCGGCCGGTGCGGCGATCGTCGATGCGCGGATCACCGTGGATCCGAAGCGCCGGCCGGTGCCCGAAGGGTATCGCCACATGGCGATCCATCCGTACCCGATCGAGCTGGTCGACGACGTGAAGCTGCGCGACGGGACCGTGCTGCACCTGCGCCCGATCCGCCCCGAGGATGCCGAGCTCGAGCGCGCTTTCGTCGGCGGACTGTCCGACGAGTCGCGCTTCTTCCGCTTCTTCTACCGGCTGCACGAGCTCACGCCGGCGATGCTCGCGCGCTTCACGCAGATCGACTACGACCGCGAGCTGGCGCTGGTCGCGGTGCACGAGGACGGCGGGACGCTGGCGATCGTCGGCGTCGCGCGCTACATCACCAATCCGGACCGCGAGAGCGCCGAGTTCGCGGTCGTCGTCGCCGACGCGTGGCAGGGGCGCGGCGTGGCCCGGGTGCTGATGGATCGGCTGCTCGACTGCGCGCGGCGCCGCGGGCTGAAGCGCGTCGAGGGCGCCGTGCTGCGCAACAACCACAACATGATCAGGTTCACGACCGCGCTGGGCTTCGTCACCAGCGACGACCCCGAGTCGCACGACCAGGTGATCGTCGTCCGGGATCTCGCCTGACGCTGCCGGCCGCTGCCGCGTTCCGACAGGCTGAACGACTCCACTTCCGCCACGTCCCATGAAGATACTCATCGCCGTCGACGGTTCCGCGCACTCGCTCGCCGCCATCGAGGGGCTGCTCAAGCGGCTCGACTGGTTCCGCGGCCCCGTCACGCTGACGCTGTGCTACGCGCACCCGCCGCTGCCGTACCGGCAGGCTGCCGCCTGGGCCGGCAAGGATGCGATCCACGGCTATTACGAAGAGGAGAGCGATGCCGCGCTCGCGGCGGCGCGGGTGCTGCTCGAAGGCTACGGCGTTGCGCACGGCGTCGAGAAGCGGGTCGGCGAGCCCGCGCACGAGATCGTCACCCTGGCCGCCGAGGGCGGCTTCGACCTCCTGGTCATGGGCACGCACGGCAACACGGCGTTCGCGGGGCTGGTGATGGGCTCGGTCGCGACCAAGGTGCTCGCCAGCGCGACGGTGCCCGTCATGTTCATGCGCTGACCCCATTTAACCAGGTTTCGCTGCGCTCAACGCCGGGCTACGTGAGCGGCGCGCACGCTGAAAGTGGTCCCGCAAAGCGAAACGCCCCGGGGATGCCGGGGCGTTTCGTTTGGTGCGCGGCGATGGTGCCGTCGCTCAGCCCTCGCCTTCGAGGAAGCTGCGCAGCTTCTCCGAGCGCGACGGATGGCGGAGCTTGCGCAGCGCCTTGGCCTCGATCTGCCGGATCCGCTCGCGGGTGACGTCGAACTGCTTGCCGACCTCCTCCAGCGTGTGGTCGGTGTTCATCTCGATGCCGAAGCGCATGCGCAGCACCTTCGCCTCGCGCGGCGTCAGCGTGTCGAGGATGTCCTTGCACACGTCGCGCAGGCTGGCGTTCACGGCGGCGTCCGACGGCGCGATCGTCGCCAGGTCCTCGATGAAGTCGCCCAGGTGCGAGTCGTCGTCGTCGCCGATCGGCGTCTCCATCGAGATCGGCTCCTTGCTGATCTTGAGGATCTTGCGGATCTTCTCCTCGGGCATCTCCATCTTCTCGGCGAGCAGCGCCGGGTCGGGCTCCTGCCCGGTCTCCTGCAGGATCTGCCGCGAGATCCGGTTCATCTTGTTGATCGTCTCGATCATGTGCACCGGGATGCGGATCGTGCGCGCCTGGTCGGCGATCGAGCGCGTGATCGCCTGGCGGATCCACCACGTCGCGTAGGTCGAGAATTTGTAGCCGCGGCGATACTCGAACTTGTCGACCGCCTTCATCAGGCCGATGTTGCCTTCCTGGATCAGGTCGAGGAACTGCAGGCCGCGGTTGGTGTACTTCTTCGCGATCGAGATCACCAGCCGCAGGTTGGCCTCGGTCATCTCGCGCTTCGCCTTGCGCGCCTTGGCCTCGCCCTCGACATCTGCTTGTTGATCTCCTTGAGGTCCTTCAGCGGGATCATCACGCGCGACTGGAGGTTGAGCAGCTTCTGCTGCTGCTCGACGATCGCCTGCCGGTACTTGGCCAGCGTTTCGCTGTACGGGTGCTTCGCGGCGATCTCGCGGTCGATCCAGCGCAGCGACGTCTCGTTGTCGGGAAACTTGCGGATGAACTCGGGACGCGGCATGCCGCTCTTGTGCACGACGAGGTCCTGGATCTTGCGCTCGGTCTGGCGGATGTTGTCGACCTCGGTGCGCACGGTGTCGCACAGCCGCTCGACCTGACGGGCCGAGAAGCGGATCTGCATCAGCTCGGCCGAGATCTTCTTCTGCAGCTCGGCGTACTTGGGCGCCTTGTGGCTCTCCTTGGTCAGCACGACCAGCATCCGGGCGAACAGCCGCCGGATGGTCATGAAGCGCTCGAGCGCGGCGACCTTGAGCCGCTCGAGGTTCTCGGCGGCGATCGCGCCGGCGTCGCCCTCGTCCTCGTCCCCGTCCTCCTCCTCCTCGCCGTCGCTGGTCGTCTCCTCGACCGACGAGAGCTTCTCGTTGAAGTCCATCAGGCCGTCGACCAGGTCGTCGACCTTGATCTCGTCCTTGGCGATCTTGTCGGCCAGCATCAGGATCTGCGCGACGGTCATCGGGCACGCCGAGATCGCCATGATCATGTGCTTCAAGCCTTCCTCGATCCGCTTGGCGATGACGATCTCGCCTTCGCGGGTGAGCAGCTCCACCGAGCCCATCTCGCGCATGTACATGCGCACCGGGTCGGTGGTGCGGCCGAACTCGGAGTCGAGCGTGGACACCGCGGCCTCGGCGGCCTCCTCGACGTCGTCGGTGGGCGCGGACGGGGCGGTCTCCGACATCAGCAGCGTCTCGGCGTCGGGGGCCTCGTCGTAGACGGTGATCCCCATGTCGCTGATCATGCTGATGATGCCCTCGATCTGCTCGGCGTCGAGGATGTCGTCGGGAAGATGGTCGTTGACCTCGGCGAACGTCAGGAAGCCGCGCTCCTTGCCGAGCACGATCAGCGTCTTCAGGCGCCGCTTGCGGGCCTCGACGTCGGCAGGCGTGAGCACGCGCGCCGCGATCTCCGCGTGCTTGCCGTTCTTGCCTTTCCGCGTCGCGTCCTCGGCGCGCTTGCCGGCGATCCGCGCGGCGATCTCGCTGGCCGCGACCGGTGCTGCGGGCTTCCTCGCTTTGACGGCGCCTGGCGCGCCGGCCTTGGGTGCCGCCGGCTTCGCGGGCGGCGGGGTCCTCGCGCCGACGGGTGCCTTTGCTGCGACGGCGCCGCCGCCGGCCTTGGGTGCGGGCTTCCCGGCCGGCTTCGCGGCGGGTGCGGCCGACAGCTTGGCCGGACGCAGCGGTTTCGCCGGCGCCACCGTGGCCGGCTTCCTCGCGGCGGTGCCCGCCTTCGCCTTCGCGGATGGCTTCACCCGGGCGGCCGGTGTCCTGGCGACGGGCTTCGCCTTGGCGGCACCGGCCCCGGCCTTTGCGGCGCCGGGCTTCGTCTTTGCGGCAACCGGCTTCGTCTTCGTGGCAGCGGGCCTCGCCTTCGCGGCGCCGGGCTTCGGCTTGGCGGCGGGCTTGTGCGCCGCGGGCCGCGCGGTCCGGGCGACGACGGCTTTCTTCGCCGCCGGCTTGCGCGCGGCGCCGGCGCCGGACTTCCTGCGGGCGGGCGCTGCTTTGGGCTTGGCGGGCGATTTGCGTGCGGGCGCGGGCTTCTTGGCCATGATCATCCTAGAAATGCGTGGGTTCCGGACACCCGGAGATGGGGGCGGACCGGAAAAACCTCAAATTATAACAGTCGGCCGGCCCCCCGGTCCCGGGCGCGGCCATCAGGAGGCACCGCCCGGCGTCCGGCCGGGGCCGGTGCGGGGGAGGGCGCGGCGGACCATCTCGAGCTGGCGCAGGCGTTCGGTCTCCTCCGCCGGGAGCGCGGCCGCCGCCGCCGCCGACGCCTCGGTCTCGGCGCCTGCGGCAGCGGGCTGCCCGCTGCGCTGGGCGAGCTGCCAGTACCGGCACGCGCCCGCACGCAGATGCTCTTCCGCAAGCTCCGCGGTGACCCCGGCGTCGTGCGCCGCCGTCAGCGCCGACACCAGCACGGACTCGTGCGCGCTGCCGGCGAAATGCTGCATGGTGCCGGGGGTGCTGAGCGGTCCGGCCGCCGTCTGGCAGTAGTCGACCAGCGCGGCCAGCGCGGCGCTTTCGGGCGCCGCGTCGACGGGTTGCGGCAGCGTCAGCGTGCGCGCCGCCTCGGGCCGGAGCAGCAGCCCCTGGATCAGCTCGCGCACCAGCGACGGCGCGCGCCGGGACGACGGCGGCGCGGGGCGCCTGAACGCGCGCGCCTCGGGCTGAGGCTCGCCGCCGCCGGGCGTCGACGCCCGCGCGGCCGGCGCCGGCAGCAGCGCGCGCAGCTCGGTTTCCGGCAGGCCGGAGAGCGCCGCCAGCTCGCGCCGCAGCAGCGCCGCGAGCACCGGGGCGCCCAGGGCGGCGACGTGCGGGCGGGCGGCGGCGACCAGCGCGGCGCGGCCCTCGGCGGTGGTCGGTCGGATGCGCCGCGGCGAGCTCGCGCAGCAGGAAGGCCGACAGCGGCACCGCCTGCTCGATCTGCGCCTCGAACGCCGCCTTGCCGTGCTTGCGCACGTAGTCGTCCGGGTCGTCGCCGTCCGGCAGGAACAGGAACTGCGCGTTCTTGCCGTCGACGAGCACCGGCAGCGCGTTCTCCAGCGCCCGCCATGCCGCCTTGCGCCCGGCGGCGTCGCCGTCGAAGCAGAACACGACCGAGTCGGTCAGCCGGAACAGCTTGTGCACGTGCGCGGACGTGGTCGCGGTGCCGAGCGTGGCGACGGCGTAATCGATGCCGTGCTGCGCGAGCGCGACGACGTCCATGTAGCCTTCGACGACGACGCACCCGGCCGGCATCGCGGATGGCGTTGCGGCCGAGAAACAGGCCGTAGAGCTCGCGGCCCTTGGAGAACAGCGGGGTCTCCGGCGAATTGAGGTACTTGGGCTCGCCCGGCCCCAGCACGCGCCCGCCGAAGCCGATCACCTGGCCGCGGCCGTCGTGGATCGGGAACATGATCCGGTCGCGAAAGCGGTCGTAGCGCTTGCCGCCTTCGCCGGCGATCACCAGGCCGGCGGTTTCCAGCGCCGGCGCCTCGTAATGGGGAAACGCGGCGGCCAGCGGCTGCCAGCCGTCCGGCGCGTAGCCGATGCCGAAGTGGGCGGCGATGGCGCCGGTCAGCCCGCGGGCCTTCAGGTATTCGATCGCCGGCGGCGCGTCCTTGAGCTGCGCGCGGTAGTACCGGGCGGCGGTCAGCAGCAGCCCGGCGAGATCCTGCGTCTCCTCGCGCCGCTGCGCCTCCCCGGGGCGCTCCTGGCGCGGGACGTCCAGCCCGGCCTCGCGGGCGAGGTCCTCGACGGCGTCGGGGAACGACTTCCCGGCGTATTCCATGAGGAAGCCGATCGCGGTGCCGTGGGCGCCGCAGCCGAAGCAGTGGTAGAACTGCTTGGTCGGGCTGACCGTGAACGACGGTGATTTCTCGTTGTGGAACGGGCAGCAGGCGGCGTAGTTGGCGCCGGCCTTCTTCAGCGGGACGTGGCGGTCGATGACCTCGACGATGTCGACACGGGCGAGCAGCGTTTGGATGAAATCGTTTGGGATCATTGACTTGAAGCTGCTTTGACCCCATTGCCACGAGTCGCCGGGGGACTCGCGCGGCGCAACCGCGGGTGCCTCTTGATTATAGGCAACGGTGGCGTTGCCGCCAGTCCGATTTGCGCCGACGTCAGCCGGCGAGCCGGGTCCTGACCTGCGCCGACACCGCCCCCAGGTCGGCCCTGCCCGCCAGCCTGGGCTTGAGCGCCGCCATCACCTTGCCCATGCCGGGCAACCCGGTGGCGCCGGTGGCGGCGATCGCCTCGGCGACGAGCGCGTCGATTTCGGCGGGGGTCAGCGGTTGCGGCAGGTAAGCCTGCAGCACGGTGATCTCGGCGGCCTCGACGGCCGCCAGGTCGGCGCGGTGGCCGGCCTCGAAGGCCGTGATCGAGTCCCGGCGCTGCTTCACCATCCGGTCGAGGATCGCCAGCACGTCCGCGTCGGTCAGCTCGATGCGCTCGTCGACCTCGCGCTGCTTGATCGCCGCCTGCAGCAGGCGGATCGTCGACAGGCGGGCGGCGTCGTGCGCGCGCATGGCGTCCTTCATGTCGGCGGTGATCCTGGCCTTGAGCGTCATGGCGTCTCCAACGTGGTCGAATCAACCAGGCCAAAAGCAAGAGGGAGCGAATCGCTTCGCCCCCTCGTCACGGCATCCGCGCCCTCACGCCCGCGAAACGGGCGCGGCGGCGGGGTCAGTACAGCTTGGGCGGCAGCTGCTGGCTGCGCAGGCGCTTGTAGTGGCGCTTGACCGCGGCGGCGAGCTTGCGCTTGCGCTCGGCGGTGGGCTTCTCGTAGAACTCACGGGCGCGCAGCTCGGTGAGAAGACCGGTCTTCTCGATGGTGCGCTTGAAGCGGCGCATCGCCACTTCGAAGGGTTCATTGTCGCGAACGCGAACGCTGGGCATGTAACGGATTCCTTTGGGTCCTGAGGCTTGCGGTAACCCGAGACTATAGCAGCGTGGGCCGCGCCGTGCAAGCAAAGCTATAATCGGAAAATGGGGCAGGGAAAATGGGGTCAGGTCCAATTTCCGCGGGAAATTGGACCTGACCCCATTTTCCCCATTTTCCTCATCTTCCCGGACCGGCATGCGCGTCCTCGGCATCGAAACCTCCTGCGACGAAACCGGCCTCGCGGTCTACGACACGCGGCGGGGCCTGCTCGCGCATGCGCTGCACTCGCAGGTGACGATGCACGAAGCCTACGGCGGTGTGGTCCCCGAGCTCGCGTCGCGTGACCACGTGCGGCGGGTGATTCCGCTGGCGCAGGCGGGTGCTCGCGGAGGCCGCGCTGACCCTGGCGGACCTCGACGGCATCGCCTATACGCAGGGGCCGGGACTCGCCGGCGCACTGCTGGTCGGCGCCAGCGTCGCCAACGGGCTGGGCTTCGCGCTCGGCAAGCCGGTGGTCGGCGTCCATCACCTCGAGGGCCACCTGCTCTCGCCGCTGCTGTCCGAACCCGCGCCGGCGTTCCCGTTCGTCGCGCTGCTGGTCTCCGGCGGGCACAGCCAGCTGTTCGAGGTCGCCGGCGTGGGTCGCTACCGACTGCTCGGCGATACGCTGGACGACGCGGCCGGCGAGGCCTTCGACAAGACCGCCAAGCTGCTGGGGCTGCCTTACCCGGGCGGCCCGGCGCTGGCGCAGCTCGCCGAGACCGGGCGCGACGGGGCGGCGATGCTGCCGCGCCCGATGCTCGAAAGCCGCGACCTCGACATGAGCTTCAGCGGGCTCAAGACCGCCGCGCTGACGCTGGTGCGGCGCGAGTCCGGGCCCGACGGCCTCGCGCCGCAGCGCCGCGCCGACATCGCCCGCGAGTTCCAGCACGCGGTCGTCGACGTGCTGGTCGCCAAGGCGCTGGGGGCGCTCGCCGCCACCGGCCTCGCGACGCTGGTCGTTGCCGGCGGCGTGGGCGCCAATCGCGAGCTGCGCGCGCGGCTGGTCGCGGCCGCGCAGAGGCGGGGCGCGACGGTGTTCTTCCCTGATCTCGCGTTCTGCACCGACAACGGCGCGATGATCGCGCTCGCCGGCGCGCTGCGCCTCGCGCACGGCGTCCCCGCCGGCTACGACTTCTCGGTGCGCCCGCGCTGGGAGCTCGCGTCGCTCGCCGCCCCGTGACGCCGGGTCGGGCCCCTTGCCGCGGACGGGACGGCGCTCACCGGCCGATCGCGCGCTCCTTGCCGTCGAGCAGCTGGCGGATGTTGCTCCGGTGCCGCCAGAACAGCAGCGCCGCGATCGGCACCATCGCCCACGCGGTCGGCGTGTTGCCGGCGAGGTAGAACATGCCCGCCGGCATCAGCGCCGCCGCGGCGAGCGCGGCGAGCGACGATATGCGGAACCCGACCGCGATGACCAGCCACACGGCGGCCAGCGCGGCCGCGAGCGGCCACTGCAGCGCGGCGACGATCCCGGCCGCGGTCGCCACACCCTTGCCGCCGGCAAAGCGATGGAACACCGGATAGAGGTGGCCGAGGAAGACCGCAACGGCAACCGCCGGCACCGTCCAGCCGGCGACGGCGAATTCCGCGCCCAGGCGTTGCGCCAGCCAGACCGCGAACCAGCCCTTGGCGCCGTCGCCGACGAGCGTGAGCGCCGCCGCCGCCCGGTTGCCGGTGCGCAGCACGTTGGTCGCCCCCGGGTTGCCGGACCCGTAGCTGTGCGGGTCGGGCAGGCCGAGCAGCCGGCTGGTGACGACCGCGAAGGAAACCGACCCGATCAGATAGGCGGCGACGACGAAGGTCAGCGAGGCAAGCATGGCGTCCTGGTGCGGGCCGCGCGCCGGCGTCCGCGGTGGTGCCGGTCCGGCGCGGCGCCGGCGGCGCGCGGGGGTGCGTCGGTTAGAATGCGGCCGACGATTCTAACAAACGCGTGCGCCGGCGGCGCCGCCCACCGCCCTCGCATGAACACCATCTTCATCCACGATCTCCGGCTTCCGACGCGCATCGGCGTGTACGAATGGGAGCAGCAGCTCACGCAGACGCTGCGGCTCGACGTCGAGCTCGGCCTGCCGTCGGATGCCGCATTCCGTTCGGACGATTTCGGCGACGCGCTCGACTATTCGGCGGTCGTGAAGCGGCTGCAGGCCCTCGCCGCCGATCATCCGCACAAGCTGCTGGAGCGCTTCGCGCAGGCGGTCGCCGACGTCGTGCTGACCGAGTTCGGCGCGCCGTGGGTCAAGGTCCGCGTCGCCAAGCTGGCGCCGCTCGCCGGCGTGAAGGAACTCGGCGTCGCCATCGAGCGCGGGCTCGCCTAGAGACCCGGCGCCGGCAGGAGGGCGGCGCGCGCGCCGCACCGGGCGCCGGCGGGTTTGCACCATTGATTCCTACCGGAGCGGCGCGTGCGCGCGCGGCGCCGCCGCGTCAGCCGCGCGGGTGATGCTGCGCGTGCAGCCGCTTCAGGCGCTCGCGTGCGACGTGGGTGTAGATCGTCGTCGTCGTGATGTCGGCGTGACCCAGCAGCAGCTGCACCACGCGCAGGTCGGCGCCGTGATTGAGCAGGTGCGTGGCGAACGCGTGCCGCAGCACGTGCGGCGACAGGCTGGCCGCCGGAATCCCGGCCAACGCCGCGCAGCGCTTGATCAGCGCCCAGAACGCCTGCCGCGTCATCGGACCGGCGCGGGTGGTGAGGAACATCGCGTCGCTGCCGCCGGTGCCGGCCAGCACCGGCCGGGCCTCGGCCAGGTAGCGCGCGATCCAGGCGACCGCCTCCTCGCCCAGCGGCACCAGGCGCTCCTTGCTGCCCTTGCCCAGCACCCGGACGACGCCGGCGTCCTGCGCCACCTGGGCGAGCTTCAGCCCGACGAGCTCGGAGACGCGCAGCCCGGTGGCGTAGAGCGTCTCCAGCATCGCGCGGTCGCGCAGGCCGAGTGTGGTCGCCACGTCGGGCGCGGCGAGCAGCGCCTCGACCTGCGCTTCGGTCAGGTTCTTCGGCAGGCGCCGCGGCAGCTTCGGCGCGCGGATGCGCAGCGTCGGGTCGGCGTCGATCGTTCCCTGCTGCAGCAGCAGCCCGTAGAAGCGGCGCAGCGACGACAGCCGGCGCGCGATCGACGTCGCTTTCGCCCGGCTGCGGTATTGCGCGGCGAGGAAGGCTTCGACGTCGGCGCGCCCGGCCCGTGCCAGCGGCGTCGCGCGCGCGTCGAGCCAGGACGCGAACTGCGTCACGTCGCGGCGATAGCTCGCGAGCGACGCGGGGGCGAGGCCGTCCTGCAGCCAGAGCTGGTCGCAGAAGCGGTCGATCAGGTCCGCCGCCGCGGATCCGGCGACCGGAGTCACGGAAGACGCCATCGCGGGCGCGCGCTCGGCAGCCTCCGTCAGGCCCCGAAGCGGTAGCCTTCGTGCGCCAGCAGCCAGCGCTTCACCGTCAGCGGCGCGCCGTCGACCGCGTTCATGAAGCCGCCGAGCGACCCCTGGCTGCCCACGACGCGGTGGCAGGGCACGACCAGCGCGACCGGATTGGCGCCGCAGGCACCGCCGACCGCCCGCGGCGCCGTGTGCAGCGCGCGCGCGATCTCGCCGTAGGTCCGCGACTCGCCGACGGGAATCTTCGACAGCTCCGCGCGCACGCGCTGCCGGAACGCGGTCCCGGGATGCGCGAGCGGCAGCGTGAACCCGGCGTGCGGGTCGGCGAGGTAGCGCTCGATCTGCGCGACGACGCGCGCCGCGAGCGCGTCGATCGGCGCCTGCGCGCGCTCGGACGAGGGCAGGTACTCGATCGCGGTCACCGCGCCGTTCGCGGTGCGGATGCCGAGCACCGCGCAGGGGATGCGCATCTTCGCGGCATAGGGCGGGCGCCGGTCGTCGTTCATGAGCTGTCCTCCGTCATCCCATCTTCATCTGCTGCGGCAGCGCCGTCACCAGCTGCGGGAAGAACCAGATCAGCAGCACCGCGGCCGCCATCAGGCAGAACATCGGCAGCGTCTGGCGCCCGATCCAGGTGATCTGCCGCTGCGTCATCCCCTGCAGCACGAACAGGTTGAAGCCCACCGGCGGCGTGATCTGCGCCATCTCGACGACCAGCACGACGAAGATGCCGAACCAGAGCAGGTCGATCCCCGCGCTCTCGACCGAGGGCAGGATCACGCCCATCGTCAGCACGACCATCGAGATGCCGTCGAGGAAGCAGCCGAGCGCGATGTAGAACACCATCAGCGCGACGATCAGCGCGAACGGCGACAGCCCGAGGCCGCCGATCCACTCGGCCAGGTGCCGCGGCAGCCCGATGTAGCCCATCGCCAGCGTCAGGAACGCGGCGCCGGCGAGGATGAACGCGATCATGCAGTACAGGCGCGTGGCGCCCATGATGCTGGCCGCGAACGTCTTCCGCGACAGCGATCCCTGCACGGCCGATATCACCAGCGAGCCGACCACGCCCAGCGCGGCGGCCTCGGTGGCGGTGGCGACACCGGCGTAGATCGACCCCAGCACCGCGGCGATCAGCAGCATCACCGGGATCAGGTGTCGCGCGGCATGGAGCTTCTCGCCGAGGCTGCTCCTCCCGGTCGCGGCCGGGATGCGGTCGGGATGGACCAGCGACCAGACGACGATGTAGCCGGAGAACAGCGCCCCGAGCAGGATGCCGGGGACCACGCCGGCGATGAACAGCTTGGCGATGGAGACGTCGGCGGTGACGCCGTAGACGATCATGATGATCGACGGCGGGATCAGCAGGCCGAGCGTGCCGGCGCCGGCGAGCGTGCCGATGGTCATGCCTTCCGGGTAGCCGCGCGCCTTGAGCTCGGGCAGCGTCATCTTCCCGATCGTCGCGCAGGTCGCGGCAGAGGAACCCGAGACCGCGGCGAAGATCGTGCAGCCGATGATGTTGGTGTGCAGCAGCCGGCCGGGCAGCCGCTCGAGCCACGGCGCGAGGCCGCGGAACATGTCGTCCGAGAGCCGGGTGCGGAACAGGATCTCGCCCATCCAGACGAACAGCGGCAGCGCGGTCAGCGTCCACGACGACGACGTGCCCCAGATGGTCACCGCCATCGCGTCGCCGGCGGGCCGCGCGGAGAACAGCTCCATCGCGAACCACGCGACGCCCGCGAGCGCGAGGCCGATCCACACGCCGCTGCCCAGCAGCGCGAACAGCGTGACGACGAGCAGCGTGGTGATCAGCGCGTCCATCGCTCACCGTCCGGCGGATGATCCGGCGGTGGCCCCGTTGTAGCCCGGCGTTGAGCGCGACCCGGCGCGTCGTGCCCAACCACCCGGGTTTCGCTGCGCCAACGCCGGGCTCACACCCGCCACCGGGTTACTCATGGTGCGGCCGCGCCCTTGCGCGCGTGGCGGCCGGCCGGCGACCTCGAGCGCGAACTCGTCGGCGAAGGCCACGAGCAGGATGAGCGTGCCCGCCGCCATCGCGATCTGCGGAATCCACAGCGGCGTCGCGTCGGCGGCGGTGGAGATGTCGTTGAACTGCCACGACTGATAGGCGAGGCGCACGCTGTAGAACGCGAACAGCCCCGCCAGCAGCGTGCCGGCGGCGAGCGACCACAGCTCCAGCCACCGCTGCGCCCTCGCGCCCGACGTGCTCGACGACGAGGGTCACGCGGATGTGCTCGCCGTGCTTGAGCGTGTGCGCGAGGGCGAGGAAGCCGGCGGCGGCCATGCAGTACCCGGCGTACGCGTCGGTGCCCGGCACGTACCAGTGGAGCAGCCGCCCGGCGATGCTGACCAGCACCGTCGCCAGCGTGCCCGCGAGGAACACCGCGGCGAGGACGCCGGCGACGTCGTACAGCGCGTCGAGCGCGCGGCGCGGGGCCATCGGTCTCGCGGCGGACGGGCGCGGCCGGCCGGGCGCGGGGTCACATGTTCCGATAGGCGTCGATCACCTTGCGGCCCTCGTCGCCGGCCTTGCGCTGCCACTCGGCGAGCATCACGTTGCCGACCCGGCGCAGGCCGGCCATCAGCTCCTCGGAGGGCTTGACGATGTCCATGCCCTTCGCCTTGAGCTGGTCGAGGTACCACGCGGTCTTCTGTTCGGAGACCTTCCAGCCGCGCGCCTCGGCGGCCGCCGCCGCCTTGAGCAGCGCCGCCTGCGTGGGCTTGTCGAGCGCGTCGAAGGCCTTGGCGTTGACGATGATCGCGTTCTTCGGAATCCACGCCTGCGTGTCGTAGAACTTCTTGATGTGCTCGTAGGTCTTCGAGTCGTAGCCGGTCGCGCCCGACGACATGTACGAGTCGATGAGGCCGGTGGCGAGCGCCTGCGGCACCTCGGCCGCCTGCACGGTGACCGGCTGCGCGCCGACGAGCTCGGCGATCTTCGCCGTGGCCGGGCTGTACGCGCGCCACTTCAGGCCCTTCATGTCGGCGACGCTGTCGAGCGTGCGGTTGGTGTAGATGCCCTGCGGCGGCCACGGCACGGCGAACAGCAGCTTCATGCCCTGCTTCGCGAGCTTTGCCTCCAGCGGCTTGCGCGACGCCTTGTAAAGCTTCATCGCGTCGGCGTACGACGTGGCGAGGAACGGCACGCCGTCGACGCCGTAGAGCGGGTCCTCGTTCTCGAAGTTGACGAGCAGGATCTCGCCGAGCTGCGCCTGCCCGCCCTGGACCGCGCGCTTGATCTCCGGCGCCTTGAACAGCGACGCGCCCGCGTGCACGGTGATCTTGAGCTTGCCTCCGGTCGCCTTGTCGACGTCGCCGGCGAACTGGGTGATGTTCTCGGTGTGGAAGTTGCTGGCCGGATAGGCGGTCGGCATGTCCCACTGGGTCTGGGCGGCGGCGGGCAGCGCAAGCGCGACGGCAAGCGCCGCGGCGGAGGCGGTCAGCGGTTTCATCTCAGGATCTCCTTGAAGGCACCACGCGGGTGCGGGCGAAAACCGGGGGCGCTCGCGGCGCCTCGTCTGGTTGCATTCTTTTTACCACAAATGGCGCGGCCGGTGGCGGATCGGGCCGAGGCGTCGAGCCTTCCGTGCGACGCGTCCCGCGCGTGGCGACGGACCGTCGCAGCCTATAATGGCGGGCCTTCGCCCCCGGCGCGCGCCGCGCCGGCCGCCGCTGCGCCGGGCGGGTCCCCGGGCGTTTCTCCACCGACCTCCGCGATGAGCGCAGCGCCTCCCCCGTCCGCCGGCTGGCAGTTCTGGATCGACCGCGGCGGCACGTTCACCGACGTCGTGGCGCGCCGTCCGGACGGGTCGCTGGCGACGCACAAGCTGCTGTCGGAGGCCCCCGAGCGCTATCGCGACGCCGCGGTGCACGGCATCCGCGAGCTGCTGGAGCTGGCGCCGGGCGCGCCGATTCCGGGCGGCGTCATCGACGCGGTGAAGATGGGCACGACGGTCGCCACCAACGCGCTGCTCGAGCGGCAGGGCGAGCCGACCGCGCTGGTCGATCACGCGCGGGTTCGCCGACGCGCTGCGCATCGCCTACCAGAACCGGCCGAAGCTGTTCGTGCGCCGGATCGAGCTGCCGGCATTGCTCTACGAGCGCGTGGTGGAGATCGACGAGCGCGTCGGCGCCCACGGCGACGTCGTGCTGCCGCTGGACGTCGACGCGGCGCGGCGCGACCTCGCCGCCGTGCACGCGGCCGGCATCCGGGCGGTGGCGATCGTGCTGCTGCACGGCTATCGCTTTCCCGCGCACGAGCAGGCGCTGGCCGCGCTGGCACGCGAGCTGGGCTTCGCGCAGGTCTCGGTCAGCCACGAGGTGAGCCCGCTGATGAAGCTCGTCTCGCGCGGCGACACCACGGTGGTCGACGCCTACCTGTCGCCGATCCTGCGCCGCTACGTGCGGCAGGTCGAGGGCGATCTCGCCGGCGACGCGGACGACGGCGGCAGGGGCGCCGGCGACCCCGGCGGCACGCGCGTGCGCCTGCAGTTCATGCAGAGCTCGGGCGGGCTCACCGACGCGCATCGCTTCCAGGGCAAGGACGCGATCCTGTCCGGCCCGGCGGGCGGCATCGTCGGCGCCGTCGAGGTCTCGCGGCTGGCGGGCTTCGACCGGATCATCGGCTTCGACATGGGCGGCACGTCGACCGACGTCACCCACTACGCGGGCGAGTACGAGCGCGCGTACGTCACCGAGGTCGCCGGCGTGCGGCTGGCGGCGCCGATGATGCGCATCCACACGGTCGCGGCCGGCGGCGGCTCGATCTGCAGCTTCGACGGCGCGCGCTTCCGCGTCGGGCCCGCAGTCGGCCGGCGCCAATCCGGGCCCCGCGTCGTACCGGCGCGGCGGCCCGCTGACGGTCACCGACTGCAACGTCATGGTCGGCAAGCTCGATCCGGAGCTTTTCCCGCGGGTCTTCGGTCCGGCGGGGGACGCGCCGCTCGACGCGGCCGTCGTGCGCGAGAAGTTCGCCGCGCTCGCCGCCGAGGTCACCGCCGCGACCGGCAGGCCGCGCTCGGCGGAGGAGGTCGCGGCGGGCTTCCTCGAGATCGCGGTCGAGAACATGGCCAACGCCATCAAGCACATCTCGGTGCAGCGCGGCTACGACGTCACCGGATACACGCTGTGCTGCTTCGGCGGCGCCGGCGGCCAGCACGCGTGCCTCGTCGCCGACGCGCTGGGGATGACGCGCGTGCTGCTGCATCCGTTCGCCGGCGTGCTCTCGGCGTACGGGATGGGGCTCGCCGACGTGCGGGCGCTGAAGCAGCGCGCGGTCGAGGCGCGGCTGTCCGGCGCGGCGCTGGCCGCGCTCGCCGACGCGTTCGCGGCGCTCGACGCGGCGGCGCGCGACGAGGTCGCCGCGCAGGGGATTCCGGCCGCGCGCATCGACCTGACGCGCACACTGCACCTCAAGTACGAGGGCACCGACACCACGCTGGCGATTCCGCTGGCCGGGGTGCCGTCGGGGCGCCGGCCGACGACGACGCCATCGCGGCGATCGTCGGCGGCTTCGAGCAGCGCTACCGCGCGCAGTACGGCTTCCTGATGCCCGACAAGCCGCTGGTGATCGAGGCCGTCGCCGTCGAGGCGATCGGCAGGACGCAGTCCGCGGGCGACGCCGTCCCGGCGTTCGCGCCGCGCTCCGGCGCCGTCGCGCCGATCAGGACGAGCCGCCTCTACACCGCCGGCGCCTTCCACGCGGCGGCGGTGTACGACCGCGCTCACCTGCGCCCGGGCGACGCCATCGCCGGCCCGGCCGTGATCCGCGAGGACAACGCGACCACCGTGGTCGAGCCGGGCTGGCGCGCGACGCTGACCGCGCGCGGCGACCTGGTGCTCGAGCGGGTGAGCGCACTCGCTCGCGCGCACGCGATCGGCACCACCGCCGATCCGGTGCTGCTCGAGGTGTTCAACAACCTGTTCATGGCGATCGCCGAGCAGATGGGCGTCACGCTCGCCAACACCGCCTACTCGGTGAACATCAAGGAGCGCCTCGACTTCTCCTGCGCGCTGTTCGCCGCCGACGGCAGCCTCATCGCCAACGCGCCGCACATGCCGGTGCACCTGGGCTCGATGGGCGAGAGCGTGCGCACCATCATCGACCGCCGCGCCGGCAGCATGCGTCCCGGCGACGTGTTCGTGCTCAACGCGCCGTACAACGGCGGGACGCACCTGCCCGACGTGACGGTCATCGCGCCGGTGTTCCTGCCCGCACCGGGAGGCTCGTCGCGCGCGGGCGGCGGGAGCGCGCCCGGTGACCGGCGAGGGGCCGGAGGTCGCGGCGAGGCCCGGAATTCTTCGTCGCCTCCCGCGGCCACCACGCCGACATCGGCGGCACGACGCCGGGATCGATGCCGCCGGACTCGACCCACGTCGACGAGGAGGGCGTGCTGCTCGACAACGTGCAGCTCGTCGCCGGCGGGCGCTTCCTCGAAGCCGAAATGCGCGCGCTGCTCGGCGGCGGCCGCTACCCGTCGCGCAACGTCGAGCAGAACCTCGCCGACCTGCGGGCACAGGTCGCCGCCTGCGCCAAGGGGGCCGAGGAGCTCGCGAAGATGGTCGCCCACTTCTCGCTGCCGGTCGTGCGCGCCTACATGCAGCACGTGCAGGACAACGCCGAGGAGGCGGTGCGCCGCGTGCTCGACGTGCTGACCGACGGCCACTACGAGTACGAGATGGACAGCGGCGCGACCATCGCGGTCACCATCACCATCGACCGCGCCCGACGCGAGGCGGTGATCGACTTCACCGGCACCAGCGCCCAGCAGCCGACCAACTTCAACGCGCCGTCGGCCGTGTGCAAGGCCGCCGTCCTGTACGTGTTCCGCACGCTGGTCGACGACGACATCCCGATGAACGCCGGGTGCCTGAAGCCGCTGTCGATCGTGATCCCGGAGGGCTCGATGCTCGCGCCGCGCTACCCCGCCGCGGTCGTCGCCGGCAACGTCGAGACCTCGCAGGCCGTGACCGACACGCTCTACGGCGCGCTCGGCGTGCTCGCCGCCTCGCAGGGGACGATGAACAACTTCACCTTCGGCAACGAAACCTACCAGTACTACGAGACCATCGCCGGCGGCGCCGGCGCCGGCCCGGACTTCGACGGCGCCAGCGTCGTGCAGACGCACATGACCAACTCGCGGCTGACCGACCCGGAGGTGCTCGAGTGGCGCTTTCCGGTGCGGCTGGAGTCCTTCGCGATCCGGCGCGGCAGCGGCGGCGCCGGGCGCCATCGCGGCGGCGACGGCGCGGTGAGGCGGGTGCGCTTCCTCGAGCCGATGACGGCGGTCATCCTCGCCAACCACCGGCGCATCGCGCCCTTCGGCGCGGCCGGCGGCATGCCCGGCGCGGTCGGCCGCAACTGGGTCGAGCGCAGCGACGGCACGCGCGAGGCGTTCGGCGCGACCTGCGCCGTCGCGATGGGCGCCGGCGACGTGTTCGTCATCGAGACGCCGGGCGGCGGCGGATACGGGCCGCCCGC
The DNA here is from genome assembly GCA_963768535.1 of uncultured beta proteobacterium. GTDB lineage: Bacteria > Pseudomonadota > Gammaproteobacteria > Burkholderiales > Casimicrobiaceae > CAIWHR01. Next base: position 27,174 of record CAVYID010000032.1, on the reverse strand, counting down.
GGGCTGACGCGGGGCGCGGCGGCGCCGGGCGCGCCGCTCAGCGCGGCTCGATGGCCCGGCCCTCGACCTCCGCGCCGTCGTCTCCCTCGACCGGGGGCGCGCTGCGGATCCCGACCATCATGATGACCGAGGACAGCAGCACGACCAGCATCAGCACGCCCTCGGGAAAGTTCACGACCCGCAGGCGCTCCGGCAGGCTGAGATAGAGCATCACGGTGATGAGGCCGCGCGGCGCGATCCAGAGCAGCGGCCGGATGTCCCGGATCGCGACCAGCGCGAGCAGCGGCAGCCGCGTCGCGTAGACGATGGCGAGAATCGCCCCGGCCACCACCCAGGTCGTCGCCGTGGCGAAGTCGGCGAGCATCGTCGTGTACCCCAGCAGCAGGAAGAAGTAGGTGCGCACGAAGAACGCGCCCTCGGCCACCATCTGCTTGAACTGGGCGAGGTCGGCTCGCGAACGATTCGCTCTCGTGCTGGCGCAGCCACTCGATCCGGCGCAGCAGGAAGGTGTTGTTGAGCAGCAGGCCGAACGCGAGCACCAGCACCAGCGGCGACAGGTGGAGGAGTTTCCCGATCGCGTAGAGCAGCATCAGCAGGAAGAAGATCGGCAGGAACTTGATGTGCCCGGTCAGCTTGTTCAGCAGCACGTAGAGCAGCGCGATGAAGCCGATGCCGAGGCCCACGCTGGCGACGGTCGCGATCGAGATCGTCAGCGCGAACGCGACCGGGTCGCCTTCGGCCGCGAGCAGCGCGGCGAACACGGTCACGCCCAGGATGTCGGACAGCGCGCTCTCGTAGACGACGAATTCGCCGCGCTGGGGGGCAAGCCCCACGGTGCTCGGAATGGCGATGGCGCTGCTGATGATCGCGAACGGGCACGCGGTCAGCACGGCGCGGGTCCAGTCGGCGGCGAACAGCCAGTGCAGCGCCGCGGCGATTCCCGCCAGCGGCAGCACCAGCCCGGTGACCGCGACGAACAGCGTGCGCAGCAGCAGCGGCTTCTTGTCGTGGCTCAGCTCCAGGTCGAGCGCGCCCTCGAGCACGATGAGCACCAGCCCGACGGTGCCCAGCACCGGGAGCAGCTGGCCGAGATAGGGCATCGTCCAGCCGATCCCGTCCAGCACCCAGCGCATGACGATCCCCGACACCAGCAGCAGCACCACCGAGGGCAGCCGCGCGCGGCGGCCGACGATGTCGAACACGTAGGCGGCGATGACGATCGCGCTCAGCGCGAGGATGATGAGATCCGGGTTCATGGGCGGCGTGAGACGGGGCGCGGGGGAATCCGGCGGGGCACAAGGATGCCACAACGCGGCGGCGCCGGCCGCGGCCTGCGATAATGCGGCATCCGGAACCCTCCCAGGAGCCGCGCATGGCCTCCGTTTACGATTTTACCGTCGACGACATCCACGGCAAGCCCGTCAAGCTTTCCCGCTACAAGGGCAAGGCGCTGCTGATCGTCAACACCGCGAGCAAGTGCGGGTTCACGCCGCAGTACAAGGGGCTGGAGGCGCTCTACGGCAAGCTGAAGGGCAGGGGGCTCGAGATCCTCGGCTTTCCCTGCAACCAGTTCGGCGCGCAGGAGCCCGGGACCGCGGAGGAGATCGAGTCGTTCTGCGAGATCAACTACGGGGTGACCTTCCCGCTGTTCGCCAAGGTCGACGTCAACGGCAAGGGCGCCGCGCCGCTCTACCAGCACCTGAAGTCGGAGAAGCCGGGGCTGCTCGGCTCCGAGGCGATCAAGTGGAACTTCACCAAGTTCCTGGTCGACGGCAAGGGCAGGGTCGTCGCGCGCTACGCGCCGAACGTCGAGCCGGCGGAGATCGCCGGCGACATCGAGAAGCTGCTCGACGCGTGACCCGCCTGGCAGGCAGGAGCCTCGCCGCGTGGCTGCTGCTGGTCGCGGGGCTCGCGGCGCCGGTCGAGGCCGCCGATCCGGCCAAGGTGCTGCGCGTCGCGTTCCTGTCGGCGACGACGGGCTTCGACCCGCAGGCGGCCGGCGACCTGTATTCGAACTACGTCATGCGCGCGATCTTCGATCCGCCGTACACCTACGACTACCTCGCGCGACCGTACCGCATCGTGCCCAACACCGCCGCGGCGCTGCCGGAGATTTCCGCCGACGGGCTCGAGTGGAAGATCAGGATCCGTCCCGGCATCCACTTCGCCGCGGATCCCGCGTTCAAGGGTGCCGCGCGCGAGCTCACCGCCGCCGACTACGTCTACGCGCTCAAGCGCGTCCTCGATCCGCGGATGCGCTCGCCGAACCTGCAGCAGTTCGACGGCAAGTTCGTCGGCGCCGACGCGCTGGTGGCGCAGGCCAAGCGCAGCGGCCGCTTCGACTACGACGCGCCGCTCGCGGGCCTGCGGGCGATCGACCGCTACACCCTCGGCATCCGGCTCACCGCGCCGTCGTACGACCTGCTGTCGGACCTCACGACGGTCACCGCCGGGGCCGTCGCCCGCGAGGTGATCGACGCCTACGGCGACGCCAGCGGCTGGGTGATGGCGCATCCCGTGGGGACCGGGCCGTACCGGCTGAAGGACTGGCGCCGGGGCCAGAGGATCGTGCTGGAGGCGAACCCGGGGTATCGCGACGTCGAGTATCCGCGCAGCACGGACCCCGCCGACCGCGACATCGTCGCCCGGCTCGGAGGAAAGAAGCTGCCGCTGATCGGGCGCGTCGAGGTCAGCATCATCGAGGAGGCGACCCCGCGGCTGCTCGCGTTCGACAAGGGCGACCTCGACTACGTCGCGGTGCCCTTCGAGCTCACCTGGAACGTGCTGGACCCGCCGGCGAAGCTCAAGCCGCGCTACGCCGCCGCGGGCGTGCAGCTCGCGCGCGGCATCCAGCCGACCGTTTCGTACACGTTCTTCAACATGCGCGATCCCGTCGTCGGCGGCTACACCCGGGACAAGGTCGCGCTGCGGCGCGCGGTCGGCATGGCCTACAACACCGAGGAGGAGATCCGGATCGTGCGCCAGGGGCAGGCGGTGCCGGCCACACAGCCGGTGCCGCCGGGCGTGACCGGCCACGACCCGGACTTCAACGGGCACGTGCATTTCGATCCCGCCGGCGCGCGGGCGCTGCTCGACGCCTTCGGCTACAAGGATCGCGACGGCGACGGCTGGCGCGATCTGCCCGACGGCCGGCCGCTCGTCCTGCACATCGCCTCGACGATCGGGACGCTGGAGCGGCAGCTCGACGAGCTGTGGCAGCGCAGCCTCGCCGCGGTGGGAATCAGGGTCGAGTTCGTCAAGCAGAAGTTTCCCGACACCTACAAGGCGGCGCGCGCGGGGCAGCTGCAGATCTGGGGCCTGTCCAACACCGCCACGACCACGGAGGGCTACGGCTTCCTGGGGCTGCTCTACGGCGGCAACGCGGGATCTTCGAACCTGTCGCGGTTCGACCTGCCGGCGTTCAACCAGCTCTACGAAGCCTCGCGCAAGCTGCCCGACGGCCCGCCGCGCACGAAGCTCTTCCGCAAGATGTCGGAGCTGGTCACCGCGTACGCGCCGTGGATGCTCGACGTGTATCGTTACGAGAACGTCGTCGTCTACCCGTGGGTGGTCGGCTTCAAGTACAGCGGCATCTACCAGCACCCGTGGCCCTACCTCGACATCGACAGCACGAAGAAGCGCGTTCCGGTCCAGTGACGCGCGCGGCGCGACTCCGGGCCGGATGGCTGCGCGGTGCGGCCATGGCGGCGCTCGCGCTTGCCGCGCCGATGCTTGCGGTGCTGCCGGCGCCGCTCGCCGCCGCGCCGCCCGCCTGGGCCGACCCGGCGAAGACGCTGCGGGTGATGTTCCCGGTCGCCGAGACCGGCTTCGACCCGCAGGCGACCTCCGACTACTACTCGTCGCACGTCCAGCGCGGGATCTTCGAGTCCCTCTACCAGTTCGACTACCTCGCCCGGCCGTACCGCTTCGTGCCCGACACCGCGGCGGCGATGCCGGAAATCTCCGCCGACGGGCGCACCTGGACGATACGGATCAAGCCGGGCATCTACTTCGCCGACGATCCCGCGTTCAAGGGCAGGAAGCGCGAGCTGACCGCCGCCGACTACGTGTACTCGTGGAAGCGGCTGCTCGACCCGCGGATGCGCGCGCCGTTCCTCTGGTACCTCGAAGGCAAGGTCGCCGGCGCCGACGCGGTGCTGGCGAAGGCAAAGGCGGCGGGCCGGCTCGACTACGACGCGCCGATCGAGGGCCTGAAGGCGCTCGACCGCTACACGCTGCGGCTCACGCTCAAGGAGCCCGACTACGTGATGCTGGGCTACATGTCGCAGATGCCGATGGCGGCCGTGGCGCGCGAGGTGATCGAGGCCTACGGCGACGCCAGCGGCTGGGCGATGGCGAACCCGGTCGGCACCGGCGCCTACCGGCTCGCCGAGTGGCGCCGCGGGCAGAGGATCGTGCTCACCGCCAACCCGAACTACCGCGAGGTGCACTTCCCCGAGAGCGGCGGCCCCGACGTGCGCGAGCAGGTGGCGCCGATGAAGGGCAAGCGGCTGCCGCAGATCGGCCGCGTCGAGATCTCGATCATCGAGGAGTCGAATCCGCAGTGGCTGGCGTTCGAAGCCGGCGATCTCGATTACGCGAACCTGCCGGCGGACCTCGTGCCCCGGGTGCTCGATCCCGGCAGCGCGCTCAAGCCCGTTTATGCGAAGCAGGGCGTGCGGCTCGCGCGCGCGATGCAGCCCTCGCTGTCGTACTGCTACTTCAACATGGACGACGCGGTCGTCGGCGGCTACGCGCCGGAGCGCATCGCGCTGCGCCGCGCGGTCGTGATGGGATTCAACACGCCGGACGAGGTCAACGTCTGGTACCAGGGGCAGGCGGAGCGGGCCACGCAGCCGATCCCGCCGGGTGTGGCGGGCCACAGCCCCGGCTTCGACGTCAACGTGAAGTACGACCCGGCGACGGCGAAGGCGCTGCTCGACCGCTTCGGCTACAAGGACCGCGACGGCGACGGCTGGCGCGACCGGCCGGACGGCACGCCGCTGATCCTGCACATGGGCAGCGCGACCTCGGGCCGCTCGCGCGAGCTCGACGAGCTGTGGCAGAAGAGCATGACCGCGATCGGCATCCGGATCGAGTTCATCAAGCAGAAGTGGCCGGAGCTGCTGAAGATGGGCCGCGCCGCCAAGCTGCAGATGTGGCCCGTCGGCTGGATCACGACCTACGGCGAGGGCGACGCGTTCATGCAGCTGCTCTACAGCGGCAACATCGGGCAGTCGAACTACTCGCGCTTCCGCAACGCCGAGTACGACGAGCTCTACCGCCAGTCCAAGCGCATCCCCGGCGGGCCCGAGCGCGACGCGCTGTACCGGAAGATGGCGACGATCGCCGCCGCGTACACGCCGTGGGACTTCGGCGTCTACCGCTGGGAGAACACGCTGGTGCGGCCGTGGGTGCGGGGCTACGTCAAGAACATCTACAACGAGCACCCGTGGCAGTACCTCGACCTCGATCCCGCGCGGCGCGGCGCGAAATGACGCCCGCCGCTCAGACCAGCGCGCGATTGAGCGCGGCCTCGAGCCGCGCGAGGCCTTCCAGGATCTCGTCGAGGCTGATCACCAGCGACGGCGCGATCCGCACGACGTCGGGCCCGGCGACCAGCACCAGCAGCCCGCAGTCGCCGGCGGCGCTCATCACGTCCGTCGCCTTGCCCTTCCACGGGGCGTCGAGCTCGCAGCCGATCCACACGCCCTCGCCGCGCAGGTCGGAGAACACGCGGCGGCGCACGTTGATCGCCTTCAGGCCCTCCATGAACAGCGCGTGGCGCGCCTTGACGCCGTCGAGCACCTCGGTGGTGTTGATGATGTCGAACACCGCGCCGGCCACCGCGCAGGCGAGCGGATTGCCGCCGTAGGTCGAGCCGTGGACGCCGACCGGGAACGCGCCGGCGATGGCGGCGGTCGTCAGCATCGCGCCGACGGGGAAGCCGCCGCCCAGGCCCTTGGCGCTGGTCAGGATGTCGGGGACGACACCCTTCTGCATGTACGAGAACAGCGTCCCGGTGCGGCCCATCCCGCTCTGGATCTCGTCGAGGATCAGCAGCGCGCCGTGGGCGTCGCACAGCCGCCGCGCCGCCTGCAGGAACTCCGGCGTGCCCGGCGTCATCCCGCCCTCGCCCTGCATCGGCTCGAGGATCACCGCGCAGACGTCGTCGCCGCCTTCCTCGCGGAACGCCGCCTCGAGCCCGGCGACGTCGTTGTAGCGGACGTGGGTGAAGCCGGCCGGGTTCGGTCCGAAGCCGCTGGCGTACTTGGCCTGGCCGCCCGCGGTGACGGTGAACAGCGTGCGGCCGTGGAACGCGTTGAGCGTCGAGATCACGCGGACCTTGTGCGGGCCGTGGCGGTCGTGCGCGTGGCGCCGCGCGAGCTTCAGCGCCGCCTCGTTGGCCTCGGCGCCCGAGTTGCAGAAGAACACGCGCTCGGCGAAGGTCGCGCTCGACCAGCCGCTGCGCGAGCCGCAGCGCCGGCTCGTTGGTGAACCAGTTGGAGACGTGCCAGAGCCGTCCCGCCTGCTCGGTCAGCGCCCTGACCATCGCCGGGTGGCAGTGGCCGAGCGCGGTGACCGCCACGCCGCTGGCGAAGTCGATGTACATGCGGCCCGCCTGGTCCCACACCCGCGAGCCTTCGCCGCGGACGGGCAGGAACGGGGCCGGCGCGTAGCACGGCACCATCACCTCGTCGAACGTCGCGCGGGTCACCGGAACCGACGCGGCCGCGGCGGGCGCCACGGCAGCCGCCCGCGACGGCGTGCGCGCGAGAGCGGCGCCGCCGGCTGCAGCGGCGGCCGGGGAGGATGGGGCGGCGTCGGCGGAGGAACTCATCGGTGCGCGGGCTGAGCCCGGGATCACGCCGGTATCGGGACCGCGGCGACGACCTGGATCTCGACCCGGTACTCGGGCGCGGCCAGGATTGCCTGCACGGTGGCGCGCGCCGGCGTCTCGCCGGGGACGACCCACTTCTCCCACACCGCGTTCATCGCCGCGTAGTCACCGATGTCCGGGAGGTAGATCGTCGCCGACAGGATCTTCGACTTGTGGGTGCCGGCCTCGAACAGCAGCTCGTCGATCCGGGCGAGCACCTGCTGCGTCTGCCCGGTGATGTCGGCCTTCGGGTCGTCGGCGACCTGGCCGGCGAGATACGCGGTGCCGGAGGCGCGGTTGATCACGAGGTCGGACAGGCGCTTGCCGACGTGGCGGCGTTCGATGGTCATGGTGCTATCCTTCCGTCACAGGTTAGGCGGGCATGGCGTCCATTGTAGTCGAAAGGCCGGCCCGCCCCGGTCGCGCGCCGGGACGCCTGCACCGCCGCCTATCGGGTCCCGACCGTGTCCCCCCGCATCGCCCTGCTGCTCGCCTCGATCTTCCTGTTCGCCGCCGTGGCTTTCGGCGCCTTCGGTGCGCACGCGCTCAGGGCGAGGGTCGCGCCCGACCTGATGACCGTCTACCAGACGGCGGTCCAATATCACTTCTGGCACGCGCTCGGCCTGCTGGCCATCGGCGTGCTGCTGACGCAACGCCCCGACAGCGGCGTGCTGGGCGTGGCGGGTTGGCTGCTGGTCGCCGGCATGCTGCTCTTCTCGGGCAGCCTCTACGCGCTGGCGCTGACCGGCATCCGCGGCTTCGGTGCCGTCACGCCGGTAGGCGGCGTCGCGCTCCTCGGCGCCTGGGCATGCCTGGCGTGGGCGGCGTGGCGCTGGTGATCGCGGCCGGGGCCCCGGCGGCCGGGCGGCGGTCGGCGGCAGACGGGCAGTTTGCCGTTGCAGCGGGCGACCGCGCATAATCCAAGGTTGCTCCGGCCGGGGCGATTGGCCGCCCCGGACGCGGGCGAGGCATTCCGGACCGCCCGACCCTGGCGGCATCCGGGATCGACGTCAATCGAACGGTGTGCGGCCTGATGAACAAAGTGGTGGTCGGAGTGTTTGCCGGGATCGTCGTCGTCGCCGCGATCGGCGGCGGCTACTGGTTCGGGACGCAGCGCGCAGGGCCGCCGGCGAAGGCCGCGTCCGGTGAAGTCAAGGCGCCGCCGGGAGGCGGCAAAGCTGCGGGCGCCGGGGCCGGCGGTGCCGGTGCGGTCACCGTCGAGGCGGCCAAGGTCGCGACGGTGTCGCTGCCGCAGACCATCACCGCGGTCGGCAGCCTGCGCTCCGACGAGTCGGTGATGCTGCGGCCGGAAGTCTCCGGGCGCATCAGCGCCATCGGTTTCGAGGAAGGCAAGCGCGTGGCCAAGGGCGCGCTGCTGGTGCAGCTCGATCCCGCGGTGCCGGAGGCCGAGGTCGCGCAGGCGCGGGCGAACCTGACGCTGGCAAAGACCAAGTACGAGCGCGCCGTCGACCTCGCGAAGAGCAACTTCATCTCGTCGCAGGCGAAGGACGAGGCCGACAACAACCTCAAGATCGCCGCCGCATCGCTGCAGCTCTCCGAAGCGAAGCTCGCCAAGATGACGCTGCGCGCGCCGTTCTCGGGGATCATCGGCCTGCGCTCGGTGTCGATCGGCGACTACGTCAAGGAAGGCGCGGATCTCGTCAACCTCGAGTCGATCGATCCGCTGAAGGTGGATTTCAGGGTGCCCGAGGTGTTCATGCGCCAGGTCGCGGTCGGGCAGTCGCTGCAGGTGCAGCTCGACGCGGTGCCGGGCAGGACGTTCGACGGCAAGGTGCTCGCCGTGAGTCCGCTGGTCGACGCCGCGGGGCGCGCGGTGGTGATCCGCGCCGTGGTGCGCAATCCCGACACCTCGCTGCGCCCCGGGATGTTCGCGCGCGTGCTGCTGATCACGCGCGACGCGAAGAACGCGCTGGTCGTGCCGGAGCAGGCGCTGGTGCCCGAGGGCGACGAGCAGTACGTCTATCGCGTCGTCGACAACAAGGCGGTGCGCACCAAGGTGGGGGTCGGCCAGCGCCGCGACGCCAGCGTCGAGGTGATCAACGGCCTCGCCGGCGACGACGTCGTCGTGACCGCCGGGCAGCTCAAGCTGCGCGACGGCGCCCCGGTCAAGCTGGTGAACGGCGACGGCGCGGCGGGTCCCGCCACCGCGTCCTCGGCGCCGGCGGCGGGCGAGGGCGGCGCGGCGGCCGGCGGCAAGGCGTCGGGGGCGCTGCCGGCCAAGCCCGGGACCGCGCCGCCGCCGGCGCGCAAGTCCTGACCCGCGGGCGCCCCTCATGCAGCTGCCGGAAATCTGCATCAAGCGGCCCGTGTTCGCCACGGTGCTGTCGCTGGTGATCCTGCTCATCGGCCTCATCTCGTACACGCGCCTGTCGGTCCGGGAGTACCCGCGCATCGACGAGCCGGTGGTCAGCGTCTCGGTGACCTACCGCGGGGCCTCCGCCGAGGTCGTCGAATCGCAGGTGACCAAGCCGCTGGAGGACTCGCTGGCCGGCATCGAGGGCGTCGAGGTGATGACCTCGCAGAGCCGGTCGGAGTCGAGCCGGATCAACGTGCGCTTCACGCTGAAGCGCGACCCCGATTCGGCCGCGGCCGACGTCCGCGACAAGGTGGCCCGCGCGCGCGGCAAGCTGCCGGACACCATCGACGAGCCGATCATCGCGAAGGTCGAGTCCGACGCGAGCCCGATCATCTGGATCGCGGTGCAGGCGGGAACGCTGTCGCCGCTGGAGGCTTCGGACTACGTCAAGCGCTACATCCAGCCGCGGCTGTCCGTGCTGCCCGGCGCCGCCGACGTGCGCGTGTTCGGCGACCGGCAGGTGTCGATGCGGATCAACCTCGACCGCTCGCGCCTCGCCGGCTACCGGCTGACCGTGCAGGACGTCGAGGACGCGCTGCGCCGGCAGAACGCCGAGATCCCGGCCGGGCGCATCGAATCGACGGCGCGCGAGTTCACCGTCGTCGCGGAGACCGACGTCCGCACGCCGGAGCAGTTCGGCAACATCATCGTCGCCAACGTCGGCGGCTACCCGGTGCGCATCCGCGACGTCGGGACGGCCGAGATCGGCGCCGTCAACGAGCGGACGATCTCCCGCTACAAGGGCAACCCGTCGCTGAACATCGGCGTCATCAAGCAGGCGGTCGCGAACCCGCTGGACCTGTCGAACGCGGTGCGCGAGGAGATCGCGAGGATCAACGAGGGCCTGCCCCCCGGGATGAAGCTCATCGTCGCCTACGACACGTCGGTGTTCATCGACCGCTCGATCGTCTCGGTGTTCGAGACCATCGGCGAGGCGATCCTGCTGGTGATCCTGGTCATCTACTTCTTCCTGCGCAGCCTGCGCGCGACGATCATCCCGCTGGTCACGATCCCGGTCTCGCTGATCGGCGCGTTCGGCCTCATGTACGCGTTCGGGTTCACCGTCAACACGCTGACGCTGCTCGCGCTGGTGCTGGCGATCGGGCTGGTCGTCGACGACGCCATCGTCATGCTCGAGAACATCTTCCGCCACGTCGAGGCGGGCATGCCGCGCAAGCAGGCGGCGATCGAGGGCGCACGCGAGATCGGCTTCGCCATCGTGGCGATGACGCTGACGCTCGCGTCGGTGTTCGCGCCGCTGGCGTTCGCGACCGGGCGCACCGGGCGGCTGTTCATCGAGTTCGCGCTGACGCTGGCCGGCGCCGTGCTGGTGTCCGGCTTCATCGCGCTGACGCTCTCGCCGATGATGTGCTCGCTGCTGCTGAAGCACCAGGACCGGCATTCGCGGATCTACAACGTGATCGAGGGCTGGATCAACGCGCTGACCAACGGCTACCGACGCCTGCTCACCGCGACGCTGCACGCGCGCTGGCTGGTCGCGCTGCTGTGGGTGGCGGTGCTCGGGGCGGGCGCGCTGCTGTTCACGCAGCTGAAGTCGGAGCTCGCTCCGCTGGAGGACCGCGGCGTCATCCTGGGCATCGTCTCGGCGCCGCAGGGCTCCACTCCCGGGTACACGTCCGAGCAGCTCCGGCCGATCGAGCAGTTCTACAGCGAGGTGCCCGAGGGCACCGCCTACCAGGCGATCTCGGGCTTCCCGACCGTGGTCGACGGCATCGCGATCCTGCGCCTGAAGCCCTGGGAGGAGCGCAAGCGCAACCAGAAGGAGATCGTCGACGAGCTGCGCCCGAAGTTCGCGGCGCTGCCCGGCGCGCGGGCGTTCGCCAACAGCCCGCCCTCGCTCGGCCAGTCGTTCCGCTCGACCCCCGTCGACTACGTGATCATGTCGCAGGTGCCCTACGCCGAGCTGCAGCGGGTCGTCGACCGCTTCCTCGAGGAGGCGCGCAAGTACCCGGGCGTGCAGAACCTGCAGACCGACCTGCGGCTCAACACGCCGGAGGTGCGGGTGACGATCAAGCGCGACAAGCTCTCCGACGTCGGCGTGGCCGTCGACACCGTGGGCCGGACGCTCGAAACGATGCTGGGCGGGCGGCAGGTCACGCGCTTCAAGAAGGACGGCGAGCAGTACGACGTCATCGTCCAGGCCGCCCCCGTCGACCGGTCCAGCCCGACCGACATCAGCGACGCGTACGTGCGCGCCCGCGACGGCAGCATGGTGCAGCTTTCCAACCTGGTGGACGTCCGCGAGGCGGTCGCGCCGCAGTCGCTCAATCACTTCAACCGGCTGCGCGCGGTCAAGGTGACGGCGACGCTGGCGCCCGGCTACGCGATCGGCGACGCGCTGAAGGCGATGGACGCGGCGGCCGAGCGCGCGCTGCCGATCACGGCGCAGACCGACCTCGACGGCCAGTCGCGCGAGTTCAGGAAGTCCGGCGGCGAGATCTACTTCACCTTCGTGCTGGCGCTGATCTTCATCTACCTGGTCCTCGCCGCGCAGTTCGAGAGCTTCGTCAACCCGTTCGTGATCATGCTGTCGGTGCCGCTGTCGATGACCGGGGCGCTGCTCACGCTGTGGCTGGCCGGGGGCACGCTGAACATCTACAGCCAGGTGGGGCTGGTCACGCTGGTGGGCCTCATCACCAAGCACGGCATCCTGATCGTCGAGTTCTCGAACCAGCTGCGCGCCAAGGGCGAGCCGCTCTACGCCGCCGTCGTCGAGGCGGCGACGCTGCGGCTGCGGCCGATCCTGATGACCACCGGCGCGATGGTGCTGGGCGCGCTGCCGCTGGCGCTGGCGACCGGCGCCGGTGCGGAGTCGCGGCATGCAGATCGGCTGGGTGATCGTCGGCGGCATGTCCTTCGGCACGCTGCTCACGCTGTTCGTCGTGCCCACCGCCTACACGCTGCTCGCCGGGCACGCGCACATCGAGGCGCACGGGCTGAAGTCGCTGCCGGTCCCGGCGCCGGCGGCGCCCGCGCCGGTGCCCGGCCATGCCGATTGACCACGCGCGACGCCGGAGTTGACATAGAATTGCAACGCGCCGGACGCAGACTTCCGGACTGACCAGGAGGATTCCCATGTCGCACCGCCTTTCCCGCATCTGCCGTGTCGCCATCGCCGCCGCGCTGTTCGGCGCCGCCGCGTCGGCGCAGGCCGTCACCGAAGTCCAGTTCTGGCACGCGATGACCGGGGCGAACAACGACCGCATCAACGACTTCGCCAAGAAGTTCAACGAGAGCCAGAAGGACTACAAGGTCACCGCGGTCTTCAAGGGCAACTACTCCGAGACGATGGCCGCGGCGATCGCCGCGTACCGCGCCGGCAGCGGCCCGGCGCTGCTGCAGGTGTTCGAGGTGGGCACGGCGACGATGATGTCGGCCAAGGGCGCGATCAAGCCGGTGTACCAGGTGATGGCCGACGCCGGCGAGAAGTTCGACCCGAAGATCTACATCCCGGCGGTGGCGTCGTACTACACCGACACCAAGGGGCAGATGCTGTCCTTCCCGTTCAACAGCTCGACGGCGGTGTTCTACTACAACAAGGACGCCTTCGCCAAGGCGGGCATGGATCCCGAGCGGGCGCCGGCCACCTGGCCCGAGGTGATGGCGGCGGCGGCCAGGATCAAGGCGGCCGGCGCGAGCGCCTGCGGCTTCACCACCGGCTGGCAGTCGTGGGTGCAGCTCGAGAACTTCTCGGCCTGGCACAACGTGCCGTTCGCGACCAAGGAGAACGGCTTCGCCGGCAACGACCCGAAGCTGCTGTTCAACGGTCCGCTGCAGGTCCGGCACATCGGCAACCTGCAGGACTGGGCGAAGAAGGGCTACTTCACCTACGCCGGCCGCAAGAACGAGCCGGAGGCGAAGTTCTACAGCGGCGAGTGCGCGATGCTGACGTCGTCGTCGGCGGCGTACGGCACGATCAAGAAGAACGCCAAGTTCAACTTCGGCATCTCGCCGCTGCCGTACTATGCCGACGTCGCCGGCGCCCCGCAGAACACCATCATCGGCGGCGCCTCGCTGTGGGTGATGGGCGGCAAGTCGAAGGCCGAGTACAAGGCCGTCGCCAAGTTCCTGAACTTCCTGTCGCAGCCCGAGCTGCAGGCGGTGTGGCACCAGACCACCGGCTACCTGCCGATCACGATGGCGGCCTACGAGCTCACGAAGAAGTCGGGCTTCTACGAGCAGAACCCCGGCACCGACGTCTCGGTCAAGCAGATGATCGTCAAGACGACCGACAAGTCGCGCGGCATCCGCCTGGGCAACTTCGTCCAGATCCGCGACATCATCGACGAGGAGCTCGAAGGCGTCTGGGCCGGCAAGAAGACCGCGCAGCAGGCGCTCGACACCGCGGTCACCCGCGGCAACGAGCAGATCCAGCGCTTCGCCAGGACTGCCGGGAAGTGAAGGCGCGCCGGCGCCTGAGGGCGCCGGCGCCCGGACGCTGAGGGGATCGCGACGGCGATGGAAAAGCGCGCGCGTTTCCGCTCGTGGTGGCTGCCCTACGCGCTGGTCCTGCCCCAGGTCGCCATCACCGTGGTCTTCTTCTTCTGGCCGGCGGGGCAGGCGCTCTACCAGTCGGCATTCATCCAGGACGCCTTCGGCGGCAACCTGCAGTTCGTCGGCCTCGACAACTTCCGCGTTCTCTTCCACGACGAGCTCTATCTCGCGTCGTTCCGCGTGACCGCGCTGTTCTCGGTGCTGGTGGCCGGCATCGGCCTGGCGCTGTCGCTGGTGCTCGCGGTGTTCGCCGACCGCGTGGTGCGCGGCGCGGCGGCGTACAAGACGCTGCTGATCTGGCCGTACGCCGTCGCGCCGGCGATCGCCGGCGTGCTGTGGATGTTCCTGTTCAATCCCACGCTCGGCATCGTCGCCTTCTGGCTCGAGCGCGCCGGCGTCCATTGGGACTACCTGCTCGACGGCGCCCAGGCGCTGACGCTGGTCGTGATCGCCGCCGTGTGGAAGCAGGTGAGCTACAACTTCCTGTTCTTCCTCGCCGGGCTGCAGTCGATCCCGAAGTCGCTGCTGGAGGCCGCCGCCATCGACGGCGCCGGGCCCGGGAAGCGCTTCGCCACCATCGTCTTTCCGCTGCTGTCGCCGACGACGTTCTTCCTGCTGGTGGTGAACATCGTGTACGCGTTCTTCGACACCTTCGCGATCATCGACGCGGTCACCTCCGGCGGGCCCGGGCAGGCGACCGAGATCCTCGTCTACAAGGTCTACAAGGACGGCTTCAAGGGCCTCGACCTGGGCGGCTCCGCGGCGCAGTCGGTGATCCTGATGCTGATCGTGATCACGCTCACCGTCGTGCAGTTCCGCTACGTCGAGCGCAAGGTGCAGTACTGATGATCGAGCACCGGCCGCTGCTGACGTTCTTCACGCACCTCGTGCTGGTGCTGGGCGTGGCGGTCGTCGCGCTGCCGGTCTACGTGACCTTCATCGCGTCGACGCACACGTCGCCCGAGGTCCTCGCGGCGCCGATGTCGCTGCTGCCGGGGGGGCATCTGGTCGAGAACTACACCGAGGCGCTGGCGCACGGGGCGGGCGAGTCGGGCGCGGGCGTCGGCCGGATGATGGTCAACAGCCTGATCAGCGCGCTGGTGATCGCGATCGGCAAGATCGCCATCTCGCTGCTGTCGGCGTTCGCGATCGTCTACTTCCGCTTCCGCTTCCGCACGCTGGTGTTCTGGATGATCTTCGTCACGCTGATGCTGCCGGTGGAGGTGCGCATCCTGCCGACCTACCAGGTCGTGTCCGACCTCGGGATGATCGACACCTATGCCGGCCTGACGGTGCCGCTGATCGCGTCGGCGACGGCGACGTTCCTGTTCCGGCAGTTCTTCCTCATGATTCCCGACGAGCTCGCCGAGGCCGCGCGGATCGACGGCGCCGGGCCGATGCGGTTCTTCTGGGACGTCGTGCTGCCGCTGTCGCGGCCCAACATCGCGGCGCTGTTCGTGATCCTGTTCATCTACGGCTGGAACCAGTACCTCTGGCCGCTGCTGGTGACGACACAGGAGGACATGTACACGTCGGTGATCGGCATCAAGCGGATGATCTCCGGCGGCGACGCCGCGACCGACTGGAACCTGGTGATGGCCACGGCGATGCTGGCGATGCTGCCGCCGGCGCTGGTCGTCCTCCTCATGCAGAAGTGGTTCGTGAAAGGGCTCGTCGACAGTGAGAAATGATCGCGCGCGGGAGGACAGGGATAGCTGGCGCAGCGTCGACTTCCGCGGCGTGCGCAAGAACTACGGCGCGACGCACGGTCATCCACGGCGTCGACATGCAGGTCGCCGACGGCGAGTTCGTCGTCATCGTCGGCCCGTCCGGCTGCGGCAAATCCACGCTGCTGCGGATGGTCGCCGGGCTGGAGCCGATCACCGCCGGCGAGATCGCGATCGGCGAGCGCGTGGTCAACGACCTCGAGCCCAAGGACCGCGACATCGCGATGGTGTTCCAGAACTACGCGCTCTATCCGCACATGAGCGTGTTCGACAACATGGCCTACGGCCTGAAGATCCGCGGCCTCGCGCGCGACGACATCCGGGCGCGGGTCGACCGCGCGGCGGGGATCCTCGAGCTCGGCCCGCTGCTCGCAGCGCAAGCCGGGGCAGCTCTCCGGCGGGCAGCGCCAGCGCGTGGCGATGGGCCGGGCGATCGTGCGCGAGCCCGCGGTGTTCCTGTTCGACGAGCCGCTGTCGAACCTCGACGCCAAGCTGCGCGTGCAGATGCGCTTCGAGATCCAGAAGCTGCACCGGCGGCTGTCGACGACGAGCCTGTACGTCACCCACGACCAGGTCGAGGCGATGACGCTGGGCGAGCGGCTGCTGGTGATGAACGCCGGCCGCGCCGAGCAGATCGGCACGCCGATGGACGTCTACGAGAACCCGGCGACGCAGTTCGTCGCCGGCTTCATCGGCTCGCCGGCGATGAACTTCCTGCCGGGCCGGATGGACGGCCCCGGCCGGGTCGCGCTCGACGGCGGCGGCGCGGCGCGCGGCGTCGGCGCCGGCGTGCACCTGCCGGCAGCGCGCTGACGGTCGGCATCCGCCCCGAGCATCTCCTGCGCTGCGCCGAGGGCGACGCCTTCCTCTCCGGCGCCGTCGAGATGGTCGAGCAGCTCGGCGCCGATTCGCTGCTGCACGTCGCGCACGGCGGCGGCACCGTCATCGCCCGCGTGCCGCACGGCGTGCATCCCGCCGTCGGGACGACGCTGCACCTCGCCGCGGACCCCGCGCACATCTACCTCTTCGACGCCGACAGCGGCGCCCGGATCACCTGACCATGTTCGAGACCCTGCCTTCCAAGTGGCCCTACCCCCGGCTCGTCGCCCATCGCGGTGCGGGCAAGCTCGCCCCCGAGAACACGCTGGCCGCGATGCGCCTCGGCTACGCGCACGGCTACCGGATGGTCGAGTTCGACGTCAAGCTCGCGGCCGACGGCGTCGCCTTCCTGCTGCACGACGACGGGCTCGACCGGACGACCAGCGGGCGCGGGCGCGCCGACGCGTTTTCCTGGGGCGAGCTCGCGCGGCTGGACGCGGGCGGCTGGCACTCGGCGAAATACGCGGGCGAGCCGCTGCCGACGTTCGAGGAGATCGCCCGCTGGGCGCGCGAGCACGGCGTGGCGTGCAACGTCGAGATCAAGCCCGTGACCGGCCGCGAGCGCGAGACCGGTGCGGCGGTGGCGAAGGAAGCGAGCGCGCTGTGGCGCGACGCGGCCGTGCCGCCGCTGCTGTCGTCGTTCTCCGAGGAGGCGCTGGAGGCGGCGCGCGACGCGGTCCCGGAACTGCAGCGAGCGCTGCTGCTCGACAAGCTGCCCGCGGACTGGCGGGCAAGGCTGGAGCGCCTCGGGTGCGTCGCGCTCGACGCCCGCCACGATGCACTGACCGAGGACATCGTGCGCACCGCGCACGACGGCGGCTACCGCGTAATGTGCTTCACGCCGAACGAGCCGGCGCGCGTTGCGGAGCTTGGCAGGTGGGGGGTGGACACGATCATCACCGACGCGGTCGACCGGATCCGGGCGGACTCGCTGCCGCCGCCGGCACCGCTGAAGGGGTGAGGGCGAGCGCCTGCGCGATCGCCGAACGAGCGTAGCCCGGTCGACGCGTTGCGGACGCCGCCGGACTCCGGAGGATGTCCGGGTTGCGCTCCGCTCAACACCGGGCTACGAACCGGCACGCCGATCGTCAAACCGCCGTCGCGAGCGGCCGCTCGACCGCCCGCTCGTCGATCGGCAGGTTGATCAGCCCGGCGAAGATCCCCAGCGCGATCGCGATCCACCAGACGACGTCGTAGCTCCCGGTCCGGTCGTAGAGCAGGCCGCCGAGCCACGCGCCGAGGAAGCTCCCGATCTGGTGGCTGAAGAACGTGAACCCGGCCAGCATCGCGAGATAGCGCACGCCGAAAAGCTGCGCCACCAGGCTGTTGGTCGGCGGCACCGTCGACAGCCACAGCAGGCCGAGCGCGACCGCGAACGCGTAGGCGCTGAACGGCGACAGCGGCAGCAGGAAGAACAGCGCGATCACGACGCTGCGGCCGAAATAGATCGCCGACAGGATGTAGCGCTTGGGCATCCGGCTGCCCAGCCAGCCGGTGGCGTAGGTGCCGATGATGTTGAACAGGCCGATCAGCGCCAGCGCCGTGACCGCGACGTGCGGCGGCAGGCCCTTGTCGGCGAGGTACGCGGGCAGGTGCACGCCGATGAACACGACCTGGAAGCCGCAGACGAAGAAGCCGATCGTCAGCAGCAGGTAGCCCTTGTGCGAGAGCGCCTCGCGCATCGCCTCGCCGGCCGACTGCGCGAACGCGTGCGCCTGCGCCGCGCGGTTCTCGACCAGCGCGGAGGCGAGCGGCACCATCGCGAGGCCGACCGCGGCCAGCGTCAGCAGCGCGCCGTACCAGCCCAGGTGCGAGAGCAGCCACTGCGCCAGCGGCAGTATCGCGAACTGGCCGAACGAACCGGCGGCCGCCGAGATGCCGAGCACCATGCTGCGCTTCTCGGGCGGATACGTGCGGCCCAGAACGCCGGCGATCACGCTGAACGTGACGCCGGAGAGCCCGGTGCCGATCAGCAGCCCGCCGGCGCCCACCAGCATCAGCGGCGTGGTCGCGTGCGCCATCGCGACCAGGCCCAGCGCGTAGAGGAGGGCGCCGGCGACGGCCACCCGCCCGGCGCCGTACTTGTCGGCGAGCATCCCGGCGAAGGGCTGCGTGGCGCCCCACATCAGGTTCTGCACGGCGATCGCCAGCGCGAAGGTCTCGCGGCCCCAGTGCAGGTCCGCGCTCATCGGCTGCAGGAACAGGCCGAAGCTGTGGCGGATGCCCAGGGCGACGGTGAGGATGAGGCCGCCGCAGACCAGGACGGTGGTGGGGGTGCGCCAGCTCGGCGCGCGGGGCGGTGGTGGACATCGTCGATTCGCTGAGTGCGTTCTGTCGCCGCACGGGGCGGTGCAGGACGCATTATCCTTCACCGGCCGCGGAGCGACCGGTCCGCGCGTCGCTCTCGACCGCCGAGCCTGACGGCCGATCGCATCCCATTGCGCGCGCAGCCCGGCCGCCCGGTCCGGCGGCATCGCCGGCTCGAACACGCGATCGACCTGCCAGTTGGCGCCGACGTCCGCCGCGTCCTTCCAGTAGCCGACCGCAAGCCCGGCGAGATAGCCGGCGCCCAGCGCCGTCGTTTCGAGCACCTTCGGCCGCACCACCGGCACGCCGAGGATGTCGGCCTGGAACTGCATCAGCAGGTTGTTCGCCGTCGCGCCGCCGTCGACCCGCAGCTCGGCGAGCCGGATTCCCGCGTCGCGCTCCATCGCCGCGAGCACGTCGGCGCTCTGGAAGGCGATCGCCTCGAGCGCCGCGCGCGCGATGTGGCCCGCAGTGGTCGCGCGCGTCAGCCCGAACATCCCGCCGCGGGCGTAGGCGTCCCAGTGCGGCGCCCCCAGCCCGGCGAACGCCGGGACGAGGTAGACGCCGCCGTTGTCGGCGACGGTCGCGGCAAGCGCTTCGACGTCCGCCGGCCGAGCGGATGAGCCCGAGCCCGTCGCGCAGCCACTGGACGACGGCGCCGGCGATGAACACGCTGCCCTCGAGCGCGTAGTCGACGCCGGAGCCGCGCTGCCAGGCGATCGTCGTGACCAGGCTGTTGGTCGATGCCACCGCCTTGCTGCCCGGTGTTCAGCAGCAGGAAGCAGCCGGTGCCGTAGGTGTTCTTGGCGAGGCCGGGCGCGTGGCAGGCCTGGCCGAACAGCGCCGCCTGCTGGTCGCCGGCGATGCCGGCGATGGGCACGTCGACGCCGTCCAGCGCGGTGGTGGCGCAGATGCCCGACGACGCGACGACGCGCGGCAGCACCTCCGCGCGGGATGTCGAGCAGCGCGAGCAGTTCGTCGTCCCAGGCGCCGGCGTGGATGTCGTAGAGCATCGTGCGGCTCGCGTTCGATGCGTCGGTGACGTGCACCGCGCCGCCGGTCAGGTTCCAGATCAGCCAGCGTGTCGACCGTCCCGAACGCGAGCTCGCCGCGCGCGGCGCGCGCCCGCGCCCCGGGAACGTGGTCGAGCAGCCACTTGAGCTTGGTCCCGGCGAAATAGGCGTCGATGACCAGCCCGGTCCGGGCGGCGATCATCGGTGCGTGGCCGGCGTCGCGCAGCGCGTCGCACAGCGGCGCCGTGCGCCGGTCCTGCCACACGATGGCGTTGGCGACGGGCCGGCCGGTCGCGCGCTCCCAGAGCAGCGTCGTCTCGCGCTGGTTGGTGATGCCGATCGCGGCGACGTCGCGGGCGCCGATCCCGGCCTTGGCCAGCACCTCGTGCATCACGCCCGACTGCGTGGCCCAGATCTCGGTGGGGTCGTGCTCGACCCAGCCCGATTGCGGGAAGATCTGGCGGAACTCCTGCTGCGCGGTCGCCCGCACCGTCCCGCTGTGGTCGAAGACCAGCGCGCGGGAGCTGGTCGTTCCCTGGTCGAGGGCGAGGATGTAGGACACTGATTCGTTGACCTTGCGTGCGTCTTCGTAGCCCGGGTTGAGCGAAAGCGAAACCCGGGGAGGTCGATTCCACGGCCCCGAAGCGAGGGCTCGGTGCCCGATTCTACCGCCCCCCGGGTTTCGCATTCGCTCAACCCGGGCTACGAAGGCGGGTCTCGGTTGCGGCGGCGGGGCGCGGGAGATTAAAATCGAGCGGTCGCCGCAATTCAGGTGGCCGTCCGGCGCCGGGCCGCGTCTCCGTCGCGCGACTTCGCGGATACGTCATCGTCCGACCGCTCGCCAGGTCCACCTGCATTGCCCGATGCCACGCGCGCCGACACCCTCTCTCGCAAACGCACGAGGTCTTCCCGAAATCATTGAATCCGCGCCACTGGGCGGTCGGCGCCGGCGCTGATTCAAGGCCCATTCGCATCCCGGGTTGAGCGCCAGCGAAATCCCGGGCTCCGAAGCGACGCACCTACGCAATACCCTTCAGATGGCCGAACCAGAGCAGGAGCAAACGTGAAGATCCACGAATACCAGGGCAAGGAGATTTTCCGGAAGTACGGCATGCCGACGCCGCGCGGCGTCCCGGCGTTCAGCGTCGACGAGGCGGTCAAGGCGGCCGAGTCGCTCGGCGGTCCGGTGTGGGTGGTCAAGGCGCAGATCCACGCCGGCGGCCGCGGCAAGGGCGGCGGCGTGAAGCTCGCCCGCTCGCGTCGACGAGGTGAAGAAGCTCGCCGGCGAGATCCTCGGCATGCAGCTCGTCACCCACCAGACCGGTCCCGGCGGGCAGAAGGTGCGCCGGCTGCTGATCGAGGAGGGCGCGGACATCAAGAAGGAGCTCTACGTCGGCATGGTCGTCGACCGCGTCACGCAGCGCGTGTGCCTGATGGCGAGCTCGGAAGGCGGCATGGACATCGAGCAGGTCGCCGCGCAAGACGCCGGAGAAGATCCACAAGGTGTTCATCGATCCGGCGAAGGGGCTCACCGACGCCGAGGCCGACGACGTCGCCCGCAAGATCGGCATTCCGGACGCGAGCCTGCCGCGCCGCGCGCGCGATGCTGCAGGGGCTCTACCGCGCCTTCGACGAGACCGACGCGTCGCTGGCCGAGATCAACCCGCTGATCCTCACCGGCGACGGCCGCGTCATCGCGCTCGACGCCAAGCTCAACTTCGACTCCAACGCGCTGTTCCGCCACCCCGAGATCGTCGAGATGCGCGACCTCGACGAGGAGGATGCGGCCGAGATCGAGGCGTCGAAGTACGACCTGTCCTACATCTCGCTCGACGGCGACATCGGCTGCCTCGTCAACGGCGCGGGCCTCGCGATGGCGACGATGGACACGATCAAGCTCTACGGCGGCGAGCCCGCGAACTTCCTCGACGTCGGCGGCGGCGCGACCGCGGACAAGGTGACCGAGGCGTTCAAGATCATGCTGAAGAGCCCGGGGCTGAAGGCGATCCTGGTCAACATCTTCGGCGGGATCATGAAGCTGCGACACCATCGCCGAGGGCATCGTCGCCGCGTCGAAGGCGGTGTCGCTCGGCGTGCCCCTGGTGGTGCGGATGAAGGGCACCAACGACGAGATCGGCAGGAAGATCCTCGCCGACTCCGGCCTGCCGATCATCACCGCGAACAACATGGCGGAGGCGGCCGAGAAGGTCGTCGCCGCGGCGAAGAAGGGCTGAGGGGACATCCATGTCGATACTGATAAACCGCAACACCAAGGTGATCACGCAGGGGATCACCGGCAAGACCGGGCAGTTCCACACCCGGATGTGCCGCGACTACGCGAACGGGAAGAACTGCTTCGTCGCCGGCGTCAACCCGAAGAAGGCCGGCGAGGACTTCGAGGGCATCCCGATCTACGCGACGGTGCGCGAGGCGAAGCAGGCGACCGGCGCGACGGTCAGCGTCATCTACGTGCCGCCGCCGTTCGCCGCCGCGGCGATCGACGAGGCGGTCGACGCCGGGCTCGACCTCGTCGTCTGCATCACCGAGGGCATCCCGGTGCGCGACATGGTCCGCACCCGCGACCGGATGAAGGGGAAGAAGACGCTGCTGCTCGGGCCCAACTGCCCCGGCGTGATCACCCCCGACGAGATCAAGATCGGCATCATGCCGGGCCACATCCACATGAAGGGCCGCATCGGCGTGATGTCGCGCTCCGGCACGCTCACCTACGAGGCGGTCGGCGCAGCTGACCGAGCTCGGCCTCGGCCAGTCGACCGCGGTCGGCATCGGCGGCGACCCGGTCAACGGCCTGAAGCACGTCGACTTCCTGAAGATGTTCAACGACGACCCGGACACCGACGCGGTGGTGATGATCGGCGAGATCGGCGGCAGCGACGAGGAGACCGCCGCGCTGTGGGCGAAGGACAACATGAAGAAGCCGGTCGTCGGCTTCATCGCCGGCGTCACCGCGCCCGCCGGCAAGCGCATGGGGCACGCCGGCGCGATCATCTCCGGCGGCAAGGGCACGGCGCAGGAGAAGCTCGAGGTCATGGAAGCCTGCGGCATCAAGGTGACGCGCAATCCCGCGGAGATGGGGACGCTGCTGAAGTCGGTGCTCTGACGGGGCTGCCCCGGGTTTCGCTGCGCTCAACGCCGGGCTACGACCGCTCCGGGATACGAACACTCCGCGCCGCAACCTGCGTGTAGCCCGGCGTTGAGCGCAGCGAAACCCGGGTGAACGCCGGGCAAGGCAAGAAGAGGAATCCCGAGTGGAATTCGCGACGCCCCAGTTCTGGGTGGCGGCGATGGAAATCATCGTCATCAACATCCTGTTGTCCGGCGACAACGCGGTGGTGATCGCGCTCGCCTGCCGCAACCTCCCGCCGAAGCAGCGCACGCTCGGGATCTTCTGGGGCGTGATCGGCGCCGTCGTGCTGCGGATCGTGCTCACCTTCTTCGCGGTGACGCTGCTGCAGCTCCCGTACCTGCAGCTCGCCGGCGCCGCGCTGCTCGTCTGGATCGGCATCGGCCTCATCAACGAGGACGACGACGGCGAGCACGACATCCACGCCAGCGACCGGCTGTTCTCGGCGGTGAAGACGGTCATCGTGGCCGACCTGGTGATGAGCCTCGACAACGTGATCGGCGTCGCCGGCGCGGCGAAGGGAAGCCTGACCCTGCTGATCTTCGGGCTGGTGGTCAGCGTGCCGCTGGTGGTCGTCGGCAGCCAGCTCATCATGAAGCTGATCGAGCGCTTCCCGATCCTCGTGATCGCGGGCGGCGGGCTGCTCGGCTACCTCGCCGGCGAGATCGCGATCGCGGACACCGCCGTCAAGCCGTGGATCGACGGCAACTTCCCGCAGCTGCACTACCTCGCGCCGATCGCCGGCATCGTCGTGGTCGTGGGCGTCGGCACGTGGCTCACCCGCCGGAACCAGCACCCGTCGCCCGGATTGACCACGCCCGGGTTGACCGTAGCCCGGGTTGAGCGCCAGCGAAACCCGGGTGGATGCGGCAACGCAGCCCCCGCCCCGGGTTTCGCCGATCCCGGCCGACGCTCCCCAGCCACCCTCGCGCGATTCCCAAGGTCCCGCTACACTCCCGGTGCGGCGGCCGGGATTCGGACGCCGCCCCGAACCCCGAGACCCAGCCCATGACCGAACGCGTCCCGCTCGAAGTTGCGAGCCAGTCCGACCCCGGGATGGTGCGCTCGCACAACGAGGACGCGGTGTTCGTCGACGGCGGCGCCGGCCTCGCCGTGCTCGCCGACGGCATGGGCGGCTACAACGCCGGCGAAGTCGCCAGCGGCATCGCCGTCGACGTCATCAGCCGCGGCATGCTGCCCGAGCTCGGATCGCGCCGCGACCTCACCAAGGTCGACGACAGCAACGGCCTCACCCATGCGGCATTGCTGCTGCAGCAGCAGATCGAGGTCGCCAACAAGGCCATCTACGACGCCGCGCAGACGCGCCCGGAATGCGCGGGCATGGGCACGACCATCGTGGCGGGCGTGTTCTGCGGCAACCGCGCCAGCATCGGCCACGTCGGCGACTCGCGCTGCTATCGCCTGCGCGACCAGAAGCTCGAGCAGCTCACCCGCGACCATTCGCTGCTGCAGGAGCAGATCGACAGCGGCATGCTGACCCCGGAGCGCGCCAAGTACTCGCTCAACAAGAACCTGGTGACGCGCGCGCTGGGCATCGACGAGACGGCGCCGGTCGACGTCGTCGAGTACCGGATCGAGACCGGCGACGTGTACCTGCTGTGCTCCGACGGCCTGTCCGACATGGTCGATGCCGAGGCGATCGGCCCGATCCTGGTCCGGAACCGCGGCGACCTCGCCCGGGCGGCGGTCGAGCTCGTCGACCTCGCGAACCGCAACGGCGGTCGCGACAACGTCTCGGTGGTGCTGGTCGGCATCCCGCCGGGCTTCCTGCCGTCGGCGGGCTGGGTGTCGCGGTGGCTGTCGAAGACGGACTGATCGCCCGCGACGGGCAAGGTGGTGCTGTTGCCGGCCGACGGCGCGACGCTCGACATTCCGCTCCGACCGCGACCGCATGATTGTGGAGCGCCAGGCTACGGCGGTGTGACGTTGGACGTCACCCCAAGCTGCCCTGTTTGGTCGGGCCCGATTTGCGGGCCGACGGAACCGAAGTCACGAGCGGGGCCCGGGCGGTGCCCCGCCGCTGCGGCCTCAAGACATAATGTGATTAAATATCAATTACTTGTGGACGGTGCCGGGGATCGGTTCCGGTTGTGACGACATTGGCACGGCCCTTGCTCAATAAGTCAATGCATCGCCGGGTGTTGGGTTTCGCCACTTTCGATCAACCTCGCCAAGGACCACAAATAGAAGCGCGTTCAGCAAGGCTTTACACTCATCGACTGATGATCGTCGTAGCGATCGTCGGTATCCTGGCGGCGATCGCGCTGCCGGCGTATCAGGACTACACCATCCGCGCCAAGGTTTCGGAAGCCCTCGCGGCGGCCGGGGCGTGCAAGACGTCGTCGCCGAATTCGCGGCCAACAAGGGCTCACTCCCCACGACTCTCAGCGCCGCGGGCTGCGCCACCACTGCGACGCAATTTGCTTGCGGGCCTGGACGTTACTGGGAGTGGCGTCATCTCGGTGACGACCTCCAGTGCACCCGAGCTTAGCGGACGCGTCGGGCAAGACCGTTACGCTGACGCCCTCCGCCCCGGACACCGCGTCGTTCGTCATCGCCACGTGGACGTGCGCGCCCGGAACCATGCTTCCCAAGTACCGCCGGGGATCGTGCCGTAGCTAGCCCAATCAGTTCGCAACGGATTAAAGGCCCGCGTCAGCGGGCCTTTCTCTTCCTGTCGGCCCGAGCGGCGACGCCCAGGTATAATCTGTGTCGTCCTTACGCCAGGAGTTGTGGTCATGCGGTGGCTTCAAGGCTGTCGGCAGCGCTGCCGGGGCGTGATGGCCGGGACGAGCTCCAGCCGGGAGAGCGCGGGGCGCCGGGAAGCGGTGCCGCGCGTGCGGTACCGGGCCTGTCGGCCGCGACCGTCTCCTCGCCGCCGCCGCCGCGCACGATGCCGGCGGTCGCTGCGCAGCGGCCCTCGCGTTGCTCGGCCCGGCCCTCGCCGCAAACCCCGAGGATCCCGAGCTGGCGTTTGCGCGGGCGTCCACCCTGTTCGACTGGGGCCGATACCGGTGAGGCGCTGAACGCCTACCTGAGGGCGTCAACGCTGGGACTGGAGCGCAATGCGCTCCCGCTGCAAATCGGGTGGTGCTGGTTTCGGCGTGGGGATCTCGGGCAAGCCGAAACCTGGATGCTTAAGGCGGTCGACGCCGGCCCCGACGCGACGAGGACCTACTCGGTCTGGGGACGGTGCTGCAGGCGCGGGAGCAGGTCGACGACGCCATCGTCGCCTATCAAAGTTCCCTTGAAAGGGCGCCGGATCACGTTGAATCCCTGGTTGCATCGGCCGCTGCATGCTCGATCGCGGCGAGCCCGCTGCAGCGGAAGCGTTGGCCCGACGCGCCATTGCGGCAGACGGCGAGGGGCATTGGCGTGGGCACACCTGGCGATGGAACTGACCGGCAAGGCCGGTACGTCGAGGCACTGAAGCGTTTGCACGGGCGGAATCTCTCGGGGCCATGAGTGGCGAAGACCTGGACGGTTTTGTCTCGCTGGCGATCGAGCACAGGAATTCTGGCGCACCGCGGCACGCGCTCGAAATATTGGAACGCAATCTCGCGCGACCTGCCGTCGGGCACATGGCTATCCGGCGTTCTATGGACAACGCTGCTCGGCGCGGGCCGGCTGCGCGAGGGGTGGAACCACTACGAATTTCGCTGGCTGATCGAGCCTGGCCGGTCATGGCGACGGCAGTGGCAGCAGCCGGTGTGGGCTGGGCAGCCCCGCGAGGCAAGACCGTATTGCTCCGGGTGGAGCAGGGACACGGCGACACCCTCCAGTTTCTTCGCTATGCGCCCTGCGTGAAAGCCTTGGGGGCAACGGTGCGCCGCCTGCAGGTGTACGCCGGGCTCAAGCGGGTGGCGACGGGCTTTGCAGGCGTGGATCGGATTATCGATGTGCGGATCGCCCGTGGACTTCGATTTCCACGTGCATCTTCTGAGTCTGCCTCGGGTCTTCGGTACCGAGGTCGCCTCCATTCCGGCGACCGTGCCCTATCTCGGTGTCGATCGCGAGCGGGTCGAACACTCGGCGCATCGCGTGATCAAGGACGGCGTGCCGAACGTGGGCATCGTCTGGGCGGGGAGCCCCACGCACGTGCTCGACCGCGAGCGGTCCGTGGCCCTGACCAGCCTGGCGCCGGTGCTGGCCGTCGAGGGGTTCGTTTCTACGGATTGCAGACGGGTCCCGCCGCGGCAGAAATGGCGGGCGCGGCACCTCCGGGCCGGGCGATGATCGATCTTGGGGCCGACCTGGAGATTTCGCCGACACGGCGGCGGTGATCAGCCAGCTGGACCTGGTGCTGTGCA
>CAVYID010000031.1:0-16020 GCA_963768535.1 uncultured beta proteobacterium | reverse complement strand
CAGGTGTGGGGGGCAGACCGTTCGCCGCGGCGCTCGTCGCCGAGCAGGCGCCGCCCGCGGAAGCTGCGCTGCTCGACTACGTGGAACCGGCGGCTCGCGCCACACAAGCGGCCGCGGCGCATCTGTTACGTCGACCGGCTGCCCCGCAGACCGGCGCGGGCAAGCTCGACCGCGCGGCGCTGCCCGCGGTGGCGCGGGGGTTGCGGCCGCTGGGCCGCGACCGCAGGATGTCGGGGCCTGAACGCCGAGGCCCGTCCGCGGGAGGGCGCACGGGCGCCGCGGCGAACGGGGCGCCCGTGCGTGCTGGCGGCGTCACGCTCGGGCCGTCACGACCGGTCCGGTCCGGCGGTGGCCCACCGCCTCGGCGACGTGCTCGACGGCGATCCCGGGGGCGTCCGCCAGGTCGGCGATGGTGCGCGCGAGCTTGAGGATGCGGTGGTAGCCACGCGCCGAGAGCCCCAGCCGGTTGCTAGCCTGTTCGATCAGGGCGCGCCCGGCTTCGTCGGGCCGGCAGTGGCGGTTGATGTCCCGCGACGCCCAGCGCTGCGTTGGGTTTGCCCGGCGCGTTCCAGCATGCGGCGCCGGGCCCGCGCTCCGGCCCGTACGGCGACGGCGGCGCGGCGCTCGACTCGCCGTCGGGCGGCAGATCGGGGTTGAGTGCGGCCGCCTTCCACCGCGGGACCTCGACCTGCAGGTCGATGCGGTCCAGCAGCGGCCCGAGATGCGGCCGCGGTAGCGCGCGACCTGGTCGGCGTGCAGCGGCACGCGGCCGCCGCGTGCCCCGGTAGCCGCACGGGCAGGGATTCATCGCCGCGACCAGTTGGAAGCGCGCCGGAATTCGGCCTGCGCGCCGCGCGCGAGATCATGATGCGCCCGACTCCAGTGGCTCGCGCAGCGCTTCCAGGACGCGGCGGCGAACTCGGGCAGTTCGTCCAGGAACAGCACGCCGTGATGCGCCAGCGAGATCTCGCCCGGGCGCGGATCGCTGCCGCCGCCGACCAGCGCCCGCCGAGGCCGTGTGATGCGGCGCGCGGTAGGGGCGCTGCGCCCCAGCCGCCGGCGCGGAAGCCGCCCGGCTGAGCGACGCGATCGCCGCGACTCGAGCGCTTCGGCTTCCGTCATGCGGCGGCAGGATGCCGGGCAGGCGCTGCGCCAGCATGGTCTTGCCGCTGCCCGGCGGTCCGGCCATCAGCAGGCTGTGCCCGCCGGCCGCGGCGACATCGAGCGCCCGCTTGGCTTGCGACTGGCCGCGGACGTCGGCCAGGTCGGGAAGGCGGCGCGTATCGCGCGAGCGCGCCGGCGGCGATGGCGTCGGCATCCAGCGGCTCGCGCCCGGTCAGGTGGCACACGTCGAGCAGGCTCGTCGCCGGATGGACGATCCGGCGTCGCCCACCAGCGCGGCCTCCGCGCGCGTTGGCCGCGGCAGGACCAGAGCGTGCCCGGTCGCCGCGCGCGGCGCAGCGTCATCGGCAGCGCGCCGCGGATCGGCCGCAACTCGCCGGTCAGCGCCAGCTCGCCGGCGAATTCGTAGCGCCCGAGCATCGCGCGGCGAGCTGGCCGAGGCAGCAGCATGCCCAGCGCGATCGGCAGGTCGAAGCGGCCGCCCTCCTTGGGCAGGTCCGCCGGCGCGAGGTTGACGGTGATGCGCCGCGGCGGGAAATCGAACCGCAGTTCGCAGCGCCGCGCGCACCCGGTCGCGCGCTCTCCTTACCTCGGCTTCCGGCAGACCCGACGATGGTGAAGGCGGGCAGGCCGTTGGCCAGATGCACTTCGACGGTAACCGGCGGCGCGTCGATGCCGACGAGGCGCCCGGCTGTGTACAGGACCGCGAGCGACATCGCGGGAACCTCGCAGGCGACGGCTGACGATGATGCCCGGGAACCCGGGCGCTGGAATCAGCTTAGGCGGGCGCGTCGACCGATGCATTCAGTCGCATGGCCGAGACGATGCCGGCGCTCTTTACGGCGGGCGGGATTGGCTTGAGCGCCTCCCGAAGACGAACCCCGCGATCGCGGCGGCGGCGCATGGGGCCGGGCGCGGCGCCAACGCTCTTCGTCGGGGTCGCCGACCTCGATGCGCGCCGGCGGCGCCGAAGCCGCGCCCCCCGGTGCTACCCCCCGCCGGCGCCGCGGCAGGTGACGCCCGAGCAGCGCGTACAGATCGGCGGGCTCGACGGGTTTTCGCGCCACGGCGCAGATCCCGGCGGCCGCGATGTCCTGATCCGACAGCGCATCGCCGAACCCGGTGCACAGCAGCACCGGCACGCCGGGACGCTGGCGGGTGACTTCGCGCGCCAGCGCGAGACCGGTCATCTCGGGCATCGTCTGGTCGGTGAGCACCAGGTCGAAGCGCGCAGGCTCCGCCGCGAAGGCGGCCGCGGCCTCGGCCCCGGTGCGCGCGAGCGCGACGTCGAGCCCCCAGCCGGTCAGCAGCTCGCGCAGCAGCTCGCGCACCGCGGCCTCGTCGTCGGCGACCAGCACGCGGCCGCGCAGCCGCGGCTTCCTGCGCGTCGGCGGGCGCCCGCCGTGCTCGCGGCGGCGACCGACACGACGACGCGAGGGGAGGAAGCAGCACGCGCACCGTCGTTCCCGTCCCGGGGGCGGTGTCGAGCAGCAGGTGGCCGCCGTGATCGTGGACGATCCCGTGAACCATCGCGAGACCCATGCCGCTGCCCTTGCCCACCTCCTTGGTGGTGAAGAACGGCTCGAAAATGCGCTCCGCGATCGCCGCGGCGAATTCCCGGGCCGGAGTCCCTGACCGCCAGCGCGACGAAGCTTCCCTCGATCCGCTTGCGGCACGACGCGCACACCGCGTCGTGCACGTCGGCGAACTCGGTCGAGACCAGGATTTCCCCCAGGCCGCTGCATCGCATCGCGGGCATTGATCGACAGATTGAGCAGCACCTGCTCGAACTGCACCGGGTCGGCCAGCACCGAAGGCACCTCGGCGGCGCGCTCGGTCCGCAGGGCGATCGTCGACGGCAGCGTCGAGCGCAGCATCTGGGTGGCCTCCTGCACCAGCGGCGCGAGCGACAGCGCCCGCCGCTCGCCGCGCTGGCCGCGGCTGAAGGTGAGCATCTGCCCGATGAGCTCGCTCGCCCGCCGGGTCGAGGCGTGGATCCGCGCCAGGTAGCCGCCGAGCCGCGGGTCGTCGAGCTCGTCCTGGCGCTCCTCCGCCAGCACGACGTAGCCGACGATGCTCTGCAGGATGTTGTTGAAGTCGTGGGCGATGCCGCCGGTGAGCTGCCCGATCGCCTCCATCTTCTGCGCCTGGCGCAGCTGCGCCTCGCTCGCCCGCAGCGCCGCGTCGGTGCGCTTGCGCTCGGTGATGTCGCGCACGACGGTCAGCGCGTGCGGCCGGCCGTGGTAGCGGATCGGAACGGCGCGGATCTCCACGTTGCGCAGGACGCCGCTCTTGTGCAGGGCGATGTGCTCGCCCTGCGTGCGCTCGCCGGCCAGCGCCGCGCGCACCAGCCGCGCGCAGGCGTCGCGGCCCTCCTCGGGGATGAACGCCGGACAGTCGGCGTCGACGATCTCGTCGCGGGCGAAACCGTGCATCGCCAGGAACGCCGGGTTGACGTCGACGATGCGTCCCCGCTCGTCCCACAGCGCCAGGCCGTCGACGGACGCGTTGAAGATCTCGCGGTACTGCTCCTCGCTCGCCCGTGCCGCGGCCTCGGCGCGCTTGCGCTCGGTCATGTCGCGGATCATCGCCAGCACGTGCGGCTCGCCCCGGTGCAGGACCGGGATGGTGCGGACCTCGACCTCGATGCGCTCGCCGTCGCGGCGCAGCGACTCGAGCTCGGCCTCGCAGCGCTCCCCGGCGAGCGTCCGGCGCACCAGGTCGCGGCGCCGCTCGGCGTACTCCACCGGCAGGTCGGCGCCGTAGTCGCCGCGCAGCACCTCCTCGCGCGGAATCCCGTAGATGCGCTCGTAGGCGGGGTTGACGTCGACCCGGCGCAGCGACGAATCCCACAGCACCAGCGCGTCGGCGGACGCGTTGAAGATCGCCCGGTACTGCTCCTCGCTCGCGCGCAGTGCGGCGTCGGCGCGCGAGCGCTCGATCTCGGTGCGCGCGCGCGCCGCGAAGATCTTCAGCATCGCCTCGACGAGCTCGGGATTGGGCAGCGGCTTGCGCGAGACCACCGAGATGATCCCGATCGGCGACCCGTCGGCACCGGCCAGCGGCAGCCCGGCGTAGCTTTCCGCGCCGATCGACCTGAAGTCCGCGTCGAGCGGAAAGCGCTCCATCAGCCGGTCCGGGTACGCGCAGTAGCCCACGCGCAGGATCTGCTCGCAGGGCGTTCCCGCCAGCGGGTACTCGAAGTCCTCGACGATGCGCCCGTCGATCCAGAAGGCGAGCATCTTCAGCTTGCAGGGGTCCTCCGCCTTGGGCAGGGCGATGAACGCGATCTCGACGCCGAGGATGGTCGCGAGCACGCGCACCAGCTCGCGGTAGACGTTCTCGCCCTCCGCGCCGGAAACGGCGAGCGCCGCGCGCCGCAGCGCATCCTCGGCGCGCCCGCGCTCGATCTCGGCCGCGATGCGCACGGCGAAGATCTTCAGCATCGACTCGGCGAGCGTCGGGTCCGCCAGCGCGCGCCGGTTCATCGCGACCAGCAGCCCCAGCGGCGCGCCGCCCGCGCCGGTCAGCGGGTAGGCGGCGTAGCAGTCCATGCCCTTGGCGGCGAAGATCGTGTCCGGAGCGAATTCCGCGGCCACGCCTTTCGGGACGAAGCGGAAGTCGCGGCCGACCACCTGCGCGCAGGGCGAGCCCGCGAGGGCATAGTCGAAATTGCGCAGCGCCCGGCCGTCGAGGACCGCCGCCAGCGTGCGCATCCGGGTGCGATCGACGTCGTCGAACACTGCGACGAACGCGACGTCGACGCCGAGGACATCCGCAAGCTCCGCGATCAGCACGTCGTAGACGCGCGCTCCGCCGGCCGCGGACACCGCGAGCGCCGCGCGCTGCAGCGCGCTCTCGTCGGGCGCGTGGCTTCCCGGCGCCGGTGCGCGGCGATGCGCGCGCGCGCGCGGCGCTGCGTCCCGCCCCCGTGCCGCCCTTGGACGGCAGGGTCGGTCGTGTGTCGGTGTCCGGATTCCTGCTCATGCGTCACCCCCGTGTTCCAGGGCCTTGCCGGCTGACGGCGCCATGCGGAAGTTTAGTCCGCCGCCGGGGTGCCGGCAGGAAAGTTACCCGCGGGCAACCATTGAAACACGCCGGTTACAAATCGCCGCGCGGTCCGGCGCGGGCCGCGGCCCGCGTCAGCCGCCGGGAACGAACATGTACCCGCTGCCGCGGACGGTCCTGATCGTGCGCGGCTTCTCGGGATCCGCCTCGAGCTTGCGCCGCAGGCGCGCGATGCGGATGTCGATCGAGCGGTCGAACGGTTCCCACTCGCGATTGCGGGTGTAGGTGAGCAGCTGGTCGCGCGACAGGACCTGGTTCGGGTGCTCGGTGAACACGCGCAGCAGATCGAACTCCATGCCGGTCACGGGAATCTCCTGCGCCCGCTCGTCGAACAGCTGGTGGGTGGCGAGATCGAGCCGGCAGCGGCCCACGGCGACCCGCCTGCTCGACGTGCCCGCCGCGCCCGCGGGCGCGGCTCGCCGGCGGGTCGCGACTGCAGGCGTCGCA
This sequence comes from uncultured beta proteobacterium, assembly GCA_963768535.1. Lineage (GTDB taxonomy): Bacteria > Pseudomonadota > Gammaproteobacteria > Burkholderiales > Casimicrobiaceae > CAIWHR01. The sequence continues at coordinate 10,383 of CAVYID010000031.1, read as the reverse complement.
GAACGCTCTTCAGCGCGCGCGCGCAGCTCGCGGGGATCGAAGGGCTTGGGGATGTAGTCGTCGGCGCCGACCTCGAGCCCGACGACGCGGTCGACGACGTCGCTCGCGCCGGTGACCATGATGATGCCGACGTCGTAGCGCTCGCGCAGGTGCCGCGCGAGTGTCAGCCCGTCCTCGCCGGGCAGGCCGACGTCGAGCAGCACGACGTCGGGCAGGTTCGCCGCGAGCCGCGCGCGCATCTCGTCGCCGTCGCCGGCCTCGTCGACGTCGTACTCGTGGGTCGACAGGTACTCGCGCAGCATGTCGCGCACCGACGCGTCGTCCTCCACGATCAGGATCCGTGCCTTGGACGCCATGGACCGCTCCTCTTCCTGTCCGGGCTGGCCGATGCGCGGATTATGTCCGACGAACGGATTCCCGGGAAAAGGGCCTGCGCCGCCGTCAATGCAGCGGGAAACAATTCGACAACAATCGGTGCCGATCCGGAAATCGCGCCGATACGCGTGCCGCCCTACGATCGCTCCCAGCTGCCTTGCACATGTCCGGGCAGCCGGCTCCGAGAGCGTCCCGCCGCCCGGTCCGGGCAGAAGGATGCCGCCGGATGCGACCGACATTCCGACCTACCGAGGAGGCATTCATCATGCAAGCCACTGCATCAACCGTCGAAGGCACATCCGCCGCCACCCGCAGCCCTGCCGCCGGGCCGAACCGCTACGCGCGCACCATCGCGGCGTCGAAGCGCGTGCGCTGGGAGCTCGAGCGCGACGTGATCCGCGGCCGCAGCTTCGACTTCACCCGGCATTTCCTTCCCCGCGGCCTGTCGAAGGTCGACACGATCACGTCCCTCGACGGCACCGAGCGCCGGATGCTCTCGCAGATCCAGGGCCGCTCCTACGCCAACATCTTCGGCCTGGTCGAGCGCTTCATCGCCGCCAAGGTGATCGACGTCAGCCGTGATCACGTGCTGGGCGACCAGGTCGCGCTGGAGGCGCTGGTGCGCATGACCGACGAGGAGCTGAAGCACCAGGAGATGTTCCGGCGCATCGACGCGATGCTCGGCGAGGGCATGCCCGCCGGCTACCGCTTCACCCGGATCCGAACGCGGTCGCCCGGGCCGTCCTCTCCGGTCCACCTGGGCGGTGATCGGCCTGACGCTCGACATCGAGCTGTTCACGCAGCTGCACTACCGCCAGAGCATCGCCCCCGAGACCGACATCTGCCCGCTGTGGAAGGACGTGTTCCTGTTCCACTGGAAGGAGGAGTCGCAGCACGCGATCCTCGACGAGCTCGAATGGAGGCGGGAGGACGCCAAGCTCTCCGACGACGAGCGCGACGCGGCGGTGGACGACCTGATCGCGCTGGTCGGCGCCGTCGACGGCATCCTCCAGGCGCAGGCGGCGGCCGACACCGACTACTTCATCAAGTGCTGCGCGCGTCCGTTCGGCGTGGCGGAGCGCCAGGCGGTGGGCGACGCCGTGCTCCGCGCGTACCGCTGGCAGTACATCGTGTCCGGCGTCCAGGAGCCGCGTTTCGCCACGGTGCTCGGCGGCCTGATCGACGGCGCGCAGGGCGAGCGCATCGGGCGAGCGCTCGCGCCGATCGTCCAGCACGTCAACGCCCATTGACCCCGGCCGGGAGGCGGGACCGCCCCGCCGCACCCGGCCGCAACAGGAGATTTCGCCATGAACCATCGTCAGAGACTCAAGAGCGGCGAGAAGTGCGTCGGCCGCTACGACCTGCGCGAAGGACAGTTGCTGCGCATCAGCCGGGGGCAGGGCGTCCGCGTGCAGGTGTCGAAGGGTCGCGTCTGGATCACCGAGGAAGGTGTCTTCGATGACGTCTTCATCGGGGCCGGGTCGTGGTTCCGGCTGCTGCGCCCCGGCACGGCGGTGATCGAAGCGATGACCCGGAGCGACATCCTGCTGACGTCCTCGCGCAGCCGCACGATGACGCGTGGAGATCGGGAAATTCCCCCGGCCCGTGCCGCACGCCGGGATCGTCGGTCAGTGGTGGCGCGGTGCCCGGCGTCGCGGCGCGCGTCGTCGCCAGGCGTGCGTGGAGGGCGATTGGGCCGCTGTTGCCGGTCGTGCGTTCTCCGGCGGCCGCTTGCGCAGCCCGGGCGCCGCCGGCGACACCGGGAGGCCGTGATGCGATTCCCGCGCATGCCGCTCGCCCGGGCGTACTGGCTCGCCACCGGCCTCGTGCTCGGCGCGGGCGTCGCGGGCGTGGCGTGGGCGCTGCCGGCGGCGATCGCGCTCAGCGCGATCCAGTGCGTTCATTTCCGCGCGATGGGGCACGCGTGGGGCTCGCTGCCGATGCAGGTGCGCGTGGTCTTCCTCGGCCTCCTCGTCGCGGGGCTGTGGCCGCCGCTCGCCTTCATCCACGTGCTGCAGTGCATCGGCACGTGGACGAACGTCCTCGTCGACTACTGCCCGCTCGCGCGGCTGCTCTCGCTCATGCCCTGGTATCGCCACGAGCCGCTGACCTGGGAGTCGGTCGGCTGGACGCTGTTCTCTCCGCCGGCGCCCGGGAGCATACTCGAGCGGCGGGCGCGCCGCATGGAGGAAACCACCGCGTGGAAATGATCAGCATCCAGTTCACCCTGTTCTCCGCGTTCTACTCGCCGCTGATCTCGACGATGTCGGGCGGATTCCTGAAGGCGGAGGGCCTGGAGCCGCAGTGGTCGGTTTCGCCGCCGGGCGTCTCGGCGCTGGCGGCCCTGCAAGACGGCTCAGCCGCACGTCGTCCAGTCGGCGCTGAGCCAGGGCTTCGCGTCGCTCGACAAGGGCGAGACGCCGGCCGCGGTCCACTTCGCGCAGGTCAACGAGATGGACGGCTTCTTCCTCACCGGACGCGAGGCGGACCCCGCCTTCGCCTGGAACAAGCTGGAAGGCGCCGAAGTCGTCATGTTCGGCGGCGGCCAGCCGCTGGCGATGTTCAAGTACGCCTGCCACAAGGCGGGCATCGACTTCGACCGGATAAGACCCATCTGCCCCGGCGGGCCGCCCAGATCGACGCTGCCTTCCGCGGCGGCGACGGCGCGCTACGTGCAGCAGCAGGGCCCGTACCCGCAGCAACTGCAGGCCGACGGCGTCGGCCATGTCGTCGCCCAGGTCGGCCAGCAGATCGGGCCCTGCGGCTTCTCCAGCCTCGCGGCGACGCGCGACTGGCTCGAGACCGACATGGCGAAGGCGTTCATGCGCGCCTACCGCAAGACGCGGATCTACATGAACGAGACGCCGGCCGCCGAGATCGCCAGGGCCGAGAAGCCGTACTTTCCCGGCATCGACGAGGACGTGCTCGCCGATTGCATCGCCACGTATCAGGCGCTCGGCTGCTGGACGCCGCACGCGGAAATCACGCCGGCGGCGTACGAAAGGACGCTGGACGTCTTCGAGTACGTCGGCCAGCTGAAGCGGCGTTATCGCTACGACGAGGTCTGCGCGGCGCCGCCGGCAAGTGACTGAAGCGCTTGGCCGACCCGGAGACGTCCATCCGGGCGCAGGATCCCCGCCGCTAGACCCGGGTACCGCGCACGAGCCGCTCGAACAGATCCGGGGGTCCCATCTGGCCACCCTTGAGCATGAGCTCGAGCCCGTCGAGCCGTGGCGAATCCGCGTGCAGCCGCGTCAGCGCGACCCCCGGCGCCAGGGTTCCCGCATGGCCGAGCGCCCACGCGCCCAGCGCCTGCACCGCGAGGCTGGAGGAATCGCCTCCCGCGACGCCGACGCGGCGCACGCCGGGCGCCAACTCGAGCACGCGCGCCAGCAGCTGCCCGCCGGCCGCGGCGACCTCCAGCGCCGCAGGCCCGCCATCGCGCGCGGGCGAGGTATGGGCGAGCACGCCGCGGCCACGATTCAGGACACTGGCGCAGGTGCGCGCCATTGCCTCGCGTGCAGCCGGCTGCGCGACGATCGCGCCGGCGTCGAGGGTCACGCACTCGAACTCCGGGGGCGCTCCTTCGCGCCCGGCACGCGCCGCGTCGATCTGGCGGGCCGTGACCGGCGACTGGCTGCCGGCGAGGATGAACACCGGTCCCTCGGCCGGCGCGACGGTCGCGCCGCTTTCGGGGTCCGGCAATTCGCCGCTGGCGCGCCAATGCGCGATCAGCGCCTGCACGACGCTGCTCGCCCCGAGCGCCAGCAACGGCTCGCGCAGCGCGCGCCGCCAGATGACACCGCCGATGCGCGCGAGATGGGCGGCGTCGGTCACGTCGAACAGCACCGGCGTCGGGCTTGTCCGCGAGCGCCTCGTCGACCGCGGTGTCGAGCGCCGGCCCGTTGGTTCCGGCGAGCACGCGCAGGTCGATCAGCGCGACGCTGGCGAGGCCCTGCAGCGCGAGGTGGCGGCGCAGGTCGGCCTCCCGCATCGGCGTCACCGGATGCCGGCTCATCGTCGGATGCCGGTCGATGCGATGCACGTCGCCGCCGGCGCCCGCGGTGGCGAACAGGTTGCCGAACGCGCAGTAGCGCCCGAGACTCGGCTGGCCGCCGACGACGGGAACGAAGTCGTTGCGCAACTCCCGCCCGAGGATGCGCACGGCGGCGCCCAGGCTGCCCACGGCGGGCGAGCTGTCGAAGGTCGAGCAGCACTTGTAGTGCAGCACCGGCGCGCGCAACGACGCCAGGAAGCGGCCGGCCGGCGTGAGCTCCGCGTTCATCGCTGCCGCATCCATCGCGCGCGCCGCGCCGGCGATGCCCAGCGCGTCCAGCGGCCCGGCCGCCGCGAGGTGCCGCCGCGACGGGATGCCGAGGAAGAGCATCGCCCGCAGCCCGGCGTCGGCCAGCGTGGCCAGCGTGTCCGAGGCGCCGGTGAAGTCGTCGCCGTACCAGACGTGCCGCAGGCGCGCGCCCATCCGCGGTCAGGGCTTGCGGCCGAAGAACGCCAGCGCGGCGCGCAGTTCCGGAGCATCGGCGGCCGCGCGTCTCCAGCGCCTGTCCGGCGCGGATCGCTCGCCATGCCTGGCGCAGGCTGGCCACGCCCGCGGCAGGGCCGCCCGGATGCGCGAGGATGCCGCCGCCGCACATGAACATCAGGTCGCCGCTGCGGCACCGCCGCGATCGGTCGCCGGCATCGTCCCCGCCCATTGCCCGGAGGAGAAGGCCGGCATCACCGACGTCGGCCGCATCCGCCGGGTCGGCGAGCGGCGTCAGGCAGTCCTGCGCCGAGCCGCACGACCTCGGCGTCGGACTGCGCGAACTTGCCGCCGATGCCGTGGACGTGCATGTGGTCGACGCCGGCCAGGCGATAGAGCGTCTGGTAGGGCTGGAAGTCCATGCCGAGCGCGGGATGGCGCGACCAACACGCCGATAGCCGTTGCGGTGGCCGTGGATCGCGAGCGCCGTGTGCGCGGCGCAGCGCTCTGCAGCGCCGGAGAGGCCGCACCCAGTTCATGCTGGCCATGACGCAGTTGCCGCCTTCCTGCTCGACCAGCTCGGCATGGCGGCGCATCGCGTCGATGCTCGTCGGTGATGTTGAAGGCCACCATGACGTCGCGGCCGGTGCGCTCGCGGTAGCGGCGCACCCGCGCCATCACGGCGGGAATGCGCTCGGCGAGCGGCGCGTGGGCGGGGTTGGCGGCACCTCGTCGTCCTTGATGAAGTCGACGCCGGCCTCGCAGAGCGTCTCGACCAGATCGGCGATCTCGTCGCGTGCGCAGGCCGACGTTGGGCTTGATGATCGTGCCGAACAGCGGCCGGCCGTCGACGCCCGGCGCGTCGCGGGTGCCGGCGACGCCGAGCGCCGGACAGCTCGAAGCGTGCGGCGATAGGCCGGCGGCAGCGCGAGGCGCAGTCAGCCGCAGGCCCGTCACCTCGCCGAGGTCGTAGAGGTTGCCCGCGACGGTCGCCGCCAGCGTCGGCAGGTTCGCCCCGATGTTGTCGGGCGGAAAGGCGATGCGGATCCGCGCGCGGCGCAATGGCCCGGCGCGCCCTTGCCGCTCCACCCAGGCGCTGGCAAGCGAGGGCCGCGGCGGCGGCTCCGAGCTCCTCGACTCTCGACGACGCGCGCGGCGGCGCGGGCGCGCAACTCGTCGGTCTCGCCGGCGACGCGGACGAAGGTGCCGCTGCTCTGCTCGCCGGCGATGATCTCGGCGACCTTCGCCGGATCGAGCGGCGTTTCGATCAGGATAGTCGGCTTCGATGAGCTCCGGCATCTTCAGATCGCGGCGAGCGAGGGGAAAGGGCGCATCGGGTCGGAGCCGTCCCAGCCCTCGCGAGGCCTTCGCGGATCAGCGTCGAACATGCGTCCCTTGGGACCCACGACCTCGGACAGCTCGATGACCGTGCCTGGATGCATCTCCTGTCGAAATAGACGAAGCGGCCGTTGGCGCCGACCGTCGCCGCTCATCTTCACCCGGAAGCCCTTGGCCTCCATCGGCCGCAGGTCGGCGTCGTAGCGCTCGGTCCAGTAGGCGACGTGCTGCAGGCCGCGCGTGGCCGGCGCGCTGGAAGTCGCGATACATCGAGGGCGCGTCGTTGCGGGTCTGGATCAGTTCGACCTGGATGAAGCCGGAATTGGCCAGCGCGACGGAGTTGTGCGACTCGTAGCGCTCGCCGTCGTAGGTGTAGTCCTCGATCGGCACACGCGGGATTGTAGAACCACGGGCCGACGCCCATCACCTCGGACCAGTGTCCATCGCCGCCTCGATGTCCGGGACGACATAGCCGAGCTGGCGGATCTCGCCGAGAAATCTGCTCATGAGTATCCTCACTTGAACGAGAAGTTGGGCAGCCAGGTGGACAGCCGGGAACGAGGGTGACCACCAGCAGCGACAGCAAGCAGCGGCAGCAGGAACGGCAGCACGCCGACGACCACGCGGTGCAGCGGCATGCTTGCGCGATGATGCGCGACCATGTAGAGGCTCATGCCCACCGGCGGCGTCAGCAGGCCGATCATCAGGTTGAGCACGAAGACGATCCCGAGTTGCAGCGGATCGACCCCGGCAGCGGTCAGCGCCGGCGTGACGATCGGCGCGATGATCAGGATCGCGGCGATCGACTCCAGCACCATGCCGACGACCAGCAGCAGGCACGTTGACGATGAGCAGCAGCACCAGCGGGTCTTGCGACAGGCCCGAGCAGGAAGCCGCTGACACCGTGCATCGGCACCGGTCCACCGTCAGGACCCAGGCGAAGAGCGCGGCGGCGGCGACGATGAACAGCACGCTCGCGGTCGCCTCGACCGTCTCGCGCCGCCGCCACGCAGGAACTGCGCCAGGTCAGCTCGCGGTAGACGAAGACGCCGATCAGCAGGGCGTAGGCGACGGTGACGCCGGCCACCTCGGTCGGCCCGAAATAGCCGCTCATCAGCCCGCCGATCAGAAGCACCGGGGCCAAGCAGCGCCGGCAGCGAGATCACGAACTTCGCGCGCGATCGCGCGCAGGTCGGGCGCATCGTGTCGCGCGGCAGGCCCTTGAGGCGCGCCATGATCGCGATCTGCAGCATCAGCAGCACCGCGATGACGAGCGCCGGCACGATGCCGGCGAGCAGCAGCTTGACCGCCGAGACGTTGGCGGCGGCGGCGAAGATGATGATCGGGATCGAGGGCGGAAAGATCGGCCCGATGGTGGCGGCCGCCATGGTCACGCCGGCGGCGAACTCGTCCTTGTAGCCCTGCTCGCCATCATCTGTGATCTGGATCGCGCCGAGCGCGCCGATGTCGGCCAGCGCAGCGCCCGAGATGCCGGAGAAGATCAGGCTGACCAGCACGCTGACCTGCGCGACGCCGCCGCGGATCCGGCCGACCAGCAGCCGGACCAGCTCGAACAGATGGCTGGTGACGCCGGTGGCGTTCAGCAGGTTGGCGGCGAAGATGAACAGCGGCACCGCGAGCAGCGGCGAGCGAGTCGAGCGCGTTGACGCTGCGCTGCGCCAGCACCGAGACCGGCAGGTGCTGGGTCAGGATCACCACGGCCGCCGACAGGCCCAGGCGACGGCGATCGGCGCGCCGACCAGCAGCAGGCCGAGGAACAGGCCGAGCACGACGAGGCTCATCATGGGGGTTAGCCCCCCGCTTCAGCAGGCGCACCACAACGCCAAGGCCGCGACCAGCGTCAACAGCACCATGCCGACCGCCGCCGGCAGGTAGTACAGCCAGTTGGGGATGCCGAGCGCCGCGGTCCCCAACTGCGACGCGCGCTTCAGGAACAGCCATCCCGCCGCGAGAAAGAGCCCGCAGAACGCGAGCACCAGGGCTTCGTTGACAAGCTTCAGCGTCCAGGCCGCGCGGCCGGTGAGCCGCGCCTGCAGCAACTCGACCTTGATGTGCCGGTCATGCAGCAGCAGCAGGGGCAGCGTCAGATAGACCACGCCCAGCCCGGCATAGCGCGCCAGCTCCTCGGCCCAGGGCAGGCCGGCGTTGAACACGTTGCGGCCGACGACCTGGATCACGATGAAGCCGGTCATCACCGCGAGCAGGACCATCGCCAGGCGCTCGAATGCGCGGGCAACACGCGGCAGCCAGCCGGTGTCTTTCGGCGCTCCGGCGGTCATCACGTGAATTACCCGGCGCGTGCCGAACGGCCCGGGCCGAGGGCCGCCGGCGCGCGGCGCCTCATTTGATCGCCGCGATCTCCTTGTACAGATCGCCGTATTTGGCGCCGAAGCGCTCGTTCACCAGCTTGTTGACCGATGCCTTGAACGCGTCGAGCTTGAGCCCTTCGGCCGGCCCGATCACCGTCATCTTGAGTTCCTTGAGCTTGGCCAGCTCCTCGGACTAGCAATATTGGTTGTGCCGTCTGCTTCGATGCATCGTATTGCTGCCTGCCAGCGTGAGGTAGAGGCCGCTGCCCACGTCGGCGCTGCCGCTGCTGACGTCCGCGAAGTCGATAAGGCCCAAGAGCAGGCAGAGCAGGCCCGACGAGGCCGAAATCAGCACCGCGCGCGGCCGGCGCCCGAAGATCGTGCCGATGATGCCGGCGACCGCGAGAACTAGAGTCACGACTCCGTTGCCGTCGACGCCGTTTTCCTTGAACGCCCCGAGTTCTGACCAGGGCATGAACGCGCCCGCGACGATCGCGACGAAGGCGAGCGTGAGGACGGCTTTGAGTACGAGTGTGAGACTCATGGCGTTGCGAGCCTAACGCTGGCTGACGGGTGGGGCAAGGTAGACGCATTCTTTACGGCTGCTGCCGCCTCGTTCAATGCGCTCGTTGCGGGAGGTCGCCTAGCGTAGAGGCATCAGACGTCGAGGAGGTGTCTCATGCCAAAGGCGTGGAGCGCAAAGGACGAACGCCAGTACGAGCACGTCAAAGAGAGCGCCGAGGAGCGCGGGCGCAGTACCGACCGTGCAGAAGAGATCGCTGCACGTGTCGTGAACAAACAGCGTCGCGAAGAAGGCCGCACGCCGAATCGCACGACACAGGGCACCGGCAACCCCAATACAAAGCTTGAAGACAGGACGAAGCAACAGCTCTACAACCTGGCGCGGGAGAGGCACATCTCGGGCCGCAGCAACATGAACAAACCGGACCTCATTGCGGCCCTGCGCCGTTAACGTGCCGCTCTGACTAGTCAAAGGAGGCGTGACATGGCAAGCGTAGACAGCACTATCGAAGTGGGTGTACCCGTCCGCACCGCTTACAACCAGTGGACCCAGTTCGAGGAGTTCCCCAGCTTCATGGAGGGCGTTATCGAGGTCCAGCAGCTGGCTGACACGCGCCTGTTCTGGAAAGCGGACGTTGGCGGCGAACGGAAGGAGTGGTATGCCCGGATCACTCGCCAGGTACCCGACAACGTAATCGCCTGGGAGAGCGAGGGTGGCGCGAAGAATGATGGAACCGTGATCTTCAAGCCCCTCGACACCGGTGGGACGTCCATCGAGTTGCACATGGAGTACGAACCGGAAGGCATCAAGGAAACTGTCGGCAGCGTCCTTCCCATCGTCTCCAGCCGCGTCCAGGGCGACCTGCAGCGCTTCAAGGAGTTCGTTGAGTCGCGCGGTACCGCTACCGGGGCCTGGCGCGGCGAGATCATGCACGGCGCCGACAACGACGCACAAAGTCAAATACTGCGGCGCGGTGCGGACACCGCGCCCGGCCGAATCGAGACGCCCGACTAGGCCCAACCGTCACGGTGCGGCAGAACAGTTAGGCGCTCCGAGTTCTCCCGGAGCGCCTAACTGTTTTGCGCGTTATCATCGCTGCATGGCGAAACCGATAGCGGTACTGGCGTATAGCGGCGGGCTCGACACCTCCGTGTTGCTGCACTGGCTGCAAGACAACGGCTGGGAGGTCGCGGCGTATACCGCGAACCTGGGACAGCCCGACGCGGACCTCGAAGCGGCGGCGGAGAAGGCACGCAGGCTCGGCGCGGTCGACACGTTTGTCGAGGACCTGCGCGGCGAGCTGGTAGACGAGTTCTTCCTGCCCGTGCTGCAGATGC
>CAVYID010000030.1:0-19068 GCA_963768535.1 uncultured beta proteobacterium | reverse complement strand
AACGCGCGGCGGCGCGGCGGTTGGCGCGCATCCTGCCCGGGCTCGCGGCGGAGCTCGGTCCCGCGGCGGGCGAGGGGGAACAGGCCCCGATGCGGCAGCTGCGGGTCGCCGCCAGTCACGACCTGCTGCTGGCCGCGCTGGCGACGGCGCTGCCGGCCCGCTACGGGCTCGGTCTCGAGCTCTCGTTCATGGGCAGCCTGCACGCACTGAAGGCGTTCGCCGAGGATCGCGCCGACGTCGCCGGCTTTCACGTTCCGCTCGCCGAGCGGCCCGAATGGGATCGTGCGCCGATGCTGCGCGACCTGCGTGCCGGCCGCGACCGGCTGCTGCGCTTCGCCGATCGCGATCAGGGACTGATGCTCGCGCGGGGCAATCCGCTGCGCGCGAGAAGCCTGCGCGACGTCGCCGAACGCCAGCTGCGATTCATCAATCGGCAGCCGGGGTCGGGGACGCGGCTGCTGATCGACCGGATGCTTGCCCACGAGCAGGTCGATCCGTCGTCGATCGTGGGCTACGGCAACGAGGAGTTCACGCACCGCGCCGTCGCGGCAACGGTGGCGTCGGGCGGCGCCGACGCCGGCTTCGGCCTTCGGGCCGCCGCCGCCGAGCATCGGCTCGCCTTCATTCCGCAGGTGCGCGAGCGTTACTTCCTCGCCGTCCGCACCAGGGCGGTGGCGTCGGCGCCCCTCGCGGCACTGGTCCGGGCACTGCGCAGCCCGATGTTCGCGCGCCTCGCGCGGGAGTTCGCGGGCTACCGGCCGGACGCGGCCGGCTCCTTGGTCGGCCTCGACGCCATCGGCGCGACCGCGAGCGCCTGAGGGTGCCTGCTTCGTCGATGGGCGCCAGGCGGATGATGGCGCTGACGGCCCCCACGCAAACTGATGGCGATGAACGAACAAGCAATTGCCGCCGAATATCCGCTGCCCAAGCGTCGGGTCCGCTGGCTCGGGCTGATCTTCTTCCTCGTCATCAACGTCGTCGGGATCGTCGGCACGCCGCTCTACATCTACTACCGCGGCATCACGGCGTCCGAACTCGTGCTGTTCTTCGCGGCCTGCTTCCTGACCGGCATGTCGATCACGATCGGCTACCATCGGCTGTTCGCCCACCGCAGCTTCAGCGCTTCACCCGTCGTGCGCTTCCTCCTGCTGTTCTTCGGCGCGGCGGCGTTCGAGGAGTCCGCGCTGAAGTGGTCTTCGCAGCACCGCCAGCACCACCGCTTCACCGATACCGAGCACGATCCCTACGGCGTCAACCGGGGCTTCTGGCACGCGCACATCGGCTGGATCCTGTTCTGGCGCCACAGCACCAACTACGGCAACGTCAAGGACCTGCGACGATCGCGGCTGGTGTCGCACCAGCACGATCACCACGCCCTGTGGTCCGTCAGCAGCGGAATCGTTCTCCCGATGCTCATCGCGTGGTGGATCGGGCACCCGCTGGGAGGCTTCATCCTGGTCGTCTGCCTGCGCCTGACCATCGTGCTGCATTCCTCCTTCTTCGTGAACTCCTTCGCGCACACCTTCGGCAAGAAGACCTACGATCACGCGCAGTCCGCGCGCGACAACTGGATCGGCGCGCTGCTCACCAACGGCGAAGGCTTCCACAATTTCCATCACCGCTTCCCGGCGGATTACCGCAACGGTGTTCGCTGGTATCACTGGGATCCGTCCAAGTGGTGCATCTACCTGATGTCCAGGGCGGGATTCGCCTGGGACCTCAGGAGGGCGCCCGGCCGGAGCATCGAGAGCGCAGTCGGCCGTTGACGGCCCCGCCGGCCGGCGGCGGCGCAGGCCGGCGTCGTCCGGGCGTCGAAAACCGCGGCACACCGCCGCGGCGCCGTGCACCGCCGGCGCCGCGGTGCGTGTGGCAGCAGCGGGCGAAGCCGCGTAAAATCGATCCCTTTGCCAGCACGCCGGCACGCGGCATCCGCGCCGGCTGACGAACGCCCCGAAGCCGACCGCCATGAAAGCCGCCGACATCCGCACCAGGCCTTCCTGAAGCTTCTTCGAGCCGAGCGCGGGCACACCATCGTGCCCTCGAGCTCGCTGGTGCCGGCGAACGACCCGACGCTGCTGTTCACCAACGCCGGGATGATCCAGTTCAAGGACGTCTTCCTCGGCGTCGACAAGCGGCCCTACGCGCGCGCGACCACCGCGCAGAGCTGCGTGCGCGCCGGCGGCAAGCACAACGACCTGGAGAACGTCGGCTACACCGCGCGCCACCACACCTTCTTCGAGATGCTGGGCAACTTCAGCTTCGGCGACTACTTCAAGCGCGACGCGATCCACTTCGCCTGGGAGTTGCTGACCGAGGTGTACGGGCTGCCGCCGGACAAGCTGTGGGTGACCGTCTACGTCGAGCGACGACGAGGCCTACGACATCTGGACGACGGAGATCGGCGTGCCGGCCGAGCGCGTGCGTCCGCATCGGCGACAACAAGGGCGCGCAAGTACGCGAGCGACAACTTCTGGCAGATGGGCGACACCGGCCCCTGCGGGCCCGTGCACGGAGATCTTCTACGACCACGGCCCCGAGGTCGCCGGCGGCCCGCCCGGGCTCGCCCGAGGACGACGGCGACCGCTACATCGAGATCTGGAACCTCGTGTTCATGCAGTTCAACCGCGACGAGCAGGGCGTGATGCACCCGCTGCCCAAGCCGTCGGTCGACACCGGCATGGGGCTCGAGCGCATCGCCGCGGTGCTGCAGCACGTGCACTCCAACTACGAGATCGACCTGTTCCAGGACCTGATCCGCGGCGGCGCGTGCGCGAGACCGGCGCGACCGACGTCGACCTCAACTCGCCGTCGCTGCACGTCATCGCCGACCACATCCGCGCCTGCGCCTTCCTGATCGTCGACGGCGTCATCCCCGGCAACGAGGGCCGCGGCTACGTGCTGCGCCGGATCATCCGCCGCGCCATCCGCCACGGCTACAAGCTCGGGCGCGCGCAGGCCGTTCTTCCACAAGCTGGTCGCCGACCTCGCCGAGGAGATGGGCGACGCCTATCCGGAGCTGCGCCGCGACAAGCTGCGCGTCGACGCAGGTGCTCAAGCAGGAGGAGGAGCGCTTCTTCCGAGACCCTCGAGCACGGCATGGAGATCCTCGAGGCAGGCGCTGGCCGAAGGCCCGAACGGCGGCACGCTCGACGGCGAGACCGCGTTCAAGCTGCTACGACACCTTCGGCTTTCCGCTCGACCTGACCGCCGACGTCTGCCGCGAGCGCGGCGTGACGGTCGACGTGGCCGGCTTCGACGCGGCGATGGCACAGCAGCGCGAGCAGGCGCGCGCGGCCGCGAGCAAGTTCAAGGCCGGCGCAGCGGCTCGAATACGCCGGCGCCGAGACGCCGTTCCACGGCTACGAAACGCTGTCGCACGAGCGCGCGCGGTCGTCGCGCTCTACGTCGAAGGCGCGCCGGCGACCGTCGCTCGCGCGCCGGCGAGCGCGGCGTGGTCGTGCTCGACCGACACGCCGTTCTACGCCGAGTCGGGCGGCCAGGTCGGCGACCGCGGCGAGCTGCGTCGACGGCGTGCGCCTGACGCTGTTCGCGGTCGAGGACACGCAGAAGATCCAGGCCGACGTGTTCGGCCACCACGGCGTGGTCGTGACCGGCGAGCTCAAGCGTCGGCGACACCGTCGCCGCGCGCGTCGACGCCGGCGGCGCGCGCGCGGACGATGCGCAACCACTCGGCGACGCACCTGATGCACAAGGCGCTGCGCGAGGTGCTCGGCGACGCACGTGCAGCAGAAGGGCTCGCTGGTCGACCCCGAGCAAGACGCGCTTCGACTTCGCGCACAACGCGCCGCTGACCGACGACGAGATCCGCCGCATCGAGGCGATGGTCAATGCCGAGATCCTCGGCAACCGCGCGACGCAGGCGCGGCTGCTGCCGATCGACGAGGCGCAGAAGACCGGCGCGATGATGCTGTTCGGCGAGAAGTACGGCGACGAGGTGCGCGTGCTCGACATCGGCAGCTCGCGCGAGCTCTGCGGCGGCACGCACGTGGCGCGCACCGGCGACATCGGCTTCTTCAAGATCGTCGCCGAGAGCCGGCGTGGCCGCCGGCATCCGCCGCGTCGAGGCGGTGACCGGCGACAACGCGCTGGCGTACGTGCAGGCGCAGGAAGCCACGCTGGCGGCGGCGGCGTCCGCGCTGAAGGCGCCGGCCGGCGGAGCTCGAGGCGCGGATCGCCCAGCTGATCGAGAACGCGCGCGCCGCGGAGAAGGAGCTCGCGCGGCTGAAGGCGAAGGCGGCGGCCAGCGCCGGCGACGACCTGCGCCGGCAGCGCGGTCGACGTCAAGGGCGCGAAGGTGCTGGCCGCGCATCTCAGACGGCGCCGACGCGAAGTCGCTGCGCGAGACGCTGGACAAGCTGAAGGACAAACTGAAGAGCGCGGCGATCGTGCTGGGCAGCGTCGCCGACGGCAAGGTCACGCTGATCGCCGGCGTCACCGCCGACCTCACGGGCCGGGTCAAGGCCGGCGAGCTCGTCAACCACGTCGCGCAGCAGGTCGGCGGCAAGGGCGGCGGGCGGCCCGACATGGCGCAGGCCGGCGGCAACGACCCGGCGGCGCTGCCGCAGGCGCTCGCCTCGGTGCGCGCCTGGGTCGAGCAGCGGCTGTGACGGACACGCCGACGGCAGGACCATCGCGCTGTTCCGCTGCACGCAGATGATTCTCTGGCCAAAACAAACGTGACCCCATGCTGACCGTTCACCGCATCGACCACCTCGTGCTCACCTGCCGCAACGTGAAGGCGACGATCCGCTTCTACACCGAGGTCCTCGGGATGCGCGAGGTCACCTTCGGCACCGGTCGCAAGGCGCTGTCGTTCGGGCGGCAGAAGCTCAACCTGCATCCGGCCGGGCAGACCGCGGGCGGCAAGACCGGATCGGTCGCCGCGATCGCGGCGGCGCCGACGCCGGGCTCGGTCGACCTCTGCCTGGTCGTCGCCGAGTCGTTGGACGCGGTGCTCGCGCATCTGGCCGCCTGCGGCGTACCGGTCGAGGAGGGGCCGGTGATGCGCACCGGCGCGCTGGGCGCGATCGAGTCGGTCTACGTCCGCGACCCCGACGGCAACCTCATCGAGCTCGCGCGCTACGTCGACGAGGTCGACTGACGCCGGGCTACGGGTCGGGTCGCCGCCGCGAGCGCGCGCGCGCAGACTCGGTCTTCAGGACCTTGCCGTAGTTGTTCTTCGGCAGGGTGTCCACGAACAGATAGCGGCGCGGCCGCTTGTAGCGGGCGATGTGCTCGAGGCACAGCCGGTCGAGCTCGCCGGCAGCCACCGCGAGTCCGGGTCGCGCGACGACGAACGCCACCGTCTGCTCGCCCCAGTCGGGGTGCGGCTGCCCGACGACCGACGCCTCCAGCACGCCGGCGTGGCGCAGCAGCACCTCCTCGATCTCGCGCGGATAGATGTTGGAGCCGCCGGAGATGATCATGTCCTTGGCGCGGTCCTTCAGCGCCAGGTAGCCGCGCGCGTCGAGGCTGCCGAGGTCGCCGGTGTGCAGCCAGCCGCCGCGCAGCGCGGCCGCGCTCGCCCCGGGGTCGTTCCAGTAGCCGCGCATCACGCAGTCGCTGCGGGTGACGATCTCGCCGGCCTCGCCCGCGGGCAGCTCGCGGCCGTCGTCGTCGACGATGCGCACCTCCACCAGCGTGCGCGCCCGGCCGCAGGTCGGCAGGTGCGCCGCGAGGTGATCGTCGCGCCCGAGCGACGCGATCGTCATCGGCGACTCGCCCTGCCCGAAGATCTGCACCAGCTTCGGCCCCAGCACTGCCAGCGAGCGCTCCAGGTCGGCGACGTACATCGGCGCGCCGCCGTAGACGACGGTGCGCAGGTTGCGGGTGTCGGCGCCGGCCGCTTCCGCGGCGTGCGTCAGGCGCGTGAGCATCGTCGGCGCGGCCCACAGCGTGACGCGGCGGTGGCCCGCGATCAGCGACGAGCACCTCGCCGGGGTCGAACGAGGGCTCCGCCGAGATCACCTGCAGGCCCGCCTGCGCGATGCCGGGGAGCGCGTACAGCCCCGCGCCGTGCGACAGCGCCGCGGCGTGCACCATGGTGTCGCCCGGGGCGACGCGGTCGATGTCGGCGTAGTAGGCCTGGATCATGAAGCCGAGGTTGCGGTGGGTCAGCGTGGCGCCCTTCGGCCGTCCCGTGGTCCCGCTGGTGTAGAAGATCCACGCGGCGTCGTCGGGCCGCGCGTCGGCGCAGGCCATCGCCGCGCGCGCGGGGTCGGCGAGCCGCGCGAAGGCCTCGTCGTCCACGCACAGCGGGGGCGCCAGGCCCTCGACCTCGTGCTCGAGGCCCGCGAGCGCCGGCGCGAGGTCGTCGGTCACGAAGCACACGCGAGCGCCGCAATGCCCGAGGATGTAGCGGAATTCCTCGCGGTGCAGGCGGAAGTTGATCGGCACCGCGCACAGTCCGGCGTGCCAGGCCGCGAACAGCACCAGCAGGAACTCGGGGCAGTTGCGCATCGCGAGCGCGACCCGGTCGCCCTCGGCGAGGCCGAAGTCCTCGCGCAGCGCGCGGGCGAGCCGCGCCGCGCGCCCCGCAAGGTCGCAGTAGGTATGCACCGGGCGCCCGCCGACGGCCACCGCGCCCAGGTCGGGATGGGCGCGCGCGCTGCGGACGAGGAGGGTGGCGATGTTCATCGGCGTCAGGGCGCGTCGCCGCGGTCCGCCGCGCGCTCCGTCTCGCGCAGCTTCACCAGCGCGTGCAGCGTGCGGTTGACCGGCGTCGGCACGCCGAGCGCCGCGCCGCGCAGGCGACGAATCCGTTCAGCGCGTCGATCTCGGTCGTCTTGCCCCGCTGCAGGTCCTGCGCCGTGGACGAGAACTGCTCGGCCATGGCGGCGGCGAGCTGCCACGTCGAGGCAATGAGCTCGCCGTCGTCGAGCGCCACGCCCTCGGCGCGCGCGACGGCGACCGTCTCGCGCACCGCATCCTCCATCACGCCGCGCACGGCGGCGTCCGCGGCCATCCGGCCGTAGCGCGCGTGGCCGAGCGCCGAGACGGCGTTGAACGCGCAGTTGAGCGCGAGCTTGGTCCACAGTGCGGCGTCGATGTCGGGCGACACGGGACAGGGCACGCCGGCGGACTCGAACATCGCGGCGATCGCGCGCAGGTCGCCCGCCGCATCGCCGCGCGCGGCGAGCGCGCGTGGTACGCCGAGCACCAGGTCGCCGCGGCCCGTGTGCCGCACCCGCCCCGGGCCGTCCATGTGCGCGCCGACGTACACCACCGCGGCATAGACGGGCTGCGCCAGCCGCGCCCCGATGCGGGCGGCGTTGTCGACGCCGTTCTGCAGGCTGACGACGCGCGCGTCGGCACGCAGCACGGGCGCGAGCAGCCCGGCGGCGTCGGCGGTGTCCGGCGACTTCACCGCGACCAGGACGACGTCGGCGGCGTGCGCCGCGGCGGTGTCGGTCGCGCTCCGGGAGTCGACGCGCCAGGTCGCCCCGTCCTGCAGCACGCACAGGCCGTCGCGGGCGATCGCATCGGCGTGCGGCGCCCGCGCGATGAGCGTGACGTCGACGCCTGCGCGCGCCAGCATGGCGCCGTAGTAGCTGCCCACGGCGCCGGCGCCGAGCACGGCGACCGAGCGGGGCGCGAATGGAGCGGGATCGGGCATGGCTTTGCGGGCGGTCATGGGCATGGTCAGTGCCGGGCGGTCCGCGCTTTCCGCGGGCCGGGTTCGGCGAACCCGATATTACGGCGGCGGGCACGCGCGCGTCGATCAGCGGCGGGCGGCGCGAGCGGGTCGCGAAGCCGCTGCGCCGTTTGCGCGCAGCACCGCGGTGGGCGCAGAATCCGCCGACGCGCCCGGGTTTGCGCCCGGCCGGGTGCGCGTTGCAAGGGTTCGTGCGGGCGTGCCAACGTAACGATGAGAGCGACCATGGCAACGTACCTGTTTGAGGCAATGCTATACCGGAGAAGGCGTCAAGGGGCTCGTGCACGAGGGGGGCACCGGCCGCCGCACCGCGATCGAGGCGATGATCCGCGGACTTGGCGGCAAGCTGGTCGACATCTATTACGCGTTCGGCGACGTCGACTGCTACGTCATCGCCGAGATGCCGGACAACGTGTCGGCGGCGGCGGCGGCGCTGGCGGTCAACCGCTCAGGGATGGCGACCACCAAGACCGTCGTGCTGATGACGCTCGACGAAGTGGACAAGGCCTGCCACAAGACCGTGAACTACCGTCCTCCGGCCTGAGCGACCGGCGCGGGCGTCGGTCAATGCACAAGCATGGCCAGCCTGCCCGCGCCGGCCGCGATCAGGACGACACCGAGCACCAGCGCGATGCGATCGCCCCTGGGCGCCATCTTCTCGATCGCGACGACGATCGACAGCGCGACCACCCAGGCGAGGTTCATCGCGCCGCCGACGAACAGCAGCGCCATCAGCGCCCAGCAGCAGCCCGCGCACAGCAGGCCGTGGCGCAGGCCCATTGTCCAGGCGCCGCGGTCGCCGGGCCGCCACTCGCCGATCATGAACCCGATCGGCGTGCGGCATCCGGCCAGGCACATCCGCTTGAGCGGCGAGAACTGGTAGACGCCGGCGATGACGAGCAGGGCGCCGGTCAGCCACGCCGAGGTGCTCACGATCATCGGATCCACCCAGCCCGCGCGCTGCAACGCCCACTGGACGATCGTGGCCAAGACGCTGAACGCGCACCAGACGACCAGGTAGGCGCCGACGAAAGCGCGTCCGCCGCGCGGCCTGGCGGTTGCGGGAACTCACGTCCACGAAGCTGCGGATCATCGGCCATGCCGAGGGCAGCATCATCGCCGCCATCATCAGCGTCCACATCGCGAAGATCGCCAGCGCGTTCGCCGCGGTCCAGTGAGCCGACATCGGCATCATCAGCCGCGCGAGCGGATTGCCCATTTCCACCGCGGTCCACGCGAGGAACGCCCAGCAGGCGAGCGCCACCGCCGCGACGGCCGCGGCCGCGTTGCCGTAGTGCGGAGGATCTGATGGCGGAGCGGTGGGTTGCATGCCGTGCGCCTCTGGTTGGGCGGTGTCGCGTTGAAACGATTCGCAAGCGCGGACCATGCGCCTGGCGCCGATCGCGTGTCAATGCCCGATGCGCCGAGCGCATCGATGCCGCCGACCTGCGGCGTCGACACGCGCGCTTGCGGCATGGGAGCGCGGGGCGTAGCCTTGGCCCTCGCAGCAGGACAACGACACCGCGAGGAGAGGGGCCATGGCGAGCTGGACCATCGAAGGGCAGTACATGGAGACGTGCAACTGCACGCTGCTGTGTCCGTGCATCAGCTCCAACCTGGCGGCGCGGCCGACCGAAGGCGATTGCAAGGCCGCCGTCGCACTGCGGATCGACAAGGGCGAGAAGGACGGCGTGAGGCTCGACGGACTCTCGTTCATCGTGATGATGCACTCGCCCGGCGCGATGATCGAAGGCAACATCACCGTGGGCCTGATCGTCGACGATCGCGCCACCGAGCAGCAGGCCGAGGCGATCGGCGCGATCGCCACCGGCGCGGCCGGCGGGCCGATGGCCGCGCTCGGTCCGCTGGTCGGCAAGATCGCCGGCATCGAGAAGCGCCCGATCCAGTTCCAGGTCGACGGCATGACGCGATCGGTCAAGGCGGGAGAACTGATCGACCAGGCCTGCGAAGGTGTGGCCGGCGGGGCGCGCCCCGGCGAGCCGATCGTGATCGAGCAACACCTCGCACCCGGTCTCCGATACGCTGGCGCTGGCGCGGGCGACGCGCAGCCGCTTCCACGTCTTCGGGGTCGACTGGGAGGACGCGACCGGAACGCGCAACGGCCACTTCGCGCCGTTCGCGTGGTCGGCTTAGCGCCGGCGCCAAGCCGCCTCGCGCGGCAGTGCCGATCACCGAGCTCGAGACGCGGGTCCTGCTCGGCGACGGGACCGTCGTCCTCGACGGGCCCGCGGTCGGCCACACGATGCCGATCCGGTAGTCGCGCGGCCTCGAAATACGTCCCGGACCGGCGCGACGGGGAACGGCAGGCCCTACTTCGGAAACATCAGCTGCACCTGCGCGCGGATCTGCCAGTTCGGCCCGAAATCCGGCCGCACGGCGTTGTAGTAGGCGGACACCTGCGTGTTCACCGGCAGCTTGCCCAGGTGGAAGATCTTCCCCACGCCGCCGCCCACCGGCACCGTCCACTGCTGCCCGCTCTCCGCCTTCCAGTTCACGGTCAGGATCGGTGCGCTGGTGAGGTAGAGGCCGCCCGGGAAGTTGTAGTTGAGGAACGGCTGGACGAGACCGTTGCTGTAGCCGCCGCCCTGCTTGTCGCTGGTCAGCGACCAGACGTTGTTGACCAGCGCGCCGTAGACCCATGGATCGCCGTGCGCCAGGTGCAGCACGACGACCGAAGGCCCCAGGCCCCAGTTCTTGTTGCCCAGCTCCGAGCTGCTGTTGGTCGGAATCTGGACCACCGGCCCGACGCCCCAGATCCATTTCCCCGGATTGGCAGGTGACAGGAACGCGGTGAACACGGTGTCGCCGATGCCGCTCCTGCTGTCGATGCCGGGGCCGAGGGCGGGCATCCAGACCACCGGCACGATGGTCCGGGTAATGATGTTCCAGTCCTTGCTGATCGAGACCGGGATCACCGGCTGGATGTTGAGCACGTTCTGCGTGCCTTTTTCCGGGCCGAAGTTGAGGTTGGTGTTGTTCTGGAACGGCAGGCTGATCAGGTTGCCGACCGGGTTCTGGGCGAGCTTCGCGAGCTCCTCGGCGCTCAACTCGGCGTGCGCCGGCATCGCGGCGGGCAGCGTGAGCGCCAGCACGAGGGCGGTCATCGAACGCTTGACGGGCAATGGCATGGAGGTCGTCTCCTTTGGAAATCGACCGCCATTGTACTGCCTCGCAATCAGGGAGGCTCGGGAGTCGAGGCGCTCCGTCCGTGCTAGTCGACGAACCTTCCGCGCGTCGCCTTGAGCTGGCCGCGCCTGACCTTGCTGTCGACGCGCCGGCGCTGTGACGCCTTCGACGGCTTCGTCGGGCGGCGCGGAATTTCCGCGACGGCGGCCTTCGCAACGAGCTCGCGCAGCCGTGCCAGCGCGTCCGCGCGGTTCTGGTCCTGGCTGCGGTAGCGCTGCGCCTTGATCACGACGACACCGTCGGCGGTGATCCGCTGGTCGCTGCGGGCAAGCAGCCGGGCCTTGACCGTGTCCGGGAGCGACGACGCGCGGATGTCGTAGCGCAGATGCACGGCGGACGAGACCTTGTTGACGTTCTGCCCCCCGGCGCCTTGCGCACGGATCGCCGTCCACTCGATCTCGGATTCGCGAATCGGGTTCACTGTGCAGGGGTCCGTCCAAACGTTCCGGCGATGCGCCAGGATGCCTCCGGAGGGCCATCGCAGCATAGGTCCACCCGGGCGCGGGCGCAACGGACCGGGCGACCCGCAACGCGACGCGCCCGGGGCGCCGTTCCCATCCTCGGGTAGACTTCCGTCCCATGAGTTGCAGCGGACAACCATACCGGGCGGAACCATGCGGTTCCTGAGGCACCTGGCCGCCCCGGTGGTGGCCGCGGGGTGGCTGCTGCTACTCGCGGCGCCGACGGTGCAGGCGCAGGCGACGATCACCGATGCCGGCGCCCGCGTCATCGTCAAGTACCGGTCCGATTCCGCGATCCTGCGCAAGGGCCTGGCATCCGCCGTGGCGGAGCGCGCGCAGCAGGCCGAGGCGCTGGGCAGGCGCGTGGGCCTCGCGCTGCGCAGTCGGCGAAGGCGTGGCCGAGCGCATGCAGGTGCTGTTCGCCGACGGAATGAGCTCGGAGCAGCTCGCGCAGCGCCTCGCCCGCGAGAGCGACATCGAGTACGCGGTGCCCGACCAGCGCCGCCGACGCGCGGCCGCGCCCAACGATCCGCTGTATCTCGCCGGCCCGGCCGTGGCCGGCGGCGCCGGCGGCCCCGTCGCCGGGCAGTGGTACCTGCGCGCGCCGGCGGGCGAGCTGCAGTCGTCGATCGACGTCGAGCCGGCCCGGGACCTCGCGGCCGGCGGCGCTCCGGTTGTGGTCGCCGTGCTGGACACCGGGGTGCGCTTCGATCATCCCGACCTGCAGCCCGTGAGCGCCGGCGGCAACCTGCTGCCGGGCTACGACATGATCAGCGACGCGAGCACCGCCAACGACGGCGACGGCCGCGATGCCGACGCGTCGGACCCCGGCGACTGGCTGACCGCTGGCGGAAGTCAGGAAGAAGGGCGGGCCGTTCTACCAATGCGACACCGCGGCCGAGGACAGCTCCTGGCATGGCACGCAGACCAGCGGCCTCGATCGGCGCGCTGACCGACAACGGCATCGGCATGGCCGCGGTCGGGCGCAACGTGCACGTGCTGCCGGTGCGCGTGCTGGGCAAGTGCGGCGGCTGGGATTCGGACATCATCGCCGGCATGCGCTGGGCGGCGGGCCTGGCGGTGCCGGGGGTGCCGGCCAACCCGAACACGGCGCGGGTGCTCAATCTCAGCCTTGGCGGCGACGGTGCCTGCAGCCAGGCCTACGTCGACGCTGTGACCGCGATCAACGCCGCCGGCGCGGTGGTGGTGGCGTCGGCGGGCAACAGCACCGGGCACGCCGTCGGCGTGCCGGGCAACTGTGCCGGCGTCATTGCCGTCGCCGGCCTGCGGCACGCCGGCACCAAGGTGGGCTTCTCCGACCTCGGTCCGCAGATCGCGATCAGCGCGCCGGGGGGAAACTGCGTCGACGTCGGCATCGGCGAAGCCTGCCGATATCCGATCCTGTCGACGACGAACGTCGGGCCGACCACGCCCGTGGCCGACGACGCCGGCGGGTCGACCTATACCGACAGCTTCAACGCGGCGGTCGGCACGAGCTTTTCCGCGCCGCTGGTCGCGGGAACGGCGGCGCTGATGCTGTCGGTGCAGCCGGCATTGACGCCGGCGCAGGTGCTCTCGCTGCTGCGTTCGGCGGCGCGGCCGTTCCCGGCCGATGGCGGCGGTGATGGCACGGAGCCGGTGCCGCAATGCGTGGCGCCGCAGCCGGTCACCTCGGCGCAGATCGACCAGCTCGAGTGCCGCTGCACGGCAACGACCTGCGGGGCGGGCATGCTCGACGCGGGGGCCGCGGTGCTGGCCGCGCTGGGCGGCGCCGCCGCGGCAACGCCCAACTACCAGGGCCTGTGGTGGAACGCACCGGCGGGTTCGGAGCCGGGGTGGGGCCTCCACCTCAACCATCAGGGCGACATCATCTTCGCAACCTGGTACACCTACGACCTCGACGGCGCGCCGCTGTGGATGGTCGTGGCGGCGACGAGGACTGCGGCGGGGTCCTATTCCGGCTCGCTCTATCGCGCCACCGGGCCGGCATTCGGCGCGGCCGTGTTCGACCCGGCGCAGGTGGTCGGGGTGCCGGTGGGCACGGCGACGCTCAGCTTTCCCGACACGGGCAGCGCGACCTTCGCCACCACCATCGACGGCGTCACGCGGAGCAGGAACATCACGCGTGAGCTGTTCTCGTCGCCGGTGTCGGTCTGCGCCTGGGGCGAAGGGTCCGATCCGGCGCTCGCCACCAATTACCAGGGACTGTGGTGGAACGCGCCGGCGGGATCGGAATCCGGGTGGGGCATCGACCTCGACCAGCAGGGCGACATCATCTTCGCCACCTGGTTCACGTTCGGCACCGACGGGAAGCCGCTGTGGCTGGTCGTGGCCGCGGGGAAGGCGGCGCCGGGCGTCTACGTGGGCACCCTCTACACCGGCACCGGTCCGCCGTACGACGCGGCGACATTCGATCCGGGGGCGGTGCAGCTCGACGGCGGTCGGCGCCGCCGTGCTGAGTTTCGCGGACGGCAATCACGCGTCATTCACGTCCTCGGTCAACGGGGTCTCGCAGACCAAGGCGATCACGCGCGAGGTTTTCGCGCCGCCGGGGACGCTGTGCCGGTGACCGTCGCAACGTTCCTTTTCGGCATCATGTCCGTTGCGGGCCGTTCGATGAAGGCGTGGTGTGGCGGCGCAAGGCTCGCCGCCGGCAGCGTCGTTCGTCGGAGGCTTCCGATGCCAGTGATGCGGGCACTCGCGGCGAGCGTGGCCGCCGTCGGGTTTGCGGCTTGCGCTGCGGCGCCGGACCGAGCGGATCCACGCTCCGATGCCCCGGAGACGCGCGTCCAGGCTGCGACACCGAGGCAGGATCCCGCGTCGTACCAGGAGGCGTTGCGCACGTGGCGCGGTGCCGACGACATCAACGGCTGGATCGGTGCGAATTTCGAGTACGACCCGTCGCGGGCCATGCTGTTGTCGGAGACGCAACGCGAGCGCAACGGGCGCGTGGCGATCATGGCTCCCGGGAGCTTCTTCGAGGCGCCTCGCGGCATATGCGTCGACCTGGCGCGATTCGCCGTGGAGACGCTCCGGGTCGTCGACGGGCGGGCGAAGCCGAAGTACCTGATGATCGAATTCGACCCCACGGTCATCGGCGGCAACGTGTTGCGTCGCCACTGGGTCGCCTCCTTCGAGCATGACGGGCAACTCTACTTCTTCGCGGATTCGAAGCGCCCGGGCCATCTCGCCGGGCCGTATCGCAGCACCGAGGAATTCGTCAGCGAGTATGCGCAATACCGGGGGCGTCGAATCCTCTCGTCCCGGCTCGTCGACTCCTACGAACGCAAGACACGCGCGCTCGCCGTCGGTCGTCCTCGAACGCAAAACCCCTAGCCCGAATATTGCATCCAGAAACGCAACCAGCTCCATTTGCGGGCTGGTTGACGCGGGAGGGCCGACGGGCGGTCGCGCCGATCGTGCAGCGGCTCCCCGGCGCGCATCGAGAACGACGATCGCGCCGAAGGTCCTGACGTGGCCGCAACGCGCCTGGCGGTCCATGGTAGATTTCCGTGCTCAGCCCAGCTTCCAAGCCGTCGTTCAACGCCGTCGCACGGCGTGACGTGCCCGATGTTCGTCCCGATTGGGTTCCCCAATGCACTCACGACGATGGAGACCGCATTGAAAACGGTTGCACTTGAAGGCGCACTGGCCCCCGACACGGGACACCGATGAGACGGCTCCGCCGCCCGGCCGAGCCGGATTGCATGAAGGGCGTGGCGCTGGCCGCCTTCGCCGTCGCTTTGGCCTGCACCCCCGTCGCGCAGGCGGCGGATGCGGGCCGCACGCTGCGGGTGGCCATGCTGAGCGACGTCGAAACGCTCGACCCCGCGCACGCGCCGGACACCGGCAGCGGTCCCTACCAGGTGGCGCGTTTCCAGCCAGGGACGCGGCTCGACGTCGTGCGCAACCCGAATTTCAAGCCGCTGCCGTGGACATTCTTCGCGCCGGGCGCGCCTATCGACGGGCCCCCGGGCAAGGCGATGCGAGGGCGCATGGTGCCGATCCTCCAGCGCGTCGAGATGCTGCGCATTCCGGAGCCGTCGACGGCGGTACTCGCTAACGCGCGGCGAGATCGACATGGTGGCGTATGCGCGTCCCGCGCTGGTGTACGAGGCACGACGCTGAAGGCCCGCTGCGCCAGGCGGGCATCCGCGCCGAGCGCGCGCCGGATCGGGGGATGTACCTGCTGGAGTTCAACATGCGCGACGCGACGCTCGGCGGCTTCGCGCCCGCGCAGGTGGCACTGCGGCGGGCGATCGCCATGGCGATCGACGACGCGGCCTGGCTGCGGACGTTCGACCAGGGCGTCGGAACCGTTCGCCAGCACGTCATCGCCCCCGGCGTCGCGGGCTACGACCCCGCGTACCGCAATCCGAACCGCTACAACCCGGCGACGGCCAACGCGCTTCTCGACCGGATGGGCTACAAGCGCGGCGCCGACGGCTGGCGCCGCCGGCCCGACGGCAGCGCGCTGGAGCTGCGGATGATCAACGGCGTGACCACCGAATCGCGACAGCTGGCGGAGTTCATGAAGCGCAGCATGGACGCCATTTCGATCAGGCTGGACTTCGACTCGATGCCCGGCGGGGATCGGCTCAAGCGCCTGTCGAACTGCCAGTTCCAGATGACGACCATGGGCTTCGGCGACGGTGCGCCCGACGGCGTCACTGCGATGGACAACTTCCACAGCGAAACCATCGGCACGATCAACTTCTCCTGCTACAAGTACGACGACTACGATCGAATCTTCGAGCGACTGCGGGTGATGCCGGCCGGGCCGGAGCGGGCGCCGCTGTTCGCGCAGCTCACGGCGCTGCTCGACGCGCACGCGCCGGCGCGCATCCTGCCGCAGGCCGACAACGTGACGCTGATCGGTCCGCGCGTGCGGGGCTTCGCGGTCAACCCATACCTGCCGCTGCCTTATTACCTGCTGGACGTCGCGGCGCCAGGGCGCTGACGCGGCACGAGGATGCGCTCGCGTGCGCCGACGCGCTGGAGGCGGCGATCGGCAGCGCCGCGAGGAGTCGCTTCATGAGCAGGCCTCCGATTCGTTGAAATGGACTTCTAACGTGCGTCGACCCGCATCCGATGACAGGGCATCATCCCGAGCAAGGCATGTGGCTCCGATGACGCAGTTCTCGCGGGTATTCCTGCAAATGGCAGCGGTGCTCGCGATCACCGTTCTTCCCGCTTGCAGCAGCATCGGACCGTCAGATGTTGCCGGTGTGGACGCGCCGACGTATGCCGTGGGCGACCGCTGGGTCTATGCCGCCCACGACGGATTCTTCCGCACCGTGTCCCGCTGGGAGGAAACGCGCGAGGTCGTCGCGATTTCGCCCGGCAACATCACGGTCAGGATCACCCAAAAGGGTCCCGCCGTCGACGGCGTGCGCGTCGAGCAATGGTCGGCACCGGGCATGGTTCGGGTCGGCGCGCTGTTCGACAGCGAGACGCGGCGCTTCGCCGTCCCGCTCAAGCGCTACGACTTTCCGCTCGTTCCCGGAAAATCCTGGAATCAGAACCTGGTCCAGTTCAACGAAGCAATCCGGAAATCAGGTGAGATCAATCGGTATGTTCGCGTCGGCGACTGGGAGAACGTCACCACGCCGGCCGGGACCTTCAACTCGATCCGGATGCAGGTCTCGATGTGGCTCGACGACGCGACGATCTGGCGCCACGCCACCAATTGCAGCTATGTGCTGTTCTATTCGCCGGCCGTTCGCGGCATGGTGCACGAGGAAAAGGAGGCAGAGTACCTCGAGGCGGGTTTGGCGCCCGCGTTGCACCGGAGTCAACATGCCGTGCTCGACCTCACTTCCTTTACGCCCGGCACACCATGAGTCAGCTGAGTGCGGCTGCGCGCGTGTGCCGGACGCCGAGCCGCCGGGAGGTCGCCGTGGCGGTACGCCGCAAGGGCCCTATGTGCGATGCCGAACGGAAGACATCGAGGATCGGCGAGTAGGATGACCTGTCCATCGTTGAGATCATTGGACTTGGCGACATTTCCCCGGGCGCTCATGATGCCGACTCTCCCACTTCGCAGCGAAATGAACTGGCTGCAGATGCAGCGAGCGATAGCGCCAGCATTGCGTTGCGAGTGTCTGAAAGCCGCTACCGCAGACTGTTCGAGGCAGCCCGGGATGGCATCCTCCTGCTCAACGCCGAGACGGCCCAGATCGAGGACGTAAACCCGTACCTGATCGAATTGCTCGGCTACTCGCATTCCGAGTTCCTGGGAAGGAAGCTCTGGGAGGTGGGGCCTTTCGCCGACATCGAGCAGACCAAGGACATGTTCCTGCAGTTGCAAGCGACGGGGTATGTCCGGTACGAGGATCTTCCCCTTAAGACAAAGGTGGGAGCACGCGTTGCCGTTGAGTTCGTGAGCAACAGCTACGATTGCGAAGGCGTCCGAGTCATTCAATGCAACATCCGGAACATCACCGCCAGAAAGCTGGCCGAAGATCAGATTCGCAAGCTCTCGCTGGCGGTGGAGCAGAGTCCGGAAAGCATCGTCATTACCAACGTGGACGCGGAGATCGAGTACGTCAACGAAGCCTTCCTGCGCACGACCGGCTACCGTCGCGACGACGTGATCGGCAGGAATCCTCGTATCCTGCATTCCGGCAACACCCCACCGGAGAACTACGTCAGCCTGTGGGAGAGCCTCGCGAAGGGCCAAACATGGAAGGGCGAATTCTTCAATCGACGCGCGGACGGAACTGACTACACCGAACTCGCGATCATCACGCCGATCCGCCAAACGGATGGGCGCATCAGTCACTATGTCGCGGTAAAGGAAGACATCACGGAGCGCAAGCGGAATGCCGAAGAATTGGAGCGGCACCGCAATCATCTGGAAGAGTTGGTGGAAACCCGCACGCACGAACTGGTCAAGGCCAAGGCTGCGGCGGAGGCTGCCAATGTTGCCAAGAGCGCCTTCCTCGCCAACATCTCACACGAGATCCGAACGCCACTCAGCGCGATTACCGGGCTTGCGTACCTCGTCAGGAGGTCGAAGGTAACGCCCCAGCAATCCGAATGGTTAACAAAGATCGATACGGCTGGAAAGCACCTGTTGGAAATCCTCAATGCAGTCCTTGATCTTGCAAAGATTGAGGCAGGCAGGATTGCGCTGGAGGAAGGGGACGTCAGCGTGGGGAGCATCGCCGCGAATGTTGCCTCCATTCTTCTTGAGCAGGCGCGGGCCAAGAACCTCAAGCTTGCGGTGGAGACCCAACCGCTGCCTCACCCGCTGCTGGGCGACGCGCCGCGGTTGCAGCAGGCGTTGCTCAACTACGCTACCAACGCGATCAAGTTCACCGAGTCAGGCATCATCACCCTGCGTGCATTCAGCGTCGAGGAAACGGGCGACAGCGTGCTGGCGCGCTTTGAAGTCCAGGACACGGGCGTTGGCATCGCTCCCGAGGTGCTGCCACGGCTCTTCTTGGCGTTCGAGCAGGTTGACAACTCAATCACCCGCAAGTACGGCGGTACGGGACTGGGGCTTGCAATCACCAAACAATTGGCCCTTTTGATGGGCGGGGATGTCGGGGCGGTCAGCACACCGGGGGCGGGTAGCACCTTCTGGTTTACGGCAAGGCTGAGGAAGGGAGAGCCGGTGGGGGCCATGACAACATCGAGCCCCGTAAGTTCGACAGAGGCAAAACTGGCGCGCATCCACCCTGGCCGACGGATATTGCTCGTGGAAGACGATCCGATGAT
>CAVYID010000029.1:0-61903 GCA_963768535.1 uncultured beta proteobacterium | reverse complement strand
AGATGGAGGAGAATCCGGATGATCGTGCGCAGCTTCACCTCGGATTCGGGTGTCTGGGGCACCCGGCTTCCCGAGGGAACGGTACCGGGCCTGATCGGTTTCGACATTGGGTGGACCCGCGGCGACCACGCCCTGAAGTGGTTGGGAATGGGTCCGATTACGACTCTCGCCCTGAGTGCGGGAGACTACGCGGCCGCGCTTCGTGACCAGGATTCCAGCGGACATCGCATTTCCGGAGCCATCAAATTCCAGGACCTTCGGGACGTTGCGCAGCACCGTAGAGTTTGCGCAGGCAACCTGCGCGGGGAACAGCGTCTGCGCATCCCTCACCTGACCAGCTCCGAGGCGTTCGTCCTTACCGGGTTTACCTTTGACTACGAATCCTCGGATCACCACATCCTGCAGCTCAAGCTGCGCCAGATGGCGCACAACGATCATGTGTATGTGAATTTGGGCGACAACGACGGCGCCGAACCCTATCGGGCGTGCGTCTACTACGCGGTCATTCCGCGATCCATGCTGGCCCACCATATCGTTCAGGCGCATTCGGAGACACACGCCCGGTCTGAGGCCAGGCAATCCAGAACGCCTGGAACCGCACTGCTGCAATCGTTCGAGTTCAAGTTCCAGAACGGCGATCACCATATCC
Organism: uncultured beta proteobacterium; assembly: GCA_963768535.1. Classification (GTDB taxonomy): domain Bacteria; phylum Pseudomonadota; class Gammaproteobacteria; order Burkholderiales; family Casimicrobiaceae; genus CAIWHR01. The sequence continues at coordinate 61,254 of CAVYID010000029.1, read as the reverse complement.
AGCGAATCAGCGTGGATCTGGACGAGGACCAGGTGCTGGCAAGGTTCCGGGATCAGGATGGCAATGACCCATTTTCCTGGATGGTGGAATATTCCATCCTGGCGGACTGAGTCGGGATCGGGTCGCCACGGAGACCTCTTCGCAAAAACGCGGACGCGCGCCGCCGCGCCCGCCGCGTCCGCAGCCCCGCGCGGGCCGGCGTTGGTCGTGTCGTGTGCCATTGCGGTCTCCTCCGAATCGCTGTCGCACCCGGATATCGGTATCATTGAGGCGCGCCGCCGCATTTCACGCGCGCCGGCGCCGCCGGCGCGCTCGCCGCCGCGCGCGCCGGCGGGCGACCCCCGCCACCCCGGAGCCCTCCATGACGACGCTGATCGCCGGCCTGGCCCTGTTTCTCGGCATCCACCTGCTGCCTGCGGTCCCGCCCGTGCGTGCGGCGGCCGTCGGCGCGCTCGGGCGCCAACCGCTACAAGGCGCTGTTCGCGCTGGCCTCGGCGGTCGGCCTGGTGCTGATCGTGGTGGGCTACGCCCACGCGGGCGCGCAGGACCGGCTGTTCGCGCCGTTCCCCGCCGCCAAAGCCGCCGCCCCGTACGTGGTGACCGCGGCGTTCATCCTCTTCGCCGCCGCGAACATGCGCGGCTATCTGCGCCGCTGGCTGCAGCACCCGATGCTGCTGGGGCTGCTGCTGTGGTCGGGCACGCACCTGCTCGCCAACGGCGACCGGGCGGGCACGGTGCTGTTCGGCGCGTTCTTCGCCTACGCCGTGGTCGACCTCGCCTCGGCGCTCGCCCGGCACGCCGTCAAGCCGTTCGAGCCCGCGGCGAAGTTCGACCTGATGGCGATCGGCGGCGGAATCGTCGCGGCCGGCGCGGTGATGCACTTCCACCGCCTGCTGTTCGGCGTTCCGGCCGTCGCTTTCGGCGGGTGACCGGCCGGTCGATGCGCGACAGCGCACCGAGGCTCCGCGCCGGCCTGCGGCTGGGGCTGGCCGCGCTCTTCGTCGTCGCCTGCGACGCCGGGAGCCGGCAACCTCTTCGCATCGTTCGAGACGCGCTGCGCCGGTCTGCCGCCATCGCGCGTCGGCGTCGCCACGGTCCCGCTCGCCTACGTGCAGGACGAAACGCAGTCGGTCGACCAGTTGACGGTGCGCGGCGGATACACGCCGGGCCGGCACCTCACCTTCGGCCTGACGACCGTGCATTTCGGGCACCAGACCGAGATCGGCATCCGCGCGATCGAGGATGCCGCGGGGGCCAGGACCTGCGGCACCGTCGACGTCGACGTGCGGCTGTCGATGCAGCCGGTGACGGTCTACCTCGCGCAGGAACTCGACGGCTCGCCCTGCGCGCGCAACGCCACGCTGGAGCACGAGATGAAGCACGTCGCCGTGTTCGCGGCGGTGCTCGACGAGGCGTCGCGCGAGCTTGAGGCGGATCTCGGCGGCGCGATCGGCACCGGGCTGCAGCGCGCGTCGAGCCGGGACGAGCTGCAGCGGCAGGTCAATGCCCGCGTCAACGACTACCTCTCGGATTTCATCCGCCGGCACAAGCAGGACATGGACGCAGCGGCAGAACGCCGTCGATTCGGTCGAGGAGTACGCGCGGGTCCGCAACGCGTGCGCGCAGTGACCGCGGCGGCGCCCGCGCGCCGCGGTTCCGCGCCGCGCCGCCCGGCGCTCACCCGCCGCCGGCGTCGGCGAAGTAGCTGCGCGCGTCCGCGAGCAGATCCGGGCCCGCGTCCGAGCGCACCGCGGTGCCGACGCCGGAATTGGTCAGCACCTCGAGCAGCAGCGCGCTCGCGACGCTGCCGTCGATGATGTGCACCGAGCGCACGCCCTCGCGCACGGCCGACAGCGCCGCCATCAGCCGCGGCCGCATCCCGCCGTGCACGGTCCCGTCGCGCAGCAGGCCCTCGGCCTCGCTCGCGGTCAGCACGTAGGCGAGCCTGCCGTCGCGTCCCTGCACGCCCGGCACGTTGGTCATCAGGATCAGCTTCTCCGCGGCGAGCGTGCGCGCGAGCTGCCCGGCGGCGAGATCGGAATTGATGTGATACGCGGTCCCGTCGGCGCCCACGCCGATGGGCATGATCACCGGGATGAAGCCGCGCGAGAGCAGCAGGTTGACGATGTCGGGATTGATCTCCTCGACGTCGCCGACGAGGCCGAGGTCCGGCGCGTCGGCCTCGCCCGGCTCGGGCGGCAGCGTCAGCTTGCAGGCGTGGATGAAGCGGCCATCCTGGCCGTCGATCCCGACCGCCTTGGCGCCGTGGCGGTTGATGAGCCCGACCAGCTCCTGGTTGATCTCGCCCAGCACCATCTCGACGACATTGAGCGTCGCCGCGTCGGTCACGCGGATGCCGCGATGCGAGCGGTTCTCCATGCCCATCTGCTGCAGCAGCGAGTCGATGCGCCAGCCGCCGCCGTGGACGACGATCGGGTTCATGCCGACCAGCCGCAGCAGCGCGACGTCGCGGGCGAAGCCTTCCTTCAGCGCCTGGTCGGCCATCGCGCCGCCGCCGAAGCGCACGACCAGCGTCTTGGCGTGGAAGCCGCGGATGAACGGCAGCGCCTCGGCCAGGACCCGGGCCTTGAGCCTGGCGGAAACGTCGATTTCGGGCATGGCGGCGTGGCGACGCGAGAATGGCCGGAAGACGGAGCACCGCCCCGGGAGCGGCGCGGCAGCATCGCCCCGCGCGCCCGTTCCGAGGATAATGCAAAGTTCCTGCGGCGGGTAGTCTCCGCCCGTCCTCCCGCCGGCCGGAACGCGTCACCCGCCCCGCACCCGAACCGGGCCTTGCGCCGCCCGCCGATCGCGCCGGCCCCGCCCGGGTTCCGCCCGCGCCGGCCTTCAACCTCTCCGGAAGCTTCCGCATGAACGACCCAGACACCGCGCCGGCGTACCAGCGGCTGAACGTGCGCCTCGACGGCCACGTCGCCGTCATCGAGCTGTCGCGGCCGGGCAAGGCCAATGCGCTCGACCTCGCGATGTGGCACGAGCTGCGCGATGCGATGCGCTGGCTCGACGCGACGCCCGCCGCGCGCGTGGGCATCCTGCGCGGCGCGGGAACGCTGTTCACCTCGGGCATCGACCTCGCGCTGCTCGCGGGGCTGCGCGACCACATCGCCGACGCCTGCGAGGGCCGCGCCCGCGAAAAGCTGCGCCGCGTCATTCTCGACCTGCAGGACACGGTGCTGGCGATCGACCGCTGCCGCAAGCCGGTGATCGCGGCCGTTCACGGCGCGTGCATCGGCGGCGGGGTCGACATCGTGCTGGCCTGCGACCTGCGCTACTGCTCGGCCGACGCGGTGTTCGCGGTGAAGGAGGTCGACGTCGGGCTGACCGCCGACCTCGGCACGCTGCAGCGGCTGCCGCGGCTGATCGGCGAAGGCATGGCCCGCGAGCTCGCGTATACCGGGCGCAACGTGAACGCCGACGAGGCGCGCGCGATCGGCCTCGTCAACCGCTGCTACGACACCCCCGATGCGCTCGCCGCGGGCGTCGGCGAGCTTGCCGCGACGATCGCGGCCAAGTCGCCGCTCGCCGTGCGCGGCTGCAAGGAGATGATCACCCATGCGCGCGACCACTCGCTCGCCGACGGCCTCGACCGCGTCGCCACCTGGAACGCGGCGATGCTGCTCTCGGCGGACCTGCCGGAGGCGCTCGCCGCCGCGCGCGAGCGGCGCGCTCCGGTCTTCGGCGATTGAGCGCGGCGCCGGATTCCTTTCGCCGTCCCGTGAACCCGCCCCGGAAACTGCCGATGACCTCCGCGTCGAACCCCGGACTCTCCGCCCCGGCATTGCGCCGCTCGCCCGCGCTGCTCGCCATCGCGCCGATGCTCGTGCTGATGCTCGCCTGCTCGCCACGACCCGCCGCCGCGGCCGATTGCGAGCTGGCGCTCGTCCATGCCACGAACGTCGTCGATCTGGGGCGGCGCGCGTGGCGCAGCGAAAACTACTACGACGCCGGCAATCTCGCGAGCTCTGCCCGGATTCCGGCCATCGACGCCGCGCGGGCGGCCAAGGCCTGCGGCTGTCCGGAGGCGATCCCCTTTCTGGCCGAAGCGGCGACCGCCGCCACCCGGGCCAACACGGTCGACAGCCTCGGCTACAAGCAGCAGTACGGCTATCGGATCCAGCAGCAGGGCGAAGCCGCCGTCGCCGCGCTGCAGCGCTGCCCGGCCGGCTCTGCCCCGCCGCCGCCGCCACCGAAGTGACCGGCGGCGCCCGCCACGGGCGCCGGTCGGCTACTTCCCGGTGTAGAGCGCCGGAAACTGCGCCTTGAGATTGGCGACCTTGGGCAGGTCGTGGATCACGATGTAGGGCTGCGTCGGATGCAGCGCCGCGTAATCCTGGTGGTAGGCCTCGGCCGGATAGAACGCGGGCAGCGACGTCACCTGGGTCACGATCGGCCGGGCAAACACCTTCGCCCGGTCGAGCTGCGCGATGTACGCCTGCGCGACGCCCTTCTGCTCGTCGTTGACGTAGAAGATGGCCGAACGGTACTGGGTGCCGACGTCGGGACCCTGCCGGTTGAGCTGCGTCGGGTCGTGCGCGACCGAGAAGTACACGCGCAGCAACTCGCCGTAGGTGACCTGCGCCGGATCGAAGGTCACCTCGACCGACTCGGCGTGCCCGGTCGAGCCGGTGCTCACCATCTCGTAGTCGGCGGTCTTGGCCGCGCCGCCGGCATAGCCGGACACCGCGCTGGTCACGCCCTTGACGTGACGGAACACCGCCTCGACGCCCCAGAAGCAGCCGCCGGCGAACACCGCCTTCTGCGGCGCCTTGCCGGCGGCGGGCGGGATGTCGGTCGCCGGCGCCGGGAGCGACACCGCGCCGTCCGCCGCCCCGCAGGCCGGCATGACGATCATCAGCCCGAGTCCCAGCAATGCCGAACCGCGGCGGGCAAGAAATTCAAGCATGGCACAACTCCTGTTCGGGCAGGGCAAGGCGCCCTGTGGTACGGGTGTAGTCGCCGCGGCGCGACGATCCTTGCAACCGGTACGGCGTATGACCGCCGCCGGCGTGCGAGGTTTCATCGCGGCGCCCGGGCGCCAAGCCGCTCATCCATCGGCCTTTTCGGTGGAGATCGGGACCCGGTCGCGGTAAAATGCTGCAATGCACACTCGCCGTCCGGCGCGGGCGGTGCAATCTCTTGCGAGGCACGAACATGCGGATCTGTGTGGTGGGGGCGGGCTCGATCGGCGGGCATCTGGGCGTCCTGTTCGCGACGGTCGGGCACAAGGTCACCGTCATCGCCCGCGGTGCCCACCTGGAGGCGATCCGCCGCAACGGGCTCAAGCTGATCCTCGACGACGGCAGCGAGCACCTGGTGCGCCACATGCCGGCCACCGACGACATCCGCTCGGTCGGCCCCCAGGATCTCGTGATTCTCGCGGTCAAGGCCAATCAGGTCGAGCCGGTCCTCGACGACCTGGTCACGCTGTTCCACGACGAGACGATGCTGATCCCGATGCAGAACGGCATCCCGTGGTGGTACTTCCAGCGGCACGGCGGCGAGCTACGACGGGCATTGCGTGCGCACCGTCGATCCGCACGGAAAGATCATGAACGCGATCGACCCCGGTCGCATCATCGGCTGCGTCGTCTATCCCGCCGCCGGCATCGCGGCGCCGGGCGTGGTCAGGCACATCGAGGGCAACCGCTATCCGCTGGGCGAGCTCGACGGCACGACCACCAAGCGCATCGCGCGCGTCGCCCAGCTGTTCACGGCAGCGGGGCTGAAGTCGCCGATCCTCGACAACATCCGCGCCGAGATCTGGCTCAAGCTGTGGGGCAACCTGTCGTTCAATCCGATCAGCGCGCTCACGCACTCGACGCTGGTCGACCTGTGCCAGTTCCCGCTGACCCGCGAGCTGGCCTCCAGCATGATGGTCGAGGCGCAGGCGATCGCCAACAAGCTCGGCATCGAGTTCCGCGTGACCATCGACAAGCGCATCGCCGGCGCCGAGAAGGTCGGCAAGCACAAGACGTCGATGCTGCAGGACATCGAAGCCGGCCGCGAGCCGGAGATCGACGCGCTGGTGGGCTCGGTGATCGAGCTCGGCCGCCTGACCGGCATCGCGACGCCGCACATCGATGCCGTGTATGCGCTGGTCAAGCTGCTGGGCCACACCATCGCCGCCGACCGGCTGTGCGTGCGCGCCGCCCCGGCCACGGCGTCGCCCCGTGCCGCTCGCGTCGCGCCGCCGGACGACGTCGAGGTTCCCGTCTGACGCCGCCGCCGCCGATCGCGCCCCTGCGTGCCGGCCGCGCGGCGCGCGCGTATCATGGTCGCTGCCACCCGCCGCATGGCGCGGACAAGGGGGCGGACTCTGCGAGGAGAACAGATCATGGCCAAGGCGAAGAGTACCGGGGAAGGCGTCTACCGCGTCACCGAGGTGATCGGAACCAGCACCAAGTCGTGGGAGGACGCGGCGGCGAAAGCGGTCAGCGCCGCGAGCAGGACGCTGCGCGACCTGCGGATCGCGGAGGTCTCCAAGCTGGACATGAAGGTCGAGGGCGGCAAGGTCGTCGCCTACCGGGCGCGGGTCCAGCTTTCGTTCAAGTACGACGGCTGAGGCAGCGGCCACCGGCGCGCGGGCGCGGCGGCACGCCGCCCCGGCGCGCGTCGATCCCCCATCGTCCGCCCGGTGGCCGGGCGACGACCGCGATGGCGCCGCGACGCGCCGAGGCAAGCGCGTGAACGATCCCGCGGTCGGCGGCGACCTGGCCGCGAAATACGACGCGATCCCCTACGCGGCGCAGCCCAACCCCGCGAGCCATCCGGCCCACCTGGCCGCGGTCGCGACGCTGTTCGGGCTCGATCCGCCGGCGGTGCGCCGCTGCCGCACGCTGGAAGTCGGCTGCAGCGACGGCGCCAACCTGATCCCGATGGCGGTCTCGCTGCCGGAGGCGAGCTTCGTCGGCTTCGATCTGGCCGCTCGCCCCATCGCCGCGGCGCAGGCGACCGTCGCCGAGCTCGGGCTCGCCAACATCCGCTTCGCGCAGCAGGACCTGGCGGCGCTGCCCGCCGACATCGGAACCTTCGACTACATCGTCGCCCACGGCGTCTACTCGTGGGTGCCCGCACCGGTGCGCGACGCGCTGTTCGCCCTGGCAGCGCGGCACCTCGCGCCCGACGGCGTCATGTTCGTCAGCTACAACACGCTTCCCGGCTGCCGCCTGCGGCAGGCGACCTGGGACGCCCTGCACTATCACGTCGACGGCATCGCCGACCCGCGGACGCGGCTCGACGCGGCGCGCGCGCTGGCGGCGCTGCTGGCGCGGCCCGGAACGGTCAACGAGGATTCCGACGCCGCGCTGCGGGCGGAATTCGCGCGGATCGCGCAGCGCGACGACAGCGCGCTCTTCCACGACGATCTCGGCGCGCCGAACGATCCTGTGCTCTTCCACGAGCTGGTCGCCCATGCCGGCCGCCACGGATTGACCTTCGTCGCCGAGTCCGCGGTCGCGACCATGAGCGGCGCGGGCCTCGCCCCCGAGTTGCAGCGGATGCTAGACGGCCTCGAGCGCCTGGCCCGCGAGCAGTACCTGGACTTCGCCCACCTGCGCCGCTACCGGCAGAGCCTGTTCACCCGCGGCGGCTCCGCCACCGGCTTCACACTCTCGCCCGCGCGCATGGCCGCGATGCACGTCTCGGCATCGACGGCGCTGGTCCGCGCCGCCGCCGAGGGCCGGCTCGCGGGCGGCGACGCCGGCGACGCGCTGCGCGCGCTGCAGCAGTGGCTGGCCGCGCGCTCGCCTGCGGCGGTGCCTGCCGACGAGGCGCGGGCATGGCTGCGCGCGCGCGACGCGACCGGCGGCGCGCCGCCGCGCCCGATCGAGGACCTGCTCGGCGAGGCGTACGCGGCCGGCCTCGTCGAGATGCACGTGCTGCCGCCGCGCGTGGCCACGACCGCCGGCGTCCGGCCCGAGGCGAGCCCGTTGGCGCGCTGGCAGGCGAAGGACAGCGAGCACGTCACCAACCTGCGCCACGAGACGGTGCGCATCGGGGACGCGACCGCGCGCGCGATGCTGGCGCTGCTCGACGGCGAGCACGACCGCGCGCAGCTCGCCGCCGCGCTCGGGCCGGCGTCGGAGACGACTGCAGCGCGGATCGAGCAATATCTGCAGGCCTTCGCGCGGCTCGCATTGCTGCGGGAGCACTGAGCGCGGCGGCCGGCACGGCGGCGCGATTTCTCGCGGCGGCGCGCTCCGGTTACACTTCCGGGCTCACGGCCTCCCGCAGACCCGATCGGCCGACGAGGCCGCGCGATGCGCGCGGTCCGCCGGCGGCGCAGCCGTCACCCCCCAACGCACGGAGATTCGCCATGGACTCGCCCCGCAAGTTCGCCATCGTCACCGGCGCCGGCACCGGCATCGGCAAGGCCGTCGCGCTGGCGCTGCTGCATCACGGCTACGGCGTCGCGCTCGCCGGCCGCCGGCCGGAGCCGCTGCACCAGGCGGTCGCCGACGCCGCGCTGAAGGCCGACCACGCGCTGGTCGTCCCCACCGACGTCGCCGATCCGGCATCGGTCAAGGCGCTGTTCGCCCGCGTCAAGGACGCGTTCGGGCGCCTCGACCTGCTGTTCAACAATGCCGGCACCGGCGCGCCGGCGATCCCGCTCGAGGACCTGACGGTCGAGCAGTGGAAGAACGTCGTCGACATCAACCTCACCGGCGCCTTCCTCTGCACGCAGGAGGCGTTCCGGCTGATGAAGAGCCAGTCGCCGCGCGGCGGACGCATCATCAACAACGGCTCGATCTCGGCCCACGCGCCGCGTCCGAACTCGGCGCCCTACACGGCGACCAAGCATGCGATCACCGGGCTGACCAAGGCGACGTCGCTCGACGGCAGGAAGTACGACATCGCCTGCGGCCAGATCGACATCGGCAACGCCGCCACCGAAATGGCGGCGCGGATGGCCACCGGCGTGGCGCAGGCCAACGGCGAGATCGCGATCGAGCCGCTGATGGACGTCGCGCACGTCGCCAACGCGGTCGTGCACATGGCGAGCCTGCCGCTGGACACCAACGTGCAGTTCATGACCATCATGGCCACCAAGATGCCCTTCGTCGGGCGCGGCTAGCCGGAGCGCGACGCCCCGGCGCATGCCGCTTTTCACGCTTACCCGCGCGCGTCTCGCATATGGCCATCTGCCGTTGCTCGACCAGGCGGAACTCCAGCTCGATGCCCGCGAGCGCGTCGGGCTGATCGGTCGCAACGGCAGCGGCAAGTCGTCGCTGCTGCGGGTTGTCGCCGGCGCCGCCGACCTCGACGACGGCGAGCGCTGGGCGGCGCCCGGGCTGCGGCTGTCGCTGGTTCCGCAGGAGCCCGCGCTCGACCCGGCCAGCACCGTCTACGAGGCCGTCGCGCTGGGCCTGGGCGACGAGGGCCGGATGCTCGCCGACTACCACCACGCGACCGCGCGCCTCGCCGCCGACGCCAACGATCCGCGCGCGCTGGCCGCCGTCGACGCGCTGCACGCGCGGCTCGACGCCGTCGGCGGCTGGTCGCTCGGCAACCGCATCGACGCCGTGCTCTCGCGCCTCGAGCTTGCCGCCGACGCGCGGATCGGCGCGCTGTCCGGCGGCTGGAAGAAGCGGGTCGCGCTGGCGCAGGCGCTCGCCGCCGAGCCCGACCTGCTGCTGCTCGACGAGCCGACCAACCATCTCGATCTCGCCGCCATCGACTGGCTCGAAGGGCTGCTGCAGAATTTCGGCGGCGCCGTCGTCTTCGTGACGCATGACCGGCGGTTTCTCGACGCCGTCGCGACGCGCATCGTCGAGCTCGATCGCGGCCGGCTCTCGAGCTATCCCGGGCAGCTTCGCCGCCTACCAGCAGGCGAAGGCGCGGGAGCTCGCCGACGAGGCGGCCGCGGCCGCGCGCTTCGACAAGGTGCTCGCGCAGGAGGAAGCCTGGATCCGCAAGGGCGTCGAGGCGCGGCGCACGCGCAACGAGGGGCGCGTGCGGCGCCTGGAGCAGCTGCGCCTCGCCCGCGCCGCGCGGCGCGAGCGCCTCGGCAACGTGCGGCTCGCGCTCGACGACGGCGCCCGCTCGGGGAAGATGGTGGCCGAGCTCGCCGGAGTCGCCAAGGCCTTCGGCGGGCCGCACGCTGATCCGCGATTTCACGACCCGCATCCTCGCCGGCGACCGCATCGGCCTGATCGGGCCCAACGGCGCCGGCAAGACCACGCTGCTGAAGCTGATCCTGGGCGAGATCGCGCCCGACGCGGGCACCGTGCGCCGCGGGGCCAATCTGTCGGTCGCCTATTTCGACCAGCTGCGCGAGGCGCTCGACCCCGACGCCACGGTGCACGACACGATCAGCCCGGGCGCCGACTGGATCGAGATCGGCAGCGAGCGCCGGCACGTCATCGGCTACCTCGGCGATTTCCTGTTCGCGCCGGAGCGCGCGCGCTCGCCCGGTGCGCTCGCTGTCGGGCGGCGAGCGCAACCGCCTGCTGCTCGCCCGGCTGTTCACGCGCCCGGCCAACGTGCTGGTGCTCGACGAGCCCACCAACGACCTCGACATCGAGACCCTCGAGCTGCTCGAATCGCTGCTCCAGGACTACCGCGGCACGATCTTCCTGGTCAGCCACGACCGCGCCTTTCTCGACAACGTGGTGACGCAGGTGATCGCGTTCGAGGGCGACGGCGCGCTGCGCGAATACGCGGGCGGCTACAGCGACTGGGCCGAATACCAGGCACGGCACGGCGAGGCGCGGGGGCGTGCGTCAGCGCCGCGCGCTCCCGCCCGCGCATCGGTGCCGGGCACGACTGCGGCCGCCCCCGCCGTTGCGCCGTCCGCAGGCAGAGAGGGCCACGAGCGCCGGCGCGGCCTGAGCTTCAACGACCAGCGCGAGCTTGCCGGCCTGCCCGCGCGCATCGAGGCAGGCGAGGCGCGGATCGCCGAGATCCGCGGCCGGCTCGCCGAACCCGCGCTGTACCGGGATGCGCCGCAGGAGATCGGCGGGCTGCGCGCGGAACTGGCCGCGCTCGAGGCCGACGTCGCTGCCGATTACGCCCGCTGGGAAACGCTGGAAGCGCGCGCGGCCGACGCCGCGCGGCCATAGCGCGCGACCCGCGTCGAGTGCCGGCGTCCGCGAAAGTGTCGGATAATCCCCTGATGGGTCGCGCGCCCGCTTGCGCCATCCGCGATCCCGTCCGATCCCGAATCATCGACAAAGGAAATCCGCCATGCACGTGAACACCGCAAGGATCGAGGAACTGGTCAGGCAGATCCTGGTGGAACTGGGCGAAGACCCGGACCGGGAAGGCCTGCTGAAGACCCCCGCGCGCGTCGCGGCGGCCTACGCCTTCCTCACCTCCGGCGAGCGCACCGATCCCGTCAAGCTGGTCAACGGCGCGGTGTTCACCCAGGAAACCAACAGCATGGTGATCGTGAAGAACATCGAGGTCTACAGCCTCTGCGAGCACCACATGCTGCCGTTCTTCGGCCGCTGCCACATCGGCTACATCCCCTCGGGCAAGGTCTTCGGGGTGAGCAAGCTCGCGCGCCTGGTCGACATGTACGCGCGGCGGCTGCAGCTCCAGGAGCGCCTCACCGAGCAGATCTCGCGCGAGATCATGGACTCGATCGGCGCCAAGGGGGTGGGCGTGATGATCGAGGCCCGGCACCTGTGCATGATGATGCGCGGCGTCGAGAAGCAGAACTCGGTGATGGTCACCTCGTCGGTGCTCGGCACCTTCCGCGAATCGCAGGCCACGCGCGAGGAGTTCCTCGCGCTGATCGGCACCCGGGCGGCGTGACCCGGCGGCGCCCGCGGGCGCGGCGCGGTGCCGCCGCCGCGGTCAGCCGACGTGGCGGCGCAGGAACGCGAGGGTGCGCCCGCGCGCCAGGCTCGCAGCCTCCGCGTCCCAGGACCCGCGCTGATCGCAGTTGAAGCCGTGGTCGGCGGGGTAGACGAAGACCTCCACCGTCGGCTGCGCCACCGCGAACTCCCGCACGCCGGCCACCGGGATGTGCTGGTCGCGCTCGCCGAAGTGGCACAGCACCGGGCAGCGCGGCTGCTCGCCGACCGCCTCCAGCATGCCGCCGCCGTAGTACGGCACGGCGCAGGCGAACCCCGACAGCCGCGCCGCGCTCATCCAGGCGATGTACCCGCCCCAGCAGTAGCCGGTCACGCCCGACTTCCCCGTGCCGGCGGCGGCCAGCGCGTCGCGTGCCGCGGCGACGTCCGAGAGCGCGGCGTCGAGATCGGCCATCGCCTTCAACTCGCGGCCGCGGACGATGTCCTCCGGCGCGTAGCCGAGGTCGACGCCGCGCTGGTAGCGGTCGTACATCGCCGGGGCGACGACGCAGTAGCCGTCGGCCGCGTAGCCGTCGCAAACGCTCCGGATGTGGCTGTTGACGCCGAAAATCTCCTGCACGACGACGAGGCCGCCGCGCGGCGGTCCGGCCGGGTCTGCGCGGTACGCGGCGAGCCGGAAGCCATCCGCGGCGGTGAGTTCGATCATCTGTCCCATGGTTCGCTCCTCGTTGGGCGCCAGCCGTTTTTGGTATGCTCATTGTCGCATCGGCGGCGCATTCCGGCAGCGGTGGCTGCCGCAACGGCGCGATCGCGGCGGCGTGCCCGGCCGCCGGATCGCCGCTTCCGTCCACTGCCGCCGGCTCCCTTCCCCGCCATGCCCCCTCCCGCATCCGCCGTCCAGCTCCGCTCGCGGCTCCCGGCCACCGGCACGTCGATCTTCAGCGTGATGTCGGCGCTGGCGCAGCAGCACGGCGCCGTCAACCTCGGGCAGGGCTTTCCCGATTATGACATCGACCCGCTGCTGATCGACCTCGTGGCCGCGGCGATGCGCGCGGGGCACAACCAATACCCGCTGAGCCCCGGCGTCATGGCCCTGCGCGAAGCGATCGCCGCCAAGGTCGAGCGTCTGTACGGCCGCGCCTACGATCCCGAGCACGAGGTCACGGTCACCGCCGGGGCGACGCAGGCGATCTTCACCACCATCGGCGCGCTGGCGCATCCCGGCGACGAGGTCATCGTGTTCGAGCCGGCGTACGACAGCTACATTCCCGCGGTGCGGCTGGCCGGCGCCACCCCGGTGCCGCTGCCGCTCACCGTGCCCGGCTACCGCATCGACTGGCCCGCGCTGCGCCGTGCGATCTCGCCGCGCACGCGGATGATCGTCGTCAACACCCCCAACAATCCCGGCACCAGCGTGCTCTCGGCGTCCGACTGCGCCGAGCTCGACGCGGCGACCCGCGGCACCGACATCGTGATCGTCAGCGACGAGGTCTACGAGCACATGGTCTACGACGGCGCTCGCCACGAGAGCATGGCGCGCCACCCGGCGCTCGCCGCGCGCAGCGTGGTCGTCGGCTCGTTCGGCAAGACCTTCCACGCCACGGGCTGGAAGGTCGGCTACGCGCTCGCCCCGCGCGACATCACCGCCGAGATTCGGCGCGTGCACCAGTTCACGGTGTTCACGGTCAACAGTCCCGCGCAGCACGCGCTGGCGGAGTTCCTGCGCGATCCGTCGCGCTACGAGGTCCTGCCGGAGTTCTTCGCCCGCAAGCGCGGGCTGCTGCGCGCGGCGCTCGCCTCCACACCGCTGGAGCTCCTGCCCTGCGCGGGCAGCTACTTCCAGCTCGCGCGCTACGACCGCGTCGGCGACGAGCCGGCCGCGGAATTCGCGCAGCGTCTGGTCCGCGAGATCGGCGTCGCGACGATACCGCTGTCGGCGTTCTATCACGACGGCACCGACCACCGGGTGATCCGCTTCTGCTTCGCCAAGCGCGACGACACGCTGCTGGCCGCGGCCGAGCGGCTGACGCGGCTGCGGGCCTGACCCGCCACGCCGCGCCCGCCACAGTCGACTCGACGACTGCCAAGGCGAACGCCTGGCCGGTCCCGGCACGAAATCGCTCGTCCCGAATTTCGGCGAAGGGCGCAACGCGAGCGTGGGGACTGTTTCGGCCTAGTGCAGGTAGTAGAGCACCAGGTAGCCCAGCAGCATCGCCATCACCCACAGCGCCATGCTGGTGGTCGGCGTCGTGCGCACGAACAGCCCGCCCGGGCGGCGCTCGCGCTCGACGGCCGTCGAAGCCCACTGCCCACCGGCGGCAACCCGCCTGGCAACCGCCTGCAGCATCGCGCTCACCCCTGCCGCAATGGCCCGCGCCAGCGCCGGCAGCGCGACGCGCCACGTCCAGTCGACGTCCAGCGTGATGGTGCGGGTGCGCTTCAGGTAGGAGAGCATCACGAAGAAGGCGAGCCCGGAGAACAGCAGCAGCTGCAGCTGCGTGAGCACGTGCGGCGCGGTGTACGGGCGGTAGTCGACCGCGTACGGCAGCAGCGCGTAGAGCGGCTCCGGCCAGACGCCGATGGCGATGCACAGGAACGCGAACAGCACCATCGCCCAGCGCATGCTCGCCGGCGGATCCGGCGGACGCAGCCCGGAATCCTTCTGGAAGAACACGAACCACGGGAACTTGATCCCGGCGTGCAGGAACACGCCGGCCGAAGCCGCCGCGAGCAGCAGCCACACGGTCAGCAGCCGGCCGTCGGCCGCCGCCTGCGTGACCATCGACTTGGAGACGAAGCCGGAGGTCAGCGGAAACGCGGAGATCGCCAGCGCCCCGATGCTGCCGCAGATGGTGGTGAGCGGCATGCTGTGGAACAGGCCGCCGAGCTCGGAGCACTTGCGCCGGCCGGTGGCCTGCAGCACCGCGCCCGCCGACATCAGCAGCAGGCCCTTGTAGATGATGTGCGCGAACGCGTGCGCGGCGGCGCCGTTGAGCGCCAGCTCGGTGCCGATGCCGATGCCGGCGACCATGAACCCCACCTGGTTGACGATGCTGTAGGAGAGGATGCGCCGCATGTCGTTCTCGAGCAGCGCGTAGACGATGCCGTAGAAGGCCATGAACAGGCCGACCCAGATCAGCAGCTCGGTGCCCGGGAAAGCCCCGCAGCAGCACGTAGACGGCGGCCTTGGTCGTGAACGCCGACAGGAACACCGTGCCGCTCCACGAGCCCTCCGGATAGGCGTCGGGCAGCCACGCCGACAGCGGCGGCGCGCCGGCGTTGACCAGGAAGCCCGCCAGGATCAGCCAGTGCGCGACCGAGTCGGGGGCCATCGCCGAGAACGCGGTCTCGCCGGTCGCGGCGACGTGCGCCGACGACCCCCGCGAACAGCACGACGCCGCCGAGCAGGTGGATCATCGCGTAGCGCATGCTGGCGTGGTACGCGCTGCGCGTGCCGGCGCTCCAGATGACCAGCGTCGAGCCGACGGCCATCAGCTCCCAGAAGACGAACAGCGTGATGAGGTCGCCCGCCAGCGTCACCCCGACCGCGGCGCCGGCGTAGAAGAGCGCCGCCGAGAGCTCCAGGCGGCTGCGTCTGCCGCAGCGCGAACATCCCGCCGGCGAACGCCATCAGCAGGAAGATGGTGGCGAACAGCCGCGACAGGCGGTCCGTCGCCAGCGGCACCAGCGTGTAGTCGAGCCAGTGCGTCTGCCAGACCGCCCCGTCGGGAGCTGCCACAGGATCGCCATCGCCACCGCCGGCAGCAGCAGGATCGCCGCGCTGCGCACCCGGCCGCGCAGCGCCGGCAGCACCAGCGCGCCGGCGATCAGCAGCAGCCCGGGGTGGACGACGAGGCCGCTAGTCATCGTCGTCCCGGTAGTACCTGTCCGGCCGCTTGAGCAGGAAGCCGAGCGCCTTGGCGACCACGATCATCGCCACACAGGTGAAGAATCCGTACATCGCCGGAAACGCGAACAGCGACTCGGCCTCGAACGCCGGGTGCATGACGACCAGGAATTCGGCCACGACGGTGAGCGCGAGGACGACCAGGAATCCGCGCCACAGGCGCATGACGTTGCGTGGCTCGTCGAGCCAGTGCCGGCGCGGCTTCATCGGCAGGTCTCCGTGTGGCACCCGCCGCGGGCCGGTCGGCGGCGGCCGGCCGGCAGTGCGCGTGCCTGCGTGCCCCGCACGTCCGGGTCGGCCTGGCGGCGGATCGGCGCGATCATCGCCCCTCCAGCATCCCGCGCGCCAGCGCGAGCGGCACGTCGGGGAAGAAGAACAGCGCCACGGTCCCCGCCGCCGTCAGCGTCAGCGCGATGACGATGGGCAGCGGCGCCTCGCCGTGGCGGTGCCGCGCTCGTCCGCGGCGCGGCGCGCGGAAGAACGCGCGATGCACGATCGGCAGGAAATACCCGGCGTTGAGCAGCGTGCTCGACGGCGATCACCGCGACCACCGCCCAGCGCGCGTCGGCGACCGCACCGGCGAGCATGTACCACTTGCTGACGAAGCCGGCCGCCGGCGGCAGCCCGATCATCGACAGCGCGCCGACGGCGAACGCCGCCATCGTCCACGGCATCCGCCGGCCGATGCCGTCGAGCTCGCTGACCTCGGTCTTGTGCGCCGCGGTGTAGATCGAGCCGGCAGCGAAGAACAGCGTGATCTTGCCGAAGCGCGTGCGCGGCGATGTGCATACGTCGCGCCGATGACCGACAGCGGCGCCAGCACGGCCGCCGCGAGCACCACGTAGGACGAGCTGGCTCACCGTCGAGTAGGCGAGCCGGCGCTTGAGATTGTCGGAGCGCAGCGCGACCAGCGAGGCGGCGAGGAGCGTGAAGCCGCGACCGCGACCAGCCAGTCGGTGCCGCGCCGGCCAGCGCGTCGAGCCCGAAGACGTAGACGACGACCTTGACCACCGTGAACACGCCGGCCTTCACCACGGCGACCGCGTGCAGCAGCGCCGACACCGGCGTCGGCGCGACCATCGCCGCCGGCAGCCAGCGGTGGAACGGCATCAGCGCCGCCTTGCCGATGCCGAACATGAACAGCGCCAGCAGCACGCCGACGCGGCACCGGCCCCAGGTCCGCCGGCAGGATCCCGCCGGGGCGGAAGTCGAGCGTGCCCGCGAGCTGCCAGGTCCACGACCACCGCCGGCAGCAGGAACAGCGATCGAGGTGCCCATCAGGATCGCCGAGGTAGATCCGCCCGCCGCGCTTCGCCGCTTCGGTGCCGGAGTGGGTCACCAGCGGATAGGTGACCAGCGTGAGCATCTCGTAGAACAGGAACAGCGTGAAGCAGGTTGCCGGCGAAGGCGATGCCGATCGCCGCGGCCAGCGCCAGCGCGAAGCAGACGTAGAACCGCGTCTGGTGCGCCTCCTTGTTGCCGCGCATGTAGCCGATCGAGTAGATCGAGTTGACGATCCACAGCCCCGAGGCGATCAGCGCGAACAGCATCCCCAGCGGCTCGACCGTGAACGCGATCGCGAGCCCCGGCACGGGCTCCAGCAGGCGCACCGCCGGACGCATGCCGGCGAGCACGCCGGGCAGCAGCGACGCGACGCCGGCGAACAGCAGCGCCGCGGTGGCCAGCGTGACCGTCTCGCGCAGGTTCGGCCGGCGGCCGGCAGGCGGCGATGCCCAGCGCGCCCAGCACCGGCAGCACCAGCGCCGCGACGATCGCGTGCGTCGTCGCTCACGTCCGCCCGCCCAGCAGCATCGCGGCGGCGCCGGCGGCCGAGCCGACGGTGATCGACGTCGACGAAGCCGAACCAGATCGTCGCCGCGACCAGCACGCACGCCGGCGCCAGCAGCGCCCACGGCGCCTCGCCGTGCGCGGCCAGCGCCGGCGACGGCTCGCGAAAGTACGCGACCTCGACGAAGCGCCAGACGTAGACGATCGCCAGCAGCGAGCTGCCAGACGATCGCCGCCACCAGCGCCCAGCGCCCCTGCTCCACCGCGGCGAGGATCAGGTACCACTTGCTGATGAACCCCGCGGTCCCCGGCACGCCGATCAGGCGAGAGCCCCCCCAGCACGATGCCGAACGACGTCAGCGGCATGCGCCGGCGCGAGGCCGGAAAGGCGCGTGAGCAGCGCGCTGCCGCAGGACGCCAGTCACGCCGCCCAGCAGCATGAACAGCGCCCCCTTGGTCACGGCGTGGTTGAACAGGTGGACGATCGCCGCCGTCAGCCCGGTGGCCGAGCCGAGCGAGACGCCGAGCGTGATGTAGCCGATCTGGGCGATGCTGGAATACGCGAACATCCGCTTCAGGTTGTCCTGGAAGATCGCCATCGCGGAGGCCGCGAACATCGCCGCCAGCGACAGCGCGAGGATGATCTCGCCGAGCGGCAGTTTGTCGAACACCTCGCTGGCGCCGAACACGCCGAAGAAGAAGCGGATCAGCAGGTAGACCGCCACCTTGGTCGCGGTCGCGGCCAGGAACGCCGAGACGCCGGCCGGCGCGTAGGTATAGGCGCTCGGCAGCCACTGGTGCAGCGGGAACAGCGCCAGCTTGAGCGAGAGCCCCACGGTCAGGAACGCCAGCGCCGCCAGCACCGGGCGCGGCGTGCGCACGTCGGCGAGCCGGTGGGTCATGTCGGCGAGATTGAGCGTGCCCGTCATCAGGTACAGCAGCCCGATGCCGATGACGATGAACGTGGCGCCGATGGTGCCCATCACCAGGTAGCGGTACGCGGCGACCAGCGCGCGGCGGTCGGTGCCCATCGCGATCAGCACGTAGGTCGACAGCGACGAGATCTCCAGGAACACGAAGACGTTGAACGCGTCGCCGGTGATGGTGATGCCGAGCAGCCCCGTGAGGCACAGCGCGAACATCGCGTAGAACAGGTAGTGCTGGTCGGCCGGAATCTCGCGCTGGATGGCGGCGCGGCTGTACGGCAAGGATCAGCGCCGCCATGCCGGACACGAGCAGCAGGATGAAACTCGACAGCCGGTCGACGCGGTACTCGATGCCCCAGGGCGGCGGCCAGCTGCCGATCGCGTAGGAGAGCGTGACCCCGCGGCCGGCGTCGAGCCAGAGCGCGATGGCAACGGCGAAGGCGAACCAGCTCGCCAGCGTCGTGACCGCGAATGCCGGCGCGGGCCGGCGAAGCAGGACCGCCAGCGGGGCGGAGATCAGCGGCACGACGACCTGCAGGGCCGGCAGGTGCGGCATCAGATTCATTCGGCCTGCCCGTCGTCCGGCCGCCCGTCGGCGTCCCGCGCCAGGATCTCGTCCTCCTCGATCGTCCCGTAGGCCTCCCGGATGCGCACCACCAGCGCCAGCCCCAGCGCCAGCGTCGCGACGCCGACGACGATCGCGGTCAGGATCAGCACGTGCGGCAGCGGGTTCGAGTAGCGCTTGAACGCGTCCTCGACGATCGGCGCGGTGCCGCCGATGAGCTTGCCCGGCGCGATGTAGAGCAGGTACACCGACGTCTGGAAGATGCCCAGCCCCACCAGCTTCTTGATCAGGTTGCCGTCGGCGATGACGACGAACAGCCCCGCGACCATCAGGAACACGGTGACGACGTAGCTGAAATGGCCGAAGAAGGTCACTCGGGATCCTTGCCGCGCCCGCCGAACATGTAGAAGATCTTGAGCATGACGCCCGACACCGTGACCGCGACGCCCATCTCGACCCAGAAGATTCCGCGGTGCTGGCCGTGGACGGGGTCGGCGGCGAGCACGAAGTAGTCGAGGTAGTTGCCGCCGAGCAGGATTCCGGCCAGCCCGACGCCGGCGTAGATCAGCACGCCGGCGGCGAGCATGGTCTCGACCAGCCAGCTCGGGACGATCCGGCGCGTCGTCTCCAGGCCGAAGATGATGCGCGTAGAAGATGATCCCGGCGGCCAGGATCACGCCCGCCTGGAAGCCGCCCCCCGGGCCGTAGTCGCCGTGGAACTGCACGTAGACGGCGAACAGCAGGATGAACGGAATCAGGATCTTGGCGACGACGCGCAGGACGAGATCGTTCCTCACGCGGAGCCCTTCCCTTTGCCTTTGCGGCGGCGGCGCAGCAGCGCGATCACGCCGGCCCCGGCCGTGAACACGACCGTGGTCTCGCCCAGCGTGTCGTAGCCGCGGTAGCTCGCCAGCACCGCCGTCACCACGTTGGGCACGCCGGTCTCCGCCGGGCCCTGGTGCAGGTAGCGCGGCACGACGTGGACGTGGATCGGCGCCTGCGGATCGGAGAACGCCGGCAGGCCGAGCGTGCCGTAGACGAGCACCGCGCCGATCGCCGCCGCCACCAGCAGCGACAGCCAGGGCCGCTGTGCGCGTTTCGCCTCCTCGCCCTTGCACAGGTACAGCGCCGCGAGCAGCAGCACCGTCGACATCCCGGCGCCGACCGAGGCCTCGGTCATCGCCACGTCGACCGCGTCGAGCGCGACCAGCACCGTCGCCATCAGGAAGCTGTAGACGCCGGCGAGGACGATGACGGCGAACAGGTTCCGGCTGCGGACGAGGCCGACGACGGAGGCCGCCATCAGCACCAGCAGCACGTCGATGATCAGCGCTTCGATGGCTCGTCCTCCGGCCGCGCGAGCAGCGGTTTGACGCCGCGCACGAGCGCGGCGCGCGCGAGCGCGTGCGTCGCCGTGGGACTCGCGAAGAAGATGAGCAGGCCGATCATCACGAGCTTCGCCGTGACCAGCGTCAGCCCCGCCTGCAGCGCCAGGCCGAGCAGGATCAGGCCCGCGCCGAGCGTCTCGGTGACGCTGGTGGCGTGCATGCGCGTGTAGAAATCCGGCATCCGCAGGACGCCGATGCCGCCGACGACGCAGAAGAAGCCGCCGGCCAGCAGGCAGCCGCCGCTGACCACCGCCAGCACGACGCTCACGGCCCGGCCCCGGGTCCGGCCTCGTCGGCATCCCCGGCTTCGCCGAGGTCGCCCTGCCGGAAGTACTTGAGCACCGCCACCGTGCCGAGCACGTTCAGCAGGCCGTAGACCAGCGCGAGGTCGAGGAATTCGGGCCGCCCGGTGAGGAATCCGATCACCGCCAGCAGCAGCATCGCGCAGGTGCCGATGGTGTTGGCGCCGAGCAGGCGGTCGAACACCGTCGGCCCGCGCAGCGCCCGGGCCAGCAGCAGCGCGATCGTGACCAGCAGCGCGCAGGTCGCCGCGGCGAACATCAGCGCTTGCCCTCCATCGTGGTGACCCGCCGGTCCATCTCGCTGCCGGCGAGCCGGCGCCAGCCTCGCGCGTGAGCGCGTGCACGACGAACTCGCGCGCCCCGGCCTCGACCGTTATCGTGCCGGGGGTGAGCGTGATCGAGTTGGCGTGGATGACGCGGCCGACGTTCGTGCGCTGGCCCGGCGCGAAGCTGACGAGCGTGGGGCTGATCGGGAGCCGGGGGTCGAGAATCCGCCGGGTGACGTCCCACGCCGACTTGACGATCTCCTTCGCCAGCCACGGCCAGTAGGAGCTGACCGCGTGCCAGCCGAGGCTGATCGGATGGCCTTCCTGGTCGATGACGTCCATGCGCCGCGAGAACAGCACCACGGCGACGGCGCTCGCGCCGCCGGCGGTGACCAGGAACGCCGTGTAGTGGCCCGAGAGCAGCAGCCAGAACGCGAACAGGACGACGGCGGCACTTAGCGAACGAAACACGGTCGGCACATCCGATGGCGGGCACAGCTGCTGCCCGGGGCTGGTGCGGGAGAGCGCCAAGGATACTCGACAAGTGCGCGGGCTGTGAATATCGGCGACGCCGGGTGCGCGCGCCCGCCACGCGCAGCCGAACCGCGTCGAGCGCGCCGGCGCGATCCGGGTCGCGTTTGCGCCGCGCCGCGCAATCGGGCACATTGGGTGCAGCGGGCGGCGCAGCGTCGCCGACGCCGGACCCGCCGGCGCACCCCCGAGCCAGGACAGGAGAGTCTTCAGGATGAACGTCATCGATACGCGACTGCCCGCGCTGCTGCGCGGCCAGCGTCCCCTGCTCGGCACCTTCGTCGGCATCCCGGCGCCGGCGCTGGTCGAGATGTGCGGGCACGCGGGACTCGACTTCGTCATCATCGACAACGAGCACGGCCCCGCCGGCATCGAGTCGACCGAGAGCCTGATCCGCGCCGCCCGGGTGGCGGGCGTGATTCCGGTCGTGCGCACGCTCGAGCCCGACATCCTGCGGGTGCTCGACGTCGGCGCGTCGGCGATCCAGGTTCCGCAGGTCAACACGCCGGAGCAGGCGGCCAGGATCGTCGCCGCCGCCAAGTACCCGCCGACCGGCGCGCGCGGCGCCGCGTTCTCGACCCGCGCCGCCGGCTTCGGCTTCTTCGGCGGCGAGACCCACGTGCGCGATTCGAACGAGGGCACCGCCGTCATCGTGATGGCCGAGACCCGCGCCGCGATCGCCGCCATCGACGCGATCCTGGCGGTGCCCGGCATCGACGCGGTGTTCTTCGGGCCCAACGACCTGTCGTTCGCGCTCGGATACCCCGGGCAGCTGCAGCACCCCGAGGTCGTCGCCGCGATCGAGCACGGCATCGCCCGCGCGCTCGCGGCGGGCGTGGCGCCCGGCGTCCTCGCGCTCAACCCCGCCGAGTTTCACCGCTGGCACAAGGCGGGGGCGCGCTACCTGCCCGGCGTGCTCTCGGGCGTCATCGGCAACGCCCTGCGCGACCTCGTCGCCGGCGCTCGCGCCGCCGGCTGAGCGCTCCGGTGCGCGGCCCGGCACGACGCTGCCCCGCCGCCGCATGACCGCGCTCCAGAACCTGCTGGCGCTGACCGCGCCGCTGTTCCTGCTGGTGCTGGTCGGGTACTTTCTCGTGCGCCGCGGCGGCTGGGACAAGGCCGCCGCCGACGCGCTGACCCGCTTCGTGTTCGCGGTCGCGGTGCCGACGCTGCTGTTCCGGCTGATGAGCGGCTTTTCCCGCCTGCCGCCGGTGGACGGCCGCCTCCTGCTCGCCTATTTCGGCGGCTCGCTGCTGGTGTTCGGGCTCGGGCGCAGCGCCGCGCGGCGGCTGTTCCGCATGGACGGCGCCGCGGGCTCGGTCTTCGGCATCGGCGGCGTCTTCTCGAACAACCTGCTGCTCGGCGTCCCGTTGGCCAAGACGCTGCTCGGCGACGCGTCGCTGCCCGCGGTCTCGCTGGTGCTGGTGTTCAACTCGTTCCTGCTGTGGACGCTGGTCACCGTGTCGGTCGAGTGGGCGCGCCACCGCAGCGCGTCGCTGGGCGGCGTGATGGCGACGGCCAGGGGCGTCATCACCAACCCGATCGTGGCGAGCATCGTCGCCGGCACGGCGTACAGCTACACCGGCGCTGCCGCTGCCGGCGATGCTCGACCGCACGCTCGAGCTCATGGGCCAGGCTGCGGTCCCGCTGTCGCTGATTGCGCTGGGGATGGGCCTCGCCGAATTCGGCATTCGCGGCGGCTTGCGCGAAAGCGCCGCGATCTGCGCTTTCAAGCTGCTGCTGCATCCGGTGATCGTGCTGCTCGCCGCGCTGGCGCTGGGGCTGCCGGCGCTGGAGACGCAGGCGATCGTGCTGCTCGCCGCGCTGCCGGTGGGCGCCACCGTCTACCTGATGTCGCGCCAGTTCGACACGCTCGCGGGCCCGGTCGCCGGCAGCCTGGTGCTGTCGACCGCAATCGCCGCGGTGAGCGCCCCCGTCATGCTGACGGTGACCGTCGTGCTGACCGCCTGGGTGCGCTGACCGGCGGCGTCGCGTCGCGCCGATTCGCGGCGCCGGCAGCGCCGCGCGCGCGGCAATCGCTTCTCAACCGCCGCGACATGAGGCATCATGGCGCCCGTCGTGCGGCGGCCCGCCCTGACGGCCACCCGCCGCCCGTCGATTGCCGCACCCGCTCCAGCCGGCCTCACCCGCGACCTCGCCCATGCCTGCCGAGAAACCCCCGCGCCCTTACGTCGTCCGCAATTCCGCGATCCACGGCCGCGGCGTGTTCGCCACGCGCAAGATCAGGAAAGGCACCAGCATCATCGAGTACCGCGGCGACCGGACCACCTGGGACGTGGCGCTCGAGCGGCCGCCGAGCGACCCCGACAATCCGCATCACACCTTCTTCTTCGAGGTGAGCGACGGCACCGTGATCGACGCCAACGTGCGCGGCAATGCCGCGCGCTGGATCAATCATTCCTGCGACGCGAACTGCGAATCGCTGGAGTACGAGGATGGCCGGGTGTACATCGAGGCGCGAAGAACCATCCGCACCGGCGAAGAGATCACCTACGACTATCGCCTGTCGCTCGACGGCAAGATCGGCAAGCGCACCCGGGCCGCCTACGCCTGTCACTGCGGCGCGGAAAACTGCCGCGGCGTGCTGCTGGTCAAGTCGAAGAAGAAACGCCGGCGCGCGGACAAGGCCAAGGACAAGTCCAAGCCCAAGCGCAAGGACGACGGCCAAGGCGAAAAAGCGCAGGAAGGACTGACGCGGCGGCGCGGCGTGCCGCGACGCCGGAAGCGGGCCTTCGCCGTCGCTGCGGCGACGGGCGGCGGCCCGGCCTAGCCGCGCGGGGAGCGTCGCAGCGCGATCGCCCCGGCCGCGGCAACCGCCGCCAGCAGCGCGACCAGTGCCAGCGGCGAGAGCGCGGGCACCTGGGGTGCCGGACCGGTCTCGCAGGACGAGCGTCGACAGCCCGAGGCGGACGACGCCCTTTTCGACCTGCGTCACGGTCAGCTTCGGGTCGGTCGTGGACAGATGCATCAGCTCGGCGCCGGTGAAGCTGTGGCTCCACGCGAGCTGGCCGGAATTGTCGTCCTTCCAGCAGGGGTTGTACGTGCGGCACTGCGCGACCAGAACGCCGTCGACGAAGACGTCGACCGGCGCGGTGCTGTCGGGATAGTCGTTCGTTCCCCAGAAGCCTGAAACCGTCGCCGCGGTCACGCGCTCGCCGTTCGGTACCGACGCCGGCGGCGACGTCCGGACCGCGGCGAGGGTCGAATACTGCGGGCCGCTGGTGAAAGTGCCGTTGATCTCGCCGTACTCGAAGCGCAGCGTCGCCGCCCCGGCCGTGACCCCTGCCGCCAGCAGCATCCACGCCACAGCCCACCTTGCGAGGCCGACTACCGTCATTCGCGCCGTTCCTGATCGATAACTCGAGAATTCGAGGATACGGCAGTGGCGACGGCAAGGCAAATATCCGACCCGTCGCAGGCCCGGAAACGGGCGAAACTGATGCGTTTTTGACGCACGCGACCAAGACTGTCGCCAAATTGCGACATTTTTGGATGTTGCGCCGGTCGGCGGCCCCCCGCTCCGCCGTCCGGGGTTTGCCCGCGGCCGCTGTTGGCGGCACAATCGCCGCGCTGCCCCAGCCGGCAGCGTCCACCGGAAACCCTCATGGCCCGCAAACGCCCGCTTCGCTCCCCCGGAACCATCGTCGTGCTGGAGCACCGCTCGAAGATCCTGGCCGACAACCCGCTGGGCGACCCGCACGTGCGCAAGCTCGCGGTCTGGCTGCCCGAGCAGTACGACGAAGGCGCCGGAGCGGGCCGCGGCCGGCGCTTTCCGGTGCTCTACGACCTGGTCGGATTCACCGGATCGGGCCTCGCGCACGTCAGCTGGAAGCCGTTCGGGGACAACGTGCCCGAGCGCGTCGCCCGCCTGGTGCGCACCCGGCGGATGGGCCCGACGATCATGGTGTTTCCCGACTGCTTCACGTCGCTCGGCGGCAACCAGTACGTCAATTCCTCGGCGATCGGGCGCTACGCGGATTACCTCACGCGCGAGATCATCCCGTTCGTCGACCGCGAGTTCCGCACACTCGCGTCGCGCGAGCACCGGGGCTGCTTCGGCAAGTCCTCGGGCGGCTACGGTGCGATCATCCACGGGATGAAGTACGCGCGGCACTGGGGTGCGGTCGCCGATCATTCCGGCGACGCGTACTTCGACTTCGTCTACGCCCACGACTGGCCGAACACGCTGAACGAGCTTGCCCGGTACCGCGCGCCGAAGCGCAAGGAAGGGGCCTGCAACGTCCTGCGCGACGTCGCCGCGCGCCCGGGCCTCGCCGACGGCTTTGACGACGGCCGCGTCAAGCGCTTCCTCGACGCGGTGTGGCACAGGGAGAAGCTGTCGTCGGCCGAGGGCCACGCGATCATGAACGTCTGCATGGCGGCGACCTACGACCCCGATCCCGCGGCGCCGCTCGGCTTCCGGCTGCCCTACCACCTGGAGACCGGCGAGCGCCTCGAGGCGCGCTGGCGAAACTGGCGCCGGCACGATCCGATCCACCTCGTCGACCGGCACCGGGAGGCGCTGGCATCGCTGCGCGGCATCTACCTCGATTGCGGCTGGCGCGACCAGTACCACATCCACTACGGCATGCGCATCCTGTCGCGCCGGCTCGCCGAGGCCGGTGTCTCCCATACCTACGAGGAGTACGATGACACCCACTCCGACGTCGACTACCGGATGGACGTCAGCCTGCCCTTCCTCTACCGGGCGCTGAAACCGTAGCCGCGCGCGGCGACCCGATTCCGCGCCGCCGGGCACCGCGCCGAAACTGCCGATCACCTCAGAGCGAACAGGAACCGGACATGCGTTGGGGCGACTTCCGCCGCAGTGACAACGTCGAGGATCGAGGCGAGGGCGGCGCGCGCGGCGGCGCGGGCGTGCGCCTGGGCGGCGGCGCGATCGCCGTGGTCGTGATCGCGAGCCTGCTGTTCGGCGTGAATCCGCTGGAAATGCTCGACCTGCTCTCGGAAGGCGGCGGCCCCGCGACGCCACCGCAGAGCGCGCCGGGGCCGCGCAGCGGGTCACCGTCCCCGGCGCCGGCGGTGCCCGACGAGACCCGCGAGATGGTCGCGCGGGTGCTGGGCGACACCGAGGACACCTGGGGCGCCGTGTTCAAGGCGATGGGCTCGCGCTACGACCCGCCCACGCTCGTGCTGTTCCGCGGCGCCACGCGGTCGGCCTGCGGACGGGCGGTGGCGGCGACCGGGCCGTTCTACTGCCCGGCAGACCGCGACGTGTACCTCGACACCGCGTTCTTCGGCGACCTGACGCGCCGTTTCGGGGCGCCGGGGGACTTCGCGCAGGCCTACGTCGTCGCGCACGAGGTCGGCCATCACGTGCAGAACCTGCTGGGCATCATGGAGCAGTTCGACCGCGAGTCCCGACGCATGGACGCCCGCGCCCGCAACGCGCTGTCCGTTCGCCTCGAACTGCAGGCCGACTGTTTCGCCGGCGTCTGGGGCCATTTCGCGCAGCGCCGGAACCTGCTCGACCCGGGCGACGTCGAAGAGGGGTTGCGCGCCGCCGCCGCCGTCGGCGACGACCGGCTCCAGCGCGAGGCGCAGGGTGTCGTGACGCCGGAGTCGTTCACGCACGGCTCGTCGGCGCAGCGCGCGCGCTGGTTCAGGGTCGGGCTCGACCGCGGCGACGTTCGCAGCTGCGACACCTTCGCCGCGCGCGAGCCCTGACTTCTCGCAGGCCATGCCGCGCTCTACAATGCCGGTTTTACCCGGACCAGGAAACGCCATGATCGCATTCCGAGTTTGGCACCGCGCGGTGCCCCTCTGGGCCGCCATCGCGCTCGCCTGCGGCCTCGCGGCGCACCCGGCGAGCGGCCAGACCGAGGCTGCGCCGGCGCCGGCGTCGGCGGCGGCGCCCGCGCCCGCGGCGTCGGCGGCGGCGACGGTGGCCACGCCAAAGCCCGATTGCGGCGAGAAGCCGGAGCATCCCGGCCAGCTCGGATCCGACAGGCAGAAGCGCCAATGGCGCACGGACGCCAACGCCTATCTGGAGTGCTACAAGAAATTCGCGATGGAGCAGCGTGCGATCGCGCAGAAGTACCTCGAAACGGCAAACGCGCTGATCGACGACTACAACGCGGCGGTCAAGGAGATGCAGGCCGAGGCCGAGGCCGCCGCGAAGGGCAACTGACGCCCCGGCCGCCGACGAACCGACAACGACGCGCGCATGACCATCGCCGGCACCGCCATCGCGACCCGCCACGCGCCGCCGGTCGAGCAGGCGCGCGCGATCGCGGTCGCGCTGCTCGACGGATTCAACAAGCACTACGCGCTGTTCCGCGAATGCGCGCGCGCGGCGCGGCGCCACTTCGAGGCCGGCAACTGGCTGGCGATCCAGCACGTCGCGCGCGACCGCATCGACTTCTACGATCGGCGCGTCGCCGAGACCGCCGAGCGCGTCGCCCGCGATTTCCGCACCGCCGGCCTCGACGGCGCGAGCAGCGACACGCTGTGGGAGCAGGTCAAGCTCCACTACATCGGCCTGCTGATCGACCACAAGCAGCCCGAGTGCGCAGAGACGTTCTTCAACTCGGTGTCGACCAAGATCCTGCATCGCGAGTACTACCACAACCGCTTCATCTTCGTCCGGCCGGCGATCTCCACCGAGCACATCGACGCCGAGCCGCCGAGCTACAAGTCGTACTACCCGCTGCAGCAGGGACTGCGCGAGGCGATCGTCGACATCGTGCTCGACCTCAGATTCGAGCGCCGCTTCGCCGACTTCCGGCGCGACCTCACCGACCTGCTGCGGGCGTTCCGCACGCGCTTTCCGCGCCCGTTCGCGCTCGAGCCGAACCACCAGATCCAGGTCCTGTCGTCGCCGTTCTTCCGCAACCAGACCGCGTACGTCGTCGGCCGCGTCGTCAACGGCATCAACACCTACCCGTTCGTCGTGCCGGTCAGGCACGACCGCGAGGGCCGGCTGTACTTCGACGCGCTGCTGATGGACGAGGCGGACCTTGCGATCTTCTTCTCGGCCAACCGCGCGTATTTCCTGGTCGACATGGAGGTGCCGTCCGCGTACGTCGGCTTCCTCCGCGCGATGATGCGCGACAAGACCGGCGCCGAACTGTACACGATGGTCGGCCTGCAGAAGGCCGGGAAAAACCTGTTCTTCCGCGATTTCCTGCACCACCTCAAGCACTCGCGCGACGGTTTCATCGATCGCGCCGGGGATCCGGGGCCTGGTGATGAGCGTGTTCACGCTGCCGTCGTATCCGTACGTGTTCAAGGTGATCAAGGACAAGATCGCCGCGTCCAAGGACACCGACCGCCAGCAGGTCAAGGACAAGTACACGCTGGTCAAGCACCACGACCGCGTCGGCCGGATGACCGACATCCTCGAGTACTCCGACGTCGCGTTTCCGCGCGAGCGCTTCTCCGACGAGCTGATCGAGGAACTGGTCTCGGTCGCCCCGTCGGTGATCGAGCTCGACGACGAGCTCGTGGTCGTCAAGCACCTGTACATCGAGCGGCGGATGATCCCGCTCAACATCTACCTCGAACGCGCCGACGACGAGCAGCGGCTGCACGCGATGCGCGAGTACGGCAACGCGATCAAGGAGCTCGCCGCGGTCAACATCTTCGCCGGCGACCTGCTGTTCAAGAATTTCGGCGTCACCCGCTTCGGCCGCGTCGTGTTCTACGACTACGACGAGATCGACTTCCTGACCAACTGCAATTTCCGCCGGATTCCGGAGCCGCCACCGGGCTACGACGACATGTCCGACGACGTGTGGTACCCGGTCGGCCCGAAGGACATATTCCCCGAGGAGTTCGCGACTTTTCTGCTCACCGACCCCAAGACACGGGAATGCTTCATGCACTGGCACGCGGACCTGCTCGGGCCCGAGTGGTGGCAGGCGATGCAGCGGGGGATCCGGTCAGGGCAGCCGGTCGAGGTGCTCTCCTACGCCGATGCCCCCCGTTTCCGGCGCGATCCCGACACGACCGTCGCAGAGGCGGACCTACGATGAGACCCGATTCCATGACCGGCGCGCGCGGCGGCCGGACGGCCGCCGGCGGCCTGCGCGAATCCGCCGCGCCGGATCACCGCGTCGCCCTGCGCGGCACCCCGGCACGCCGGTGGCTCGTCGCCGCCGTCGCGATCGCGACGCTCGCCGCCTGCGACACCGCGGCGCGCAAGGAGGCGGAGGAAGCGGCGAAGAACACCTTCGACTGCAAGCTCGCGGGCGAGCGCATCGTCATCCGCTTCGACAACGGCGAGGCGCGGATGCTGATGCCGGGCGGCGACCGCGTCACGCTCTATCAGATTCCCGCGGCATCCGGCGTGCGCTTCAGCAACGGGACGATGGAGCTGCGCGGCAAGGGCATCGAGCTGCAGCTCATCCAGAACGGCGCGCTGCGGCCGCTGGAGGGGTGCGAGCCGTATGTCGTGCCGAAATAGGCTGCAGCGGTGAGCGCCGCCGCGCCCGACGCGGTGCCCATCCGGAGTGTCGGCGTCGTCGGCACCGGCGCCATGGGCGGCGGCGTCGTGGAGAGCCTCGTCCGCGCGGGCGTGCCCACCTGGGCGCGCGACATCCGCGCCGAAGCGCAGGACGCCGCGGTCGCGCACGGCGCGCTGCCCACGGCGTCGCCCGCGGAGCTCGCCCGCGCCTGCGACGCGGTGATCCTGCTCGTCGTCGACGCCGAGCAGATCGACACGGTGCTGTTCGGCGCCGACGGCGTGCTCGATGCGCTGGCGCCCGGGGCGATCGTCGTGCTCTCGTCGACGGTCGACCCCGCCTACCCCGCCGCGCTCGCGCCGCGGCTCGCCGCGCGCGGCATCGCGCTGCTCGACGCGCCGGTTTCCGGCGGACCGGCGAAGGCCGCCGCCGGCACGATGACGATGATGGTGTCCGGCGACGCCGCGGCGCTGGCGCGCGCGCGGCCGGTGCTCGAGCGCATCACCGGCCGGCTGTTCGCGCTGGGCGGGCGTGCGGGCGACGCCTCGGCATTCAAGATCGTCAACAACCTGCTCGCCGCCGCCAACCTCGCGGCCGGCGCCGAGGCGATGACGCTGGCGATCCGCGCCGGCCTCGATCCGCAGCAGGTGTTCGACGTCGTCAACGCGAGCTCCGGCGGCAGCTGGATCTTCACCGACAGGATGGCGCGCGCGCTCGCCGGCGACTACGCCCCGCGCGCCGCAGCGAAGATACTGACCAAGGACGTCGGCATCGCCGCGGCGCTGGCGCAGCGCCTCGGCGTCAGCGCCCCGATGACGGCCGCGGCGCACGCCGCGTTCGTCGACGCCATCGCGGCCGGCTATGGCGACGAGGACGACGCCGCGCTGGTCAAGCGTGCCGCCGATCTCGCCGGCGTGCCGCCGCCGGGCACTGCCTCAGCGTAGACCCTTCGCCGGCCGCTCGACGTCGACGTACTGCCACACCTGCGAGCGGATCGGATGCGGCTTGTAGTCGCGCACCCAGTCGTGCAGCAGATGGTCCTCCAGGATGTGGTCCGTGAGCCGCCACGGCGCATAGGCGACGACCAGCTCGGTCATCCGGTCGAACAACCGGGTGCGCTCCGGTGAATCGGGGAGCTTGCGCGCCTCGTCGAACAGCCGGTTGAACTCGGGCAGGTCGAACTGCGCCTGGTTCTCCTGGCCGGCGTTCGGCCCGTAGAGCAGCTGCATGAAGTTCTCCGCGTCGGGGTAGTCGGCATTCCAGCCGTCGCCGCGCATCGGGATCCGGCCCTGCCGCGCCATCTTGCGCAGCTCCGGCAGCTTGTCCTTCCTGAACGCGATGCGGATGCCGATCGCGTCCATGTTCTTCTTCCACAGCTCGTCGCCCTGCCGCGCCGCCGAGTTCGGCGTCGACCAGCGCTCGATGACCAGCGGCGCGCCGTCCGGGCGCTCGCGGTAGCCGTCGCCGTCGCGGTCCTTGTAGCCGAAGCGGTCGAGCAGCGCGCGCGCGGCCGCCGGATCGTAGAGCTGCGCCTGCGTGCGCAGCGCGGGGTCGTAGCCGGCGACGTCCGGCGGAATCGGGCTCTGCGCGGGCACCGCGCGGCCCTTCGCCAGCACCCGGATCTGCTCGCCGACGTCGTACGCCATCGCGATCGCACGCCGCAGCGCGATGCGCTCGGGCGTGTAACCGCCGACCACCGGGTCCTTCATGTTGAAGTAGGTGAACCAGACGTTGGGGCGCAGCAGCACCTCGTGCCGGATGCCCTTCGCGGCGAGTTCCGGCTTGAGCCTGCCGTCGGCGAGGGCCTGGTCGACGAAGTCCGACGGCAGCCGCTCGAGCACGTCGAGCTCGCCCTTGAGGAACGCGAGCCAGCGCGCCTGGCCCTCCTCGATGATGGCGATGTCGATCCGGCCCGCCAACGGCAGCCGCCGGCCCGCCAGCGCCTTCGCGATCGGCCGCGAGGCCTCCGGGACCGGTCCCGCCGGCGTGTAAGTCGTCGCGCGATAGCCCGGGTTCGCCACCAGCACGATCCTGGCGCTGCGACGGTACTCGCCCAGCACGTACGGCCCGGTGCCGACCGGGTGCGCGCCGAAATCGCGGCCGTAGGCCTCGACGACCTCACGGGCGACCGCGGCCGTGTTGGGAACCGCCAGCACGTAGAGGAAGCGCAGGTCGGGCTCCTTCAGCCGGATCTTCAGCGTGTAGCGGTCGACGACCTCCAGCCCGGCGATGGGCGCGTCGTAGTCGAAGTGGCCGGTCTTCACCGCCTGCGCACGCGCTTCGTCGCCGCCGACGATCTTGCCCGCGACCAGCCACAGCCACGGACTCTTCACCGCCGGGTCGAGCAGGCGCTTGATGCCGTAGGCGTGATCGGCCGCGGTGAGCTCGCGCGGCCTGCCGCCGAACGCGGGATCCGGCGTGAACAGGATGCCCTTGCGCAGCCGGCAGATGTACGTGGCCCCGCCGTCGCGCACCTCGGGCATCGCGGCCAGCGTGCGCGGGACGAGCTGCACCGGTCGCGCCAGGTAGTCGTAGTCGAGCATCGCCTCGTACACGTTGGCGATGATGCCGTCCGACGCGGCATCGGAGGCAAACTGCGGATCGAAGCTGGTCTCGGCGATGCCGAACGCGACGCGCAGCGTCGCGGCCGGATCGGCGGCGCCCGCCGGCAGCGAGGTCGCGCCGACGCCGAGCAGCGCCGCCGCCGCGGCCAGCGCGCCCGCAAACCGGAATGCCCGCCCACGTTTTCGCTGCACGCCAAATCCTCCGTGGCCGCCTTGCCGGGCCCGGCCGCCATCTTACTGCGCTTCGCGCGCGTGGGCCGGCACCGCGCACCGCCGTTGACCCGCGCGCCGCGCCGGACAATACTGGACACGCGCGGCGTCCGCGCAACGGCGCTGCCACTGGAGAGGGCGATGCGGCAATGGAGATGAAGCGACTGTCGGGCGGCAACCTGCGCGCCGCCGGCTACGATGCGGCACGGCGGGTGCTGGTCGTCGAACTCACCGCGGGGACGTTCGAGTACTCGGGCGTGTCCGCGGAAACCTATCGCCGGCTGGCCTCGGCGTCGTCGCCGTGGAGCTTCTTCCGCGACAACATCGACGAGGAGTACCCGGCGAAGCGGGTGCGCTGAAGCGCGCGTCGCGCCGACGCGACGCGCGGACGGCACCGCGCGGGTGCCGTCCGCTGCCGCAGCGGATTGCTTCCGCCGTTACCCGATCGTGAGCTTGCGCCCGGCGAGCGCCGCCTTCTTCGACAGCGCGAGCTCGAGCACCCCGTTGTCGAACTTCGCCGCGCTGGCCGACTCGTCGAGCTCGACCGGCAGCGTGAAGCTGCGGTAGACGTTCCCGAAGTAGCGCTCGCTGCGCAGCGCCTGCTCGCCGTCCTTCGGCTCGGACTCGCGCTTCACCTCGGCGGCGATGGTGACCCGGTTGCCCTCGATCGTCACCTGGACGTCCTCCTTTCTGGCGCCGGGAATCTCGGCCTGGACCAGGTACCCCTTGTCGGTCTCGCTGACGTCCATCTTGATGCTCACCGGCGCGGGCCGCGCCGTCCTGACCGGCTTGAAGAAACCTCGGAAAAGCTCGTCGAAGGCGGCGTCGGCGAAGGGGTCGTATGCAATCAGCTTGTTCATCGTCCATCTCCTTTGGTCACGGTGCGAACAGATCGGCGCTCCGTTGCCCTGCGCACTCCGGACGGCAACGCCTCGTCCCGTAATTGAGGGCCCGGCGCGCGCTTTCAAGCCCCGCCGGTTCCGCACCGGCGGCAACGACCGACCGGCGCCCGGCGGCGACTTGCTAGAATGCAGCCATGAACACCGCCAAGCTCGCGCCTGCCGACCGCAGCGCCATCCAGTCCGCGCTCGAATCCCGGCGTGTCGCCCTGCGCACCGAGGTCAAGGCGCAGATGCAGGGCAGCGGCGACGAGCGCGTCGTCGGCCTGCGCAATCGCCTCGACGAAACCGACGACTGGGCGGTGGCCGATTCGCTGGCCGAGCTCGACATCGCCGGCCTGCGCCACGCGCTCAAAGAGCTGACCGAGGTCGACGCCGCGCTGGCTCGGCTGCGCGACGGCAGCTACGGCGAGTGCAGCGACTGCGGCGAACCCATCGCGCCGGCGCGGCTGTCGGCGTATCCGACCGCCACCCGCTGCATCGAGTGCCAGCAGACGCACGAGGCACGCCCCGACCAGCGTTAGTGTCCCCCTCCCGATCGACGGAGAACGACCATGAACTATCGCCGGCTGGGCGCTTCCGGCCTGAAGGTGAGCGAGCTCTCGTTCGGCTCGTGGGTGACCTACGGCAACCAGCTCGCCGGCAATGCGGCGCGCGACTGCATGGCCGCCGCCTACGACGCCGGCGTCAACTTCTTCGACAATGCCGAGGTCTACGCGCGCGGCCAGTCGGAGACGATCATGGGCGAGTCGCTGCGCAAGCTCGGCTGGCGGCGCTCGTCCTACATCGTCTCCACCAAGTTCTACTGGGGCCTCCACGACAGCCCGAACGAGAAGAACACGCTGAACCGCAAGTACCTGATGCAGGCGATCGACGGCTCGCTCGGGCGCCTGGGACTCGACTACGTCGACCTCGTCTTCTGCCATCGGGCCGATCCCGAGACGCCGATCGAGGAGACGGTGCGCGCGATGCACGACATGATCACGGCCGGCAAGGCGCTGTACTGGGGCACCTCGGAGTGGAGCGCCGCGGAGATCACGGCCGCGTGGCAGATCGCCGAGCGGCACCACCTGCACAAGCCGGTGATGGAGCAGCCGCAGTACAACCTGCTGCACCGGGACCGGGTGGAGAAGGAGTACGCGCGCCTCTACCGCGACATCGGGCTGGGGACGACGACGTGGAGCCCGCTGGCGTCGGGACTGCTGACCGGCAAGTACAACGACGGCATCCCGCCGGATTCGCGCGGGACGGTCAAGGGCTACGAGTGGCTGGCCGAGCGGCTCACCGACCCGGCGAAGATCGCCGTCGTGCGCCGCCTCGCGCCGATCGCCGCCGATCTCGGCTGCACGCTGGCGCAGCTCTCGCTCGCCTGGTGCCTCGCGAACCCGCAGGTGTCCACGGTCATCACCGGCGCCAGCCGCCCGGCGCAGGTGCGCGAGAACATGAAGGCGCTCGAGGTCGTCCCCCGCCTCGACGCGGCGGTGATGGCGCGGATCGACGCGGCGCTGGCCGCCGGATGACCGCAGCCCCTGCCCCGGACGGCGCGGCGCCGCGCCGGATCGCACCTGCACCCGCGTCCCGGCGGCTGCCGCGCGTCCGTGGCACGCGCCGCATGGGACCCCGATGAACCCGCTGGAGAGCTGGAAGGAGGAGCAGCGCTCGGCGTTTCTGTACCGGGCCTGCGCCGGCGCGGAGCACGACGACACCCGGGCCGAGCTCTTCCGCCGCCTCGCCGGCGAGGCCGAGGCGCAGGCGGCGATCTGGCGCGCGCAGGTCACCGCGCGCGGTCACGCGCCGCCCCCGCCCTATCAGCCGGACGGCCGGACCCGGCTGGTGGCGACGCTGGTGCGGCGCCTCGGCCCGCACCGGCTGCAGCGCGTCCTCGCCGCGATGAAGGTCCGCGGCATGTCGATCTACGCAACGACCATGCCGCGCGAGCCCGGGCACGCGCCGCCGACCCCGGCGTCGGGCATCGAGCGCCGCCACCGGGGCCTGGCCGGCGGCGGCAACCTGCGCGCCGCGGTCTTCGGCGTCAACGACGGCCTGGTGTCCAACGCCAGCCTGATCCTCGGCGTCGCCGGGGCGAGCGCCGACCCGCAGGTGGTGCTGCTGACCGGCGTGGCCGGCTTGTGCGCGGGCGCGTTCGCGATGGCCTCCGGCGAGTACGTCTCGGTGCGCTCGCAGCGGGAGTTCTTCGAGCACCAGATCGGCCTCGAGCGCGACGAGCTGGCCGAATATCCCGAAGCGGAGGCGCAGGAGCTCGCGCTGATCTACGCGGCGAAGGGCATCCCGCACGACGAGGCGACGCGGCTCGCCCAGAAGATCATCAGCGACCCGGAGCAGGCGCTCGACACGCTGGCGCGCGAGGAGCTCGGCCTCAACCCCGACGAGCTGGGCTCGCCGTGGGGCGCCGCAGTGTCGTCGCTGCTGTCGTTCGCCGCCGGCGCGCTGCTGCCGCTGCTGCCGTTCATGCTCGCACCCGGGCCCGAACGCGCTGGCGATCGCGATCGCGGTGACGGCGCTCGCGCTGTTCGGCGTCGGCGCGCTGCTGTCGCTGTTCACCGGCCGCAGCGCGCTGCTCTCCGGCGCGCGCATGCTGCTGCTGGGCGCGCTCGCGGGCGGCATCACGTTCGTGGTCGGGGCGGATCGCGGGGGTGACCCTTGGCTGACGCCGCCGCCGGCCGGGAGCCGATGCTGAAGCTCAAGGCCGGCCGGGAAAAATCGCTGCGCCACCGGCATCCGTGGCTGTTCTCCGGCGCCATCGACGCCGTGCACGGCGAGCCGGCGGCCGGCGACACCGTCGCGGTCGTCGCCGCCGACGGCACGCTGCTCGCCCGCGCCGCGTATTCACCGGCATCGCAAATCCGTGCCCGCGTCTGGAGCTTCGAGGCGCGGGTCGCGATCGACGCCGCCTTCATCCGCGGACGGATCGAGCGCGCGGTCGCGGCGCGCGCCGGGATGCTGGATGCGCGCCACACGGGCTGCCGCCTCGTGCACGCCGAGGCGGACGGCCTGCCCGGCGTCGTCGCCGATCGCTACGGGAACGTCGTCGTCGTCCAGCTGTCGTCGGCCGGCGCGGAGCGCTGGCGCGACGACATCGTCGCCGCGCTCGCCGCCGTTCCCGGCGTCGACTGCGTCTTCGAGCGCTCGGATGCCGACGTGCGCAAGCTCGAGGGCCTGGCGCCGCGGATCGGCGTCGCGCACGGCGAGTTGCCCGACCCGGTGCGTTTCCTGGAGGACGGCCTCGCCTACCGTGCCGACGTCGTCGCCGGCCAGAAGACCGGCTTCTACCTCGACCAGCGCGACAGCCGCCATGCGATCCGTGCGCTCGCCTCCGGCCGGGAAATGCTCGACGTGTTCTGCTGCACCGGCGCCTTCACGCTGGCCGCGCTCGCCGGCGGCGCGGCCCGGGTGACCGCGCTCGACAGTTCCGGCCCCGCACTGGCGCATGCGCGCGAGAACCTTGCCGCCAATCCGGCGCTCGACGCCGAGCGCGCGGACTGGCTGGAAGCGGACGCCTTCGCCACGCTGCGCAAGTTCCGCGACGCGGCGCGCTCCTTCGACCTGATCGTCGTCGATCCGCCGAAGTTCGCGCCGACGGCGGCGCATGCCGAACGCGCGGCGCGGGCGTACAAGGACGTCAACCTGTGGGCGCTCAAGCTGCTGCGCCCGGGCGGGCTGCTCGCGACGTTCTCCTGCTCGGGCGGCATCGACGCCGAGCTCTTTCGCAAGATCGTGGCCGGCGCCGCGGTCGACGCCGGGGCCGAGGCGGTGGTCGTCGGCCGCTTCGGCGCCGGCGCGGACCACCCGGTCGCGCTGGCGTTCCCGGAAGGCGAATACCTCAAAGGCCTGCTGATCCGCCGAAATGCGTAGCCCGGGTTGAGCGTAGCCCGGCGGATCGTGAGGCAACCGGCCCCGCAAAAGACAAGGCCGCAACCGGTTTCCCGGTGCGGCCTCGTCAGCCCCGGTCGGGTGGACAGGAGGTCACCCAACCGCGTTCAGCAATCCTCGGCGCGCGTCAGCCCTTCAGGCACTCGCTCATGAATGCCTTGCGCTCGTCGCCCTTCTTGTCGGCGGCCCTGGCGTTGCAGGCTTTCATCTTCTCCTGCTGCGTCATGGGCGCGCTCACCTGCTCCTTCGTAGGCTTGCCCGACAGGCAGGCGCTCATGAACGCCTTGCGCTCGTCACCTTTCTTGCCGGCAGCCTTCGCGTTGCAGGCCTTCATCCTCTCCTGCTGCGCGTTCGCCGCCGGGGCGGCGTCCTTGGCCGACAGGCAACTGCTCATGAAGGCCTTGCGCTCGTCGCCCTTCTTGTCCCCGGCCTTCGCGTTGCAATCCTTCATTCGCTGCTGCTGCGCGGTTTCCGCGGCGAACGCCGGCAGCGCGACGGCAGCGAATGCCCCGACCATGGCCAGGGCAAGCAACTTCTTCATCGTGAATCTCCTCGACTGCGGGACGGGTTCGCAAACGCTGCTGCTGCCTGCCTGGGCACCCTCGACGCCGCGGGAGACCTGGCCGATTGGCTGTCCGGGAGTCTACGATACCCGCAGCGGCCACGGCAACGATTTCGCGGACTCCTCGGCTGCGGCTGTCGCAAAAAGGAGTCATGCACCGCAGCATCCGGTCCGGGAACGCGCTGGCCCGACGGCGCAATTACCTGTAATATATTGTTTTTTCGACAAAAAGCCTCTCGGAGCTTCGCCTTGCCCCACTCCACCGCCAAGCGCAACCGGGCTGCCGCAACGTCGCATCCGGCGGCGCCGCTGCCCATCGACGACACCCGGATCCGCGAGATCATGGAGCTCGCCCCGCCGGCGCACCTGCTGCGCGAGTTTCCGGCGTCGGCGCGCGCCGCCGCG
The DNA here is from genome assembly GCA_963768535.1 of uncultured beta proteobacterium. GTDB lineage: Bacteria > Pseudomonadota > Gammaproteobacteria > Burkholderiales > Casimicrobiaceae > CAIWHR01. The sequence goes on along the minus strand of CAVYID010000029.1, from coordinate 22,826 downwards.
ACCACCTACGCAACCCGCCAGGCGATCCATCGCGTGCTGCACGGCGCCGACGATCGCCTGCTGGTGGTCGTCGGACCCTGCTCGATTCACGACTACGATGCGGCGATCGACTACGCCTCGCGGCTCACCGCGCTGCGGCGCGAGCTCGAGGGCGACCTGATCGTCGTCATGCGGGTCTATTTCGAGAAGCCGCGCACGACCGTGGGCTGGAAAGGCCTCATCAACGATCCCTGGCTCGACGACAGCTTCCGCATCAACGAAGGGCTGCGCCTCGCGCGGCGCATCCTGCTCGAGATCAACGACCTCGAGCTGCCGGCCGGCACCGAGTACCTCGACATGATCACGCCGCAGTACCTCGCCGACCTGATCGCCTGGGGCGCGATCGGCGCGCGCACCACGGAGAGCCAGGTGCACCGCGAGCTCGCGTCGGGGCTGTCGTGCCCGGTCGGCTTCAAGAACGGCACCGACGGCGACGTGCGCATCGCCGTGGACGCGATCAAGGCCGCGTCGGCGCCGCACCACTTCCTGTCGGTGACCAAGGGCGGGCACTCGGCGATCGTGCACACCGGCGGCAACGAGGACTGCCACATCATCCTGCGCGGCGGCAGGGCGACCAACTACGACGCTGCCAGCGTCGAGGCCACCTGCGCCGAGCTCGCGCACGCCGGCCTCGCGGCGCGGCTGATGGTCGACTGCTCGCACGCCAACAGCCGCAAGCGGCACGAGCGCCAGGTCGAGGTCGCGCGCGACGTCGCCGCGCAGGTCGCCGGCGGCGATGCGCGGATCTTCGGCCTGATGATCGAGAGCCACCTCAAGGCCGGGCGGCAGGATCTGGTGCCGGGACAGCCGCTGGAGTACGGGGTGTCGATCACCGACGCCTGCATCGGCTGGGACGCGACCGTCGAGGTGCTGCACGAGCTCGCGGCGGCCGCCCGCGCGCGCCGCGTGCGCCTTGCGGACGCCGACCCCGCCTGACCCCGACCGCGCCCGCAGCGCGTCTCCCGCGCATGCCGCCGCCTGCCGTGACCGCCGAGATCGAGCTCAAGCTCGCGATCGATCCCGCGGCCGCGGCCGCCACCGCTGCTGCGCTCTTTCGCCATCCGGCGGTGACCGCCGCGCGACGCGGACGCGTCCGCACGGCGCGCCTGGTCAGCACCTACTACGACACGCCGGACTGGCGCCTGGCCGGGGCCGGCATCGCACTGCGGCTGCGACAGGAGGGCGCCCGCTGGCGGCAGACGGTCAAAGGGCCGCCGCTGGCGCAGGCCGGCGGGGCGCTGCACGCCCGCGGCGAATACGAATGGCCGGTGACCGGCCGGCGCCTCGACCCGGTGCGGCTCGCCACGACGCCGTGGCGCCGGAAGCTCGGACATGCGCTCGCCAGGCTCGCGCCACGGTTCACCACCGACTTCGAGCGGCGGTCGCTGGCGCTCGCGTTTCCCGACGGCACGCGGGCCACGCTGTGCATCGACCGCGGCGTCATTCGCGCCGCGCAGGCCACCCCGCGCGGCGGCAAGGCAGCGGCGCGGGTGCCCATCGCCGAAATCGAGATCGAGCTCGCGACCGGAAGCCCCGAGCGCCTGTTCGAGCTCGCCGCGGCGCTGGCCGCCGACCTGCCGCTCGCCGTCGCCACCGCCAACAAGGCGGCCCGCGGACAGGCGCTGCTGCAGGGCGATCCGGACGGCTGGCGAGTGCCGGTGCGCGCACAGCCGGTTGCGCTCGCCGAAGCGCTGCCCGCCGCCGAGGCGCTGCGTAGCATCGCCCTCGAATGCCTGCACCAGGTCGCGGCAAACGCCGCCGGGCTCGTTCACGACGACGATCCGGAATGGATCCACCAGATGCGGGTCGGAACCCGCCGGTTGCGCGCATGCCTGGCGCTGGCACGTCGCTTTCTCCCCGCGGGGCGCCTGCTGCCGCTGCTCGCCGAGATCAAGTGGCTGGCGGGGATCCTCGGTGCCGCCCGCGACTGGGACGTCCTGGCGACCGAGACGCTGCCGGCGGCGACCGCAGGCTGCGATGCCGACCCGGTCGCCGCGGCGAGCGCGCGCCGGCTGGCGGCCCGCGTCGCCCGGCGACGCCGAAGCGCGCGGAGCGCGGCGCGCGCGGCGGTCGGATCGAAGCGCTTCCAGCAGCTGGTGCTCGCCACCGGGTCGCTGTGCGCGCTGCCCGGCTTCGGCCCGGGTGCGACCGGGGACGGCGCCGCCCCGCTGCGCGCCCAAGGCTTCGCGCGCAGGGTGCTGCGCCGCCGGCACCGCCGGCTCGTGCGCCAGGCGAAGCTCGCCGCCGGCGGCGGGGCCGAAGCGCGCCACGCGCTGCGGATCGCGGCGAAGAAACTGCGTTACGCCGCCGAGTTCTTCGCCCCGCTGTTCCATCGCCGACGTGCGCGCGCCTACGCCGCGGCGCTCGCGGGCCTGCAGGACGAGCTGGGCCGCGGCAACGACGCCGCGACTGCCGCGCGCCTCGCGGTCCAGGTTCGCGAGCGGGGCGACGGGGAAGCGGCCGCGGCGCTCGACGCCTGGCTCGCCGCCGCCGCGGGCCGCCTCGACACCGGAATCGCGCGCGCGTGGAAGCGCTTCATTCGCACCGGGCGGTTCTGGCGCGCGTCGTGATGCGTTAGCCTACAAGGCGGGGGAACGCGGCAATGCTCGAATCGGCGGAAGTCGGCCACCGGATCGACAAGAAGACCTACGCGCGCGAGGAGGTGCGGCTGCGCGAGGCGCTGCTCAACGCGCAGTTCGAATTGAGCGAGAGGGCACGCGGACCCGTGCTCGTCGTCATCAGCGGCGTCGAGAGCGGCGGCCGCGGCGAGACCGCGAACCTGCTGACCGCGTGGATGGATCCGCGCCACATCCGCGTGCATGCCTTCGGGCCGCGGACGCAGGACGAGAGCGCGCGCCCCAACGCCTGGCGCTACTGGCGCGCGCTGCCGCCGGTCGGAAAGATAGGCATCTTCATGAACGCGTGGTACCGCGAGGCGCTGGTCGCGCGCGCCGCCGGCCGGATGAGCGACGCCGCGCTCGACGTGTACCTGCAGGAAGTCCGGCGCGAGGAGCGGATGCTGTCCGACGAGGGCATCGTGCTGCTCAAGTTCTGGATCCACCTGTCGCGCGATGCCCAGAAGAAACGCATCGCCGCGCTCGAATCCGACCCGCGCACGCGCTGGCGGATCACGGCCGCGGACAAGCGCGCGCTGAAGCTCTACAGCCGGTCGCACGACGTCTGGGAGCACGTGCTGCGCGAGACCTCGACCGGACTCGCGCCGTGGTACGTCGTCGAGGGCGCCGACCAGCGCTATCGCAGCCTGACCATCGGCAAGATCCTGCTCGAAACCCTGCAGCGGACGCTCGCGGCGCCGCCGGTGCGCCACCCGGCGGTCACGGCCGCGGCGCCGGCGCCGCCGGTGATCGACAACGTCAAGCTGATCCGCGAGCTCGATCTGGACCGGACGCTGAGCGACAAGGAATATGCGGGGAGAATCGCGAAATACCAGCGCCGGCTCGCGCGGCTGTCGCGCGACAGGCGCTTTCGCGAGCACGCGCTGGTGGCGGTGTTCGAGGGCGCCGACGCGGCCGGCAAGGGCGGCGCGATCCGGCGCGTCACCGGCGCGCTCGACGCGCGCTTCTACAGCATCGTGCCGGTCGCGGCGCCGACCGACGAGGAGCGCGTGCATCCGTATCTCTGGCGCTTCTGGCGCAACCTTCCCGCCCTGGGCGGCATCACCATCTTCGACCGCAGCTGGTACGGCCGGGTGCTGGTCGAGCGCGTCGAGCGCTTCTGCTCGGTCGACGACTGGACCCGTGCCTACGAGGAGATCAACCAGTTCGAGGAGCAGCTCGCGCGCGCGGGCGTCATCGTGGTCAAGTTCTGGCTGCAGATCAGCCGCGCCGAGCAGCTGCGGCGCTTCCGCGAACGCGAGCGGACGTCGTTCAAGCGCTTCAAGATCACCCCCGAGGACTGGCGCAACCGGCGACGCTGGGGCGACTACGAGCGCGCGGTCTGCGACATGGTCGACCGCACCAGCACCGAACTCGCGCCGTGGACGCTGGTCGAAGCGAACGACAAGCGCTTTGCGCGCGTCAAGGTGCTGAAGACCATCGTCAAGCGACTCGAGGATGCACTCGACTGATTCCGCGGCCCCCGCCCCGGTCCCGCTCCGGCCACCTGCCGACGCCACGGCCGCGCCCGTCGGCGCCTACGGGGCGCCCGCGTGGCTGCTCGGCGGCCACGCGCAGACCATCTACCCGTTCCTGCTCGCCCGGCCCGACGTGCGCTACCGGCGCGAGCGCGTCGATACCCCCGACCTCGATTTCTGGGACCTCGACTGGGTCGACCCGCCCGCCGCCGCGGCCACCGCGGCGCCGGTGCCGACGGTGGTGCTGTTCCACGGCCTGGAGGGCGGCTCCGGCTCGCACTACGCGCGCGCGCTGATGGCGCATCTGTGCGCCATCGGCTGGCGCGGCGTGATCCCGCATTTCCGCGGCTGCGGCGGGGAGCCCAACCGGCATCCACGCGCCTACCACTCGGGCGACCACGAGGAGATCGGCGCGATGCTCGACGCGGTGCGCGAGCGAGTCGGCCCGCGCGGCACCGGGGGCGCGCTGTTCGCGGTCGGTGTGTCAGTCGGCGGCAGCGCGCTCGTCAACTGGCTCGGCCGCGCGGGGCGCGGCGCCGCGGCGGTCATCGACGCCGCCGCTGCGGTGTCCACGCCGCTCGACCTCACGCGCTGCGGCGTCGCGATCGGCCGCGGTTTCAATCGCATCTACGCGTACCACTTCCTGTGGACGCTGCGGCCGAAGGGCCTGGCGATGGCGCAACGCTTTCCGGGGCTGCTCGACGCGGACCGGATTCGCCGCGCGCGCTCGATGGACGATTTCGACAACGTCGTCACCGCCCCGCTGCACGGCTTCGCGGACACCGCCGACTACTGGCATCGCGCGTCGTCGAAGCCGTGGCTGCGGCAGGTCGCGGTGCCCACGCTGGTGCTCAACGCGCGCAACGACCCGTTCGTGCCCGCCGACTCGTTGCCCGACGCGGCCGAAGTCGGCGCGGCCGTGCTCCTCGAGCAGCCGGAACATGGCGGGCACTGCGGATTCCTCTCGGCCCCCTTTCCCGGGAATCTCGGCTGGCTGCCGCGGCGATTGGTACAATTCTTCACGACGCGCGGCTGACCGGCCGGGCGAACCGGAACCGGCGGGCTCGCGCGCGCCGCTCCGGTCCCTTCCCCGCCCCAGCTCCGATGCCCATGGCCGCGCCGCCGCTTCCTCCCGAGATCTTCAAGGCCTACGACATCCGCGGCATCGTCGGCGAGACGCTGACGCCGCCGATCGTGCACGCCATTGGCCACGCGATCGGCTCGCTGGCACAGGAGCGCGGCCGCCGGCGGCTGGTGATCGGCCGCGACGGCCGCCTGTCCGGGCCCGAGCTCGCCGCGGCGCTGGGCGAAGGCATCCGGGCGTCCGGCGCCGACGTCATCGACGTCGGCATGGTCGCCACGCCGATGATGTATTTCGCCGCGCACGAGCTCGGCACGCAGTGCAGCGTGATGGTCACCGGCAGCCACAATCCGCCCGACTACAACGGCCTGAAGATGGTGATCGCCGGCGAAACGCTTTCCGGCGCAGACATCCAGGCGCTGAAGACGCGCATCGAGGCCGGCGCGCTGGCGGCGGGCGCCGGCGCCTACGACACCGCCGACATCGCGCCCGCGTATCTCGCCCGCATCACCGGCGACATCAAGCTCGCGCGTGCGCTCGCGATCGCGGTCGACTGCGGCAACGGCGTGGCCGGCGCGTTCGCGCCGAAGCTGTATCGGCGCCTGGGCTGCACGGTCGCCGAGCTCTACTGCGAAGTCGACGGCACGTTCCCCAACCACCATCCCGATCCGTCGCAGCCGAAGAACCTCGCCGACCTGATCGCGCTGCTCGCGCGCGGCGGCCACGACCTCGGCCTCGCCTTCGACGGCGACGGCGACCGCCTCGGCGTGGTGACGCCCGCGGGCAACATCATCTACCCGGACCGGCAGCTGATGCTGTTCGCCGCCGACGTGCTCGACGCGCAATCCCGGCGCCACCGTGATCTACGACGTCAAGTCCACGCGCAACCTGTTCGCCGTGGATCACGCAACACGGCGGCAAGCCGCTGATGTGGAAGACCGGCCACTCGCTGATCAAGGGCAAGATGAAGGAAACCGGCGCCGCGCTGGCCGGCGAGATGAGCGGCCACATGTTCTTCCGCGAGCGCTGGTACGGTTTCGACGACGGGCTGTACGCCGGCGCGCGGCTGCTGGAGATTCTCTCCCGGCATCCGGACCCCGCGGCCGTGCTCGACGCGCTTCCCGACGCGGTGTCGACACCGGAGCTGAACCTCGCCTGCGCCGAGGGCGAGCAGCACGCGCTGATCGCGAAGCTCGCGGCGACGGCGCGGTTTCCGGGCGCCGCGGAGGTGATCCGAATCGACGGCCTGCGCGTCGAGTACGCCGACGGCTTCGGGCTCGCCCGCGCGTCGAACACCACGCCGGTCATCGTGCTGCGCTTCGAGGCCGACGACGACGCCGCGCTCGGGCGCATCCAGCAGGAGTTCCGGCGGGTGCTGACGGCCGCGAAACCGGGCATCGCACTGCCGTTCTGACCGGCGCCGGCGGCCGGCGCGCATCTGCGGTGCCGCCCGGCCATGCGAACCGGCTTCCACCGGGCCGGGCCGCTTCCGGTCGCGGCGCGTACGCGCCATGGCCTCGGCACGCGTCGCGCTATAATGCGCCCCATGTGTCGGCACCCGGGGCGTCAGCCCGGTGCAGCCGACCGCGTCGACGGTCAACAGTCAACATCGTCACCTGCGGCCACCCGCCGCAGCCACCTTCGGAGGAATCATGAAGTCCCCCCTGCGCAGCATTGCCCCAGTCGTCTTCGCGGCACTCGTGTCCGCGCTCGCCACCGCCCCCGCCGTGGCGGCCGAGCAGTTCATCAACGTGCTGACGGGCGGCACCAGCGGCGTCTACTACCCGCTGGGCGTGGCGCTGGGCAGCGCCATCGGCAAGGCGATGCCCGACACCAAGACGTCGGTGCAGTCGACCAAGGCGTCGGTCGAGAACCTGAACCTGCTGCAGGCCGGGCGCGGCGAGATCGCGTTCACGCTCGGCGACTCGCTCTGCCGACGCCTGGAAGGGCAACGCGGAAGTGGGATTCAAGACGCCGCTGAAGAAGCTGCGCGGCGTTGCCGGATCTACCCGAACTACATCCAGATCGTCGCCAGCGCCGATTCCGGCATCAAGACCACTCGCCGACCTGAAGGGCAAGCGATCTCGGTCGGGGCGCCGAAGTCGGGCACCGAGCTCAACGCCCGCGCCATTCTCGGCGCCGCCGGCCTGTCCTACAGTGACTTCTCCAAGGTCGAGTACCTGCCGTTCGGCGAGTCGGTGGAGCTGATGAAGAACCGCCAGCTCGACGTGACGCTGCAATCGGCCGGGCTCGGCGTGGCCTCGCTGCGCGACCTCGCCGCGTCGGTCGACGTCGTCGTCGTCGCCGATCCCGCCCGACGTGGTCAAGAAGACCGACAACCCGGTCTATATCGCGGCGATCATCCCGGCCAACACGTACAAGGGCCAGACCGCAGGACGTGCAGACGGCGTCGGTGCAGAACTACCTGGTCACCCACGAGGGCGTGCCGACCGACGTCGTCTACGGGATGACCAAGGCGCTGTGGACGAGCCTCGACCAGCTGGTCGCCGCGCACGCGGCCGCCAAGGCGATCAAGCTCAAGCACGCGCTCGACGGGATGCCGCTGCCGCTGCACCCCGGCGCGGAGAAGTACTACAAGGAAGTCGGCCTGATCAAGTGACCGCGCCGCCGTCGGCCGCTGAGCAGGCGACCGATGACGACGCCGCCCACGTTCGAGTGCCAGGGCCTGCAGGGCCGGCGGCCGAGGCCGGCGTTCCGACGATCGACCCGCGGGCGCCGAATTCCAGGAGCGCGGGCTGCAGCCGGCCTCGCCGGCGCAGGCGGCTGCTGGTCTACCGGCGTGGCGCTGGCGTTCTCGACCTACCAGCTCGTCATCGCCGGCTTCGCGCCGCTGTCCAGCCTGCCGACGCGTTCGCTGCACGTCGGCTTCCTGCTGGCGCTCGCCTTCCTCATCCACCCGATCGGCAGGCACGCGGACCGGCACCGGATCGCCGCTTACGACGCGCTGCTGGCGGCCGTCGGCTTCACGCTCGCGTTCTATCACCTGGTGTTCGAGGCCGAGCTCATCCAGCGCTCGGGCGATCCCAGCACCGCCGATCTCGTCGTCGGCACCGTGTTCATCGTGCTGGTGTTCGAGGCCGCGCGCCGGGTCGTCGGCATCGCGCTGCCGATCATCTGCGCCGCCTTCCTCGCTCTACGGCCTGCTCGGCCAGTACTTTCCGGGCTCCCTCGCCCACCGCGGCTACGGATTCGACCAGATCGTCAACCAGCTCTTCCTCGGCACCGAAGGCATCTTCGGCATCCCGGTGCTGGTGTCGGCGACCTACATCTTCCTGTTCATCCTGTTCGGCAGCTTCCTCGAGCACGCCGGGATGGTGGGGCTGTTCAACGACATCGCGCTCGGCTTCGTCGGCCATGCGCGCGGCGGCCCGGCCAAGGTCGTCGGTGATCTCCTCCGGGCTGATGGGCACGATCTCCGGCTCGGGGGTGGCCAACGTGCTCACCACCGGCCAGTTCACGATCCCGCTGATGAAGCGCTTCGGCTACTCGCCGGTGTTCGCCGGCGCGGTCGAGGCGACCTCCAGCATGGGCGGCCAGATCATGCCGCCGGTCATGGGTGCGGTCGCGTTCATCATGGCCGAGACGCTCAACGTGCCATACGTCACCATCGTGAAGGCCGCGATGATCCCGGCGCTGCTCTACTTCGGGACCACGTTCTGGATGGTGCACCTCGAGGCCGGCCGCGCCGGGCTCGTCGGCCTGCCGCAGGAGGAGTGCCCGAATCCCTGGGACGCCATCCGGCGGAAGTGGTACCTGATGTTTCCGCTGGTCGTGCTGGTGTTCATGCTGTTCAACGGCTTCACGCCGATGTTCGCCGGCATCATCGGCCTCGCCCTCACCGCGGTGCTGATCCTCGGCGTCGGCATCGCCGCCGGCTTCGGCTCGACCGCGTTCCGCGTGGTCTTCTGGATCGTCCTCGGCGTCGGCACCGCCAGCTTCTTCGAGTACGGCATCTGGCCGATCGTGGGGATGATCGCCGCGCTGGTGGCCGTCAACCTGTTCATCAAGGGCGGCCGCGAGACGCTGCGGCTGCTGCGTCGGAGCCTGTCCGACGGCGCCAAGCAGGCGGTCGCCGTCGGCATCGCCTGCGCCATCGTCGGCGTGATCATCGGCGTGCTGACGCTGACCGGCGCGGCGTCGAGCTTCGCCGGCTTCGTCCTCGACATCGGCCAGAAGAGCCTGTTCGCCTCGCTGGTGCTGACGATGCTGGTCTGCCTGGTCCTCGGCATGGGCATCCCGACCATCCCCAACTACATCATCACCAGCGCCATCGCCGCGCCCGCGCTGCTGAAGCTGGGGGTGCCGCTGATCGTGTCGCACATGTTCGTGTTCTATTTCGGGATCATGGCCGACCTCACGCCGCCGGTCGCGCTGGCGGCATTCGCCGCGGCGTCGATCTCCAAGGCCTCGCCGATGCGCACCGGGTGGAAGGCGACGCACGTCGCCATCGCGGGCTTCGTGATGCCGTACATGGCGGTGTACAGCCCGGCGCTGATGCTTCAGGCGAGCACGCCGGGCACGGGCGTCGACCTGCTGGCCGCCGCCTACGTCATCGGCAAGGCGATACTCGCGATCGGCCTGTGGGGCGGTGCGGCCATCGGGTACCTGCGCGGCCCGCTGAACGTCGTCGAGCGTGTCTTCGCATTCGTCGCCGCCTCGCTGCTGGTCGCCGCCCTGCCCGCCACCGACGAGGCCGGGTTCGCCGCCACCGCGCTTTTCCTTGCCTGGCACTGGTTCCGCACGCGCCACGCCCGCACGGGCGCGACGACGGCGCATCCGGGAGACGGCACGTGAGCCCCGACGCGCCGGACGGCGGCTGCCGGCCACGAGCGCGACGGCCGCGCCGCTGACGCTGCGGCCGCCGCCCGCGGATCTCCCCGTCCGCCATGGACGCGCTCTGCCTGATCGTGGCCGGCATCGTCCGCGCCACGCTGCCGGCGCCCGATTTCACGCTGTCCTGGATGCATTCGGTGCAGAAGTCCCGCTGGGAAGAGCGCTACCACGTCGAGCGCGACGGGTTGAGACTGGTCACCGCCCGGGTGCAGGGCTCCGGCGCCGGCATGGAGCCGGCGCCTGCGGCCACGCTGCGCGACGGCTGGTGGACGTGGCACCCGCAGACCGCCGTGCGCGAGCTCCGGTTGACCCGCTCCGGCTATACGGCCGACTACACGCTGTGCTGGCGCGATCGCTGCCGCACGCTGGGGGACCTGGTCGGGGCGACCGACGACGGCGCCGTCGTCACCGTGCGCCCCTGCGATCAGGATCCGCGCGGTTCGCGTCGCCCGTAGCCCGGGTTGAGCGCAGCGAAACCCGGGGGGCTGTGGCCATCGCCACGCGACTGCCCCGGGTTTCGCTTCGCTCAACGCCGGGCTACGACAACCCGTGCCACGAAAACCCGGTCCAGGAGAACCCGGCCGGCATCGCGATCCGCGTCAGCCGGCGCCGCTCAGATCCGCCGGCGGCGGCCTGCGCACCAGCGTGCTGACGCGCGTCGGAAACGCACCGTCCTTGCGGTCGAGGAAATAGTTGCGCAGCGTGCGCGTGATGGTGCGGAACGCGAGATCCTCCCACGGCACCTCCTGCTCGTCGAACAGGCGCACCTCGATGCTCTCCGGCCCGGGCCCGAAGTCGAGGTCGGCCAGGCGCGCGCGGAACATCATGTAGACCTGGTTGATCGCAGGCAGGCTGATCACCGTGTAGAGCTCGCCGATCTCCACCCGGGCGTTGGCCTCCTCGAGCGTCTCGCGCACGGCGCCGGCGCCGATGGTCTCGGCGTTCTCGAGAAAGCCCGCCGGCAGCGTCCACAGTCCGTGGCGAGGCTCGATCGCGCGCCGGCACAGCAGCACCTGCCCGTTCCATTCGGGCAGGCAGCCGACGACGATCTTCGGGTTCTGGTAGTGGATCGTCCCGCACGCGGCGCAGACGAAGCGCGGCCGGTTGTCGCCCGCGGGGATCCGCAGGGCGATGTCGGCCGAGCCGCAGTGGCTGCAGTAGCGCATCGCTCAGGACGCGATGAAATGCTCGCGGTAGTACCTGAGCTCGACGATCGACTCGTGGACGTCGGCGAGCGCCTCGTGCCTGCCCTCCTTCGCCACGCCCTTCATCAGGTCCGGCTTCCAGCGCCGGGCGAGCTCCTTGAGCGTCGAGACGTCGAGGTTGCGGTAATGGAAATGGTCCTCGAGCGCGGGCATCCAGCGGGCGAGGAAGCGCCGGTCCTGGCAGATCGAGTTGCCGCACATCGGCGAGGTCTTCGGCGGCACGTGCTCCTGCAGGAACGCGAGTGCGCGCGCCTCCACCGCGGCGTCGTCGAGCACGGACGCCCTGACCTTTTCGATCAGACCCGAGCGGCCGTGGGTGCCCTTGTTCCAGGCGTCCATGCCGTCGAGCATCGCCTCGCTCTGGCGCACGACCCAGACCGGCGCCTCGGCCACCGTGTTGAGGTCGTTGTCGGTGACGACCAGCGCCATCTCGATGATGCGGTCGGCATCCGGGGCGAGACCCGTCATTTCGAGGTCGATCCAGATCAGGCGGTTCGGATCTTGCGGCATGTTGAATTCGCGTAGAATCGGCTGCATATTCTCGCACATCGGTCGCCGCCCCCGTCCGGAAACGCCGGCGGCCCGCCCCCAACGAGCTGTCGCAGGTTCTCGCTTGCCCGCCACCACGTTCACCGCCGTCTTCGTCGTCGCGCTGGCGCTCTCGCTCGCGCTGCAGCTCTGGCTGTCCCGGCGCCACGCCGCGCACGTCCGCGCCCACCGCGGCGTGGTCCCGCCGCCATTCGCCGACCGGGTCCCGCTCGCCGCGCACCAGAAGGCGGCCGACTACACCGTCGCGCGCACGCGTTTCGGCGTGATCGAGACGCTGTTCGACGCCGGCGTGCTGATCGCGCTGACGCTGGGCGGCGTTCTCGGCAGCGCTGGTCGCCTGGACCGGATCGTTCGCGGTCGCCCCCTTGTGGCAGGACCTGGCACTGGTCTTTACCGTGACACTGCTGGGAAGCGCCGTCGCACTGCCGTTCGGCTACTGGAGGACATTCGTCATCGAGGCGAAGTTCGGCTTCAACCGGATGACGCTGCGGCTTTGGCTCGCGGATCTCGTCAAGGGCACGCTGCTCGCGGCCGTCATCGGCCTCCCGCTCGCCGCACTCGCGCTGTGGCTGATGCGCGCCGCCGGCGCGCTGTGGTGGCTGTGGGTCTGGGGCGTCTGGCTCGCGTTCCAGTTCCTGGTGCTGGCGCTGTACCCGACGCTGATCGCACCGCTGTTCAACAAGTTCTCGCCGTTGCCGGCGGGTGCGGCGCGGGACCGGATCGAGGCGCTGCTCGCGCGCTGCGGCTTCGCCAGCCGCGGCCTGTTCGTGATGGACGGCTCGCGCCGCTCCAGCCACGGCAACGCGTTCTTCACCGGGTTCGGACGCGGCCGCCGCATCGTCTTCTTCGACACGCTGCTCGCGCGCCTCGCGCCCGAGGAGATCGAGGCGGTGCTCGCGCACGAGCTCGGCCACTTCCGTCTCCGGCACGTGGTCAAGCGCATGCTGTGGATGGCCGCGCTCTCGCTCGCGTTCCTCGGGCTGCTGGCGTGGCTGATGGGCTCGCCCTGGTTCTACCAGGGCCTGGGCGTTCCGCCGGCGACCGACCGCCCAGGCGTCGCGCTGATCCTGTTTGCGCTGGTGCTCCCGGTGTTCACGTTCCTGCTCGGACCGCTGGCGGCGTTCTACTCGCGCAGGCACGAGTTCGAGGCCGATGCGTTCGCCGCGCGGCACGCGTCGGCGGCGGCGCTGGCGCAGGCGCTGGTCAAGCTGTACGAGGACAACGCGGCCACGCTCACCCCCGACCCGCTGCACTCGGCCTGCTACGATTCGCATCCACCGGCGGCGATACGCATTGCCCGCCTTCGCGCGGCCGACACCGCGTCGGACGGCATGCCGGCGCCCGCCCTCACCTGAGCGAGACGACGATGACCCTGCCCACACCGTACGCGGCCGCGCTGGCGGCCCTGTTGTCCGCCGCCGCCGCGGCGCCGTCGGCGCTCGGCGCCGACACCCAGCCACCGCCGTTTGCTGCCGGCGACGCCGCCGCCGGCAAGGCGATGGTCGACAGCGACTGCGTGGCCTGTCACGAGCAGCGTTTCGGCACCGCCGGCAAGGTCTACCTTCGCGCCGACCGCAGGGTGCACACGCCGGCGCAGCTGCTCGCACAGATCCAGCGCTGCGACGCCAATCTCGGAATCAGCCACTTTCCCGAGGAGGAGGAGCACATCGCCGCCTACCTCAATCTGAGCTACTACCGGTTCAAGCCATGACGGCGACGCCCACGCCCTCCCCCACCCCCGACACGCGCCTCCTGGCGCTCGCCGCGATGCGCTGCCGGCCCGGCGCGCCGCGGCTTGCCGACGAGGAGCTGCGCACCCACCTGGCGGCGCTCCCCGGCTGGTCCTTCTCGGACAACCGGATCGCGAAGACCTACGCATTCGCCGACTACTGCGAGACGATGGCCTTCGTCAACGCGGTCGCCTACGTCGCACAGCGACAGGATCACCACCCCGATCTCGCCGTCGGCTACAACCGCTGCGGCGTCGTCTTCTCCACCCACGACGCAGGCGGCGTGACGCTCAACGACTGCATCTGCGCCGCGAAGGTCGAGCAGCTCGGCGCGTGAGCGCGCAGGGCCGCCCCAAGCGCGAACACCGGAGTGCGTAGCACGAAGGTCGTCCACAACGCGCGCAGGGCCGCCCCAGCGCGAACACCGGAGTGCGTAGCACGAGGGGCGTCCAGTGAGCCGTGCGGCAAGGGGAAGTGCCGCCGCCGGGACGGCGCTCGAAGGCCTCGTCGTCGCCAGCCACCGCCGCCATTTCGCCGTCCTGACCGATGCCGGGGAGACGATCGCCTGCGTTTTGAGGGGCCGCCGCCTTGCGCTCGCCTGTGGCGACCGCGTCCGCGCGACGCGCATCGACGGCGGCGGCGCCATCGAGACGGTGCTGCCGCGCACCACGCTGCTCTACCGCTCCGACGCGTTCCGCGAAAAGCTGATCGCCGCCAACGTCACCCAGGTGATCGGCGTCGTCGCGCCCGACCTCGGCGTCGACGAGGAGCTGATCCACCGCTGGACCATCGCGGCAGAAGCCGAGCGCTGCCGGCTGGTCATCGCCGCCAACAAGTCGGACAAGCCGGGATTCGACGCGCTGCTCGCGCGCCTGGCGCCGTTCGCGGCGCTGGGTTATGAGGTCGTCGCGCTGTCGGCGAAGGTCGACGCAACTCCGCTGCTGCCGTGGCTGGCAGGCCGGACCACGGTGCTGGTCGGGCAGTCGGGCATGGGCAAGTCGACGATCCTCAACGCGATCCTGCCGGGCACCGCCGCGCGGACGGCGGAGATTTCCGAGGCGCTGGCGACCGGCCGCCACACGACCACGCACTCGACGCTGCACCCGCTGCCGGCGACGGCGGGCGGCGGCTGGATCGTCGACTCGCCGGGGGCCAAGGCGTTCGGGCTCGCACACCTCGCGCCCGAGGCGATCGTCGACGCCTTCGTCGAGCTGCGGCAGCTGGTGGGCCATTGCCGCTTCCGCGATTGCCGGCACGACCGGGAACCCGGTTGCGCGCTGAGCGAGGCCGTCGCCGGCGGCAGCGTCGCGGCGCACCGCGTCGCGCTGATGCGCGCGCTGGTTGCCGACAGCGAGGCGATCCGCGCGCCCGGGAGGTGACCCTTCGCCGCCGCTACGGCGCGACGTACGCGAGCGTCAGCAGCAGGATCAGCAGCAGCCACAGAATCAGCGTGCGCCAGCCCAGCGCCACCACCGAGGGCAGCACGTCGGCGCCGGCTTCGTCGCCGAGCCCGAGCACCGGACGGTACTCCGGCTCACCCGCGAGCACCGGCAGCGTCCCGCCGAGGAGGACGCCGAGGGCGCCGCCACCGGTCGCGAGCAGGATCCCCGTGTGCACACCGCCGGACTGCGCCGCCCATTCCTTCGCCTGCGTGCGCCAGCAGAAGATCGCGTCCTCGAAATCGCCGACGACGGCGAACGAAAGCGCGGTGAGGCGCACCGGGACCCAGTCGAGCAGCCAGAGCAGCTGCCGTGCCGGGCGGCCGAACACGGCGAGTGCGTTCGCGATCGGGGTGACGTCGGTGCCGTGCACCGCGTCCTGCCACTCGTCGGCAAGCAGCGCCGTCGCGCGATAGAGCACGGCGCCGGCGGGCCCGGGCAGCACCGTGAACCAGAACAGCGTGGCAAAGACCTGCCGGTACGAATCGACCAGCCCGCGCTCGATCGCGAGCCTCGCGATTTCCGTGCTCGCGAGCTCGGCGGTCGCGCCGCCGCGCCACTGCGCCAGCGCGCGGCGCGCCTGCGTGATGTCGCCGCCGCCTAGCGCGGCGGCGATTTCGGTGAAGGCGTGGCTGAAGCGGCGGAAGCCCATCAGCAGGTACAGGATCGCCACGTTGAGCGCGAGCCCCAGCAGCGGGTGCAGCGCGTACAGAAAGGCGAACGCCGCGCCGGCGACCAGCACCGGCGGCAGCAGCGCGGCGACCGCGGCGATTGCGCCCTGCCGGGCGGTGCCGCCGTTGAGCTTGTGCTCCAGCGTGCGCGCATAGCGGACGAACGCCCGCTCCAGCGCCCCGCGCCAGCGGAAAGCGCGCCACTGCTCGAGTCCCAGCGCAGCGAGGATGGCGATGAAATTCATGTTCCCGATCGAATGGCCGCCGCGTGCTCAGCTCTGCAGTTCCGGACGCTCGCGGTACTGCTCCAGCGCCTCGGGGTTGGCGAGCGCCTCAAGGTTCTTCACCTCCACGCCGTGCACGACGTTGCGCACGGCGAGCTCGACGATCTTGCCGCTCTTGGTGCGCGGGATGTCGGTCACCTGCACCACCTTCGCCGGGATGTGCCGCGGCGAGGTGTTGACGCGGATGTGCCGGCGGATGCGCTCGACCAGCTCGTCGTCGAGCGTCGCGCCGTCGCGCAGGCGCACGAAGAGCACCACGCGCACGTCGCCGACCTGGTTCGGCGGCCACGTCTGGCCGATGACCAGGCTCTCCTCGACCTCGTCGAGCTGCTCGACCTGGCGATAGATCTCCGCCGTGCCGATGCGCACGCCGCCGGGGTTGAGCGTCGCGTCGGAGCGGCCGTAGATCACGATCCCGTCGTGCTCGGTCAGCTCCACGTAGTCGCCGTGGCACCACACGCCGGGGAAGCGTTCGAAGTACGCGGCGCGGTACTTGGCCCCGTCGGGGTCGTTCCAGAACCCGACCGGCATCGACGGGAAGGGCGCGGTGCAGACGAGCTCGCCCTTCTCGCCGCGCACCGGGCTCGCGTTCTCGTCGAACACGTCGACGGCCATCGCCAGCCCGCGGCACTGGAGCTCGCCGCGCCACACCGGCAGCGTCGGTGCGCCGAGCGCGAAGCAGGAGATGATGTCGGTGCCGCCGGAGATCGACGACAGGCACAGGTCCTCCTTCACGCACTGGTAGACGTAGTCGAAGCTCTCCGGCGCGAGCGGGCTGCCGGTGGAGAGCATCGTGCGCAGGTCCGCGAGCTCCCAGTCCTTGGACGGCACCAGCGCGATCTTCTTGATCGCGTCGATGTACTTCGCCGAGGTGCCGAAGTGCGTGATCCGCTCCTGATCGGCGAAATCCCACAGCACGCGGCCGCGGTCGGTGAACGGGGAGCCGTCGTAGAGCAGCAGCGTGGCGCCCGACGCGAGGCCCGAGGCGAGCCAGTTCCACATCATCCAGCCGCAGGTCGTGAAGTAGAACAGCCGGTCGCCGGGCTTCACGTCGCCGTGGAGCCGGTGCTCCTTCAGGTGCTGCAGCAGCGTGCCGCCGGCGCCGTGGACGATGCACTTCGGCACGCCGGTCGTCCCCGACGAGTACATGATGTAGAGCGGGTGGTCGAACGGCAGCCGCTCGTACGCGATCGGCTGCGCCGGGTGCGGCGCCAGCCAGTCGTCCCAGCCGACGGCGTCGACGACCCCGGCGGTCGTGAACGCGCCCGCCCCGCCCGCGCCCGGCCCGAGGTAGGGCACGACGACCACCCGGTCGAGGCTCGGCAGCCGCCCGGCGATCGCCTCGACCTTGGCCGCGAGCGGCAGCGCCTTGCCGTTGTACCAGTAGCCGTCGACGGCGAAGAGCACGCGCGGCTCGATCTGGCCGAAGCGGTCGAGCACCCCCTCGATGCCGAAATCGGGCGAGCACGACGACCAGATCGCGCCGACGCTCGCGGCGCCGAGCATCGCGATGATCGCCTCCGGCATGTTCGGCAGGTAGCCGGCGACGCGGTCGCCGGGCCCCACACCCTGCTCGCGCAGCGCCGCCGCCACGCGCGACACCGTCGCGACGAGCCCCGCGTGCGACACGCGCCGCGCGACCCTGTCCTCGCCGCGGAAGACCAGCGCATCGCCGTCGTCGTCGGCCGGCCGCCGCGTGAGCAGGTTCTCGGCGAAGTTGAGGCTGGCGTCGGGGAACCAGCGGGCCCCGGGCATCCGGTCGCCGTCCACCAGCGTGCGCCCGCCGCGCGTGCCGACCACGCCGGCGTAGTCCCACAGCGCGCACCAGAACGCCTCCGGGTTGGCGACCGACCAGCGCCACAGCGCGCCGTAGTCGGGCAGCGCCGCGCCGGTGGCCGACTCCAGCCGGCGGGTGAAATCGGTGAGCGTCGCCTGCGCGATGCGCTCGGGCGACGGTCGCCACAGCTGCTCGGCGGCGTTCAGGTCGATCATGGTGCTGCCTCCATCGCGGTCGAATCGCGGCCTTCGCGGCGTGTCGGCGAACCGCCGCAGCGCGGCGCCGTCATCGCGCCAGCGCCCGCAGCGGCGCGGCCACGACGTCGGGCAGCGGCGCCGGCCGCCCGGTCGCGGGATCGAGCCAGACGATCTTCGCCGCGCCCTCGGCGTACTTCTCGCCGTTCATCCGGATCTCGTAGAAGCTGCCCACACTGGTCCGCCCGGGGTCGCCAAGCAGCATTCTGACCTCCACCTCGCCCGGGTACACGAGCGGCAGCAGGAACGTGCAGCTCGCGTTGACGATCACGATCGGCAGCGGCGCGGCGTCCGGGGACGCCGGGTACAGACCGTGGAGCCACTCGATCCGCGCCTGCTCCATGTAGCGGAAATAGACGGTGTTGTTGACGTGTCCGAGCGCATCCATGTCGCCCCAGCGCATCGGCCAGCGCGCCGTGTGCACGAGCTGCCGCGGCTTGTGCGTCATTCAGCTGCTCCGCCGCGCGCGCGGGCGCCGCGTCGGCGCGCGGACGGCGCTCCATCGCCCGGGCCACCAGCTCGGCCACGTCGTAGGTCCTGATCGCGTCCTCCCGGCCGCAGCGCGCCGATCCCGTCGGCCATCATCACCGCGCAATAGGGACAGGCGGTCGCGATGATGCCCGGCGCCTGCGGCAGCGCCTGCTCGACGCGGGCCACGTTGATGCGGGTTCCGATCGACTCCTCCATCCACATCCGCGCGCCGCCGGCGCCGCAGCACATCGCCTTTTCGCGGTTGCAGCGGGAACTCCAGCGGCGCGTCCTTCGCGAGGCGCGCAATGACCGCGCGCGGCGCGTCGTACTCGCCGTTGTGCCGGCCGAGGTAGCAGGGCTCATGGTAGATCACCCGCTCGAACTCGGGGCGCAGCGCGAGCCGGCCCTCGGCGACGAGCTGCGCGATCAGCTGCGTGTGGTGGATCACCTCGTAGCGTCCGCCGAACTCGGGATATTCGTTCTTCAGCGAATTGAACGCGTGCGGATCGCAGGTCACGATGCGCTTGACGCCGAGTCCGTCGAGGGTGCCGACGAGCGTGGCGGCAAGCTGCTGGAACAGCATTTCGTTGCCGGCGCGGCGCACGCATTCGCCGGTCGACGACTCGGCGGCGCCGAGGATGCCGAAGCGCACGCCGGCCTCCTGCAGCACGCTGACGAACGCCGTCGCGATCTTCTGCCCGCGCGGATCGAACGACTCGGCGGAGCCGACGTAGAAGCAGATAGTCGAGCCCCTGGACCTCCTCGGCGCTGCGACACCACCGGCACGCGCAAGCCCCGCCGCCCACGCGCCGCGCGTGTCGGCCGCGAGGCCCCAGGGGTTGCTCTGCACCTCGTAGGCGTCGAACACCGCCTTCAGCTCGTGCGGGAACTCGCCCTCCATCAGCACCCGCTGCTGGCGCATCCGGTAGAACCGGGCGAGGTGCTCGAGCTCGATCGGGCACGCCGCCTCGCAGTAGCCGCAGGTCGTGCACGCCCACAGCGTGTCCTCGCCGATGACGTCGGGGACCAGCGGCGGCAGCGCGTCCTCCGCCGCCGGTGCGGCGACGATCGCCGCGCGCTGCTCCAGCAGGTGGTGCTTGAGGCCGTCGTACACCCATTTCAGCGCCAGCGGCTTGCCGGTGAGGAACGTCGGGCAGGCGTCCTTGCAGCGTCCGCACTCGGTGCAGGTGAAGGCGTCGAGCCCGTCCTTCCACGTGAGGTCCCGCGCCGTGCGCACGCCGATCCGCATGTCGGCGTCGTCGGCGCCCTCGCCCATGATCTTCTCGAGGTCGACGGACGGCACCGCGTTGGTCGGCCCGCCGCGGCGAAAGAACAGCGTCGGCAGCGCGGTCACGATGTGGAAGTGCTCGCCCACCGGCAGGATCACCAGGAACGCGAACACGACCGCGAGCTGCGTCCAGTAGAACGACGTGGTAGCCCGCGGCCAGCGCATCCGGGGAAAGACCGGAGAGCATCGCCGCGACCCGGCCGCCGACGAAGGCGTAGTCGCGCTCGTGGGCGATCCCGGGATCGCCGGGCGCGAGCAGCGCGAAGCGGAAGCCGTCGAAGGCGAAGTCGGTGATCATGATGGCGGTGATCAGCGACAGGATCAGCAGCGCCTCCCGGTTCGCCTCCAGCCGCTTCGGCCGCAGCACATAGCGGCGATAGAACGCGTAGACGAGCGCGAGCAGCACCGCCACCTCCACGGCATCCTTGGCCGCCGAGAAGATCCCGCCGGCGAGTCCCGGGTACACGAACGGCTCGTAGTAGCCGATGACGATCAGCTGGATCTTGCGCAGCAGCAGCGCCATGAAGCCGAGGAAGATCACCGCGTGCATCAGCCCCGGCTTCCAGTCGCGCTGGATCATCCGCTGCTGCAGGAACCCGTTGCGCACCACTTCCATCAGCCGCGCACCCGGTCGATCCCAGCGCACTTCCGGCTGCAGGCGGGTCACGATCGCCGAGCTTGCGCGCGGCCAGGAGACCGAACCCGGCGAACGCGGCGAGCATGAGGAAGGTGATCCCGAGGGGGCTCATCGACGGATCCGGGTTGGGCAGAGGCGCCCCCTCACCCTCGGGGGGGCTGCGCATGGCACCGGGATTATACAATTGCCCAACTTACATGACGCCGGCCGCGCCGGCACCGGGGACCCGCACATGGAACGCGAAGCAATGGAATTCGACGTCGTGATCGTCGGCGGCGGCCCCTCGGGGCTCGCCGCGGCGATCCGGCTCAAGCAGCTGGCGACGGCGGGCGGCAGGGACGTCTCGGTGTGCGTGCTGGAAAAGGGCTCCGAGATCGGCGCGCACATCCTGTCCGGCGCGATCATGGATCCGCAGGCGATGAACGAGCTCTTCCCCGACTGGAAGGCGGCGGGGGCGCCGCTCGACACGCCGGTGACCGAGGATCGCTTCCTGATCCTCACCGAAAGCAAGGCGTGGCGGATTCCCGAACTGGACCCTGCCGCCGCTGATGGACAACCACGGCATGCAGATCGTGAGCCTCGGCAACGTCTGCCGCTGGCTCGGGGCGCAGGCCGAGGCGCTGGGCGTGGAGATCTACCCCGGCTTTCCCGCGGCGGAGGTCCTGTACGACGACGGCGGCGCGGTGCGCGGCGTGGCGACCGGGGACATGGGCATCGCCCGGGACGGCTCGCACAAGGGCGAGTACCAGCGCGGGATGGAGCTGCACGCGAAGTACACGCTGTTCGCCGAGGGTGCCCGCGGCTCGCTGTCGCAGGAGCTGATGGCCCGGTTCGACCTGCGCGCGGGCGTCGAACCGCAGAAGTTCGGGATCGGCATCAAGGAGCTGTGGGAGATCGCGCCCGAGCAGGCACCACCCGGGCCTCGTCCTGCACAGCCAGGGCTGGCCGCTCGACGCGACGACGGGCGGCGGCTCGTTCCTCTACCACCTCGGCGAGAACCTGGTCTCGGTCGGCTTCGTCGTCCACCTCAACTACGAGAACCCGCACCTGTCGCCGTACGACGAGTTCCAGCGCTTCAAGACCCATCCGGCGATCCGGCCGACCTTCGAGGGCGGCAAGCGCCTCGCCTACGGCGCGCGGGCGATCAACGAGGGCGGCCTGCAGTCGGTGCCCGAAGCTCGCGTTCCCCGGCGGCGCGCTGATCGGCTGCGCGGCCGGCTTCGTCAACCTGCCGCGGATCAAGGGCTCGCACAACGCGATGAAGACCGGCATGCTCGGCGCCGAGGCCGCGTTCGAGGCGCTGCAGGCCGGGCGCGCGAACGACGAGCTGACGGCCTACCCCGACGCGTTCCGCAAGTCGTGGGTCTACCGCGACCTGCACAAGGTGCGCAACGTCAAGCCCGGCCTGACGTGGGGCATGTGGGCCGGGACGATCCACGGCGGCATCCACATGTGGCTGAACGACCTCGGCCTCGGCGCGCTGGTGCCGCTGGACGCTGCAAGCACGGCGGGCCCGACCACGAATCGCTGAAGCCGGCGGCCGCGATGCCGAGGATCGAGTACCCGAAGCACGACGGCGTGGTCACCTTCGACAAGCTGTCGTCGGTGTTCCTGTCCAACACCAACCACGAGGAAGACCAGCCGTCGCACCTGCAGCTGCGCGACCCGGCGATCCCGGTGAGCGTCAACCTCGCGCAGTACGACGGCCCGGAAGCAGCGCTACTGCCCGGCCGGCGTCTACGAATTCGTCGACGCCGAGGACGGCGCCGGGCGCCGGCTGCAGATCAACGCGCAGAACTGCGTCCACTGCAAGACCTGCGACATCAAGGACCCGCGGCAGAACATCCGCTGGGTGCCGCCGGAGGGCGGCGGCGGGCCGAACTATCCGGGGATGTAGCGCGGCGCGGCGCGCGTTTCGCCGCGGCGCGACGCGTTAATCAAGCGCGCAGCTCCGGCCCACCCGACGTCAGACCGGCCACAGCCACGCCGCGCCGCGTACGCCGCCGGAGTCGCCGTGGACGTTGCGCACGAGACGGGTGTCGACACGATCGGAGAACACCCACGGCGCCCAGCGCGCGGGGATCGTCCGTGTACAGCCGCTCGATGTTCGACAGCCCGCCGCCGAGGACGACGACGTCGGGGTCGACGATGTTGATGACGTGGGCGAGCGCGCGCGCGCCCGTATTGAAGCTGCCATGGATCGCGGCTTCGGCCCCCGATTTGGACGGCGCGGCCTCATCCGCCAGAGCGACTCCCGCTGCGTATAACGCTGGGAGAACTCCCAAAGCGGCCAGATAGTGAACTTGTATCGAGGGCCGCTTGTTCACTAAGGTTTCCCCTCGAACTCGAAAATCCGTTTCCAGTCGTTCTTCGTGCTGATGACGATCCAGCCCTGCTTCTTCGCCTCGTCGTACAGCGCCTGGGTGAAGGTGCCGACCCGGGGTGTCGGGTCCG
>CAVYID010000028.1:0-141953 GCA_963768535.1 uncultured beta proteobacterium | reverse complement strand
AGCAGCGGAAACGGCGGCGCGGTGCCGTCCTTGCCCACGCCGGCGTAGACGGTGATGTGCGGGAACGGGATCTCGATGCCCTGCGCGTCGAACGCCTTCTTCAGCCGGCGCAGGAACTCCCGCCGCACGCCCCACTGCTCGAGCGGCTGCACCTTGAACCGGCAGCGCAGCACGACCGCGGAGTCGGCCCACTGGTCGACGCCGGCGATCTCGAGGTCGTCGAGGATCTTCGGCACCGAACACCGGGTCGGCGCGCATCTCGCCGCCGACGGTGCGCATCACGTCGAACGCCTGGTCGGTGTCCTCGCGGTAGGCGATGCCGACGTCGATCACCGACTGGGCGTAGCCGCGGCTCATGTTGGTGACCATGGTGATCAGGTTGTTCGGCACGAAGTGGACGTTGCCGCTGTAGTCGCGCAGGCGCACGTAGCGCAGCGTGACGTCCTCGACCAGGCCGCCCTTGCCGGCGATGTTGACGACGTCGCCGGTGGTGATCTGGTTCTCCAGCAGGATGAAGAAGCCGGTGAAATAGTCCTTCACCAGGCTCTGCGCGCCGAAGCCGATCGCCAGCCCGACCACGCCGGCGGCGCCGAGGATCGGCGCGATCGACACGCCGAGCTCGGAGAGGATCAGCACGCCGGCGATCAGCGAGAGCACGACCGAGACGATGTAGCGGAACACGCGGCCCAGCGTCTCGGCGCGCTTGATCTGCTCGCGCTCGGTGAAGCGCTGCGCGACGCGCATGCGGAACACGCGGATCATCCGGTTGAGGATCGCGGCCGCGATCCAGGTGACGATCCGCGATCAGCACGACGCGAAGGGCGACCAGCGCGGTGCCGCCCCACGGGCCGAGGTTGAGCGAGTCGATCATGCTGACGAATGCGTCCATGTTGTCTCTCCTTTTGTGACGGAGCGGCGCGACGCCGCATCGCGTGGACATGGGCCGGAGGCCCGCCGTGTCGACTACAAGATGGCCGGCGAGCCCGCGCCTGCTGATGGTGACCGGCGACCCGTGGCACAATCGCCTGGCGGCCCTGCGCTGCACCGCGCTTTCCCCGATGCGAGGGACGACCGGATCGTGGATATGATGCCGATCGACACGGATTTGTTCCGTCCACGCCATTGGCGCTGGACGGCGGGCGCCTTCTGCGCCATCGTGGCCGTCGGGATCGCGGATTATCTCACGGAACCGGCCATCACGTTCTCGCTGTTCTATCTCGTGCCCGTCGCGACCGCGGCCTGGTTCGGGGGAATGGCGGTCGCGTTCTGCGCGTCCACGTTCGCCGCGATCCTCTGGCTGTGGGCGGAGTACGAGTCGAGCCGGCTCGACTCCAATGTCTTCGTCTATGCCTGGAATTTCTGCGCGCGCGGGCTGTTCCTGCTGCTGGTCGCGCTGCTGGTCGCGCTGCTGTCCGCTGCTGCTCGCGCGCTTGCGGCAGGTGCTCTGGCGCGAGCGTCGCCTGAGCCGGACCGACGCGCTGACCGGCCTGCTGAACGCCAGGGCGTTCCGCGAGGTCGTCGATGCCGAGATCGCGCGCGCCCGGCGGCCCATGACCATGTCCGACGGCTGATGTACCATCCGGCGTGTCGGAAGTCCCCGGGGGGACTTGCGCAAACGGAAACGCCATTGGACACCGGCAATCTCTTCTTCCTTCCCGCGTGGCCGCCCGACCTCGGTGCGGTGTTCTATGTCGCGCTGCTGCTGATCCTCGCCGTTCTCGCCGGCGAGGTCGCGCGGCAGTGGCTGCGCGTGCCGCGCATCCTCGGCTACATCACCGTGGGCGCGGCGTTCGGACCGAACGCGCTGGGCGTCGTCGACGCCGCGACGGTGGCGGCGTTCCGCCCGCTGGTCGACATCGCCGTGGGACTGCTGCTGTTCGAGCTCGGGCAGCGGGTCGACCTCGGCTGGCTGCTGCGCAATCCGTGGCTGCTCGCGACCAGCGTGCTCGAGTCGGCGCTCGCGTTTCTTGCCGTCTATGCGCTGCTCGTGTTCATGGACGCGCAGCCGACCGTCGCGGCGGCGATCGCGGTGTTCGCCATCGCCACGTCGCCGGCGGTGGTGCTCACGGTCGTGAAGGACCTGCGTGGCCAGGGCCAGGTGACGGAGCGCGCGCTGCTCCTCACCGCGCTCAACACCGCCTACGCGGCCGTGGGCCTGACGATGCTGTTCGGCTGGCTGCACCTGCAGCGCGAGAG
Source organism: uncultured beta proteobacterium (assembly GCA_963768535.1). Lineage (GTDB taxonomy): Bacteria > Pseudomonadota > Gammaproteobacteria > Burkholderiales > Casimicrobiaceae > CAIWHR01. The sequence continues at coordinate 139,757 of CAVYID010000028.1, read as the reverse complement.
CCACTCGGCGATCATGCTCACGCACCCGATCTACATCGTCGCCGGTTCGGTGGCCGTCGCGTTCGTGGTTGCCATGGCCACGCTGGCGCTGCTGCGGCTGCTCGGACGCAACCCGCCGTTCCAGTTTGCGCTGATCGTCGCCGTCATCCTGTTCACCGTTGCGGCCACCAGCGCGCTCAAGCTGTCGGTGCCGCTCGCCCTCCTGCTGACCGGACTGTTCGCGCGCACGTTCGACCGCCGTCGGCATTTCGTGACGTTCCAGTTCCGCGACGCGTCGATGCTGTTCATCGTGATCCTGTTCGCGGTGGCGGGCGCGAGCCTCGACCTGTCGGGCTGGCGGACCGCGCTGATGCCTGCGCTCGGCTTCGTCGCGGCGCGCTTCCTGGGCAAGGCGGTGCCGCTGCTGCTGCTGGCCCGCCCGAGCGCCCTGCCGGTGCGCGATGCGTCGCTCGTCAACCTCGCGCTGGTGCCGATGTCGGGCCTCGCGCTGCTGATGCTGGGGGACCTGACCACGCTGTTTCCCGAGATCGCCGGCGACGTCGCGGCGACGGTCCTGCTGGCGACGACGATCATGACTTTCGTCGGACCGCTGGCGACCGAATTCGCGATCCGTCGCGCCGGCGACGCGGAGGAGGGGAGCTGACCGTGTCGGCGCTCGAATTCCAGCCGTCGAAGCCCCTGACGATGGGGATCGAGCTCGAGCTGCAGGTCATCAACCGGCGCGGTTGCGACCTCACGCGCGGGACCTCCGAGCTCGTCCGGCTCCTTAAGCAGGGCGGGAAGCCCGGCGACGCGCGGCACGAGATCACCGAGAGCATGCTCGAGGTGAGCACCGGGGTGCACGAGCGGCACCGCGCGGCCGAGGACGAGCTGCTGGCGATCCGCGATGCGGTCGTCCAGGCCGCCGACCGCCTCAACCTGCTCATCTGCGGGGGCGGCGCGCATCCGTTCCAGCACTGGCCCGAGCGCTACGTCACCAAGAAGCCGCGCTACCAGCACCTGCAGGAAGTCTTCGGCTACCTCGCCAAGCACGTGACCATCTTCGGCCAGCACGTGCACATCGGCTGCGCCGACGGCGACACCGCGCTGCGGCTGCTGCACTGCCTGTCGCGCTACATCCCGCACTTCCTCGCGCTCGCCGCGTCGTCGCCGTACTACCAGGGCGTGGACACCGCCTTCCAGTCGGCGCGGCTCAACGCCATGGCGCCGTATCCGACCAGCGGGTTCGCGCCCTATATCGTGACCTGGTCCGCGTTCGAGGACTACTACGCGAAGCTCAAGGGCTACGGCGTGATCGAGAGCATGAAGGACCTCTACTGGGACATCCGGCCGAAGCCGGAATTCGGCACGGTCGAGGTGCGCGTGTTCGACACCCCGCTCACCGTCGAGCGGGCCGCCGCACTCGCCGCGTACGTGCAGGCGCTGTGTCGCCGGCTGCTGATCGACGATCTGGTCATTGCGCCGCAGGAGAGCTACCTCGTCTACCCGTACAACCGCTTCCAGGCGTGCCGCTTCGGCCTCGACGGCGATTTCATCGATCCGCGGACCCACGAGCACCGGACGGTCCGCGAGGACATCCTGCAGACGCTGGCGCTGCTCGCCGATCACGCCCGCGATCTGGAGTCCACCGGGCCGCTGGGCGACATCGAGCGCTGGGCGCGCGACGGCGTCAGCGACGCCCGCTGGCTGCGCGAGCAGTACGCGGCCTCCCGCTCGTTCGAGGACCTGGTCTGGAACCAGGCCCGCCGGTGGAGCGGGCGCGAGCGCCAGTAGATCGACCGCCTCGCCACCGGGGCCTTCGGCAGGGGCACCGGCGAACGCGGCGCCGCACGCCGCGTCAGGCGCCGACGTCCCACAGCGCCGCGCCGCGCTTGAGCGCGCTGCGCGCTACGACACTGCGATGGATCTCGGAAGTGCCGTCGAAGATCCGGTAGATCCGCGCGTCGCGGTAGAGCCGCTCGATCGGCATCTCGTTGCAGTAGCCCATGCCGCCGTAGACCTGCACCGCGCGATCGGCGACCCGGCCCAGCGTCTCGGCCGCCTCGATCTTGACCATCGAGATCCAGTCGCGCGCATCGCGTCCCTGGTCGATCTCCCATGCCGCGCGCAGCAGCATGAGGCGCGCCGCGTTGATCTCGATCACGCTGTCGGCGATCATCTGCTGGATCATCTGGAACTCGCCGATCGCCTTGCCGAACTGGCGGCGCTCATTGGCGTGGTCGGTCATCAGCGTGAGCAGCCGGCTCGCCTTGCCCACGGCGCGCGCGCCCACCTGCGCCAGGCGCACCCGGCCGAGCGTCGAGTACGCGAGCGCGAGGCCCTGCCCCTCGGCGCCGAGCAGATGCTCGGGCCCCAGCCGCACGTTCTCGAAGAACAGCTCAACGTGGCTGGTGCCGGTGAGCCCCATCATCTTCTGGTCGCGGCCGATCACCACGCCGGGCAGGTCCTTGTCGACGAGGAACAGCGACACATGGCGCCCGCGTGCGCCGGGATCGGTGACCGCCGACACGATGAAGAAGTCGGAGTACAGGCCGTCGCTGATGAAGTGCTTGTTGCCGTTGAGCGTCCAGCCGTCGTCGCGCCTCTCGGCGCGCGTGCGGATCGCCGCGGCGTCGGATCCGGCGCCCGGCTCGGTGATGGCGATCGAGCAGGTGCGCTCGCCGCGCACCGCGGGCAGCAGCCAGCGCTCCTTCTGCGCCGCGGTGCCTTCGAGCAGCGATTCGTAGACGTTGCCGAAGGCGCGCCGGATCAGGATGTCCTTGGTGCGGCCGAACTGCTCCTCGACCAGCATCGTGTCCACCGCCGACAGGCCGCCGCCGCCGTACTCCGCGGGAATGTTCATCGCGTAGAAGCCGAGCGCGCGCGACTTCTCGAATATCGCGCGCGCCGCGGCCGGGTCGAGCCGGCCGGCTTCCTCGACTGTGTCCTCGAGCGGGATGAGCTCGGTGTCGACGAAGCGGCGGACGGTGTCGACGATCATTTTCTGCTCTTCGGAGAGATCAAATTGCATGTCGCGTCTCCATTGGCCGCGCCGCGGGACGCTCGGCCGAGCGGCTGGCGGCGGTGAAGTAGTCGGAACTCCGGCAGGCGTCGGAGAGCTCGGCGGCGGCGGCGAGCATCATGGGGGCCAGCTCGTGCATGCGCGTCTCGGTCAGGCGCACGCTGGGCCCGGCGACGCTGACCACGCCGACGACCCCGCCGGTCACCGGGTGGCGCACCGCGGCGGCCATGGCGGCGGTGCCCGGCGCCGAGCTCTCGACGACGCAGGCGTAGCCGCGCTTGCGCGCCGCCGCGAGGTGAGCGAGCAGCGCGTCGATGGTGCGCGGCGCGTTGGGACCCTGGGGCTCCGCAGGGCGGAACCCCTGTCGCGCGACGAGTTCGACTGCGTGCTCGTCGTCGAGACAGGCGAGCCACGCGTGCCCCGACGCCGTCGTGGCGAGCGGGGCTTCCATGCCCATGTCAGGGTCGTATCTGAGGCCGGAGCGCGCGCCCTGCGCCTTGGTCACCCACGTCTGGCGGTCGCCGTCGATGACGCCGAGGCGCACCAGCTCGCCGGTTTCCTGCGCCAGGCGCTCGAGCGTCGGCCCGACGGTGTCGCTGACGCCGGCCAGCGCCAGGTAGCGGAAGCCGAGCGAGACCAGGCGCGTCGTCAACAGGTAGCGTCCGGTCCCGGCGTCCTGGCGGACATATCGACGCTCGGCCAATGCTGCCAGCAGCCGGTGCGTCGCGCTTTTCGGGATGTTCGTCGAGTCGGCGATCTGCTGTAGCGGCAGGCCCGCTGGGCTCGAGGCCAGCATTTCCAGAACGGTGAAGGCCCGGTCCAGCGCGCTGCCACTCATTGAGGTTCCATTTAATTATATAACGTTCCATATTGGAATATAGTTCCACATTTATGTCAACCCTCCACCGCGTTATAATCCGCGCCCAAGCGGCGGGCACTGCCGCGCCCGCCCCGGTCATTCCATGTACGTCTTTTTCGAGGACGACGGCCACTGCAAGGCCGGCACGATCCTCGCCGACAACGACGCGTCGCTGCAGGTCGAGGCCGCCACCGGCAAGCGCCTGAAGATCAAGGCGGCGGCGGTGCTGCTGCGCTTCGCCGATCCGTCCCCGTCGGCGCTGCTCGCCGACGCCCAGAAGCTCGCCGCCGGGCTGGATCCGGATTTCCTCTGGGAAGCGTCCGGGGCCGACGAATTCGGGTTTCTCGACCTTGCGCGCGAGTACTTCGGCCACGCACCGCTGCCGGTCGAGGCCGCGGCGACGGCGTTCGCGCTGCACGCGGCGCCGATGTACTTCTACAAGCGCGGCAAGGGGCGCTACCGGAAGGCGCCGCCCGAGGCGCTGGCGGCTGCGCTGGCGTCGATCGAGCGCAAGCGCCGCGAGGCCGAGCAGGCGGCCGGATGGATCGCGGAGCTCTCGGCGCAGCGCCTGCCCGCGGCGCTCGCGGCCAAGCTGCCGATGCTGCTCTACAAGCCGGACAAGAACACGCTCGAGTGGAAGGCGCTGATGGCGGCCTGCGACGCGCTGCGCACCAACCCCGTCGCGCTGCTCGCGGCCTGCGGCGCGATACCCTCGACGCACGAGTATCACTTCCAGCGGTTTCTCGCCGAGGCGTTTCCGCAGGGCACGGGGTTCCCGCCGTGGGGCGCGCTGGCGCCGGTCCCGGAACTGCCGCTCGCCGAGGTCGGCGCCTTCTCGATCGACGACCACACGACCACCGAGATCGACGATGCGTTCTCGGTGCGCCTCCTGCCCAACGGCAACCACGAGGTCGGCATCCACATCGCGGCCCCGGCCCTGTCCATTGCGCGCGGATCCCCGCTCGACGCCGCCGCGCGCGCGCGGCTGTCGACCGTCTACATGCCCGGGCGCAAGATCACCATGCTTCCCGACGAGGCCGTGGCGGCGTTCACGCTCGCCGCGGGCACCACCGCGCCGGCGCTGTCGCTGTACGCCGAGATCGGGGCGGACGGGAGCGTCGTCCGCCACGAGACGCGGGCCAACAGGGTCCCGATCGAGGCGAACCTGCGCCTCGACGAGGTCGGCGACCATTTCACGCGGGATCTGCCGACGCCCGCGGATCCGCCGCAAACCGCCGCGCTGCGCGTGCTGTGGAAGCTGGCGCAGAAGCTCTCCGCCGCCCGCGGCAAGACCGACGTCGACCGGCTCGACTACAGCTTCTACGTCGACTGGGACGCCGCCCCCGACGGCCGCGTCTCGATCGTGCCGCGGCTGCGCGGCGCGCCGGTCGACAAGCTCATCTCCGAGCTGATGATCCACGTCAACGACACCTGGGGCAGGCGGCTCGCCGATGCCCGTGCCGCCGGGCTCTATCGCATCCAGTCCGGCGGCAAGGTGAAGATGAGCGTCCGGCCCGGCGAGCACCAGGGACTCGGGCTCGCGCACTACCTGTGGGCGAGCTCGCCGCTGCGCCGCTACAGCGACCTCGTCAACCAGCGCCAGCTCGTCGCCGTGCTGGCGGGCGAGACGCCGCCGTATGCGGACAACGATCCCGAGCTCTTCGCCACGCTCACCGAGTTCGAGGCGACCTACTCGCAATACGCGGAGTTCCAGGATCGCATCGAGCACTACTGGTGCCTGCGCTGGCTGCTGCAGGAGGGCGTGACCGAGATCGCGGCCACCGTCATCCGCGACAACCTGGTGCGCCTGGAGCGCGTGCCGCTGGTCGTGCGCCTCGCCGACCTGCCGACGTTCCCGCCGCAGACGCCGGTGCGCGTGGCGATCGGCAACGTCGACCTGCTCGCGGCCACGGTGGAATGCCGCTACGTCGCCGCCGCCGCGCTCGTCTGACACGGGGCGGGCCGCGGACGACGCTCGGGCTACAATGACGGGCCAGACTTCCGTGCCCCGCTCCCGTGCCGCGTCGCCGCTCGTCCTCCGCTCCGCCGCCCGCCGCTGCGTCGTCCACGCGGGGCGCGGCGAAACCGCGTGTGCCCCGCGTGTTCGCGGCGGCGGGAAGCGCGGCGGCGCCGAACGGGCCGGGTCAGCAGAATCTTCCGCTGTCGCCGCCGGCTGCCGAGACCGCCGGCGGCGACGCGCGCGCCGCGCGGCAAGGCGCCTCGGCGCGGGCCGTCGGCGCTGGCGTTCGCGGCGTGGCCCCGCCGGTTCTACGTGTCGGCGCCGGACGGCTCGGTGTTCACCTACGCGCTCGCCGCGTCGCTCGCGGTCCACGGCCTGCTGCTCGCGTTGCGCTTCCACGCGTTCGATCCGCGCACGCTGGCCGACCGCGGTCCGCCGCTCGAAGTGGCGCTGGTCAACGCCCGGTCGACCACCAGGCCGGAGCAGCCGGACATCCTGGCGCAGGCGAACCTGGACGGTGGCGGCAACACCGACGCCAAGCGGCGCGCCAGGACGCCGCTGCCGGTGCCGCGCCGCGAGACGCCGCTCAACGACATCGCCATGACGACGCGCAAGGCGGAGGTGCTGGAGCGCCGGGCGCAGGAGCTGATCTCGTCGCTGAAGGGCGCGCCGGTGGCGCCGCCGGCGCCGTCGCCGGTGCCGGAGGAGGTGACGCCGCCCGTCGAGCTGCCGTCGGCGACCGAAGCCACCGAGCGGACGCTGGAGATCATGCGCCTCGAAGCGCAGATCGCGCGCGATCTGGACACCTACCAGAAGCGCCCCAAGCGCCAGCACGTCGGTGTGCGCGCGAGCGAGTACCGCTTCGCCCGGTACGTCGAGGACTGGCGGCAGAAGGTCGAGCGTGTCGGCAACCTCAACTACCCGCAGGCGGCGCGCGAGCTGAAGCTGTACGGCAACCTGATCCTGACGGTGTCGATCCGCGCCGACGGCAGCGTCGAGAAGGTGGCGATCGACCGCAGCTCCGGGCAGAAGCTGCTCGACGCGGCGGCGATCCACATCGTCGAGATGGCGGCGCCCTACGCCCGGTTTCCGCCCGAGATCCGGCGCGACACCGAAATCCTCGACATCACGCGCACGTGGACGTTCGCCAAGGGCGACGAGCTGCGCAGCGAGTGAGGCGGCAGGGGTCGGAGAGCGGCGCGCGATGACCGACCGCTACGCCGTCGTCGGCAATCCGATCGCGCACTCCAGGTCGCCCGAGATCCACGCGGCGTTCGCGCGCGAGACCGCGCAGGACCTGAGCTACGAGCGGCTGCTCGCGCCGCTCGACGGCTTCGTCGAGACGGTGACGCGGTTCCAGCGCGAGGGCGGCCGCGGGCTCAACGTCACCGTGCCGTTCAAGCTCGAGGCGTTCGCGCTCGCCCGCGAGCACAGCCCGCGCGCGCTGCGCGCGGGCGCCTGCAACACGCTGGCGTGGCGGGGCACGCACTGGTTCGGCGACAACACCGACGGCGCCGGCCTCGTTCGCGACCTCGACGTCAATCTCGGCGTGGCGCTGGCCGGGCACGACCTCCTCGTCCTCGGCGCCGGCGGCGCGGCCCGCGGCATCCTCGCGCCGCTGCTCGGGGCGGCGCCGAACACGCTGACGATCAGCAACCGGAGCATGGCCAAGGCCGACGATCTTGCCCGCGGTTTCGCCGACCTGGGGCCGATCCGCGCGCTGGCGCCGGGGGCGCTGGCCGGCACCCGGTTCGACGTCGTGCTCAACGCGACGAGCTCGTCGATGGCCGCCGCGGCGGCCGGCGCGCCGCCGTGGCCGGGCACGATCTTCGCCGGGGCCGCGTTCGCCTACGACCTGATGTACGGCAGCGAGCCGACGGCCTTCGAGCGCTGGGCGCAGGCGAGCGGCGCCGCGCGGGTCGCCGACGGCTTCGGCATGCTGCTCGAGCAGGCCGCGGAGAGCTTTCTCGTCTGGCGCGGCGTGCGGCCGGACACCGCGCCCGTCTACGCGCAGCTGCGCGGGATCCGTACCACCCGCCCCGCGTAGCCCGGGTTGAGCGCCAGCGAAACCCGGGGTGACGCGGGCAGGGCCACGGCCCACCCGGGTTTCGCATGCGCTCAACCCGGGCTACGCCGGCGGCAGGCAGACATGACCGGGCGCTTCGCCTCCCCGCGGGGACTGCGCCGGTGAAGCGCGTTCTGGCAATCGCGGCCGCGGCGTTCGCGGGGATCGCGCTGCTGTGGGTCGCGTGGATCGGCGCGCACATCGCGTGGTACGCGTCGCATCCGCCGCGGGAGACGGCGTTCATGGCGCAGCGGATGGAAGCGCTGCGCGTGCGCAAGCCGAGGGCGCAGCTCGCGTACCGGTGGGTGCCCTACGAGCGCATCTCGCCGCAGTTGAAGCGCGCGCTGATCGCGTCCGAGGACGCGAATTTCGTCGAGCACGGCGGGTTCGACTGGGGCGGCATCCGGCTGGCGCTGGAGCGCAACTGGAAGAAGGGGCGCGTGGTCCGCGGCGGCTCGACGATCACGCAGCAGCTCGCCAAGAACCTGTTCCTGTCGCCGGAGCGCAGCTACTGGCGCAAGGCCGAGGAGGCGATCATCACGGTGCTGCTGGAGGCGATGCTGTCGAAGCGGCGGATCCTCGAGCTCTATCTCAACGTGATCGAGTGGGGCAACGGCGTGTTCGGCGCCGAGGCGGCCGCGCAGCGCTATTTCCGCGTCTCGGCGGCGCAGCTCACGGCCGAGCAGGCCGCGCGGCTGGCCGCGATGACGCCCAGCCCGCGCGTGTTCGAGCGCAACATCTACTCGTCGTATCTCGCCGGCCGCGTCGCGACGATCCTCGCGCGGATGCCGTCGGCGGCGCTGCCCTGACGGCGAAATCGCTGCGGCCGCGGGAGTCGCGGGGTTAGAATGCGCTCGGCGGCACGCCGCCTGCGACGGCGCCTGCGCGCCTGCACCCGCACGCCTCCGCCCATGTCCGAAACCGACGACAACGCCACCCTCGAACGCCCCGAGCCGCGCGCTTCGGTGCAGCAGGAGCTTGCCGAGGTCACGGCGCTGCTGCGCCGGCACCGGCTGCTCGAGGGGCTGGTCATCGACCAGGCCGAGCCCGGGGCGCCGCCGGAGCTGACCGGCAGCCCCGTCTATCGCCGCGGCAAGGACGCGCTGCAGCGCAAGCTCGACCGCCTGCATCCGGCCGACATCGCCTACATCCTCGAGGCGCTGCCGCGCGAGGAGCGGCTCTACATCTGGGACCTGGTCAAGGCCGACCGCGACGGCGACATCCTGCTCGAGGTGTCCGACGCGGTCCGCGAGTCGCTGATCGAGTCGATGGACACCGACGAGCTCGTCGCGGCGACGGAGAGCCTCGAGGCCGACGAGATCGCCGAGCTGGCGCCGGACCTCCCGCAGGAGGTGATGGACGACCTGTTCCAGAGCCTGCCGGTCGAGGAGCGCGAGCAGCTGCGCGCGGCGATGTCCTTCGACGACGACATGGTCGGCGCGCTGATGGACTTCGAGGACGTCGGCGTGCGGCCCGACGTGACGCTGGAGGTGGTGCTGCGCTACCTGCGCCGCTTCGACGAACTGCCGTCGCAGACCGACCAGCTGTTCGTCGTCGACCGCGAGGAGACGCTGCTCGGCGTGCTGCCGGTGAACCGGCTGCTCGTCACCGATCCCGACGTGACCGTGGGGGAGGTGATGCGCGAGCCCGTGGTCAAGCTGCTGCAGCACGAGAAGGCCGACGAGGCGGCGCGCGCGTTCGAGCGCTACGACCTCGTGTCGGCGCCGGTCGTCGACACCAACGACAAGCTCGTCGGCCGGGTGACGGTCGACGAGATTCTCGATTTCGTGCGCGAGCGCGGCGAGGAGGAAGTGCTCGCGCAGGCCGGGCTGCGCGAGGAGGAGGACGTCTTCGCGTCGGTGTGGGCGTCGTTCAAGAACCGCTGGGCGTGGCTCGCGATCAACCTGGTGACGGCCTTCATCGCCTCGCGTGTGATCGGCGCGTTCGAGGGCTCGATCGCGAAGCTGGTCGCGCTGGCGGCGCTGATGCCGATCGTGGCCGGCATCGGCGGCAACTCGGGCAACCAGACGATCACCATGATCGTGCGCGCGGTCGCGCTCGGCCAGGTCTCGCTCGCCAGCGCGCGCCGGCTGTTTCGCAAGGAGGTCACCGTGAGCCTCGTCAACGGCGTGATCTGGGGCGGCGTGATGGGGCTGATCGCGGCGCTGCTCTACAAGGATGCCGCGCTGGGCGTGGTGATGGTCTCGGCGATGACGCTGAACCTGATGCTCGCGGCGGTGATGGGCGTGCTGATCCCGATGACCATGCTGAGGTTCGGGCGCGACCCGGCGGTCGGCTCGTCGGTGCTGATCACCGCGGTGACCGATTCCGGCGGATTCTTCATCTTCCTCGGGCTCGCGACGCTGTTCCTGGTGTAATCGGCGCGACGGGAATAGACCGCGCTCGCCGCCTGTTCACGCGGTTGTTCCCACCCACCCCAAGGAGACTCCGATGACCTTCGTACGCCGCACCCTTCCCGGCGTGCTCTTCGCGCTGGCCGTTTCGTGCTACGGCGGCCTGGCCTCGGCCGAGGCCCCGCCAAGATGACCGACGGCGCCATGACCAACATGGCCGGCATGACGCTGTACACGTTCGACAAGGACGCCGGCGGCAAGAGCGCCTGCAACGGCCCCTGCGCCGCCAACTGGCCGCCGCTGCTGGCCGCCGCCGACGCCAAGCCCGACGGCGACTGGACGATCATCACCCGCGACGACGGCGCCAGGCAGTGGGCGTACAAGGGCAAGCCCGTCTACCTCTGGGCGAAGGACCAGAAGCCCGGCGACAAGACCGGCGACGGCTTCAACAACGTCTGGCACGTCGCCAAGTAGCCGCCGCCGATCGGACCGTCCTTGCCTGCACCCGTCGCCGACGCGGGGCTTCCGCACCCGGAGCTGGTCGCCGCGATACCGCGGCTGCGCCGCTACGCGCGGGTGCTGACCGGCGACGCCAGCCCGCGCCGACGACCTGGTGCAGGACGCGCTGGGGCGGGCGTGGGAGAAGCGCTCGCTGTGGCAGGCCGGCACCGATCTGCGCGCCTGGCTGTTCACCGTGATGCACAACGTCCACGTGAACCAGCGCGCGCTCGCCCGGCGCGAGGCCGGCAACGTGTCGCTCGACGCGGAGGGCGAGTTCGGCGCGGCCCGGCAGGTGCCGGTGCACGGGCAACGCGCTCGAGCGCATCGAGCTCGCCGAGGTGGCGGCGCAGATGGAGCGGCTGCCGGCTCGAGCAGCGCGAGGTGCTGCTGCTGGCCGCGGTCGAGGAGCTGCGCTACGAGGAGATCGCGGCGCTGCTCTGCGATCCCCGTGGGAACCGTGATGTCGCGCCTCTCGCGTGCCCGCGACAAGCTGCGGCGGATGGCGGCCGAGCCGCCGGTCCCGCTCAAGATCGTCAAATGATCCACTGCTTCGTGGCCTGGATGCCGCCGTGAACCCGTCTGCCCTGTCCGACACCGACCTCAACGCCTACGCCGACGGCCAGCTCGCGCCGGCGCGCGCGGCCGCGGTCGAGGCGGTGCTGGCCGGCGATCCGGCGCTCGCCGCGCGCGTTGCCGACATCCGCGCGCAGAATGCCGCGTTGCGCGACGCGCTCGATCCGATGCTCGCCGAGCCCATCCCGCAGCGCCTGCTCGACGCGGCGCGACGCCGCCGGCGGCAGCCGGCCGCGCCGCGCGGACCGCGGCGCTGGGTCGCCCCGGTGTTCGCCGCCGCGGCGACGCTGGTGCTGGGCGTGGCCGTCGGCTGGTTCGCGCGCGACGCGGCGATCGAGCGCACCGGCACGCCGACGACCTTCGCCCGCCAGGCGCGCCTTCGCGCACGCGCTGTACGCCGCCGACGCGCGGCGCCCGGTCGAGGTCTGGGCGCCCGAGGAGAAGAGCCTCGTGACCTGGCTCACCAAGCGGCTCGGCGTGAAGGTGCAGGCGCCGGACCTCAACAGCGTCGGCTACGCGCTGGTCGGCGGCCGGCTGGTCGCCGGCAACGAGAAGCCGACGGCGCTGTTCATGTACGAGAACGCCGACAAGCAGCGCCTGACGCTGCAGGTGCGCAAGCACGCGCCCGATGCCGACGAGACGGCCTTCCGCTACGCCGTCGAGAACGGCGTCGGCGTGTTCTACTGGATCGACGAGAACTGCGGCTACGCGCTCGCCGGCAACGTCGACCGCGCGCAGCTGCTGGCGGTCGCGCGCGTGGTCTACGGCCAGCTCGCCGCGCTCGACGCCGCGCCGCCGAATTGATCCCGGGCTCGCGTCGCGCGGCCCCGCGCCCGATGGTCTCGCGGCTCACCTAGCCCGGTGTTGAGCGCAGCGAAACCCGGGTGGGCCGTGGCCATGGCCGCGATCGCCCCGGGTTTCGCTGCGCTCAACGCCGGGCTACGAATCGCCGGGGCACAAATCCGGGACCGAAATCCCGGTCAGGACGACAGCGTGACGATGCCGCGCGGCGTGCTCAGCATTGCCGCGAGCCGGGTTTCGCGATCGTAGGTCACGGCCAGCGTCTCCCCCAGCCCCAGCGCCTTCAGCGCGGCGCGGATGGGCGCGGGCTCCGGGTGCGTCGCCGCCAGGCTGCGCAGCGAGACGCCCGACGCCGGCAGCGTGTCGGCCGGATGCGCCGGCACGTCCCACTGGATCAGCGTCGGCACCAGGCCCCGGGCCGGCAGGCTGCCGTCGGGCGGGATCGTGATCCGCCAGCGGTAATCGCCGCGCGCCATCGGCTGCGCCGGGCCGAGCGGCAACGGGCACTGCGCGCAGGCGTGCGCGATGTCGGCGACGCGCGCGACCCAGTGGATCAGCCGCGGACGCTCGGTCAATTCGGATTGCAGCGCGACGCGGTCGAGCTCGAACCAGCGCGGCTGCCGCGGCTTCGCGGCCGCCGGATCGACGGCGATGATCTCGAGATAGACGCGCTCGCCCAGCCGGAGCAGCGCGTTGTGCGTTCCCATCGCCACGTGCCTGCCGCCGGGCCGGGGCGCGACCCCGGTGACGGCGGCGATGTAGTCGATGCCGTCGGCAAGCGTCGTCGCGGCGACGACCAGGTGGTCGAGCGTTGCCAGCGCAACGGTCGCGGTCATCAATGGGTCTCCAGGACCAATTTTCGGTCGTGCGCCGCAGATCGAACGGAATGGGAAAGGAAATCGGATCCGACCCCAGCGACACGCCGGGTCGGGCGCGGTTTCCGGCGGCAGCGGCGTCGATACGCACGGGCGCCCCGGAATCCGGCCGCGACCCCGTCGTCCCGACGTTCATGCCCGCTCGTCGGCGGCGAAATCGAGCTCCACCCGGGCGCCGTTCGGATCGTGGAAGAACACCTGCCACAGGCCGGTGCCCGTCTGCTGGCGACAGACGTGCTCGAGGTCGCGGGCCGCGAGCGCCTCTAGCGTCGCGGACAGGCCGGTGGCCGAGAACGCCATGTGATCGATCACGCCGGGGCGCAGCGCCGCGCGCGGCTTCCCGCCGACCACGTGCAGCACCGGCTGCGCGCCGGCGTACAGCCAGGCGCCGGGAAAGCCGAGGTCGGGGCGGTAGCCTTCGGTGAGGCCCAGCAGGTCGCGGTAGAACGCCACCGTCCGCGGGACGTCGTCGGTGAGGATCGTGAAGTGGTTCATGCCGGTGGTCGCCATCGCCGCCTCCGTCGTGCGCGTGCGCCATCTTACTGCACAGTGTCGCGGATGAATGCGCCCAGCAGCGCCGTCGCGTCGGGCGCGCCGGCGTCGTTGTACGGATAGCGCTCGTCGCCGCCGCTCCAGGCGTGGCCCAGCGCGTCGACCGCGACGTGCCGGACCACCAGCCGGCCGTCGACGCGCCACTCGCCGGTGGTGACCGTGCGCCCCGCCGGCGTCGCCTCCGTGCTGCTCGCGTCCGGCGGCGGCAGCGCCGTGGCCACGCCGACGGCGGCCGCCGGATGGCCGTTCAGCGCCAGGTACTGCCGGACGAGCTGGGCGGCGTTGACCGGCGCGACCACGTCGTCGGCGCCGCCCTGGACCGACCAGCAGCGGCACCGGCAGGTTCCGGGGATCGGCCGCCGTCCGGGCCTTGACCGCAATGTCGACGACGTCGGTGTCCGCACCCTGCTTGAGGACGCCCAGTGCCGCGAACGGCGACGACGCGGCGCCGCAGGCCACGCCGGAATGAACGAACACGCCGGCCACCAGCTCGGGGTGCCGCAGCCCCAGCACCGCGGCGAGCGCGCCGCCGGAGGACAGGCCCGCGACGTACACGCGCCGCCGGTCGATCCGGTAGCCGCGGCGCACCGCGCGCACCTGCGCGGCGACGATCGCGCTCTCGCCCCAGCCGTGCGCGGTCGCGGCATCGAACCAGTTCCAGCAGCCCCAGGGGTTCGCCCGCGGGTTCTGCCGCGGCAGCAGCACGAGCAGGTCCTCGCTGTCGGCCAGCCCCGTGATCCGTGTCGCCGCCGCGATCACTTCGGGCGTTTGCCGGCAGCCGTGGAGCAGCACCAGCAGCGGGCGCCGGCGCCAGTCGAACCGCCGGGCGGCGCCCGCGGGCACGTAGGCGAGATACTCGCGCCGCGGCGGGATCAGCGGCGAACCGGCGAGAAACCCGCGCCAGGACAGCTTTTCGTCGGCGACGAACGCGCCGGGCTGCGGCGGCTCGCGCCGCCGCAGCCCGGCGAAGAACCCGCGGATTCGCGACCACAGGTCCCCGATCAGCGACATGCGCAGCCTCGCGAAAATGGGGTCAGGTCCAATTTCGTCCGAGCCCCGCGGTGACGTACTCCGTCGTGCGCGAAATTGGACCTGACCCCATTTTCGCCGTCAGATCAGGATGATGTCGTACTGCTCCTGCGTGTAGATGCTCTCGACCTGCAGCGAGATCGGCTTGCCGATGAAGTCGCCGAGCTGCGCGAGGCTCTGCGACTCCTCGTCGAGGAAGAGGTCGATGACCGACTGCGAGGCGAGGATGCGGAACTCGCGCGCGTTGAACTGCTTCGCCTCGCGCAGGATCTCGCGCAGGATCTCGTAGCAGATCGTCTGCGCGGTCTTGAGCTGGCCGCGCCCGTGGCAGGTCGGGCAGGCCTCGCAGAGCACGTGCGCGAGCGATTCGCGGGTGCGCTTGCGCGTCATCTCGACCAGGCCCAGCTGCGTGAAGCCGTTGACGGTGAGCCGGGTGCGGTCCTTCTCCAGCGCGCGGTTGAGCTCGGCGAGCACCGCCCCCCGGTGGTCGGCGTTCTCCATGTCGATGAAGTCGAGGATGATGATGCCGCCGAGGTTGCGCAGCCGCAGCTGCCGCGCAATCACCTGCGCCGCCTCGAGGTTGGTCTTGAAGATCGTGTCGTCGAAGCTGCGGCCGCCGACGAAGCCGCCGGTGTTGACGTCGATGGTGGTCATCGCCTCCGTCTGGTCGACGATCAGGTAGCCGCCGGACTTCAGGTCGACGCGCCGCGCCAGCGCCTTCTCGATCTCGTCCTCGACGCCGTGCATGTCGAACAGCGGCCGGTCGCCGGTGTGGTGGCCGATGCGCTCGACCAGCGCGGGCGTGTACTCGCCGGCGAACTCCTGCATCTTGACGAAGGTCTCGCGCGAGTCGACGACGATGCGCGAGGTCTCCTCGGTCGCCATGTCGCGGAGCACGCGCTGCGCCAGGTTCAGGTCCTGGTAGAGCATGGACGGCGTGGGCACCTCGCGCGCGCGGGCGTTGAGGTCGCCCCAGAGCTTGGTGAGGTAGTCGATGTCGTTCTGCATCTCGCGCTCGGAGGCGGTCTCGGCCATCGTGCGGATGATGAACCCCCCGGGCAGCCCCTCGGGCAGCAGCTGCTGCAGCTTCTCGCGCAGCAGCTCGCGCTCGGTCTCGTCCTCGATGCGCTGCGAGATGCCGATGTGCGAATCCTGCGGCAGGTAGACCAGCAGCCGGCCGGCGAGGCTCACCTGCGTTGACAGCCGCGCGCCCTTGGTGCCGATCGGGTCCTTGACCACCTGCACCAGCAGCGACTGCCCCTCGTGCAGGATCTTCTCGATCGGCCGCGAGTCGGTGCCGCCGTGGCCGTTCTGCCGGTGCTCCCAGATGTCGGCGATGTGCAGGAACGCCGCGCGCTCGAGCCCGATCTCGATGAACGCGCTCTGCATGCCGGGAAGCACCCGCGCCACCCGGCCGAGGCAGATGTTGCCGACCAGCCCGCGCGCGCTGGCGCGCTCCATGTGCAGCTCCTGCACGATGCCCTGCTCGAGCATCGCCACCCGCGTCTCCTGGGGCGTGACGTTGATGAGGATCTCGTGGCCCATGGCTGCGCTTATAGCACGGGAAATCCGATGCGGGTGAGCGCCTCCGCGGTCTCGAACAGCGGCAGCCCCATCACCCCCGAATAGCTGCCTTCGATCCGCCCGATGAACGCGGCGCCGCGCCCCTGCACCGCGTAGGCGCCCGCCTTGTCGAACGGCTCGCCGGTCGCGACGTAGCGCTCGATCTCGTCGGCGGCGAGCGCGCGCACCGCGACCGTGGACGTCGAGACGACGAGGACGATCTTGCGCTCCCAGCGCAGCGCCACCGCGGTCAGCACCTCGTGCGTGCGCCCCGACAGCAGCGAGAGCATGCGCGCGGCGTCGGCGGCGTCGGCCGGCTTGCCGAAGATCGCGCCGTCCAGGACGACCTCGGTGTCGGCGCCGAGCACCGGCCGCAGCGGCAGGCTGCGCTGCTGCATCCGGTGCCAGCCGACCGACGCCTTGGTGCGGGCGATGCGCTTGACGTACTCCGGCGCCGGCTCGTCGGCGCGCGGCGTCTCGGCGACGTCGCGGCGGCGCCCGATGCCGTTGCGCAGGAGCAGCGGGATGAAGTCGACGCCGAGCTGGCGCAGCAACTCGTGCCGGCGCGGGCTCTTGGACGCGAGGTAGATCGAGGGAGCGGGCATGGCGTGCCTGTCGTCGGCGCGGCAACGGTGGCCGCGTCAGTCGCGATGATACGGGTGTCCGGCCAGCAGCGTGCTGGCGCGGTAGAGCTGCTCGGCGACGATCACCCGGACGAGGCCGTGCGGCAGCGTCAGCGCCGACAGCGCGAGCACCGCGGCCGCGCCCTGTCGCACCGTCTCGGCCAGGCCGTCGGCACTGCCGATGACGAAGGCCGCCTCGGCCGCCTCGTCGCGCCAGCGCGCCAGGCGCTCGGCCAGCGCGCGCGTGGTCCACGGCTGCCCGCGTTCGTCCAGCGCCACGACCCGCGCGCCCCGACAGGCGGCGCCGATGCGCACGGCTTCGGCAGCGAGCAGGCGGGCCACCGGCTGGCCGCGATCGCGCGGCTCCGGCTTCAGCTCGATCAGCTCGACGGCGAACTCGGGCGGCAGCCGGCGCGCGTACTCGGTCCAGCCGGCGTTGACCCAGGCGGGCATCCGCTGCCCCAGCGCGACGACGCGCAGCTTCACTGTGGCATGCCCGGAGCGGCCGGTGCGGACGGGGTGCGAGCGCGCGCGGCGTCGGCGGGACCCCGCGGCGCCATCGGCGCGCCGGCCGGGTTCGCCGCGGAGCGCGCGCTCCGGCGTTGGGCTAGGCGGCCTTGGCGGCCGGGCTCGCGGCGGCGCGCCGCTTCGGCGCCGGCGGCGTCCACAGCTCCTCGAGATTGTAGTGGGCGCGCACCGTCGGCTGCATCACGTGGACGACGATGCTGCCGGCGTCGACCAGCACCCATTCGCCCGTTTCCTCGCCTTCGAGGCCGATGATGTCGGCGCCGGCCTCCTTCAGCCGGTCGCGGACGTGGCGCGCGAGCGCCTTCACCTGCCGGGCGGACTCGGCGCTGGCGACGATCAGGGTGTCGTAGAGACTGGTGAGCTTGCGGACGTCGAGGACGGTGATGTCGCGCGCCTTGATGTCCTCGAGAGCTGTGACGGCGGTCTTCTGCAGCTTGTTAAGTCGCATCCTGGCCTGGGCGGTAGAGTCGGTTGCGCTCAATATAGGCCAAAACCGCGGGCGGGAGCAATCCGCGAACCGCCGCCCCGTCCCCGCGCGCGAGCGCTGCGCGGATCGCCGAGGCCGAGATCGGGCGCGGCGTGATCGCCACGCGGACGATCGCGCCCGCCGGGGCCGTGCGCAGCGCGTCGGGGGCTTCGCTGTGGCGCCGCGCCCACTCGGGCGCCAGCGCGGCCGGCAGGACGTCGAACGCGGTGCCCGGCCGCGCGGCGACGACGATGTGGGCCAGCGGGAAGACCTCCTGCCAGCGGTGCCACGTCGGCAGGTCGAGGAACGCGTCGGCGCCGAGGATCAGCGCCAGCGGCGCGTCGCCGTTTTCCGCCCGCAGCTCGGAGAGCGTGAGCACCGTGTAGCTGCGCCCGGGCCGGCGGATCTCGCGCGCATCGACGGCGAGCCCGCGGTAGTCGGCGACGGCGAGCTCGGTCATCGCGAGCCGCTGCGCCGCGCTGGCGACCGGCGCGCTGCGGTGCGGCGGATCGCCCGCCGGGATCAGCCGCACCGCCCCGAGGCCGGCGGCCGTCATCGCCTCGCGGGCGAGTTCGAGATGCCCGTAGTGAACCGGGTCGAAGGTGCCGCCGAGGATGCCGAGCGCAGGGATCACGGGGCGGAGCAATCAGAAGCGCGAACCGGGCTCCGCCAGGAACGCGATCTCCTCGGGAGTGGACACCCGCCCCAGCAGCGCGTTGCGGTGCGGGTAGCGGCCGAAGCGGCGGATCACTTCCGCGTGCTTGCGCGCCCATTCGAGCGGCGAGCCCAGTCCGGTTTCCTCGGCCAGCCGGGCGAACAGCGCCACCGAGCGATCCTGCGCCGCCCGGTCCTCGGCGTGCTCCCAGGGCATGTACAGGAACCACCGCCCGTGCGGCGCGAGCGCGCGGTCGAAGCCGGCGGCGACGGCCGCCTCGGCCACCGACAGCGCGCGCGCGTCGCCGGCGAACATCCGCGGCGTGTCCCGGTGGATGTTGCGGGTGAACTGGTCGAGCAGCAGGACGAGCGCCAGCGCGCCGCGCGGCGTCCCGGCCCACGCGCCGAACGCGCCGTCGAGCGCGCTCGCCACCGCCGCGCCGAAGCGCTCGCGGATGGCGGCGTCGTGCGCCGGATCCTTGCGGAACCACTCGGCGCGCGCGGCCGTGCCGTCGCCGAACCAGAAGTCGAGGATGTCGATGGCAAGCGGGTCCATCGCGCTGATATAGTACGCCGGCGGCGCGAGCGCAAGCGCCGCGCACTCCCGCGCCCCGCCGGCGCGCCATTCCCGATGCAGAAGACCTCCCATCGCGACATCGTGCTGCTCGCCTGTTGCCAGGCACTGCTGCTGATCAACAACGCGGGCCTGATCTCGATGAACGCACTGATCGGCTACTCGCTGACCGCGGACAAGACCTACGCGTCGCTGGGGGCCACGACCTACGTGCTGGGCTCGGCGCTGGCCACGATGCCGGCGTCGCTGTGGATGGCGCGCGTGGGCCGCCGCCGCGGCTTCATGACCGGGTCGGCGAGCGCGATCGTCGGCTCCTGCGTCGCGGCCGCCGCGCTGTGGCTGCAAAGCTTCCCGCTGTTCTGCGCCGCCACCGCGATCCTGGGCATCTACACGGCGTTCGGGCTGCAGTACCGGTTTGCGGCGGCCGAGGTCGCCGAGTTCTCGTTCAAGGCGAAGGCGATCTCGCTGGTGCTGGCCGGCGGGATCGTCGGCGGCTTCCTCGGCCCGGAGTCGACCCGCTGGGCGAAGGACCTGTTCGCGATTCCCTTCCTCGGCTCTTTCCTGGTGCTGGCGGCGATCGCGGTCGTCGCGATGGCGGTGCAGTCGCGGGTGCGCGTGCCGCCGCCGTCGCCGGAGGAGCGCTCGGGCGGCGGCCGGCCGCTGCGCGAGATCGTCCGCCAGCCGGTGTTCGTCGTCGCCGCGATGGCCGGCGCGCTGGGCTACGGTCTGATGAACCTGCTGATGGTCGCCACGCCGCTGGCGATGAGCTTCTGCAGCCACCCCTACGGCGCGGCGGCGATGGTCATCGAGTGGCACGTGGTCGGCATGTACGCGCCGGGGTTCTTCACCGGGTCGCTGATCCGGCGCTTCGGCACGCTGAAGGTGATCCTGGCCGGCACCGCGCTGGTCGCCGCCTGCATCGCGGTGGCGCTGCAGGGCACGTCGATCGCGCATTTCGTCGCTGCGCTGGCGCTGCTGGGGATCGGCTGGAACTTCATGTACGTCGGCGGCACCACGCTGCTGACCGAGAGCTACCGCCCGGCCGAGAAGGCGAAGACGCAGGGTGCGAACGACTTCATCGTGTTCTCGGTGATGGGCGTCTCGTCGTTCTCGTCGGGCGCGCTGGTCTCCGCGGCGGGCTGGGAGCGGATGAACGCCGGCGCGCTGCCGGTGCTGGCGGTCGTCGCGTTTGCGGTGGCGTGGCTCGCGTGGCTGCGCGCGCAGCGCAGGCGGGCGGCGGCGTCGGGCTGACCGCGCGGGAGCGCCCGCCGGCGGCCGCCGCGCCGGCGCGCGGCAACACGGAGGCACGACGATGGAATGGCTCACATCCCCGGAGGCGTGGATCGCGCTTTTCACCCTCACCGCGCTCGAGATCGTGCTCGGGGTCGACAACATCATCTTCATCTCGATCCTGGTCGGGCGCCTCGCGCCCGAGCGGCGGCAGCGCGCGCGGGTGCTCGGCCTCGGGCTGGCGATGTTCACGCGCATCGCGCTGCTGCTTTCGCTGGCGTGGATGATGCGCCTGACCGCGCCGCTGTTCTCGGTGCTCGGCCTGGACGTCACCGGCCGCGCGCTGATCCTGGTCGGCGGCGGGCTGTTCCTGCTGGCCAAGTCGGTGATGGAGATCCACGGCGCGCTCGAAGGCGCCGACGAGGGGCACGGCGAGGGCGCGGGTCACGCGGGCTTCGTCTCGACGCTGGTGCAGATCGCCATCATCGACATCGTGTTCTCGCTCGACTCGGTCATCACCGCGGTCGGCATGGCCAGCCACGTCGAGGTCATGGTGCTGGCCATCGTCATCGCGGTCGGGGTGATGATGTTCGCGGCCAAGCCGATCGGCGATTTCGTCGACGCGCACCCGACGATCAAGATGCTGGCGCTTGCGTTCCTGATCCTGATCGGGGTCGCGCTCATCGGCGAGGGCTTCGGCATGCACATCCCGAAGGGCTACATCTACTTCGCGATGGCGTTCTCGGTCGCCGTGGAGATGCTCAACCTGCGGCTGCGCAAGGGGCGCCGTCCGGTGAAGCTGCGCAAGGAGATGGACGCGCCCGACGAGACCGGACGCGAGCCCTAGACCCGGATCTGCCCCGAACCGAACACCACCCACTTGCGGCTGGTGAGCCCCTCGAGCCCGACCGGCCCGCGCGCGTGCAGCTTGTTGGTCGAGATGCCGATCTCGGCGCCGAGGCCGTACTCGAAGCCGTCGGCGAAGCGCGTCGACGCGTTGACCAGCACCGAGCTCGAATCGACCTCGCGCAGGAAGCGCATCGCCGCCGTGTAGTCCTCGGTGACGATGGCGTCCGTGTGCTGCGAGCCGTACTGCGCGATGTGCGCGATCGCCGCGTCGAGATCGGCGACGACGCGCACGGCGAGGATCGGCGCGAGGTACTCGGCGTACCAGTCGTCCTCGGTCGCGGCGCGCATCGCGGGCACCAGCGCGCGCGAGCGCTCGCAGCCGCGCAATTCGACGCCCTTGCTGCCGTAGATGTCGGCGAGCGGCGGCAGCACGCGCGCCGCGATCGCCTCGTGGACGAGCAGCGTCTCCATGGTGTTGCACGGCGAATAGCGCTGCGTCTTGGCGTTGTCGGCGATGCGGATCGCCTTGGCGCAATCGGCGGCGGCGTCGATGAACACGTGGCACACGCCGTCGAGGTGCTTGAGCACCGGCACCTTCGCGTCGCGCGCGACGCGCTCGATCAGGCTCTTCCCGCCGCGCGGGACGATCACGTCGACGTAGCGCTCCATCGCGACCAGGTGGCTGACCGCCTCGCGGTCGGTGGTGGCGACGACCTGCACGCCGGTCTCGGGCAGCCCGGCCGCGCGCAGCCCCTCGTGCACGCAGGCGGCGATCGCCTGGTTGCTCGCCAGCGCCTCCGAGCCGCCGCGCAGGATCGTAGCGTTGCCGGCCTTGAGGCACAGGCCGGCGGCGTCGGCGGTGACGTTGGGGCGCGACTCGTAGATGATGCCGACGACGCCCAGCGGCACGCGCATCATGCCGACCTGGATGCCGGACGGCCGGAAGGCGAGATCGCCGATCTCGCCGACGGGGTCGCGCAGCGCGGCGATCTGCTCGAGGCCTTCCGCCATCGCGGCGATGGTCTTCGGCGTCAGCGTCAGCCGGTCGACGAACGCCGGATCGTGGCCGGCAGCGGTCGCGGCGGCGACGTCGGCCGCGTTGGCGGCGGCGAGCTTCGCCTCGTCGCGGCGTATCGCCGCGGCCATCGCGACCAGCGCCGCGTTCTTCGCCGCCGTGTCGGCGCGCGCAAGGCTCCGCGCCGCGGCGCGCGCGGCCTCGCCCACGCCCTGCATGTAGGCGGCGACGTCGGCGAAGGTGCCGAGCCCCGGGACGTTGAGGTTGGTCATGACGGAATTGTAGCGCGGGGGCGTCGGGTCGCGGTCCGCGGGCTCCCCGGGTCGCCGGACCGCCGGTCCGTAGCGCGGGTTGAGCGCCAGCCAAACCCGGGGGTCACGTCCGCCGCGGCTTGATCTCGGTGACGCCGGCGTCGGCGCCGACCAGGATCACGTCGGCGCCGCGCTGCGCGAACAGGCCGACGGTGACCACGCCGGCGATGCTGCGGATCCGCGCCTCCATCTCGACCGGATTGGCGAGCGACAGGCCGTGCACGTCGAGGATCACGTTGCCGTTGTCGGTGACGAAACCCATCCGCCACCCGGGCCGCCCGCCGAGCAGCAGCAGCTGCCGCGGCGACGTAGCTCCGGGCCATCGGGATGACCTCGATCGGCAGCGGAAACCGGCCCAGGACCGGCACCAGCTTCGACTGGTCGACGATGCACACGAAGCGGCGGGCCGCGGCGGCGACGATCTTCTCGCGCGTGAGCGCGCCGCCGCCGCCCTTGATCATGGCCCCGTGCTCGGTCACTTCGTCGGCGCCGTCGATGTACACGGGCAGGTCGGCGACGTTGTTGAGCTCCTCGACCGCTATCCCGTGTCCCTGCAGGCGCTGCGCCGACTTGACCGAGCTCGCGACCGCCCCCTTGATCCGGTGCCGGACCGCCGCCAGTTCGTCGATGAAGTAATCGGCGGTGGAGCCCGTGCCGACGCCGACGAACGCGTCGTCGACGATGTACCTGACCGCCATGCGGGCCGCCGCGTGCTTCTGTTCGTCCTGGGTCATGGTGAGTCTCGCGCGGGAGGAACGCCCCATTCTACCCGCGGCCCGGTTCGGCTCGCAGCGCGGTTCGATTCGTCGCCCGGCTCGATTCGTCGTCTGGCTTGATCCGTCGTCTGGCTCGATCTTGTTTTTTTAGCCCGGCGTTGAGCGCAGCGAAACCCGGGGCAATCGCGGTCATCCGCGCGACCCCCCGGGTTTTGCCGCGCTCAACACCGGGCTACGCGAGGCGGGGCTACAGCGTCAGCCGCCGCAGGTCGGCGAGCAGCGAGCCGAGATATGCGGTGAAGCGCGCGGCGGAGGCGCCGTCGATCACGCGATGGTCGTAGGACAGCGACAGCGGCAGCACGAGGCGCGGCACGAACGCCTCGCCGTTCCACAACGGGCGGGTTGCGCTCTTCGACACGCCCAGGATGGCGACCTCCGGCGCGTTGATGATCGGCGTGAAGGCGGTGCCGCCGATGCCGCCGAGGCTGGAGATCGAGAAGCAGCCGCCCTGCATGTCGGCCGGGCCCAGTTTGCCTTCGCGCGCCCTTGCGGAGAGCTCGCCCATCTCCGCGGCGATCTGCAGCACGCCCTTGCGGTCGGCATCCTTCAGCACCGGAACGACCAGCCCGTTCGGCGTGTCGGCGGCGAAGCCGATGTGGAAGTAGCGCTTCCGGATCAGCGTGTCGCCGTCGAGCGAGGCGTTGAAGTCGGGAAACTTCGCCAGCGCCGCGACGCTCGCCTTGATCAGGAAAGCGAGCAGCGTGAGCTTGACGCCGGCCTTCCGGTGCTCCTCGTTGAGGCGCACGCGGAAGGCTTCGAGGTCGGTGACGTCGGCCTCGTCGAACTGCGTGACGTGCGGGATCATCACCCAGTTGCGGGCGAGGTTGGCACCGGAGATCTTCCTGATCCGCGACAGCGGCACCGCGTCGACCGGACCGAACTTGGCGAAATCCACCTTTGGCCACGGCAGCAGGTCGAGCGCGCCGCCGGCGGCGGCGCTCCCCGCGGACGGCGCCCCGCGCAGCGCCTGGCGGACGAAGTTCTGCACGTCCTCCTGCAGGATGCGTCCCTTCGGCCCGGTGCCGGTGACCCGGGAGAGGTCGACGGCGAGCTCGCGCGCGAACTTGCGCACCGAAGGCGACGCGTGCGCCGCCGTGAAGGCCGCGCTGGCGGTGGGTTCTGCGCCCGCGGCCGGGCCCTCACCCCGGCCCTCTCCCGCGGGCGGGAGAGGGGGAGTGGCCGATGCGGGCGCCGCGGCACTCCCTCTCCCGCCCGCGGGAGAGGATTGGGGTGAGGGCGCCGCGGCACTCCCTCCCGCCCGCGGGAGAGGGTTGGGGTGAGGGCGCCTCCGCACTCCCTCTCCCGCCTGCGGGAGAGGGTTGGGGTGAGGGCGCCTCCGCACTCTCGTTCCTGTCCGCGGCAGAGGGTCGGGGTGAGGGCGCCGCCGTGGCCGCCTCCAGCGTCAGGATCACCACGCCTTCGGCCACCTTGTCGCCGACCTTGACCTTCAATTCCTTCACCGTGCCGGCGGCAGGGGATGGGACGTCCATCGTCGCCTTGTCGGATTCGAGCGTGATCAGCGACGCCTCGGCGGCGACCGTGTCCCCCGGCTTGACGAAGATCTCGATCACCGGGACGTCGGCGAAGTCGCCGATGTCGGGAACCCTGACCTCGATGGTGCTCATCGCCGCGCCCCGGTCACGTGGTCCACGGCGCCGGCTTGGCCGGATCGATGCCGTAGAGCTTCAGCGCCTCCGCCACCTTCGCCGCCGGAAGCGCGCCGTCGTCGGCCAGCGCCTTCAGCGCTGCGGCGGTCACGTGGTGGCGGTCGACCTCGAAGTAGCCGCGCAGCCGCTCGCGCGTGTCCGAGCGGCCGTAGCCGTCGGTGCCCAGCACCACGTAGCGGCGGGGAACGCAGGGGCGGATCTGCTCGGCGAACGCGCGGACGTAGTCGGTCGCCGCGACGACCGGTCCCGTGGTGCCGGCGAGGCGCGTCTCGACGTGGGAGCGCTTCGGCGGCGCGGTCGGCGCCAGCAGGTTCTCGCGGGCGATGCGCATGCCTTCGCGGGCGAGCTCGGTGAAGCTCGGGCAGGCCCACAGGTCGGCGTCCACGCCCCAGTCGCGCTGCAGCAGCTCGGCCGCCGCGATCACTTCGCGGAAGATGGTCCCCGAGCCCAGCAGCTGCACGCGCGGCGCCCCGGGTGCCGTGCCCTCGGCGCCACGGAACAGGTACATGCCCTTGATGATGTCCGGCGCCGCGCCGTCGGGCATCGCCGGGTGCGGGTAGTTCTCGTTCATCACCGTCAGGTAGTAGTAGACGTCCTCCTGCTCGGCGTACATCCGGCGCAGCCCGTCCTGCACGATCACCGCGATCTCGTAGCCGAAGGTCGGGTCGTAGGACACGCAGTTGGGAATCGTCGACGAATAGACGTGCGAATGGCCGTCCTCGTGCTGCAGCCCCTCGCCGTTGAGCGTCGTGCGCCCGGCGGTGCCGCCGACCAGGAAGCCGCGCGAGCGCATGTCGCCCGCGGCCCAGGCGAGGTCGCCGACGCGCTGGAAGCCGAACATCGAGTAGAAGACGTAGAAGGGGATCATCGGCACGCCGTGCGTCGAGTACGACGTCGCGGCGGCGATCCAGTCGCACATCGCGCCCGGCTCGTTGATGCCCTCCTGCAGGATCTGGCCGTCCTTGCTCTCCTTGTAGAACATCAGCTGGTCGGCGTCCTGCGGCGTGTACAGCTGCCCCAGCTGGCTCCAGATGCCGAGCTGGCGGAACAGCCCCTCCATGCCGAAGGTCCGCGACTCGTCGGGGACGATGGGCACGATGTGCCTGCCGATGTTCTTGTCGCGCAGCAGCGTGTGCAGGACCTGCACGAACGCCATCGTCGTCGAGATCTCGCGCTCGTCGGTGCTCTTGAGGAAGCGCTCGAACGCGGCCAGCTCCGGCACCACCAGCGCATACGCCTTCGGCCGGCGCATCGGCAGGTAGCCGCCCAGGTCCATGCGCTTGTCTTCCATGTACTTGAACTCGGGCGAGTCCGCGGGAAACCTCACGTACGGCACCTCGTCGAGCGCTTCGTCCGGCACGGGGATGTGGAAGCGGTCGCGGAAGCTCCGGATCGACACCCCCGACATCTTCTTCTGCTGGTGCGTGATGTTCTGCGCCTCGCCCGAGGCGCCCATCCCGTAGCCCTTGATCGTCTTGGCGAGGATCACCGTCGGCTGGCCCCGGTGGTTGACCGCGGCGTGGAACGCGGCGTAGACCTTGAACGGGTCGTGGCCGCCGCGGTTGAGCTTCCAGATGTCGGCGTCCGAATAGTCGGCGACGAGTTCCTTCAGCTCCGGCGTGTTGAAGAAGTGCTCGCGCACGTACGCGCCGTCCTTCGACTTGATCGTCTGGTACTCGCCGTCGACGACCTCCATCATCCTGCGCATCAGGATGCCCTTCCTGTCGCGGGCGAACAGCGGGTCCCAGTGCCGGCCCCAGACGACCTTGATCACGTTCCAGCCGGCGCCGCGGAAGTCGCTCTCGAGCTCCTGGATGATCTTGCCGTTGCCGCGCACCGGCCCGTCGAGGCGCTGCAGGTTGCAGTTGACGACGAAGATCAGGTTGTCGAGGCGCTCGCGGCCGGCCATGCCGATGGCGCCCATCGACTCCGGCTCGTCCATCTCGCCGTCGCCGCAGAAGCACCACACCTTGCGTCCCGTGGTGTCGGCGTGCCCGCGGTCGTGCAGATACTTCATGAACCGCGCCTGGTAGATCGCCATCAGCGGCCCCAGGCCCATCGACACCGTCGGGAACTGCCAGAAGTCCGGCATCAGCCACGGGTGCGGGTACGACGAGATGCCCTTGCCGCCGACTTCCTGGCGGAAGTTGTCCATCTGCTCCGCCGTGAGGCGGCCGAGCATGAACGCGCGCGCGTAGACGCCGGGCGCAGAGTGCCCCTGCACGAACACCAGGTCGCCGCCGTGCTCCGCCGACGGCGCGTGCCAGAAGTGGTTGAAGCCGATGTCGTAGAGCATCGCCGCCGAGGCGAAGCTCGCGATGTGGCCGCCGACGTTGGTGTCGCGGTTGGCGCGCAGCACCATCGCCATCGCGTTCCAGCGCACGTAGTGGCGGATCGTCTGCTCGATGTTGAAGTCGCCGGGCAGCCGGGGCTGCCGGTCGGCCGGGATGGTGTTGATGTACGCGGTGTTCGCCGAGAAGGGCAGGTACGCGCCGGAGCGGCGGGCCTTGTCGATCAGCTGCTCGATCAGGAAGTGCGCGCGATCCGGCCCCTCCTGCGCGAGCACGCCTTCGAGCGCGTCCAGCCACTCGCGCGTTTCGGTCGGGTCGCTGTCGGGGATCATGTCCATGGAGTGCTCCTGGGGCGGCGTGCGCTCGCCCGGATACGATGGCGGGCTCAGCGGCGAGATGCCCTCAGGCGCAGCGTCGCGCCGCAGGGCGGGGCGGATCGGGCGGCGGGCCGCCGCGCCGGGCGGAACCGGGCACCCATCGTATCAAAACGCGAATGATTCCCGAAACCCCCGCGCCGGCTTCCGCGGGCCGGGCGGTCATCGCTCACGGGTGACGAGCAGCCGGGCACCAGTCAGCAGCGTCAGCGTGCCGAAGACGGCGAACCCGGCGCGGTAGCTGCCGGTCGCGCCGGCGAGCAGGGCGAACAGCGGCGGGCCGAGGACCACGCCGCTGAAGGTGAGGAATCCGCCGGCGCCGGTCACCGCGCCCGCCTGCCCCGGCGGCGCGTGCCGCGCGACCTGTGCGAGCTGCACGCCGTTCCAGCCGATGGCGGTGGCGCCGAACACAGCGCACACCGCGAGCAGCGCTACGGTCGGCCAGGCGCTGCCGAACGCCGCCGTCGCATAGGCGCAGGCACCCGACGCGACGCCGATCGCGCCCAGCGTCCGGCGCGGCGGAACGACGCGATCGGCGACCGCACCCCAGCCGATCCGGCCGACGATGCCGCCCAGATTGGCGACCGTCAGCGCGAGTCCCGCCGCAACCAGCGACAGGCCCAGCCCCTCGGTCAGGTAGACGACCAGGAAGCTCATCAGCGACATCTGCATCGCCGCATAGACGCAGCCGGTGATCGACAGCTCGACCAGCGCGCGGCTGCCGAGCACCAGCTTCAGCGGTGCGAGCATGCCCGCCACCGACAGTCGATGCGAGGGCAGCCGGTCGGCGTCGAACGTCGGCCGCGTCACCTGCGAAACGGCGGCGATGACGACACCGAGCGCGGCGACCGCCAGCAGCGTCGCCTGCCACCCGAAGAGAAGCGACAGCGCCGGCAGCGCCGCGCCGGCGAGCCCGGCGCCGACCGGCACGCCCGTCTGCTTGATCGAGAACGTCAGCGCCATGCGCGCGGGCGGCGCGGTGCGCACCAGCACGTGCGACGAGGCGGCGGTGATGGGCCCGTAGCCCAGGCCGATGACGATCGGCGCGAGGGCCAGCACCAGCGCGACCGGCACCACGCCGCCGGTGCTGATCGGGAGCAGCGCGAGCCCGGCCGCGCACAGCAGCACGCAGGCCTGGGAGACGCGGATCGGGCCGTAGCGGGCGATGAAGCCGCCGGACACGAGGCTGGTCACCGCGCCGCCGACGTAGACGAGGCCGACGAAGACGCCGACGAGCTTGGGCGAGAGCGCCAGGTCGCGCGCGATCTCGGGTGCGAGCACCGAGGTGGTCGTCGCCGCCAGCGAGGTGAAGACCTGGATCGCCAGCGTGATCGCCAGCGCGACCGCGGCGGTGCGCGCGGGGCTCGCCGCCGTCATTCGCCGGACGCTGCGATGGTGCGCGCGTCGGTGCAGATCGTCTGCACGGCGAGATCGTGGGGTGCCGCGGGCACCTGCGGCACGACCTGCAGCTCGAAGGCGCCGGCCACGCTCGCCGCGCCGGCGGCGAGCAGCGGCAGCAGCCGATCGTAGAACCCGCCGCCGTAGCCCAGCCGGCGGCCGCCGGTGTCGAAAGCCACGCCGGGCACCAGCACCCACGCGATCGTGCCGGCGGCCACGGCCGGGCAATCGGGTCCGGGCTCCCGGATGCCGCGAAAGCCCGGGGCGGTGTCGGCGAGCGGGTCGCGGATCGCGCGCAGCTCGAGCATGCGGGTGTTGGCGTCGACGCGCGGCAGCACGACGGCCTTGCCGGCCGCCAGCGCCGCGCGGACCAGCGGCAGCGTGTCCCATTCGCTGGCGAACGCCAGCGTCAGCAGCACGGTAGGTGCCGCGGCGAACGACGGGAGCTGCGCGATCCGCGCGGCGATCGCGGCCCCCGCCGCCGCGCGCTGCGCAGCGGGCAGCGCATCGCGTGCGGCGAGCACGTGGTCGCGCAGCGCGCGCTTGGCCTCGCGCAGTGCCGGGCCGACCGGTGCGTCGCTGCTCCTCGCCGGACTCGAAGTCATCCGCGGATGGTAGCGCAAGCGGCGCCTCCCGGTGCCGACGCCGCGCGAGTCGCCTATAATCGCGTTCCTCACCCTCCGGACCAGACATGAACCACAACCACCAGCTCTATCGCGACCGGCGCGCGTCGCTCATGGGGCGGATGCGCGCGCAGACCGGCGGCGGGCTCGCCCTGGTCCCGACGGCGCCCGAGGTGGCGCGCAACCGCGATTCGCTCTATCCGTATCGTCATGACAGCTACGCCTACTACCTTTCCGGCTTTCCCGAGCCCGAGGCGGTGATCGCGCTCGTGGCCGACGCCGACGGCGACCGCCAGATCCTGTTCTGCCGCGACAAGAGCGAAGAGCGCGAGATCTGGGACGGATTCCGCTACGGCCCCGATGCCGCCCGCGAGATCTTCGGCTTCGACGCGGCCCACCCCGTCGCCGATCTTGCGACGATGCTGCCGGAGCTCGCGTCCAACCAGCCGGCGCTGTACACGCCGCTGGGGCTGTTCGCGTCCTGGGACACCCGCGTCACCGCGCTGCTGAACGAGGTGCGCGGGCGCGCGCGCACCGGTGTCGCCGCGCCGGAGGAGATCGTCGACGTGCGCCAGGCGCTCGACGCGATGCGGCTGGTCAAGGATGCGCACGAGCAGGACCTGATGCGCCGGGCCGCCGCCATTTCCTCGGGCGCGCACCGCCGGGCGATGGAGCGCACGCGGCCGGGCTGGTTCGAGTACCAGGTGGAGGCCGAGCTGGCGCACGAATTCCTTCAGGCCGGCGCGCAGGCGCTCGCCTACCCGTCGATCGTCGCCGGCGGCCCGAATGCCTGCGTGCTGCACTACCGCGACAACAACTGCCAGCTCGCCGCCGACGAGCTGCTGCTGATCGACGCCGGCTGCGAGTACCAGAGCTACGCCTCGGACATCACCCGCACGTTTCCGGTCGGCGGCCGCTTCAGCGGCGCGCAGCGCGACGTCTACGAGCTGGTGCTCGCGGCGCAGCAGGCGTGCATCGCCGCGGTGAAGCCGGGCGGCGACTTCCACGACTATCACCATGTCGCCGAGCGGGTGCTGGCGCAGGGCTACCTCGACCTCGGGCTGCTCGAGGGCACGCTCGACGCGGTGCTGGAGTCGGGGAGCCACAAGCAGTTCTACATGCATCGCGCCGGCCACTGGCTCGGCCTCGACGTCCACGACGCGGGCCTGTACCAGGTGCAGGGTGCGTCGCAGAAGCTGGCACCGGGCATGGTGCTGACGGTCGAGCCCGGCACCTATATCCGCCCGGCCGACAACGTTCCCGAGGCGTTCTGGAACATCGGCGTGCGCATCGAGGACGACGTGCTCGTCACGGCGGGCGGCACCGAGAACCTGACGGCGGCCACACCGAAGACCGTTGCCGACGTCGAGGCGGCGTGCCGGCGCTGACGAAACCGG
This sequence comes from uncultured beta proteobacterium, assembly GCA_963768535.1. Taxonomy (GTDB): domain Bacteria; phylum Pseudomonadota; class Gammaproteobacteria; order Burkholderiales; family Casimicrobiaceae; genus CAIWHR01. The sequence goes on along the minus strand of CAVYID010000028.1, from coordinate 108,848 downwards.
GGACAGACCACGTTTTCCCTTCGATGATGCCGGAGAACCCGCTGCCGCCACCGGGAAAACGTGGTCTGTCCCTCCACGACGTCGCCATCGTCGGTGCCGGACCGGTCGGCGCGACGCTCGCGCTGGCGCTCGCCGATGGCGACCTCGACGTGGTCGTGCTCGACGCGCGGGCCAGGGGCGAGACGCTGCGCGGCGAGCGCTCGCTCGCGCTGTCCCACGGCGGGCGGCTGATCCTCGAGCGCTGCGGCGTCTGGCCCCGGCTCGCGGCGGCGAAGGACGCGGTCACGCCGATCGTGGGCATCGACATCTCGCAGGCCGGCGGCTTCGGGATCACGCGCCTCGATGCCGCGGAGCACGGGCTGCCCGCGCTCGGCTACGTCGTGAGCTATCGCGCGCTGCAGGCGGCGCTCGATGCGGCGCTGGCGCGCGCCGGCATCGACGTGCGCCACGGGGCACGCGCGGTCTCGGTCGGCGGCACGCCGGCATATGCCGCGGTCGCGATCGAGGACGGCGACGCGGTCACCGCCCGGCTCGCCGCGGTGGCCGACGGCACCGGCGCCGCCGTCGCCGGCGTCGGGCGCCAGCGCCACGACTACGGTCAGACGGCGGTGGTTGCCAAAGTCTGGCGCAGCCTGCCGCACCGCGGCATCGCCTTCGAGCGCTTCACGCGCGAAGGTCCGGTCGCGCTGCTGCCGGAAGCCGATCACCACGGCCTGGTCTGGACCGCGACCCCGTCGCGCGCGGAGGAACTGCTCGCGCTGGACGACGCCGCTTTCCTCGCCGCGCTGCAGCGCCACTTCGGCGCCAGGACCGGACGCTTCACGCGCGTGGCCGATCGCCGCAGCTTTCCGCTGGCGCTCGAGTTCGCATCCACGACGGCGGCGACGCGCTGTGTCGTTCTCGGCAATGCGGCACAGACCTTGCATCCGGTCGCGGGGCAGGGTTTCAACGTCGGCATGCGCGATGCCGCGGAGCTGGCCCGGATTGTGCTGGACACGCCGCGCGCGGCGATCGGCGAGCGCGCGATGCTCGATCGCCACGTCCGGCGCCGGCGGGGCGACCGGTGGGCGGGGATCGCGTTCACGCACGGCCTCGTGGGCGTGTTCGGCAGCGATCTCGCGCTGCTGCGCTGGCCGCGCGGGTTGGCGCTCACTCTGCTCGACACGCTCCCCGTGGCGAAGCGCGCGTTCACGCGGGCGATGCTGTTCGGCCTCGGATGAACCCGTAGCCCGGCGTCGAGCGTGGCCCGGTGTCGGCGATGGCACGACCGCGCAAATTCGGCGACGTCACGAGCGCGAGAAATCGGTGATGATGCGATGCGGAACCGCGCGACGGCGAGTGCGAGCGCCTAAATGGTGCGCGATTCGCAACGCCTGATCCGTGACGCGTTCACGCAACTGCGTTTCGACATGACGCGCGCCGCGCGGAACCGGTATAATTCCTTCCCCGCTTCGTTGGTCGTTTTCCCTTCTTCTCCACGCCGTCGATCGTGCACATCGGGCCTCACCCCATCGCGAACAACCTGGCCGTGGCGCCGATGGCCGGCGTGACCGACCGCCCGTTTCGCCAGTTGTGCAAGCGCCTCGGCGCCGGCTACGCGGTGTCGGAGATGGTCGCCTCGAACCCGCGGCTGCGGGCAACGGAGAAGTCGCGACGCCGCACCGATCACGCGGGCGAGGTGGAACCCGTCGCGGTGCAGATCGCCGGTGCCGATCCGGCGACGATGGCCGAGGCCGCGCGCTACAACGTCGCGCACGGCGCGCAGATCATCGACATCAACATGGGCTGCCCGGCGAAGAAGGTCTGCAACGTCGCCGCGGGCTCGGCGCTGCTGCGCGACGAGGCGCTGGTCGCGGCAATCGTCGCCGCCGTCGTCCGCGCGGTCGACGTCCCGGTGACGCTCAAGATCCGCACCGGCTGGGACGCGGGCCAGCGCAATGCGCTCGCCATCGCCCGCATCGCCGAGGACGCGGGGATTCGCGCCCTCGCCGTGCACGGCCGCACGCGCGCCTGCGCCTACGCGGGTCCGGCCGAGTACGACACCATCCGCGCGGTGAAGGCGGCGGTGGGCATCCCGGTGATCGCCAACGGCGACATCGACACGCCAGAGCGGGCGCGCAGAGTTCTCGAGTACACCGGCGCCGACGCGCTGATGATCGGCCGCGCGGCGCAGGGACGGCCGTGGATCTTCCGCGAGATCCGCCACTACCTCGATCGCGGCGCGCTGCTGCCGGCGCCGACGGTGGCCGAGGCGCGCGCGGTCATCGTCGAGCACCTCGCCGACCATTACGCGTTCTACGGCGAGGACGCGGGCGTGCGCATCGCGCGCAAGCACCTCGGCTGGTACACGCGCGAGCTCGACGGCGGCGACGCGTTCCGCCGGGAAGTCAACGCGACGGACACGGTGCCGGCGCAGCTCGATGCGGTCCGGCGGTTCTTTGACCGTCTCGCCGACGCCGGCGAGCGCCTCGACTACCGGCCGCGCGCCGCGGAGGTCGTCGATGCGCGCGCCACGTTCGGCCGGGCGCAGCCGTACGTGCCACGGGGCGGGGAGGCCCTTGCCGCATGAGAAAGAAGATCCGGATCAACGGGGGGAACGAGATCGGGAAGACCGTCGAGAAATCGCTGGACGAGTATTTCCGCGCGCTCGACGGCGAGCCGCCCCACGGGATCTACGACATGGTGATCACGCACGTCGAGCGCGCGGTGATCGAGTCGGTGATGACGCGCGCGAACGGCAACCAGACGCAGGCGGCGGACATGCTCGGGCTGAACCGCAACACGCTGCGCACCAAGCTCGCGAAGTACGGAATCCGCTAGCGCGTCCGCCGCCCGCGCGAGCGCAGCGCCGATCGGCGCGCCGGGCACCCGGCGCGGCGTCCCGGCGGTGCCCGCCTCGCGTCGGCAACCGCCAACCACCGACCACACCCTCCACCGCCCCCGCATGCCCGCTCCGATCACGCAAGCACTGCTGTCCGTCTCCGACAAGACCGGACTCGACGAATTCGCCCGCGCGCTCCACCGCCTCGGCGTCGCGCTGCTGTCCACGGGCGGCACCGCGAAGGCGATCAGGGCCGCGGGCCTGCCGGTGACCGAGATCGGCGACTACACCGGGTTTCCGGAGATGCTCGACGGCCGGGTGAAGACGCTGCACCCCAAGGTCCACGGCGGGATCCTCGCCCGCCGCGACCTTCCCGAACACGTCGCGGCGCTCGACGCCCACGGCATTCCGCCGATCGACCTCGTCGTCGTCAACCTCTACCCGTTCCGCGAGACCGTCGCCGCGCCCGGCTGCACGCTCGACGTCGCGATCGAGAACATCGACATCGGCGGCCCGACGATGGTGCGCGCCGCGGCCAAGAACTGGGAGCACGTCGGGGTCGTCGTCGACCCGGCCGACTACGGCGCGCTCATCGCCGAACTCGACGCGGGCGGCGGCACGCTGTCGCGGGCGACGCGCTTCGCGCTCGCGAGCAAGGCGTTCTCGCACACGGCGGCGTACGACGGCGCGATCTCGAACTGGCTGACGGCACGCGCGGCCGACGGCACCGCGGCCGACTTCCCCGCGCGGCTCAACCTGCAGGCGGAGAAGGTGCAGGACCTGCGCTACGGCGAGAACCCGCACCAGCGGGCCGCGTTCTACCGCGACGAGCGCCCGGCGGCGGGCGGCATCGCCACCTTCCGGCAGCTGCAGGGCAAGGAACTGTCGTACAACAACATCGGCGACGCCGATGCGGCCTGGGAGTGCGTGAAGGCGTTCGCCGGGCCGGGCGAGGTCGCCGCCTGCGTGATCGTCAAGCACGCCAACCCCTGCGGCGTCGCGGTGGCCGCGACGCCGATCGAGGCCTACCGCAAGGCGTTCGCGACCGACCCGGTCTCAGCGTTCGGCGGCATCATCGCCTTCAACCGGCCGGTCGACGCGGCCACGCTCGAGGCGGTGTCGGCACAGTTTCTGGAAGTGCTGCTGGCGCCCGGGTACACCGACGACGCGCTGGCGGTGATCGCCCGCAAGGCGAACGTGCGCGTGCTCGATATCGCACTGCCGCAGGATGCCGCGGGCGCCGGCGCGAGGTGGGACTGGAAGCGCGTCGGCGGCGGCTTCCTCGTGCAGAGCGCCGACGACCGGGTTCTCGCGCGCAACGAGCTGCGCGTCGTCACCCGGAAGGCACCGACCGATGCGCAGTTCGCCGACCTGCTGTTCGCGTGGCGGGTCGCCAAGTTCGTCAAGTCCAATGCCATCGTCTATTGCGGCGGCGGGCAGACGCTGGGCGTGGGCGCGGGGCAGATGAGCCGTGTCGATTCGGCGCGGATCGCGGCGATCAAGGCGGCGAACGCAGGGCTTTCGCTCGCCGGCTCGGTGGTCGCCTCCGACGCCTTCTTCCCGTTCCGCGACGGCTTCGACGTCGTCGCCGACAACGGCGCGACCGCCGTGATCCAGCCGGGCGGCAGCGTTCGCGACGACGAGGTGATCGCGGCCGCCGACGAGCGCGGCGTGGCGATGGTGTTCACCGGCGTGCGTCATTTCCGTCACTGACCGAGGGGGTCGGCCCAAAATGAGAGTGCAACGAGCGGCGGCGATCGTCGCGGCGGCGATGACGCTGGGGCTGGGGGCGGCGGCGCCCGCGAGTGCGGCCGAGTGCGCCGACATGTGGCAGTGGCTCAACAGCGCCTGCCGGAAGGTCGTCGACACCTACCACGACGGCGACAACGTGCTGCTGGTCTCCGGCTACTCCTGGCACACGCCGTGGACCTGGACCGCCGAGAAGCGCGCCGAGGAGAACTCCAACGCCTGGGGCGCCGGCTGGGGCCGCATGGTGGAGCACGAGAACGGCGACACCGACACCGTCTACGCGCTGGTCTTCAGCGATTCGCACCGCAAGCCCGAGTACAACCTCGGCTACGCCTGGTCGACGTACTGGGGCCCGCGCAGCGGGGTGCAGCCGGGGCTGGGCTACACGGCGCTGATCATGGCGCGCAGCGACATCGCCAGCGGCTGGCCGTTCCCGGTCGCGCTGCCGCTGTTCTCGCTGCGCTACGACAAGGTGACGCTGCTCAGCACCTACATCCCCAACTTCGGCGGCGGCATCAACCACGGCAGCGTCTTCTACGTGTTCGGCACCATCGTGCTCGATTGAGCGTCACGGCATGAATCTTCTCGTCATCGGCGGCGGCGGCCGCGAGCACGCGCTGGCGTGGAAGCTCGCGCAGTCGCCGCGCGTGACCAAGGTGTACGTCGCGCCGGGCAACGCCGGCACCGCGCGCGAGCCCGGGCTCGCCAACGTCGCGCTGACCGCGATCGCCGACCTCGTCGCGTTCGCGCGCGAGCACGCGGCGCTCACCGTGGTCGGGCCGGAGGCGCCGCTCGCCGCCGGCGTCGTCGACGCCTTCCGCGCGGCGGGCCTCGCCGTGTTCGGTCCGACGCGCTCCGCCGCGCAGCTCGAGAGCTCCAAGGACTTCGCCAAGGCGTTCATGGCGCGCCACGGCATCCCCACCGCACGCTACGCGACCTTCACCGACGCCGCCGCGGCGCATCGCCACGTCGACGCCGAGGGTGCGCCGATCGTGGTCAAGGCCGACGGCCTCGCGGCCGGCAAGGGCGTGGTCGTCGCCACGACTGCGGCCGCAGGCGCACGCGGCGATCGATGCCATGCTCGTCGGCAACGCCATGGGCGCGGCCGGCGCGCGGGTGGTCATCGAGGAGTTCCTCGACGGCGAGGAGGCGAGCTTCATCGTGATGGTCGACGGGCGCCACGTGCTGCCGCTCGCGTCGTCGCAGGACCACAAGCGTCTGGCCACCGGCGACCTCGGGCCGAACACCGGCGGCATGGGAGCGGTCTCGCCGGCGCCGGTGGTGACGCCGGCGCTGCACGCGCGGATCATGCGCGAGGCGATCCTGCCGACGGTGGCCGGAATGGCCGCCGACGGCGTTCCCTATACCGGCTTCCTCTACGCCGGCGTGATGATCGACGCCGAGGGCAACCCGAAGGTGCTCGAGTTCAACTGCCGGATGGGCGATCCGGAGACGCAGCCGATCGTCGTCCGCCTGAAGTCCGACCTGGTCGATCTGGTCGCGCACGCGCTCGCCGGCACGCTCGACGCCGCCGAAGCCGAGTGGGACCGCCGCGCGGCGCTCGGCGTCGTGCTCGCCGCAGCCGGCTATCCCGACGACCCGCGCCGCGGCGACGCCATCACCGGCCTCGACGCGGTGGCGCCCGACGTCAAGGTGTTCCACGCCGGAACCGGCGAGGAGGACGGCCGCGTCGTCGTCACCGGCGGCCGCGTGCTCTGCGTGACTGCGCTGGGCGACTCGATCAAGCAGGCGCAGCGCGCGGCGTACGACGCGATCGCCGGCATCCATTTCGACGGCATGCAGTACCGCACCGACATCGGCCAGCGCGCGCTCGGCGCACGGACGAAATAGGGCGCCGGTGGACGTCGGCGCGGTCCGCGACTATTTCACCGGCCTGCAGGCGCGGATCGTCGCTGCGCTGGAGGCCATCGACGGGCAGCCGTTCCGCCGGGACGAGTGGACGCGGCCCGAAGGGGGCGGCGGCATCAGCCGGCTGATCGAGGACGGCGGGGTGTTCGAGCGCGGCGGGGTCAACTTCTCGCACGTGACCGGGGCGAAGCTGCCGCCGTCGGCATCGGCGGGCCGCGGCGGCATCGCCGGCCGCGCGTGGGAGGCGATGGGCGTGTCGCTGGTCCTGCATCCGCGCAATCCGCGGGCGCCGACGGTGCACCTCAACGTGCGGATGTTCGTCGCGCACGCGGCGGCCGGGAGCGGCGACGACGACGTTTGGTGGTTCGGCGGCGGCATGGACCTGACGCCGTACTACGGCTTCGAGGAGGACGCCGTGCATTTCCACCGCAGCTGCCGCGACGCGCTGTCGCCGTTCGGCGCCGACGTGCACGCGCGCTACAAGCAGTGGTGCGACGAGTACTTCTTCCTCCGGCACCGGCAGGAGCCGCGCGGCATCGGCGGCATCTTCTACGACGATCTTGCGGAGGGCGGCTTCGAGCGCTGCCTCGCGCTGACGAAGAGCGTCGGCGACCAATTCCTCGCCGCCTACGCGCCGATCCTGCTGCGCCGCAAGGACGCGCCGTACGGCGAGCGCGAGCGCGATTTCCAGGCATACCGGCGCGGGCGCTACGTGGAGTTCAACCTGGTCTGGGATCGCGGCACGCTGTTCGGGCTGCAGTCGAACGGCCGCACCGAGGCGATCCTGATGTCGCTGCCGCCGATCGTGAAGTGGCGCTACGACTGGAAGCCCGAGCCGGGCACGCCGGAGGCGCGGCTGTACACCGATTTCCTGGTGGCGAGGGATTGGCTCGATGGACATTGAGGACCGCGCTCCCGGCGCCGACGCGCACCTGATCGAGACCCGCGTGTCGTCGGAGCCGGTCTTCGAGGGCAAGCTGCTGCACGTGCGCCGCGACCGCGTCCGCCTGCCCGACGGCGCGCTCGCGACCCGCGAGTACATCGTGCATCCGGGCGCGGTGCTGGTGGTGCCGGTGCTGCCCGACGGGCGGCTGGTCGTCGAGCGCCAGTACCGCTACCCGCTGCAGCAGGTGTTCGTCGAATTTCCCGCGGGCAAGCTCGATCCCGGCGAGTCGGCGCTCGCGACCGGCGTCCGCGAGCTGCAGGAGGAGGCCGGGTACACGGCGCAGCGCTGGACCCGGCTCGGCGTGATCCATCCGCTGCTGTCGTACTCGACGGAGGCGATCGAGATCTACCTTGCCGAAGGGCTCGACCACGTCGGCGCGCAGCTCGACGACGGCGAGTTCCTCGACGTCGGCAGCATGAGCGTCGACGAGATGCTCGCCGGGATCGACCGCGGCGGGATCACCGATGCCAAGACGGTGACGGCGCTGCTGCTGTACGCGCGCCGCGCCGGATGCCTGCGGTGATCGCGCGCCGGCTCGTCATCCGCGGCTGCGTGCAGGGGATCGGCTTTCGCCAGGCGACGATGGCGGCCGCCGCGTCCTGCGGCGTCGACGGCTGGGTGCGCAACCGCGTCGACGGCAGCGTAGAGGCGTACCTCCAGGGCGATGCCGAGGCGGTGGCGCGCGCGATTGCGTGGTGCCGGCGCGGCCCGCCGGCTGCGCGGGTGACCGCGGTCGACGTCAACGAAGTGCCGCCCGCCGAGGACTTCCGCGGCTTCCGGCTGCTGCCGACGCAGTGAACCGGCGGTTGCCGTGGCTGCCGCGGCGGCGAAGGCTCAGCCCGCGACCGGCGCGTCGCGGACTCCGAACACGTCCTTCCACGCCGCGTACGACGACGCGGCCCACAGCGGCAGCACGATGACCAGCCCGATGCCCATGGTCGCCAGCCCGAACCCCAGCAGCACCAGCGACGCCGCGGCGTAGACGAGCAGCGGCACCGTGTTGCGGACGAACGCGTCCCAGCTGGCGGCGAAGGCGGCGGCGATGCCCACGTGCTCGAACAGCACGTGGAACGGCACGAACGTCAGCGGCAGCGAGGCGAGGATCCCGATGGCGTAGATGCCGCCGACCTGCGGCCCGGTGAGCGCGATCGAAGTCGAGGCGCCGGCGAGCAGGTTGACCCCGGCGAGCCACCACGCGGCCAGCGCCTCGGCGGCGAAGGTGAGCGCGCTGGCGGCGATCACCGCCACGATCGCCGGGGCGGGCGCCGCGAACGCGGCCAGCGCGAGGCGCAGCCGCGGCCGCGCGCCGCCGTCGGCCGCCGCCGCCGCGTACAGCATGCCGCAGGCGACCAGCGGGACGACGATCTTGCCCAGCATCGGGCCGAAATCGGGAACCGCCTCGAGGCCCAGCTCGCTGGCCAGCGTCGCGAACGCCAGCGCGCCCCAGGTGGCCGGTGCGCGCTTGACCATGCGCATCGCGTCCTCGTACCAGGTCAGCGCGTGGCGCCAGGGCACGGCCCTGGGCTCCAGGTGCGCCGGCGGCGACCCGCCCGGGGCGTGGGCATCCGGCGGTCGCTGCTCCGGCCCGCTCACTCCCCGAGGTACGCCGCGCGGACGGCGGGATCGTCGACCAGCATCTTCGCGTCGCCGGACAGCGTGATCTGGCCCGATTCCATCACGTAGCCGCGGTGGCTCACCTCGAGCGCGAGCTTGGCGTTCTGCTCGATCAGCAGGATCGTCACGCCCTCGGCGGAGACGGTCAGGATGGTCTCGAAGACCTTCTGCACCATCAGCGGCGCCAGCCCCATCGACGGCTCGTCGAGCAGCAGCAGCTTCGGACGCGACATCAGCGCGCGGCCGATCGCCAGCATCTGCTGCTCGCCGCCCGACATCGTCCCGGCCGTCTGCCGGCGCCGCTCCTTGAGCCGCGGGAACAGCCCGTACACCCGCTCGACGTCGTCGCGGATCGCGGCGTGGTCGTTGCGGATGTAGGCGCCCATCGCCAGGTTCTCCTCGATGGTCAGCCCGCCGAACATGCCGCGGCCCTCCGGCACCATCGCCAGCCCTTGGCGCACCAGCTCGAACGCGGGCCGGCCGGTGACGTCGCGTCCGGCGTAGCGGATCGTGCCGGCGTTCACCGGCTGGAGGCCGCAGATGCCCTTCAGCGTCGTCGTCTTGCCCGCGCCGTTGGCGCCGATCAGGCACACGAGCTCGCCGGTGCCGACGGCGAGGTCGATCCCCTTGACCGCCTGGATGCCGCCGTAGGCGACCTCGACCCCGGAGAGCTCGAGCAGCGTCGCGGCGCCGCTGCCGTCGCTCATCGCGCCACCGCGCGCAGCGTGACTTCGCCGCCGAGATAGGCGGCGATGACGCCCGCATCCTTCTGCACGTCGGCGGCCGGCCCCTCGGCGATCTTCTTGCCGTAGTCGAGCACCAGCACGCGGTCGCACACGCTCATCACCAGCTTCATGTCGTGCTCGATCAGCAGGATGGTCGATGCCGTCGCGGCGGATGCCCTCGAGCAGGCCCTTGAGCGCCGTGCGTCTCGGTGGCGTTCATCCCGGCCGCCGGCTCGTCGAGCGCGAGCAGCTTCGGGTCGGTCGCGAGCGCGCGGGCGATCTCGAGCCGGCGCTGGTCGCCGTAGGCCAGGTGCTTCGCCAGGTCGTTGGCGCGCTTGGCGACGCCGACGTAGTCGAGCAGCTCGTAGGCGCGCCGCTCGATGCGCGCCTCCTCGCTGCGGGTGCGGGCGTTGCGCGTGACCGCGCCCCAGACGCCGGCATGGGTGCGCACGTGACGGCCGATCATCACGTTCTCGAGCGCCGTCAGGTTGGCGAACAGGCGGATGTTCTGGAAGGTGCGGGCGATGCCGGCGCGCGGCGACCTGATGCGGCTGCAGCCCGGTCAGCGGCTGTCCCGGCGAACATGAACTCGCCGGCGTCGGGCGTGTAGATCCCGGTGAGGACGTTGAACAGGCGTGGTCTTCCCGGCGCCGTTCGGGCCGATCAGGCCGTAGATCTCGCCGTGGTCGATGGTGAACGAGACGTCGGCGAGCGCCTGCACGCCGCCGAAGCGCTTGTTGACGCCGCGCGCCGACAGCAGTTCGCGGCGCTCGCTCACCGCCGGGCCGCTTTGCGCTCGAGCTCGCGCTTGCGCACCGCCGAGGGCAGGATGCCGGCCGGCCGGAACAGCATCATCAGCACCAGCGCGAGGCCGAACAGCAGCATGCGGATCACCTCCGGCTCGATCAGCATGCGGCCGAACAGCGCCGTCTGCACCGGCCCGACCGTGTAGCGCAGGACCTCCGGCACGTACGACAGGAGCAGCGCCCCGATGATCACGCCCCAGATGTTGCCCATCCCGCCCAGCACCACCATCGACAGCACCATGATCGACTCGACCAGGACGAAGCTCTCCGGGCTGATGAAGCCCTGCATCGCCGAGAACATGCCGCCGGCGATGCCGCCGAACGACGCCCCCATCGCGAACGCGAGCAGCTTGATGTTGCGGGTGTTGATCCCCATCGCGCGCGCCGCGGTCTCGTCCTCGCGGATCGCCTCCAGGCGCGGCCGATGCGCGAGTTCTGCAGCCGGAGGTTGAGCCCGATGACGACGAGCAGGACGAGCAGCAGCAGGTAGTAGTACTTGATCGGGCCGCTCAAGCGCCAGGCCGAGGACGGTCTGGCTTGCTGGCGAAGTTGAACCCGTCGATCGCGGAACGGGTCGATCAGCGTGATCCCCTGCGGGCCGTTGGTCAGGTTGAACGGCGTGGCGAGGTTGTTGAGGAAGATGCGGACGATCTCGCCGAAGCCCAGCGTCACGATGGCGAGGTAGTCGCCGCGCAGCCGCAGCGTCGGGGCGCCGAGCAGCACGCCGAACATGCAGGCGACCAGCGCACCCAGCGGCAGGATGATCCAGAACGGCAGGTGGATGTCGAACTGCGGGCTCGCCAGCAGCGCGTAGACGTAGGCGCCGACGCCGTAGAACGCGATGTAGCCGAGATCGAGCAGCCCGGCGAACCCGACCACGATGTTGAGGCCGAGCGCCAAGAAGCAGTACAGGATCGCCAGGTTGGTGATCCGGACCCACGCGGTGCCCACGCCCGCCAGCGCCCACGGCAGCAGCGCCAGCGCCACGGCGACGACGGCGACCCCGGCCCAGACGAGGGCCGGATGCCGGTGCGTGTCGAAGAACGTGCGCATCGGCGGCCTTCAGGCGCGGTCGGAGACGCGCTCGCCGAGCAGCCCCGACGGACGGAAGATCAGCACCGTGATCAGGACGACGAACGCGAACACGTCCTGGTAGTTCGAGCCGAACAGCGCCATGTTGGGATTGTCCACGCAGCGCTGCGCCAGCGCATCGATCCAGCCCGAGAGCTGGCACAGGTTGGTCAGGTCGCCGACGTAGCCGGCACCGAGGGCCTCGATGACGCCGAGCAGCATGCCGCCGAGCATGGCGCCGCCGAGATTGCCGATGCCGCCGAGCACGGCGGCCGAGAACGCCTTGAGGCCGAGGACGAAGCCCATCTGGTAGTGCACGATGCCGTAGTAGGTGCCGACCATCACGCCCGCGGCGGCGCCGAGCGCGGCGCCGATCACGAACGTCAGCGCGATCACGCGGTTGATGTCGATGCCCATCAGACCGGCCACCTGCTGGTTCTGCGCGACCGCGCGCATCGCCACGCCGAGCTTGGTGCGGTAGACCAGCAGCAGCAGGCCGGCCATCAGCGAGACCGAGGCGAAGATGATCGCGATCTGCACGTTGGTGATCCGCGCGCCGTTGGGGTTCGACGTGATGTGGTAGGGGACGATCTCGATGATCTGCGGATACGGCAGCGGATTGCGGCTCCAGATGATCAGCGCGAGATTCTGCAGCACGATCGACAGGCCGATGGCGGTGATCAGCGGCGCGAGCCGGGGTGCGCGCCGCAGCGGCCGGTAGGCGACCCGCTCGAGGGTGTAGCCGACCGCCATGCAGACGGGGATCGCCAGCAGCGCGCCGATCAGGACGATCGCGAGCGCCGGCAGCGGGACCTGCGCGCCGGTCAGCGTGAGGATCACCGTGTAGGCGACCATCGCGCCGATCATCACCACCTCGCCGTGCGCGAAGTTGATGAGCTGGACGATGCCGTAGACCATCGTGTAGCCCAGCGCGACGATCGCGTACACGCTGCCGAGGGTCAGGCCGTTGACCATTTGCTGGAGAAACGTATCCACGCAGTCCTCTCGTCGCCGACGCGGCGCACCGCGCGATTGTCGGTCAGCACGCACGCCCAGGCAAGCGCCCGGGGTGCGTCGCACAGGAAAACGGCGTCCCGGGGGACGCCGTTTCGCGCGGATTGCGAACGCGTTACTTCTTGGGCTCGGCCTTCATCGCTTCGGCCGGCGCCGTCGCGGGCGCCATCGCGGGCGCCGAGGCAGGCGCGGCCGACGCGCCCTTCATGAACTCGTCGAAGCCGATCGACTTGCCGCCCTTGACGACGGCGATCGGCTCGAGCTTGCCGGTCTTCTCCTCGAAGATCGTGATCTCGGCGTCCTTGCGATCGCCCTTGTCGTCGAACTCGATGTGCCCGCTGGCGCCGTCGAGGGAGATCTTCTCGAGATCCGGGAGATACTTGGCCGGGTCGGTCGAGTCCGCCTTCTGCATCGCCGCGATCAGCAGGTTCGCCGCGTCGTAGGTGAACGGCGCGTAGAGGATCGGATCGGTGCTGAACTTCGCCTTGTACGCCTCGAGGAAGTCCTTCGACGCCGCGGCCACGGGGAGCCCGGCCTGCGAGCAGATGAAGCCCTCGGCGTTCTTGTCGCCGGCGAACTCCTTCATCTTGTCGGTGCAGGCGCCGTCGCCGAACGCGAACACCGCCTTGATGCCGAGCTCGCGCGCCTGCTTGAGCATCGGGCCGCCGGTCGCGTCCATGCCGCCGTAGAACACGGCGTCGGGCGACTTGCCCTTGATCTTGGTCAGGATCGCCTTGAAGTCGGTCGCCTTGTCGTTGGTCTTCTCGCGGGCGACGACGTTGACGCCGGCGGCCTTGAGCGTCTTCTCGACCTCGTTGGCGAGGCCTTCACCGTAGGCGGTCGCGTCGTCGGCGATCGCGACGTTCTTGATCTTCATCGACTCCAGGTACTGCGCGATCGCGGGGCCCTGCTGGTCGTCGCGGCCGACGACCCGGAAGATGCCCTTGAAGCCCTGCTCGGTCAGCTTCGGGTTGGTCGCCGAGCCCGAGATCATCGGGATGCCGGCCTGGTTGTAGACCGCCGAGGCGGGGATGGTGACGCCGGAGTTGAGGTGGCCGACCACACCGGCGACCTTGGCATCGGCGAACTTCTGCGCGATGGTCGGGCCGAGCTTCGGATCCGCCTGGTCGTCCTCGGTCATCACCTCGAACTTGACTTCCTTGCCGCCGATCTTCAGGTGCTTGTCGTTGGCCTGGGCGATCGCGAGCTGGACGCCGTTGTCGTTGTCCTTGCCGAGGTGGGCGATTTCGCCGGTGAGCGGTGCGGCGGAGCCGATCTTCACCGTTACGACCTCCGCCACCGGCGCCTTCGGGGCTTCGGCCTTTTCGGCCTGCTTCGGTTCTTCCTTGCTGCAGCCGTAGACGGCAAAGAGCGAGGCCGCGACGATCGTCAGGCCGAGCTTGCGGGTAAGGTTCATCAGGAAACCTCCGGAACGGGGTGAATCAGGTGTCTCAGGGGGGATTTCGCGCGGGAGCGCGGCGAAAAAAAAGCTGAGCAGGAGATTATTGGCTGTTGCCTCTCGACTGTCAATGCCGCTTCGCATCGGTGTGCTGCTTCGCATCGGTGCTTCGCATCGGCTGCGCTCCGTGGGCGCCCGCGCCGCCGGCCCGCGGCGATTGACGTGCGATAATGCGATGCTGGACAATAAATGACTGCGGGTCATTTGATCGGCGACGATCGCAGCCCGCGACCCAACCCCGGCACGGCGATGGACATCGAGCAGGCGCGCTTCAACATGGTCGAGCAGCAGGTCCGCACCTGGGACGTGCTCGACCAGGACGTGCTCGATCTGCTGTTCTCGGTCAAGCGCGAGGACTTCGTGCCCCCGGCATACCGGCTGCTCGCGTTCGCCGACCTCGAGCTGCCGCTCGGCGACGGCCAGAGGATGTGGACGCCGAAGATGGAGGCCCGCGTGCTGCAGGAGGTCGGCCTCGCGGCCGGCGAATCGGTGCTGGAGATCGGCACCGGCAGCGGCTACTTCACCGCGCTGCTGGCGAGCCGGAAGGCGCTGGTGACCAGTGTCGAGATCAACCCGCGGCTCGCCGAGCAGGCGCGCGTGAGGCTCGCGCGCGCCGGCATCGGCGGCGTCGAGCTGGCGGTCGGCGACGGCGCGCAGCGCTGGGACGGCGAGCAGCACGACGTCATCGTCCTCACCGGGTCGACGCCGGTCGTTCCCGACAGCTTCGTGGCGCAACTCAAGCCGGGCGGGCGGCTGTTCGCCGTCGTCGGCGATCCGCCGGCGATGACCGCGCGGCTGCTGCGGCTGGTCGCCCCCGGCGCGCTCGCCACCACCGATCTGTTCGAGACGGTGATCGATCCCCTGAAAACGCGGCGCAGCCCGCCCGCTTCCTGTTCTGATGCCGTCGCTACCCGTCGGTCCGCGGCTGCGCCCGGACCGCGCAATTCCGGACCCGATGACGATGATACGACGCCCGCTGGCCGCTGCCGCGACCCTCGCGCTGACCCTCGCCCTGGCCGCCTGGCCGGCCGCCGGCGAGGACCTGCTGCAGATCTACCGCGAGGCCCTGCAGGCCGACCCGGCGATCGCCGCCGCCAAGGCCAACCTGGGCGGCGGTGCAGGAGAAGGCGCCGCAGGCGCGCGCCGGGCTGCTGCCCGAACGTCTCCGCCACCGCGAGCGGCAACCTGTACAACTACGACGCGACGATCAAGAGCGACCCGCAGGTCGACATCAACCGGAATTTCCACCAGCTCACCGGCGCCATCTCGGCGTCGCAGCCGCTGTACCGCTACCAGAACCGGGTCTTCTACGACCAGGCGAAGCAGCAGGTCGAGCAGTCGGAGTACGTCCTCGCCGTCGCCAGGCAGGACCTCATCGTCCGCGTCGCCGTCACGTATTTCGACGTGCTGCTCGCGCAGTACAACATCGAGCTCGCCAACGCGCAGAAGGAGGCGGTGTCGCAGCAGCTGGCACAGGCCAAGCGCAACTTCGAGGTCGGTGTGGCGACCATCACCGACACCAACGAGGCGCAGGCCAAGTACGACGCGATCGTGGCGCAGGAGATCACCACCCGCAACGAGTACGAGAACCGCATCACCGCGCTGCGCGCGATCATCGGCCGTCTGCCGAAGGAGCTGAAGAAGCTGGGCAGCGGGTACGAGCCCGCGCTGCCCGATCCCGACTCCGCCGATGCCTGGGTCGAACGGGCGCTGAAGGAGAACCTCAATGTCCGCATCGCCCAGTACAACCTGGAGATCGCCAAGCTCGAGGTCGACCGCGCGAAGGGCGGCCACTATCCGACGCTCGACCTCGTCGGCAGCTACACGGCGCAGGGCTCGAACGCGGCGGTGAACTCGGACGTGGCGAGCAACCAGCGCACGGCGCTCGTCGGGCTGCAGCTGACGGTGCCGATCTATCAGGGCGGCTTCGTCGATTCGCGCGTCCGCGAGGCGATCGCGCTGCTGGACAAGTCGCGGCAGGACCTCGAGGGCGCGCGCCGCGCCGCGCTGTTCCAGGCGCAGACCGGGTTCGCCGGCGTGACCAGCGCGGCCGCCTCGATCAAGGCGTTCGAGCAGGCCGTCGTGTCGGCGGAGAGCGCGCTGGCGTCGAACATCCTCGGCCAGGAGGTCGGCGTGCGCACGTCGCTCGACGTGCTCAACGTCCGGCAGAACGTCTTCTCGACCCGGCGCGACCTCGCGCAGGCGTACTTCGCCTACATCATCGGCGTGCTGCGGCTGAAGTCCGCGGTCGGCTCGCTCACCGACGCCGACGTCGAGGAGATCAACCGCCGGCTCAAGGGCTGACGCCGGGTCGCCCGTCGCGCGGCGCCCCGCGGCCGGCGGCGAGCGCCGCCGCCAGCCGCGGCGCGAGCCATTGCCACAGCCGGTCGCCGGCGCCGCGATGGGCGGCGTGGAATGCCAGCGCGGCGGCGCTCATCGCGCCGCGCCGCGCCGGGTCGGCGAGCAGGGCCGCCACCTGCGCGACCAGTGCGGCGGCGTCTTCGACGCGGAGCGCGGCGCCGGCCGCCAGCGCGCTCTCGGTCGCCTCGGCGAAATTGAACATGTGCGGGCCGACCAGCGTCGGCCGCCCGCACGGCGATCGGCTCGATCAGGTTCTGCCCGCCCAGAGGGAGCAGGCTGCCGCCGACGAAGGCGACGTCGGCGGCGGCGAAGTAACCGAGCAGCTCTCCCATCGAGTCGCCGAGCACGACGCGCACGTCGGCCGGAACGCCGGCGTTGGCGCTGCGCCGGACGAAGGGGATGCCGCGCTCGCGCAGCAGCGCGGCGACCGCGTCGAAGCGCTGCGGATGCCGGGGCACGACGACCGTCAGCGTGTGCGCCGGCAGCGCCTGCGCGTCGATCGCGTCGAGGATCAGCGCCTCCTCGCCGTCGCGCGTCGACGCGGCGACCCACACCGGCCGCGACGCGCCGAAGGCCTGCCGCAGCTCGCGGCCGAGCGCCAGCGCCGTGTCCGGGACCTGCAGGTCGAACTTGAGATTGCCGGTCGCCACCGGCGCCGCCGCACCCAGCGCGGCGAAGCGTGCGGCGTGCGTGGCGGTCTGCGCGGCGATGCCCGAAAGCGCGGCCAGCATCGGCCGCGCCAGCGCGCCGGCATGCGCGTAGCGGGCGGCGGAGCGCTCGGACAGCCGCGCGTTGACGAGGTAGAGCGGCACGCCGGCCGCCGCGCACAGCGCGACCAGGTTCGGCCACAGCTCGGTCTCGACCAGCATCCCGGCGCAGGGCCGGAAGTGGCGCAGGAACGCGCGCACCGCGAACGGGACGTCGTACGGCAGCCATGCCTGCACGACGCCGTCGCCGAAGAGCTCGCGGCCCGCGGCGCGACCGGTCGCCGTCATGTGCGTCAGCAGCACCGTCGCGTCGGGGTGGGCGCGTTGCAGCCTGGCGATCAACGGCACCGCGGCGCGCGTCTCGCCCAGCGACACCGCGTGGACCCACAGCACCGCCTGCGGCGCCGTGCCCTGGTAGCGGCCGAAGCGCTCGCCGACGTGCTCGCGATACCCGGGCTCCGGCGCCCGCGCCACCACAGGCGCAGCGGCAGCAGCGGCAGCAGCAGGTACCAGGCCAGCGTGTAGAGCGCGCGCATCGGCGGCCGGATCAGCAGCGCGGCGCGCGCGCGAGCAGGGCGCCGGCCGCCGCCCGCACGTCGGCCAGCGCGGGCACCCGTCCCCCGCCGCCGAGGTCGCGGGCCCGCGCGCTCGCGCGCTCGACGCCGGCCAGCGCCGGGTCGGTGACGGTGAACAGCGCCAGCGTCGGCGTGCCGAGCGCCGCGGCGAGGTGCACGATGCCGGTGTCGACGCCGACGACGAGCTCGGCCCGCGCGAGGAGCCCCGCCAGCGCCGGCAGGTCCTGCCGCGGCGGCACGATCGCGTCCGCCGCGCCGGCCGCCAGGCGCTCGCTGCGCGCGCGCTCGGCTGCGCTGCCCCAGGGCAGCAGCACCGCGTAGCCGGCCTGCCCGAAGCCGGCGATCAGGTCCCGCCAGTCGGTCTCGGGCCAGAGCTTGTCGGCGCGGCTCGTCGCGTGGACGAACACGACGAAGGGCCGGCCGGCGGCGAGGTCGGCCGCGGCGGCGGGGGCCACGATGCCGAAGCGCGGCGGGCCGTCGGCGACGTAGCCGAGCGCCGCCGCCGCGAGCTGGCGGCAGCGGTCGATCAGGTGCTGCGCCGGATCGATGCGATGGTGCACGTCGTGCAGCAGCGTGGCGACCGGTTCGCGGATGCTGGTGCGATCGGGGCCGTGGCGCACGCCGCGCGCCGTGCGTGCGATCAGCGCGCCCTTGAGCTGCTCCTGCAGGTCGAGCACCGCGACGTAGCGCTCGCGGCGCAGGTTGCGGCGAAACGCGGCGAGCCCGGACCAGGTGGCCGGGTCGAGCGGCCGGTGCCGCCAGCGCCGGAGCGCGATCGGAAGAACCCTGCGCACGGCGGGATCGAGTGCCACCAGCGCAACGAAGGGCTCCTCGGCCACCCAGTCGAGTGCGAGCTCCGGCCGATGGCGCCGCACGTCGGCGACCAGCGCCAGCGCGTGGACGATGTCGCCGAGCGACGAGGGACGCACGACCAGGATCGCGCTCATCCGGCGCGCCTGATCGATGCGCGCCGCGAAACCACGTAGAATGCGCGGAACCCACTCGCGCGCGGGGCCGCCGGCTCCGCGTACATTCGGCGCATGTCCGGGCCGCTCCCCTTAAGCCTCTGTGTCATCACCCGCGATGCGGCAGCGCAACTCGCCGACTGCCTCGCGTCGGTGCCGTTCGCGGGCGAGATCGTGATCGTCGATTCCGGCAGCCGGGATGATACCGTAGAAATCGCGCGCCGCTCGGGCGCGCGAGTCCTCGCGCGCGAGTGGACGGGGTTCGGCGCGCAGAAGAACTTCGCGGTCGGCGAGGCGATCCACGACTGGGTGCTTTGCCTGGACGCCGACGAGCGGCTGACGCCGGAGCTCGCCGACGCGATCCGCGCCGCGCTCGCGCCGGCCGCCGGGCGGGAGGGGCCGGCGGCGTACGCGATCGCCCGTCGCAACCGCTTTCTCGGCCGCTGGCTCGCCCACGGCGAAGGCTATCCCGACTGGAACGTCCGCCTGTTCGACCGCCGCCACGCCCGCTGGACCGAGGACCCCGTGCACGAGAACGTCGTCGCCGACGGACCGGTCGCGCGCCTCGCCGGCGACCTGCTGCACGCGTCGGCCGAATCGCTCGATGCCTACATCGCCAAGCAGAACCGCTACACGACGCTGCAGGCCGCGGCGATGCACGCGCGCGGCGAGCGCGCCGGCGCGCTGCGGCTGGTGTTCTCGCCGCTCGCGCGCTTCGTGCGCTTCTACTTCGTCAGGCTCGGCTTCCTGGACGGCGTACCCGGGCTCGTCCACATCGCCATCGGCTGCTTTGGCGGCTTCCTCAAGTACGCCAAGCTGCGCGCGCTGGCCGACGGACGCGGGCGATGACGCCGCTGCCGCTGCCGGGTGCGAAGGTGCTGGTGACCGGCGCTGCCGGCTTCATCGGCATGCATGTCGCCGAGCGCCTCTGCGCCGCGGGCGCGAGCGTCACCGGCGTCGACAATCTCGATCCGTACTACGACGTGGCGCTGAAGCGCGCGCGCCTCGCGCGCCTCGAGGCGCTGCCCGGCTTCCGCTTCGAGCGCGTCGACCTCGCCGGCGCGGACGCGGTGGCGCAGCTCTTCCGCGCCGGCGGCTTCGGCGCCGTCGTCCATCTCGCCGCGCAGCCGGGCGTGCGCTATTCGCTGGTCAACCCCGAGGCCTATCTCACCAACAACCTGCTCGCCTTCGGGCACGTGCTCGAGGGCTGCCGGCACGCGCGCGTCGGGCACCTCGTCTACGCGTCGAGCTCCAGCGTCTACGGCGCCAACCACGTCGCTGCCGTTCTCCGAGGACCAGAGCGTCGACCATCCGGTCAGCCTGTACGCGGCGACCAAGAAGGCGAACGAGCTGATGGCGCACAGCTACAGCCACCTCTATCGGCTGCCGGCGACGGGGTTGCGCTTCTTCACCGTCTACGGGCCCTGGGGCCGCCCGGACATGTCGCCGATGCTCTTCGCCGGCGCCATCGTCGCCGGGCAGCCGATCACCGTCTTCAATCACGGCCGGATGCGGCGCGACTTCACCTACGTCGACGACATCGTCGAAGGCGTGATCCGCGTGCTGGTCCGGCCGCCGGCGGGCGCCGAGGGTCCGCCGCACGCCATCTACAACATCGGCAACCACACGGCGGTGGAGCTGGAGGAATTCATCGCCACGCTCGAAGGGCTGCTCGGCCGCAAGGCGATCCGGCACTACGCGCCGATGCAGCCCGGCGACGTGCCCGCCACCTGCGCGGCGGTCGACCGGCTCGCGGCTGCGACGGGGTTCGCGCCGCACACGACGCTCGCCGAGGGCCTCGCCCGTTTCGTGGCCTGGTATCGCAGCTATCACGGGCTTCCGGAACACTGACCGGATGCTAGAATCGCCAGCGGAACCCGGGTCGCGGCGGGCGCTGCGATGACCATTGCCGAGGGAACGGGCCACGATGGCAATGGCTGCGACCCACGATGCCCGCCGCTCCCTCCGACTCCCAGAACACCATGATCCTCGTGACCGGCGGGGCCGGGTTCATCGGCGCCAATTTCGTGCTGGACTGGTTCGCCGCGCGCGACGAGCCGGTGGTCAATCTCGACCTCCTCACCTACGCCGGCAACCTGGGCAACCTCGCCCCGCTCGCCGACGATGCGCGCCATGTCTTCGTGCGCGGCGACATCGGCGACCGGGCGCTGGTCGAGCGGCTGCTGGGCGAGCACCGGCCGCGGGCGATCGTCAACTTCGCCGCCGAAAGCCACGTCGACCGCTCGATCCACGGTCCGGCGGCCTTCGTCGCGACCAACGTGGTCGGCACCTTCAACCTCCTCGACGTCGCCAAGGCGCACTGGGCGGCGCTCCCCGACGCGCAGAAGCGGGCGTTCCGCTTCCTGCACGTGTCGACCGACGAGGTCTACGGCTCGCTGGGCCCCGGCGACCCGCGTTCGCCGAGACGACGCCCTACGCGCCCAACAGCCCGTACTCGGCGTCGAAGGCCGCCTCCGACCACCTGGTGCGCGCGTATCACCACACCTACGGCCTGCCGACGCTCACGTCCAACTGCTCGAACAACTACGGCCCGCTACCAGTTTCCCGAGAAGCTGATCCCGCTGATGATCGTCAATGCGCTCGCGGGCAAGCCGCTGCCGGTGTACGGCGACGGCCTGAACGTCCGCGACTGGCTCTACGTCGACGACCACTGCGCGGCGCTCCGCGCGGTGCTGGACGCAGGCCGTCCCGGCGAGACCTACAACGTCGGCGGCAACGCGGAGATCGCGAACCTCGACGTCGTGCGACACGCTGTGCCGGCGTGCTCGACAGCGCTGGTGCCGGCGGCGCGACTTCGCTACGGCAGCATCGCGTTCGTCAACGACCGCCCGGGCCACGACCGGCGCTACGCGATCGATGCGTCCAAGATCGGGCGCGAGCTCGGCTGGAGCCCGCGCGAGACGTTCGAACGGCGGCTCGAGCGCACCGTGCGCTGGTATCTCGACCACGGCGCGTGGGTCGACGCGGTCCTGAGCAAGGAGTATCAGAAATGGATTTCGCTCAACTACGAAACCGCCGGCGCGGCGCCGGCGTGACGGCCACCCCCGAACCATGAAACGCAAGGGCATCATCCTCGCCGGCGGCTCCGGCACGCGGCTCTACCCGGTCACGCAGGTGATCTCGAAGCAGCTGCTGCCGGTCTACGACAAGCCGATGATCTACTATCCGCTGTCGACGCTGATGCTCGCCGGCATCCGCGACATCCTGCTGATCTCGACGCCGGAGGACACCCCGCGCTTCGCGCAGCTGCTCGGCGACGGCAGCCGCTGGGGCCTCGACCTGTCGTACGCCGTGCAGCCGGAGCCCGGCGGGCTCGCGCAGGCGTTCATCATCGGCCGCGAATTCGTCGGCCGCGACGCCTCGGCGCTGGTGCTCGGCGACAACATCTTCTACGGCCACGACCTGCAGACGCAGCTGCAGGCGCGCCGGCGCGCGCGGCGAGGGCGCGACGGTGTTCGCCTACCAGGTGGACGACCCCGAGCGCTACGGCGTCGTCGAGTTCGACGCGGCCGGCCGCGTGGTCGAGCCTCGAGGAGAAGCCGGCGCACCCGA
Source organism: uncultured beta proteobacterium (assembly GCA_963768535.1). Classification (GTDB taxonomy): domain Bacteria; phylum Pseudomonadota; class Gammaproteobacteria; order Burkholderiales; family Casimicrobiaceae; genus CAIWHR01. The sequence continues at coordinate 86,593 of CAVYID010000028.1, read as the reverse complement.
AGTCGCGCTTCGCCGTGACCGGCCTCTATTTCTACGACAACCACGTGCTCGACATCGCCGCGGAGCTCGCGCCCTCGGCCCGCGGCGAGCTGGAGATCACCGACGTCAACCGGAAGTACCTCGAATGGGGCGAGCTGCTCCTGCGAGGTCCTGGGGCGCGGCATCGCCTGGCTCGACACCGGCACCCACGAATCGCTGCTGGAGGCGGCGCAGTTCATCGAGACGATCGAGCAGCGGCAGGGGCTCAAGATCGCCTGCCCGGAGGAGATCGCCTACCGGCTGGGCTACATCGACGCCGACGCAGGTCGAGCGGCTGGGCAATGCGATGCGCAAGAACAGCTACGGCAGGTACCTGCTTGCGCTCGCGCGCGAGCCGCTCGCGCCATGAAGACCACGCCCACCGCGCTGCCGGGCGTGCTCGTCATCGAGCCGAGTGTGTTCGGCGACGACCGCGGCTTCTTCTTCGAGAGCTGGAACGCGCGTGCGCTCGCCGAGTCCGGGATCGACGCGGCGTTCGTGCAGGACAACCATTCGCGATCGCGCCGCGGCGTGCTGCGCGGCCTCCACTACCAGGTCCGGCGCCCGCAGGGGAAGCTGGTGCGGACCGTCGTCGGCGAGGCGTACGACGTCGTCGTCGACCTGCGCCGCAGCTCGCCGACGTTCGGCCGGTCGGTCGGCATCACGCTGTCGGCGGAAAACCGGAAGATGCTCTGGGTGCCGCCGGGATTCGCCCACGGCTTCCTCGCGCTGACCGACACCGTCGATTTCCTCTACAAGACCACCGACTACTGGCATCGGGAGCACGAGCGCACGCTGCTGTGGAACGACCCCGCGCTCGGGATCGACTGGCCGCTCGCCGGCGAGCCGATCCTCGCGGCCAAGGACGCCGCGGGCACGCCGCTCGCGCAGGCCGAGACGTTCGACTAGCGCCTCGCGACGCGCGACCGCCACCCGCGCCCATGAAACGCCTCGCCATACTGCTGACCGGCGGCGACGGGCAGCTCGGCGTCGAGCTCGCGCGGGCGCTGCGCGCGCATGGCGACGTCGTCTCGACCGACCGGCCCACGCTGGACATCGCCGACCCCGACGCGATCGTGGGCGCGGTGCGCGGCCTGCGGCCCGACCTCATCGTCAACGCCGGCGCGTTTACGGCGGTCGATCGTGCCGAGCAGGAGCCGGCGGCGGCATACGCGGTGAACGCCCGCGGCGCGGGCATCCTCGCCGAGGAGGCAAAGCGCACGGGCGCGGTGCTGATCCACTACTCGACCGACTACGTCTTCGACGGCGAGCGCCGCACGCCGTATCCGGAGGAGGCGCCGGCGAATCCGCTCAGCGTCTACGGCGCGAGCAAGCTGGCGGGCGAGCAGGCGATCGCCGCGACCGGCGCGCATGCGCTGGTGCTGCGCACGAGCTGGGTCTACGGACTGCGCGGAAGCAACTTCCTGCTTACGGTCCGCCGCCTCGCCGCGGAGCGCGACGAGCTGCGGATCGTGGCCGACCAGATCGGCGTTCCCAACTGGACCCGCGCGCTCGCCGAGGCGACGGCACGGCTGGTGGCGGCCGGGCTGCCGGCGCTGGCCGAGCGCGCCGGGCTCTACCACTGCTCGTCGACGGGCCAGGCGAGCTGGTACGACTTCGCCCGCGCGATCGTCGGTGCCGTCCCGCGGCCGCGGGTGGTGCCGATCGCTACCGCGGAATATCCGCTGCCGGCGCGCCGCCCGGCCTACGGCGTGCTGGCCACGGCCAGGTTCCAGGATGCCTTCGGCTTCGCGCTGCCGGACTGGCGCGACGCGCTCGCGGCGTGCGTCGCGAGCCCGGCGGTCCTGCCGGACGGCTGATCCCGCTCCGGGCGGGCGCATGCGCCTCCCGGGGCCCGCCGCCCCGGTCGTTCAGCGCAGGCCGGACGTGTACTCGGTGACCGCCTTCATCTGGGCATCGGTCATCTTGCCCGCGATCGTCGCCATGATCCGGCCGTTGACGTCCTTCTCGTCCTTGTCGGCGCCGCGTCCGCCGGTCTTGAACGCCGTCAGCTGCGCATAGCTGTACTCGGGATACTGGCCGGCGAGCCGGGGATAGTTCTTGGGGATGCCCGAGCCGTCGGGCGAATGGCAGGCGGCACAGGCCGGGATGCCGGCGGCCGCGTCGCCGCCGCGATACAGCGCCTGGCCGGCCTTCGAGCACCGACGCATCCTTGGCCGCCATTGGCTTCGGCGTCTGCCGGGAGAAATACAGGCCGAGCAGCTTCATGTCGTCGGGCGACAGCGGCGCCGCCATTCCCTGCATCACCGGATTGACGCGGATTCCGGCCTTGAAATGGGAAAGTTGCAGGGTGATATACTCCGCCGGCATTCCTGCGATCTTCGGATTCACCGGCGTGGGGCTGTTGCCGTCCATGCCGTGGCAGGCCGAGCACACCTGCTTGACGATTGCCTCGGCCTTGGCGAGATCCGGCTTGGCCGGCGGGGTCTGGGCCAGGACGGCGGCGGGCCACGCGGTCACGACGACGGCGGCCAGCAGCAACGAGCGTTTCATCAGGGAACTCCTTCAGACGGCGGCGCAGGATTTCGGCACCTCGCCCGGTGGTTTCCGCGCGGCGCCGACGCAAAGCATGCAAAACCTGCGCATTGTAACGGAATCCCCGGATCCGGCGAAGCCGCCCCTGCCGCCCGCGGCGTGCCGGCGCGGGGCGTCGTGAGGCATCCGCTGCAGCTGGCCGAGTTCGTGCTCACGGCTGCCAACGACGCCCAGCTGCCACCGCCCGGCCCTCCGGAAATCGCCTTCGCCGGCCGTTCCAACGCCGGCAAGTCGAGTGCCATCAACGCGCTGGCCAACCGTTCGCGCCTCGCGTTCACCAGCAAGACGCCGGGCCGCACGCAGCAGATCAACTTCTTTCAACTGCGCTCCGGCGCCCTGCTGGCCGACCTGCCCGGCTACGGCTACGCGGCGGTGCCGCGGGAGCTCAAGCGGCACTGGCAGGAGTTCCTGGCGCGCTACCTCGCGACGCGCCAGTCGCTGGTCGGCCTGGTGCTGGTCGTCGACGCCAGGCACGGGCTCGCCGAGCTCGACGGCCGGCTGCTCGCCGGCTACCTGTCGAGCGGGCGCCCGGTGCTGGTGCTGGCGACCAAGATGGACAAGCTCGCCAGCGGGGCGCAGCGCAAGGCGAAGGTCGACATCGAGCGCTCGGTCGCCGCGCAGTTCCCGGCGCACGTCCCGAACGTCACGGTCCTGCCGTTTTCGGCGACGCGGCGGCTCGGGGTCGACGCCGCCGAGGCGGCGATCGCGCGCTGGCTCGGACTCGATGCCGGCTCGGCGGATGGCCCGGCAGTCGCGGCCGCATCTCGTAGCCCGGGTTGAGCGCAGCGAAACCCGGGGGGCGTGCCATGGCACGCCCCCCGGGTTTTGCGCTAGGGCACCATCCCGGGCTACGAACCCGCATCGTACCGGCATTGCGCGCAGGGACATTGCCGCCAATCTGGCGAAGGACCAAAAGAAAGGGCCCCGCGATCAAGGGGAGTGATCGGAGGCCCGAAATGCCCGCCGCAGGAAGGAATCGCTGCAAGGGCACCCGCTCAGGGAGGAAAGCGGGGGACGGCAATGCGTCCGGTGGTGTGACCGTGGGTTCCGGACGGAGTTCCGTGGCGCCGGGCCGCGGGATCGCGGGCCGGCGCGCCGCGTCGCGTTCGGCCATGCCCATGAATCCATTTGGGGATATCGGGTCGGTTGCCGGACGCGCTGCGGCGGCCCACCGCCGGGTTGCCCGCCATGGCGACGAAACGCTACGATGGGCGGTCCCGCGCACCGCGAGCCGGCGCGGGCGTGTGATGTCACTGACCGCGGAGACCGCTGATGTCCTTTCGATTTGCAGGACGCTTTCCCGACCGGCGGCTGCGGCGGATGCGCCGCGACGAATTCTCGCGCCGGCTCGTGCGCGAGCACCGCCTGTCGGCCGACGACCTGATCTACCCGGTGTTCGTGCTCGACGGCGGCGAGCGCGAGGAGCCGGTGCCGTCGCTTCCTGGCGTGTCGCGCAAGAGCGTGGACGCCCTCCTGCACGATGCCGAGCGCTGCCTCGAGCTCGGAGTGCCCGCGATGGCGCTGTTCCCGGTGATTCCGGCGGAGCAGAAGTCGCTGGACGCCGCCGCCGCGTGGCACGCCGAAGGGCTGGTGCCGCGGACCGTGCGCGCGATCAAGGAGCGCTTCCCCGAGCTCGGCGTGATCACCGACGTCGCGCTCGACCCGTACACCAGCCACGGCCAGGACGGCCTGCTCGACGACACCGGCTACGTCGCCAACGACCCGACCGTCACGGCGCTGGTGAAGCAGGCGCTCTGCCACGCCGAGGCCGGCGTCGACATGGTGGCGCCGTCGGACATGATGGACGGACGCATCGGTGCGCTGCGCACGGCGCTCGACGCCGCCGGGCTGCAGCGCACACGGATCATGGCCTACTCGGCCAAGTACGCGTCGTCGTTCTACGGGCCGTTTCGCGACGCGGTCGGCTCCGGCGGCAATCTGGGCGGCGGGAACAAGTACACCTACCAGATGGATCCGGCGAACGGCGACGAGGCGCTGTGGGAGGTGTACCTCGACCTCGAGGAGGGTGCGGACGTGGTGATGGTGAAGCCCGGCCTGCCGTATCTCGACATCGTGCGGCGGGTCAAGGACACTTTCGGCGTGCCGACCGCCGTCTACCAGGTCTCCGGCGAGTACGCGATGCTGAAGGCGGCGGCGGCCAATGGCTGGATCGACGAGGAACCCTGCGTGCTGGAAACGCTCACCGCGTTCAAGCGCGCCGGTGCCGACGCCGTCCTCACCTATTACGCGCTGGCCGCTGCTGCCTGGCTGGCGCGGCGCTGATCAGCCGGCCAGCAGCGCGGCGACGGCCGCGGCGGCCAGCCGCGGCTCGTCGTCGCGGCGCGGCCGGCTGCGCCGCTGCGCCGGGGAGAGGATCGCCAGACGCACCGCGATGTCGCGGGTCACGATGCGCAGCTGCGTGAGCTCCTGCGACCGGTCGGCGTCGTCGCCCGGCGGCGAGGCGGCGTAGGCGACGCCGGCGCCGGCCAGCGCCATCTCGACATCCTTCGGATCGTCGGCGACGAGCTCGATCCTCACGTCGCTGTGCGCGCTCGCCCAGCCGGCGGCGACCCCGCCGACCAGCAGCGGTTCCCAGCGGGCGAGCCGCTGCATCCAGGCCAGCGCCTCCCGGCGCTGCCGGCGCAGGCTCTCGGCATGGGCGGCGCCGCCGAACAGCGCGTGGTGGTCGGCCAGCGCCCGCTCGACGTCGTCGTTGGAAGGCAGTGCGGCGGTGTCCGGCAGCAGCAGTTCGCGCACCGCCTTGCGCTTGGCGAGCGACCAGTTGGTGATGCCGTGGTCGGCGATCAGCCGGGCAGCGGCCTGGGCGATGCTGGTGCGTTCGCGCAGCACCCGCAGCGCGTCGGTCCGGCCGCCGCCGCGCGCCGTCTGTGCGTCGCGGGGGCGACCCCGGCCGCCGCGGCTTGGGTCGGCCCGGTCGCGCGTCATCAGAACAGCTGGTCGCGAATGTCGCGCGCCGGCTGCCCCGCGGGAACGAGACCCGGCTCGCGGGCACGGGGCGGGAATTCGGCGAGGAAATAGTCGGTCAGGCTGCCGGCCTCGTCGCGCAGGCCGGTGTCGGCATTGATCTTCACGGCGACGATGCCGTCCGGCATCGGCAGGCTCGCCTCGGGCGTGTCCTTGAGCACCTTGGCCATGTACGAAATCCAGATCGGCAGCGCCGCCGACGAGCCGGTCTCGTGGCTGCCCATCGTCTTCGGCTGGTCGAAGCCGATCCAGCCCACGCCGACGATCGCCGCATTGAAGCCGCAGAACCAGGCATCGACCATGTCGTTGGTGGTGCCGGTCTTGCCGGCGAGGTCCTTGCGGCCGAGCACCTGCGCCCGGGTCGCCGTCCCGTAGGCGATCACGTCCTTCAGCAGCGAGGTCATGATCCAGGCGTTGCGCGGATCGATCGCGCGCTCGGCGCTCTCGCCGGCGACGACCGGCTTGGCGGCGGAAATCACGTTGCCGTGGGCGTCGACGACGCGGTCGATCAGGTAGGGGGCGATCCGGTAGCCGCCGTTGGCGAACACGCTGTAGGCGGCGACCATCTGCAGCGGCGTGACCGATCCCGCCCCCAGCGCGGTCGACAGGTACGGGGGGTGCATCTTGGGGTCGAAGCCGAAGCGGGTGATGTAGTCCTGCGCGTAGCGGGGACCGATCGCCTGCATCACGCGCACGGTGACCAGGTTCTTGGACTTGGCGAGCGCCATGCGCACGCGCATCGGCCCGTCGAACTTGCCGTCGTAGTTCTTGGGCTCCCAGGCCTCGCTGCCGGTGCTCTCGGCCGAGGCGTAGAACGGCGCGTCGTTGACGATGGTCGCCGGCGTGAAACCCTTCTCCAGCGCGGCCGAGTAGATGAACGGCTTGAAGCTCGAGCCCGGCTGCCGCTGCGCCTGGGTGACGTGGTTGAACTTGTTGCGGTCGAAATCGAAGCCGCCGACCAGCGACAGGATCGCGCCGTCCTCCGGCCGCATCGAGATGAACGCCGACTCGACCTGCGGCACCTCGACGATGGCCCAGAGCCCCTTGTTTTCACGGGTGATGCGGATCACGGCGCCCGGCCGGATCCGGGTGCCGGCGGCAGCCTTGTCGCCGAGCGACCGGGCGGCGAACTTGAGGCCGTCGCCGGTGATGCGGACGGTTTCGCCGTCCTCGGTGACCGCCGTGACTTCGGACGGGGACGCCGCGAGCACGACGGCGGGGAGCAGGTTGTCGTAGTCGGAGGCGTCCTGGAAGACCCGGTCGAGGGCGCTCTCACGCTCGGCGGGGTCGGCGGGCAGCGACACGTAGGCCTCGGGGCCGCGGTAGCCGTGCCGCCGGTCGTAGTCCATCACTCCCTTGCGGACCGCCGCGTACGCCGCATCCTGGTCCAGCCTGCGGATCGTCGTGTAGACGGTGAGGCCCTTGGTGTAGGCGTCCTCGCCGTAGGTGTCGAACATGACCTGGCGGGCCATCTCGGCGACGTATTCGGCCCGGGTCGGGAAGGCCTCGCGCAGCCCCTGCCGGACCGCCAGCGGCGCCGTCTGGGCAGCGGCGTACCCGGCGTCGTCGATGAAACCGAGGTCGTGCATCCGCCGCAGCACGTACAGCTGGCGCGTCTTGGCGCGCTTGGGATTGCTGACCGGGTTGAACGCCGAAGGCGCCTTGGGCAGCCCGGCCAGCATGGCCGCCTCCGGGACCGAGATGTCCTTGAGCGGCTTGCCGAAATAGATCTGTGCCGCCGCGGCGAAGCCGTAGGCCCGCTGCCCGAGGAAGATCTGGTTGACGTAAAGCTGCAGGATCTCGTCCTTGGACAGGTTGGCCTCGATCTTCCACGCCAGGAGCACCTCGCGCAGCTTCCGGGTGACCGTCTTCTCCCGGGTGAGGAAGAAATTCCGGGCGACCTGCATGGTGATGGTGCCCGCGCCCTGCTGGACCCCGGTCCGGAGGTTGCTCGCGGCCGCCCGGAGGACGCTCAAGTAGTCGACACCCCCGTGCTGATAGAAACGTTCGTCCTCGGCGGCCAAAATGGCCTCTTTCATGACATCCGGGACTTCGCCGATGCTGACCACCGCGCGCCGTTCCTCGCCGAATTCGCCGAGCAGGTCGCCTTCCGCCGAGACGATCCGCAACGGGACCTTGGGCTGGTAATCGGTCAGGGTTTCGAGTGACGGCAGCGTCGGGTACAGCAGCGCCAGGACGAACGCCCCGAGCAGCGCGCCGACCACGCCCAGGCCGACCGCGACGGAGCCGACGTAGAGGAGCCAGCGCTTTAGCATGGAGGAATATAAGTTGCGAGTCTGAAGACGCGCGTCCCGCGATTATAGGCGGCCTTACAACAAACGAAACGCCCCCCGGGAAACAATTTGACAAGATTCATACTTGCTGCCAACCTTTAATGTAAATTGTCAGCATTGCCCGCAAGGTAGCCATGCTAGGTGAAAAATTCAGTTCCGCCTTGGGTGCCTTCCAGACCAAGGCCCCGGCGCTGATCGGCGTCGATATCAGCTCGACCTCGGTCAAGCTGGTCGAGCTCGCCGAAACCGGCAAGGGCGCCTACCGGCTCGAACGGTACACCATCGAGCCCCTGCCCAGGGACGCGGTGACCGACGGCAACATCGTCAACATGGACCAGGTCAGCGAAGGGCTGCGGCGCGGCTGGAAACGGCTCGCCAGCCGCAACCGGAACGCGGCGCTCGCGCTGCCGGCGGCCATGGTCATCACCAAGAAGATCATCGTTCCGGCGGCGCAGAAGGAGGAGGAGCTCGAGCTGACCGTCGAGGCCGAGGCCAACCAGTACATCCCGTTCGCGCTCGACGAAGTCAACCTCGACTTCCAGATCCTCGGTCCCGCGCCCAACAGCACCGACGAGGTCGAGGTCCTGATCGCCGCCTCGCGCAAGGAGAAGGTCGAGGACCGGGTGGCGGCCGCGGAATCGGCCGGCCTCAAGCCCATGGTCATGGACGTCGAATCGTACGCCACCCAGGCGGCGTTCGAGCTCATCGCCCCGACCCTGCTGGCCAACGGACGCGACCAGAACGTCGCCCTCGTGGACATCGGCGCGCATGCGACCCACCTCTACGTGCTGCGGAACAACCAGTTCCTGTTCGCCCGGGACCAGGCCTCCGGCGGCAACCAGCTGACCCACGACATCCAGCGGGCATTCAACCTTTCGCCGGAAGAGGCCGAGGCGGCCAAGCGCAACCAGGGGCTCCCCGAGAACTACGACAGCGATGTGCTGCAGCCGTTCATGGAGACGCTCGCCCTCGAGGTGACCCGGGCGCTGCAGTTCTTCTTCACGTCGACCTCGTACAGCCAGGTCGACCAGATCATCCTCGCCGGCGGCTGCGCGCTGCTGCCGGGGCTCGACGATCTGGTCGCCAAGCGCGCCGGCGTCGCCACGACCATCGCCAATCCGTTCGTCGGCATGGCCTCGTCGGACCTGATCCGGCCGCGCCAGCTCGCGCAGGACGCGCCGCTCCTGCTCATCGCCTGCGGACTGGCGCTGCGGAGCTTCGAATGATCCGCCTCAATCTTCTCCCGCACCGCGAGCAGAAGAGGCAGGCGCGCAAGCGGCAGTTCATCTCGCTTTCGATCAGTCTCGCGATCCTCGGCCTCGCCGTGGTCGCGCTGGTTCACGTGGTGATGGCGGGACGGATCGAGAACCAGAACAGCCGCAACCAGCTCCTGAAGACCGAGATCGCCAAGCTCGACGAGCAGATCAAGGAAATCAACCGGCTGCGCGAGCAGACGCAGGCGCTGCTCGCGCGCAAGCAGATCGTCGAGACGCTGCAGACCAATCGCACCGAAGCGGTGCACCTGCTCGACCAGATCGTGCGGCAGATCCCCGACGGAATCTACCTCCGTTCGCTCAAGCAGACCGACGACCGGGTGACGCTGGTCGGCTACGCCCAGTCGAACGCCCGCGTCTCGACGCTGATGCGCAACATCGAGGCCTCGCCCTGGCTCGAGAAGCCGGCGCTGATCGAGATCAAGTCGGTGCAGCTGCCGACGGGGCGGGTCAACGAGTTCACCCTCACCCTGCACGTGAAGCGCGCGGCGCCGCCGGAAGCGCCGCCGCCGGCGAAGAAGACCGCCGCGTCGGCGCACGCCGCTGAAGGAGCCCCCGGATGACCTTCGACGACTTCCGCAATCTCAATATCCGCGAGGTCGGCAACTGGCCGGCGCTGCCGAAGGCGCTCGTGCTGCTCTGCATCTTCGCGGTCATCGTCGCCGCCGGCGCGCTGCTCGACTGGAAGGACCAGTTCGACGCGCTCGAAGCCGCGCAGAAGGTCGAGTCGACGCTCCGGGTGCAATACGCCGAAAAGAAGGCCAAGGCGATCAATTACGACCTCTACCGCCAGCAGCTCTTCGAGATCGAGCAGGCGTTCGGCGCCCTGGTGAAGCAGCTGCCGAACCGCGCCGAGATGGACGCGCTGCTGACCGACATCAACCAGGCGGGGCTGGGCCGCGGGCTGCAGTTCGAGCTGTTCAAGCCCGCGGCGCAGGAGCGCATGGCCGACTTCTACGCCGAGCTGCCGATCGCCATCCGGATCACCGGCAATTACCACGACATGGGCGCGTTCGCGAGCGACATCGCGCAGCTGCCGCGCATCGTCACGCTCAACGACATCGCGATCACCAACGACAAGGGCGTCCTGGCGATGGACGCGGTGGCGAAGACGTACCGCTACCTCGACGAGGAGGAGGTCGCGAAACAGCGCCAACTGGCCCAGCAGGCGAAGGAGGGCCGCCGGAAATGAAGCGACGGCTGGCGTTGGCGCTCTGCGGATGCCTGGTGCTCGCGGCCTGCGGTGGCGAGAGCCATCAGGACCTGCGGGCCTGGATGGCCGCGCAGGGCGAGGGCGTCAAGGGCAAGCTCGACCCGCTGCCGCAGATGAAGCCGTACGAGCCGTTCACGTACAACGCGTTCGACCTGGCGGACCCGTTCAAGCCGCGCAAGATCGAGCCGGGCCGCGGCAGCAGCAAGCTCGCCCCGGACCTCGCGCGGCGGAAGGAGGCGCTGGAGGCGTTTCCCCTCGAATCGCTGAACATGGTCGGCTCGCTGCAGCAGGGAAAGAGCACCTACGGTCTGGTGCGGACTCCGCAAGGGGAGATCTACCAGGTCCACGTCGGCAACTACATGGGTCAGGACTACGGCATCGTGACCGGGATCACCGACGGCGAGATTCGCCTGAAGGAACTGGTGCAGGACAGCGCGGGGGATTGGACCGAGCGTTCGAGCACGCTGCAACTGCTCCAGGCCGACGCGAAGACACAGGAGCGAAAAAGATGAGTCCGTTCGTTTGGATGGGAAGCGCCGCGACCCGAGCGCGCGCCGTCGGCGCGTGGCTGCTCGCCGTGCTCGCGCTCGCGGCGTCCGGGGCGGTCGGCGCGCAGACGACCAACTCCCTCGATTCGCTCGCGGTCTCCAAGGGCGCGTCGGGGCGCACCGTCGTGCGGTTCGTCCTCAAGGCGCCGCCGGCGCAGCCGCCCGCGGGGTTCGCCATCGCCAACCCGGCGCGGGTCGCGCTCGACTTCCTCGACACCAGCAACGGGCTCGGGCGCACGCTGCAGGAGGTCTCCGATCCCGGCGTTGCGCAGCGTCAACATCGTCCAGGCGGGAAATCGCACGCGCGTCGTGCTCAATCTCAACAAGCCGCAGACCTTCGAGACCGCGGTCGACGGCAACGTGGTCCAGCTGACGCTGTTCGACCAGAGCGCTTCGCTGGACGTCAAGCCGCAGGAGGTGGAGCGCTTCGCCGAGGCCAAGCCGGCCGACGTCCAGCACGCGCTGCTCGACGTCGACTTCCGCCGCGGCGCGAACGGCGAGGGCCGCATCATCGTCGACATGTCGGACAACGCGACCGGCATCGACATCCGCCAGCAGGGCAAGCTGCTGATCGTCGATTTCATCGGCACGTCGGTGCCGCGCAACCTCGAACGAAGGCTCGACGTCCAGGACTTTGCGACGCCGGTGATGACCGTCGACACGCTGGCGCAGGGCGGCAACGCGCGGATGATCATCGAGCCCAGGGGTCTCTGGGAGTATTCGGCCTACCAGGCGGACAAACGGTTCATCATCGAGGTGAAGGCGATCCAGGAGGACCCGAACAAGCTGACGCAGGGCTCGCGCCAGGGCTACAAGGGCGAGAAGCTGTCGCTCAACTTCCAGAACGTCGACGTCCGCGCGGTGCTGCAGGTGATCGCCGACTTCACCGGGCTCAACATCATCACCAGCGACTCGGTCACCGGGAACCTGACGCTGCGGCTCAAGGAGATCCCCTGGGACCAGGCGCTCGACATCATCATGCAGACGAAGGGCCTCGACATGCGCAAGAACGGCAACGTCGTTCTGATCGCGCCGCGCGAGGAGCTCGCACTCAAGGAGAAGCAGCAGCTCGAGAGCCAGATCCAGATCTCCCAGCTCGAGCCGCTGCAGCTCGAATCCTTCCAGCTCAACTACATGAAGGCGGCGGATTTCCGCGACATCCTGACCACCAACCGCCAGCAGCGCTTCGGCCTCGGCGCCGGGCAGACGGCGACCACCGGCGGCCAGGGCTCGATCCTGTCCGAGCGCGGCGTCGCGTTCGTCGATCCGCGCACCAACATCCTGTTCGTGCAGGACACCGCGTCTCACCTGGAGGAGGTCCGGCGGATCATCCGGCAGCTCGACACGCCGATCCGGCAGGTGCAGATCGAGGCGCGGATCGTCATCGCCAGCGACAACTTCAGCAAGGAGCTGGGCGTCAAGCTGGGCGTGCAGACCGGCGCCACGTTCAACAACCGCTACGCGCTGGGCATGGGCGGCAGCCTGTCGACGCAGCCGGTGGTGTCGTCCGGCGGGATCGGGCAGGCGACGCGCGAGACGCGCACGCAGACGCCGTTCGAGCTGGCGTCGGGCATCGCGCCTGCCGGGTACTCCGACAGCCCGCAGCTCAACGTCAACCTGCCGGTCACCAGCGTCCTCGGCCCCGCCGGCTCGCTGGCGCTGACGCTGATCAACCTGGGCAGCGGCAACCTGATCAACCTCGAGCTCGCGGCGCTGGAAGCCGACAATCGCGGCAAGGTCGTGTCGAGCCCGCGGGTGGTCACCGGCGACAACCAGAAGGCGACGATCGAGCAGGGCACCGAGATTCCGTACACCACCGGGGCGGGAACCGGTCAGCAGGTGACGACGCAGTTCAAGAAGGCGGTGCTGCGGCTTGACGTGACGCCGCAGATCACGCCCGACAACAAGATCATCATGGGTGTGGAGGTGCGCAAGGACTCGGTCGGCCAGAACGTCCAGCAGCAGGGCGGCGGCAACGTCCCGTCGATCGACACCCGGAGCGTGGTCACGCAGATCTCGGTCAACAACGGCGACACGGCGGTGATAGGCGGCATCTACGAGGAGTCGATCATCAACGACATCACCAAGGTGCCGCTGCTCGGCGACATGCCCCTCCTCGGCTACCTGTTCAAGCGGACCGGGCGCACGACCACCAAGACCGAGCTGCTGATCTTCCTGACGCCGCGCATCCTCAAGGAGTCGGTGACCGCCGTCAGGTAGCGCGCGGCCCGGGCGCGGAGGCGTCGGGCGCCGTCGATTTCCACTACAATGCCCCGGTGGATTTGCATCGGGGCAATCTGTATCTGGTCGGACTACCGGGCGCGGGCAAATCCACGCTCGGCCGCCAGCTCGCCCGCCGCCTCGACCGGGAGTTCGTCGACGCGGACAAGGAGCTCGAGCGCGCGCTCGGCGTCACCATCCCGACCATCTTCGAGATCGAAGGCGAGGCGAGCTTTCGCGACCGCGAGGAGGCCACGCTCGAGCGGCTGGTGCTGCGCACCGGCATCGTGCTCGCCACCGGCGGCGGGGTGGTGATCCGCGCCGCGAACCGCGAGCGCCTCAAGGCCAACGGCACCGTCGTCTACCTGCACGCGCCGCCCGTCACCGTTTTCCACCGCGTGCACGCGAGCCGCCACCGCCCGCTGCTCAACACGACCGACAAGCTCGCCCGGCTCGAGGAGCTCTACCGCGTGCGCGACGCGCTGTATCGCGAGGTCGCCGACCTCGTGCTCGAGTCCGACCGCGGCGAGATCGCCCGCTTCGCGGCGGCGTTCGCGGATCCGTCGCGCGATCCGCTGCGCGCATGAGCGCGAAGGGCCGTCCCGAGCGCGAATTGCTCCCTCCCGGAGGGAAGGCGCGCAGCGCCAAGGGTGCGCCAGTGAGCGCGAAGGGCCGTCCCGAGCGCGAATTGCTCCCTCCCGGAGGGAAGGCGCGCAGCGCCAAGGGTGCACCAGCTGCGCCGGTGCGCACCGTCACCGTCGCGCTGGGCGAGCGCAGCTACCCGGTTCACATCGGCGCGGGCCTGCTCGCCGAAGCCGGCGCGCGCCTCGCGCCGCTGCTCGCCGCGCCGCGCGCGGTGATCGTCACCAACCCCGTGGTCGCCGCGCACTGGCTGGCGCCGCTGCGGGGCAGCCTCGCGGCAGCCGGCATCGCCGGCGAGACGGTACTGGTCCCCGACGGCGAGACGCACAAGACCTGGGCCACGCTCCACGACGTGCTGACGCGGCTGCTCGAGCTCCGGGCCGAGCGTTCGACGACGGTGATCGCGCTCGGCGGCGGGGTGGTCGGCGACATCGCCGGCTTCGCCGCGGCGATCTGCCAGCGGGGAATGCCCTTCGTCCAGCTGCCGACGACGCTGCTCGCACAGGTCGATTCGTCGGTCGGCGGCAAGACCGGCGTCAACCATCCGCTGGGCAAGAACATGATCGGCGCCTTCCACCAGCCGCGCGCCGTGCTGATCGACATCGATTGCCTCGCGACGCTGCCCGACCGCGAGCTCGCGGCGGGACTGGCCGAGGTGATCAAGTACGGCGCCATCCGCGACCGCGACTTCTTCGACTGGCTCGAGGCCAACGTCGACGCGCTGCGCGCGCGCGACGCTGCGGCGCTGACCCACGCGGTCGCCGAGAGCTGCCGGATCAAGGCCGAGATCGTCGCCGCCGACGAGCGCGAGGGCGGCGAGCGCGCGCTGCTCAACTTCGGCCACACCTTCGGGCACGCGATCGAGGCCGGACTGGGCTACGGCTCGTGGCTGCACGGCGAGGCGGTGGCGACGGGAATGGCGATGGCGGCGGCGCTCTCCGCGCGCCTCGGTCTGATCGCGGTGGCCGACGCCGCCCGTCTCGGTGCACTGCTGCGCGCGGCGCGGCTGCCGGTCGATGCGCCGCCACTCGGCGCGGACCGCTATCTGGCGCTGATGAGCCATGACAAGAAGGTCAGGGCCGGCGCGATCCGGCTCGTCCTGCTGCGCGCGCTGGGTGACGCATTCGTGACCGCCGACGTCCCGTCCGCCGACCTGCGCGCCGTGCTCTCATAGCCCGGGTCGAGCGCAGCGAAACCCGGGGCAACCGCGCCCGTTTCCCGCGCCCACCCGGGTTTCGCTGTGCTCAACCCGGGCTACGCGTGACGGGCGGACCGCGCGCGGTCCGCGATTCGCCGGGCGCTGCGCTCGGCGCACGAGAAAAATGCCCGCGCGGCGCCGCGCGGGCATCTCATTCTGTCGCGGCCCGGTATGTCCCGGCCGACGTCAACGCCAGATCAATTGCAGGTGATCGTGCGGGTCGTCGACTTCTGCGGGCGGCTCGAGTCGATGAAGTTCAGCACGATGCTCTGCGAGACGTTGCTGACCACGATCGATCCGCCGGACACGGGCACGAATCCGGTTGACGGCGTCAGTATGGTGGTGTCGTCGGCCGGCCGGGCCGCGATGCTGACGTTGTACGGAGCCGTGCCGCCACTGATGACGTACGTGAACGTCCAGAAAGACGGGGGGATCTGTTGTCCGCCGATCGATGAGGTGCCGCCCGCAGAGCAGCCGGCGGACAAGTCGCCGGGAATGACCACCAGATCCGGCGGCACCACGACCGGCCGCGCGACCGTGCCCGGAACGTTGTTCAGCGTAGCCGTGATCTGCCGCCCGGTCGCATCGACGATCGAGAACTGCTCGGGATTGACGCAGGTGCCGTTGGTCTGGACCGAGAAGAAGCCACCGCTCGCGTTCACCGTCGAATTGATGAGGATGGCCGCCGTCGGGAACGTCTGCGTGATCCGGTAGGGCGGCGTGCCGCCGTAGATGAAGTAGTCGACGCGGAAGCCGGTCGAGCACTCGTCGGTAAAGGCGCCGGTGATGTTGGCCTCGGACGGCACGACCGTCAGCAGCGTCGCGCCGTCGGTGCGCTGCTGGATGAGGAAGCTGCCGGTGATCTGCTGGCCGGACGTCAGATCCGTCACCCGGATCTGCGCGGGCTGCGTCGGCGCGTCGACGTTGGCGCGGATGATGACCTGCGCGTTGCCACCCGCATCGGAGACGACGACCAGCGACGGGACCGTCGCCTGCGTCGGCGGGGCGCCGTTGGTGACGATGCCGTACGGTCCGGCGACGACGTCGAAGCGCACCTGCCTTCCGGCCGCCGGCCCGCCGCCGGGCAGCTGCAGCTGGACGGTCGCGGTCCCCGTCTGCCCCGAGCAGATGGCGTTCTCGCCGCAGTCCGTCGCGTTCGGCGTGATGGTCAGCGTGTTGAGCAGCGTCGCCGCCCGCACGGTGACGGTCGCGGAGACCGTCGCGTTGCCCGAGTCCTGCACGGTGACGGTGACGCTGGTGTCGGCGGCGACACTGCCCGGGAGCAGCGCGATGGTGTCGCCGGCGACGTTCTGGGTCACCGGCAGCACCGCGGCATTGCTGGAGAATGCCCGGTAGGGCTTCACGCCGCCCGTCACCGACAGCGCCGTCGGGACGCCGGAGAACACGATCGAGTTCGCGGGCAGCACGACCAGCGGCACGGCGGTATCCGGGTTGACGACGACGGCGACGTTGGCGGTCTGGCCGGTCGAATCCTGGATCGTGATCGCGACGTTGGTCGACGCGCTGACTCCCTCGGCCTTCAGTTCGAGCGAATTGCCGGTGACGTCCTTGTCGACCGGCAGCACCGCAGGGTTGCTCGAGTACGCCCTGTAGGGCGGCGTGCCGCCGGAGATGCTCACGGTGACCGACGTGCCCGGCGACGTGGTGATGCTGTTCGGGAGCACGACCAGCGGCGGTCCCGACGCAGCCTTCGGATGCACGGTGACGTTGACCGGCACCGTCTGGCCGACCGAATCCTGGATCGTGACGACGACGCTGGTGTCGGCGGCCACATCCGATGCAAGCAGCATCAGCGTGTAACCGGAGACATTCTGCGCCACCGGGAGCACGTTGCTGTTGTTGGAGAACGCCCGATACGGGGGCACGCCACCCGAAATGGTGAGGATCGACGCAATGGTCGAGTACACGTCGATGCTGCTCGGCAGCACGACCAGCTCCGACGGCGGTGACGGCAGAACGGTTGTGCCGACCAGCACCTGGCTGCCTGCGGAGTCCCGGATCGTGATCGTCACCGACGTCGTCTGGCTGACCGCAACGGCCAGCAGGGTCAGCGTGTCTCCGGGCAGGTACTGCTGAACCGGAAGCACGGCGGAATTGCTGGAGAACGCCTGGTATGGCGCGACGCCGCCCGAGATGGTCAGCTTCGCGGCGATCTGCGAGTAGATGGTCGGCGCCTCCGGCACGACGGTCAGGGCGGAGGCGAACGGCGCATACGGATTGTTCGGTGCACCGCTGCCGCCGCCGCATCCGCCGAGCGCGAGCGCCGCGACCACGGCGAGAAGGCCGGCGAGTGGCCGAAGCCAGGCGGCGAGCATGCGGTCTAGCTTCATGTCGAAATCCCTGATGATGTTGTCCTAAATGTGCCTGAAGTCAGGACCTTTTTGAGCGCCGCAACAAGCATCTAGCCGGTTTTGCTCAGATTAAAGCCCAAGAAGCCCCGTGGCGCAAGTGCTTTGCCGCCCGAAAGCGGTTCCGGCGACGAAGCTGTTGCGCCCGGCGCGACACCAACCTGCGATTGCGTCTTGCCGCGATGCAGCATCACGGCTAGGATAGTAGGGTTTCGCTGCAGATTTGCGAAATCGGGGTTACGGGGGCGATATCGTCAGCGTGCCAGAAGCCAACCGTCACGACGAGGTCAGCGTGGAACAAGGTATCGAAGGTCAACGGCATCTGCCGCCGGCGCGCCAGGGTCTGTACGACCCCGCCAACGAACACGACGCCTGCGGTCTGGGCTTCATCGCCCACATCAAGGGCCAGAAGAGCCACGCGATCATCACCCAGGGGCTGTCGATCCTGAACAACCTGACGCACCGCGGCGCCACCGGCGCCGACCCGCTGCAGGGCGACGGTGCGGGCATCCTGATCCAGATGCCAGACGCGTTCCTGCGCCGCGCCTGCGGGCGGCGCGGCATGACGCTGCCCGCCGTCGGCCGCTACGGCGTGGGCATGGTCTTCCTGCCCAGGGAGCCCGCCTCCCGCGTGGCCTGCGAGCAGGAGATCGAGCGCGCCATCGGGGGCGAGGGCCAGATCCTCCTCGGCTGGCGCGACGTGCCGACCGACAACAGCGGGCTGTCGCTGCGCACCCAGGAGGTCGAGCCGGTGATCCGGCAGGTGTTCATCGCCGCCGGCAGCAACGACATGGACCAGGACGCGCTGGAGCGCAAGCTCTACATCATCCGCAGGCGCGCCGGGCACGCGGTCCAGGCGCTGAAGCTGCGCCACGGCAAGGGATACTACGTGCCGTCGATGTCGACGCGCACGCTGGTCTACAAGGGAATGCTGCTTGCGGACCAGGTCGGCGAGTACTTTCTCGACCTCAAGGACGAGAGCATGGTGTCGGCGCTGGCGATGGTCCACCAGCGCTTCTCGACCAACACCTTCCCGACCTGGGACCTCGCGCACCCGTTCCGGATGGTCTGCCACAACGGCGAGATCAACACGCTGCGCGGCAACGTCAACTGGATCCGCGCGCGCCAGCACGGCATCGCCAGCACCGTGCTGGGTGCGGACCTCGACAAGATCTGGCCGCTGATCTACGACGGCCAGTCGGATTCGGCGTCGTTCGACAACGCGCTCGAGCTGCTCGTCATGGGCGGCTACCCGCTGTCGCACGCGATGATGCTGATGATCCCCGAGGCCTGGGCGGGCAATCCGCTGATGGACGAGGACCGGCGCGCGTTCTACGAGTACCACGCCGCGCTGATGGAGCCCTGGGACGGCCCGGCGGCGATGGCGTTCACCGACGGCCGCCAGATCGGCGCGACGCTCGATCGCAACGGCCTGCGCCCCGCGCGCTACATCGTCACCGACGACGACTACGTGATCTTGGCCTCCGAGGTCGGCGTGCTCGACATCCCGGAACGCAAGATCGTGCGCAAGTGGCGGCTGCAGCCCGGCATGATGCTGCTGGTCGACACCGAGCAGGGCCGGATCATCGACGACGCCGAGTTGAAGCGCACGCTGGCCACGGCCAGGCCGTACCGCGCGTGGATCGACCGCTCGCGCGTGGCGCTCGACGCGCTTCCCGAGCCCGCGCCGCCGCAGCGCTCGGAGGTGCCGCTGCTCGACCGCCAGCAGGCGTTCGGCTACACGCAGGAGGACCTCAAGGACATCCTCACGCCGATGGCGCGCAACGGCGAGGAGCCGACCGGGTCGATGGGCAACGACGCGGCACTGCCGGTGCTCTCGGCGCGGCCGAAGATCATCTACAGCTACTTCAAGCAGCTGTTCGCGCAGGTGACCAACCCGCCGATCGACCCGATCCGCGAGGAGCTGGTGATGTCGCTGGTCACCTTCATCGGGCCGCGCCCGAACCTGCTCGGCATCGACGAGACGAGCCCGCCGATGCGGCTCGAGGCGCAGCAGCCCGTGCTCACCGCCGAGGCGATGGAGCGCATCCGCCACGTCGCGCTGTTCACCGGCGGCGCGTTCAAGGCCTACGAGCTCGACATCTGCTATCCGGCGACCTGGGGTGCGGACGGCATGGAGGCGGCGCTGGCGTCGCTGTCGGCCGAGGCCGAGGACGCCGTGCGCCTCGGATACAACATCCTGATCGTGTCCGACCGCAGGGTATCGGCCGAGCTGCTCCCGATCCCGGCACTGCTCGCCACCGCCGCCGTGCACCAGCACCTGGTGCGCAAAGGCCTGCGCACCAGCACCGGGCTGGTCGTCGAGACCGGCTCGGCACGCGAGGTCCACCAGTTCGCGCTGCTCGCGGGCTACGGCGCCGAGGCGATCCACCCCTACCTCGCGCTGGAGACGCTCGAGGAGCTCGCCTTCGCGCGCGCCGACGCGTCGGCGCAGGAGGCCGCGTACCGGTACATCAAGGCGGTCTGCAAGGGCCTCTACAAGGTGATGTCCAAGATGGGCATCTCCACCTACCAGTCGTACTGCGGCGCGCAGATCTTCGAGGCCGTGGGCCTGCAGAAGGCGTTCGTCGACAAGTATTTCACCGGCACCGCGAGCAACGTCGAGGGCATCGGCCTGTTCGAGGTCGCCAACGAGGCGGCGCGGATCCACGCGCTCGCGTTCGGCGCCGCCCCGCTGCTGAAGAACGCGCTCGATCCCGGCGGCGAGTACAGCTATCGCGTCCGCGGCGAGGAGCACATGTGGACGCCGGACTCGATCGCCAAGCTGCAGCACGCGACGCGCGCCGGCAGCTACGCGACGTACAAGGAGTACGCGGCGCTGATCAACGACCAGACCGAGCGGATGCTCACGCTGCGCGGCCTGTTCGAGTTCCGCTTCGCGCCCGAGCCGGTGCCGCTCGACGAGGTCGAGCCGGCGGCCGAGATCGTCAGGCGCTTCGCGACGGGCGCGATGAGCCTGGGCTCGATCTCGACCGAGGCCCACACCACGCTCGCGATCGCGATGAACCGCATCGGCGGCAAGTCGAACACCGGCGAGGGCGGCGAGGACGCGCGGCGCTACCTGCCGATCGCGAAGGGCGAGACGCTGAAGTCGCGGATTCCCGTCGTCGTCGCCGACATCGCGGTGCGCGAGGGCGATTCGCTGCGCTCGAAGATCAAGCAGGTCGCCTCCGCCCGCTTCGGCGTGACCGCGGAGTACCTCGTCAACGCCGACCAGATCCAGATCAAGATGGCCCAGGGCGCGAAACCCGGCGAGGGCGGCCAGCTTCCCGGGCACAAGGTGTCGGAGTACATCGCGCAGCTGCGCTTCTCGGTGCCGGGCGTGGGCCTGATCTCGCCGCCGCCGCACCACGACATCTACTCGATCGAGGACCTGGCCCAGCTGATCCACGACCTCAAGAACGCGAACCCGCGCGCGTCGATCTCGGTGAAGCTGGTCAGCGAGGTCGGCGTGGGCACCGTGGCGGCCGGCGTCGCCAAGGCCAAGGCCGACCACGTGACCATCGCCGGCCACGACGGCGGCACCGGCGCCTCGCCGATCTCGTCGATCAAGCACGCCGGCGCGCCGTGGGAGCTCGGGCTCGCCGAGACGCAGCAGACGCTGGTGCTCAACCGCCTGCGCGGACGCATCGCGGTGCAGGTCGACGGCCAGCTCAAGACCGGCCGCGACGTGGTGATCGGCGCGCTGCTCGGCGCCGACGAGTTCGGCTTCTCGACGGCGCCGCTGGTCGTCGAAGGCTGCATCATGATGCGCAAGTGCCACCTCAACACCTGCCCGGTGGGCATCGCGACGCAGAACCCGGAGCTGCGCCGGAAGTTCGCCGGCCAGCCCGAGCACGTCGTCAACTACTTCTTCTTCGTCGCCGAGGAGGCGCGCGAGCTGATGGCGAAGCTCGGCATCCGTCGCTTCGACGAGCTGATCGGCCGCGCCGACCTGCTCGACATGCGCCGCGGCATCGGCCACTGGAAGGCGAAGGGGCTCGATTTCGCCCGCGTCTTCCACCAGCCGCAGATGCCCGCCGACGTCGCCCGGCACCAGTGCGAGGCGCAGGACCACGGGCTCGCCGCAGCGCTCGACCACCAGCTGATCGCCGATGCGGCGCCGGCGCTGGACGGCAAGCAGCCGGTGCGGCTCGCCTACAGGATCAGGAACGCGAACCGCTCGGTCGGGGCGATGCTGTCGGGCACGATCGCGCGCGCGTACGGCAACGCGGGGCTGCCCGAGGACACCGTGCACGTCGCCTTCGAGGGCATCGCCGGGCAGAGCTTCGGGGCGTTCCTCGCCCGCGGCGTCACCTTCGAGCTGCAGGGCGCGACCAACGACTACGTCGGCAAGGGCCAGTCCGGCGGGCGCATCGTCGTCTACCCGGACCCGGCCTGCCCGGCGCCGCCGGAGCAGAACATCGTGATCGGCAACACCGTCATGTACGGCGCCATCGCCGGCGAATCGTACTTCCGCGGCGTGGCGGGCGAGCGCTTCTGCGTGCGCAACTCGGGCGCGGCGGCGGTCGTCGAGGGCACCGGCGACCACGGCTGCGAGTACATGACCGGCGGCACCGTGGTCGTGCTGGGCCGCACCGGCCGCAACTTCGCCGCGGGGATGAGCGGCGGCATCGCCTACGTCTACGACGAGGACGGCACGTTCCGGCAGCGCTGCAACCTGAACATGGTCGCGCTGGAGCCGGTCCTGCCCGAGGCCGAGCAGCTGCAGGCCGACGCCGACCTGGCGGCGGCGGGCACCGGGCGGCTCGCCCACGCGGGCCGCGCCGACGAGCCGCAGCTGCGCGAGTTGATCGACCGGCACCTGCGCTACACGGGCAGCACCCGGGCGCTCGCGATTCTCGACGACTGGGAGTCGGCGCGCCTGAAATTCGTCAAGGTCTTCCCGCACGAGTACAAGCGGGCGCTGGGCGAGACTGCACGCGAAGGCGGCGAAGGCGGCGGCCGCGGCAGCGGCCGAGCAGCGTGACCGGGAGGCGGCATAGATGGGCAAGATCACCGGCTTCATGGAGCTGCAGCGCATCCAGGAGGCGATGCTGCCTTCGACCGAGCGCGTGCACAACTACCGCGAGTTCGTGCTCGCGCTCGCGGACGACGACGCGTCGACGCAGGGCGCGCGCTGCATGGATTGCGGCATCCCGTTCTGCCAGAGCGGCTGCCCGGTCAACAACATCATTCCCGACTGGAACGACCTCGTCTACCGGCAGCAGTGGCGCGCCGCGCTCGACGTGCTGCACTCGACCAACAACTTCCCCGAGTTCACCGGCCGCGTCTGCCCGGCGCCCTGCGAGGCGGCCTGCACGCTCAACATCAACAACGACCCGGTGGGGATCAAGTCGATCGAGCACTTCATCATCGACAAGGGCTGGGACGAGGGCTGGGTCGTGCGCGCAGCCGCCCGCGGCGAAGACGGGCAGGCGCGTGGCCGTGGTCGGCTCCGGGCCGGCGGGCCTGGCCTGCGCGCAGCAGCTCGCGCGCGCCGGGCACGCCGTCGTGCTGTTCGAGAAGGCCGACCGCATCGGCGGGCTGCTCCGCTACGGCATCCCCGACTTCAAGATGGAGAAGCACCTGATCGACCGCCGCATGGCGCAGATGTCGATCGAGGGCGTGGAGTTCCGGCCCAGCACCGACGTCGGCGCCGACCTGCCGGCGCAGGCGCTGCTGGCCGCCTTCGACGCCATCGCGCTGACCGGCGGCGCCGAGCAGCCGCGCGACCTGCCGGTGCCGGGGCGCGAGCTCGACGGCGTCCATTTCGCGATGGAGTTCCTGCCGCAGCAGAACCGGGTCGTCGCCGGCGACGCCGTCCCCGGACAGATCTCGGCGGCCGGCAAGCACGTGGTGGTGATCGGCGGCGGCGACACCGGCTCCGACTGCGTGGGCACGTCGAACCGCCACGGCGCCGCGTCGGTGACGCAGTTCGAGCTGCTGCCGCAGCCGCCGGAGCAGGAGGACAAGCCGCTGGTGTGGCCGTACTGGCCGGTGAAGCTGCGCACGTCGTCGTCGCACGAGGAGGGCTGCCAGCGCGACTGGGCGGTCGCCACCAAGCGGCTCGAAGGCCGCGACGGGCGGGTGACGAAGCTGGTCGCGGCGCGGCTCGAATGGCGCAAAGGCGCGGACGGCCAGATGAAGATGGTCGAGCTGCCGGGCACCGAGTTCGAGCTGCCGGCCGACCTGGTGCTGCTGGCGATGGGCTTCACCGGGCCGGCGGAGACGCCGCTGCTCCGGGACCTCGGCGTGGCGCGCGATCCGCGCGGCAACGTGAAGGCGAACACCGACGACTACCGCACCTCGGTGGACAAGGTCTTCGCCGCCGGCGACATGCGCCGCGGCCAGTCGCTGGTGGTCTGGGCGATCCGCGAGGGCCGCCAGTGCGCGCGGGCGATCGACGAGTTCCTGATGGGCGCCTCCGAGCTGCCGCGCTGACGCGCCGCCGCAGCCACCGATGGCCGGGATCGTAGCGCTCGACGTCGAGAGCTTCCGCCCGACGCTGACGCCCGAGGCGCAGCAGGAGGCGGCGCGCGCGCTCGAGGACGGCATGCGTGCTCGCGCTGCCCCGCGTGAACTTCGCGCTGTCCGCGCGCGGAGCGGCGATTCCTGTCGCCGCACTGGTCCGACGGCCGGGCGAAGAACATCAGCCTCGACGGCGCCGCGCTCAAGGGCGCGCGCGGGACGCCGGAGGAGCGTGCCGAGCTCGCCGCGATGATCGCGCGCTTCGCCGCCGACGCGGCGGCGCTGGTGACGGCGCTGTTTCCGCGCTATGCCCCGTGGGTCAAGCGGGCGCGAACGAGCTTCCGCCCGCAGCCCGCCGTCGGCCGCGACGTCTCGTGGCGCAAGGACGACTCGCGTCTGCACGTCGACGCGTTCCCGTCGCGGCCCAGCCGCGGCGAGCGGATCCTGCGCGTGTTCGCCAACGTCAATCCCGCCGAGGACCGTGTCTGGCGCGTCGGCGAGCCGTTCGAGACGATGGCGAAGACGCTGCTGCCGCGCGTGGCGCGCCCGCTGCCGGGTGCTGCGGTCGCGCTCGCAGGGCTGTTCGTCACCAAGGGCCTGCGCAGCGAGTACGACCACCTGATGCTGGGCCTGCACGACCAGGCGAAGGCCGACCTCGGCTACCAGCGCGATTGCGAGCAGCAGGTCGTGCATTTCGCGCCCGGCACGACCTGGATCTGCTTCTCCGACCAGGTGATGCACGCGGCGGTCTCCGGACAGTACATGCTCGAGCAGACGATCCACCTGCCGCCGGCGGCGCTGTACGATCCCGAGCGCTCGCCGCTGGCCATTCTCCGCCGCCTGACCGGCCGCACGCTGGCGGCGGCGCAGTGACCCCTTCCTCCCCGGCCGGCGCCTCCGCCCGAGGCGCGGTGCCCGTTGACGGCGACGCCATGACCCCTTTGAAGAACGACACGCTGCTGCGCGCGCTGCGGCGCGAGCCCACCCCGTACACGCCGGTCTGGCTGATGCGCCAGGCGGGACGCTACCTGCCCGAGTACAACGCCACCCGGGCCCGCGCGGGAAGCTTCCTGGCGCTCGCCAAGACGCCGGCGCTGGCGACCGAAGTGACGCTGCAGCCGCTGGCGCGCTTTCCGCTCGACGCGGCGATCCTGTTTTCGGACATCCTGACGGTGCCCGACGCCATGGGCCTGGGACTGCACTTCGCCGAGGGCGAGGGCCCGCGCTTCGAGCGCACGACCGCCGACGCGGCGACGATCGCCGCGCTCGCGGTCCCCGACATGGCGAAGCTCGCCTACGTGTTCGACGCGGTGGCCGAGATCAAGCGCGCGCTGGCCGGAAGCGTGCCGCTGCTCGGCTTCGCCGGGAGCCCGTTCACGCTCGCCTGCTACATGATCGAGGGCGGCGGCGGCTCGGACTTCGCCACCGTGCGCCGGATGGCGTACGCCCGGCCCGATCTCCTGCAGCGCCTGGTCGACGTCAACGCGCAGGCGGTCGCCGCGTATCTCAACGAGCAGATCGCGCGCGGCGCCGACGCGGTGATGATCTTCGACACCTGGGGCGGCCTGCTGACCACTGCCGCCTACCGCAGGTTCTCGCTCGCGCCGATGCGCGCGATCCTCGCGGCGCTGCGCCCGGACGCGGCCGGACGGCCGGTGCCGACGATCGTGTTCACCAAGGGTGGCGGACAATGGCTCGACGAGGTCGCCGCCTCCGGCGCGTCGGCAGTGGGTCTCGACTGGACGGTCGACATCGCCCGCGCCCGCGCTGCCGTCGGCGCGCGCGTCGCGCTGCAGGGAAACCTCGACCCGGCCGTGCTGCTCACGGACCCGGAGACCGTGGTGCGCGAGGCCACGGCCATCGTCCGTGCCGCGGGGCCTGCCCCGGGCCACATTTTCAACCTCGGCCACGGCATCGTCCCGGCGACCAAGCCCGACAACGTCGCCGCGCTGGTCGCCGCCGTCCATCGCGAATCCGCCGCAGCCCGCGCCACGCCTTGATCCGCACGGGGTCTCCCTCGGAAAAACCGCCGAAATCCGCGTCCGCATTGGCTTCGCGGGGTCTTGACAAACGCGCAAATCCGGACGCTCGCGTTGCGCAGTTATGCACATTCGCCCGTCCCGTCCCCTGCGCACCGCCCTTCGCCCCGACACGCCCGGGCATGGGGTATCCAAGGCATTGAAGGCGAAGCGAAAATTTTTCGGCGCCGGTCGCGGCCCGGCCGCCGCGGCCGCGCAACCATCCCGGCTGGCGGCGGCGTTCGCGGGATTTACGCACAATGTTATCCACAGCGCGGCCGCATTGCGCAGGCAGGTCATTAAAAAGCAATGACTTGGGGCGTATTGCTCGTATGATCGATGAGCATTTGATGCGCCGCGGAAATGGCCGTCGGCCACTCACGCCGACGCACCGGCGGCGATGAGCATCGCCCGCGTCGCGCTCCCGGTCGCCGCGCACACCCTGTTCGATTACTGGGTGCCGGCGGAACTCGACGTCGACTGCGGGCAGGTGGTTCGCGTGCACCTCGGCCGCCGGGCGCTGACGGGCGTCGTCGTCGCCGTCGCCGCCGCGAGCGAGGTGGCCGCGGACAGGCTGCAACCGCTGAGCGAGATCGTCGCCGCACTGCCGCCGCTGCCACCGGACGTGCTGGCCCTCGGCCGAATTCGTGGCCCGCTATTACCAGGAACCGCTGGGCATGGTGCTGGCGCAGATGCTGCCGCCGCTGCCCGGCGCCGTGCCGCGGGCTCCGACGCCGCCTGCCGCGGTCGCGCTCACCGCCGCGGGCCGGACCGTACTGCCCCTGCGCCTCGCCCGCGCGCCGCGGGCGCGGGCGCTGTTCGAGCGCCTCGACGCGGCGGCGGGCGCGTCGCCCGCCGGCATCGCGTTCGCCGCGCTCACCGCACGCGAGCGGGGGCTGGTCCGGGCATGGCTCGCGCACGGCTGGGTCGACGCGGCCCCGCAATCCGCGCCGTCACCGCCGGCATCGGAGGTGCCGCTCAACCCCGACCAGCAGGCCGCGGCGGGCGCCGTCGTCGCGGCGCTGTCGACCTTCGCGCCGTTTCTGCTGCAAGGGGTCACCGGCAGCGGCAAGACGAACGTCTACCTCGCCGTGGCGGCGGCGGCGATCGCGGCCGGCGGGCAGGCGCTGCTGCTGGTGCCCGAGATCAACCTCACGCCGCAGCTCGCGCAACGCATCGCGGCGGCGCTGCCCGGCCGGCGCCTCGTGCTGCTGCACAGCCGGCTCGCCGGCGGCGAGCGGGCCCGCGCGTGGGCCGCCGCCGCGGCCGGCGAGGCCGATCTCGTGCTCGGCACCCGCCTCGCGGTGTTCGCGCCGCTGCCGCGGCTCGCGCTGATCGTCGTCGACGAGGAGCAGGACGCGTCGTTCAAGCAGCAGGACGGCGTTCGCTACCACGGCCGCGACGTCGCGCTGTGGCGCGCCCGGCAGCGCGGCGTGCCGATCGTGCTGGGCAGCGCGACGCCCTCGCTCGAGGCGCTGCACCGGGCGCAGCGCGGGCGCTGCGCGTGGCTGAAGCTGCCGCAACGGGCGGTCGAGCCGGCACGCCTGCCCGCGCTGCGGTTCGAGCCCTGCCGCGCCGCCGGCGCCGTCGAGGGGCTCGGGCTGCCGCTGCTGGCCGCGATCGAGGCCCGCCTCGCGCGCGGCAGAGCAATCGCTGATCTTCATCAACCGCCGCGGCTTTTCCCCGTCGCTGCTGTGCGCGGCCTGCGGCTGGCAGGCGGGCTGTCCGCGCTGCAGCGCGCGGCTGGTCGTGCACCGCGGCGACGGCGAGCTGCGCTGCCACCACTGCGGCCACGCCGCGCGCCTGCCGCGCGCCTGTCCCGAGTGCGGCAACGTCGACCTCATGCCGCTGGGCCACGGCACGCAGCGGCTGGAGGCGGCGCTCGCCGCGCGCTTTCCGGGCGCGCGCATCGCTGCGCATCGACCGCGACAGCACGCAGCGCAAGGGCGCCTTCGCGGCGATGCGCGAGAGCGTCCACGCGGGGGAGGTCGACATCCTCGTCGGCACGCAGATGCTCGCCAAGGGCCACGATTTTCCGCGACTGACGCTGGTCGGCGTGCTCGGCGCCGACAACGCGCTCTACAGCGCCGATTTCCGCGCGACCGAGCGGCTCGCCGCGCTGCTGTTCCAGGTCGCCGGGCGCGCCGGCCGGGCGCGCCTGCCGGGCGAGGTCGTGGTGCAGACCGATTTCCCGGCGCACCCGCTGTATCGCGCGCTCGCCGGCCACGACTACGACGGTTTCGCCGCGACGCTGCTCGCGGAGCGGCGGGTCACCGGCCTGCCGCCGTACGGGCACCTCGCCCTGCTGCGCGGCCGAAGCGCGCGACCGGGGCGACGTCGACGCGTTTCTCGCCGCGGCACGCGCCGCGGGCAGAGGCCATCGTCGGCGCGGAGAGGCTCGCGGTCGACGTCTATCCGCCGGTGCCCGCGGGGCTCGCGCGCCGCGCCGGGCTCGAACGCGGGCAGGTGCTCGCGCAGAGCGCGCTGCGGGCGCCGCTGCAGCGGTTCCTGCCGGCGTGGCGCGAAGCGATCGCGGCGCTGCCGGGCCGGCGCGCACGCTGGTCGCTCGACGTCGACCCCGCCGGCTTCGGGTGACGGCGTGCGCCCGGCGCGCGCCGGCGGCGGGTCGCGAACCGCTATAATCGAACGTTCTGCCCGCACGCCGCGGGCGCCCCCTGCGAGTCCGCGTGGTCGACGTCAAAGCCGAGCTCGAAAGCTGGATCGCCGGCGGCATCGCCGCGGTCGCGCCGTCGCACGAGGCCGGCACCGTCGCGCTCGAGCGGCCCCGGCAGCGGCAGCACGGCGACTTTGCGTCGAACGCGGCACTGCAGCTCGCGCGGACGGCGAAGCGCAATCCGCGCGAGCTCGCGCAGGCCGTGATCGATGCGCTGCCGCCGTCGCGCTGGGTGGCCAGGACCGAGATCGCCGGCGCCGGCTTCATCAACATCTTCCTCTCGCCCGTCGCGCGCCAGGCGGTGCTCGCGCGGATCGCGGCCGAGCGCGACGACTACGGCCGCGGCGCGGCCAGGCGGGGCGAGCGGGTGATGGTCGAGTTCGTGTCCGCCAATCCGACCGGTCCGCTGCACGTCGGCCACGGCCGCCAGGCGGCGCTCGGCGACGCGATCGCCAACCTGCTGCAATGGCAGGGTGCGGCCGTCACCCGCGAGTTCTACTACAACGACGCCGGCGCGCAGATCCAGAATCTCGCGATCTCGGTGCGCGCGCGGGCGCAGGAGATCCTGGGCGAGCACGCGGCGTTTCCCGAGGACGGCTACCGCGGCGAGTACATCCGCGAGCTCGCGCAGCGCTTCCTCGACGAGGCCGGGCACGACCTCGGCGACATCGAGGCGATCCGCCGCTTCGCCGTCGCCGCGCTGCGCGAGGAGCAGGACCGCGACCTCAGGGCGTTCGGCGTCGCGTTCGACCACTACTACCTCGAGAGCTCGCTGTACACGAGCGGTCGCGTCGACGCGACGGTCGAGCGGCTGACGGCGTCGGGCAGGACCTACGCCGCGGACGGCGCGCTGTGGCTGCGCACCACCGACTACGGCGACGACAAGGACCGCGTGATGCGCAAGTCCGACGGCGGGTACACGTACTTCGTGCCCGACGTCGCGTATCACGTGACCAAGTGGGAGCGCGGCTACGGCAAGGCGATCAACGTCCAGGGTGCGGACCACCACAGCACCGTCGTGCGCGTGCGCGCCGGCCTGCAGGCGGTCGGGCTCGGCATTCCGTCCGGCTACCCGGACTACGTGCTGCACAAGATGGTCACGGTGATGCGGGGCGGCGAGGAGGTGAAGATCTCCAAGCGCGCCGGCAGCTACGTGACGCTGCGCGAGCTGCTCGACGAGGTCGGGCGCGACGCCGTGCGCTTCTTCCTCGTCTCGCGCAAGGCCGACACCGAGTTCACCTTCGACGTCGACCTCGCCCGCGCGCAGACCGAGGAGAACCCGGTCTACTACGTGCAGTACGCGCATGCCCGCGTCTGCAGCGTGATGCGGCAGGCGCGGGATGCCGGTGGCCGGCGCGCTCGCCGCGCTCGCCGACGCCGATCCCGCGCTGCTCGGCAGCCCCTACGAGGAGGCGCTGCTCTCAAGGCTCGCCGACCTGCCCGAGGAGCTCGCGACGGCCGCGCGCGACCTCGCGCCGCACGCGGTGACGTTCTACCTCAAGGAGTTGGCCGCCGATTTCCATAGTTACTATAATGCCGAACGGTTCCTGATCGACGACCTGCCCCGTCGCCGCGCGCGCCTGCTGCTGGCGGCGGCCGCCGGGCAGGCGATCCGCGAACGGGCTCGCGGTGCTGGGCATTTCGGCGCCGGAGCAGATGTGAACGCCGCGGCCACCACCATGGCACCCGCCCGACGACGAAACCCGACCCCGCCATGAGCCGCGCCACGCCCTTGCCCGCCTCGCGTCCCGCGGCCGCGCGACGCCGTGCGCGCGGGTCGCGGCGCGCGCGCGGCGGGACGCTGATCGGCCTGTTCGTCGGCCTCGCGCTGGGCCTGGGGCTGGCGGCAGGGGTCGCGTACTACCTGATGCGCTCGGGCAATCCATACCGGTCGCCGGTGACCGGCAGCGCCCGGGATCCGGGCAAGGACCTCGCCCGGGACAGCCGGGCGGAGCCCGCGCCGGCGGACAAGCCGCGCTTCGATTTCTACAAGATCCTGCCCGGCGTCGAGGAGCCGAAGGTGCAGGCGGGCGGCCGCGAGCCGCCCGCCGCCGAGCGCGCGCCCGTGGAGCGGACCGCGGTGCCGACGCAGGGGATCGCGCGGCTGGAGGAGCCGCCTGCCGCCGCCCCTGCCCCCGCACGCGGCCGCCGCCGCGGCCACACCTGCGCCTGCACGCGGCCGCCGCGGTGGCGCCGCGAGCGCCCAGGTCCAAGGAGCGCCTCTGGCTGCAGGCCGGCTCGTTCTCCACCGAGCGCGACGCCGAGAACCTGCGCGCCCAGCTCGCGCTGGCAGGGCTCGAGGCCGTGCTGCAGCAGGCGACGCTGCCGGACAAGAGCGTGCGCTTTCGCGTTCGTCTGGGCCCCTACGACAACGTCGACGAGGCGATGCGCGCCAAGGGCGATCTCGCCAGGCACGGCGTCGACGCCGCGGTCATCAAGTAGCCGGGCGCGCGCGGCGCGCGGGAACTCCCGCCGACCGCGCGAGCCCAACAGCCGTCAATGACGCCGGCGCCCCCCGCGCCGGCAAGCATGGAGATTCCGACAATGCAATCGATGTCCACCCTGTTCCGCCGGCTGCTGCCGCTGGCGGCTGCCTTCTTCGTCGCCGCCACGCTCGTCGGCGGCGCGTCCGCCCAGGGGCTGATCGAAGGCAAGCAGTACGTCCGCGTCAAGAACCCGCTGCCGGTGCAGCCGGGAAGCAAGATCGAGGTGGTCGAGTTCTTCTCCTACGGCTGCCCGCACTGCGCCGACCTCGAGCCCGTGATGCAGGAATGGCTGAAGACGATACCGCCCGACGTCGAGTTCGTGCGCGTGCCGGTGATGTTCCAGGAGCGCTGGATCACGCTGGCGAAGATCTACTACACGCTGGACGCGCTGGGCGTGGAAAAGCGCCTCTCGCCCGAGGTCTTCGTCGCGATCCACAAGGACGGCACCAACCTCACGTCGGAGAAGATCTTCTTCGACTGGGCGGCGAGCAAGGGACTCGACCGCAAGAAGGTCGAGGACATGTACAACTCATTCGCGATCGCGGGCAGGATGAACCGCGCCAAGTCCGAGGCGAAGCAGTACAGCATCCAGTCGGTCCCGACGGTCATCGTCGACGGCAAGTTCGTGACCGCGACCGACAAGGTCGGCTCGCACGCGGCGCTGCCGCCGGCGATCGACGCGCTGATCGCCAAGGCGCGCGCCGAACGCCCGAAAACCTGATCGACCGTCCGCGCAGCGTCTTCATCACCGGCGCGAGCTCCGGGATCGGCGCCGCGCTGGCGCGCCGGTACGCGGCGCAGGGCGCGCGGGTCGGCCTGTACGCGCGCCGGCAGGCGGCGCTCGACGCGGTCGCGGCGGCGCTGCCGCCCGCCGCGAGCGCGACCTACGCGGGCGACGTCCGCGACGCGGCCGCGCTGCAGCGGGCGGCCGCGGACTTCATCGCCCGCTTCGGCCTGCCCGACGTCGTGATCGCCAACGCCGGCGTGTCGCGCGGCACGCTCACGGAGGTCGCCGACGACCTGCCGGCGTTCCGCGCGGTGCTCGAAACCAACGTCCTCGGCCTCGTCCACAGCTTCCATCCGTTCGTCGGGCCGATGCGCGATGCGCGGCGCGGCACGCTGGCCGGCATCGCCAGCGTCGCGGGCTTCCGCGGGCTGCCCGGGGCGGGCGCCTATTCGGCGTCGAAGGCCGCCGCGATCGCGTACCTCGAAAGCCTGCGCGTCGAGCTTGCCGGCAGCGGCGTCGCGGTGGTGACCGTCTGTCCCGGCTACATCGCGACGCCGATGACGGCCGCCAACGCCTACCGGATGCCGTTCATCATCGGCGCCGACAAGGCGGCGCGGCTGATCGCGCGGGCGATCGACCGCCGCCGGCGCTTCTGCGTGCTGCCGTGGCCGATGGCGCTGGTCGGCGCGTGCGCTGCGCCTGCTGCCGCGCCCGCTCTACGACGCCGCGTTCGCGCGGGCGCCGCGCAAGGCGCGCGGACCGGCGCCGCCGTGAGCGAGGGCACCGACTGGGCCGGCGTCGCACACCCGCCGGCGCCCGCGACCCCGCGCATCGCCTGCCTGGTGCCGAGCCTCACCGAGCTGCTGTTCGAGCTTGGCCTCGGCCCGGCGGTCGTCGCCCGCACCGGATTCTGCGTCCATCCGCGCGAGGCGGTCCGGCGGGTGCCGAAGATCGGCGGCACCAAGGACTTCGACCTCGACGCGCTGGCGCGGTCGCGGCCGACCCACCTCGTCGTCAACGTCGACGAGAACCGCCGCGAGGCGGTGGACGCGGCGCGCGCGTTCGTGCCGCAGGTGATCGTCACCCACCCGGGCGCGCCGGAGGACAACGCGCGGCTGTTCGCGCTGTTCGGCGCGATCTTCGGCCGCGAGCGCGAGGCGGCGGCGCTCGCGTCGGAACTCGACGCGGCGCTCGCCGAGCTCGACGCGGCGCGCGGCGGCGCTCGCGCGCGAGCCGGTGCTCTACGTCATCTGGAAGAAGCCGTGGATGACGGTGTCGCGCGCGACCTACATCGGCGCGACGCTCGCGCGGGCCGGCTGGGACACGCTGCCGGAGGAGGCGACGGCGCGCTACCCGGCGCTCGCCGCCGACGACCCGGTCTGGCGCCGCGCCGCGCGCGTCCTGCTGTCGACCGAGCCGTACGCGTTCCGCGAGCGCGACGTCCCCGAGCGCGAGCAGGCCTGCGGCCGGCCCGTCCATCTCGTCGACGGCGAGATGACGTCGTGGTACGGGCCGCGGGCGATTCCCGGGCTGCGCTACCTCGCGCGGCTGCGGCGCGATCTGGCCGCGGCGCCGCCGCGCTGATGGCGGGCTACAGCGGCACCCGGATGCCGAGCGTCACCGCGTAGTAGTCGCCGTCGCCCTTGCCGGTGGTGGCCGAGCCGCTGAGATAGCCCGTCACCTTGCCGAAGTCGGTGGCCGCGCCGAGGTTGAACAGGCCCCAGCTGTTGTCGGGCGTGTACGCGGGGACGCTGAACGAGCCGCCCATCCCGTACACGCTCGCCGTCACCGAGCGCTCGTCGGCCTGCCCTTCGTACTCCCAGCTCGCCCGCGCGAACGGACGCACGGCGCCGATGCGGCCCGACGCCTGCCAGCCGACGCTGGTCACGAACGACGTGCGTTCCTGCTGGCCGAAGGTCATCGTCGTCGCGCTCGACCCGTTCTCGGAGAACTGGCGCACGCGCGCCTCCTGGTAGGTGAGCTTGACGATCGGCCCGTGGAGCCAGTCGCCGGCCTTGAACCAGTAGCCGCCGAGCAGGCGCCCGACGAAGTGCCAGCCCTTGGTCGTGCCGGACTCCGTGCGCGTCGCGGCGCCGAGCGCGATGTCGCGCGTCGTGCTGTAGTCGAGGCTGCCCCCGCCCAGCGTCGCGCCCAGATACCACGGGCCCTGGCCCCAGCCCGCGTAGAGCGTGAACATCGGCTCGCGCAGCTTGAAGCTCATGCCGCCGTAATCGGACTTGTTCTCGCTGTAGTTGAACATCACGCCGGCCAGGGTGCTGTCGGAGAGCTTCATGTCGCCGCCGACCGCGACGGTGTTGACGTCGCCATTGCCGTCGAGCGCGCCGCTCGAGTAGTCGGGCGCGCCGTAGTCGTACGCGGCCCAGGCTTCGAGCTTGCCCCGGGGGCGCGGCGAATTGGTGGCGGACAGCATGCGCCCGTCGAGCGTGCGCCAGTTCGCCTGCTCGACGGCGAGCGGGGCTTCGGCCAGCGCGCCCATCTGCATCGGGGCGGTGAGCGCGGAGATCGCGTACTGGGCCTCGATCGCCTGTGCGGCCGTCGATCGGGTGAACGCCGTCGGCGAAGAGGTAGGTCTGCGCCGCGTCGGGCGTCACCAGGCTCGCCGGCGTGCACAGCAGCGACGGCGTCGCGCCGCAGGCCGGCGTGGTGACGTTGGCGAAGCCGTAGGCGCCCGGGTTGGCGATGATCTCGTTGAGCAGCCCGTAGCTGTTGAGGCGGATGGCGTTGACGCCGGCGGCGTCGAGCCCCGCGAGCAGCGTGGTGTTGAACAGCTGCGAGACCGCGGTCAGCGTCGGGGCCTGTCCGGAGCCCTGGCCGTAGGGCGTCGTTCCGATGTCGGGCACGTTCCAGACGATGACGTAGCGCGCCCCCGCCACCTGCAGGACGCTGACCTGCTGCGCGAGCTGCGAGGCGGCGAGGACGACGTTCGCCTGCGCCTGCGCCTGCGTGATCTGGCCCGGCCAGGTAGGCCCCCAGCTGGGCGAAGATGTCGTTGGCGCCGCCCCACACCGAGTAGACCGCGTTGCGGTCGACCGGTCCCTTGGCGATGAACTGCGCGACCTGGTCCGCGATGGGCAAGGCGGTCGCGGTCGGCGGCGCATCCGGCACGCCGGGCAGCTGGGTGACGCGCGCGCCGCCCTGGGCGTAGTCGTTGCCGCCCTGGTTGGCGGGCGATGCCGTCAGGCCGTAGTGCGCGGCGAAAGGCGTCACCCACACCGGCCCCGGGTTGGTCGTGAACAGGCCCGTGCCCGGCGGCAGCACCGGCTTGTACGAGCCGGTGTCGGTGAGGCTGTCGCCGAAGAAATACGCGTTCGAGAACTGCGCCGAGGCCGCGCCCGGCGCGGCGAGCGCGAGCGCGACGGTGGCGGCGAGCAGGGAGCGTCTGAAGCCGTGCATGCGAGGACTCCTCCTGAGGGTCGTTTCGGCCGCGGGCGGCGGAAACCGGGAATGCCGACTGAACATCTTACGCGAAACCGTCAGGCGGCGACGATCGAATACGCGTCGCCGCGGACCGGCGCTCCGGCGCCGCGTCGCCGCAGACCGTCCCGCCGCCGGTTCCCGCGGCAGTCGCGCAGCCAGTGGCCCGGCGGCCGCCGGGTGGCGCGCGCTACCTGGCGATCAGCGCCAGCCGGTTGCCGTCGACGATCTTCACGCGCTCGCCTTCCTTCACCGTCGGCGCGGAGCCCATCGTCACGGTCTGCGTCTTGCCGTTGTCCAGCCGGACGGCGACCGAGTAGTAGGATTTCTTGTTCTTGTTCTTTTCGATCGCATTCCCGGCATACGCGCCGCCCGCGGCGCCGGCCACGGTGGCGACCGTGTTGCCGCGGCCGCTGCCGAACTGGTGGCCGATCACGCCGCCGACCACACCGCCGGCGATCATGCCCAGCCCGGACGACTTCCCGCCTTCCTCGACGTAGCGGATCGACGTCACGACGCCGCAGGTGGAGCACGACTTGGTCTGCGCCGGCACCGCCGGCGCGAACGCCGATCAGCAGCGCCGCGGCGAAGGCGGCGGCGATCCTGGCAGATCCGTTCTTCATCGGGAAACTCCTCGCTTGAAAGGGCACGTCATTGGGACCCCGCACGCGCGCCGCCGGTTCACTCCTCCTCCGCGTCGAGCCGCATCTTCACGTAGCTGCCCGGCGCCGCCTCGATGACCTTGAGCTTGCCCTTGCCGGGAACGCGCGCGGGCACCTGCGGCCCGGCGTAGGCGGCGAGCCACTTGCGCCAGTCGGCCCACCACGAGCCGTCGTGCTGCTTCGCGCTCTCCAGCCACGCGTCCGGCGAATCGGGGAGCGCGTCGTTGGTCCAGTAGCCGTACTTGTTCGCCACCGGCGGGTTGATCATGCCGGCGATGTGGCCGGAGCCCGACAGCGTGAAGCGGCCCTTGCCGCGAAACAGCCGCGGCCCCTCGTAGGTCGTCTTCCACGGCGCGATGTGGTCCTCCATCGCCGAGACGAAGTACGAGGGTGTGGTCACCTTCGACAGGTCGATGGGGACCCCGGCCAGCGTGATCCCGCCCGGCTCGCGCAGCCGGTTGTTGAGGTACATGTTGCGCAGGTAGTAGCTGTGCATCTTCGCCGGCATCCGCGTCGAGTCGGTGTTCCAGTGCAGCAGGTCGAACGGGAACGGGTCGCGGCCCATCAGGTAGTTGTTGATGACGAACGACCAGATGAGGTCGTTGCCGCGCAGCATGTTGAACGTCTCGGCCATCTCCGAGCCCTCGAGGTAGCCGCGCTCGATCATCTTCTTCTCGAGGCTGTCGAGCTGCCCCTCGTCGATGAACACGCCGAGCTCGCCCGGGTTCGCGAAGTCGACCAGCGAGGTCATGAACGTGCTGCTGACGATGCGCTTGTCCTTCTTCGCCGCCATGTAGGCGAGCTGTGCGGCGAGCAGCGTGCCGCCGAGGCAGTAGCCGACCGCGTTCACCTCCTTCTCGCCGGTCGCCCTCTCGATCGCGTCGAGCGCGGCCAGCGGCCCTTCCAGCATGTAGTCGGCGAACTCCTTGTCGGCGTGGCGGGCGTCCGGGTTCACCCAGGAGATCACGAACACGGTGAGCCCCTCGTCGACCATCCACTTGACGAACGAGTTCTTCTCGCGCAGGTCGAGGATGTAGTACTTGTTGATCCACGGCGGGATGATCAGCACCGGGCGCCTGGCCACCTTGGGCGTCGACGGCTCGTACTGGATGAGCTGCATCAGTTCGGTCTGGAACACGACCTTGCCCGGCGTGGTCGCGATGTTGACGCCGAGCTCGAACGCCTTCGGGTCGGTCATCGAGATCTTGAGCTGACCCTTGCCGCGCTCGATGTCGTCGAGCAGGTTGTGCAGGCCGCGGACCAGGTTCTGCCCGCCGGTCGCGATCGTCTCGCGGAACACCTCGGGGTTCGTCAGCGCGAAGTTCGACGGCGCCAGCGCGTCGATGTACTGGCGGGTGAAGAAGGCGACCTTCTTCTGCGCCTCGGGGGTCAGTCCCTCGACGTCGGCGACCGCCTTCTGCAGCCAGCGCGCGGCGATCAGGTACGACTGCTTGAAATAGTCGAACAGCGCGTGCTCCTCCCAGTCCTCGTGCTTGAACCGCTTGTCGCCCTTGGCCGGCTCGGCGAACGCCCCCATCGGCGCGCCCAGCAGCCGCAGCGTCGAGTTCTGCCACAGGTTCATGTAGTCCCACCACAGCGTCATCTGCGCCTGCGCGAGGCCCCACGGATTGGACATCATCTTCGCGGTCAGCTCGTGGAAGGCCTTGGCGATGCCGAGCTCGTCGGTCAGCATCGACTTGCCCGAGTCGGCCTGCCGGCTCAGGAAATCGCCGAGCAGCTTGGCGCTCTTGTCGGCGGCGGAGGCGAGCGACTCGGACAGGGCGGCGGGATCGAACTTCGGCGCGTCGGTCGCGGGGGTCGGGGTCGGCGTGGCGGTCTTGGACATGGCGGTGGCTCGTTGCTGGCGGTGGGTGGTGGACGGATTATGCCGCTTCACGCGGCTCGAAGCGCGAATCGGGCGGCGCCGGCAGCGCAGATCCGGCGCTCGAGCCGGCCCGAATGCCAGAGGTGGTTGAGGTGGGCGATCGCCTCGCCCATCGCGAAAAAGCGCTGCTGCACGTCGAGCTCGCGGCGGAACAGCACCGGGACGAGGTCGTGCGCGGAGAGGCCGGCGGGCGCGGCGGCCACGGCGGCAACCAGCTCGTCGAGCCGTGCGGCGTGATGCGCGCGCAGCTGCGCGGTGCGCAGCGCGATGCCGCGGAAGGGCAGGCCGTGCGAGGGCAGCACCAGCGTGTCCGCCGGCAGCGCATCGAAGGCCGCGAGCGAGTCCAGGAAGCGGGCGAGCGGATCGCCGTCGGGCTCGACGGCGGTGACCGCGACGTTGGTGGAGATCCGCGGCAGCAGCATGTCGCCGGAGATGAGGATTCCGCGGCCGGCCGCGTGGAGCGACGCGTGCTCCGGCGAGTGGCCGTGGCCCTCGATGACGCGCCAGTCGGCCCCGCCGGCCGCGACCCGGTCGCCGTCCAGCAGTCGCGCGAACGACGCCGGCAGCTCCGGCACGCCGCGCCGGTACTGGTTGCCGCGGCCCTCCAGTCCGGCGCAGTGATCCTCCGGCATGCCGTGGCGACGGAAGAGCTCGACGGCGGCCGCGAGCGTGTAGCCGCTGTGCTGGCCGGCGAACGCGTGCGCGGTCAGGTACTCGGCGGCCGTCATCGCCACCGGCGCGCCGAAGCGTGCCGAGAGCCATGCGGCGTTGCCGACGTGGTCGGGGTGGCAGTGCGTGGCGATGATCCGGCGGATGGGCCGGTGGCCGAGCGTCGTCGCGAAATGCCGCTCCCACAGCGCGCGCGTGGCGTCGTCGCCGTAGCCGCAGTCGACCAGCGCGAAGCCGTCCGGCTCGGCGTGCAGCCAGAGGTTGATGTGGTCGAGCGCGAACGGCAGCGGCATCCGCAGCCAGAGCAGCCCCGGCGCGACCTCGGTGGTCGCGCCGGGTCCCGGCGGCGCGTCGAACGGGTAGTCGAGGAGGGCGGGAAGGGGCGCGGTCATGGCGAAGCGGTGCGGGGCGGTAAGCGGGCGCGACGCGCGCGCGGCAGCGCGAACGGCGGCAACGCCCGGCGGGACGTGGCCGATGGTGCGGCGCAACATCGGCCGCCGCCGGGCGGGAACTGGCAATCCGGTATGGTATCGTGAGTCGGCCCTCGACGCACGAGGCCCCGATCCTGCCGATGCCTGCACCGACTGCCCGCGCCACCGCCCGACCCAAGCCCCGCGCCGCCGCGCGGCCGGCCGCGGACGCCGTGCGTCTCGCGGCCGGCGACAGCTTCACGATCTCCGATCTTGCGCGCGAGTTCGCGCTGACCACCCGGGCGATCCGCTTCTACGAGGACGAAGGACTGCTCTCGCCGCTGCGCAACGGCCGCGCCCGGATCTACAGCGAGCGCGAGCGGGTCAGGATCAAGCTGATCCTGCGCGGCAAGCGGCTCGGCCTTGCGCTGTCGGAGATCCGCGAGCTCCTCGACCTCTATGCGACGACCGGCAACGAGCGCCCGCAGCTGGAGAAGTTCCTGGTCATGCTGGCCGAGCGCCGGGCGCGGCTGCTGCTGCAGCGCGAGGACATCGACGCGGTGCTCGCCGAGATCGCGATCCTCGAGCGCGACTGCCGCCGGCGGCTGAAGGCGGAGGCCTCGCCGCCGGTCCCCGTCGGGACGCCCGACGTCCGCGCCGGCTGATGGCGGGCGCGGATCCACGCCTGGATTGACGTTTACGTAAACGTCATTTAGAGTCGTGGACCCGGATTCCGGCGCGCCGATTCCTCGCCGGCCGCATCGCTCCCCGACTCCCGACGAGATGACCCCCGCCACGGCCCGCCCCATCGCCTTCCCGGCCGCCGACCCTGACTACGCGGCACGGGTGCGCGCGAGCTTCGCCCGGCAGGGCGCGATGAAGACGCTCGGCGCCGAGCTGGTGGCGGTGGAGCCCGGCTACTGCGCGATCGCGCTCATCCCGCGGCCGGAGGTCGCGCAGCAGCACGGCTACGTCCACGCCGGCGTGGTCAGCGCGATCGTGGACTCGGCCGGCGGCTACGCCGGGTTCACGCTGTTCCCGGTCGACGCGTCGGTGCTGACCGTCGAATTCAAGCTCAACCTGCTCGCCCCTGCCGCCGGCGAGCGGCTCGTCGCCGAAGGCTTCGTGGTCAAGCCCGGCCGCTCGCTGGTCATCACCCGCGGCGAGGTGCACGCCGAGCGCGAGGGCCGGCGCACGCTGGTCGCGATCATGCAGCAGACGCTGATGGTCATGCACGGCAGGAAGGAAGAGTAGCCCCTCGGCCTCGAGAGGAACGATCGATCATGCAGAACATCCCCACACTGGACTTCCACCACGGCGAGACCATCGACATGCTGCGCGACACGGTGCAGCAGTTCGCCGCCGCCGAGATCGCGCCGCGCGCGGCGGAGATCGACCGCGGCAACCAGTTCCCGCCGGACCTGTGGCGCAAGATGGGCGATCTGGGCCTGCTCGGGATCACCGTCGAGGAGGCGTACGGCGGCACCGCGATGGGCTACCTCGCGCACGTCGTTGCGATGGAGGAGGTGAGCCGCGCGTCGGCGTCGGTCGGGCTGTCCTACGGCGCGCACTCGAACCTGTGCGTCAACCAGATCCACCGCAACGGCACCGAGGCGCAGAAGCGCCGGTACCTGCCCCGGCTGATCAGCGGCGAGCACGTCGGCGCGCTGGCGATGAGCGAGCCCGGATCGGGATCCGACGTGGTGTCGATGCGCCTGCGGGCCGATCGCAAGGGCAGCGGCGCCGACGAACGCTACGTCCTCAACGGCAGCAAGATGTGGATCACCAACGGCCCCGACGCCGACACGCTGGTCGTCTACGCCAAGACCGACGTCAACGCCGGGCCGCGCGGCATCACCGCGTTCCTGGTCGAGAAGGGGATGGCCGGCTTCAGCACCGCACAGAAGCTCGACAAGCTCGGCATGCGCGGGTCGAACACCTGCGAGCTGGTGTTCGAGGACTGCGAGGTGCCCGCGGCGAACATCCTGGCGCAGGAGGGGCGCGGGGTGAACGTGCTGATGAGCGGGCTCGATTACGAGCGCGCGGTGCTCGCGGGCGGCCCGCTCGGCATCATGGCGGCGTGCATGGACGCGGTGCTGCC
This sequence comes from uncultured beta proteobacterium, assembly GCA_963768535.1. Taxonomy (GTDB): domain Bacteria; phylum Pseudomonadota; class Gammaproteobacteria; order Burkholderiales; family Casimicrobiaceae; genus CAIWHR01. The sequence goes on along the minus strand of CAVYID010000028.1, from coordinate 45,738 downwards.
CTACGTGCACGAGCGCTCGCAGTTCGGCCAGCCGATCGGCGAGTTCCAGCTGATGCAGGGCAAGCTCGCCGACATGTACACGACGATGAACGCGTGCCGCGCGTACGTCTACGCGGTGGCGCAGGCCAGCGACCGCGGCGAGACCACGCGCAAGGACGCCGCCGGCGCGATCCTCTACGCCGCCGAGAAGGCGACGTGGATGGCCGGCGAGGCGATCCAGGCGCTCGGCGGCAACGGCTACATCAACGACTACGCGACCGGCCGGCTGTGGCGCGACGCCAAGCTCTACGAGATCGGCGCCGGCACCAGCGAGATCCGCCGGATGCTGATCGGCCGCGAGTTGTTCAACGAGACCAAGTGAGGGCCGGGCGCCCACGCTTCGGAAGGAGACTGTCATGCTGAACGACCCGATCGTCATCGTCGGCGCCGCCCGCACGCCGATGGGTGGTTTTCAGGGGGATTTCGCGTCGCTGCCGGCGAGCGAGCTGGGCGCGGTGGCGATCCGGGCGGCGGTCGCGCGCGCCGGCGTCGCGCCGGGCGACGTCGACGAAGTGATCATGGGCAACGTGCTGCCCGCCGGGCAGGGGCAGGCGCCGGCGCGGCAGGCATCGCTCGCCGCCGGGCTGCCGCTCGCGACCGGCTGCACGACGATCAACAAGATGTGCGGCTCGGCGATGAAGGCGGCGATGCTCGGGCACGACCTCATCGTCGCCGGGTCCGGCGGGATCGTGGTCGCCGGCGGCATGGAGAGCATGACCAACGCGCCCTACCTGATGCCCAAGGCGCGCGCCGGCTACCGGATGGGGCACCAGACGGTCTACGACCACATGTTCCTCGACGGACTCGAGGATGCCTACGACAAGGGCCGCCTGATGGGCAGCTTCGCCGAGGACTGCGCGCAGAGCTTCGGCTTCACGCGCGAGGCGCAGGACGGCTTCGCGCTGGCCTCCCTGTCGCGCGCGCTCGGCGCCAACAACGACGGCAGCTTCGCCTGGGAGATCGCGCCGGTCACCGTCGCCGGGCGCAAGGGGGACGTCGTCCGCGACAAGGACGAGCAGCCGGCCAAGGCGGCCCCCGACAAGATTCCGCTGCTCAAGCCCGCGTTCCGCAAGGACGGCACCGTCACCGCCGCCAATTCGAGCTCGATTTCCGACGGCGCCGCGGCGCTGGTGCTGATGCGCCGCTCGACGGCCGAGAAGCGCGGACTCGCGCCGCTGGCGGTGATCGTCGCCCACGCGACGCACGCGCAGGCGCCGGGACTGTTCACGACGGCGCCGGTCGGCGCCATCGCCAAGCTGTACGCGAAGACCGGCTGGACGACGCCGGAGGTCGACCTGTTCGAGATCAACGAGGCGTTCGCGGTGGTCACGATGGCGGCGATGAAGGAGCACGGCATCGCCCACGACAAGGTCAACGTCCACGGCGGCGCCTGCGCGCTCGGCCACCCGATCGGCGCGTCCGGCGCGCGGATCGTGGTCACGCTGCTGGGGGCGCTGCGCAAGCGCGGCGGCCGGCGCGGGGTCGCGAGCCTGTGCATCGGCGGCGGCGAGGCGACTGCGATGGCGATCGAGCTCTGCTAGGATCGCGCTGAGGACGACGCGGACGCCGGCACGGCGCACCGCCGCGCACTCCGTGGACAACGGCCCCATGCCCGGTCTCGACAATTTCGTGCTGTTCGCCGCCGCCAGCGTGCTGCTGGTGCTCACGCCGGGGCCGAACCTGCTCTACCTGATTTCACGGACGCTCTGCCAGGGTCGCTCGGCGGGCATCGTCTCGCTCGCCGGGACGGCGTCGGGCTTCATCGTGCACATCCTGGCCGCGGCGCTCGGGCTCTCCGCGCTGCTCATCGCCGTGCCGCTCGCCTACGACGCGGTGCGCTGGGCCGGCGCCGCGTACCTGCTGTGGCTGGCCTGGGACGCCGTCCGGCCCGCTGCCGGGGCGGCGCGGGCGGCCTGTTCGCGCCGGCCCGCCTGCCCGACGCCGCGCCGGGCAGGCTCTACCGGATGGGGCTGCTGACCAGCATCCTCAACCCCAAGGTCGCGCTGTTCTACCTGGCGCTGTTCCCGCAGTTCGTCGAGCCCGCGCGCGGCAGCGTGCTCGGCCAGTCGCTGGTGCTCGGCGCCACCCAGATCGTCATCACCGTCGCCGGCGATCTCGCGTTCATCCTGTCGGCCGCGGCGGTCGCCCGATGGCTCGCCACGCGGCCGGCGTGGGCCGTCGCGCAGCGGTGGGTGCTGGGCAGCGTGTTCGCCGGCATCGCGCTGAAGCTCGCGCTGGACGAGCGGCGATGAAGGCGCGCCGCGTGACCGCGCCGGCGGGCACCGCCGCGACGACGCCGCAGTTCCCGGCGGCGGTCGGTGCCGGGCCGGAGCGCCGATGCGCCTGAATCCGGAACAGGAGCAGATCCGCGACGCGGTCCGCGCGTTCGCGCAGGGCGAGCTCGCGCCGCACGCCGCGCGCTGGGACCGCGAGCACGAGTTCCCGCGCGCGGCGCTGCTGGGCCTCGGCGAGCTGGGCGCGCTGGGCATCGTCGTCCCCGAGGCCTGGGGTGGCGCGGGTCTGGACTACGTGTCGCTCGCCGTCGCGCTCGAGGAGATCGCCGCCGGCGACGGCGCGACCTCCACCATCGTCAGCGTGCAGAACTCGGTCGTCTGCGGGCCGCTCAATGCGTTCGGCACCGACGCGCAGAAGGAGAAATACCTGAAGCCGCTGGCGCGCGGCGAGCGCTTCGGCTGCTTCTGCCTCACCGAGCCGCAGGCCGGCTCCGACGCCGCGGCGATCGCCACCCGCGCGACCCGCGACGGCGACCACTGGGTGCTCGACGGCGTCAAGCAGTTCATCACCACCGGCAAGAACGCCGACGTCGCGATCGTGTTCGCGGTCACCGACAAGGCGCGCGGCAAGAAGGGCATCTCCGGCTTCGTCGTCGACACGGCCACACCGGGCTTCGTCGTCGCGCGCATCGAGGAGAAGCTCGGCCAGCGCGCGTCCGACACCGCGCAGATCGTGTTCGAGAACTGCCGGGTGCCCGCGGCGAACCTGCTGGGCCGCGAGGGCGACGGCTACCGGATCGCGCTGTCGAACCTCGAGGGCGGGCGCATCGGCATCGCCGCGCAGGCAGTCGGCATGGCGCGATCGGCGTTCGACGCGGCGCTCGCGTTCGCGCGCGAGCGTGTCGCGTTCGGCAAGCCGGTCGCCGAGCACCAGGCGGTAAGCTTCAAGCTCGCCGACATGGCCACCCAGATCGAGGCGGCGCGCCAGCTCGTCTGGCACGCGGCGGCGCTGCGCGACGCGGGCCTGCCCTGCCTCAAGGAAGCGTCGATGGCGAAGCTGTTCGCCTCCGAGATGGCCGAGCGCGTATGCTCGGACGCGATCCAGATTCACGGGGGCTACGGCTACGTCGCCGACTTTCCCGTGGAGCGGATCTACCGCGACGTCCGCGTGTGCCAGATCTACGAGGGCACGAGCGAGATCCAGCGGCTGGTGATCGGCCGCGCACTGGCCGGCTGACTCGGCGCCGAACCCCGCGAGGACCCCATGAGCGCCCCCATCGAGTTCTACTTCGACCTGTCGTCGCCGTACGGCTTCCTCGCCGCGCAGAAGATCGAGGCGCTGGCGGCGAAGCATGGCCGCGGCGTCGACTGGCGCCCGGTGCTGCTCGGCGCGATGTTCAGGCAGACGGGCATGGCGCCGCTGACCGAGGTCCCGCTGAAAGGCGAATACTCGAAGCGCGACTTCGCGCGCAGCGCCCGCTTTCACGGCATCGCGGGCTTCCGCCAGCCGTCGCGCTTCCCGATCCCGACACAGGCGCCGGCGCGGATCGTCCTGTGGCAGAAGGCGCGCGATCCGATGCTGGCGGCGCGCGTCGCCAGGGCCTTCTTCCGCGCCTACTTCACCGACGACGTCGACATCTCCAGCCCCGACACCGCGGCGGCGATCGCCGCCGGGGAAGGCGTCGACGCGGCGGCGGCCCGCGCGGCGGTCGACGACCCGGCGATGAAGGACGCGCTGAAGCAGGAGGTCGCCACCGCGATCGAGCGCGGCGTGTTCGGCTCGCCGTTCGTGTTCGTCGACGGCGAGCCGTTCTGGGGTCTCGACCGCTTCGACCAGATCGACCGCTGGCTTGCCACCGGGGGCTTCTGACGATCATGCCGGTGATCGAGACCAGGCTCGACGCGCGCGACGCGACCTTCGCGGCCAACCGCGAGGCGATGGCCGCGCTGGTCGCCGACCTCGCGGCGAAGGTCGCGATCGTCGAGCAGGGCGGCGGCGAGGCCGCGTGCGCGCGGCACGTCGGGCGCGGCAAGCTGCTGCCGCGCGAGCGCGTTCGCGCGCTGCTCGACCCGGGCTCGCCGTTCCTCGAGTTCTCGCAGCTTGCGGCGTGGGGCATGTACGACGACAACATCGCCGCCGCCGGCGTCATCACCGGCATCGGCCGCGTGGCCGGGCGCGAGTGCGTCGTCGTGTGCAACGACGCCACCGTCAAGGGCGGCACGTACTACCCGCTGACGGTGAAGAAGCACCTGCGCGCGCAGGAAATCGCGCGCGAGAACCGGCTGCCGTGCATCTACCTCGTCGACTCCGGCGGCGCCAACCTGCCGAACCAGACCGACGTGTTCCCCGACCGCTTCCACTTCGGCCGCATCTTCTACAACCAGGCGACGATGTCGGCGCTGGGAATCCCGCAGATCGCCGTCGTGATGGGCTCGTGCACGGCCGGCGGCGCCTACGTGCCGGCGATGTCGGACGAGTCGATCATCGTCAAGGAACAGGGGACGATCTTCCTGGGCGGCCCGCCGCTGGTGAAGGCCGCCACCGGCGAGATCGTGACCGCCGAGGAGCTGGGCGGCGCCGACGTCCACACGCGGGTGTCCGGGGTGGCCGACCACCTAGCGCTCGACGACCACCACGCGCTGGCGATCGCGCGCCGCATCGTGGGCAACCTCAACCGGCGCAAGTGCGCGGAGCTCGACCTCGCGGAGCCGGTGCCGCCGAAGTATGCGGCCGACGAGATCTACGGCGTGATCAGCGCCGACCCGAAGCAAGCCCTACGACGTGCGCGAGGTGATCGCGCGGATCGTCGACGGCAGCGGGTTCGACGAGTTCAAGGCGCGCTACGGCACCACGCTGGTCACCGGCTTCGCCCGGATCTGGGGCTATCCGGTCGGCATCGTCGCCAACAACGGCATCCTGTTCTCCGAGTCGGCGCAGAAGGGCGCCCACTTCATCGAGCTGTGCGCGCAGCGCGGCATCCCGCTGCTGTTCCTGCAGAACATCACCGGCTTCATGGTGGGGCAGAAGTACGAGGCCGGCGGCATCGCGCGCGACGGCGCCAAGATGGTCACCGCGGTGTCCTGCGCGCAGGTGCCCAAGCTCACCGTCATCATCGGCGGCAGCTACGGCGCCGGCAACTACGGCATGTGCGGCCGCGCGTTCGAGCCGCGCTTCCTGTGGATGTGGCCGAACGCGCGGATCTCGGTGATGGGCGGCGAGCAGGCCGCCACGGTGCTGGCGACGGTGCGCCGCGACGCGATCGAGGCGAACGGCGGGGACTGGAGCGCCGAGGAGGAAGAGGCGTTCAGCGCCCCCATCCGCGCGCAGTACGAGCGCGAAGGCCACCCGTACTACGCCAGCGCCAGGCTGTGGGACGACGGCATCATCGACCCGGCCGACACCCGCCGCGTGCTGGGCCTGGCGCTGTCCGCGACGCTCAACCGCGCCGAGCGAGCCGACGACCTTCGGCGTGTTCAGGATGTGACGGCGATGGCGACGACCCCCCCGCAGGCGGTGCGAGCGCGGCCCCCGCCGGCGCGCCGCTCGAGGTCGAGGTGCGCGACGCGGTGGCGACGATCGCGCTGGCGCGGCCCGACGTCCACAACGCGTTCAACGAGACGCTGATCGCCGAGCTGACGCGCGCGCTGCGTGCCGCCGACGCCGACGACGCGGTGCGCGTCGTCGTCCTGGCCGGCCGCGGACGCAGCTTCTGCGCCGGCGCCGACCTCAACTGGATGAAGAGGATGGCGGCGTACGGACACGCCGAGAACCTCGCCGACGCGAGCGCGCTGGCGGCGATGCTCGCCACCCTCGCCGGCCTGTCCAAGCCGACCGTCGCCCGCGTGCACGGCGCGGCATTCGGCGGCGGCGTCGGACTGGTCGCCGCCTGCGACATCGCCATCGCCGCGCAGGACGCGACGTTCGCGCTGTCGGAGGCGAAGCTCGGGCTCATTCCGGCGACGATCTCGCCCTACGTGATGCGCGGCGATCGGCGCGCGCGAGGCGCGGCGCTACTTCCTCACCGCCGAGCGCTTCGGCGCGGCCGAGGCGCTGCGCCTCGGCCTGTTCACGAGGTCGTGCCGGCCGACGCGCTCGACGCGCGCATCGACGAGCTCACCGCCGCGCTGCTGCTGGCGGGGCCGCAGGCGCAGGCGGCCGCCAAGGCGCTGATCGCGCGCGGTCGCGCACCGCCCGATCGATGCCGGCGTCGTCGCCGACACCGCGGAGCGCATCGCGGCGGTGCGCGCGTCGGCCGAGGGGCGCGAGGGGGTGGCCGCCTTCCTCGACAAGCGCAGCCCGGCGTGGGTGCCGGCGCGGGGGCGCAAGTGAACGACGTTCCCGGCCTCGACCGCCTCGACCTGTGGCAGCTCGTCGCGCTCGCCGCCGCGCTCGGCTGGGCGAGCGGAATCCGGCTCTACGCCGTCCTCTTCGTCGTCGGCGGGCTGGGCTACTTCCACCTGGTCGAGCTGCCGCACGGCCTCGCGCTGCTCGCGCATCCGTGGGTGCTCGCCGCGTCGGGATTCATGTGCTTCGTCGAGTTCTTCGCCGACAAGATACCGGGTGTCGATTCGGCGTGGGACGTCGTCCACACGTTCATCCGGATTCCGGCCGGGCCGCGCTGGCCGCTAGCGTGTTCGGCGACGAGCCGGGTGCGGCGATGCTGGCGGCGGCGATCGTCGGCGGCACGCTCGCCGCCGGCAGCCACCTCGCCAAGTCCGGCGCGCGCGCGGTGATCAACACCTCGCCGGAGCCGTTCTCGAACTGGGCCGCCTCGTTCGGCGAGGAACTCACGGTGGGCACGCTGCTGTGGCTCGCGTTCGTCAACCCGATCGTGACGCTGGTGGTCCTCGCGGTGCTGATCGCGCTGACGATCTGGCTGCTGCCGAAGCTGTGGCGGCTGCTGAAGACGGCCGGCGGCCGCATCCGCGGCATCACCGGCCGCGGGTCCGACACGCCTCGGCCGGCCCGCACCGCGTTCCCGAGGGGCCCGCCCCCGATGTTTGACAAGATCCTGATCGCCAACCGCGGCGAGATCGCCTGCCGCGTCGCGCGCACCGGCACGCCGCATGGGCATCGCGCACCGTCGCGGTCTACTCCGACGCTGACGCGCAGGCGCTGCACGTGCGCGCCTGCGACGAGGCGCACCGGCTCGGGCCCGCCGCCGGCCGCGCGAGAGCTACCTGCGACGGCGACGCGCATCATCGAGGTCGCAAGGCGCGCCGGGCGCGCAGGCGATCCATCCAGGCTACGGCTTTCTGTCCGAGAACGAGGACTTCGCCGAAGCCTGCGCGCGGCGGGCCTGGTCTTCATCGGCCCGCCGCCAGCGGCGATCGCGGCGATGGGCTCGAAGTCGGCGGCCAAGGCGCTCATGGGCGCAGGCGGGCGTGCCGCTGGTGCCGGGCTATCACGGCGACGCCCAGGACGCCGGCACGCTCGCGCGCGAGGCGGCCCGCATCGGCTACCCGGTGCTGATCAAGGCCGTCCGCCGGCGGCGGCGGCAAGGGCATGCGCATCGTCGAGCGCGGCGAGGACTTCGAGGCGCGCTCGCCTCCGCGCAGCGCGAGGCCACGGCCGGCGTTCGGCGACGACCGCGTGCTGATCGAAAAGTACCTCGACCTCGCCGCGGCACGTCGAGATCCAGGTGTTCGGCGACGCGCACGGCAACGCCGTCCACCTGTTCGAGCGCGACTGCTCGGTGCAGCGGCGCCACCAGAAGGTGCTGGAGGAGGCGCCGGCGCCGGGCATGACGCCGGAGCGCCGGCGCGCGATGGGCGCCGCCGCGGTCGCGGCGGCGAAGGCGATCGGCTACGTCGGCGCGGGCACCGTCGAGTTCATCGCCGAGCAGGACGGCGACGTTCTATTTCATGGAGATGAACACCCGGCTGCAGGTCGAGCACCCGGTGACCGAGATGATCACCGGCCTCGACCTGGTCGAGTGGCAGCTCCGGGTCGCGGCCGGCGAGCGCGCTGCCGCTCGGCGCAGGACGGGCTCGCCATCCACGGCCATGCGATCGAGGCGCGCATCTACGCCGAGGATCCCGAGCGCGGCTTCCTGCCGTCGATCGGGACCCTCGTCCACCTGCGCGCCCCGCCGGCGGACGCCGGCGTGCGCATCGACACCGGGGTGCGCGGCGGCGACGAGATCTCGCCGTACTACGATCCGATGATCGCCAAGCTGGTGGTGCACGGCGAGGATCGCGGATGGCGCTGCGGCGGCTCGCCGAGGCGCTGGCGGAATACGAGATCGTCGGTTTCGCCACCAACGTGCCTTCCTGCGGCGCGTGATCGCGCACGACGCCTTCGCGACGGCGGCGCTCGACACCGGCCTCATCGCGCGCCACCACGACGCGCTGTTCCCGCCGCCGTCGCCGCCGTCCACCGCGATCCTGCTCGCGGCGGCGCTGGCCGAGACGCTCGCGCTCGTCGCCAGGGCGGAAGCCGCCGCGCGCGCGGCGGCCGACCCGCATTCGCCGTGGAACGCGATCGACCCGTGGTGGCCGAACAGCGCCCGGCACGCGCTGGCGTTCGTCTTCGCCGACGGCGACGTGCGCCATCCGGTCGCGGTGCGGCGCGCCGGCGCCGGCTGGCGTGTGGTCGTCGGCGCCGGGCCGGCGACGCAGGAGATCGCGGCGACGGTCGCCTCGCGCGACGGGCGCCTGGTCATCATCGCCGACGCCGCCGAGTTCGCCGCCACCGTCGTCCCGCAGCGGCGAGGAGCGGCACGTGTTCTGCGACGGCCGCCACTGCCGGCTGCTGCTCGTCGATCCGCTCGCGCACGCCGGCGAGGAGGAGGCGCACGGCGGCCACCTGACCGCGCCGATGGCGGGAACCGTGGTGGCGGTGTCCGTGAGCGTCGGCGAGACCGTCGCCAAGGGCGCGCCGCTGATGATCCTGGAGGCGATGAAGATGGAGCACACGATCACCGCCCCGGCGGCCGGCGTCGTCACCGCAGTGCGTTTCGGCGTCGGCGATCGGGTCAGCGAAGGCGCCGATCTCGTCGACATCGGCGACGAGTAGGCGCGCGGTTCGTTCCGCGGCCCGTCGTTCCCAGGTTTCCCCGTGCGCATCCTGCTGCAGACTGCCAACGCGAACGCACCCTGCCTGGCATGCCGCCTTCGCCGCCGCGCTTCCCGACGCAGAGATCGTCCTCTGGCCCAAGGTTCCCCCGAACGTCGACTACCTCGTGGTCTGGAAGCCGCCGCCGGAGTTCTTCGAGCGCGCGCCGCCGGCAAAGGCGATCTTCAACCTCGGCGCCGGTGTCGACGCCGTGCTGCGCGCGCCGGCGCTGCCTGCGGGCACGCCGCTGGTGCGCATCGAGGACGGCGGCATGGCGGAGCAGATGATCGACTACGTGACCCTCGCGGTGCTCGCCGCGTACCGCGAGCGGCGCGAATACGCGGCGGCCCAGCGCGACGGCGTCTGGCGGGTGCGGCCGCCGCTGCGCAAGGACGACTTCGGCGTCGGCTTCCTGGGCTTCGGCGTGCTCGGCCGGGCCATCGCCGCGGCGCTGGCGCCGTTGCGCTTTCCGTTGGCGGGCTGGTCGCGCTCGCGCAAGGCGGTGGCGGGGGTGACGACCTTCGCCGGCAGCGACGAGCTGCCGGCGTTTCTCGCGCGCGCCCGCGCTCTCGTCTGCCTGCTGCCCTCGACGCCGGACACGCGCGGCCTGCTCGATCGCGCGCGGCTGGCGCTGCTGCCGCCGCGGCGCGCACGTCGTCAACGTCGCGCGCGGCGACATCGTCGTCGACGCCGACCTCGTCGCCGCGCTCGACGCAGGGCACCTCGCCGGCGCGACGCTCGACGTCTTCCGCGAGGAGCCGCTGCCCGCGGCGCACCCGTTCTGGCATCATCCCCGGATCGACGTGACGCCGCACGTCTCGGCCGTCACGCTGATCGAGGACTCGGTGGCGCAGATCGCCGGCAAGATCCGCCGGCTCGAGGCGGGGCAGACGATCACCGGCATCGTCGACCGCGAGCGCGGCTACTGAAATGGGGACGACGACGCCGATGACGACGGAAACGAAACTGCCGGCGCGCGTGCGGCTGGTGGAGGTGGGCCCGCGCGACGGGCTGCAGAACGAGCCGGCGATGGTGCCGGCCGACGTCAAGATCGCGCTGATCGACATGCTCACCGCGGCCGGCTGCCCGGCGATCGAGGCGACGTCGTTCGTTTCGCCGAAGTGGGTGCCGCAGATGGCCGATGCGGCCGAGGTGATGGCCGGCATCCGCCGGCGCGAGGGTGTCCGCTACCCGGTGCTGACGCCCAACGTCAGGGGCTTCGAGGCGGCGCTCGCCGCCGGCGCCGACGAGGTCGCGGTGTTCGTCGCCGCGACCGAGTCGTTCTCGCGCCGGAACATCAACTGCTCGATCGCCGAGAGCCTGGACCGCGCGGCGCCGATCTTCGCCGCGGCGAAGGCGCAGGACGTGCGCGTGCGCGGCTACATCTCCTGCGTGCTCGGCTGCCCCTACGAGGGCGAGGTCGATCCCGCGGCGGGTCGCCGAAGTCGCCGCCGAGCTGTTCGCGCTCGGCGCCTACGAGGTTTCGCTGGGCGACACCATCGGCGTGGGAACCGCCGGGAAGACCAAGGCGCTGCTCGCGGCGGTCGGCGAGCGCGTGCCGATGGACGCGCTGGCCGGGCATTTCCACGACACCTACGGGCAGGCGCTGACCAATGTGTACGCGGCGATGCAGATGGGAGTGGCGACGTTCGACAGTTCGGTGGCGGGGCTGGGCGGCTGTCCCTACGCCAAGGGGGCGACCGGCAACGTCGCCAGCGAGGACGTGCTCTACCTGCTCGACGGCCTGGGCATCGACACCGGCATCGACATGACCGCGCTGCGCGCCGCCGGAAAGTTCATCTCCGATCATCTCGGCCGGGCGCCGGCCTCGCGCGTCGCGCGCGCGCTCGCCGCGCGCGACGCGGCGGCTGGTCGCCGCACCATGAGCGACGGCCCTGGCGCGCCGGCGCGCGGGACGAGGTGCCGTCGCCCTGCATCTCGGTGTGCGCGATCATCCCGGGCTCCGACGTCTGCGCCGGCTGCTTCCGCACGATCGACGAAATCGCCCTGTGGAGCGTGCTCGAGGCGTCGGACAAGCGCGCGGTGCTCGCAGCGCTCCCCGCACGCCGGACGGCGCACGCCGCGGCAGCTTGCGCGCGAGGGCAAGGATGCCGATGCCGAGCGCTGACTGGTATTTCGACTTCGTCTCGCCGTTCGCGTACCTGCAGTCCGAGCAGCTGGCGACGCTGGCGCCGCGGCTGTCGGTGCGCTACCGGCCGGTGCTGTTCGCGGGACTGCTGGACGCCAGCGGCCAGAAGGGACCGGCCGAGATCGCCGCCAAGCGCACGTTCACGTACCGCTTCGTCGTCTGGCAGGCGAAGCGGCTGGGCGTGCCGCTGAAGTTCCCGCCGGAGCACCCGTTCAATCCGCTGCCATTGCTGCGCCTCGCGCTGGCCTGCGATTGCGATGCGCAGGCGGTGACCCGCATCTTCCGCTTCGTCTGGCGCGACGGGCGCCTGCCCGACCTTCCGATCGAGTGGGCGGACCTGACGCACGACCTCGGCGTCAGCGACGGCGCGGCGCGCATCGCCGCGGCCGACGTCAAGGACGCACTGCGGCGCAATACCGAAGAAGCCGTCGAGCGTGGCGTGTTCGGCGTGCCGACGCTCGCCATCGGCGGCGAGCTGTTCTGGGGCGCCGATGCGACCGCGATGGCGGCGGACTACGTTGCCGCCGGCTGCCGTTTCGACGATCCCGAGTACGCGCGGGTGGCGAAGCTTCCGGTCGGCGCCGCGCGCCGCGCGAAGCCCGCGCGTCGCAACAGCTCGTAGCCCGGCGGTAGCCCGGCGTTGAGCGCAGCGAAACCCGGGTGGGCGTGCCATGGCCACCGTTGCCCCGGGTTTCGCTGCGCTCAACGCCGGGCTACGCGACATTCGTCAGCCGCGAGATTCGCCAGCCGCGAGATTCCAAGCCGCGAGGTCCGCAACCGCGGATCCGGCAACGCGTGACGCGGCGTCAGAGCTCGTCCGCGCCGGCGATGCCGAGGTCGCGCTTGATCGCACGCGCGGCGGCGAGCGCCTCGTCCAGCGTCGGCGCGAGGCAGGTCACGTGGCCCATCTTGCGCCCGCGCCGCGGCTCGGTCTTGCCGTACAGGTGCAGCTTCGCCTGCGGATGGCGCAGCACCTGCGTCCAGTCGGGCTCGCGCGGCGCGCCGGCCGCGGCGGACGGGAACCAGATGTCGCCGAGCAGGTTGACCATCACCGCCGGCTCGTGCTGCCGGGTGGCGCCCAGGGGCAATCCCGCGAGCACCCGCGCCTGCTGCTCGAACTGCGAGGTGACGCAGGCGTCGATCGTGTAGTGGCCGCTGTTGTGCGGACGCGGCGCGATCTCGTTGACCAGGAGCTGCCCGTCGGTGGTGACGAACATCTCGACGCACAGCACGCCGCGATAGTCGAGTCGCGTCGGCCACCGCGGTCGCCGTCGCGAGCGCCGCCGTCGTCAGCCCGGCGCTCACCCGTGCCGGGACGATCGAAACGTCGAGGATGCCGTCCGCGGTGGACGGTTCTCGGCGACGGGCCAGGCGGACGTCTCGCCGCGCTCGTTGCGGGCGACCACCACCGAGACCTCGCGCGCCAGCGCCAGCCGCCGCTCGAGCACGCAGGCGGCCCCGCCCATCGCGCGGAAGGCCGCCGCGGCGTCGGCCGGCGTCGCGACGCCGATCTGGCCCTTGCCGTCGTAGCCCAGCCGCGCGCTCTTGACGATGCCGGGCAGCAGCCGCGCGTCCGCGGCGAGGGCGTCGGCGTCGGCGTGCAGCACGGCGAACGGCGCGACGGCGAGACCGCCGTCGGCCAGGAACGCCTTTTCGCGGATCCGGTCCTGCGCGACCGCAACGCTCGCGGCGGCCGGCGCGACGCGCGCGGTCCGGGCGAGGAATTCGAGGCGCGGCGGCCGGAACGTTCTCGAACTCGGTCGTCGCTGCGGCCACGAGCGCCGCCAGCTGCGCGAGGCCGTCCGGGTCGAGGTAGTCGGCGCGGATGTGCCGGTCGGCGACGCTGCCCGCCGGGCTGTGATCGCCCGGGTCCAGCACCGCGACCCGGTAGCCGAGGCTCTGGGCGGCCATGCAGAACATCCGGCCGAGCTGCCCCCCGCCGAGCAGCCCCAGCCAGGCGCCCGGGGCGATCGGGACGGTCACCGCGGCGCGAACCGGAGCCTATGCCGCCGGCTTGGCGCCGTCGGGCGGAACGCGCATCGCGCGCGCGCCGTTGGTCTGTCGCAGGCGGAACGCGGCCAGCCGCTTGGCGACCGCGGGATCGGTGGCGGCGATCATCGCCACCGCGAACAGCCCGGCATTGGCGGCACCCGCCTCGCCGATCGCGAACGTCGCGACCGGAATGCCCTTGGGCATCTGCACGATCGAATACAGCGAATCCTCGCCGCGCAGGTACTTGGTGGGAACGGGCACGCCGAGCACGGGGACCGTCGTCTTCGCCGCGAGCATCCCCGGAAGGTGGGCGGCGCCGCCGGCGCCGGCGATGATGCAGCGCAATCCGCGCGGCCCCGCGTCCTCGGCGTACTCGAACATGTCGTCGGGCATCCGGTGGGCGGAAACGACCCGGGGCTCGTAGGCGACGCCGAACGCGTCGAGCTGCGCCGCGGCGTGACGCATGGTGTCCCAGTCGCTCTCGCTCCCCATCACGACACCGACCAGCGGCGCCTGCCTGCGTTGTGCCATCGCTCCTCCCGGGAACGCAAGTCGATCGTGGGCTGCCGCAGCGCGGCGTCCCCTGGACAGCGGGAAACTCGTGGCGCCGGGCAACCGTGAAATTCTAGCACTCCCCGGCGTCGGCGCCGCGTTGAACCGGGGGCGATCGGTCGCGGTCGCAGCACCGTTGCCCATGACGTGCGGCGAGCGCTTGCGGTCGACTGCCGCCGTCGATGACAATGAGGCCCATGACCCGTCACTTTCGTCGCGCCAGCACCGCGGGACCGGCGCGTTCGCGCCGTCGCGGCCGTCTGCCTCCTGGTCCTCGCCTTCGCCGCCCGGGCGCAGGCCGAGCCTTCCGACGCCGACTTCCTCGCCGCGCGCAAGGCCTTCGAGCGGGGCGATCGCGCCCGCCTTGCCGCGCTGGCGAAGCCGTTTGCCGGAGCGCTCCTGGAGCCCTACGTCGCCTATTGGCAGCTCGAGCTCGCGCTCGACGACGCGACGCGCGACGATGTCCGCGCCTTCTGGGAGCGCTGGCCCGACACGCCGCTCGCCGACCGCCTGCGCGTCGACTGGCTGAAGGCGGCTGGGGAAGCGCGGCGACTGGTCGACGTTCGCGCTCGACTATCCCCCGCCGTCGAACGAGGACGTCGAGCTCCAGTGCTACGGCATCCAGTATCACCGCCAGCGCGACGGCGACGCCGCGCTGGCCGAGGCGAAGCCCCTCTGGTTCACCGGCCGGTCGACGCCGGATGCCTGCGACACGCTGTTCACGGCATTGATCGACCGCGGCGAGCTCACGCCGTCCGATCGCCGCGCGCGCTATCGCCTGGCCGTGGAAGCGGGAAACGTCCGCCTGGCGCAGGCGATCGCCGAGGCGCTCCCGCGCCCGGACCGCATCACCGCGCGCGAGTTCGCCAAGGTCGAGCGCAACCCGGCGCGCGCGCTCGCGAACGGCGACTTTGCGTGGAACCGGACGGGAGGACGGGACCTCGCCCTCTACGCCCTCGAGCGCGCCGCGCGGTCGGACGCAGGCGCCGTACGCGCCGCCTGGGTGCGGCAGCGTGACCGTCTCCCCGAGGCCGACCGGCAGTACGGCAACGCCCGGCTGGCCTATCACGCCGCACGGCAGCTCGAGCCGGAGGCGAACGACTGGTTCGGCGAGGCCGCGGGCGCGCCGCTGAACGACGTCCAGCACGAATGGCGCGTGCGCGCGGCGCTGCGCGCCGGGGCCTGGGACGACGTGCTCGCCGCGATCGACGCCATGCCGGCGACGCTGGCGCAGGACCCGGCGTGGCGGTACTGGCGCGCGCGCGCGCTGACGGCGGCCCGGCGCGGCAAGGAGGCCGAACCGATCTACCGTGCGCTGGCGCAGGAAACGCATTTCTACGGCATGCTCGCGGCGGAAGCCATCGGGCGGCTGGAGTTGCCGGGTGACGTTGCCGATGCCCCCGACGGCGGCGCCGGCGCCGTCGGCGAGTGCGCTCGCTGCCGTCGGCGCGAAGGCGGGCGCGAAGCGGACGGTGAAGCTCGCCGGCCTCGGCATGCGGCTGGAGTCGCTGCGCGAATGGACCTACGTCGTCCGGGGGCTCGACGACCAGGGCCTTCTCGTCGCCGCCGAGTACGCGCGGCGCCAGCACCTCTACGACCGCGCCATCAACACCGCCGAGCGCACGACCGCGCGGCACGATTTCGGCCTGCGCTACCTGATGCCCTATCGCGAGCAATTCACCGCCGCGGCGCGCGAGCACGCCGCCGACGAGGCGGTGCTGCTCGGCATCGCCCGGCAGGAGTCGCGGTTCTCCGCCGACGTCGTGTCCTCGGCCGGAGCAGTCGGCCTGATGCAGCTGATGCCGCCGACCGCGCGCTGGGTCGCGCGCAAGCTCGGGAGCGACGACTACCGGCCCTCGCAGGTCGGAGACGTCGTGACCAACACCCGGTTCGGCGCCTTCTACTACCAGTACTGGCTCGACCGGCTGGACGGCCTGCCCGCGCTGGCCGCCGCCGCCTACAATGCCGGTCCCGGACGGGCCCGGGCCTGGAGCCGCGGCGTGTCGCTGGAGGGCGCGATCTGGGTGGAGACGATCCCGTTCAACGAGACGCGCGACTACGTGAAGAAGGTCCTCGCCAACACGATGTACTACGCGCGCGCGCTCGGACAGCCCTACGTCGCGCTGTCCAGGCGACTGGGCACCGTCGGGTCGGACGAAGGCAGCGGCCCCGTCGCCGCCGCGGGAAACCAGCGATGACGGACGACGGCAGGACGGTCGTTGTCGTCGGCGGCTCCGGCTTCGTCGGCCGGCATCTCATCCCGCGGCTGGTGACCGCCGGTTACCGCGTGGTCGTCGCGACGCGCCGGCGCGCACGCGCGCGGCACCTGTTCCTGCTGCCCACCGTCGACGTCGTCGAGGCCGATGCCGCCGACCCGGCGGCGCTCGCGCGGATCGCGACCGGCGCCGCCGCGCTGGTGAACCTGGCCGGGATCATCAACGAGACCGGTGGCGAGTCGTTTGCGCGCGCGCACGTCGAGGTGACGAGCAGCGCGATCGCCGCCTGCCGGGAGGCCGCCGTGCCGCGGCTGCTGCAGATGAGCGGACTCAACGCGGATACGGCCGGCCCGAGCCTGTATCTGCGCAGCAAGGGCGAAGCGGAAGCGCGCGTCGCGGCGTCGGGCCTGGCCTGGACCATCTTCCAGCCGTCGGTGATCTTCGGACCCGAGGACTCGTTCCTCAACATGTTCGCCAAGCTCGCGCGCAGTCTGCCACTGCTGGCGCTGGGGTCGCCGGACGCGCGCTTCCAGCCCGTCTACGTCGGCGACGTCGCGCACTGCTTCGTCCACGCCATCGGCGACGGCGCGACGATCGGGCAGCGCTATCGCCTCTGCGGGCCGACGATCTACACGCTTGGCGAGCTCGTGCGCTACGTCGGCGAGATCGCCGAGGCACGGCGGCCGGTGCTGACGCTGGGGCCGGCGCTGTCGAAGCTGCAGGCGTTCGCGCTCGAGCACCTGCCGGGGAGGCTGATGAGCCGCGACAACCTCGCGTCGATGACGCTGGACAGCGTCTGCAACTGCAATTTTCCGCCGGTCTTCGGCATCGCGCCCACGGCGCTCGAGGCCATCGCGCCTTCCTATCTCGCCCCCGACGCGGCCAGGAGCCACTACGATGAATACCGCGCCGGCAGCGGACGTTGACCGGCGCCGGCCTCCGGCGCGCGGTCCCGGTCATGGACCCGGCGCCCCGGCGCGGACCGCGCGCCGCGCGTAGCCTGCGCCCGGACGTCCCGGTGCCGCGCCGCTGCCGCCTGCCGCCGTGAAGGTCTATCGCGTGGGCGGATCGGTGCGCGACGAGATGCAGGGGCGCACGGTCACCGATCGCGACTGGGTCGTCGTCGGCTCGACCCCGGAGGCGCTGCTGGCGCTGGGCTACCGGCCGGTCGGGCGCGATTTCCCGGTGTTCCTGCATCCGGCGACGCACGAGGAATACGCGCTGGCGCGTACCGAGCGCAAGGCGGGCCGCGGCTATCGCGGCTTCGTGTTCCGCGCCTCGCCCGAGGTGACGCTGGAGGAGGACCTCCGGCGCCGCGACCTCACCATCAACGCGATGGCACGCGGCGAGGACGGGGCGCTGATCGATCCGTTCGGCGGCGCCGCCGACCTCGCCGCCGGCGTGCTGCGCCATGTCTCGCCGGCATTTGCCGAGGATCCGCTGCGCGTGCTGCGCGTCGCGCGTTTCGCCGCGCGCTTCGGCTTCGTCGTCGCGCCCGAGACCGAGGCCATGATGCGCTCGCTGGCGGCGGGCGGCGAGCTGGCGCTGCTCTCGCCGGAGCGCGTCTGGCAGGAACTCGCGCGCGGACTGATGGAGTCGCATCCGTCGCGGATGCTCTCGGTGCTGCGCGACTGCGGCGCGCTCGCGCAGGTGCTGCCGGAAGCCGATGCGCTCTACGGCGTGCCGCAGCCGGCGGCGCATCATCCCGAAATCGATGCCGGCGTCCATGTCGCGCTGGCGCTGGACTATGCGGCGGCGCGGGGCTTCACGCTGCCGGCGCGCTACGCGGTGCTCGCGCACGATCTCGGCAAGGCCGAGACGTCACCCGCGCTCTGGCCCGCGCATCACGGTCACGAAGCGCGCAGCGTCCGGATTGCGGACCGGCTTTCCGCGCGGTTGAAGGTGCCGGTGGATTGCCGCGACGCCGCGCGGCTCGCGGCCCGCTGGCACGGCGTCGTCCATCGCGCCGCGGAGCTGCGGCCGGCCACGCTGCTCGACCTGCTCAACGCCGTCGACGCGCTGCGGCGCCCCGATCGGCTCGACACGCTGCTCGCCGCGTGCGCGGCCGACGCCATGTCGCGCCCGGGCGCGCCGGAGACCGGCTATGCCCCGGCAGCCGTCGTTCGTGGCGCGTTGGAGGTCGTGCGCGCGGTGCGCGTCGCGGCGATCGCGCAGGAGGTGCAGCGCCGGCAGGGCGGCGGCGACGCGATCGCGGCGGCGACGCGCGCGGCACGGCTGTCGGCGCTGCGCGAATGGCGGCGGAAGGGGCCGCGCGCGGGCTGATCCGCGCCCGCGCCGCCGGCCGCCGCAGCGGCAGTCCGGTGCGCTAGACGCGGTAGGCGACCGCCTTCATCACTCCGGCGGCGAGCCTCATCAGTCCCTTGACCGGCAATGGCAGGTCGGTCGCGCCGGCCGCCTGCGCCATCGCGCCGTGCCTCGCCTCGTCGTCGCGCATCTGCTCGACGATGGCCCGGCTTCTCGCGTCGGCCGGGGGCAGCGACTCGATGTGGCCGGTGAGGTGCTCCTCGACCTGGCGCTCCGTCTCGACGACGAAGCCGAGATTGACGCGGTCGCCGGCCATGCCGGCGGCGATGCCGATGGCGAAGGAGCCCGCGTACCACAGCGGGTTGAGCCGCGAGACGCGGTCGTCGAGCTCGGTCAGGCGCGCCTGCGTCCACGCGAGGTGTTCCTCCTCCTCGCGCGCGGCGCGGGCGAAGCTGCGCCTAGTCTCCGGGTCGCGTGCGACCAGCGCCTGCGCCGCGTAGAGCGCCTGCGCGCAGACCTCGCCGGTGTGATTGACGCGCATCATCCCGGCGGCGCTGCGGCGCTCCTCCGGCGTCAGGTCGGCTTCGGGGACGCCTGCGCCCGGCACCGGGCGCAGGGTCGTGGCCAAGCCCGTGAGCGTGCGCAGCGCGCGGTCGAAGCTGATGACCAGATCGTCCTGCATGGCGTCATCCTACCAGCATTGCGGGCGTGGGCTTCAGGTGCCGCCGGGCGGGTCGATGCCACGCGCGCCGTTCATCGGCCCGCAGGAAAAAAACGGGCGCCCGAAGGCGCCCGTTTCGACTTGGAGCCCGGCGAGCCGGGCCGCCGGAGCAGGTCTCTTAGAAGAAGTGGACCATGCCCGCGGTGAAGCCCTGCGGCTTCGCGGCATCGCCGCACGACGAGCCGTTGCCGGTGCAGACGCCGCTGATCGAATTGACGCCGAAGTTGTAGGCGCCGTTCTTGTCGTTGTCGACCATGATGTAGCCGGTGTAGAGCAGCGTGCGCTTCGACAGCGGGTAGGTGTAGGAAACTTCCCACATCTGCGCGCCGGTGTCGTTGCCCAGCGTAACCGACTTGTAGCGCGAGCCGTTCGCAGCGGAACCCTTGCCGTCGCCGGCATTGAAGTAGCCGATGTAGTACTGGCCAGGCCCGAGGTTGCCGGTGCCGCTGATGCCCCACATGTCGCGCTTCATGTCGCCGCCGCTGGCCATGTCGTACTGCACACGCTCCCACATCGCGCCAACCCGGATCACGCCGAAGTTGTACGAGCCGGCCGCGGTCATCGCCTGGTCCTGCAGCTTCGGGTTCGGCGACCGAGCCGTCGCGCAGGTTGTTGTGAACTTCGTAGTAGAAGCCGGCCTTGATCGGGCCGTTGTTGTACTGGCCGCCCGTCGACAGGATATATGCGTGGCGACGTTGCTGGTCGAGCGTGCCGCTGTTGCCGACGTCCCGGTCACCGATCTGGATGCCGCCGGTGAAGCCGCCGATGTTCGGCGAGTCGTAGCGCACCGAGTTGCCGACGCGCGAGTCGAAGTCGCCCGCGTTCGACCACAGGCCGGACGTGGCCAGGATGCTCGTCAGCAGGGTCGGGACGTTACCGAAGATCGCGTGAATGTCGTCGTAGGGCGCAAGGAAGTAGCCCAGCTTCATCGTACCCCAGCCGCCCTGCAGGCCGACGAAGGTTTCGCGGCCGGCCAGCGTGCCGCCGCTCGCGTCGCCGTTGATCGACGATTCGATCTGGAAGATCGCGTTGAGACCGCCGCCCAGCGACTCGGTGCCCTTCACGCCGAGGCGCGACGAGTTCGAGCTGACGCGATAGATGTTCTGCTTGGTGCCGGCCGCCGGCGTGCCGGTCCCGGGGATGCCCGAAGTGTTGTCCTGCTTGGCGTTGATGATGACTTCCGCGTCCAGGTTCAGGCGGCCGTACAGGGTCACGTTGGCGGTTTGCGCTTGCGCCAGCGGGGCGGCAAGCACGCCCGCGACGGCGACAGCGAGAAGCTTTTTGTTCATGAAAACTCTCCTCTAACGGATAAAATTGGCAAGGAAACAGGCTGTGGCTTTAGCGCTTGCCGTCGGAACACCTTCTCACGGATGTCGAGAAGTTGAGGCCATTGTGCCAAACTCGGCGAGCGCGAGGCAAGGTAAAGTCCGAATGCGGCCGGGGGCGGCTTTCCCGTGTTGCTAAAACGCGACAAAACGCGCGCGCCCCGCGCCTCGGGGGGCCGCGGCGAGGCCCGGAGCGCAGCTTTCAACGTGATGATCGAAATGGACAAATTGGCGAAACGGCACCGTTGCCGCGCGGTGACCCCCACGCCACCGGATTTCGGCCGGTTTGCGCCGCCGGGCACCGCGGCGCAGCGCGTTGCCCCGGCCCGGGCGCCACCGCCCGGTGCGTTCGCGGACCGGCGTTGGCGCTGATCGCCGGCCCCCCGTGGCTCATGGCGCTGATGGCTGCTGCCGGCTCGGGCATTGCGCTGCTGGTGCTTGCCCGCGCCGCGCCGCGACTGCCCTTCGATCGTCCGGGGCCACGGTCGTTGCATGCCCGTCCGGTGTCCCGGGTCGGCGGCCTCGCCATCTGGGCGGGCTTTCTCCC
The DNA here is from genome assembly GCA_963768535.1 of uncultured beta proteobacterium. GTDB lineage: Bacteria > Pseudomonadota > Gammaproteobacteria > Burkholderiales > Casimicrobiaceae > CAIWHR01. The sequence goes on along the minus strand of CAVYID010000028.1, from coordinate 24,641 downwards.
GATCGCGCTGGCGGCGCCGCCAGCGTTGCCGGGAACCCCGGCCGTGTGGCTGTTCGCATGGGCGGGGGTCGCCGCGGTTTCGCTGGCTGACGACTTCCGCGGCGTGCCCCCGGTGTACCGGCTGGCGGGCCATCTTGCGGCCGCGGTCGCCGCTCGCCGTCGCGATCATGCGGGGCGGCGACGCCTCGCCCGGGCCTGCTGGCCTACCTGAGCGTCGCCTCCGCGGCGCTGGCCCTGGTGTGGGCGGCCAACCTCTACAACTTCATGGACGGCAGCGACGGCCTCGCCGCCGCGATGGGCGTCTGCGGCTTCGGGGCCTACGGCGTCGCCGCGTGGCAGGCGGGCGCACCGCCCACCGCGTACTTCGCGCTCGCCGCGGCGACGCTGCCGTTCCTCGCGGTGAATGCCCCGCCGGCGCGGATGTTCATGGGGGACGTCGGCGCCGTCCCGCTCGGCTTCCTGGCGGCAGCCTTCGGCCTCGGCGGCTGGCGTGCGGGGACCTGGCCGGGCTGGTTTCCCGTGCTCGTGTTCCTTCCCTTCATCGCCGACGCCACGGTGACGCTGGCGCGGCGGATCTGGCTGCGCGAGCGGGTGTGGGAGGCGCACCGGATGCACTATTATCAGCGTTTGCACCGGCTCGGCGCGGGCCACCGGGGAACGTTGCTCGTTTTTGGCGTTCTGATTGCCGGAACGGCCACCTCGGCGCTGGTCGCCCTTGCGCTCGACCCCGGCGCCGGATGGACGGTGACCGCCGTCTGGAGCAGCGCGCTCGCGGCACTCTTCTGCGGAATAGAATATCAATGGCGGCGCCACAGACTCAATTTCCCATGACCCGACCCTCGAACTGGCGCGCCTGGCTCGCCTTCGCGCACGACGTCACCGCGGCCGCCCTGGCGTGGATGGCGATGTTCTGGCTGCGCTTCAACCTCGACGTACCCGAGCCGTTCATCGCGGACATGGCGCTGACGCTGGCCTGGGTGGTGCCGCTGCAGGCCGGCATCTTCGTCGCGCTGGGCCTCTACCGGGGATTGTGGCGCTTCGCGAGCACCGTCGACCTGCAGCGGATCGTCATCGCGGCGGGGCTCGGCGCGCTGCTGGTCCCGGTGGTCCTGGTCATGCTGCAGCTGCAGACCGTGGTGCCGCGCAGCGTGCTCCTGTTCTATCCGCTCGTGCTGATCTTCCTGATGGCGGGAAGCCGCTTCGCCTACCGCATCTGGAAGGAGCACCGGCTCTACAGCCCGTTCGCGGCACTGGGCGAGCCGGTGCTGATCGTCGGCGCGGGCGAGGCCGGCGCGCGGCTGTCGAGGGAGTTCGCGCGCAGCCGGCAATGGCGCGTGGTCGGCCTGCTCGACGACGACATGCGCAAGCACGGGCGGCTGCTGCGCAACGTCGACGTGCTGGGGCCGATCGCCGACCTGCCGCGCTGGGCGGCCCGCGTTCGGCGTGCGCAAGGTGATCATCGCGCTGCCGTCGGCGGACCACGGCGTGCGCCGCCGGGCCGCCGAGATCTGCGCGGCGAACCACCTCGAAGCGCTGACGGTCCCGTCCTACGAGGACCTGATCAGCGGCCGCCTCGCGCTGACGACGATCCGCAACGTCGAGCTCGACGACCTGCTCGGCCGCGACCCGGTCGTCCTCGACACGACCGGCCTTGCCGAGTGGCTCGGAAACCGCGTGGTGATGATCACCGGCGCCGGCGGCTCGATCGGCGCCGAGCTGTGCCGGCAGATCGCGCGCTTCCGTCCCGCGCGGCTGGTGCTGTTCGACGTCTCCGAGGCGGCGCTCTACGACATCCAGATGTCGCTCGCGGACCAGTTCCCGCAACTGCCGCTGTCGCCGGTGGTCGGCGACGTCAAGCACGCCGCGCTGGTCGAGGACGTCCTCGCCCGCGAGCATCCCAGCGTCATCTTCCACGCCGCGGCGTACAAGCACGTCCCGATGATGGAGGACACCAACGCCTGGCAGGCCGTGCGCAACAACGCCTACGGCACCTGGCTGCTGGCGCGCGCCGCGGTCGCGGCCAAGGTCGAGAAGTTCGTGCTGGTCTCGACCGACAAGGCGGTCAACCCGTCGAGCGTGATGGGAGCGTCCAAGCGGCTCGCCGAGATCGCCTGCGAGAGCCTGCAGGGAGGCGCCACGCAGTTCGTGGTGGTTCGCTTCGGCAACGTGTTCGGCAGCGCCGGCAGCGTCATTCCGCGTTTCCAGGAGCAGATCGCGCGCGGCGGACCGATCACCGTCACGCACCCGGAGATCACCCGCTATTTCATGTCGCTGCTCGAGGCGACGCAGCTGCTGCTGCAGGCCGGCCTGCAGGGCCGCGGCGGCGAGATCCTCGTCCTCGAGATGGGCGAGCCGGTGCGCATCGTCGACCTTGCGCGCGACATGATCCGGCTCTCGGGCGCCGACCCGGACCGGATCGTCGTCGTGTTCACGGGCCTGCGTCCCGGCGAGAAGCTGTTCGAGGAGCTGCTCGCCTCGGAGGAGGCGACGCTGCCCACGCCGCACCCGAAGCTGCGCATCGCGCGGGCGCGCGACGCCAACCTCGATGCGGTCGGCCAGATGATCGCGTGGTGCGAGCGTGACCGCGTCGCCGACGACGCCGAGGTCCGCGCCCGGCTGAAGGCGTGGATCCCCGAATACGTGCCGCCGGCGGGCGCGCCGGTGAAGCCGATCCCCGCCGAGGCCCGCGCCGGCGAGGAGGCGAACGCGCCGCTGCCGTTGCGCGCGCCGCGCAAGCGCTGACCGGGCGCGAAGTCGCGGCGGAGCGCCGCCGCCGTCACCCGCGCAGCTCGGGAACCGCGACCCCGTAGCAGGATTCGATGCGTTCCACCGCCTCCCGGCGGGCCCGTTCGGGATCGGCGGCGTTGCGCATGCGGCGGGAGAGCCGCCGCCGCGTGACGCCGTGCCGATGGCGGACCGCCAGCGGCCACAGCGGCTCGCCCAGGTCGGCGAACGGCAGCCCCGCCTGCCGCGTCAGGAAATCGTGCAGCCCAGCGCCGGTGTCGTAGTAGACGTAGTGCGGCCGGACGCCGAAATGGTCCCGGCGCAGCCCCGACAGGCCCGGACAGCGTCAGCCGCCGCAGTCCCGGCACGCGGAAGCGCAGCGCGAGCAGCTGCGCGAGGCGGGGCAGCTGCGGGATCTCGTTGCCGGCGTAGCGGGCGCGAAAGCTCCGGCCCGCCGCGAGCGCCGCACGCACCGGTGCCACCGCCAGCAGCACGCACGGAATCCACATTCTCGGCGCGTAGTAGCCGACCCCGGGCGCGACGCCATGGCTCGCGCCCAGCCACTCGCCCCGGTGCAGGAACCCGCTGCCGTAGGCGCCACGGTCGAGCCCCTCGCCCATGGCGGGCACGACGTCCGCGCGCAGGATCTCGGCGTCCGAATCGACGAGCAGCAGCGCGTCGCGGTCCGTCTCGCGAAACAGGCGGTCGAGCGTTTCGCCGTGGCGGCGCAGCGGCATCTCGGCCAGCCGGAACGGCAGCCGCTCGCGGAGCCGACGGAAGAACGCGAGGCTGCCGTCGGTCGATTCGCAGTCGATGACGGCGACGGGGAGGCCCGCGTGCCGGAGCGCGCTCACCAGCGCGAGCGCCGTCAGCTCCCGGGTGCTGCAGTTGATGATGACCGCTTCGGCGTTCCGCTCGCCATGATCCCGCCCTGCCGGCTGCGCGCCGGCGCTGTCAGCCGGATGCCGCCGCCACGGCATTCCGGCGGCGCATCCCGAAGCCCAGCAGCGCGGCATTGAGCACCCAGAATTCCTTGCCGTTGGACCGGATCAGGAAGTCGTCGGTCAGGTTCTTGAACAGGAACCCGGCGACGAGCGCAATGCCGATCACGCCGAGGAAGGCGAGCGCGTCGTCGGCCGAGCGCAGGAAGCGCAGGTAGCGTGCGACGAGCGCGGCGATCAGGGCGAGGAACGCCGCCAGCCCGATCGCGCCGGTCTGCAGCCACTGGCTCATGAACACGTTGTGCGCGTGCGAGAGCTCGGGCAGCTGCAGGTCGTGGCGCAGCTCGTCGGCGAGGATCGACTTGCCGAAGCCGTAGCCCACCCACGGCCGCTCGGCGATCAGCGCCAGCGTGCGGTCCCACAGCTGCAGCCGGGGATCCTGGGCAAAGGTCTCGGCCACGCTGGTGTGCGGCGGGAAATGCTCCCGGGCCTTGTCGCGCGCGGTCTGCGCGAACAGCAGTCCGAGGACCAGCAGCAGCGCCAGCAGCGGGGCGAACCAGCGCAGCGGGGCGCGGCGCAGGGCGACGTGCCAGCGCAGCGCGGCGAGTGCGGACGCCGTCGCGAACACCACCGCCAGGGCGATCCAGACCATCCGGTTGTCCGCCATCCGCGCGGCGACGAGCACCAGCGCCAGCAGTCCGACCGCCAGCGCCAGCGCGCTGCGGCCGCCGCCGAAGCCGGTGGGCGCCGGCGCCAGCAGCGTCAGCAGCAGCGGGGCGACCAGCACCACGTAGGTCGAGAACGCGCCGACGCCGACGTGCCAGCGTCCGGCGTCCCAGCCCCCGTACGACGCGGCGAAGCCGACCGCCAGCGCGGTGAGCGTGGCGAAGCTCACCAGCGCGGTGCCGACCAGCGTGCGCCAGGCGATCGCGTCGTGCGCCACGGTGTAGAACGCCGCCATCATCAGCAGGCCGAAGGCGATCTCGCGCCGCAGCTCGCCGGCGGTGTACGCGGGGTTCACCGACCACAGGTACGACGCCGCATCCCACGCGCACCAGGCGAGCAGTGGAGCGAACAACGTCCACCCGGGAAACGGTATGCGCTCGCCGCGGCCGGCGAGTGACGCCAGGCCGACGAGGCCGCCGATCAGCGCGGCCAGGCCGAACGTCAGCGAGCGGCCGTAGGTGGCGACGTTGGTGGGTTGGAGCGCGAGGTACGCGGCGCAGCAGACGAGCAGAAGGCGGTAGGCGGAGGCGATCATGATGCGGACGTGCCCGACGCCGGATTGTACGCCGCCCGCCGCCGCCGTCGCTTCGAGCAGCACGGCGCCAGTCAGGGCTCACTTGCAGCGGCAGCCGCGCGGCGCGCGCCGGGCCGGGCCGGGAACCGGGCCGCGCCCCGGTTCCGGTACAATCGTCGGCGACCCCCAGGCTTCCGCCGCCCGCCATGCCGATCGACGCCGTCACCGCCGCCGTAAAGGCGCACATCCTCGCCGAGGCGCTGCCCTACATCCAGCGCTTTCACGACCGGACCATCATCGTCAAGTACGGCGGCAACGCGATGACCGAGCCCGCGCTCAAGGCCGGCTTCGCGCGCGACGTGGTGATGCTGAAGCTGGTCGGGATGAACCCGGTGATCGTCCACGGCGGCGGACCGCAGATCGGCGACCTGCTGAAGAAGATGGGCATCCAGAGCGAATTCCGCCAGGGCATGCGCGTCACCGACGACCGGGTGATGAACGTCGTCGAGATGGTGCTGGGCGAGCTCAACCAGGAGATCGTCGGCCTCATCAACCAGCATGGCGGCAAGGCGGTGGGCCTGACCGGTCAGGACGGGGCGTTCATCCACGCGCGCAAGATGCTGCTCAAGAGCGAGACCAATCACGACGAGTTCGTCGACATCGGCCTCGTCGGCGAGATCGAGCGGATCGACCCCGAGCTCATCAACCTGCTCGACTCGCGCGACTTCATTCCCGTGATCGCCCCGATCGGCGTCGGCGGAGCGGGCGAGGCGTACAACATCAACGCCGATCTCGTCGCGGGCAAGCTCGCCGAGACGCTGAAGGCCGAGAAGCTGGTGCTGATGACCAACACCGTGGGCGTGCTCGACAAGGACGGCAACCTGCTGTCGGGTCTGTCGGCGAGCCAGATCGACGCGCTGTTCGCCGACGGCACGATCCACGGCGGCATGCTGCCGAAGATCGGCTCCGCGCTCGACGCGGTCAAGAACGGCGTGCGCAGCTCGCACATCATCGATGGGCGCGTCGAGCACGCGCTGCTGCTGGAAGTGCTGACCAACGAGGGCGTGGGCACGATGATCCGCTCCGACGTCGACGATCCGCGCGACGTGCGCGCGCGCGGCCCGACCCTGCCGGCCCCGGCCCATGGCGACTAAGCCCGGCGAGCGCCGGCTGCAGATCCTGCAGACGCTGGCGTCGATGCTGGAGGCGCCGCGCGGCGAGCGGGTCACCACCGCGGCCCTCGCGGCCAGGCTGGAGGTGTCGGAGGCGGCGCTCTACCGGCACTTCGCGAGCAAGGCCCAGATGTTCGAGGGCCTCATCGAGTTCATCGAGACGACGCTGTTCACGCTGATCAACCGGATCGCCAGCGAGACGCCGGACGGCGCGGCACAGGCGCAGCAGATCGTCGCCGTGGTGCTGGGCTTCGCCGAGCGCAACCCGGGCATGACGCGGGTGCTGACCGGCGACGCGCTGGTCAACGAGGACGAGCGGCTGCAGGCGCGCATGAACCAGCTCTACGAGCGCATCGAGGCGGCGCTGCGGCAGGCGCTGCGGATCGCGCAGGCGGCCGGCAGCTGGCCCGGCGACCCGGGCGCCGAGGCGGGGGTGCTGATCGCCTACGTCCTGGGCCGCCTGCAGCTCTACGCCAAGAGCGGCTTCAAGCGCGCGCCGCAGGAGGGCTGGGAGCTGCAGCGCAAGTTCCTGTTCGGGTGAAACCGCCGGGCGCACCGGCCCCGCATCTCTCCCTGCGCGCGTCCCCCGAACGTCCGTAACCCGGGTGGTTGCCCGGTTCGGACGGATCGGCGGAAATGGCGGAAATGGGGTCAGGTCCAATTGACGGAACGGGGGGGGCGGACCCGTTCAGCCGTCAATTGGACCTGACCCCATTTCCGAATTTCCGCAGACCGGGCACGCCGGATCGCGCCCGATGCCGACCTCGCGCCAGCGCATCGCGAACGCGTCGAGCAGCAGCAGCCGTCCGGCGAGGGTCTCCCCGGTGCCGGCGATCAGCTTCAGCGCTTCGGCGGCCTGCGTGGCGCCGATGATGCCGACCAGCGGCGCGAACACGCCCATCGTCGCGCACCGCGTCTCCTCGAGCTCCTCGCCCTCGCCGAACAGGCAGTGGTAGCACGGGCACGCGGGATCGCGCGTGTCGAACACCGACACCTGCCCGTCGAAGCGGATCGCGGCACCGGACACGAGCGGCTTGCGCGCGGCGACGCACGCGCGGTTGATCGCGTGCCGGGTCGCGAAGTTGTCGGAGCAGTCGAGGACGACGTCCGCCGCCGCGACCAGTGGCGCGAGCTCCGCCGGGCCGACCCGCACCGCGACGGTCTCGACGCGCACCTCGGGGTTGATCGCCGCGAGGCGCGCGGCGGCCGCTGCAACCTTCGGCGCGCCGACGTCGGCGGTGGCGAACAGGATCTGTCGCTGCAGGTTGGTGAGGTCGACGGTGTCGGCGTCGCAGAGCGTCAGCGTCCCGACCCCGGCGGCGACCAGGAACTGCGCCGCCGGCGCGCCGAGCCCGCCCGCGCCGACGATCAGCGCGTGCGCGGCCGCGAATCGGCGCTGCGCGTCGATCCCGAGCTCGGTGAGCAGGATGTGGCGGCTGTAGCGGAGCAGTTGCGCGTCGTCCATGGGCGGTCCTGCAAAAGATCGATCGGCGTGCGGATCCGCAATTCCGTAGCCCGGGCACATTTCCCGGCTACGTCCCCGCGCGCCTCGGCGCCGTCACGGCAAAACGCCCGGCAGGGCCGGGCGTTCGCGAACGGAAGGTGACGCGCGGCGCTATTGCGGCTTCGCCTGCGCCGAGAGCGCCTTGGTCGATGCGATGACCGGCTGCCCCTTGAGGTGGTTCATGGCCTGCGTCAGCTGGAAGTCCTCGGGCGTGCCGAATTCGAAGCGCGGCGGCTGCGGCTGCGAGACGACCCGGTCGGTCGTCTTGCCGCCGGCCTTGGCCGTGCCTTGTCGGCGGCCTTGAGCACCTCGGCGGCCTGCTTCGCGACGTCGCCTCCCGCGCCGGGGGTCTCGAGGTGGTGCTCGAGGTTCGCCTCGCGGATGCGGTTGGGCGAATCGCGGCCGTCGTCGACGTAGATGTCGGGCTCGATGCCCTTGGCCTGGATCGAGCGTCCCGCCGGCGTGTAGTAGCGCGCCGTGGTGAGCTTGAGGCCGGCGTTGTTGCCGAGCGGCAGTATCGTCTGCACCGAGCCCTTGCCGAAGGTCTGCGTCCCGAGCACGGTGGCGCGCTTGTGGTCCTGCAGCGCGCCGGCGACGATCTCCGACGCCGACGCCGTGCCGCCGTCGACCAGGACCGCGATCGGCACCTTCTTGACCTCCGGCGGCAGGTCCCGGAGGTAGTCGTCGCCGCGGCGCGTGTAGTTCTCGCGCGAGGCGGTGAGGCGCATCTTGGCGTCGGCGGTGCGGCCGTCGGTGTAGACGACGAGGGCGTCCTTCGGCAGGAACGCCGCCGACACCGCGACCGCCTGGTTCAGCAGGCCGCCGGGATCGCTGCGCAGGTCGAGGACGAGGCCCTTGAGCTCGCCCTTCTGGTACATGTCCTTGAGCGCCTTGGCCAGATCCTCGCCGGTGCGGTCCTGGAAATTGCGCACGCGGATGTAGCCGTAGCCCGGCTCGATCATCTTCGCGCGCACGCTCTTGACGTTGATCTCCTCGCGGGTCAGCTTGAAGACCAGCGGTGCGTCGGTCGTCCTTGCGCACGACGGTGAGCACGATGTCGGTGCCGGGCTTGCCGCGCATCTTCTCGACCGCCTTGCTGAGCGGCATGCCGCGGGTCGCGATGTCGTCGATCTTGACGATCAGGTCGCCGGACTTGATGCCGGCGCGGAACGCGGGCGTGTCCTCGATCGGAGAGACGACGCGCACGAAGCCTTCCTCGATGCCCACCTCGATGCCGAGCCCGCCGAACTTGCCCTGCGTCGAGACCTGCAGCTCCTTGAATGCGTCGGCGTCGAGGAAGTCGGAATGCGGGTCGAGCCCGTGCACCATCCCGTTGATCGCTTCCTTGATCAGCTTGTCGTCGGAGACGGGCTCGACGTAGTCGCTCTTGATGCGGCCGAACACCGCCGAGAGCAGCTGCAGGTCCTCGTAGGGAATGGGCGCCCGGGCCTCGCGCTGCGCGACGGCCGAGAAATTGAGCGAGAGCAGGACGCCCAGGACGGCGCCCAGTCCGATCAGTCCCGCCTTCTTCCAGCCGTTGGTCATCGCCGCCACCCCTTGCATGTTGCTCCAGGGCTCCCGGGCTGCCGGGCTGGAGGACCTGAAAGTATAACCCCGATTCCGGGGCCTGCCTCATGCTCGGACGCCCGATCGGGCGCCGAGTTGCCCGACGCTTCAGGCGAAGTCGATCAGCGGTCGCCCGGTCATTTCCGGCGGCTGCGCCACGCCCATCATCCGCAGCAGCGTCGGCGCGATGTCCTGCAGCGATCCCCCCGATGCAATCGTGGCTTCGCGCCCGACGTAGACGCAGGGGACGAGGTTGAGCGTGTGCGCGGTGTGCGCCTGGCCGGTGACGTCGTCGTACATCATCTCGGCGTTGCCGTGGTCGGCGGTGATCAGCACCTCGCCGCCGGCGCGGCGGGTCGCGTCGACGACGCCGGCCCACGCAGGCGTCGAGCGTCTCGATGGCCGTGATCGCGGCGTCGAAGTTGCCGGTGTGGCCGACCATGTCGCCGTTGGCGTAGTTGCACACGATCGCGTCGTACTTCCCGGACGCGATCGCCGCGACCAGCCGGTCGGTGACCTCGGGGGCGCTCATCTCGGGCTGCAGGTCGTAGGTCGCCACGCGCGGCGACGGCACCAGGATGCGATCCTCGCCCGGGTACGGCGTCTCGACGCCGCCGCTGAAGAAGTAGGTGACGTGCGCGTACTTCTCGGTCTCGGCGATGCGCAGCTGCGTGCGGCCCAGCCGGGAGATGCATTCGCCGAACCCGTTGGCCACCGACTGCGGCGGGAACGCGACCGGCAGTCGCGCGAACTCGTCGCCGTAGCTCGTGAGGCAGACGTAGCGCGCGAGGCGCGGCACGCGCGCGCGCACGAAACCGTCGAACGCCGGATCGGTCAGCGCGCGCGTGAGCTCGCGGGCGCGGTCGGCGCGGAAGTTCATGAACACGACGACGTCGCCGTCGGCCATCGCCGCCGGCCGGCCGCCCGCGCCGGCGATGACGGTCGCCTGGACGAACTCGTCGCTCTCGCCGCGGGCGTAGGCGGCGTCGAGGCCGGCGCCGGCGCTCGCCGCGACGAACGGCGCGCGGGCGTCGACGACGAGGTCGTAGGCGGCGTGCACGCGGTCCCAGCGCTTGTCCCGGTCCATCGCGTAGTAGCGGCCGACGATCGAGGCGATCCGCGCGCCCGGGTGGCGGGCGCACACGGCGTCGATGCAGCGCGAGCGACGCCGCGGCGCTCCTCGGCGGCGTGTCCCGGCCGTCGAGGAAGGCGTGCACCAGCACGCGCGGCGCGCCGCCCGCCGCGGCCAGCTCGACCATCGCCGCGATCTGCCGCTCGTGGCTGTGCACGCCGCCCGGCGAGACGAGGCCGAACACGTGCAGCGCGCCGCCGCCGGACTTCGCCGCCGCGACGGCGTCGGCCAGCACCGGGTTGCGGGCGAATTCGCCGGTGGCGATGGCCTGGTCGATCCGGGTGAAGTCCTGGTAGACGACGCGGCCGGCGCCGATGTTGAGGTGGCCGACCTCCGAATTCCCCATCTGGCCCTCGGGCAGGCCGACCTTGAGCTCCGACGCGTCGATCGTCGTCTTCGGACAGGAGGCGACCATCGCCTCCCAGTTCGGCTTGCGGGCGCGGGCGATCGCATTGTCGGGGCGGGGCTCGCCGCAGCCGACCCCGTCGAGGATCAGCAGCACGACCGGGCGCACGGGCGGGACGGAATCGGCGGAGTCGGGCGGGGCAGTGACCATGATCGGGAACCGGTTGCGAAGCGGGCGGGGCGGGCGCCCAGCGCGCGCGGGCCGGCGCAGAATGCCGACTGCGCTATCATTTTACCTTTTCGCCACCGGTTTCCTCATGTCGATTTCGTTCATTCAGACCAACTGGATGCTGATCCTGATCATGGTCCTGTCGGGAGGGATGCTGCTCTGGCCGCTCGTCCAGCGGCGCCTGTCGCCGATGAAGGACGTCGGCAACCTCGTGGCCACGCAGCTCGTCAACACCCGGAACGCGGTGCTGCTCGACGTCCGCGAGCCCGCCGAATACGGCGCCGGACGGCTGCCCAAGTCGATCAACGTGCCGCTGTCGCAGCTCGCGAGCCAGGCGCAGGACCTTGCCAAGCTGGCGGGCAGGCCGGTGATCGTCTATTGCGATCGGGGCAACCGCAGCCGCGGCGTCGGCGCCGCGCTGGCGAAGCAGGGCGTCACCGACGTCTACAATCTCGCCGGCGGATTCCGCGCCTGGAAGGCCGCGGGTCTTCCGGTGGAGCAATGACGTGCCGGCGCCGATCACGATGTACTCGACCGCGACCTGCCCGTTCTGCGTCCAGGCCGAGCGCCTGCTGCGCGCCAAGGGCGTGGCCGACATCGCCAAGCTGCGCGTCGATCTCGACCCTGCGCTGCGGCACACGATGATGGAGCGCACCGGCCGGCGCACGGTGCCGCAGATCTACATCGGCGAGACCCACGTCGGCGGCTACACCGACCTGGTCGCGCTCGAGCACAACGGCCGCCTCGACGGCCTGCTCGCCGGAACCGCGTAGCCCGGGTTGAGCGCCCACCCGGTATCGAGCGGCAGCTCGATTCCGCGCGCGCGAAACCCGGGACAGCGCAAACCACGCCGCCTCCCCGGCGCGGCGCCGGCCCGGCGCCGGTGGAGTAAAATGACCCGCTTTACCCATTACCAAGGATCGCAAGATGGCTGACACTGACCAGGCCGGGGCCCCGGCGCAGGGCACCACGGGATTCTCGATCGAGAAGATCTACCTGAAGGATCTCTCGCTCGAAAACCCGGGCGCGCCGTCGTCGTTCCGGCAGCAGGAGGCGCCGCAGGTCGAGGTCGGCCTGCGCACCAGCGGCGACCAGATCGAGCCGGACGTCTACGAATCGGTGCTGACCATCACGCTGACCGCCAAGACCGGCGACAAGACGCTGTTCCTGGTCGAGGCCTCGCAGGCGGGAATCTTCACCATCCGCGGCGTTCCGCCCGAGCAGATGCAGTTCGTGCTCGCCGTGCACTGCCCGACGGTCATCTTCCCTTACATACGCGAGACGCTGGCCGACGCCGTGTCGCGCGCGGGATTCCCGCCGGTGCACCTTGCCCCGATCAATTTCGAGGCGCTGTACCAGCAGCAGCTCGCGCAGGCCGCGCCGGAGACCGCCGCGGCCGTGAACTGACGCCCGGGCCGATGGCGCACCGCGCGCAAGCGTCGCTGCCGCGCACCGCCGTGGCGATCGCCGCGCTCGCCTTCGCGGCGGCGCCCTGGGGTGCGGCCGCCGCAGTGGAATTCCGCGCGACGTCCGACGCGGCGACGGTGCTCTACGACGCGCCGTCGGCGAAGGCGAAGCCGATGTTCGTGCTTGGCCCCGATTATCCGCTCGAGGTGATCGTCCCGCTCGAAGGCTGGGTCAAGGTGCGCGACGTCGCCGGCACCATCGGCTGGGTCGAGCGCACCGCGCTGACCGACCGGCGATCGGTGGTGGTGCGCGCGCCGGTCGCCGAGGTGCTCGCGGGACCGGCGCCCGACGCCGCGCTGGTGTTCCGCGCCGAGCGCGGCGTGCTGCTCGAGCTCGCGGAGCCCGCCAGCGCCGCGACGACGACGGCCACCCCGGGGTGGGTCAAGGTGAAGCACCGCGACGGCCAGACCGGCTACGTTCGCATCACGCAGATCTTCGGTCTCTAGCAACACCCCGCATGACCGCATCCATCGCCGTGCTGGGCGCCGGCGCCTGGGGCACTGCCGTGGCGGCGCATCTCGCCCGCCGCGACCTCCCGGTGAAGCTCTGGACCCGCGACGCGGCGCAGGCACGCGCCATCGCGCGGGCGCGCGAGAACCTGAGGTACCTCCCCGGAATCGAGCTGCCCGCCGCCCTCGCGGTGACCGGCGATCTGGCCGCGGTGGCCCGCGCCGGACTGCTGATCGTCGGCACGCCGGTGGCCGCACTGCCCGCCGTCGCGGCCGAGCTCGCCGCCGCCGGCGCGCGCGCCCCGCTCGTCTGGCTGTCCAAAGGGCTGCTCGAGGCGCCCGCCACGCCCGCGCGCCCCGCCGGCGTGGCGCTGGCGCATGAGGTTCTGGCGCCGATCTGGCCGGCGCCGGTGGGCGTGATCTCGGGCCCGAGCTTCGCCGAGGAGGTCGCCCGCGGGCTGCCGACCGCCGTCGCCGTCGCCGCGACCGATCCGGCGCTCGCCGCCCGCGTGGCGGCGCTGCTGCGCGCCGACACGCTGCGCGCCTACGAGTGCGCCGACATCGTCGGCGTCGAGGTCGGCGGCGCGGTCAAGAACGTGCTGGCGATCGCGGCCGGGGCCAGCGACGGGCTCGGCTTCGGCCACAACGCCCGCGCCGCGCTGATCACGCGCGGGCTCGCCGAGACCGGGCGCCTGTCGGCGGCGCTCGGCGGCGAGCGCGAGACGCTGATGGGGCTCGCCGGTCTGGGCGACCTGGTGCTGACCTGCACCGGCGACCTGTCGCGCAACCGCCGCGTGGGCCTGGCGCTCGCCGAGGGCAAGCCGCTTGCCCGGATCCTGTCGGAGCTGGGTCACGTCGCCGAGGGCGTCGGCACGGCGGCGGCGCTCCACAGGCTGGCACGCCATCTCGGCGTCGACATGCCGATCTGCGCCGCCGTCCACCGCGTGCTCCACGAAGACCTGCAGCCGAAGGATGCGGTCGAGGCGCTGCTGCGGCGCGAGCCCCGAGCGGAAAGCCGCTGACGCCCGCCGGCCCCGGGCAGGCGTCAGAGCGCCCCGGTGAACCCGGATTGCCGCCAGGCCTCGTAGACGGCGACGGCCACCGCGTTCGACAGGTTGAGGCTGCGCTGGCCCGGGCGCATCGGAATGCGCAATTGCGCCCCGGCGCCGAATCCGGCAAGCACGCCGGCCGGCAGCCCGGCCGTCTCGCAGCCGAACACCAGCACGTCGCCACGGAGGAAGCGGGCGTCGTAGAGCGACGACGCGCCGGCGGTCGTCAGCGCGAACCAGCGGCGCGGGCCCCCGCGCTCGAGCGCCGCGCGGCAGGCGGCGAAGTCGCGGTGCACGGCGACCGGCGCGTACTCGTGGTAGTCGAGTCCCGCGCGCTTGAGGTCGCGGTCGTCCATGCGGAAGCCGAGCGGCTCGACCAGGTGCAGCTCGGTCGCCGTGTTGGCGACGAGGCGGATGACGTTGCCGGTGTTGCCCGGGATCTCGGGGTGAACGAGGACGACCGCCAGATGCGCGGCCGCGTCCGGCCCGGGGCGCTCGCCCATCAGGCCGCCGCCGGCGGCAGCGTGCGCGCGACGACCCAGGCCTCGACCCGCGCCGCGCCTGCGCGGCGCAGGGTGGCCGCCGCCTCGGCGAGCGTGGCGCCGGTGGTCATCACGTCGTCGACCACCGCGACGGCGCCGCCGGCGACGTCGGCGCGGCACGCAAACGCGCCGCGGACGTTGCGCGCGCGCTCCGACCAGCGCAGCGCGGCCTGCGGCGCGCCGTGCGTCGTGCGCGCGAGCGCGGGCACCAGCGGCAGTCCCAGCGTGCGTGCGGCGCGCACGGCGATCTCGTGCGCCTGGTTGAAGCCGCGAGCGCGCTGGCGGGCTGGCGCAAGCGGCATCGCGGCGACGAAGTCGGGCCGGCCCGCGCCGCGGTGCGCGGATCGCGCCGCCGCCACGGCGGCGGCGAGCTCGCCTGCCGCCCAGTCGGCGTGCGCGAGCCGCCCGCCATATTTCAGCTGCTGCAGCAGGCGATCGACGGGGAAGGCGTAGACGAACGCGGCGACGGTCGCCGCGAACGGCGGGGGGCGCGACAGGCAGCGGCCGCAGGCCGCCGCCCCGGCGGCGGGCGAGGCGCAGACCGGGCAGGCCTGCGGAAGCCGCGGCAGCGCGGCGGCGCAGGCCGGGCACACCGAGCGCATCGCCGGCGTCCGCCGCGCACAGCGCGCAGGACTGTCGCAGCGCGCTGCGCGCGAGGCGCGTCGCGCCGGCGGCGAGCGCTTGCCACGCGCCGCCGCCGCGCGCGGCGCTGTCAAATGCTGGCGCCGCGAAATTTGACAAGGTCCCGACCTCCCTCGACACTCGGCTGCGATTGTAGCCGTCCGCGCCGTCGTCCGACGGTGCGCCCCATGTTGCATTTTGCCGTCGAGGTCCTCGCGATGCCATCCGCCGAAAGCATGATCGACGTCGAGGACGCCGCCACCGCCGCGCGCGGCGGCACGGCACGCTGGAGCGTCGCGGCGATCGAGGCGCTGTTCGCGCTGCCGTTCACCGCGCTCCTGCATCGGGCGCAGGCGGTGCACCGCGAGCACCACGCGCCCGACGCGGTCCAGCTGTCCACGCTGCTGTCGATCAAGACCGGCGGCTGCCCGGAGGACTGCGGCTACTGCCCGCAGGCGAAGCGCCACCACACCGGCGTGGCCGACGAGGCGCTGCTCGACCTCGGCGCGGTCACCGCGGCGGCGCGCGCGGCGAAGGCGCAGGGGGCGACGCGGTTCTGCATGGGCGCGGCCTGGCGCGGGCCGAAGGAGCGCGACCTCGCCCCGGTGCTCGACATGGTGCGCGAGGTCAAGGCGCTCGGGCTCGAGACCTGCGCGACGCTGGGGATGCTCAAGGACGGCCAGGCCGAGCGTCTCCGGGCGGCCGGCCTCGACTACTACAACCACAACCTCGACACCGCGCCCGAGTTCTACGGCGAGATCGTCACCACCCGCGGCTACCAGGACCGGCTCGACACGCTGCAGCGGGTGCGTGGCGCCGGCATCAACGTCTGCTGCGGCGGCATCGTCGGCATGGGCGAATCGCGGCGCCAGCGCGCGGGGCTGATCGGCCAGCTCGCGAACCTGGATCCGTACCCGGAGTCGGTGCCGATCAATCACCTGGTGCAGGTCGAGGGCACGCCGCTGCACGGCCGGCTGGAAGGCGAGAGTGCACTCGATCCGCTCGAGTTCGTGCGCACGATCGCGGTGGCGCGGATCACGATGCCGAAGGCGATGGTGCGCCTGTCCGCCGGCCGCCGCGAGCTGGGCGATGCGGTGCAGGCGCTGTGCTTTCTCGCCGGCGCCAACTCGGTCTTCTACGGCGACCACCTGCTGACCACCGGCAATCCGGACGTCGACGCCGACCGCGCGCTGTTCGCGAGGCTCGGGCTGCGCACCGGCGCGTAGTGCCGGCGGGCCGGCGCGGTGCGCGCTGAGTGAAGCTGATCGCCGATCTCGAGCGCGGCCTCGCCGGCCGCGACGCGGCGGGGTTGCGCCGCCGGCGGCGCACCGTCGACTCGCCGGCCGGGGCCAGCGTCGTCGTCGACGGCCGCCGACTGGTCAATTTCGCGGGCAACGACTACCTGGGGCTCGCCAACCATCCCGAGGTCGTCGCGGCCGCCCGGGCCGGCGCGGCCCGCTGGGGCGCGGGCGCCGGCGCGTCGCACCTGATCTGCGGCCACTCGGCGGCGCATGCGGCGCTCGAAACGGAGCTCGCGGCGTGGGCGGGACCCTGCGCCGGCGCCGAGGCGCTGACCTTCGGCAGCGGCTACCTCGCCAATCTCGCGATCCTGACCACGCTCGCCGGGCGCGGCGACGCCATCTTCGCGGACCGGCTGAACCACGCCTGCCTCAACGACGGCGCGCTGCTGTCGCGCGCCGGCTTCGTCCGCTACCCGCATTGCGACCTCGTCCACCTGCGCGCGCGGCTGGCCGCGTCGCCGGCGCCGCGCAAGCTGATCGTCACCGACGCCGTGTTCAGCATGGACGGCGACGTCGCGCCGCTGCCGGGACTGCTCGCGCTGGCCGACGAATTCGACGCCTGGCTCGTCGTCGACGACGCGCACGGCTTCGGCGTGCTGGGTCCGCGCGACGCCCCCGGACGCGGGAGCGTCGCCCATTTCGGCCTCGCCGCGGAGCGGATCGTCTACATGGGCACGCTGGGCAAGGCCGCCGGCGTGGCGGGCGCGTTCGTCGCCGCGCATCCGGCGGTGATCGCCACGCTGGTCCAGAACGCGCGGACGTACGTGTACACGACGGCCGCCCCGCCGCTGCTCGCCGCCGCGCTCTCCGCGAGCCTCGGCCTCATCCGCGGCGATCGCCCCCGCCACGCGCGCCTCGCCGCGCTGATCTCCCGCTTCCGCGAGCGGATGCAGCGGCTGCCGTGGAACCTGCTGCCCTCGGCCACGCCGATCCAGCCGCTGGTGGTCGGCGCCAATGCGGACGCCGTCGCGCTGTCGGCGCAACTGTGGCGGCGCGGATTCTGGGCACCCGCGATCCGGCCGCCGACGGTGCCCGCGGGGACGGCGCGGCTGCGCATCGCGCTGTCCGCCGCGCACGCGGAGGCCGACATCGACGCGTTCGCCGATGCGCTGACGGAGCTCGCGCCGGCCGCCGTCGCGGCTGCGGCGCGATGACGCCCTCCCTGCACGTCGCCAGCGGCGGCGCCGGTCCGCCGCTGGTGCTGCTGCACGGCTGGGCGATGCACTCGGGCCTCTGGGGTCCGCTGCCCGGGCGCCTCGCGGCGCGGTTTCGCGTGCACGCGGTCGACCTGCCGGGGCACGGCCGCAGCGCCGCCGTCGCCCCCGGCACCCTCGACGCGGTGACGGCGGCGGTCGCGGCCGCCGTCGATGCCCGCGAGCCGCTGACGCTCGTCGGCTGGTCGCTGGGCGGCACGGTGGCGCTGCACTGGGCGCGCACGCGGCCCGCCGACGTCGCGCGGCTGGTCCTGGTCGCCGCGACGCCGCGCTTCGTCGCCGCCGACGGCTGGCCGTGGGCGATGGCCCCGGTGACGCTGGCGCGCTTCGGCGACGAGCTGGCCGTCTCGTACCGCCTGACGCTGCAGCGCTTCCTGTCGCTTCAGCTCGCGGGCAGCGCCGACGCAAGGGCCACGCTCGCGACGCTGCGGCGCGAGCTGTTCGCGCACGGCGAGCCGCCGCCCGCGGCGCTCGCCGCGGCGCTCGCGATCCTCGCCACGACCGACCTGCGCGCCGAAGTGCCGGCGATCGCGCAGCCGGCGCTGGTCGTCGCCGGCGAGCGCGATACGCTGGTTCCCGCCGCGGCCGGCGAGTGGCTCGCGGCCGCGCTGCCGGACGCGCGCTTCGTCGCGATCGCAGGGGCCGGTCACGTGCCGTTCCTGTCGCATCCGGCAGCGTTCGCCGGCGCGCTCGACGGATTCCTGGATGAACGCTGAGCCCGCCGGCGCCGGCGATCCGGGCGCGGTCGATCCGCGCGCGGTCCGCCGTTCCTTTTCGCGCGCCGCCGCCACGTACGCCGAGGCCGCGGTGCTTCAGCGCGAGGTGGGTGCGCGGATGGCCGAGCGCCTCGGCGTGGTGAAGCTCGCGCCGGAGGCGATCCTCGATGCCGGCTGCGGCACCGGCGAGGCGCAGGGGGAACTCGCGCTGCGCTACCCGAAGGCGCGCCGCGCGGCGCTCGACCTCGCGCTGCCGATGCTCGAGGTCGCGCGCGAGCGCGGCCGCGAGCGGGGCTCGCTGTTCGCCCGCCTCGCCGGACGCTTGCGCGACGCGCAGGCGCCATCGCCGCCGGAGTGCGTCTGCGGCGACATCGCGGCGCTGCCGTTCGCCGCCGGCGCCTTCGACCTCGTCTGGAGCAACCTCGCGCTGCAATGGGTCAACGACCTGCCGCGCGCGCTCGCCGAGTTCCGGCGCGTGCTGCGCGTCGGCGGACTGGTCTCGTTCACGACCTTCGGGCCGGACACGCTGAAGGAGCTGCGGGCCGCGTTCGCCGGCGCCGACGGGCACACGCACGTGGGCCGCTTCGTCGACATGCACGACCTCGGCGACCTCCTCGTCGATGCCGGCTTCGCCGACCCGGTGATGGACATGGAGACGCTGACCCTCACGTACACCGAACCGGAGGCGATGATGCGCGACCTGCGCGCGATCGGCGCCACCAACGCGACGCGCGGCCGTCCGCGCGGGCTGATGGGCCGCGCGCGCTGGCGGGGGATGCTCGCGCGCCTGGACGCCATGCGCCGCGACGGCCGGATTCCGGCGACGTTCGAGGTGGTCTACGGGCACGCCTGGAAGGCGCCGCCGCGGCAGACGGCCGACGGGCTGCCCATCGTCAGCTTCGTGCGCCGGCCGCGCGGGTAGCGCGCCGCGATGCGCGTCCCGGCGATGGCCCGCGGCATCTTCGTGACCGGAACCGACACCGGCGTGGGGAAGACACGCGTGGCGGCGGCGCTGCTGCGCGGGCTCGCCGCCGACGGCATCCTCGCGCTCGGGATGAAGCCGGTGGCGACGGGAATCGAGCCCGGCGCGCAGCTGCATGGCGACGTCGCGGCGCTCATCGCCGCGGCCGGCGCCGCCGCGGACGTCGCCGACGTCAACCCGTACGCGCTCGTTCCCGCGATCGCGCCGCATCTCGCGGCGCGTGAGGCGGGGGACGGTCATCGAGCTGCGGACCATCGCCGCCGCCTACGCCCGCCTCGCGGCGCGGGCGCAGGCCGTCGTCGTCGAGGGTGCCGGCGGCGTCTTTTCGCCGCTCTCGGACGCCACCGACATGCTCGACATCGCCGCTCGGCTGGGCCTGCCGGCGCTGCTCGTGGTCGGCGTCCGGCTCGGCTGCCTCAATCACGCGCTGCTGTCGGTGCAGGCGATCCGCGCGCGCGGCCTCGAGCTTGCCGGCTGGGTCGCCAACCGCATCGACCCCGCAATGGCGGCGGCGGACGCGAACGTCGCCACGCTGGTCCGCATCGTGCCCGCGCCGCTGATCGCGGATCTTCGCTGGCAGGCGGACGCAGCCGCCGCGGCGCCGATTGCCGGCGCCGCGCTGGCGGCGCTGCGCCTGGTCGGGTAGGGCGTCGCCGTCCCCGTTTCCGGTCGCCGCAGGGGGAGGCGGCGCGCGCGGCGGCAGGTCGGTGCGCGTTGCCGCGCGGGGCGTCGATCCATGCTACCATCTCGCGCTTTCGACTGGCGCTGGCCGGGCGACGCGCTCCGCAGCCTCCGGCGCCGCCGCGCGACGCGGCGGGATCAGCGGCAGAAACGGCATTCTTCGACGTATTCGAGGGCAACAATGGTGCGCACGAAAGCGGGTTTCCGGGGCGGGCTCCGGCGGTTGCAGACGATCGTCGCCGCGGCGCTGTGCGCGCCCGGCGCGGCGTTCGCCGCGCTCGAGTACAACTTCCAGCCGCCGGTGACGCCGGTCGCGCAGCAGATCATCGACCTGCACTCGCTGATCTTCTGGATCTGCGTGGTCATCTTCGTCGGCGTGTTCGGCGTGATGTTCTACTCGATCTTCAAGCACCGGAAATCGGTCGGCCACGTCGCCGAGCAGTTCCACGAGAACACGACGGTCGAGATCATCTGGACCGTCATCCCGTTCCTGATCCTGCTGTTCATGGCCTTTCCCGCGACCAAGACGATCCTCGCGATGAAGGACACCTCCGCGCCCGACATGACCGTCAAGGTCACCGGCTACCAGTGGAAGTGGAACTACGACTACCTGCAGGAAGGGTTCGGCTTCTATTCCAATCTCGCGACGCCGGCCGCGCAGATCGAGAACCAGGCGCCGAAGGGCGAGCACTACCTGCTCGAGGTCGACCAACCGATGGTCGTTCCGGTCGACACCAAGGTGCGGCTGCTCATCACCGCCGGCGACGTGATCCACTCCTGGTGGATGCCGGCGTTCGGCGTCAAGCAGGACGCGATCCCGGGGTTCGTGCGCGACACCTGGTTCCGGGCGGAAAAGGTCGGCACCTACCGCGGACAGTGCGCGGAGCTCTGCGGCAAGGAGCACGGCTTCATGCCCATCGTGGTCGAGGTGAAGTCCAAGGAGGACTACGCGAGCTGGGTCGCCGACCAGAAGGCGAAGGCCGCGACGGCAGCCGACGACCCGAACAAGGTCTGGGAGATGAAGGACCTGCGTCGCGCGCGGCGAGAAGGTGTATGCGGCCAACTGCGCGGCCTGTCATCAGGCGTCGGGGAAGGGCGCGCCGCCGGCGTTTCCGCCGCTCGACGGCTCGAAGGTCGTCAACGGTCCGAAGATCGAGCAGATCAAGACCGAGCTCAACGGGGTGATGCGCGACGGCAAGCCGACGGCGATGCCTGCCTGGAAGCAGCTCTCCGACACCGATCTCGCGTCGGTCATCACCTACACGCGCAACAGCTGGGGCAACCACACCGGCGAGACGGTGCAGCCCGCCGAAGTCAAGGTCGCCCGCCAGTAGTGCCCGATCGATTCGTTCTGGAGATCCGAAGATGAGCAGCATTCCCCACGATCACGTCGTCGGCCACGGCGCTGGGCACGACGGGCACGCGCAGCACCCGTACGGGATCATGCGCTGGATCACGACGACCAATCACAAGGACATCGGCACCCTGTACCTGTGGTTCTCGTTCACGATGTTCATCGTCGGCGGCTGCATGGCGCTGACCATCCGCGCCGAGCTGTTCCAGCCGGGTCTGCAGGTGGTCAACCCCGAGTTCTTCAACTCGATGACCACGCTGCACGGGCTGATCATGGTGTTCGGCGCGCTGATGCCCGGCGCGGTCGGCTTCGCCAACTGGATGATCCCGCTGCAGATCGGCGCGCCCGACATGGCGTTCGCGCGGATGAACAACTGGAGCTTCTGGCTGCTGCCGCCGGCGGCGATCCTGCTCGTCGGCTCGCTGTTCGTTCCGGGCGGCGCCGCCGCGGCGGGCTGGACGATGTACCCGCCGCTCACCGTCCAGGCCGGCATGGGCATGGACCTCACGATCTTCGCCATCCACATCATGGGCGCGTCGTCGATCATGGGCTCGATCAACATCATCACGACCATCCTCAACCTGCGCGCGCCGGGGATGACGCTGATGAAGATGCCGCTGTTCTGCTGGACGTGGCTGATCACCGCGTACCTGCTGATCGCGGTGATGCCGGTGCTCGCCGGCGCGGTCACGATGCTGCTGACCGACCGCCACTTCGGCACGACGTTCTTCAACGCGGCGGGCGGCGGCGACCCGGTGCTCTTCCAGCACGTGTTCTGGTTCTTCGGCCACCCCGAGGTCTACATCATCATCCTGCCGGCGTTCGGGATCATCTCGGAGATCATCCCGACGTTCTCGCGCAAGCCGCTGTTCGGCTACGCGTCGATGGTCTACGCGGTGGCCGCGATCGCGATCCTGTCGTTCATCGTCTGGGCGCACCACATGTTCACGACCGGGCTGCCCACGGCCGGCATCCTGTTCTACATGTACGCGACGATGCTGATCGCGGTGCCCACCGGCGTGAAGGTGTTCAACTGGCTGGCGACGATGTGGAAGGGCTCGCTGACGTTCGAAGCGCCGATGCTGTTCGCGGTGGGCTTCCTGTTCCTGTTCACGATGGGCGGGTTCACGGGGCTGGTCTGCGCGATCCAGCCGATCGACGTGCAGATCCAGGACACCTACTACGTCGTCGCGCACTTCCACTACGTGATGGTCGCGGGCACGCTGTTCGCGTTCTTCGGCGGCACCTACTACTGGATTCCGAAGTGGACCGGCCACATGTACGACGAGAAGCTCGCCGAGGTGCACTTCTGGCTGTCGTTCGTGTTCTTCAACGTCACGTTCTTCCCGATGCACTTCCTCGGGCTGGCCGGCATGCCGCGGCGCATTCCCGACTACGCGCAGCAGTTCGCCGACTGGAACATGGTCGCGTCGATCGGCGCGTTCGGCTTCGGGCTCTCGCAGCTCCTGTTCTTCTACGTGGTCCTGAAGACGATCAAGGGCGGGGCCAAGGCGCCGGCCAAGCCCTGGGAAGGCGGCACGTCGCTGGAGTGGACGGTGCCTTCGCCCGCGCCCTACCACACCTTCGAGACGCCGCCTGCCGTCAAGTGACGCGACCGCGGCCGCCGGAATCCCGGCGCCCGCCCGTGCAATGGACAACAACGCACCGAACCGAACCGACGAAGCGAAGCGAGCGCGATCCGCGAACCTGCGGACCGCGCTGGTGTTCGCGTCGATCGCGTTCGCCTTCTTCGTCGGCATCATCGCGAACAAGTGGTTGGGCGGGCCGGGGATCGGCATCGGCGTGATGGGCGGCGCGGTGCTGGTGTTCCTCGTCTTCGCCATCGGCCGGAACCTCCGCCGATGAGCGCGCGTACGCACGCATCGCAGCGGACGGGCGGGGGCCGGCGATGAGCGCCGGCAGCCGCGGTTCGAACCGCACGCTGATGCTCAAGCTCGGCGTCATCGTCGTCGGGATGTTCGGCTTCGGCTACGCGCTGGTGCCCATGTACAACCGGATCTGCGCGGTGACCGGCCTGCGCGACATCGCCCGCGCCGACGAAGTCGCGAACACGCAGGTGGACACGACGCGCAATGTGCGGATCGAGTTCGACTCCAACGTGCGCAAGCTGCCGTGGACCTTCCGGCCGCTGCAGCCGGTCCTCGACGTGCACCCGGGCGAGGTGCGGCAGGCGATGTTCGAGGTCGTGAACACGACGGACCGGCCGCTGACCGGCCAGGCGATCCCGAGCTACGGGCCGCCGCTGGCGGCGCAGTATTTCCGCAAGCTCGAATGCTTCTGCTTCACGAAGCAGACGCTGCAGCCGGGCGAGCGGCGGGAGATGCCGGTGGTGTTCGTCGTCGACGGCGCCCTGCCGAAGGACGTCGGGACGATCACGCTGTCGTACACGTTCTTCGAGGTCGAGGGCGTGTCGGCCGGCAGCGGCTGACGGGCAAGAGGCGCGCGCCGGAGCGGCCGGCGCGCGGCAGGGAAGACCAGGCACGAACACGAGGAGTCACCGATGAGCGCAGCACAATCCGCCGCCAAGCCCTATTACTACGTGCCGCAGCCGTCGCACTGGCCGATCACCGGCTCGCTCGCGCTGCTGCTGATGGGCTCGGGCGCGGCGTTCTGGATGAACAGCTTCGCCGCCGGGCCGTGGATGCTGCTCGCGGGATTCTGCGTGCTGCTGGTGATGCTGTTCGGCTGGTTCGGGACCGTGATCGGCGAATCGGAGGGACACCAGTACAACAAGAAGGTCGACCTCTCGTTCCGCTGGAGCATGAGCTGGTTCATCTTCTCCGAGGTGATGTTCTTCGCCGCGTTCTTCGGCGCGCTGTTCTACATCCGCAACCTGTCGGTGCCGGACCTGGGCGGCCTCCAGGCGAAGCTGCTGTGGCCGGACTACACGGCGGCATGGCCGACCGTGGGCCCGTACATCAAGGACCAGTTCACGCCGATGGGCGCGATCGGCATCCCGCTGCTCAACACCATCATCCTGCTCTCGTCGGGCTTCACGCTGACGGTCGCGCACCACGCGCTCAAGGCCGGCCACCGCGGCACGCTCAAACTGTGGCTCGCCCTGACGATCCTGCTCGGGTTCACGTTCCTCGGCTTCCAGGCGTTCGAGTACTTCCACGCCTACACCGAGCTCAACCTCAAGCTGTCGACGGGCGTCTACGGCTCGACGTTCTTCATGCTGACCGGTTTCCACGGCGTCCACGTGACCATCGGCGCGATCATGCTTTCGGTGATGCTCGCCCGCACCTTCCGCGGCCACTTCACCCCCGACCACCATTTCGGATTCGAAGCCGCCGCGTGGTACTGGCACTTCGTCGACGTGGTCTGGCTGCTGCTGTTCGTGCTGGTGTACTGGCTGTAGAGGCGCAACCCCGCGCCCGAACGTCGGCGC
>CAVYID010000027.1:0-93861 GCA_963768535.1 uncultured beta proteobacterium | reverse complement strand
TACGACCGAATCCGTTGATGCCAACCTTGATCGTCATGCTGCTCTCCCTTTCTGCGGTTTGGGTGAAGTGTGGGTCGGGGACCCCCGCCGCGGCCGCGGCAGCCAGGGCGTCGAGATCGCGCCAGCCGTAACCCGCTTCGACGAGATCCATGCCATCCCACTGGAATGGCTGCTCGAAGAGGCAGCTCGGCGCCGAGCCGTTCATAAAATCTGCGCGCCCCGCGATTACCGGCGATGACCCAGGTCAACAATCCGGTGGCGCCGTGCTCGCGCTGAGCGGCAAGGACCGCGCCGACCAGGTGGCGGCCGATGCCTGCGCGCTGGCGCTCGGGGGCAAGGTGGACCGCAGACAGCTCGGCGTCGAGGTCGAACTTCCGCTCGGCGAGCATCAGTCCGGCGGCGAACCCGCACACGCCGGCGTCATCGGCCGCGACGAAGACGCTGGTCGCGCTGGGCGCGGCGGTGAGCACTCGCTGCCAGAGCGCCGTGCTGGCGTCGACCTGCATCGCGTCGAGGTAGGCGTCGGGAACCATGCCGCGATAAGTCGTGCGCCAGCTCGCCACGCGCACCTGCGCGATGCCGGCGGCGTCGATCGGCAGCGCACGACGAATGGTGACCGGAGCGGATCCGGCGCTCACGCCGCCGCCGCCACCCGCCGGACCGCGGCGATGACGCCGTCGACGGTGATGCCGAAATGCTTGAACAGCGCGGGTGCCGGCGCCGATTCGCCGAAGGTGTCCAGGCCCACGACGGCGCCGCGCGGGTCGTCGTCCGCGCCGACGTACCGGCGCCAGCCGCCGGTCGATCCGGCTTCGACGGCGACGCGCGGGATGCCCGCCGGCAGCACGCTGGCGCGCCAGTCGGCGTCCTGCGCGTCGAAGACGCTGGTGCAGGGCATCGACACCACGCGCACCGCGATGCCCTCGGCGGCGAGCGCGTGCGCGCGCACCCATCGCCAGCGCCACCTCGGAGCCCGTGGCGATCACGACCACGCGCCCGCCGCTGCCGTCCCAGTCGGCGAGCACGTAGCCGCCGCGGCGGATCATCGCGATCTGCGCCTCGTCGCGCGGCTGGAACGGCAGGCTCTGGCGCGTGAACAGCAGGCAGGTGGGACCGTGGCGCCGCTCGATCGCGGCGACCCAGGCCACGGCGGTCTCCACCGTGTCGCAGGGACGCCAGAGCTCCATGTGCGGGATCAGGCGCAGGCACCACGCGTGCTCCACGCTCTGGTGGGTCGGGCCGTCCTCGCCCAGCCCGATCGAGTCGTGCGTGTAGACGAAGATCGTGCCGATCTTCATCAGCGCCGCCATGCGCAGCGCGTTGCGCGCGTAGTCGGAGAACGTGAGGAAGGTGCCGACGAACGGCAGGTGGCCGCGGAAAGCACGAGGCCGTTGGCGATCGCGCTCATGCCGAATTCGCGCACGCCATAGTGGATGTAGTTGCCGGGCTCGGTCCGCGTGAGCGTCGTGCAGCGCGACCAGTCGGTGAGCACCGACCCGGTGAGGTCGGCCGAACCGCCGATGATCTCGGGCAAGGCGGGCGCCAGCGCCTCGATCGCCTGCTGCGACGCTTTGCGCGTGGCGACCGATTCGCCCTTGGCGGCCTGCGCCGCGATGAACGCGGCGGCGGTCGCGGCCCAGCTTGCGGGGAGCTCGCCGTGCGTGCGGCGCGTGAATTCGGCGGCGAGCTCCGGGTGTTCAGCACGATAGCGCTCGAAGCGCCCGGCCCATTCCTGCTCGAGGGCGGCGCCGCGCTCGCGCGCGTCCCAGGTCGCGTAGATCTCGGGCGGGATCTCGAACGGCGGGTAGTTCCACCCGAGCGCCACCCGGGTCGCGGCGACCTCCTTCGCGCCGAGCGCGGCGCCGTGCGCCTCGGCCGTGCCCGCCTTGGTCGGCGCGCCCTTGCCGATCACCGTCTTGCAGCAGATGAGCGTCGGACGGTCGGTGACCGCGTGCGCCGACGCGATCGCCGCGTCCACCGCCTCGACGTCGTTGCCGTCGACGTGCGGGACGACGTGCCAGCCGTAGGCCTCGAAACGGCGCGGCGTGTCGTCGGTGAACCAGCCGCTGGTGTGACCGTCGATCGAAATGCCGTTGTCGTCGTAGAACACCGTCGAGCTTGCCGAGCCCCCAGGTGCCGGCGAGCGCGCAGGCTTCGTGCGAGATGCCCTCCATCATGCAGCCGTCGCCCGCGAACGCGTACGTCCGGTGGTCGACGATGGCATGGCCGGGCCGGTTGAACTCCGCCGCCAGCAGCCGCTCGCTCAGCGCCATGCCGACGGCGTTGGCCAGCCCCTGGCCCAGCGGCCCGGTCGTGGTCTCGACCCCCGGCGTGACCCCGTACTCGGGATGGCCGGGCGTCTTCGAGCCCAGCTGCCGGAAGCGGCGCAGCTCGTCCATCGGCAGGTCGTAGCCGGTCAGATGCAGCAGCGCGTACAGCAGCATCGAGCCGTGGCCGTTGGAGATGACGAAGCGGTCGCGATTCGGCCACCGCGGATCGGCGGGATTGTGGCGCAGGTGCCGGTGCCACAGGGCGACCGCGATTTCGGCCATGCCCATCGGCATGCCCGGGTGGCCGCTCTTCGCGGCTTCGACCGCATCCATCGCCAGGGCGCGGATGGCGTTGGCGAGCAGGGAATCGGCGACGGGGGCGGTGGCGGTCATGGGGGCGGGGACTCGCAGATCGAGGTTGGCGGACGGGCAGCGGGAGCGACCGGCCCGCGGTGTCGCCACGGCGATCCCAACCCGCGCCGGGTCTCGTCGAATGACGAGCGCCGGACAATCCAAAATTATCGCGTGCGTGTGCCGATTGCGCAACGATTTCCGTACCCGCTTCCCGCAACCGCCGGCGTGCGACGAGTCGCTGCCGTGCTCTGCGGGCGCACCGGGTGGTTCGACCGATCGTGCCCGACCTGCCCTCGAACGGCAGTCGTGCACCATTGCGGTAAGCGCCCGCCGGTCAACGGCAGCGTATGCCCCGGCGATTGGACGGCACCGCCCGCCGCCGCCATGGCGACGCAAGGGCTTGAACGGGGCGGGGACGCCCGCATGTTCGTTTCACGGGCTGGTCGTCGGTCCGGTTCTTGCTTACCCCAACTGCAGAGGCAGGAGGCCGTCACGTGATCAAGCTCACCGATGCCATGCACGACGCCGATTTCGTCCTCATCGACGGGGTCGTGTTCGAAACCGGGTACCTGCGCGTCCCCGATGAATATACCGTCGCGGACGACGTCGTGCTCGAAGCCACCAGCGGCGAGGACGAGATCGCCCTGACGCGCGAGGACGTCGACGGCGCCGAGGCGCTCGAAGACGGCGGCTACCGCTTGAAATCCGGTGCGCTGCTGCGGCTGATCTCCGGCGCGACCGTCCACTGACCGCTTCCTGCCGCCGAGTCCGCGTGCGGGTCGCGACGGGCGCGGCCGTGGTCAGGTCCGGACGTAGGTCCAGCCTTCGTGGATGCGCTTGACCACCTCGTCGAGTGCCGTGGTCGCCACTTCGGCCTGCGGAATCAGGCGCACCGTCACGCCTTTTTCGCGCAGCCGTTCGATCGTCTGCGCGCAGGCCATGAGTGTGAGATTGGGATATTCGGTGTGCAGCGCGGCCAGCCGCGTGGCCGCCGCGGAGCCGTCGGCGCGCAGCACGTCGATCCCCGTGCTGTTGGCGAGGACCTCGACCGCAAGCGGTCGCCCGGCCCGGCGGGCCGCGGCGAGCATGCCTTCGGTTTCGTCCAGCATCGCCGCCACGCGCTCCGGCGCGGACGAGCTCACGTGCAGGAGGACCCGGTCGGTCGACGCGGCCTGGACGACGGCGCCGGCAGTGCGGACCAGCGACGAATAGTCCTCGCCATCGCTCTGCTGCCACACATGGCCCGCCCAGCCGCCGCCGACGCCGACCGCGACCAGGACGAACGCGGCGGCCGTCAGCCCGCGCCAGCTGCCACGCAGCGTCTCGCTCCCCCACTTTCCGCCGCCGCCCGACGACGCCTGGGGATACGCGCGGCGGACCATGTCCTTGGCGAGGCGCAGTTCGCAGACCCGCTGCGCCAGGGCGCGGTCGCGCTGGATCGCCGCCAGCACGCGGTCGACGTCGTAGCCGTCGAGCTCGCCGTCGACGAATGCGTTCAGCCGCTCGAGGGAGACGTCATCGTCTGCATCAGACTTCATTTTGTACTCCGCAGGCGGGAGACCGGCGCCGCCGCCGCGCGCGGCGCCTCTGCGCGAAGCAGCTGCTCCCGCAGGGCGACGCGGGCGCGGCAAAGCCGGCTCATCACCGTACCGATGGGAATGGCGAGGATCGCAGCGACCTCGCTGTAGGAGAACTCCTCGAGATCGACGAGGGTGAGCACCTGGCGCTGTCCGGACGGCAGCAGCGCCACCGCGGCGCGGACCCGGACGACGATCTCGCGCCGGGCGCAGGCCTCGTCCGGTTCCGGATCGGTGCAGTAGCACTCCTCGGCCAGCGAGTCGATGTCGATGCCGGGCCGCAGGGCGCGCAGATGGTCGCGCCAGCAGTTGGCCAGGATGCCGAACAGCCAGCTGCGCAGCTTTTCGGGGTCGCGCAACTGCCCGGCGTGGGCGAGGGCGCGCGCCAGCGTTTCCTGCGCGAGATCGTCGGCCAGCGCGCGGTCGTGCGACCAGGCGCTCGCGGCCCGGAACAGCGCGGCGCGGTGCCCTTCGACCCGGGACTCGAACTCACGGGAACCGCGCAGCAGCGACACGAGTTTCATGGGGAGGAGACGCCTCGGTCCGGTCGATTATTCCATCCGCCCACGCACGCCGCGCCACGCCGATGGAATAAAGCAGCGCCGCGGATCGTCTTAGCACTCGACGGGCGGGTCGAGCGCGACGTTTCGGTGCCGGGGGCGGTCGTGGCAACCCGACCCCGGCGCCGGCGGCAGTACCACCTCGCCCACGGATGGTAGTACACTTTTCCGCCCTCGACCCGGCCGCAGCCGGGCGATGGCTACAGCGATCACGGGAGGAGAGGATGGACAGCAGACGCAGGGATGTACTCAGGACGGGCGGCGGCGTCACGCTGCTCACGCTGGTGGCGGCGGCCGGCTGGCTGAAGCCTTCCGCGGCCATGGCGCAGGCCTGGAACAAGGCCGCCTTCGCGACGAAAACGATGGACGACACGATGAAGGCGCTGGGCGGGGGCACGCCCGCGCAGAGCAAGGACATCGCGTTCGTGGCCACGCCCGACATCGCCGAGAACGGCGCGGTGGTTCCCATCGGCATCACCAGCAGCATTCCGAATACGTCGTCGATCGCCATCCTGATCGAGAAGAACCCGAACATGCTGGCGGCGATATTCGAGATCCCGGCGGGCACCGAGCCCTCGGTCTCGACGCGCGTCAAGATGGGCCAGACCTCGAACGTCTACGCGCTGGTCAAGGCCGACGGCAAGTACTACGTCGCGTCGAAGGAAATCAAGGTCACGCTCGGCGGCTGCGGCGGCTAGGCGGCACCCGGACCAATCCACGCGACCAGTACACAAGGGGAAAGGCTATGGCAGATCCGATGAAGATCCGGGCGACGCTGCAAGGCGATACGACCGAAGTGAAAGTGCTGATGAGTCACGAGATGGAAACGGGCCAGCGCAAGGACTCGCAGGGCAAGGTGATCCCGGCGTGGCACATCCAGACGGTCACCGCGACGCACAACGGGAAGACCGTCCTGTCGGCGCAGTGGGGGCCGGCCGTATCGAAGAATCCCTTCCTCGCCTTCAAGTTCAAGGGCGGGGCGAAGGGCGACAAGGTCCAGGTGACCTGGGTCGACAACAAGGGCGACAAGCGCACCGACGAAGCAACGATCAGCTGACCCAGCGGCCGGCGACGGGCGCGCCGCGCCCCCGCCATTCACCCCGCCCGAGCGCGCG
The DNA here is from genome assembly GCA_963768535.1 of uncultured beta proteobacterium. Taxonomy (GTDB): domain Bacteria; phylum Pseudomonadota; class Gammaproteobacteria; order Burkholderiales; family Casimicrobiaceae; genus CAIWHR01. The sequence goes on along the minus strand of CAVYID010000027.1, from coordinate 87,985 downwards.
CAAGACGTGCCGGGAATTTCCTAGGAGGAGCTTTCATGCGAGCAATTCACAGGAGTGTTGTGCGCTCCGCGGCGCTGGTCGTCGCCCCCGCGGCACTCGTCATTGCACTGGCCGCACCCGTTGCATCCGGGCAGGACAGCACTCTCGACGGGATCGCCAAGTACCGCGAGGCGCTGCAGGAGGGCAATCCCGCCGAGTTGTGGGAGGCCCGCGGCGAGGAGCTGTGGAAGACGCCGCGCGGCCCGAAGAAGGTGTCGCTCGAGAAGTGCGATCTCGGGCTGGGGCCCGGCGTCGTCAAGGGCGCCTACGCGCAGCTGCCGAAGTACTTCTCCGATGCCAACCGCGTCATGGACCTGGAGACGCGGCTGGTCTGGTGCGAGGAGAAGCTGCAGGGCTTCAGCGCGGCGGACGCGATGAAGACCCACTTCGGCGGTCCGGGCAAGAAGTCCGACAACGAGGCACTGGTCGCGTACGTCACGTCGCAGTCGCGCGGCATCAAGATGAACGTCGCGCTGGACGACCCGCAGGAGCAGGAAGCCTACCGGGTCGGCGAGAAGATCTTCTTCTTTCGCGGCGGGCCGCACGACTTCGGCTGCGTGACCTGCCACGGCTCCGACGACAAGCGGATCCGGCTGCAGGACCTGCCCAACCTCACCAGCACCGAGGACGCGCAGAAGGCGTACACGACCTGGCCCGCGTATCGCGTGTCGCAGGGCGAGCTGCGGACCTTCCAGTGGCGGCTGAACGACTGCTTCCGCCAGCAGCGCTTCCCCGAGCTCGAGTTCACGTCGGACGCGTCGATCGCGCTGACGATGTACCTTGCGCGCAACGCCAACGGGGCCGCGTACGACGGCCCCGCCATCAAGCGCTGACGGAGCCGCGACCATGCGATACACGACACTGATGATTTTCGTTGCCGCCGGTCTGGGCGGCGCCGGGGTGCTGGTCGGCTGTGCGACGGCGCCGAGCGACGCCGACACCTACGCCAAGGCGGTGGCGACGATGAAGAGCTCGTTCAAGGAGCACGGCCAGGCGAAGCTCGACCGCCTCGATCAGGACCCGACGCAGAAGATGTGCAGCGAGCTCGCCGGCAAGGCGCCGCCCAAGGCCGAGGCGGCGCGCATCGAGAAGGAGAACCTCGCCTCGATCAAGTGGCCGGCCGACGGCAAGTACCTCGGCGACTGGAAGAGCGGCGAGAAGATCGCCCAGTTCGGCCGCGGAAAGCAGTATTCCGACGATGCGGCGAAACCCGCGGGCGGCAACTGCTATGCCTGCCACCAGCTCTCCCCGGCGGAAGTCTCGTACGGCACGATGGGTCCGAGCCTGTACCGGTTCGGCAAGCTGCGCGGCTTCGGGCCCGAAATGCAGAAGTATGCCTACGGGAAGATCTACAACGCCGATGCCTACAGCGCCTGCACCAACATGCCGCGCTTCGGGCACAACGACATCCTGACCGAGCAGCAGATCAAGGACGTCGTCGCGCTGCTGATGGATCCCGCCTCGCCGGTCAACAAGTAGCCGCATCGCAGGCCTCGTACCGCGCCGCTGCGCCGCCGCACCGTAGCCCGGGTTGAGCGCGAGCGAAACCCGGGTGGGTGCGGCGACGGGCGGGCTGTTGCCGCATCCCCCCGGGTTTCGCTTGCGCTCAACCCGGGCTACGGCCCGACGGTATCCGTGCGCGACGGCGCGCCGCCCGCGTCATCCCGCGTGAAACGATGGCCCTGACATGAACCGCCGCGACTTCCTGCAACTCCTTGCCGCCGGCGCCGCTGCCGGTCTGCCGCTGGAATCGGGCACGGCGCTCGCCCAGGGGGCGGGCGGCGCCGCGTTCTACGACGTCCCGCGCTTCGGCAACGTCAGCCTGCTGCACTTCACCGACTGCCACGCGCAGCTCCTTCCCAGCTACTACCGCGAGCCGAGCGTCAATCTCGGCGTCGGCGCCGCGCGCGGGCGCCCGCCGCACCTGGTCGGCGAGGCGCTGCTCCGGCACTTCGGCATTCCGTCGGGCTCGCGCGACGCGCATGCGTTCACCTGCCTGGATTACAGCGCCGCAGCGAAGACCTACGGCGCGGTCGGCGGCTTCGCGCACCTCGCGACGCTGGTAGCGAAGCTGAAGGCGTCGCGGCCGGGCGCGCTGCTGCTCGATGGCGGCGATACGTGGCAGGGATCGGCGACGGCGCTGTGGACGAAAGGCCAGGACATGGTCGACGCCTGCAAGCTGCTGGGCGTGGACGTCATGACCGGGCACTGGGAATTCACGCTCGGCGCCGCCCGGGTGAAGGAGATCGTCGATCGTGACTTCGCCGGGCGGATCGACTTCGTCGCCCAGAACGTCGCGACGACCGACTTCGGCGACCCGGTGTTCCCCGCCTTCGTGATCAAGCCGATCAACGGCGTGCCGGTCGCGATCGTCGGCCAGGCGTTCCCGTACACGCCGATCGCGAACCCGCGCTACTTCGTCCCGGATTGGACGTTCGGCATCCAGGACGAGAACCTGCAGAAGGTCGTCGACGAGGCGCGGAGCAAGGGAGCGCAGGCGGTCGTGCTGCTGTCGCACAACGGCATGGACGTCGACCTCAAGCTCGCCACGCGGGTGCGGGGCATCGACGCCATCCTCGGCGGGCACACCCACGACGGCGTGCCCGCGCCGACGCTGGTCGAGAACGCGGGCGGGAAGACGCTGGTCACCAACGCCGGCAGCAACGGCAAGTACCTGGCGGTGCTCGACTTCGACGTGCGCGGCGGCAAGGTCGCCGACTTCCGCTACCGGCTGCTGCCGGTGTTCTCGAACCTGCTGCCCGCCGACCCGGCGATGGCGGCGCTGATCGGGAAGATCCGCGCGCCGCATCGCGACCGGCTGGGCGAGAAGCTCGCGGTCACCGAGGGGCTGCTCTACCGGCGCGGCAACTTCAACGGCACCGCCGACCAGCTGATCCTCGACGCGCTGATGGCCGAGAAGAACGCCGAGATCGCGTTCTCCCCCGGCTTCCGCTGGGGAACGACGCTGCTGCCGGGGCAGGCGATCACCTTCGAGCACCTGATGGACCAGACGGCGATCACCTACCCCTACGTCACCGTCAACGAGCTCACCGGCGACACGATCAAGACCATCCTCGAGGACGTCGCCGACAACCTGTTCAATCCCGATCCGTACTACCAGCAGGGCGGGGACATGGTGCGCGTGGGCGGCATGCAGTATGCGATCACGCCGGAGGCGAAGATGGGGTCGCGCATCACGCGCATGGCGCTTCACGGCAAGCCGATCGACCCGGCGAAGACGTACAAGGTCGCCGGCTGGGCGCCGGTTTCCGCCGAGGCGAAGGCGGCCGGCGGCGAGGCGGTCTGGGACGTCGTCGCCCGCTACCTGCGGGGACAGAAGACGATCGCGCCGCGCATGCCCAACGTCCCCGCGCTCGAGGGCGTCGCCGGCAACCCCGGGATGGCTTGAAAATGGGGTCAGGTCCAATTTTCCCGCGGGAAAATTGGACCTGACCCCATCACCCGGATTACCTCACCCCATTTTCACTTCCGCGCGCGCAGCTGCGCGGTGATCGCAATCAGGCGCGGCAGCGGGAACCGGCCCACAATGTCCTCCTTCGTCGGGACCAGCACGCGTGCGAGCGACCACGGCCGGTCCGGCGACGCTGCAGAGAGCGTGGCACGATGCTTGGCGGCGAAGCGCTGCCGGTAGCGCTCCCACTCGGGTCCGTAGATGCCCCCGGATGCGTGGATCACGGCAATCTCCGCTGTCGTGCCGACGCGGAATCCGGCGCGGCTCGCGGCGTAGCTGAAATCGACGTCATAGCCGTGGAAACCGTCGAACGCGGCGGCGTCGAACGCCATCGTCGCCAGCACCGGCCGGCGCACCGCGAAGAACATGCCGTCGATTGCCTCGAGGCCGTCCGTCACCGGCGCGTCGACGCCGTAGACGTGCACGTAGTAGCCGGGACCGTCGCGGTTGAGCATACTCATCCAGCCGTGCAGCCACGGGTGGCCGGCCGCCGGCCAGAAGGCCTCGACCAGCTTCGAGGTGCCGACGACGCCGATCACGTCCAGGCGCTGCGCCGCGCGCGTCAGCGCGCCCGGCAGATCCGTCGACACGATGTCGATGTCGTCGTGGCTGAAGACGACGAGCTCGCCCCGGGCCTGCGCCGCCGCGCGGTTGTAGGCCTCGGCGAGCGAGCGCGCGTCGTGGATGCCGATGATCTCGTGGTCGACGCCGGCGAGCAGGTGCCGGTACGTTGCGGTGACCCGCGCGTATTTGTCGGAATCGATGCTGCAGACGACGACCGAGCAGGCAGGCGTTCCCATGCGACGGGCGGGACCGGCCCCCGGAGCCCCTCAGGTGACGGTGACGCGCGCGAACCGGCGCTTGCCGGCCTGGACGACGACCGTCGCGCCGGCGGCGATCAGCAGCCCCTTGTCGGCGACGACGTCGCCGTCCACCTTCAGTCCGTGCTGGGCGATCAGGCGCAGCGCCTCCGACGTCGACGCGACGATTCCCGACTGCTTCGCGAGCTGCGCGATCGGCAGGCCGGCGCCTCCCGTGCGCAGCGTCACCTCGGGCATCGTCTCGGGCAGTGCGCCTTCGCGGAACCGCGCCTCGAACTCCGAGAGCGCGTGCTCCGCCGCCGCCTGCGAGTGGAAGCGCGCGACGATCTCCTGCGCCAGCATCACCTTCGCGTCGCGCGGATTGCGGCCTCCGGCGCACTCGGTCCGCAGCCGCGCCACCTCGGCGAGGTCGCGGAATGAAAGCAGCTCGTAGTAACGCCACATGAGCTCGTCGGAGATCGACATCAGCTTGCCGAACATCTCGTTGGACGGCTCGGTGATGCCGACGTAGTTGTCGAGCGACTTCGACATCTTGTTGACGCCGTCGAGGCCTTCGAGCAGCGGCAGCGTCAGGATGCACTGCGGCTCCTGCCCGTAGTGCCTCTGCAGCTCGCGCCCGACCAGCAGGTTGAACTTCTGGTCGGTGCCGCCGAGCTCGACGTCGGTCTCGAGCGCGACCGAGTCGTAGCCCTGCGCCAGCGGATAGAGGAACTCGTGGATCGCGATCGGCTGTCCGCTCTGGTAGCGCTTCGCGAAGTCGTCGCGCTCGAGCATCCGCGCCACCGTGTAGCGCGCGGCCAGCCGGATCATCCCGTCGGCGCCGAGCGGCGACAGCCACTTCGAATTGAACGCGACCTCGGTCTTCTCGCGGTCGAGGATCAGGAACACCTGGTCGGTGTAGGTCTGCGCGTTGGCGGCGATCTCGTCGGGTGAGAGCGCCGGGCGCGTGACGTTGCGCCCGGTCGGGTCGCCGATCAGGCCGGTGAAGTCGCCGATCAGGAACGTGATGTGGTGACCGAGTTCCTGCAACTGGCGCAGCTTGTTGAACTGCACCGTGTGGCCGAGGTGCAGGTCGGGCCGGGTCGGATCGAAGCCTTCCTTGATGCGCAGCGGCTTGCCGCGCGCGAGCTTCGCGGCGAGCTCGCTCTCGACCAGCAGCTCGTCGGCGCCGCGCTTGAACACGGCCAGGTGGTGCGCGACGTCGACGGGCATGGTGGGGGGCGGTGGTCGCCTGCACCCTGCCGGCCTGGGCAGGCGGGGTGACAGCGGCGCAGGGTTTGATAGAATCGCGGCTTGGCGGGACTTTCCCCATCGATGGCCGCGGACAACGCTCGAATTCTAACGCAAAGCATGGTTCGGACCCTGGCGCGAGTGCTCGGAACCTGGTCGCTCGGCCAGTGGCTGGCCGTGGTGGTGCTGGGCCTGTCCGGCGTGGCGGCGTTCGGCCTCGCGCCGGACACGACGCTGGAAACGGTGCCGGTGGCGACGATCCTGCGCGAGCTGCCGAATCCCGTCGCCGGGGCAGTGGACGCCGTTGGCCCTGCGCCATCCGACGCGGCGGCTTCCTACTGGCGCGAGGGGCGCATCCGCCGCGGGGACACCATCGGCAGCGTGCTCGCCCGTCTTGCCGTCGACGATCCCGAGGCGACCGCGTTCCTGCAGACGGATCCCGCCGCGCGGCCGCTCTACCGGTTGCGGCCGGGCAAGGCGCTGCGCGTCGAGACCGACGCGTCAGGCCGCCTGCAGTCACTGCGCTTCGTGGTCGCCAACGGCGACCTGCTGACGATCGAGCGCCATGACGGGGGCTTCAGTGCCGCGGCGAGCGCGCCGCCGGTCGAGGTGCGCTGGCAGATGGCCGCCGGCGAGATCGCGTCGTCGCTGTACGCGGCGGCGGATGCGAGTGGAGTGCCCGACACGGTCACGCTGCAGCTCGCCGACGTGTTCAGCGGCGACATCGACTTCTACCACGACCTGCGCCGCGGCGACCGCTTCGCCGTGCTCTACGAGATGCGCTATCTCGACGGCGAGCCCGTGGGCGCCGGGCGCATCGTCGCCGCGGAGTTCGCCAACAACGGCCGTGTCCTGCGCGCGTTCCTGTGGCGGGACGCGGACGGCAGCGAGTCGTATTACGACGAGAACGGCGGCGCGCTGCGCAAGGCGTTCCTGCGCTCGCCGATGGAGTTCACGCGCATCTCTTCGGGCTTCTACGAGTGCGCGGTTCCATCCGATCCTGAAGACCTGGCGCGCGCACAAGGGCATCGACTACCCGGCGCCGGTCGGCACTCCGGTGCGGACCACGGCCAGCGGCAGGATCGTTTTCGCGGGCGTCCAGCACGGGTACGGGAACGTCGTCCACGTTCAGCACCGCGGAGCGTTCTCGACGCTCTACGCGCACCTGTCGCGGATCGCGCCGGGCGTCAGACCCGGGTCGCGGGTCGCGCAGGGCGACGTGATCGGCTACGTCGGGCAGACCGGCTGGGCCACGGGTCCGCATCTGCACTACGAGTTCCGCGTCGACAACGATCCGCGCGACCCGCTGACGATCGCCATGCCCAACGGCGAGCCGTTGCCGCCCGCCAGCCGCGCCGCGTTCGCCGCGCGCATCGAGCCGGCCGTGGCCCAGCTCGCGCTGGCGCAATCGTTCGCCGGTTCGCTGCTTGCCGCCGGCGACTAGCGCCTCCCCGTCGCCGCCCCGGCGCGGCGAGCGCTGCGTCGGCGTGATGTCGGGCACCAGCCTCGACGGCGTCGACGCGGTGCTCGCCGGCTTCGAAGGCGATGCGTGCCGGGTGCTGGCCGCCGTCCATCGGCCGTTCGCCGCCCCGTTGCGCACCGAACTCCTCGCGCTGCAGACGGCGGGTGCCGACGAGCTCGCGCGCGCCGCGCGCGCGGGCGCCGCGCTCGCCGACGCCTACGCCGGCGCCATCACCGACGTGCTCGGCGCCGCCGGCGTCGCCCCCGCCGACGTGCTGGCAGCCGGCGTCCACGGCCAGACCGTCCGCCACTGCCCGGAGGAGGGCTGGACGCTTCAGCTCAACAATCCCGCGCGCGTCGCCGAGCGCGCCGGCGTGACCGTGGTGGCCGACTTCCGTGCCCGCGACCTCGCCGCGGGCGGCCAGGGCGCGCCGCTGGTTCCCGCGTTCCACGCCGCGCTGTTCGCGCGCGCCGACGCCGAGCGCGTCGTCGTCAACGTCGGCGGCATCGCCAACGTCACGGTGATCCCGGCCGGCGGGGATCCGGCCGCCGTCAGCGGCTTCGACACCGGTCCGGGAAACGTGCTGATGGACCTGTGGTGCGCGCGCCACCGCGGCGCGGATTTCGATCGCGACGGCGCGTGGGCGGCGTCCGGCCGGGCGGACGCCGCACTGCTCGCGCGCCTGCTCGCCGAGCCCTACTTCGCGGCGCCGTCGCCGAAGAGCACCGGGCGCGACCGCTTCAACGCCGGCTGGCTCGCGATGAAGCTCGCCGCGCAAGGCGCGCCGGCGCCGGACGCCGGCGCGGTCCAGGCGACGCTGCTCGAGTTGACCGCGCGCACCATCGCCGCGGCCGTCGACGCGGCCTCGGCCCCGGCGGCGAAGGCCGAGATTCTCGTCTGCGGCGGGGGGGCCAACAATTCCGCGCTGATGCGCGCGCTCGCGGCGGCGCTCGCGCCGCGCCGCGTCGTCACGACGGCAAGCTGCGGCGTCGCGGTCGAGCACGTGGAAGCGCTGGCGTTTGCGTGGCTCGCCCGGCAGGCGCTCGCCGGCCGGCCGGGAAACCTGCCGAAGGTGACCGGCGCGCGCGGCCTGCGCATCCTGGGCGCGATCTATCCGAAGTGAGCGCCGCGCGTCCGCGCCGGTCGCGATCCGCGCCCGCGTGATTCACGGACCGCAAATGCAAACGGGGCCGCGCGGGCCCCGTTGGCGGTCGACGGCCTGGGCCGTCAGGCGGAGAACGACGAGCCGCAGCCGCAGGTGGTCGTGGCGTTCGGGTTCTTGATCACGAACTGCGCGCCTTCGAGCCCTTCCTGGTAGTCGATCTCGGCGCCGACCAGGTACTGGTAGCTCATCGGGTCGATCAGCAGCGTCACGCCGGCCTTGACCAGCGAGGTGTCGTCGTCGTTGGCGACTTCGTCGAAAGTGAAACCGTACTGGAAGCCCGAACAGCCGCCGCCGGTGACGAACACGCGCAGCTTGAGCTCGGGGTTGCCTTCTTCCTCGATCAGCGACTTCACCTTTTCCACCGCGCTGTCGGTGAACAGCAGCGGCGCGGGCATTTCGGTCATTGCATTCATGGGTGCTCCTGGCGTGCGGGTGCGTGATTATCGTCTCTTTGGCCGGTGTCCGGCAACCCTGATGGCGTCAGGGAAGCTCGGTGCGCCGGGCCGGCGGCGACTCAGTTTCCGCCGATTCTTTTGAGTTCGACCACGGCGGCGCTGCCGGGTTCGTTGTGGCTCAGGCGCCCCTCGATCACTGCGCCGACGTGCATCTCCAGCGTCCGGTAGGACACGTCGCCGGCGATCCGGGCCTTGGGCTGGAGCTCGAGGTGGTCTTCGGCGACGACCGCACCGCTGACCGTGCCGTTGACGACGACGTGCGCGACGCGAATCTCGCCGTCGATGTGCGCCTGCTCGCTGACGACCAGCGTGCCGGGCTCGCCGTCGGCGGCGACCACGTTGCCCTGCACGTGACCGTCGATGCGCAGCCCGCCGGCGAACGTGACGTCGCCGTGGACCACGGTGCCGGCGCCGATCAGGCTGTCGATCCGCTTCAGCGGCGCGCGCTTCTTGCGTTCCCACATGATGGCTCTCCTCAGGGGAAGTTCAGGCTCCGGGTCGCCCGCGGGTTGCCATGACCGTCCTCGAACGCACGCGCGCTCAGGCTGCGCACCTGGGCGCCGGCCGGAACCCGGAAGGTGCCCTCGACCCGCTGATAATACTTGAACCTGAGCTTGAGCGGCGCCGCGAGGTCGGGCTGGTCGTCCGGCAGCGAGAGCACCGTCGGGCGGGGGAGGCCCCCGCCGGCGGGGGGCGACTGGACGCCGACCTGCAGCGCCAGGCTGCCCTGGAAGTCGGCGTCCTGCTTGCCGCCGCGCACCACCAGCATGCTGTATCGGAACAGGTCGTCGCGCACGCGCTCCACCGCCAGGCGCTGGATCGACAGCCCCACCTGCTTGTTCGAGTCGGCGACCAGGCGCTGCAGGAACACCAGCTCTTCCTTGATCTGGGTATTTTCGTTCTGCAGGTCGGCCGCCTGCTTCGACAGCGTCGCCTGCGCGCCGTCGCGCATCGCGAGCTCGGTCTCGAGGCGCGAGCTCTTGTCCCGCAGCTGGGCCACCTCGGTGCGCAGGCGCGCCGAATCGGTCTCCAGGGCAAGGAGCTTTTCCGCGGTCTCCCGGCGGCTGAGGCCGCCCAGGATCTGGCCGAAGTCGAAGCCCCACCACCACATGGCACCGACGGTCGCGACCAGCATCGCGCCGACCACGGCGCGCCAGCGCCAGGACAGGTGGGCGCGCACCGCCATCCGGGGCGCGCTGATGCCGAAGTGCCGGCGCAGGCGGCGCAGCCATGCTGGCAGCGGCACGCCGGGGACCCCCTACGGAAGGACTGGCAGCGCGGTCAGCCCGGTTTCCTCGGGCAGCCCGCACATGAGGTTCATGTTCTGGATCGCCTGCCCGGCGGCGCCCTTGACCAGGTTGTCCTCCACCGCGAGCACCAGCGCCATGTCGCCGCCCTGCGGCCGGTGGACGGCGATCCGGCAGACGTTGGCGGCGCGCACCGAGCGCGTGTCGGGCGCGCTTCCCGGCGGCATGACGTCGACGAAGGGCTCGCCGGCGTAGCGCCGCTCGTAGAGGGCCTGCAGGTCGACGTCCGGGGCGGTGAGCCGCGCATAGAGCGTCGCGTGGATGCCGCGGATCATCGGCGTCAGGTGCGGCGTGAAGACGAGCGTCACCGGGTCCTTGCTGACGCGCTGCAGCCCGGCCACGATTTCCGGGTGGTGGCGGTGGCCCTTGACGCCGTAGGCCTTGAAATTGTCGCTGGCCTCGGCGAACAGCAGGCCGACCTCGGCCTTGCGCCCGGCACCCGAGACGCCCGACTTGCAGTCCGCCACCAGGTGCGCCGCGTCGACGACTCCCGCCTCGAGCAGCGGCAGGAACCCGAGCTGCACCGCGGTCGGGTAGCAGCCCGGATTGCCGACGATGCGCGCGCCGCGGATCGCCTCGCGGTTCATCTCGGGCAGGCCGTAGACCGACTCGGCCAGCAGGTCCGGGCAGGCGTGCGGCATGCCGTACCACTGCTCGAACACCGCCGTGTCCTGCAGGCGGAAATCGGCGGCGAGATCGATGATCTTCACGCCCTTGGCGGTCAGTTCGCGCGCCTGCGCCATCGCCACCCCGTGCGGTGTGGCGAAGAAGACGACATCGCAGCGGCCGAGCTGCGCGTCCGCCGGGTCCGCGAACGCGAGATCGTAGCGCCCGCGCAGGCTGGGGAACATGTCGGCGACGCGCGTACCGGCGTCCTTGCGCGACGTGATCGTCGCCACGTCGGCCTGCGGGTGCGCGGCGAGCAGCCGCAGCAGCTCGACGCCCGTGTAGCCGGTGCCGCCGACGATGCCGATGGTGATCATGGCCTGCCCCTGTTGCGCGCAGGGCGCGCGCATTGCACGTGGGCCGATTCTAGCATCGGCCCCGCGCCTGCCCGCCCGGCGCGCCTTCCCCGGCGCCGGGCGCGACCGCCGGCGCGGCGCCCACAAATGCAAAGGCCGCCTGATCGGCGGCCCCTGCGGCGACGGTTTCGCTGCGCCCGGTCAGCGCTTCGAGAACTGCTTGCGGCGGCGGGCCTTGTGGAAGCCGACCTTCTTGCGCTCGACCTCGCGCGCGTCGCGCGTGACCAGCCCGGCCTTGGACAGCGTGGGCTTGAGCGCCGCGTCGTAGTCGATCAGCGCGCGGGTGATGCCGTGGCGGACCGCGCCGGCCTGCCCCGACTCGCCGCCGCCGGCGACGTTGACCATGATGTCGAAGGTCGTGTCGTGATTGGTGAGCTTGAGCGGCTGGCGGACGACCATCCGGCCGGTCTCGCGGCCGAAGAAGACGTCGACCGGCTTTTCGTTGACGACGATGTTGCCGGTGCCCTTCTTCAGGAAAACGCGGGCCACCGAGCTCTTGCGGCGGCCGGTGCCGTAGTAGTAGTTGCCGATCATGGGGGCGTCAGAGGTCGAGGGTTTTGGGTTGCTGCGCGGTGTGCGGGTGCGCGTCGCCCGCGTAGCACTTGAGCTTCTTCAGCATCTTGTAGCCGAGCGGGCCCTTGGGCAGCATGCCCTTGACCGCCTTTTCCAGCGCGCGGCCGGGAAAGCGCTCCTGCATCTTGGCGAAGTTCGTCGTCCTGATGCCGCCGGGGTAGCCGCTGTGGCGATGGTAGAGCTTGTCCTGCGCCTTGTTGCCGGTGACGCGGATCGCCTCGACGTGGGTGACGATGATGAAATCACCGGTGTCCACGTGCGGCGTGAAGATCGGCTTGTGCTTGCCGCGCAGGCGCAGCGCGATCTGGCTGGCGAGTCGGCCGAGCACCTTGTCGGTGGCGTCGACCACGAACCAATCCCGCTGGATGTCCTGCGGCTTGGCGGAAAAGGTCTTCATTGGATGGTCCGAAGGGGGAGTCGATTCAGCAAAGTCTGCAATAATAATATGTTGGGGGCGCGACTGTCAAATTGCGGCCGGTCTGCCGGCGAGGTCCGGGGGCCGGTCCGACGGCGAAAAAAAGCGCGACCGCGAGGATCGCGCTTCAGGATTCCGCCATAGGAGGAGGATGGAGGAATGGCCGGCGGGAGGAGAAGGAGGGCACCTCGACCGTTGGCGTGTCATGATGATGGCATGGTGCGTCGCACAACGCAAGGCCGGCGCCGACCCTGTCGTCGGGTCCCCGGCGCCGTCCGGCGGATTGGAGGCGACATGCCGCGCGTCGCGCGCGCTTGCGCCGGCCGGAGCACCAAAACCGTGCGGGGGGAGTTGGCGATGAAGGCGAGGGTGAAGTGGGTCGAAGGGAAGAGCTTCGTCGGCGAGACGGGCAGTGGCCACGCGCTGGTCATCGACGGGGCGCCGGAGCACGGCGGGCGCGACCTCGGGCCGCGGCCGATGGAACTGGTGCTGGCCGGCACCGCGGCGTGCACCGCGTTCGACGTCGTGCTGATCCTGCAAAAGGCCCGGCAGCCGATCGCCGACTGCGTCGTCGAAGCCGAGGCCGAGCGGGCGGCCGTCGAGCCCAGGGTGTTCACCCGGATTCATCTGCGCTATCAGGTCGCCGGCCGCGGCCTCGACCCGCGCCAGGTCGAGCGCGCGGTCAGCCTGTCGAAGGAAAAGTACTGCTCGGCGACGCTGATGCTCGCGAGCACCGCCCAGATCACCTACGAGATCGCGATCATCGACGGCGACCGGGTACCGTTGCCGGGTGCCGGCGCCCCGGCCTCTGCGTGACGGGTCGTGACGGGTTGCGACGGGCGCCGCCGGCTCACTGGCCGTCGTGCAGCAGGCGGATGAGGCAGGACGTGTCCCAGCGCCCGCCGCCCTTCGCCTGCAGCCGCGCGTAGAACTGGTCGACCAGCGCCGTCACCGGCAGCGCGGCGCCATTGGCCCGGCTCTCGGCGATGCAGATGCCGAGATCCTTGCGCATCCAGTCGACGGCGAAGCCGAAATCGAACTTGTCGGCGGCCATCGTCTTGCCGCGGTTGTCCATCTGCCACGACTGCGCGGCGCCCTTGCCGATGACGTCGAGCACCCGCTCGACGTCGAGCCCGGCCATGTCGGCGAAGTTGATCCCTTCCGAGAGTCCCTGCACGAGGCCGGCGATGCAGATCTGGTTGACCATCTTGGTCAGCTGCCCGCTGCCCGGGCCGCCCAGCAGGGTCACCGCGCGTGCGTAGTGGCCGAGGACGCCCTCGACGCCGGCGAAGACCGCCTCGTCGCCGCCGACCATGATCGTCAGCTTGCCGTTCTCGGCGCCTGCCTGCCCGCCCGAGACCGGCGCGTCGAGGAAGCCCACGCCCGCCGCCTTCGCCGCCGCGTGGACCTCCCGCGCCACCTGCGCCGACGCGGTGGTGTGGTCGACGAGGACGGTGCCGGGCTTCATCGCGCCCAGCGCCCCGTCGAGGCCCAGGGCAACCGTGCGCACGTCGTCGTCGTTGCCGACGCACATCAGCACGACCTCGGCGCCGGCCGCGGCGGCCGCGGGGGTCGGCGCGCTCGCGCCTCCGTGCTGCTCGACCCAGCGCGCGGCCTTCGCGGCGGTACGGTTGTAGACGGTGACGCGATGCCCGGCGCCGGCCAGGTGCCCGGCCATCGGATAGCCCATGACGCCGAGGCCGAGGAACGCTACTGTCTTTGAATCCATCGTCTACTCCTTGGGTTCGCGGGCGCCGCCTTTCGGCGCCACCGGATCGATGTCGCGGCCGTATTGCCACTTGAGGACCAGGATCGTCGCCGCCAGCGCCAGCGTCACCGCGTTGGCGACGATCACCGGCATGGCGTCGACGCGGATGCCGTACCAGAGCCACAGGCAGACGCCGGCGCTGAAGATTCCGAACATCAGCCAGGAGATGTCGTGGGCCGAACGTGTCTTCACGATCCGGTAGACCTGCGGCACGAACGCGATCGTGGTCAGCATCCCGGCGGCGAAGCCGAGCGCGTCCTGCGGGACCCCGGCGGCGGTCATCGGCGCTCCAGCGCGGCGCGCGCCGCGGCGATCGCCGCGCGCACCTGCGCCGGCGCGGTGCCGCCCGGGTGGTCGCGGCTTGCGACCGAGCCCTCCGGCGTCAGCACCGCGTAGACGTCGGCGCCGACCGCCGGCGCGAACGCCTGCAGCTCGCCGAGCGGCAGGTCGGCGAGGTCCACGCCCTTCGCCTCCGCATGGCGGACCGCCCGCGCCACCGCCTCGTGCGCGTCGCGGAACGGCGCGCCGCGCTTGACCAGGTAGTCGGCGAGGTCGGTCGCCGTCGCGAAGCCCTCGCGCGCCGCCTCGCGCATGCGCGCCGCGTCGACGCGGATGCCGGTGGCGACGAGGTCGGTCATCACGGCGAGCGTGTCGGCGAGCGTGTCGGCGGTGTCGAACAGCGGCTCCTTGTCCTCCTGGTTGTCCTTGTTGTAGGCGAGCGGCTGGCCCTTCATCAGCATCAGCAGGCCGACGAGATCGCCGACGACGCGCCCGGTCTTGCCGCGCACCAGCTCGGGGACGTCGGGATTCTTCTTCTGCGGCATGATCGACGACCCGGTGCAGAAGCGGTCGGCGAGCGCGACGAAGCCGAACCTCGGGTTCGTCCACAGGATGAGCTCCTCGGCGAAGCGCGACAGGTGCAGCATCACCAGCGCGGCGGCGGCGGTGAATTCGATGGCGAAGTCGCGGTCGGACACGGCGTCGAGCGAGTTGGCGCACAGGCCGTCGAAGCCGAGCTCGCGCGCCACGCGCTCGCGGTCGATCGGGTAGCTGGTCCCGGCGAGCGCGGCGCTGCCCAGCGGCAGCCGGTTGACGCGGCGGCGGCAGTCGGCGAAGCGCTCCATGTCCCGCGCCAGCATCGCCTCGTACGCGAGCAGGTGGTGGCCGAAGGTCACCGGCTGCGCGACCTGCAGGTGGGTGAAGCCGGGCATGATGGTGTCGGCGTGCGCGGCGGCGAGGTCGAGCAGCGCGCGCCGCAGCGCCGCGAGACCCGCCGCGAGCGCGTCGATCTCGCCGCGCAGCCACAGGCGGATGTCGGTCGCCACCTGGTCGTTGCGCGAGCGGGCGGTGTGCAGCCGCTTGCCGGCGTCGCCGACCAGCGCCGTGAGCCGCTTCTCGATGTTGAGGTGGACGTCCTCGAGGTCGCGCGACCACGCGAACTCGCCGCGCTCGATCTCGGCGCCGATCGTCTGCATGCCGGTCTCGATCGCCTCGAGGTCGCCGGCCGTGAGCACGCCGACGGCCGCGAGCATCCGGGCGTGCGCCAGCGAAGCCGCGATGTCGACCGCGGCGAGGCGCCGGTCGAAGTCGACCGATGCGGTGTAGCGCTTGACGAGCTCCGACACCGGCTCGCTGAAGCGGCCGGACCAGCCGCCCTGCGGCGAAGGGTTCTGGGGCGGGTCGGTGTCGGCCATGTCGGGGAGGGGCGGGAATCGAATGGGAAGCGGCGCTCCGGCGGTAGCGCTTGCGTCGCGCGCAGCGCATGCCGACAATAGCCCCATGGCGACGAACGGGCCCGCGGCGGGACGTCGGGCGCAGCGCATCACCTGCGATGCTCGGACACGGCGATCGCGATGGCACCGATTATAGGACAAATCCCCGCGCCGCTTGCGCTCCCGGACCTGCGCAATCTGGGTACGATCGTGCGGATCGTGCTCGGCGCCAACCTGCTCATTGCCGTGGGCGCGCTGGTGCGCGCGACGAGGTGGGGCGAGTGGCCGGACGAGTGGATGGCGGCGGTCTCGGTCGCCGAGCCGCACCTGCTGCTCGAGCTCGCGCTGCTCTTCGCGCTCGCGCCGTGGCTCGGCCGCGTCCCCTACCGGACAGGGGTCGGCGTCATCCTCGTGCTCACCGTCGCGGTCGGCCTGGCGACCGATTCCCTGCTCGGGGGGCTCGAGCTGCGTCGGGACGGCGCGCTGCTGCGGCACGTGCTGTTCGGGCTTCTCGCCGCCGGCGCGCTCATGTTCTACCTTCATCTGCGGGCAAAGGCGCTTTCGCCGGCGGTCATCGAGGCGCGGCTGCAGGCGCTGCAGGCGCGCATCCGGCCGCATTTCCTGTTCAACAGCATCACCGCGGTGCTGTCGCTGGTGCGCGCCGATCCGCGCCGCGCCGAAGCCGCGCTCGAGGACATGGCCGACCTGTTCCGCGTGCTGATGAGCGACAACCGGCAGCTGGTGCCGCTCGCCGACGAGGTCGAGCTGTGCCGGAAGTATCTCGCGCTCGAGCAGCTGCGGCTGGGGCCGCGCCTGCGCCTCGAATGGCATCTCAACAGCATGCCCGGAGACGCGCTGGTGCCGCCGCTGGTGCTGCAGCCGCTGCTCGAGAACGCGGTCTACCACGGCATCGAGCCGCTGTCTGCGCCGGGCGTGGTGTCGGTCAACATCTTTTCCCGCGACGGGCAGGTGCATGCGATCCTGCGCAACCCCTACCGGGCCGACGGCGGCCGCCATCACGCGGGCAACAAGATGGCGCTCGCCAACATCCGCGAGCGCCTGGCGCTGCACTTCGACGTCGAGGGCGCGCTCGAGTCGAGGGTCAGGGGCGACAGCTACGAGGTGCACATCCGGATGCCCTACCGCACTGCGGCGCCGGCCCGCGTGCCCGCGGAGCGCGAGGGGGAGGCCGCGCGCGGCACCGTCGTGCGGCCGCCGGCGCGCGTCCAGACCACGGGAACGACCCATGACTGATGCCCCGCTGCGCGTGCTGATCGTCGACGACGAGGCGCCGGCGCGGCGCCGGCTGCGGCAGCTGCTCGAGGACTGCTGCGAGGTGCTGCCGCTGGCGATCGTCGGCGAGGCGGCGACCGGGCGCGAGGCGCTCGAGGTGCTGCACGCGGCGCCCGCCGATCTGGTGCTGACCGACATCCACATGCCCGACATGGACGGCCTCGAGCTCGCGCGCCACCTGCTGAAGCTCCCCGACCCGCCGGTGGTGATCTTCACGACCGCGTTTCAGCAGCACGCGCTCGATGCGTTCGAGGTCAACGCGGTCGACTACCTGCTGAAGCCGGTGCGGCTGCCGCGGCTGCTCTCGGCCCTGCAGAAGCTGCCGCGGCTCAAGCCGCTGTCGACCGAACGTCTCGACGAGCTGCCGACGAACGCGCGCCGGTACCTGTCGATCACCGAGCGCGCCCGCGTGATCCTGGTGCCGATCGAGGACGTGGTCTACCTCAAGGCCGAGCTCAAGTACATCACCATCCGCACCGCCGAGCGCGAGTACCTGTTCGAGGAGTCGCTGACGCGGCTGGAGGAGGAATTCGGGCCGCGGTTCGTGCGCGTGCATCGCAACTGCCTCGTCGCCCGCGATTTCATCCGCGGCTTCGAGCGTCGGGTCAGCGACGACGGCGACGCGCACTGGGTGGTCCTGCTGCGCGACGTTCCCGAGTCGCTGCCCGTCTCGCGCCGGCAGCAGTCGATCGTGCGCGAGATCGGCCGCGTCGCGTAACCCCGCACCGGTACCCCCGCACCTGTGGCCCGGCACCCGTAGCCCGGCGTTGAGCGCAGCGAAACCCGGGTGGGTTTCGCTTCGTCGCCGCGTACCTCCGGATTCGCTGCGCCGCGCGGGCCCGCGGCACCTGCGATAATGCGCGGCATCCACGCCTCCGACCCGCCCGTGCCCGCCATGACCTCTCCCCGTACGCTGATCTGCGGCTCGCTCGCCTTCGACACCATCATGGTGTTCCCCGACCGGTTCGGGCGCCACATCCTGCCCGAGCAGGTGCACATGCTGTCGGTGTCGTTCCAGATCGGGCAGATGCGCCGCGAATGGGGCGGCTGCGCCGGCAACATCGCCTACAACCTGAAGGCGATCGGCGGCGAGCCGGTGGTCATGGCCACGCTGGGCGACGACGGCGGGCCGTACCGCGAGCGCCTCGGCCGGCTCGGCATCGCCGGCGACGGTGTGCGCACGGTGGCCGGCACCTACACCGCGCAGGCGTTCATCATCACCGATCTCGACGACAACCAGATCACGGCGTTCCACCCGGGCGCGATGAACTGCTCGCACGAGAACCGTGTGGACGACGTCGCCGGCGTCGCGCTCGGCATCGTCGCGCCGGACGGCCGCGACGGCATGCGCGCCCACGTCGAGCAGTTCGCCGCGGCAGGGCTGCCGTTCATGTTCGATCCGGGACAGGGGCTCCCGCTGTTCTCCGGGCCCGAGCTGATCGAGATGATCGACGCGGCGACCTATCTCGCGGTGAACGACTACGAGGGCAGCCTGCTGGCCGAGCGCACGGGGCTGGCGCTCGAGGACATCGCGCGCCGCGTCGAGGCGCTGATCGTCACCCGCGGCGCCGACGGCTCGACCATTCACGCCGCCGGCCGCGTGCTGAAGATTCCGGCCGTCGCGCCCGTCGCGCTGGCCGACCCGACCGGCTGCGGCGACGCCTACCGCGCCGGCCTGCTGTACGGGATCGCGCAGCAGTGGGACTGGGAGAGCACCGGCCGCCTCGCCGCGATTCTCGGCGCGCTCAAGATCGCCGCGCAGGGCGGCCAGAACCACGCCGTCGATCGCGCGGCGGTCGCCGACGCTCTACGACGAGACGCTTCGGCGGCGACCTGTGGTGAGACGGCGCCGCCGGCGCTGAGTCGTGCCCGCGTCCCGCCGCGCCGCTGCCCCTGCGGCTGCTGCGCTCCGCGCGCACCGCGGTGCACGTCGCCGAAGCGCTGGCGACCGCGGTGCTGGTCTTTCCCTGGGTGGGGGTGCCGACGAAGCAGCGCCTCATCCGCCGCTGGTCGGTGCGCCTGCTGCGCATCCTCGCCGTCGACCTGCGCGTGCGCGGGCACCCGGACGGCGGGCTGTCCGGCAACGTGATGATCGTCGCCAACCACGTTTCGTGGCTCGACATCTTCGTGCTGAACGTCCTGCAGCCGGCGCGGTTCGTCGCCAAGGCCGAGTTGCGGCGCTGGCCGGTCGCCGGTCGCCTCGCCGCCGGGGTCGGGACGCTGTTCGTCGAGCGCGCGCGCCGCCACGACACGCACCAGGTGAACGGGCGCGCGGCGGACGCGCTCGCCCGCGGCGACGTGGTGGCGATCTTTCCCGAGGGCACGACGAGCGACGGCCGGCAGGTGCTGCCGTTCCACGGATCGCTGCTGCAGCCGATCGTCGACGCCGGCGGGCGGGTCCTGCCGGTGGCGATCCGCTACCGCACGGCGGCGGGCGAGCACAGCGACGCGCCCGCCTATGTCGGCGAGACGAGTTTCCTGACGTCGTTCTGGCGCGTCACCGGCGCGCGCGCTCTCGTCGGCGAGCTCATCGTCGCGCCGACGCTGCCGGCCCGCTCGCGCCACCGCCGGGAGCTCGCGCGCGCGGCGGAAGCGGCTATCCGAACGGCTTTGGCGTCACCGGCCGGCGGCTCGGCACCTGGAACACGCGCCGGTCGGGCAGCCTGACCGCCGTCAGCGTCCCGCCCCACAGGCAGCCCGAGTCCAGCATCATCACGTTCGGCGCGAGCAGCAGCTCGTGCGTCGACCAGTGGCCGCAGACGACGGTCGTGCCCGACGACGCGCGCGCCTCGTGCGCGAACCACGGCCGGTAGCCCTTCGGCGCGTGCCCGGGCCCGCGCTTCTCGTCGAATTCCATCCGGCCCTTCGCGGTGCAGAAGCGCATCCGCGTGCACGCGTTGACGACGACGCGCAGGCGGTCGAAGCCCTCGAGGTCGTCGCGCCAGGCGTCGGGCGTGTCGCCGTAGAGTGTGCGCAGGAACGCGTCGTGATCGGCGGCGGCGAGCGCCGCCTGCACTTCCGCCGAGCGCGCCAGCGCCTGCGCCGGCGTCCATTGCGGCAGCAGCCCGGCGTGGACGAGCAGCCGGTCGTCCTCGACGACGACCAGCGGCCACGAGCGCACCCACGCCAGCAGCTCGTCGCGGTCGGGCGCGGCGAGGATCGGCGCGATGGTGTCGCGCTTGCGCTGCCGCTCGTGGCCGGCCGCCACCGTCAGCAGGTGGAAATCGTGGTTGCCGAGCACCGTCACCGCCGCGGCGCCGAGCGCCTTCACCTCGCGCAGCACGGCGAGCGAATCGGGGCCGCGGTTGACGAGGTCGCCGACCAGCCACAGGCGGTCCTCGCGCGCGGAGAAGCCGACCATCTCCAGCAGCTGGCAGAACTCGGTGTGGCAGCCCTGGATGTCGCCGATCGCGTAGAGACTCATCGCGACGGGGCCGGCATCGTCGCGCCCGGCCGCGCGCTGCGAAAGGGAAAGGGAGAGAACATGCGGAGTGCTAAGATGCGGCCCGATTCTAGCATCACCGTCCGCCCCGGATTCCCCCGACCACGATGGCGTTTCCGCTCAATCCCGCGCAGCGCGAGGCGGTGCGCTACCTCGACGGGCCGCTGCTCGTGCTCGCCGGCGCGGGCAGCGGCAAGACGCGCGTCATCACCGCCAAGATCGGCCACCTGCTCGAGCGCGGCCACGACGCCGAAGCGCATCGCCGCGATCACCTTCACCAACAAGGCGGCGCGCGAGATGCGCGAGCGCGTGGGGGAGCTGCTGCGCGCCGACGGCCGGCGCGCGCAGGCGGCCGATCTCGCGATCTCGACGTTCCACGCGCTCGGCCTGCGGATCATCCGCGGCGACGCGAGGGCGCTGGGGCTCAAGCCGGGCTTCTCGGTGCTCGGGCCCGACGACACCGAGCCGATCGTCGCCGAGCTCCTCGCCACCGTCGACCGGGCGCGCGCGCGCGCCGCGCTGTGGCAGATCTCGCGCTGGAAGAACGCGCTGGTCGCCCCCGGCGCGGCGGCCGCGCTGGCGCGCGACGACGACGAGCTGGCCGCGGCGCGCGCCTACCAGCGCTACGACGACGCGCTGCGCGCCTACCAGGCGGTCGACTTCGACGACCTCATCGCGCTGCCGGTGGCGCTGCTCGCGGCGGACGGCGCGGCGGCGGCCAGGTGGCGCGAGCGCTGCGCCCACGTGCTGATCGACGAGTACCAGGACACGAATCCCGCGCAGTACCGGCTGCTGCGGCTGCTGGCGGGCGAGGCCGCGGCGTTCACCGCGGTCGGCGACGACGACCAGGCGATCTACGGCTGGCGCGGCGCGACGGTGGACAACCTCGCGCAGCTGCAGAAGGACTACCCGGCGCTCAAGGTCGTCAAGCTGGAGCAGAACTACCGCTCGACGGTGCGCATCCTGCGCTCGGCCAACGCGCTGATCGCCCACAATCCGAAGCTCTTCGACAAGCGGCTGTGGAGCGAGCTCGGCCACGGCGACCCGATCCGCGTCACCCCCGCGGCGGACGACGAGGCCGAGGCGGAGACCGTGGCGCGCCGGATCCTGGCGCACAAGTTCGGCGAGCGGGCGAAGTGGAGCGACTACGCCGTCCTCTATCGCGGCAACCACCAGGCCCGGGTGTTCGAGAAGGCGCTGTCGGGGCACAACGTCCCGTACACGGTCTCGGGCGGGCAGTCGTGGTTCGACCGCACCGAGATCAGGGACCTCGTCGCCTATCTGCGGCTGTCGCCAACGACGACGACGACCCCGCGTTCATCCGCGCGGTGACCACGCCGAAGCGCGGCATCGGGGCGGCGTCGCTGGAGAAGCTCGGCGCCATCGCCGGCGCGCGCCACGAGAGCCTGTTCGCGGCGGTGTACTCGCCGGAGGCGGCGGCCGGCATCCCGTCGCGGCAGCGCGAGATCCTGACGGGGTTCTGCGCGCTGATCAACGACCTGCGCTACCGCGCGCCGCGGGAGCCGGCGGGCCGCCTCGTCGACGAGCTGCTGGCCGCCACCGGCTACGAGGCCTGGCTCGACGCCGGCGGCGATCGCGCGCAGGCCGCCGCGCGCCGGCAGAGCGTCCGCGATTTCGCCGGGTGGCTGGCGCGCAAGGGCGAGGAGGACCGCCGGAACCTGGTCGAGCTCGCCCAGACGATCGCCCTGATCACGACGCTCGAGGGGCGCGAAGGCGAGCCGGCCGACGCCGTGCGGCTGTCGACGCTGCACGCGGCCAAGGGGCTGGAGTTCCCGCACGTCTTCCTGGTCGGGCTCGAAGAGGGTATCCTGCCGCACCGCGAGGCGGTGGCGGCCGGCGACGTGGACGAGGAGCGCCGGCTGCTGTACGTCGGGCCTGACCCGGGCGCAGCGCAGCCTCGCGCTGTCGTACTGCAGCCGGCGCAAGCGCGCCGGCGAATGGGGCGAAGGCGCCCCGTCGCGGTTCCTGGCCGAGCTTGCCCAGGACGACCTGCGCTGGGCGGGGGTCTCCCCCTCCGGGAGGACGCCGCGGCCGAACGGGCGGCCGGCCGGGAGCGGCTGAAGCAATTGAAGGCGGCTGTTGCGCGTTAACCGCAGTCGGCCGGCAAATGTCATGAATTGTGCGGTATCGCCTTAGACATTTCGGATTTCGGCATGCTAAGATCATTTTCGTAACCGTGCCCGGCCCGGCAAGCCGGACGTTCGCGTGCAGGGCGGTTGCGTGGGGCAGCGGCGGGATCGCAGCTGCCGCCGGCTGTCGACGGGATCCTGGCCAGCGAATCGGCGAGTCCGGATTTCCAGGCGGCAACCAGCGACACGCTCACGCAACAGGAAACAGACACACCCGCGGCGCACCGGTTAAGCCAAATGTATCGGCGGATTGACTCGATTCCAGGCGTTTCCAGTTCTGTCGTACCCCATCCTTTTTCAATGTCGGGAGTAGTCAAGATGAACATGAAAGTACGCGTTATCGTTGCCGCCCTCAGCGCGGCCGGTGTCATCGCTCCGGTGACGGCGCTCGCGGACACGATCACCCCTGTTGCGGTGACCCCGCCGGTCGCCCAGTCGCCCGCCGTCGGCAACACGTACGCCGTTTCGTATCCGGTCACGTGACGCTCGCCGGCGGCTCGCCGCAGGCCCTGACGTTCACGTACAACGCCAATGGCACCTGGGTGACGCCCTCGGGCTGGACGTACGACGCGTCGCTGAACCCGAACGCCAACACGGCGGTGTTCACGACGACCTCGGGCGCGACGCAGTACGGGATCGCGATCTCGTCGACCGGCACGACGCAGTTCACGCCCGGCGCCGGCACGCCGGCGACGACGACCGGCCCGTCGGTCGGTTCGGCCGCCCCGTACGCCGCGCCCGTGACGGGAACGACGCTCCCCGGCTGGTCGGCCGCGACGGCGACCGGGACGGTGGCGGGCCTGGGCCAGACGACCGCTCCGCTCGTCGGTGCGCCGGCTGCCGTGCAGATCATCGGCGTCGGCTCCGGCGGCGCACCCGTCGGCACGGCGACGATCGGCGCGCCGACGTCGACCCCGACCACGGCGACCTCGGCCCCCGGCAGCGCCGGCGGTGCGATCACGGTGAATTCGAACCAGCCCGCGCAGGCGATCGGCTGGGGCACGTACACGGCCACGTTCCCGACGACGCCGACGCCGGCGGGCACCTCGGCCGTCAGCGGCACGATCGCCGGCAGCAGCGGGTCGGTCGGTGCGGGTGGCATCGCCATCAACAACATCGGCGGCTCGGCAAGCTACAACACCGCCACCGGCGTCACTTCCGCGACGCCGGTGCAGACCGCCGTGTTCAGCGTCGACACCTCGGGTAACACGGCGGTCGGCGGCACGTTGAGCGTCGCCGGGCAGACCACCACCAACGGCATCGCCAACACCGGCAACATCACGACGGACAGCCTCAACGTGAACGGCCCGCTGCATGCCGGCGCCACCACCACCGCCGGACTGGTCAATACCGGCGCGATGAGCACGACGACGCTGGCGGTCACCAACGGCATCACCAACTACGGTGCGCTGACCAACGTCGGCAACGCGGCGATCGGTGGCAATACGACCGTCGGCGGGACGCTTGGCGTGACGGGCAATGCGACGCTCGGAGGCACGCTGGCCGTGGCCGGCGGCGCGACGGTCGGCGGTGCGCTCGGTGTCACGGGCAATACGACGCTTTCCGGCACGCTGGCGGTGGCGGGTGCGTCGGCCACGTCCGGGATCACCAACACCGGCAACTTGACCAACTCGGGCAACGCGACGGTCGGCGGCACGCTGGGCGTGAGCGGCGCGACGACGCTGGGCTCGGCGGCGGGCACGGGCGGCTACACGGCGACGGTGGACAGCACCGGCGTGCGCTTGTCGTCCCCCGGCGTCGGCGGCAGCAGCGTGATCGTGAACAACGTGGGCACGACGCTCACCGGCGGCGGTGCCGTCATGGCGCTGGCCAACGGCCGGGCGACCTTCGGCGGCGTGAACGGCGGCTCGCCGATCACGGTGACCGGCATCGCCGACGGCCAGAACCAGTACGATGCGGTGAACTGGGGCCAGGTGGACCAGATCGAGAAGAACATGTCGCGCGGCATCGCGGGCGCGTCGGCGATGACCAACATCCCGCAGGTGGAGGCCAACAAGCAGTTCTCGCTCGGGCTCGGCGTTGGCGGCTTCAACGGCGAGACGGCGGCTGCGATCGGCGGCAGCGTGCGCGTGGCGCAGAACGGCATCCTCAAGGCGTCGGTCGGCTTTGCCGGCGGCGGCGGCTCCAATACCACCTGGGGTGTCGGCGGCGCCTGGAACTGGTAGTCGGCAGAAAACGGCGAACATTCCCCGGGCCCGTGTCCGGGGAATGCAGCGGTTCACCGATGCGCGCTCCGCGATCCTTGCGGGGCGCGTATCTTTTTGGGGCGCCGGGGCGCGGATCTGCGCGCGTCGAGTGTGTGGGGTCCCGGGCAAGGTGCCCGTCCAGGCGGTGGTCGCCGCCCGCAGCCGAGGAGTCACGCATTCACATGGTTCGGAAAATTCACGTCCTGGCGCCGGCGCTCGGCCTGGCCTGCGCACTCGCGCTGCCGACGGCGCACGCTGCGAGCGAGAGCCTGGACTCTGGCCCGGTACGGCTCGTCCGCAACATCGCCACCGGCGCGACCAACCAGGTCGCGTCGGTCGCCTTCGGCGCCGGCGTGCGCAGCTGCGCGCAGCGCATCAACCTGGTCACCAATTTCCTGACGACGGGCACGCAGAGCAGCGCGCTGCTGTTTCTTCCCGACCGCGACGCCGACAACAGCATGGTCTCGGCGTCGATGGAGGTGAAGACCGAAGGCGTGCCGCGCATCTACGCGAGCGCGACGTTCTCGCCGAACACTGCGAGCGGCTGCGCCGCCGAGTACGAGACCGTTCGATACTTCAACGAGTCCTGTGACGTTGTGGCGGCCAAGGAACACAAGGGGGCGACGCCGAGCGGAACGCTGGGCGGCGAGATCGAGATCCTGACGATCGGGCCGGCTGCGCGGGTGTTCCTCATACCCGCGACCAAGAAGTCCTGCATCAGCATCAAGAAGGAAGTCGTGAAGTAGCGCGCACCGGCTCGCGGCGGCGAAGCGCAGCGGGCAGATTGACAAGCGCGCGCACGCACGGATAATTTGCGGTGGCGCCGATTTGAGCTTCAGCTTGCGGGCGCCTTAAAAAAATACCGCTAAAGCGAGGTCAGGCCGCCACCGGGGAGCATGCCCGGGACGTGCCGCACAGAACCCGTTTGGCGGATGCCGAGCGGGTTTTTTTTCGGGCCGTCGGCGGCCCCGGCGCGATGCGACGCCGGGGCCGGCCAGGCCGAGGAGCAGCGATGGGCGCGCAACAGCCGACGCGGGGGTTCACCACCGCAGTACTTCACTCCGACCGGGAAGCGGGCATCGAGCACGGGGCGCTGCACAAGCCGCTGCACCTGTCGGTGGCCTACGGCTACCGCGACGCACGCGAGCTGGCGGCGGTGTTCCAGGGACGGGCGAAGGGCTACGCCTACGGGCGCCAGGGCAATCCGACCGCGGCCGCGCTCGAGGCCAAGGTCACGAAGATGGAGGACGGCACCGCCACGGTGACGTTCGCAACCGGCATGGCCGCGATCGGCGCGGTGATGCTGTCGCTGCTGCGACAGGGCGACCACGTCGTCGCCAGCCAGTTCCTGTTCGGCAACACTGTGAGCCAGCTGAACACGCTCGCGGCGTTCGGGGCCGCGGTCAGCTACGTCGATGCGACCGACGCCGCCGCCGTCGAGCGCGCGCTGACCCCGGCCACACGCATGGTTTTCGTCGAGACCATCGCCAATCCGCGCACGCAGGTCGCCGACCTCGCGCGGATCGGTGCGCTGTGCGCGGCCCGCGGGCTGATCTACATCGTCGACAACACGATGACCTCGCCGTGGCTGTTCCGGCCGAAAACGGTCGGGGCGAGCCTCGTCGTCAACGCGCTGACCAAGTACATCGGCGGCCACGGCAATGCGCTCGCCGGCAGCGTGACCGACACCGGCCTGTTCGACTGGACCCGCTACCCGAACATCGCGGACAACTACAAGGGCGCGGCGCCGGCGCTGTGGGGACTGACCCAGATCCGGAAGAAGGGCCTGCGCGACTGGGGCGGCACGCTGTCGGCCGAGCAGGCGCATCACATCGCCGTCGGCGCCGAGACGCTCGCGCTGCGGATGGAGCGCACCTGCGGCAACGCGCAGGCGCTGGCCGCGTTTCTCGCCACGCACGCGAAGGTGCGCTCGGTCCATTACCCGGGGCTCTCGTCGCATCCGCAGCACGCGCTGGCAAAGGCGCTGTTTCGCGCCCACGGCGGGCTGCTGTCGTTCGAACTCCGCGACGGCGTGGACTGTTTCGACTTCCTCAACCGGCTGGACGTCGTCGTGTCGTCGTCGAACCTCGGCGACAACCGAACGCTCTGCGATCCCCGTCGCGCATACGATCTTCTGGGAGATGGGGCCGGAGCGCCGGGCGCAGATGGGCATCGCCGAGCAGCTGATCCGGGTGTCGGTCGGGATCGAGGATCGCGACGACCTGATCGGCGATTTCGCGCAGGCGCTGGACGGGTAGCGGGGACGCGGACGCCGCCGGCCCGGACGTCGCCCGCAATCGCGTCGCCGGGACCCGCGTCGCGGGGAATATCCGTAGCCCGGGTTGAGCGCCAGCGAAACCCGGGGGGATGCAACGCGGGATGCTCCGACGCCGCGCCCACCCGGGTTTCGCTGGCGCTCAACCCGGGCTACGAACGTGCGTATCCGCCGTTTACGATTTCAGGCGCGCGCCGGCCGCGTCGACCTCGAGGTAGCCGGCGCGGTCGTACCAGTCCGGCAGCACCCAGCGCTCGCAGGCGCGGCCGTCGACGACGAGCGCGTGGTGGGCGGGTCGGTGCGTGTGCCCGTGTATCATCCGGACGACGCCGCGCGCGCGCAGCGCCGCGGCGACCGCGTCGGGATTGACGTCCATCATCGTCGGCGTCTTGGTCGCCGTCTCCTGTCGACTGCGGCGGCGCATCCACGCGACGACCCCGCGGCGCAGGAAGTAGGGCAGCGCCAGGAACCGGCGCTGCCGGCGCGGCTCGCGCGCCCAGGCACGGAAGCGCTGATACGCGACGTCGTCGGTGCACAGCTCGTCGCCGTGCAGCAGCAGCGTCGGGACGCCGCAGAGCTCGACGACGACCTCGTCGGGCAGCAGCGTGGCGCCGGCGGCGGCGGCAAAGCGCGTGCCGAGCAGCAGATCGCGGTTGCCGCGCATCACGCCGACGGGAATGCCGGCGGCGGCGACCGCGCGCAGCGTCGCGGCGACGCCCGCAGCGAGCGGATCGCGCAGCTGGTCGTCGCCGACCCACGCGTCGAAGAGGTCGCCCAGCACGTACAGCGCCGCCGCGGCCCGTGCCGGTCCCCGGCAGAACGTGGCGAACGCCTCGACCAGCGCCGGCCGCGCCGGCGAAAGATGCAGGTCCGAGATGAACAGCGTCGGCGGCATCGACATGACGGACGCCCGGTTCGGTGGCGAAGCTTCAGCGGCCGTGGCGCGCATCCCGCAGCGGCGATGCCCGGCCCGCCCGCCCGCGGACGGCGGCGGGCCGGGCTGCTCTAGGCGGGGACTTCCTCGGCCCGCAGGATCACGACGTCCTCGCGCGGCACGTCCTGGTGGTGGCCGCTGCTTCCGGTGGCGACCCCCTTGATCCGGTCGACGACGTCCTGGCCGGCAACGACCTTGCCGAACACGCAGTAGCCCCACCCCTGCGCGGTCGGCGCCGTGTGGTCGAGGAAGGCGTTGTCGCCGACGTTGATGAAGAACTGCGCGGTCGCCGAATGCGGATCGGAGGTGCGCGCCATCGCCACCGTGTAGCGCGCGTTCTTGAGGCCGTTGGCGGCTTCGTTCTCGACACCCGCGCGCGTCGGCTTCTGCTTCATCCCGGCGGTCATGCCGCCGCCCTGGACCATGAAGCCGTCGATCACGCGGTGGAACAGCGTGTTGTCGTAGTGTCCGTCGCGAACGTACTGGAGGAAATTGGCGACCGTCTTGGGCGCCTTGGCCGCATCGAGCTCGAGCGAGATGTCGCCGTGGTTGGTGTGCAGGATGACCATCGGGGTGTCCTTATTTGGGTTCGACGACGTAGGCCTTGGTGATGATGACGCGCTCGACGGGGACGTCGGTGGGAAACGGGCCGGCGGCGCCGGTGGGCGCCTTGGCGATCTTGTCGACGACGTCCATGCCGGCGACGACCTTGCCGAAGACCGTATAGCCGTAACCCCGCACGTCGGGCGAGCGGAAGTTCAGCGGCTTGTTGTCGTTGACGTTGATGAAGAACTGCGCGGTCGCCGAGTTGGGATTCCCCGTGCGCGCCATCGCCAGCGTGCCCGGCACGTTGAGCAGGCCGGCCTTGCTCGACTGCTCGGATTCGATCGGCACCGGCGGCCTGGTCGGCTTCTGCTGGAAGTCGGCAGTGTAGCCGCCGCCCTGGATCATGAAGCCGGCGATCACGCGGTGGAACTGCGTGCCGTCGTAGAACTTGTCCTTCACGTAGTCGAGGAAATTGGCGACGGTCTTGGGCGCCGCTTCGGGGTAGAGCTCGACGCGGATCTTGCCCGCGGTCGTGTCGAACTCGACCTGCGGATTGGCCGCGGACGCCGGGAGCGCGACCGCCAGCGAGGACAGCGCCAGCGCGGCGAGGGTGAGCAGGAACGGACGGCGCAACATGCGGAAACTCCTTGGTGGGTTGATGCGGGGAAGTGGATCGGGGCCATCATGGCCGAACCGGAATGTAGCCCGGCGACGAGTCGTAGCCCGGCGTTGAGCGCCAGCGAAACCCGGGTGGGCGCGGCCATCGCCGCATTCCCCGGGTTTCGCTGGCGCTCAACGCCGGGCTACACGCCGGGTTACACACCGGGCTACGTAATGAGTCCCGGGTTTGGTCATTTGGTTCCGATGGCGAGCAGCTGCCGCGTCAGCGCCAGCTTCGCGGGCGCGGTCTTGCCGGCGCGGTCGAGCGTCGCGGCGCGATCGTAGTTCGCCGCGGCGAGCCGCGCGTAGATGTCGCCGAGGTTCTCGTGGGCAACGGCGAAGTCCGGCGCCGACGTGAGCGCGGTCTCCAGCGCCACGCGAGCGGCATTGTAGTCGCCTTTCTGCGCGTACAGGACCGCGAGGTTGTTGTACGGCTCGGGCAGCTCGGGGTAGTCCTCGGTCAGCGCACGGAAGGTAGCGATCGCGGCGTCGGTCTCGCCGCGCTCCGTTTCCACGACGCCCGCGAGGAACCTTGCCTGCGCCTCGCGCGGGCGCTGCGCGCGCAGCGCGGCGATCCGGGCCGCCGCCGCGGGATAGTCGCCGCGCGCGATCAGCGCCTGCGCCTCCTTCAGCCCCTGCGTATAGGCCTTGCGCGCGACATCCGAGAGTTCGGGCGGGACCACGGCCGGCGCGTCGGTCTGCGCGGGATCGCCGGCCGGCGCGGGCTTCGCAGGCGCTTCCGGCGTGGCGGCGGGCGCCGGCGTGCCGGGTTGTGCCGACGCGCCGGACTGCGCCGTCGCATCGTGTCCGGCAGGGAACAGCACCGTCAGCAGCAGCGCGGCGAGGAAGGCGGGACGGGGCGGTCGGAAGGTGCGTCGCACGAGGTCTGTGGCCGACGAAAACGGTAATTGTATCCCGAAGGGGGATCGCGGCGCCTGAACGCACCCCACCCTTGTCTCGCTCGCGCTCGACCCGGGTTTCGCTGGCGCTCAACCCGGGCTACGGCGTTGCGCGAAGGCGGGCGACGGTCGTGTCGATCAGCCGGCGCGCGATCGAGACGCCGGTCGGCAGCACGGGCAGCGCGTCGAGCGCGAACCACTGCGCGTCGGCGATCTCGGCGTCGACCGGCCGCATGTCGCCACCCGCGTATTCGGCGGTGTAGGCGATCATCAACGAGTGCGGGAACGGCCACGACTGGCTGGCGAAGTAGTTGATGCCGTCGACGTCGATGCCGACCTCCTCGCGGACCTCGCGCCGGATGCAGTCCTCGATCGTTTCGCCGGGCTCGACGAAGCCGGCGAGCGCACTGTACATCGCGCCGGGAAACCGGTGCGCCCGCGCGAGCAGCAGCTCGCGGCCGCGCGTGACCAGCACCATCATCGCCGGCGAGTTGCGCGGATACGCGATGTGCCCGCAGGCGGGGCACTCGCGCGCCCGCTCGCCGGACTTGTCGCGGGTCGGGGTGCCGCAGTGGCCGCAATAGCGGTGCGTGCGGTCCCACTCGACGATCTGCAGCGCGCGTCCGGCCAGCGCCAGCAGCGGCTCGGGCAGCCGATGGAACAGCGAGCGCAGGCCGGCGAAGCGCAGGCCCTGCGCCGTCGCACCGTCGTCGTCGGCCGCGTCCGGCAGCGCGACCGCGACGCAGCCCACACCGTCCAGTTCGCCCAGATAGTGGAGCCCGCCGGTCAGCCCGGCGCGCTCGAGCGCCGCGAGCGGCGGCACCGTCGGCGCATCGTCGTCGCCGCCGACCGCGAGTTTTCCGTCGCGACAGGCGAACGCCAGCGTTGCCGCCGGCAACGGCGACGGGAGGACGTGCGAAGGGGAGAAGCCCGACGGTGTGTGCATGAACCCGGATCGGCCGGCCGCGAGCGACGATTATCCCCGCGCGGCCGCCCCGTTGGGAAGCGACGAGGGCGCTAGGCGTCGCGATGGGTGGCGAGAAGGCTGCTGAACGCAAGTCCGACGACGAGCGTGGCGAACGCGCCCGCGACGATGATCGGTGTCGTCGCCAGGCGCCCGACCGCGAGGCTCGCCACGCCGACGCCCGCCGACTGCCCCAGAAAGAACGCCGACGCGAACAGCGCCACACCCGCGCCCCGGCGCTCGGGCGCCATCTGCGTCGCGTTGGTCTGCAGCGTGTTGTGCAGCATGTAGAAGCCGGTGCCGGCGAGAAACGCCCCCGCCAGCGCAAACGGCCAGCGCGTCGCGATGGCGATGGTCAGCAGCGCGACCAGCAGGACGCAGCTGCCGCCGGCGGCCAAGCCCCGCTCGCCCAGCCGGCGCACGAGCAGCGGCGACAGGCCGGCGAACAGCAACCCGCCCGCACCGAAGGCCATCAGTGTTGCGCCGGCGGCGGCCAGCGAGACGCCGTAGACCACGTGCAGGTGTGTTGCGAGGAAGGCGAACGGCCCGAACAGCGCGGCGCCCTCGAGGAACACGGTGACGAGCACGACGCGCGCCCACCGCCGGCGCAGCACGTAGGCGAAGCCCGCGAGCAGGCGGCGCTGTGCGGGATCGGCATCGCGATGGTGGGCCGCCGCGTGATCGACGACGCGCGTGCGCATCCAAAGCAGCACGACGCCGGCGGTCGCGAACCAGGCGGCGAGCGCCACGAACGGCGCGCGCCAGCTCCAGAAGTCGGCCGCGACGCCGCCGATGAACTGGCCGGAGGCGAGCCCGAAGATCTGGCCGATGAGGAACCGCGCCAGCACCGGCTGGCGGCGGTCGTAGGGCACGGCGTCGCCGATCCACGCCAACGACAGCGGAATGATCGCCGCCGCGGTGCCGCCGGCCAGGCAGCGCGCCGCGACCAGGAGACCGAATCCGGGCGCGAACGCACAGCAGAGCGACGTCACCGCGGAGGCGAGGCAGGCCCAGGCGATCAGGCGATACTTGCCGAAGCGATCGCCGGCGATGCCGTACGGTGCCTGCATCAGGCCGTACGCGATCGCGAAGGCAGTGACGACCTGCGCCGCCGCCCCGAGCCCGACGCCGAACTCGACGTCGAGCTGCGGCAGCAGCGCGTCGGTGACGCGGATCGACGCCGCGCTCGCGAAGGCCGCGAAGGAAAGCGCCGCGATCGCCCACGGCGAAACGGTGCCCGTGGCGGTCGTCGATGCGACCGGCGTCATCTGGCGCCCGGCCCGCGCCGGCCCGAGGGCGTGACGGTGCGCGGCAGCGCATTGCCGGGAATGCCGGCGGCGACGTCGACGCGCGCGGTATTGACGTACGGGACCGCCATGAACCTCTCCGGTGCTGCGGTGGAACGGCGCCGGCCGCAGAACGCGCAATCATAGCGTGGCGCCCGCCGCCCACACCCGTCGCCCGCATCCGTAGCCCGGGTTGAGCGCAGCGAAACCCGGGGCAGCCGTGCCGATATGCACAACCCCGGGTTTCGCTGCGCTCAACCCGGCTACGGTATAATTTCCGTTTATCCGGAAGGGCCGCATCGCCATGGACGCCGAACGCCTCAACCAGATCGCCGCCACACTCACGGGCCTGCGCGCGCGCGCCGCGGACCTGCGGAGGTATCTTTGACTTCGAGGTCAAGGCCACGCGGCTGGCCGAAGTCGAAAGGGAGCTCGAAGACCCGAAGATCTGGGACAACCCGCAACGGGCCCAGGACCTCGGCAAGGAAAAGAAGCAGCTCGAGGACGTCGTCGTCGCACTGGCGGCACTCGACACCGACCTCGCCGACAGCGCCGGACTGTTCGAGCTGGCGCGCGCCGAGGGCGACGACGCGACGGTCGAGGCGGTGGCCAACGACGTCGCCGGGCTCGAGCGGATCGTGGCCGACCTCGAGTTCCGCCGCATGTTCCACGACCCGATGGACCCCGCGCAACTGCTTCGTCGACATCCAGGCCGGGATCCGGCGGCACCGAGGCGCAGGACTGGGCGCAGATGCTGCTGCGCATGTACCTGCGCTACTGCGAGCGCCGCGGCTTCCGGACCGAGCTGCTGGAGGAGACGCCGGGCGAGGTCGCCGGCATCAAGAGCGCGTCGATCAAGGTCACCGGCGACTACGCCTACGGCTACCTGCGCACCGAGATCGGCGTCCACCGCCTGGTGCGCAAGAGCCCGTTCGACTCCAACGCCCGGCGGCACACGTCGTTCGCCAGCGTGTTCGTCTATCCCGAGGTCGACGACTCCATCGAGGTCGAGATCAATCCCGCCGACCTGCGCGTCGACACCTTCCGCGCGTCCGGCGCCGGCGGCCAGCACATCAACAAGACCGACTCGGCGGTGCGGATCACCCACCTGCCGACCGGCATCGTCGTGCAGTGCCAGAACGACCGCTCGCAGCACCGCAACCGCGCCGAGGCGATGGCGATGCTGAAGTCGCGGCTGTACGAGCACGAGCTGCGCAAGCGCCAGGCCGAGAAGCAGAAGCTCGAGGATTCGCAAGACCGACATCGGCTGGGGCCACCAGATCCGCTCCTACGTGCTCGACCAGTCGCGCGATCAAGGACCTGCGCACCAACTACGAAGTCGGCAACACGCAGCGCGGTGCTCGACGGCGACCTCGACGACTTCATCGCGCGAGCCTGAAGCAGGGAGTCTAGATACGATAGTACGCGAGAAGAACGCTGCACCGATCGAGCGCCGGTCCTGCGCCGGCTGCCGCCAGGTCATCGAAGAAACCAGATCGTCGCCGAGCGCCGCGCCAAGCTCGCCGCGCTGCGCAGCGCGGGCAACGCCTTCCCGAACGACTTCCAGCGCGACGCAGCTGGCCGGCGACCTGCACGACCGCGCACGGCGCGACGGCCAACGAGGAGCTCGAGCCGCTGCAACGTCACGGTGTCGGTGGCCGGGCGCATGATGTTGAAGCGCGTGATGGGCAAGGCGAGCTTCGCCACCGCTCCAGGACATGAGCGGCCGGATCCAGCTCTACGTCACCGCCGACGCCATCGGCGCGAGCGCACACGACGCGTTCAAGCACTGGGACCTGGGCGACATCGTCGGCGCCGACGGGCCGCTGTTCAGGACCAAGACCGGCGAGCTGTCCGTCAAGGTGACGCGAGCTGCGGCTGCTGACCAAATCGCTGCGCCCGCTGCCGGAGAAGTTCCACGGCCTGCCGACCAGGAGCAGAAGTACCGCCAGCGCTATCTCGACCTCATCACCAACGAGGACACGCGCGACGTGTTCGTCATGCGCTCGCAGATCGATCCAGGCGATCCGCGAGTTCTTCGTCGCGCCGCGGCTACCTCGAGGTCGAGACGCCGATGATGCAGCGATCCCCGGCGGCGCCGCGGCGCGGCCGTTCGTCACGCATCACAACGCGCTGGACATGGAGCTGTACCTGCGCATCGCGCCGGAGCTGTACCTGAAGCGGCTGGTGGTGGGCGGCTTCGAGAAGGTGTTCGAGATCAACCGCAACTTCCGCAACGAAGGCATCTCGACCCGGCACAACCCCGAGTTCACGATGCTCGAGTTCTACGAGGCCTACCAGGACTACCGCTACCTGATGGACCTCACCGAGAGCGCTGTTCCGCGAGACGTGGCGCAGAAGGCTGTGCGGCACGACGACGATCTGCCCTACCAGGGCGACGAGATCGATCTCGGCCAGGCCCTTCGACCGGCTGACGATGGCCGAGGCGATCCACAAGTACCACCCGCAGCTATCCGCTCGCACGAGCTCGCGAAGCCCGAGTACCTGCGCGTCGCGCTGGCGCCGTTCGACGTCGAGGTGTTCGCGCACCGACGGCGTCGGGCTGCTGCAGCTCAAGCTGTTCGAGGCGACGACCGAGGAACAAGCTGGTGCAGCCGACCTTCATCGTCGCGCACCCGACCGACGTCTCGCCGCTCGCCCGCGCGCAGCGACGCCGACCCGCAGGTCACCGACCGCTTCGAGCTGTTCATCACCGGCCGCGAGATCGCCAACGGCTTCTCCGAGCTCAACGATCCCGAGGACCAGGCCGACGCGCTTCGCGGCAGCAGGCGCAGGCGAAGGACGCCGGCGACGAGGAGGCGATGTTCTACGACGCCGACTACGTCCGCGCGCTCGAATACGGGCTGCCGCCGACCGCCGGCGAGGGCATCGGCATCGACCGGCTGGTGATGCTGCTCACCGACAGCCCGTCGATCCGCGACGTGATCCTGTTCCCGCAGCTGAAGAAGGCGTAACCCGCGTCCGAAATGGTAGCCCGGGTCAGCACCAGCGGAAAATGGGGTCAGGTCCAATTTCCTGACCAGAAGGCAGACGTCGCGCGGAAGGGCCGGGAAATTGGACCTGACCCCATTTCGCGAAATTGGACCTGACCCCATTTTCGCAGCTGGCGAGGAGAACGAAGATGGCAACCGATTTCCGCTCCGACACCGTCACCCGGCCCACCGCGGCGATGCGCGCGGCGATGGCGGCGGCGCGCGGTCGGCGACGACGTCTTCGGCGACGACCCGAGCGTCAACGCGCTGGAGGCCGAGACCGCCGCGCTGCTCGGCTTCGAGGCGGCGCTGTACGTGCCCTCCGGCACGCAGTCGAACCTCATCGGCGTGATGACGCACTGCGCGCGCGGCGACGAGTTCATCGTCGGACAGGAGGCGCACACGCTACAAGTACGAGGCCGGCGGCGCCGCGGTGCTGGGCAGCGTGCAGCCGCAGCCGCTGGACAACGCGCCGCGACGGCACGCTGCCGCTCGCCGCGATCGAGGCGGCGATCAAGCCGGACGACGTGCACTTCGCGCGCACGCGGCTCATCGCGCTGGAGAACACCATCGGCGGACGCGTGCTGCCCGACGGCTACGCGCAGGCGATGCGCGAGCTCGCCGACCGGCGCGGCCTCGCGCTGCATCTCGACGGCGCGCGACTGTGGAATGCCGCGGTGAAGCGGGGCGTGGCGCCGCGCGAGGTCGCGCGCGGCTTCGACTCGGTGTCGGTGTGCCTGTCGAAGGGATTGGGCGCGCCGGTCGGGTCGCTGCTCTGCGGCGGGCGCGATTTCATCGCGCGCCGCGCGACGCTGGCGCAAGATGCTGGGCGGCGGCATGCGCCAGGCGGGCGTGCTCGCCGCCGCGGGCAGCCACGCGCTCGCGCACAACATGCCCGCGCCTCGCCGAGGACCACGACCACGCCGCGCAGCTGGCCGCCGGCCTCGCACGGCACCCGCAGCTCGACGTCGCCCCGGCGCAGACGAACATGGTCTTCGTCGGCGTGCCGGACGCGATCGCCGCGCCGTTTGCGGCGCACCTCGCCGCCGAGGGCATCCTGATCACCGGCACGACGCGCCAGCGCTGGGTGACGCACCTCGACGTCGGCGCCGCCGACGTCGACCGCGCGATCGCCGGCGTCGACCGTTTCTTCGCCGGCGCGTGAGCGGCATCGGCGCCGATCGCGGCGTGCCGCGCCGCGTGGTCGCGACGGCGGTTTGCCGGGGTCGCGCGCCGAATGACATAATCCGCCCCTTCGGGGTGTAGCGCAGTCCGGTAGCGCGCTTGCTTTGGGAGCAAGATGTCGGAGGTTCGAATCCTCTCACCCCGACCAGAACGTTGAGGGTCAATCCGGGTCACACGGATTGCCCTTCAATCAAGAAGGGCATGGCCGAGGCATGTGCCTCGCGCTGCACGAGGCCGGCGCCGGAGGGCTCCATCAGGGCTGTAGGACGCGTGACGGAAGGACGGCGCGAGACGCGCCGTCGCGCACGCCAGAACAACGTGACACCCTTCGCGTGGGGTGAAGGGTAACGACAACAGAGGATGCAAATGCCGAACATTGGAACCGTGCTGAAGGAGGAAATCACGAGGCTTTCCCGCAAAGAGAGTCGCGGCCAGATCGATCCCCTCAGGAAGTCGACGGCGAAGCATCGCCACGATGTCGCCGAGCTTCGGCGTCAGGTGACGCAGCTCGAACGCCAGGTAAATCTGCTTTCCCGGAAGGTCCTCGGCGCGTCGCCGGCGGCCCCGGAGCCGGGGGCGACGCGCGTGCGCTTCGGCGCGAAGGCGCTGCGCTCGCAGCGCCAGCGGCTGGGGCTGTCGGCGGCCGACTTCGGGAAGCTCCTGGGCGTCAGTGCCCAGTCGGTCTACAACTGGGAGCGTGAGCTCGCGCGCCCCCGTGGCGAGCAGCTGTCGAAGCTCGCCGCGCTGCGCGGAATCGGAAAGCGGGAAGCGGGGAAGCGACTGGCGCAACTGGGCGCCGGCGAAGGCGCGTAGCAGCGCGGGACAGTGGGCGCGCCGGGCGCCGGGCGAGCGCGCCGGCCCGGATCGCCGCCGGGCGACCCGATCACGCAGCGGCGTGGGTGCCGGCCGGCTCCGGAGCGGCGTTCTCGATCGTGACCAGGCCGAGCGCGCGGCGTCCGCGCGCCCAGCCGATCGCCGCCAGCACGCTGCCTCCGCCCGCCAGCGCCAGTGCGGGCAGCAGCTGCGCTTCGCCGTCGAACAGCTGCAGCAATCCGATGACCAGCGCGCCGGCACCGGCGACGCCGACGCGCAGCCAGAGGCCATAGGCGAGCACTGCGCGAGCGGGGTCGTGCGGCTGCGTCCGGGCGGACGGGCCTGGCGTTCGGTTCTTCATGGGTTGACCTGTCATGGGGAAGCGGGGGTTTCCCGGCGCGGCCGCGCGCCGGATTGCATCGCCGCCGTGCGCTCAGTAGTACGGATGGAACGCGCTGCGGTCCAGCGTGCGCATCCGGGCCTCGAGGTCGCACACGTCGGTCGACTGTGCCAGGTAGGCTTCGACGTCGCGCCGTTGCTGCGCCCGGCACCAGTCGTCGAGGCGCGCCAGCCATCCGCGCCGGCGTTCCGGCGCCTCGGCCGCGCCTTGAGCGGGGTCGGCATCCGTGCGCGCGAGTGCCGCGCCCGCGGAAGGCAGGAACGACGGCGTCCCGACCTCCGGCCGGAACAGGGCGTGACCGGGAACGCGATGGAGGGAGAGAGGGTTGGTTCGCATGATCAGACTCCTGTCGCCGTGATGACCTGACGTTCAATGGCGTCGCCAAAGACTTCTGCGGCGCACAATGACAAGATGGAGCTTGATCCGGGGGGAGTCAAATCATGGTTTCGAATCAACGGCATCGCGGTGAATTATGACGGGCCAACCCGTTGATGCGTCGCGTGATTCCCCCGTCGGGGCGACCCCGTCAGCCCGGCCCGCGCCGGCCGCGCCCGCGCAGGGGCGAACCGATGCCGGCGCGCGTGC
Source organism: uncultured beta proteobacterium (assembly GCA_963768535.1). Taxonomy (GTDB): domain Bacteria; phylum Pseudomonadota; class Gammaproteobacteria; order Burkholderiales; family Casimicrobiaceae; genus CAIWHR01. Next base: position 49,912 of record CAVYID010000027.1, on the reverse strand, counting down.
GCCGGCGAACGCTTCAGGAGACCTGGTGCCGAGGCGCTGCGGTCAGCCGCAGGCGCCGGTGTAGCCGCAGTCGGTGCAGAAGTCGCAGCCGTCCTTGCGGATCAGCGCCTTGTTGCCGCACTCGGGGCACTTCTTCCCCGGCAGCGTCTTCAGCCCGCCGTTGCGCGCCTGCTCGGCGGGCGGCACCGCGAGGATGCCGGCGTGCCCCACCGGGTAGCCTTCCTCGGTCAGGATGCCGAGCATCGCGTAGCGGTGGATCATCAGCTGCGCGAGGTAGGCGATCGTCGACGGGTAGGTCTGCGACTTGTCCGAGCCCGGCGTGCGCGCCATGAACGAGCCGTTCGGCTCGCCGTAGTTGAGCAGCTTGCGCAGCTTCATCCCGATCCAGGCCGGATCGTAGACGCGCATGTCGAGCGAGAGCGCCTTGCACAGGCCGTCCATCACCCGCGGGTACTCGCCGGACAGCCACATCGAGTAGGGCCGGCGCTGCCCGTCGGGCATCACCAGCTCCTTCAGGAACAGCACGAAGTCGTCGCCGGTCGCGTGATTGATCACGTCGACCGTCCAGGACAGCGTGCCGTCGGGACCGGCCTTCGGCTCCTTCGGCCCCATCAGCGCGTCGACCACCGGCGTCTTGCCCGTGTGATCTTCGGCGAAGGCGCCGAGCTCGTTGCAGCGATAGCGGATCAGCTTCGCGAAACCCGACACCAGGCTCGGCACGCGGACCCTGCGGCCGTCGGGCGGCATCGCCATCTCGAAGCCGTCGTCGCCGCTCGCCTTCTGCAGCGCCGAGAGCTTCATGTCCAGCCACGCGCGGTCGTCGGTGCGCATGTCCATCGACAGCGTCTTGGCGATCGCGCCGAGTCCGCGCGGCTGCTCGGCGCCGTTGATCCACACCTCGAACGGATAGGAACTGCCGTCCTCGATGTGGCCGATGAACACGGCGAAGTCGCCCAGCGGGTGGCGGACCACGTAGGTCCAGCAGGGATTGCCGTTGGCGAGCTGCGGTCGGCCCGGCCAGCGCAGGCTGGACAGCGGCGGCTGCAGCGCCCGGTCGAGGCGGATGCGCCGGTCCGGATCGGCGGTGTCGAAGTCCTGCGGCTCGGCGGGCGGCGCCGCCGCCGGCGCGGCCTCGAGCACGGCGCCCAGCACCGTGTTGGGCCGGTAGGTCGCGATGCCCTTGAGGCCGGCGCTCCACGCTTCGAAGTAGAGATTCTTGAACGCGTCGAACGGGTAGTCGACGGGCACGTTGACCGTCTTGCTGATCGCGGTGTCGACGAAGGGCTGCACCGCCGCGTTCATCCGCATGTGGTCCTGCGCGCTCATCTGCAGCGCGCTGACGAACGCCGGCGTCAGCATCGCCCGGCGCCTGCCGTCGGCGTCGGTCCACGCTGTGCCCGGCGGCTCGGCCCGCGCCGGGTCGAAGGCCAGCAGCTCGACGTCACCGCCGATGCCGTGCAGGTGCTTGAACAGGCGGTAGGCGTGGTCCTCGACGACGTATTCCTTCATCGTGTCGTCGGGCATGCGCTTGCGGCGCCGGTAGAACCAGCTGTACGCGGGCTCGATGCCGTTCGACGCGTTGTCGGCGAAGGCGAGCGAGATGGTGCCGGTCGGCGCGATCGACAGCACGTGGCTGTTGCGGATGCCGTGGGCGCGGATCGCCGCCCTGATCGTCTCCGGCAGGCGCGACGCGAAGCGCGGCGCGGCGAGGTAGCGCTCGGTGTCGAGCAGCGGGAACGCGCCCTTGTCCTTGGCGATCTCCACCGACGCCATGTACGCGGCGTCGCGCATCTCCTCGGCGATGCGGGCGGCGGCCTCGCGGCCCTCGGCGCTGTCGTAGCGCAGGTTGAGCTCGATCAGCGCGTCGCCGAGCCCGGTGAAGCCCAGCCCCACGCGGCGCTTGGCCATCGCCTCCTCGCGCTGCTGCGGCAGCGGCCACGCGGTCACGTCGAGGACGTTGTCGAGCATCCGAACGCCGACGGCCACCGTCGCCGCGAGGCCGGCGTAGTCGAAGCGCGCGCCGGCGGTGAACGGGTCCTGCACGAAGCGCGTCAGGTCGACGCTGCCCAGGTCGCAGCAGCCGTAGGAGGGCAGCGGCTGCTCGCCGCAGGGGTTGCAGGCCTCGATGGCCTCGCAGTAGGACAGGTTGTTGTCGCGGTTCATCGCGTCGATGAACACCACGCCCGGCTCGGCGTGGTCGTAGGTCGACAGCATGATCTGGTCCCACAGCGCGCCGGCGCGCACCGTGCGGTACACCCACAGGTCGTCGTCGCGCTGGTGCGCGCCGGCGGCCAGCAGGTCGGGCGCCGGCGGGGCCTTGTGCACCAGCTCCCACTCGGCGTTGTCGCGCACCGCGGCGACGAAGGCGTCGGTGACCGCCACCGAGATGTTGAAGTTGGTGAGCCGGCCGTCGTCCTTGGCGTGGATGAACGCCTCGATGTCGGGATGATCGCAGCGCAGGATGCCCATCTGCGCGCCGCGGCGCGAGCCCGCCGACTCCACCGTCTGGCAGCTCTGGTCGAACACCCGCATGTAAGACAGCGGGCCGCTGGCGCGGCTGTTGGTGCCCTTGACGTGCGCGCCCTGCGGGCGGATGTGCGAGAAGTCGTAGCCCACGCCGCCGCCGCGGCGCATGGTCTCGGCCGCCTCGTTCAGCGCGACGTAGATGCCGATGCCGTTCTCGTCGCCGGAGATGCTGTCGCCCACCGGCTGGACGAAGCAGTTGATCAGCGTGGCCTTGAGGTCGGTGCCGGCGGCGGAATTGATCCGCCCGCCGAGGACGAGGCCGTTCTGCTGCGCCTGCCAGAACGCCTCCTCCCACTGCGGGCGCTGCGCCGGCGCCTCGGCCGCGGCGAGCGCGCGCGCCACACGGCGGCGCACCGCCTCGATGCTGCGCTCGTTGTCTTTCGCGTATTTCTCGAGCAGGACCTCGGTGGAGATCGACTGCGGGGGCAGGGCCGCGGGGGTGGCCGAACGCAGGGTCTTGAGGTCGTCGAGTTTCATCGGGAGCGTTGTTCGATGCGGCCGCCGGGTAATGCGCGGAGCAGGATCCTGTGACCAGGAACGAACGAGCATTTTCTCACGTGTGCGCCCACGCGTACACGTGTCGATCCGGACTGGCTGCGATGCCTCGCGGCGCGCGGGCGTGCAGGCGATCGCCCGCCACGGGCGCCGCCGAGGCAGGAGGAAGTGTCGGGCAGCCGCCCGTCAAGCGACGTTAACGCGCTGTAAACCGGCGTAATGAGCGGCAGCGACCGCCGCGTCAGCCCGGCAGACGGATCTCGACGGCCAGGCCACCCGTCGACCGGTTGGATGCGCGGATGCTGCCGCCATGCGTTTCGACGACGCGCCGCGCGATCGTCAGGCCGAGCCCGTGACCGCGGGCCTGCTTTGCCTGCGCGCTGCGGAAGAACGGCTCGAAGATCGACTCCAGCTCGGACGCGGCGACGCCGGAGCCCTCGTCGGTGATGGTGATCACGGCTTCGCGTCGCGCCGCATCGCGCCTGCCGGTGACGTGGACGCGACCGCCGGGCGGCGAGTGCCGCACGCCGTTGCGCACCACGTTTTCCAGCGCCCGGTGCAGCATCTCGGGATTGCCCCTGACACCTGCCGCCCCGAGCGGATCGAGCTCCGCGACGACCGCCACGGCCGAGGCGCCGCGGTCGGCCTCGAATGTGGCGTCCACGACCACTTCGTTGACGAGTTCGACGAGATCGACGGTCTCGGCGTGCGCGGCGCCCAGCCCCGCTTCGACTCGCGAGAGCGCTAGCAGCTCGTCCACCAGGGCGTCCATCCGCACCGCTTCGCGCTCGATGCGGTCCATCGACGCGTCGATTTGCGCAGGCTGCGGATGGGCTTGGAGACGTACCAGGCGAGCAGCGCGGCGAACGCGAGGCTCGCCAGCACGCCGCCGATGATCGGTTCGACCGGAAAGAGAAGCCCTCGATGGCGGAGCCCGTCCCGCCCGCCGGCATCCGCCCCCGCGCCCGGGCCGCGGTCCTGCGGCGCGAAGGCGCCGGCGGGCGCCCCGGGAGGCGGCGCCTCACGAAGCTCCGCCTGGGCCGCCTCGGCGCGATGTCGCAGCCAGATCGCCGACGAGACGGCGAGGACCGTCGTCACCTGCGCGAGCATGAAGAAGAAGAAGAATTTCCAGAACAGGCGGCCCACGGCTCACTCCTTGACCAGCTGGTAGCCTTGGCGCACGACGGTCTGGATCCACGAGCGTCCGTCGGGGAGCGCACCGAGCTTGCGCCGGAGGCTGCTGACGTGCACGTCGATGCTGCGATCGAAGCGGGCCAGGGGCCTGCCCAGCGCGTGCTCGGACAGTTGGTCCTTGCCTACCACCTTGCCGGGCATTGCGGGCCAGCACGTCGAGCACGCTGAACTCGGTGCTCGTGAGCTCGAGCGGGCCCGCCTTCCACTCGGCGCGACGCTGACCGGGAAACAGCCTCAGGGGTCCGGTCTCGACGATGGCCGTCGACTCTTCGGTTTCGTCGGCGGGCTGCGTGCGGCGGAGGATCGCGCGCACGCGCGCCACCAGTTCGCGCGGTGTGCAGGGCTTGGGCACGTAGTCGTCGGCGCCGAGCTCCAGGCCGACAATGCGGTCGGCGTCGTCGCCCTTCGCGGTCAGCATCAGCACGGGAACGCGGCTTTCCCTCCGAATGCGCGTCAGTGCCTCGATGCCGCTCATGCGCGGCATCATCACGTCGAGCACGACCAGCCGGAAGCTCCCGGACAGCGCCGCCGCGACCCCGGCCTCGGCATCGCTGGCGACGGCAACGTCGAAACCCTCCCGCTCCATGTAGCTCTTCAGCATGTCGAGCAGCTCGACGTCGTCGTCGACGAGAAGAATCTGCGCCGCGGTCACTCCTTTCCCTCTTTCGTTCGGGCAGCACATCATAACGAAGACGTGTCCGCGCGCACGTCGCGGGCTCGGGATTTGCAAGGCTTTACAATGAAAGGAGGTCGCCGCCGCCCGGTGGTTGCAAATACTTACATTCGTCGGACGGCGATTAACGCGGGCCGGCGCGATAATCGGCACCATGATCAACGACGGTTTCCTTCGTCCGGCACCGCGCCAGCGCGTCCGGCCGCGGCGGCGATCCGCCACCCTCGCCTCCGGCATCCCGGCAACGACGGGCAAGGCGCGGGTCCGCCGCGCGCTCCACGTCGGCGTCGCCGCGGCGATGCTCTCGCTGGCGGGATGCGCGTCGGTGCTGATCGCCCCGAGCACCGACCTGTCCGGCGTGGCCGTGCCCGCAACGTGGGCGAACGCACCGGCGACGCCGTCACCGGCCGCGCTGGCCGGATGGTGGCAGCGGTTCCAGGATCCGCAGCTCACCGCGCTGGTGACGCAGGCCGTGGAGGCGAACAACGACGTGCGCGCGGCGCAGGCGGCGCTGCGGCAGTCGCGGGCGCAGCGCGACGTCACCGCGGCCGGGCTGCTGCCGTCGGCGAACGCCAGCGCCTCCGCCCAGCGCAGCAAGTCCGGCGACAACGACCCGGTCAACTCGTACCAGGCCGGTTTCGATGCCAGCTGGGAGCCCGACATTTTCGGCGGGACCGCCGCCGGCGTCGCCGCGGCCGACGCCGACACCCGCGCCGTGGCGGCGTCCCTCGCCAACGTGCGAGTCTCGATCGCCGCCGAAACGGCGGCGGCGTACATCGACCTGTGCGCGCTCGAGCTGCGCCTCGCGATCGCGCGCGACAATCTCGCGAGCCAGGAAGAGACGCTGCAGATCGCGAAGTGGCGCGCGCAGGCGGGGCTCACCACCTCGCTCGACGTCGAGCAGGCGCGCACGTCGACGGAGCTCACGCGCGCGCAGATTCCGGCGCTGGGCACGAGCCTCGCGCAGGGCCGGAGCCGCCTCGCCATCCTGACCGGCGTCACCCCCGAGGCGATGCAATCGTCGCTGCAGGTTCCGGCTGCCGTGCCGGTTGCCGCCGACGACCTGGCGCTGGCCTTCCCGGCGGAGACGCTGCGCCAGCGGCCCGACGTGCGCCAGGCCGAGGAGAAGGTCGGTGCCGCGGCGTCGCGCGTGACGCAGGCCGACGCCGCGCGCTATCCGTCGTTCCGGCTTGGCGGCACGCTGGGCGTGGCCGCGCTGACGCTCGGCGGGCTGTCGGGCGGCAGCGCGCTGGTGAGCGCGCTGCTGGGCTCGGTGTCGTTGCCCATCTACTCGGGCGGCGCGCTCACCGCGCAGGTCCGCGCGCAGGAAGCTGCGCTCGACCAGGCACGCGTCGCCTACGAGACCGTGGTGCTGACGGCGCTGAAGGATGTCGAGGATGCGCTGGTCGCGGTGTCCGCGGCGCGCGAACGCCTGGCGACGCTGCGACTCGCGGCCGAGGCGGCCCGCAACGCTTCGCTGCTGGCGCGGTTCCGCTACAACAGCGGCCTCATCGACTTCCAGTCGGTGCTGCAGACGCAGGCCACGCTGCTGTCGGTCGAGGACGGCGTCGCCAATGCGGAGGCCACCCTGGGCATCGCGCACGTCCAGTTGTACAAGGCGCTGGGCGGAGGCTGGGAGCCGGAGTCCGCGGCTTCGCCTGAGCCGGAAGCGCACGGCGCCGCCGCGCCGGCGGCCGCGCCGCGAGCCCGCGACACCATCGCCACACCCGCCACCCGGACCAGGGGACGCTCATGAGCGCATCCGATACTTCTCCCGCAGCGAGCGAGCGTCCGGCGGCAGCGGGCGCCGCCGGCGAAGCGCCCGGACTCGACGACTTCGCCCCGGTGCCTGCGTGGCGCCGGGCGTCGGTCTGGATCACCTTCGCTGTGGTGGTGATCGCGGCCGCGGGGGCGTATGCGTGGTGGTCGCGGCAGCAGACCGCCGCCGCGCCGAGCTACGTGACCGAAGTCGCCGCCCGGGGCAACCTGAGCATCACCGTGACCGCCAACGGCACGCTGCAGCCGACGCAGACCGTCAACATCGGCAGCGAGCTCTCGGGCACCGTGACCCGCGTGCTGGTCGACGTCAACGACCGGGTCAGGAAGGGCCAGGTGCTGGTCGAGCTCGACACGTCGAAATTCGCCGACCAGGTCGCGCGCGCGCGCGCGGCGGTGGCATCGGCCACGGCGAAGGTCGCGCAGGCGGTCGCCACCGTCAAGGAAGCCGAAAGCAATCTCGCGCGGAACAACGAGGTCGCGCGGCTTTCCGGCGGCAAGGTGCCGTCGAAGTCCGAACTCGAGCGCGGCGCAGGCGTCGTTCGAGCGGGCGCAGGCGGACGAAGCCGCGGCGCGCGCGTCCGTCGTCGACGCGAAGGCCGCGCTGTCGACCGACGAGACCAACCTGTCCAAGGCGTCGATCCGCGTCGCCCGATCGACGGCGTCGTGCTCACGCGCAGCGTCGATCCGGGGAACGCCGTCGCCGCGTCGCTGCAGGCGGTCACGCTGTTCACGATTGCCGAAGACCTGACCAAGATGAGGCTGCAGGTCAACGTCGACGAAGCCGACGTCGGCATGGTCGAGGTCGGCCAGAGCGCCTCGTTCACCGTCAGCGCGTATCCGACGCGCCGGTACCCGGCGAAGATCACCCGCGTGGCCTTCGGCTCGACCATCACCGACAACGTGGTCACGTACATCACCTACCTCGAGGTGGAGAACACCGACCTGTCGCTGCGCCCGGGCATGACGGCGACGGCGACGATCAAGGCGACCGAGCGGCGCGACGTGCTGCTGGTGCCCAACACCGCGCTGCGTTTCACGCCGACCTCCCCGGACGCGGGCGCCGGCGCGGCAGCGGCCAAGGGCGGCGGTATCGTCAGCAGCCTGGTGCCGCACCGGCCTCCCCGAGCGCCGAGGACGGCCACGGCGACACCCGGCAGCGCCGCAGCGCGCCGGGTGTGGGTGCTGCGCGACGGCGCGCCCGTGGCGGTTGCCATCAAGCCCGGGGTCAGCGACGGCCGGATGACCGAAGTCGTCTCGGGTGAGCTGCAGCCCGGCATGCAGGTCATCGTCGATCAGCGCGCCGCGGCGGGGTCGTGACGGTGTCGCCGGGACGCGATCCCGAGGCCGCCGGCGCCGCCGCCGCGAGGCCGCAGGACGGTGGCGAAGCGCCGGTGGCGCCCGCCGATCCGGCGCTGATACGGCTGCGCGGCGTCACCCGGGTCTATGGTCAGGGCCAGGCCGCGCTGTACGCGCTGAACGGCGTCGATCTCGACGTCGCGCAGGGCGAGTTCGTGGCGGTGATGGGCCCGAGCGGGTCGGGCAAGTCGACGGTGATGAACATCCTGGGCTGCCTCGACACGCCGACCGGAGGCGAATACCTCTTCCACGGCATTCACGTCGAGCGGCTGTCGCGCGATCAGCGGGCGCGTCTGCGCCGCCGCTACCTCGGCTTCGTGTTCCAGGGCTTCAATCTGCTGGCCCGCACGTCGGCGCAGGAAAACGTCGAGCTGCCGCTGCTCTACCGCGGCGAGAGTGCCGCGGCGCGCCACCGGCTGGCGCGGCAGACGCTGGCGGCGGTGGGCCTGGCCGGATGGGAGCACCACACTCCCAGCGAACTGTCGGGCGGACAGCAGCAGCGGGTGGCCATCGCGCGCGCCATCGTCACCTCGCCCGCGGTCCTGCTCGCCGACGAGCCGACGGGCAACCTCGACAGCGTGCGCAGCCGCGAAGTGATGGAACTGCTGGTGCAGCTCAATGCCCGGTCCGGCATCACCATCATCATGGTCACGCACGACGCCAACATGGCGGGGTATGCGCGACGCGTGATCCATTTCGTCGACGGCCGCATCCGCGGCGACCTGCAGAACCCGCCGCGCGACGCCGTCGCGAGCGCGCCCGGCGAGGCGGAGACCGCCTGATGCTGTTCAGCACGATCCTGCTGGCGCTGCGCGAGATCCGCCGCAACCTGCTGCGCTCCTTCCTCACCATCCTCGGGATCGTCATCGGGGTCGGCGCCGTCATCACCATGGTGACGCTGGGCAACGGCGCGACGCAGGCGGTCAAGGACCAGATTTCCAGCCTCGGCAGCAACCTGCTGATGGTGCGCCCCGGACAGCGCCTTGGTTTCGGCGGCGGCGGCGGCGCGCCGCCGTTCAAGGAAAGCGACGTCGAGGCGATCCTGTCGCAGATCGCCGGCATCAAGGCCGTGGCGCCGGAACTGCGCACCGGCGCCACCGTCGTCGGCAACGGACGCAACTGGTCGACCAGCATCACCGGCACGACCAACGCGTATTTCCAGACCAACAACTGGCAGCTCGCGTCCGGCCGCGTCTTCGAGCCGGCCGAGGAAACGGCGGGCGCCGCGGTGTGCATCATCGGCGAAACCGTCCGGCGCGAGCTGTTCGGCAGCGCCAAGGCGCTCGGCGAGCAGCTGCGCGTCAAGCAGTTCTCCTGCGCGATCATCGGCGTGCTAGCCTCCAAGGGGCGGGCGGCGATGGGCAACGACCAGGACGACATCGTGCTGCTGCCGCTGCACACGGTGCAGCGGCGCGTCGTCGGCAGTCAGCGCGTGTCGACGCTGCTGGTGTCGATGAACGACGACAGCGACAGCGCACGCGTGCAGCAAGGCCTCACGCAGCTGCTGCGCGAGCGACGCAAGCTCGCCCCCGCGGACGACGACAACTTCAACGTGCTCGACACCAAGCAGATAGCCGAGACTCTTTCCGGCACGACCAGGGTCATGACGATGCTGCTGGGCGCGGTGGCCGCCGTGAGCCTTCTCGTCGGCGGCATCGGCATCATGAACATCATGCTGGTCAGCGTCACCGAGCGCACCCGCGAAATCGGCCTGCGCCTGGCGATCGGCGCGCTCGAGCGCGAAGTGCTGCTGCAGTTCCTGATCGAGGCGGTGGCGCTGTCCATGCTCGGCGGCATCATCGGCATCGTGCTCGCCACCGCGGCGTCGTACGTCCTGGCGGGCGTGATGCAGGTGCCTTTCCTCTTCAATCCCGCGATCAATGCGGGGTCGTTCGCGTTTTCCGCCGTCATCGGCGTGGTGTTCGGCTATTTCCCGGCGCGGCGCGCCGCGCAGCTCGATCCGATCGAGGCGCTGCGTCACGAGTAGCCGGCGCGCGATCCGGCGGCGGCCGGGCGACGCGGCGACGCGCTAGCGCAGCGCGAGGTCGACGCGCGTCGGCGGGGCGGTCGCGGACGCCGCAGTGCCGGGCTTCGATGTCGCGGGGCCGGACGCTGCGCCGCCCAGCCGGGGCGCGACCAGGAACAGGCGCTCGCCGGCCACGCCCTTGGCGGCGATCGCGTCCTTGACCGCGAGCGCGCGCTCGCCGGCGAGCGCGCGCAGCGCATCGTCGCCGACCTCGGTGCCGGCGAGCAGCATCGCCTCCATCCGTTCGGGCGGCACGTCCGCGATCTGGCCCTGCGCGTCGCGCGGGCGCTCGGACAGCGGCGCCGCGCGATACGCCGCCGCGAGCCAGCGGTTGCGCTCGTCGGCGGCGATGGTGACGTCGGCGAGCGACGCGGGCGCGCTGCCGGCGGCCTCCAGCGCCTTCATCTTCTCGCGCCGCAGCGCGTCGTCCACCGCCGCCCGCCGCAGCACCTCGCCGTCGGTTGCCGGGTCGGCGCGGCCGGCGATCTCCAGCTTGAGCGCCGGCCGGTCGGCGAGGGCCTTGCCGAGCGTGGCGATGCGCTTTTCCGCGTCGGCGTCGAGGGCCGCGCTGCCGGCGGCGAACGGCACGACGGACAGCTCCTCACCGCCGCCGCCGAACGCCGCGGACAGCAGCGCGAACGGCGCCGTCGCCGCCTTGGCGATCAGGTTGACGATCACCTTGACGATGAGCCCGCCGACCGAGAACTGCGGATCGTCGAGCGAGCCGGCAATCGGAAGATCCACGTCGATCACGCCGCGCGAGTCCTTCAGCAGCGCCACCGCGAGCAGCACCGGCAGCTTGGTCGCGCTCGGGCTCTCGACATGGTCGCCGAAGGTCAGCTGGTCGAGCGTGACGTGATTCTCGGCGGTGAGCCTGCGGTTCTCGATCCGGTAGTGCGCGTCGAACGTGAGCTTGCCCTTCTCGATGGCGTAACCGGCGTACTTCGCCGAATACGGCGTCAGCGACGGAAGGTCGACGTCGCGTGCCGTCGCGCTGAGGTCCAGCGTGAGGTCCTTCGCGAACGGATGGATTCGCCCGCGGATCTCGACCGGCGCCGAGCGGTTGAGGCGGCCGGTCAGCGCGACCTCGCCCGCCTGTGCCGCCGACATCGCCGTGATGCTCCCGGCGACGTCGGTCAGGTCCGACGAGTAGTTGGGCTTGACGAAGTGATCGGAGAAGTTCACGTCGCCGCCCTTGAAATCGATGCGTTCGATCGACATCGGCAGCGCGTCGCCGGACGCGGCCGCCGCCGGCGCCGGTGGTTTGGCGCCGGGCGCCGGCTCGGGGCTCGCGCCAGGCGTGAGCAGGCGCGCGAGGTTGAGGCTCCCGTCCGGGTAGACGATGACGCGCGCGTAGAAATCGTCGAGCCCGATGCGGCGGACGGCGGCCCGGAAGGGCGCCGTCGCGACGTCCAGGCCGTCGAGCGCAAGCGTCTTCCAGTGCGCGAGGTCGGAGGACGTGGGCTCGTCGAGCGCAGCGAAGGCGGTGAGTGCGACGTCGCCCTTCCACGTCGCGCTCACCGGGGCGGCATCCTGCGCCGTGACCGACAGGCGCCCCTTCGCGGCCAGCGAGCCGGCCTTGACGATGACGTTGACGTGCCGCTCGATGTAGGGCTGGAGCGCGGCCAGCGCGAGCCCCGTAGCCTCGAGCCGGCCGTCGACGGCGAGCCGGTCGGTGGCCACCGATCCGTCGAACGCGACGCGGCCCGCGCCGCCGACCCGCGCGCGCACCGTGACGTCGGACTTGCCGCCAGGCAGGTTGCCGATGGTCGGTCGCCGTGAAGGCGAGCTCGCGCACTGCCAGCTTCACCGGCGGCTTGGGCACGCGATCCTCGACGTCGATCGCCATGCCGTCGACGGAGAGCTTTTTCGTCAGCAGCGTCCACGCTTTTTCGGCAGTCGGGGTCGCCGTCGACGCGGCGGGCGCCCCGGCCGTCGCCGCAAGCGTTGCCTCGGCCGCAGCCGCCGTCGGCGCCGCGACGGGAGCCGCCGTCGGACCCGGTGCCGGTTCGCTGCGCAGCAGCCGCGCCATCTCCAGGCGTGCCGTCGGGCTCGCGCACGAGCCGCAGTGCCGGGCCGTGGCCCTGGGCTTCGTTCACCGTCACCGCGCGGCCGGACACGTCGACATCGACGCCCGACAGCGCGAGTTGCGGCACGCGCCACAGCGGCTCGGGGCTGTCCGGCAGCGTGAGGCGCAGGTCGGCGATCGACGCCTCGCCCTCGGTCAACCGCAGGTCGCCGGCGGCGTCGAGCGTGAACGCGGAGGCGTAGTCGAGCGAGCCCTTCTGCACGTCGACCGCGAGCGCCTTCTTGTAGTAGGGAAACAGCAGGCCGAGCGAGAATTTCGAAAGCGCGAAGCGGCCGGTGGCGGACGGCACCATCGGCAGCACGTCGGCCTCGCCCGAGAACGCCGCGATCCGGTCGGCGGAGACGAACGCGAGCTTGACGTGCGCCTGCTCGTCCGGCCGGGTGCCGAGATCCGATGCGTCGAGCGTGACGTCGACGAGCTTCGACTCGAAGCCCGAGGTCTGGTCGGCGAGCGTGACGGCGCCGCGCGCGATCGAGAACTTGCCGATCGACACGTTCCACGGGGGCGTGGCCGCGGATGCCGGCCTGCCGGCGGCCGCCGGCGCGTCGGCCAGCGGCCGCGCCCATTCGAGCGCCCCGTCGGCGAGGCGGCGGACGTCCACCTGCGGCGCGTCGAGCGCGATCGACGCGATCCGCGCGTCGTTGCCGTACAGGTCGATGCGCTCGATCGCGACGGCGATGCGCTCCGCTGCCGCCAGCAGCGAGCCGTCGGCGCCGCTTGAGCTCGAGCGCGTCGACCTGCGCGTCGCCGCGCAGCTCCAGCCGGCGCTCCCCGGGCTTGCCGTCGACGAACGCGAGCTTGAGGTGCGTCGTGAGCGCGCCGCCGGCGACCTCGAAACTCGGCCTGGCCGGCAGGTAGGCGACGTACGACGCCAGCGGCAGCGCGTCGAGCTCGATGTCGAGTGCGGCTTCCCGGGGCTCGGCGAACGGCGTGGTCGAGCCGCCCAGCGTGAAGCGCGTCCCGTTCAGGGTGCCGCTCATCCGCGGCGTGACGCGCACGTCGGTCTGGTAGGCCAGCGTCGAAAGAAAGGGAATGCCGATATCGAGCGCCGTGAGCTCGTGCTTGCGCCCGGTGACGCCGTCGTCGAACGCGATCGAGCCGTCGACGACCTCGATGTTGTTGAGCGAGAACGACGGCGGACCGGGCGGCCCGGTCGACGGGGCGTCGATCAGGTCCTGGATGCTGTAGCGGCCTTCGCGATCGCGCGCAAGCGACACGCTCGGCCGCGTGATCCTGAGCGCGTCGAGGACCGGCGCGCGGTGCCAGATCGACGCCGACGACAGGTTGGCGACGATCTCGTCGACGGCGAGCAGCGCGCGCGGCCCCGTGCGGCCGGCGATCGCGAGCCTGGAGAGCGTGAGCTGCAGCTTGAACGGATTGAAGGCGACCGCCTCGACCGTCGTCTGCCGGCCGAGCGAGGCGGTCAGCCGGGACTCGAGCTGCGCACGGACGATCGGCGGGACCGCCAGCCACGACGCGAGCGTGAGCAGCGCGAGCGCGCCGACCGCGTACGTGATCCAGCGCAGCCACCGGCTGCGCCGCCAAAGAGGAGGGCTCGATGCGGACATTGAATGGACCGACCATACTCCGCGCGGCGGGTTCCGCGCGGGATTCCGCTGATCACGCCGATTCTACTCGCGGTGCCGGACCCGGCACACCCGCGCCGGATGTCGCCCCGCCGGGCTGGTAATCTGTAGGCATTGCCGGCCGGCGTGGCCGCGGGGAGACCGGGTTGAATCTGTCGCAGGCACTGCTGCACGCGCTCAAGGCGCACGGCGCGAAGGAGATCTTCGGGATCCCGGGCGATTTCGCGCTGGCGTTCTTCAAGGTCATCGAGGAGTCCGGCATCCTGCCGCTGTACACGCTGAGCCACGAGCCGGCGGTCGGCTTCGCCGCCGACGCCGCCGCGCGCGCGCACTCGACGCTGGGCGTGGCGGCGGTGACCTACGGCGCGGGCGCGCTCAACATGGTCAATGCGGTCGCCGGCGCGTTCGCCGAGAAGTCGCCGGTGGTCGTCGTCTCCGGCGCGCCGGGCGTGGGCGAGTCGAGCCGCGGGCTGCTGCTGCACCACCAGGCCAAGACGCTCGACTCGCAGTACCGGATCTACCGGGAGATCACCTGCGACCAGGCGCGCCTCGACGACGCGGCGCGCGCGCCGGCCGACATCGCGCGCGTGCTGCGCAGCTGCCTCACGCACTCGCAGCCGGTGTACCTGGAGCTGCCGCGGGACATGGTCGACGCGCCCTGCGCTGCGGTGGTCGCCGCGCCGCCGCAGGCGTACGACCGCGACGCGCTGGAGGCCTGCGTCGACGAGATCCTCGCCGCGCTGGCGGGCGCGAAATCGCCGGTGATGATGGTCGGCGTCGAGGTGCGCCGCTTCGCGCTCGAGGCGAAGGTCGCGGCGCTCGCCACCCGGCTCGGCGTGCCGGTCGTCACCAGCATCCTCGGGCGCGGATTGCTCGCCGACGCGCAGGCGCCGCTGGCCGGCACCTACATCGGCGTCGCCGGGGCGCCGGAGCTCACCGCGCTGGTCGAGAACTCGGACGCGCTGCTGCTGCTCGGCGTGATCATCGCCGACACCAACTTCGGGGTGTCGGCGCAGCAGATCGACATGCGCCGGACGATCCAGGCGCTCGACGAGCGCGTGACGCTGGGCTACCACACCTACCCCGGCCTGCCGCTCGCGGCGCTGGTCGACGCGCTGCTCGCGCGCGGAGTTCGCGCCCCGCGCCGTGGCGCCGATCGCCCCACCGGTCTATCCGCGCGGGCTCGTCGCCGACGACGCGCCGATCGCGCCCAACGACATCGCGACGGCGATCAACGACCTGATGGCCGCGAGCGGACGGCTGCCGATCGCCGCCGACGTCGGCGACTGCCTGTTCACGGCGATGGACATCGAGAACACCAAGCTGGTCGCCCCCGCGTACTACGCGACGATGGGATTCGGCGTCCCGGCGGGCCTCGGCCTGCAGGCGGCGACCGGCGAGCGGCCGCTGATCCTGGTCGGCGACGGCGCGTTCCAGATGACCGGCTGGGAGCTCGGCAACTGCCGCCCGCCACGGCTGGGATCCGATCGTCGTCGTGTTCAACAACTCGAGCTGGGAGATGCTGCGGACGTTCCAGCCGGAATCGCGGTTCAACGATCTCGACGACTGGAAATTCGCGGCGATGGCGGCGGGGCTGGGCGGCGACGGGGTGCGGGTGACGACCCGGCGGGAACTGCAGGCGGCGCTCGCGCGCGCGGCGGCCACGCGCGGCCGGTTCCAGCTCATCGAGGCGATGATTCCGCGCGGCGTGCTGTCGGCCACGCTCGAGCGCTTCGTCGCCGGCGTCAAGCGGCTCTCGGCGCGCAAGCCCTGAGCGGCGCGGCGAGTCCGGCAACGGGGCGCCGCGCAAGCCGCAGGTTCAGGCCCGGGCGCGCATCGCCTGCAGATAGTCCTCCATCAGCTCCTCGAGCACCAGCGGCTCGTTTCGCGCAGCTCGATCGTGTAGTCGAGGAACTTCACGATCCCGTCGCGCAGCACCTTGTCGACCTTGCGCTGCAGCCGGGGGTTGCGCGCGGCCTCGTCGGCGAACAGCTCGCCCGGGTGCTGCCGCCGGAAGCTCTCGACGTCCTCGATGAAGTGCAGGATGTAGAGCATGTCGTGGAAGATGGGCTCGAAGTCGTTGGTCGCGGCCCACTCGAGGAAGGTGAAGAACACCTGCCGGGAGCGCACGTACTCGTCGAGGATCCCGTCGATGACCGCAGGCGACGCGTGGCGCAGCTTGTGGATGCCGTCGCGCGCCTTGCGCATGTCGGCCGCGCTCGCGGTGCGGATCCATTCCATCGTGATCTTCGGCTCGACGAGCCCCGCGAAGTTCGAGATGAAGACGTTGCGCAGCCCCGAGCGGAAGATGTAGCTCTTGAAGTACATGAACTGCTGCCGGCGCGCGCCCTTCTCCTCGCTCGCGAGCCAGCGCTCGACGACGATCGCGCCGACCAGGATCTCGATCGGGATCGCCGCCAGGTGGAGCACGAACTCGAAGTGCGTCAGGTGCTCGACCCAGAGGAAGAAGGCCGACAAGGCGACGAGGCCTGCGCCCACGAACAGCAGGGTCCGCTGGCGTTGACTGAGCAGTTCTTTCAGCATGGGCGCGATGATAGCCGAATGCGGCACGGGCGACGACCCGCGCAGCGCGCCGATTCGCCCTGCCCGGCGCCGGGCGTCTTCTCGTATAATCGCGCTGCACACCCGCCGCGCCGGGACAGGCGCCAAGGAGGCATCGTGGACTTCTCGAGCCGCCAATTCGCCGATGTCGTCGTGGCTGCGCCGGTCGGGCGGATCGACCACGCCGCCGCCGGCGAGCTCGAGCGCTCCATCATGCCGCTGCTGCCGCAGGCAGGTTCGGGCACGGGCGGCGTCATTCTCGATTTCTCGGGCGTCGACTACATCAGCAGCGTCGGGCTGCGGGTGCTGATGATCGCCGCCAAGCACGCGCGCGCGCACGCTTCGCGCATCGCCGTCACCGCGCTGCAGCCGGTGGTCGCCGAGATCTTCGCGATCAGCCGGTTCGACAACGTCGTCGAAGTGTTTCCCGCGGTCAGGGACGCGCTCGCGGCGTTCTCGGCGCCCGCGCTCGCCGCCTTCGACGCCGGCTGAGCCCCGCCGCCATCATGCGCGTCCGCTTCTGGGGCACCCGCGGCTCGCTGCCGGTCTCGCTCACCGCGGCGGACGTGCGCGCCAAGCTGGTCACGGCGCTGCGCGGCGCGTCGGGCCGGACGTTCGCGTCGGAGCGCGAGCTCGAGGACTACGTCGACGGCCTGGGCCTCGACCGTGTCCGGCACCTACGGCGGGCACTCGTCCTGCGTCGAGCTCGAGACCGGCGGCCCCGACTACGTGCTGTGCGACCTCGGCAGCGGGCTGCGCCCGTTCGGGCAGGCGGCGATCGCGCGCCACGGCCCGGCCGCGCCGCAGACCTACCACATCTTCGTGTCCCACCTGCACTGGGACCACATCATGGGGCTGCCCTTCTTCACGCCGGCGTACATCCCCGGCAACCGCGTGCGCTTCTACGGCGGCCACCCCGGGCTCGAGGCGGCGCTGCGGCGCCAGCAGGACGAGCCGTCGTTTCCCGTGGACTTCTCGCACCTGCGCGCGGACATCGAGTTCACCTGCCTCGTGCCCGGCAAGCGCTACGACATCGCCGGGATGACGGTGACGGCCAAGCTGCAGCGGCACGCGGGGGATTCCTACGGCTATCGCTTCGAGGCGAACGGGCGCACCGTCGTCTACTCGACCGATTCGGAGCACAAGCTCGCGCAGCCGGCCGAGACCCAGGGCTTCGTCGACTTCTTCCGCCACGCGGACCTGGTGATCTTCGACGCGATGTACTCGTTCGCCGAGGCGACCTCGGTCAAGGCCGACTGGGGGCACTCGAGCAACGTCGTCGGCGTCGAGCTGTGCCAGCTCGCCGGCGCGCGGCAGCTGTGCCTGTTCCACCACGAGCCCGCCAACGACGACGCGACGCTCGGCCGGATGCTCGAGGAAACCCGCCGGCTCGAGGAGATCACGCGCACCCGCGAGCCGCTGCTCGTCACCGCCGCCTACGACGGGATGGAAATCGAGTTGTGAGCCCGGGCGCGGCGCCGGAGGCCAGCAAGCGCCGGCCCGGCCGCGTCCGCCTGGCGGCCGTCCCGCTCGTCGCCGCCCTGACCGCGCTGATCTGGCTCGCGCCGCCGTCGTGGAACGCGCGCCTGCAGGCGGCGTGGCTGGACGCCTACCAGGTGCTGCGGCCGCGGCAGGTCGTCTCCATGCCGGCGACGATCGTCGAGATCGACCGCAAGAGCCTGGCGGCGCTCGGCCAGTGGCCGTGGCCGCGCTCGGTGCTGGCGCAGCTCATCGACGACATCGCCCGGCAGCAGCCGGCGGCGATCGGCATCGACATCCTGATGCCGGAAGCCGATGCCCATTCCGCCGAGCGCGTGCTCGCCCGCGCCGGCCGGCTCGATCCCGCGCTCGCCGGCCAGCTCGCGGCGCTGGCCTCGGGCGACGCCAGCCTCGCGCGCTCGCTGTCCGCCGCGCCGACGGTGCTGGCGATCGCCGGCAGCGCCGAGCCCACCGGAATGCCGCTGCGTGCGCCGCCCGTCGTCGTTCGCGACTCGGCGCCGGGCGGGCCCGCGGCGCTGCAGGTACCGGTCTACGCGGGCGTGCTGACCAGCGTCGAGGAACTCGATCGGGCGGCCGCCGGCCGCGGCCTCGTCTCGGTGGTGCCCGAGCGGGCGATCATCCGTCGCGTGCCGCTCATCGCCAGCATCGGCGGCACGCCGGTGCCGGCGCTGGCGATCGAGATGATGCGCGTCGCGCTGGGCGGGCCGCCGCTGCGGCTCGACGTGGCGGGCGGCGCGGTCGAGCGCATCTCGGCGGGCGACTTCGCCACCCGCACCGAGCGCGACGGCAGCGCCCGCGTCTACTTCTCGCCGCCCAGCACCGACCGCTACGTCTCCGCCATCGACATCCTGGAGGGCCGCTTCGATCCCGAACTGCTGCGCCACAAGCTGGTCCTGATCGGCGTCACCGGCGTCGGGTTGGTCGAGGAGAAGAACACGCCGCTGGGCGTGTCGATGCCGGGCGTGGAGATCCACGCGCAGCTGCTCGAGAACCTGTTCGACCATACCCTGCTCACCCGTCCGGCGTGGGCGCGGCCGGTCGAGGCGCTCGCGTTCCTGCTGCTGGGCGGCCTGCTGGTCGTCGTGACCCCGCGCTGGAAGCCGCAGTACGCGGCGGCGCTGGCGGCCGGCGGCGCCGCGGTGCTGCTGGCGTCCGGCTACCTGGTATTCGCCACGCGGCGGGTGCTGATCGACGCCGCGACGCCCGCGCTCGGCCTGGCGGTGCTCTTCGGCGTGCTGGTGCTGCTCACGCTCGCCGAGGCGAACCGGCAGCGCAAATCGCTCGAGCGGGTGGTGCAGGCGCAGCGCGAGCAGAGCGCGCGCATCGCCGGCGAGCTCGACGCGGCGCGGCGGATCCAGGCCGCGACGCTGCCGCGCGCCGACTTCCTCAACGCCGATCCCCGCGTCGACCTCGCGGCGACGATGGTTCCCGCGCGCGAGGTCGGCGGCGACCTCTACGACTTCTTCCGGCTGGACCGACAGCGCCTGTTCTTCCTGGTCGGGGACGTCGCCGGCAAGGGCCTGCCGGCCAGCATCTTCATGGCCGTCAGCAAGGCGCTGTACAAGAGCACGATGCTGCGGGCGCCGGCGGAGGACATCGGCGCGATCATGTCGGCGGCGAACGCCGAGGTCTCGCGCGACAATCCGGAGATGCTGTTCGTCACCGTGTTCGCCGGCATCATCGATCTCGAGTCCGGCGAGCTCGCGTACTGCAACGCCGGGCACGACAATCCGTTCCTGCTCGACGCGGGTGCGGGCACGGTGCGCCGGCTCGACGACGGCGGGGGGCCGCCGCTGTGCGCCGTGGACGACTTCGCCTACCGTGGCGCCGCCTGCCGGCTGCAGCCCGGCGAGCAGGTCTGTGTCGTCACCGACGGCGTCACCGAGGCGCGCAATCCCGCCGGCGACATGTACGGCGGCGAGCGCGTGCGCGGGCTGCTGGAGGGCCTCGCCGGGCGCGCCTCGGACGCGCGCGCGGCGGTCGAGGCGCTGCGTGCCGACGTGGAGGCCTTCGCCGCCGGCGCCGAGCCGGCGGACGACCTCACGGTGCTGGTGCTGCGCTGGAACGGCCCCGGGGCCGCCGCCACCGGCTGAGCGTGCGCGCCGCCGCGCGGTGCCCGGGTGCCTCTGCGTCAGCGGACGACGATCTCGACCCGGCGATTGCGCGGCTCCGACGTGCCGTCGGGGACCGCCACCAGCGGTTCGCGCTTGCCGCGGCCCGCGACCGCGATGCTGGCCGGCGGCAGGCCGCGCGCGACCAGCATTCCGCGCACGGTCTCGGCGCGGCGCAGCGCGAGCGCGTCGTTGTAGGCGTCGGTGCCGACGCTGTCGGTGTGGCCGACGACGACGACGTCGGGCACCGGGTGCTTCGCGATCGCATCCAGGACGTCGACGAGGACCTGCCGCGACTCGTCGGCCAGGTCGTCGGTGCCTTCCTTGAAGTAGAGCGTGAACGATGCCGGCCGCGCGGGCTGTGCGGCCAGCGCCGCGCCGAACTGCGCCTCGACCTCCTTCGGGCTCGACTTGTACGCCTCGACGCCGGCGGTCGTCTGCCGCGCCGCGGCGTAGGGCTGGTCGAGGACGACCTCCTTGTCGCCCTGCCGGACCGTGACCGCGGTGGGGCGGCCGTCCTTCTGCGGCAGCAGCACGACGGTGCCGATCTGGTGCGCGCAGGCGGCGAGGAACGCGGCGAGCAGGGCGCCGCCCGCCGCGCGGACCAGGCGCCGGCGCAGCCCGGTGCTAGTCATTGGCGCTGACGACGAATTCGGTGCCGCGGATGCCGAGGATGCTCGACGGCGTGCGCACCTTCATCGCGTCCGGAGACTGCTTGGCGATGCGCCCCGAGATCACCGCCAGCGAGCCCTTGCGCAGCGACGCGTCGATCTCGCCCTGGCGGGTCGTCGAGTCGAATGCGTAGCGCTCGAGCGCCAGGATGCTGTTCGGGCCCGCGGAGAGCAGCGTGTCGTCGGTCAGCGTGATGCCGACCGAGCCGTCGGCGCCGGTCGTCACCACGTCGGCGCTCTCGACCCGCGCGCCGGGCTCGGCCGGCAGCACCTGGCCGCCGCGCTCGATCGACACCTTGCCGTTCACCACCTTGATCTGCCCGATCTCGGCGGCGCCGGCCGCGGTGGCCAACGTGATCGCCAGCGCCGTGGCGAGCGCGCGCAAGAGAGTTCCGGCCGGAATGTGCATGACGTCCCCCAGTAAGTCGCCCGTAGGGCTCAACGTAGAATACCGCCTGGATTCACCTGGCGGATGCTAGTCCCATTGCGTCGCTGCAGACAAGTCAAATCCATGCCCGGCCCACCGCCAGCCTCCCCGTCCGACGCCGAGCGGCGCATCTTCGCCGCGCGCCTGGGCGTGCTGCCCGCGACCGCCGCGTTCGTTGCCGATTACTGCGAACGCCACGGGATCGCCCGCGACGACGCCCTGCGGCTGACGCTGATCGTCGAGGAGCTGTTCACCAATTCGGTGACGCACGGCTACGGCGGGGACAGCGACGCGCCGGTCGAGCTCGAGCTGGCCGCGGGCGCGGGCGACGTGCTGCTGGTCTACGGCGATGCCGCGCCGCCGTACGATCCCCTGGCGCGGCCGCCGGTGCCCGCACTCGAGCTGGAGGCGCCCGTCGAGTTGCGCGCGGTCGGCGGGCTCGGACTGCACCTGGTGGCGCGGCTCGCCCCCGGCGCCCGCTACGCGCGCGAGGACGGCCGCAACCGTCTCTGGATCAGCCTGCGCTGCGGGCGCTGAGCGCGGGCCGGGAACGGCGCCGCGCGCCGGCCCGAATCCCGGCGCGCGACCCGGGGGCTACAATGGAAGGCCCGATCCGCCCCCGGCGGCGGGGCGCGCGCCACGCGCGCAACGACAGCGTGACGCGATACCGCCTGCTCCGGCGGACCCCGGCGACGACCCGCGCACCCCCAGCGAGCGAGGAGACAGCAATGAAAAAACGACCGGCCGAACCCGACCGCCGCACCAAGATTCTCGCCGCCGTCGTGAAGCTTGCCGCGGCGCGCGTCCCGGCAGCGCAGCGCGGCGAGGTCGGCGACTTCATTCAGCGTTATTACGGGCAGGTCGCCGCCGAGGACCTCGCCGAGCGCACGCCGGCCGATCTGTGCGGCGCCGCGCTGTCGCAGTGGGAGTTCGCCCGGCAGCGCGACGCCGGGCAGGCGAAGCTGCGGGTGTTCAATCCGGCCGAGGCCGAGCACGGCTGGCAGTCGACGCACACCATCGTCGAGATCGGCAACGACGACATGCCGTTCCTGGTCGACTCGGTGACGATGGAGGTGAACCGCCACGGCCTGACGCAGCACCTGATCATCCACCCGATCATCGCCGTCGAGCGCGACGCGGCCGGGACGCTGGTCCGCCTCGTGCCCGAAGGCGCCGGGGGCGGCCGGGCCGAATCGTTCATCCGCGTCGAGGTCGACCGGATTCCCGATGCGGACGAGCGTGACGCGCTGGCGGCCGACCTGCTGCGCGTGCTCGCCGACGTGCGCGACGCCGTCGAGGACTGGAAGAAGATGACCGCGAAGGCGCTCGCGATCGTCGCCGACGTCGAGCGCGCGCCGCCGCCGCTTCCCGCCGCCGAAGTGGCGGAGGGAGCCGCGTTCCTGCGCTGGATGGCGGACAACCACTTCACCTTCCTCGGCCACCGCAGCTTCGATCTCGACCGCGTCGACGGCGAGGACGTTCTGCGCATCGTGCCCGGCAGCAGCCTCGGGATCCTCCGCGATCCCCAGGGCAAGGACATCGCCGCCAGCTTCTCGGCGCTGCCGCCGGAAGTGCGCGCCTACGCCCGGCGGCCCGAGCTGCTGATCGTGACCAAGTCCACGTCGCGCTCGACGGTGCACCGGTCCGGCTACCTCGACTACATCGGGGTCAAGCGCTTCGACGCCAAGGGCGAGGTCTGCGGCGAGCACCGCTTTCTCGGGCTGTTCACGTCGACGGCGTACAGCGCGTACGCCGCCGACATTCCGCTGCTGCGGCGCAAGATCGCGAACGTCGTGGCCAGCGCCAGGCTGCCCGCCGGCAGCCACGCCGACAAGATGCTGGTCAACGTGCTGGAGACGTATCCGCGCGACGAGCTGTTCCAGATGCCGGAGGACGAGCTCACGCGCACCGCGGTGGCGATCCTGCACCTGGGCGACCACCAGCGCTTCCGCCTGTTCGTGCGCCGCGACCCGTTCGAGCGCTTCGTGTCGTGTCTCATCTACGTCCCGCGCGAGAACTACACGACCGAGCTGCGGCAGAAATGGCAGGCGATGCTCGCCGAGGCCTGCAACGGGACGGCATCGGATTTCAACGTCCACCTGTCCGAGTCGATGCTGGCGCGCATCCAGATCATCGTGCGCACCACGCCCGGAAAGCTCCCGCCGTTCGACGTCGGCGAGCTGGAGGCGCGCCTGGGCGCCGCCGCGCGCCGCTGGACCGACGACCTGCGCGCGGCGCTGATCGCCGACGCGGGCGAGGCGGGCGGCAACGCGCTCCACCGCCGCTTCGGCGGCGCGTTTCCGGCCGGCTACCGCGAGGATTTCACCGCCGGCGCGGCCGTGGCCGACATCGCCCTGATGGCGCCGCTCGACGCCGCGTCGCCGCTGGCGCTGTCGCTGTACCGGCCGCCGGAGGCCGCCCCCGGCGTGGTGCGCTTCAAGGTCTTCCGCAGCGGCGCGCCGGTGACGCTGTCCGACAGCCTGCCGATGCTCGAGCGCATGGGCTTCCAGGTGCAGGACGAGCGCCCGTACCGGATCACGCCGGCCGGCACTCCGGTGGTGTGGATGCTCGACTTCGGGCTCCTCGGCGCGGTCGCCGGCGAGGGCTTCGAGGTCGACGCGCTGCACGCGACCTTCGAGGACGCGTTCGCGCGGGTCTTCCGCGGCGAGGTCGAGAACGACGACTTCAACCGCCTGGTCGCTGCGGCGCGGCTGGCGGCCGCCGACATCGTGGTGCTGCGCGCCTACGCCAAGTACCTGCGGCAGATCGGCTTCCCGCTGTCGCAGGCGTTCATCGAGGCCACGCTGGCCGCGCATCCCGGCGTCGCGCGGCAGCTGGTGGCGATGTTCCGCGACCGCTTCGACCCGGCGCTGGGGCCCGAGGGCGCGGTGCGCTGCGCGGAGACGGCGCGCGCGATCGCCGAGGCGCTCGACGCCGTGGACAACCTGTCCGAGGACCGCGTGCTGCGCGCGTACGTTTCGCTGATCGAGGCGACGACGCGCACCAACTTCTGGCGGCGCGACGCCGAGGGCCGCCCGCGCAGCTACCTGTCGCTCAAGTTCGACCCTGCCCGGGTGCCCGGGCTGCCCGAGCCGAAGCCGATGTTCGAGATCTTCGTCTACTCGACGCGGTTCGAGGGCGTGCACCTGCGCGGCGGCAAGGTCGCGCGCGGCGGGCTGCGCTGGTCCGACCGCCCCGAGGATTTCCGCACCGAGATCCTGGGCCTGGTCAAGGCGCAGATGGTGAAGAACATCGTCATCGTCCCGGTCGGCTCCAAGGGCGGCTTCGTGCTGAAGCGCGCGCCCTCGCCGGCCGACCGCGAGGCGTACCTGCGCGAGGGGATCGCCTGCTACCAGGACTACCTGCGCGGCCTGCTCGACCTCACCGACAACCGGGTGGGCACCCGCATCGTGCCGCCGCCGCAGGTCAAGCGCCACGACGCCGACGATCCGTACCTGGTCGTCGCCGCCGACAAGGGCACGGCGACGTTCTCCGACTACGCCAACGCGGTCAGCGACGAATACGGGTTCTGGCTGGGCGACGCGTTCGCGTCGGGCGGGTCGGTGGGCTACGACCACAAGGCGATGGGCATCACCGCGCGCGGCGCGTGGGAGGCGGCGAAGCGCCACTTCCGCGAGCTCGGCGTCGACATCCAGACCACCGACTTCACCGTCGCCGGCATCGGCGACATGTCGGGCGACGTGTTCGGCAACGGCATGCTGCTCTCGCGCCACATCCGGCTCGTCGCCGCGTTCGACCATCGCCACATCCTCCTCGATCCCGAACCCGGACGCCGCGACCAGCCACGCCGAGCGCGAGCGCCTGTTCCGCCTGCCGCGCTCGACCTGGGCCGACTACGACGCGCGCCTGCTCTCCGCCGGCGGCGGCATCCACCCGCGCAGCGCCAAGTCGATCGCGATCACGCCCGAGGTCAAGGCCGCGCTCGGCATCACCGCCGACGCGCTGACGCCCAACGAGCTGGTCAACGCCATCCTCCGGGCCCCGGTCGAGCTGCTCTACAACGGCGGCATCGGCACCTACGTCAAGGCGGCGCGGGAGACGCACGCCGAGGTCGGCGACCGCGCCAACGACCCGGTGCGCATCAACGGGCGCGAGCTGCGCGCCAAGGTCGTCGTCGAAGGCGGCAACCTCGGCTGCACGCAGCTCGGGCGCATCGAGTACGCGCAGGCCGGCGGGCGGATCTACACCGACGCCATCGACAACTCGGCCGGCGTCGACACCTCCGACCACGAGGTCAACATCAAGATCCTGTTCGGGCTCGCCATCGCCGCCGGCCGGATCACCGAGCAGCAGCGCGACACCGAGCTGGCCGCGATGACCGACGACGTCGCGGCCAAGGTGCTGCGCGACAACTATTTCCAGACGCAGGTGCTCTCGGTCACCGGCCGCATCGCGCCGCAGCTGCTCGACGCGCAGCAGCGCTTCATCCACTTCCTCGAGAAGGCGGGGCGGCTCAATCGCGCGATCGAGTTCCTGCCGTCGGACGAGGAGTTCGCCGCGCGGCGGCGCGCCGGCGCCGGCCTGACCGCGCCCGAGCGCGCGGTGATGCTCGCCTACGCCAAGATCTGGCTCTTCGACGAGCTGCTGGCGTCGATCCAGCCCGACGACCCCTGGATCGCCGCGACGCTGGGCCGCTACTTCCCGCAGGTGCTGCGCGAGCGCTACGCCGACGAGATGACGCACCATCCGCTGAAGCGCGAGATCATCTCGACCCACGTCACCAACAGCATGTTGAACCGCGTCGGCAGCACGTTCGTGCACCGGCTGATGGAGACCACCGGCACCGCACCGCACGAAGTCGTGCGCGCGTACCTGCTGACCCGCGAGACCTTCGGCTTCGTCCCGATGTGGCGCGAGATCGAGGCGCTCGACAACAAGGTCGACGACGCGGTCCAGGCGACGCTGCTGATCGAATCCAGCCGCCTCATCGACCGCGGGACGACCTGGTTCCTGCGCTCGCGCCGGCTGCAGGACGACATGACCGCGACCATCGAGCGCTTCGCGCCCGGCGTGGAGGCGCTCGCCACGGCGCTGCCGAAGCTGCTCGACGGCGACGACCGCGCCAACCTCGACGCGGCGGTCGCCCGCAGCATCGCGCAGGGCACGCCGCCCGAGCTCGCCGCGCGGGTGGTGGCGCTCGACACGCTCTACGCCGCGCTCGACATCGTCGAGGAGGCCGGCGACACGCGGCGGCCGGTCGAGACGGTGGCCAGGATCTACTTCGAGCTGGCGACGCTGCTCGGCGTGCCCTGGCTGCGCGAGTGCATCGCCGCGCTGCCGGCGGACCATCACTGGCAGACGCTCGCCCGCGGCGCGATGCTCGACGACCTGTCGGGACTGCAGCGCACGCTCACCCGCGACGTGCTGGGCGGCGGCGCCGAGCTGACCGCGCCGCGGCTGGTCAACGCCTGGCAGGCCGACAACCGCCGCCCGATCGAGCGCGTCGGCCGGCTCGTCGCCGAGCTGCGCGCCGGCCCCGCGCCCGACGCCGCGATGCTGTCGGTGGCGCTGCGCGAGCTGCGCAATCTCGCGGAGCACTAGTGCCCGCCGGCGGCCGCCGCGCGCGGCGCCGGCGCGTATTGCGGGACCCGAGCCGCGTCGCTAGACTGCCGCGTGGAACCGGCGAGGCCGGACAGAAGGGGATGCGGTGAGCACGGCATCGAGTGAGCGCCACCGGCGGGTTCTCGCGTGGGCGTTCGCGCGGGTCGACGTCGTCGCCTTCGCCGCGGCCTGCGCGGTGGTCGCGGCCGCGGTGCTGTTCGCGCTGACCGCCGCGCTGCTGGCAAAGGGAGCGCCGCCGGGGATGCCGGTCGGCCCGCATCTGGCGGCGCTCGCCGCCTGGTTCCCCGGCTATGCGGTGACCTTCCCCGGCGCGTTCGTGGGCGCGGCGTACGCGGCGGCGGTCGGCGCCGCGGGCGGCGCGCTGGTCGCCGCGCTGTGGAACCTCGCGCACGCGCTGCTGCTGGCCGCCATCCGCTTCCGCGCCAACCTCGCCTCCTATTCGATCGATTGACGCCCGCGCGCGCCCTGCGCGCGCCGGTGCCCCGCCGCCGATGACCGCCCGCGCCGACCGCGATCCCGATGCCGACCTGCCGCTGCTGCAGGCGACGCTGCGCGTCAACACCGCGATCTTCGGCGCCATCTTCGGTGCGCTCGCCGGCCTGGTGCTGTTCGCGCTCGGGCTCGCGTCGGCGGGCGACGCGCAGGGCCACGCGCCGTTGCTGGTCGCGCTGCTCGGCGTGTTCCTGCCGGGATTCGGGCCGGGCTGGGCCGGCGCCTTCGCAGGGCTGTTCTGGGGCGGGCTCGCCGGCGGCGCGGTGGCCGCCGGCGTCTACCGGATCAACGGCCGCGCGGCGCTTCGCAGCGTCGACGCGCTGGTCGCGATGGACGCGGCCGGCGGCGATTTTCCGGCGGCGACGCTGCGCCTGCACGGTCCCGCGCTGGGCCTGGGCGTCGGCGCGGCGGGCGCGCTCGGGCTCCTGGTCACGACCAACTGGCTGGTGCTGCGCGGCACCGCCGCCGAGAGCATCCACGCCCGGCTGCTCGCGCATTACCTGCCGGGCTATGCGGTCGATTTCGGCGGCAGCATCATCGGCGCGGTCGAGCTGTTCGCGCTGCTGTTCGTGCTCTGCGTCGCGCTGGCGCATCTATATAACCGCATCGTCGAATTCCGGCATCGCCCGCGATGACGCCGACGCTGACGGCGATCGTTCCGGTCTTCAACGGCGTGGCGACGCTCGCGCGCTGCCTCGCGCCGCTGCTGGCGATGGTGCGCGCCGGCGAGATCGCCGAGGTCGTCGTCGTCGACGACGGCTCGACCGACGACTCCGCGCGGATCGCGGCGGCGCTCGGCGCGCGGGTGATCCCCTCGGGCGGGCGCCTCGGGCCCGGCGGGGCGCGCAACGTCGCCGCGGCGGTTGCCGCCGGCGACGTGCTGTGGTTCATCGACGCCGACGTCGTCGTCCACGCCGATGCGGCGCGGGTGCTGGCGGACGCGTTCGAGCGCACGGGCGCGGCGGCGGTGTTCGGCGCCTACGACGACGCGCCCCCGGCCGCCAACTTCCTGTCGCAGTACAAGAACCTCGTCCACCACCACTACCACCACGAGAGCGAGGGCGCGGCCGAGACGTTCTGGGCGGGCTGCGGCGCGATCCGCAAGGCGGCGTTCGTCGACGCCGGCGGTTTCGACGCGGCGCGCTATCCGGCGCCGTCGATCGAGGACATCGAGCTCGGCATCCGCCTGCGCGAGCGCGGGCAGTCGATCCGGCTCGTCCCCGGCCTGCGCGCCACGCACCTCAAGACCTGGCGCTTCGGCAACCTGCTGCACACCGAGATCTTCCGCCGCGCGCTGCCGTGGTCGCGCCTGATCCAGTCGCGCCCGGCGCGCGCGGCGACACTCAACGTCGCCCCGGCGGAGCGCGCGCGCGCGCTGCTCGCGCTGGCGCTTGCCGCCAGCCTGCCGCTGGCCGCCGCGCGCGTGGTGCCCGCGTTCGCCCCGCTGGTGCTCGTCGCCGCGGCGCTGGTCGCGAACCGGAAGCTGCTGGCGCTGTTCCGCCGCCGCCGCGGCGTCGCCTTCGCGCTCGCCGGTGTGCTGTTCCACCAGCTCTACTACCTCTACGCGTCGGCGGCCTTCGCCTGGAGCTGGCTCGAGCGGCGCGTGGCGCCTGCCGCCGGCGCCGGTGCCGGGCGCAGCAGCAACGCCAGGTAGAACATCAGCGCCGGGACGATCTGCAGCAGCATCCGGTTGACCAGCGTCTCGTCGTCGACGCCCCCCGCCGCGCTGCTCAGGTAGAAGACGACGAACACCAGGCCGAAGCCGCCCAGCATCGTCACCGTCATCGGTGCGAAGTCCGGCGCGAACAGGCGGCGCCAGCGCAGCGCGGGCAGCGCGAACGCGGCGTACCAGAGCAGGTGCCAGTTGTCCATGACGAACAGGTGCTGCGCGACCGGCAGCGTGACGTTGGTGAAGCGGGTGCGCAGCACGTAGCCGAACAGCGTCAGCTCGGCGGGGCCGAACGCGACGTACAGCAGCGCGTCGGCGCCCAGCGCGACGACCAGCGCCAGGCCGATCCGCCGGTGGAGGACGACGATCGCCGGCGGCAGCAGTGTCAGCGCCCACAGCAATCCCTCCACCTTGATGGTCGTCGAGACCAGCGCCATCGCGACGGCGAGCGCGAGATCCCCGCGCTCGCGGGTGCGGGCCCACTGCCACAGCGCGATCGCCGCCAGGCCGTGGGTGGTGCCGAGGAACAGATCGGCGGTGCCGGCGAGCGCGACGTGGATGTCGAGCAGCGGCAGCGACAGCAGCAGGTACGAGAACAGCATCGCCCGGTGCGCGGGCTCGCCCGCGCGGCGCAGCCCGCCGTAGAACGCGAGCCCGAGCGCGACGGCGATCATCACCCAGGGCGCATTGACCAGCGATTCGTCCCAGCGCCCGACGAAGAAGCCGGTCCAGGCCTGCAGCAGCGGCACCGTCGCCGGGTAGTTCGGGTGCATGTCCACGAACCGCATCGGGTCCGTGGTGGCGAACCACTCCTGCTGGGACACGAACGGCGCCATCCAGCCGAACTCGAACCAGACCCGCGCCTTGGTCGCCCATTGCGTCCACGAATCCCAGGCGAGCAGCGGGCGCCACGCGACCTCCAGCGCCAGCCCCGCCAAGCGGATCGCGACCAGCGCGAGACAGGCGACGAACACCCCGCGCTGGAACGCCGTGAGCCGCCCGAAGCCGCCGGCGGCGGCCGCGAGGTCGGCGCGCAGCGCCGCGGGCGCCACCGCCGCGCGCGCCGCCCAGGCGAGGAGCCCCGTCAGCGCCAGCAGCGGCAGCGCCAGCGTGGCCACGCTCCAGTGCACCCCCGCCGCGGACAGCGCGCGCATCAGCGCGGTGGCCGCGAACGCGCCCGCCACGTAGCCGTAGC
The DNA here is from genome assembly GCA_963768535.1 of uncultured beta proteobacterium. Lineage (GTDB taxonomy): Bacteria > Pseudomonadota > Gammaproteobacteria > Burkholderiales > Casimicrobiaceae > CAIWHR01. Next base: position 19,978 of record CAVYID010000027.1, on the reverse strand, counting down.
CGGCGCCGTGCAGCCAGCGCGCCGGCCCGGCCCGTCGGCCGAGCGCGACGACGAGCAGCGTCCCCGCGAGCCAGGGCAGCGCCACGCTGGCGAGGATTCCGGCAAGGTCGCGGGCAAGGGTCATGGCAGGGCGGGGGTGCCGTCGCTCAGCGCACGCGCAGCAGGGCCAGGCCGTCGTTCTTCCACAGCACCTCCTCGACCGCCCGGCGCCGTCCGTCGGGCCACACCAGCGCCTTCGCGCCGCGGTCGTAGGTCGCTCCGGCGTAGAGGAACAGCAGCACGTAGTCGCCGGCGTGCAGCCGGTCCGGCGCGATGCTTGCCACGTCGCCGGGCCGTCCCAGGGCGAAGGCGTTGACGCTGTGCGGATACAGAAAGAACGCGCCGCGCTCGCGCAGCGGGAGATTGTCGGACAGGAACAGGATGCGCACCGGCGCGGCGGGCAGCGCGTCGCGCAGTTCGTGCATCAGCGCGTAGAGCTCGTGATCGGTGTCGGCCAGGTGCCGCTCCCGTACGGTCTTGCCGGCGAACGCGCGCGCGGTCTCGCCGTGCTGCCGCCACAGCTGGACCTGCCAGCGGGCATCCAGGACGAGCCAGCCGCCGAGGAACAGTGCCCAGATCACGCGCCGGTCGACCGGCCACCGCCGGCGTCGCGCCAGGACGAGGTAGCCGGCGATCGCGAGGCCCTGCGCCAGCGCGGTCGCGGCGAGCAGCGACAGGTCGTCGTAGCGCTCGTCGTCGAACGGGAAGGTGATCGACGTCAGCGTCAGGGGATGCGGCGTCGCCCATTGCCGGCCGAGCTCCGCCGCCGCGAAGCCCGCCGAGACCCCGGGCAGGGCGAGTGACTCCAGCGCCAGCGGCTGCGCCAGCGGTGCGCGCACCGCCAGCGCCACGCCGGTGACGGTTCCGCTCCAGCCGTCGCCCTCGGTCGGCTCCAGCGGCGCGATGCGGCGTTCCTGCCAGCGCAGCGGCAGGGCGAAGCTGCGCTCGGGCTGCTCGCGCGTGCGCCACAGGAACGCGAGCTCCGGACGTGCGGCGGGCACGGCCGCGACGTTCCATTCGACGCGCGGGTAGCGGGCGGCCGGGAACGGCGTCACGCTCGCGGCGAGGACGGCGGTGCCGGACGCATCGAGCGCGTCGACGACGAAGGCATTGCCGGCGGCGTGGCCGCCGCCGCGTGTCAGCGCGAAGCCCGTCGCCGGGACGGCGATCGGCGCGGGCCCGGCGTCCCAGGCCCCATTCGAGTGCGTCGCGACCAGCCCCAGCACGACGGCGGCGTACGCGGCGACCAGCAGAACGGCTGCCGCGGCCCACCACCGCGGCGGGGTGACGTGACCGTCGCGCGTCGGCGTCGCTGCGGGATTCGCGGGTGCCGCCATCGTGCGCCTACGGGGCCTGCCGCACCGGGGACGCCAGCGCGCGCAGCCAGGCGATCATTTCGCCCAGCTCGCGCAGGCTGACCGCACCCGCGGCGAGCGCGGTTGCGGCGAAGGCTGCCGCGCCGGCAGGCACCACCACCCACATCGGCAGCGCGGCGAGCACGTACATGACGGCGAGCATCGCCGCGGCGGCGCCGAGGACCCGCAGCGGCTTGCCGACGAGGCGCGCCGGCAGGACGTCGCGATCGCGCCAGGCGAAGAGCAGCGCGGCGCCCAGCAGCTCGGCCGTCAGCGCGGCCACGGCGGCGCCGGAAGCGCCCCGGGTGCCGATCAGCGCGTACGCCAGGGCGAGATGGACGAGCATGGCCAGCGCGTTGGCGCCGATGTAGGTCCGGTCGCGACGCACGACGGCGAGCAGGTCCTGCAGCGCCAGCGACAGGCCGAACACCGGCACCGTCAGCAGCATCCAGCGCAGGATCCCGGCGGTCTGCGGATAGCCGGGGCCGTAGAGCAGGGCGACCAGCGGCTCGGCGTAGATCCAGCAGCAGACCCAGGCCGGCGCGAACAGCAGCCATTCGTTGCGCAGCGCGTCCATCTGCATGCCGCCGGCGCGCGGCGGCGACACGAGCGCGAGCTGGCTCACCCGGGGAAAGATGCCCAGCCGGACCAGGCTGCCGACCACGACGAAGGTCAGGACCAGGCGATGGCTCGCCAGGAACTCGCCGGCCGCGGCCGCGGTGGCGAGCCACGCCAGCAGCAGCACGTCGCCGAAGAGGTAGAGCATGCGCGGAATCCGGCCGACGGCGATGCCGAGCGCCTCGCGGACGGTGGCGAGCACGCGGCGCCAGTCGAGCGGATTCGCCGGCCGGCGCACGCGACGGCCGAGGACGACGTAGTTGAAGCCGACCTGCACGAACTCGGAGAACACCTGCGCCCCGGCGATGACCGTCAGCGGCGTCGACGCGTCGCGCACGAGCACGACGAGCAGCAGCGCGAACAGCAGCTGCTGCAGGATCTCGCCGGTCGCGACGGCGCGCATGTTCTCGATGCCGCGCAGCGCCCAGGCGGGATCCAGCGCGGAGGTGACCATCATCAGCGAATAGACCAGCACCAGCGCGACGGCGCCCTGCGGCGCGATCGAGGTGAAGGCGAGGCAGGCGCCGAGCACCGCGTAGGCGGCGGCGAGGCAGACGAGGTGCGCGGCGGTGTTGACCCACAGCACCGTCGCGATGTCGCCGGGGTTGCGCGCGATGCCGCGCACGCCCTTGTAGTCGCCGCCGCCGGCGGCGAAGATCGCGAAGTAGGTGACCAGCGCGGAGGCGCTGCCCAGCAGGCCGAAATTCTGCGCGCCGACGACGCGGGCGAGATAGAGCACGACCCCGAGCCCGACGAGCCGCCCGACGCCTTCGCCCAGTGCGAGCCACGAGAGGTTGCGCATCAGCGCCATCGGGCGGGGGCGGTCAGGACGTTGTCGGCACGGGTGGGCGATGCGCAGCCGCAAGCGCGGCCTCCGCCGCGCGTCCGCGTGCCACGGTGCAGCGCAAGCCGGACGCTGCGGCGTTGGCCGTCGCGGTGCGCTAGTTTAGCAAGGCACGCGGCCGCGCCCGCCGCGGCGCGCGATTGACGCCCGAAATCGCTGCTGGTAAACGTGAGGCCCGGCGGCGCCCATGACCGAAGAACCAGAAACCGCAGTGATCATCGGCGCCGGCCCGGCCGGGCTGACCGCTGCGCTGGAGCTGCTGCGCCGCACCGCGATCCGGCCCGTGGTGCTCGAGGCGGCGGACACCGTCGGCGGCATCTCCCGCACCGTCGACTGGAACGGCTACCGCATGGACATCGGCGGCCACCGGTTCTTCTCGCGCTCCGACTGGGTGATGGACTGGTGGCAGGAGATCCTGCCGCTCGAGCGCGCGGCCGCGGCCGCCGGCGGGCCGATCACCATCGCCTACCGCAACGCGCGGCGCGCCGTCGCGGTGGCGGAAGGCGGCGGCGCCGAACCCGCGGACCCGGGGCAGGTGATGCTGCTGCGCCGGCGGCTCTCGCGGATCTATTTCCGGCGCCGGCTCTTCGATTACCCGATCCGGCTCAATCTCGGCACCGTGGCGAATCTCGGGCTGCTGCGCTGCGCGAAGGCGGGCGCGAGCTACGCCTGGGCGTCGGCGTTCCCGCGGCGCGAGGAGAGAAGCCTCGAGGACTTCCTGGTCAACCGCTTCGGCGGCGAGCTCTACCGCACCTTCTTCAAGTCGTACACGGAGAAGGTCTGGGGCGTGCCCTGCACCGAGATCAGCGCGGCGTGGGGCGCGCAACGGATCAAGGGGCTGTCGCTGACCAGCGCGGTGCTCAACGCGCTGCGCCGCTCGGTCGCCGGGCCGGCGCCGACGCCGGCGGCGCAGACGAGCCTCACCGAGCAGTTCCTCTATCCGCGGCTGGGCCCGGGACAGCTGTGGGAGGCGGTGGCCGACCGGGTGCGCGCGCGCGGCGGCGAACTGCGGCTGCGCCACGCGGTCGAGCGCGTCGACGTGCGCGGCGGCCGCGTCACGGGCGTGGGCGTGCGCGACGCGGCGACCGGGGCGCGCACGACGCTCGCCGCGGATCACCTGATCTCGTCGATGCCGGTGTGCGACCTGGTGGCGGGCTTCGATCCGCCGGCGCCGGCCGCGGTCGCGCGCGTGGCCGCGCGGCTGCCGTATCGCGACTTCATCACCGTCGGCGTCGTCGTCGACCGGACGCGCGGGGGAAGCGCGAGCCTGCCGCACGCCGCGACGACGCTGCCCGACAACTGGATCTACATCCAGGATCCCGACGTGCGGCTCGGCCGGCTGCAGATCTTCAACAACTGGAGCCCGGCGCTGGTGCCCGACGCGTCCCACGTCTGGCTGGGGCTCGAGTACTTCTGCGCCGAGGGCGACGAGCTGTGGCGGCTGACGGACGCCGACATGCAGGCGCTCGCCGTGCGCGAGCTCGCGCAGATCGGACTCGTCGACCCGGGCGACGTCGTCGCGGCCACCGTCATCCGCGTGCCCAAGGCCTATCCCGCGTATTTCGGCGCCTACGCCGAGTTCGACACCGTCCGCGCGTTCGTCGACGCGATCCCGAACCTGTTCCTGGTCGGGCGCAACGGCATGCACCGCTACAACAACCAGGACCACTCGATGCTGACCGCGAAGGCCGCCGTCGACAACATCGCCGCGGGCCGCACCGACAAGGACAATCTCTGGGACGTCAACGTCGATGACGACTACCACGAGGAGGCGCCGCGCTGAGCCGCGGGCCGCATCGCCGGTCAGGCGGACGTGTTACGATTTTTCGCGTCCGCAGGGCGCCCGTAGCTCATCTGGATAGAGCACCGGCCTTCTAAGCCGGCGGTAACAGGTTCGAGTCCTGTCGGGCGCGCCAGAACACCAGAAATGGGGTCAGGTCCAATTTGGTTGCATTTGGAAATGGGGTCAGGTCCAATTTGGTTGCTCGCAACCAAATTGGACCTGACCCCATTTCCAGCGGGTTCAATACCCGAGGTGGCGCATCGTCTGGTAGAAGGCGAGGCTCACCCCCCACGCCAGCGCGAGGCCCCAGCCCAGCGACAATATTGCGAACCGGTTGCTGTTCGATTCGGCCCGCAGCGTCGCGATGGTCGACAGGCACGGCGTGTAGATCAGCGTGAACAGCATGAAGCTGTACGCCTGCACCCAGTCGAAGCTCACGTGCAGGTGCGCGGCGAGCGCGTTCCCCTGGAGGCCGAAGATCACGGCGAACGCGCCGATCATCACCTCCTTGGCGATGAACCCGAAGATCAGCGCCAGCGTGAGCTGCTGGTTGATGCCCAGCGGGGCCAGCAGCGGCTCGAACGCGCGGCCGATCATGCCGGCGAGCGTGTCCGCTCCTCCGGCCGGGACCGTCGACGGCAGGTGCGTGAGCAGCCACACCAGCACCACGCCGATGACGATGAACTTGGTCGCCCGGTGCAGGAAGTGGCGCACCTCCTGCCACGCGCGCAGCACGATCTGGCGCAGCGTGGGCAGCCGGTACGGCGGCAGCTCGATCACGAACGGCTCGTCGCTGCGGTACTTGCGGCGGAAGACCAGCGCGGTCAGGATCGCCGCGCCGAAGCTCGCGAGGTAGAGCGAGAAGATCACCCACGGCGCCTGCTGCGCGGTGAAGATCGCCGCGGCGAGGAACAGGAACACCTGCAGCCGCGCCGAGCACAGCGACACCGGGATCACCATCATCGTCAGCAGCCGCAGCGCGCGCGAGCGCATGATCCGCGTGCCCATCAGCGCCGGCACGTTGCAGCCGAAGCCCAGCAGCATCATCACGAAGCCGCGGCCGTCGAGCCCCAGCCGCGACATCAGCGCGTCGGTGAGGAACGCGGCGCGCGACAGGTAGCCCGAGTCCTCGACCACCGCCATGAACAGGAAGAACAGTACGATCAGCGGCACGAACGCTGCGACCGTGGACAGCCCGCCCCAGACGCCGTCGAGCAGGAAGCCGCGCAGCAGGTCGGGCAGGCCGGCGAACAGCGGCTCGAGCGCCACCGAGCGGATGCCGTCGAACACCCACTGCAGCCCCTGCTGCAGCGGCGCGCCCAGCGTGAACACGCCCTGGAACACCGCCAGCATCAGCAGGAAGAACAGCGGAATGCCGAGCCACGGATGCAGCAGCACCGAGTCGATGCGGTCGCTCACGTGCACCGGCAGCCGCTCGGGAATGTCGACGGTGGCCGCGACCACCGACGCCGCGTCGTTCTCGATGCGGTCGGCCTCGGCCAGCCGGGCGCGGATCGCGGAGGTGCTCGCGGGGACCGCCGTCGCCAGCCCGCGCGCCATCATCGCCATCGCCTCCGCGTGGCCCTGGCCGTATTTCGCCGACACCATCGCCACCGGGATGCCGAGGCGCCCGGCCATCTTCGCGGTGTCGATGCGGATGCCGAACTGCTTCGCCTCGTCGGCCATGTTGAGCAGCAGCACCGCGGGCAGGCCGAGCCGCGTGATCTGGATCGCGAGCGCGAGCTGGCGGTCGACCTGCACGGCGTTGAGCACGATCGCGACCAGGTCGAGCGGCACCGTTTCCAGGAGCTGGCGCACGACGCGCTCGTCGTCGGAGAAGCCCTCGAGGTCGTAGATGCCGGGCAGGTCGACGATCTCGACCATGTCGCCGCCGAGCAGGATCTTCGCCGTGAGCAGATCCACGGTGATGCCCGGCCAGTTGCCCACGCGCGCCGAAGCGCCGGTCACGCGGTTGAAGAAGGTCGACTTGCCCGTGTTGGGCATGCCGAGGAGCGCGACGCGCTTCACTTCATTTCGCTTCGCGCCGACCCCGCAGGACTTCGATCTGCGCCGCCTGCTTGCGGCGGAGGATGACGTCGGTGGTGCCCAGGCGCACGTGCAGCGGTCCGGCAAAGGCTCCCTTGCGGACCAGCGCGATGTGCCGCCCGATGCGGAAGCCGAGCGCTGCGAGGCGCTGGCGCAGGCCCGTGTCGGCGTGGATCGCCGCGACGGTGGCCTCGTCGCCGGGCTGGAGGTTCAGAAGTGGGACCATGGGATCCTAATCGAGAATCATTCTTATTATCCCGGAACCGGCGACGCGGCGCAAGCGCATTGTGCACTGCGATCCCGCAGCGCGGAAAGCGACAAAGCGCGGGGGAAAACGAAACTCGGCTAGAATGCGCGGGTCCGACCCGTTTCGACGCTCCGTGTGGCCGGGGGATGCCGGTCGCGGCGTATTGGTTCCGTGGTGGCTGTAGCTCAGCTGGTAGAGTCCCGGATTGTGATTCCGGTTGTCGTGGGTTCGAGTCCCATCAGCCACCCCATTTCGCTGCCTCGACGCGTCCGCGGCTGCCGCAGCCTGCCCTGATTTGCACCGACCGGAGGTCACGATGAAACGACTGCTCCTCGCCCTGCTGCTCCTTGGTTCCGCGATCCGCGCCGAGGCCGCCAACTGGACCGACATCTGGTTCAACTTCTTCCAGCAGGGCTACGGCTACAACATCGTGCAGAGCGACGGCTTCCTGTACGTCACCTTCTACGTCTACGATGAATTCGGCTTCCCGACGTGGTACGCCGCGGGCCTGAACTGGGACGGCGTCGACAGCTACACGGGCACCGTCTACGAGGCCACGGGCACCTTCTTCGGCGCGCCGTGGATCCCCGGCAACTTCGTCGCGACGGCCGTCGGCACCGCGACGTTCAAGCCCAGCGCCGTCAACAACTGGCAGGCCAATTTCAGTTACGCGATCACCGGCGTCGGATCGGTCGCCGAGTCGATCCAGCGGCAGACGCTGACGTCGATCGCGACCGGCGGCTACTACGTCGGCGGCCAGAACGGCGCCTACACCGGGTGCAGCAATCCCAACGACAGCTACACCTACACCGACACCTTCGACCTCACGCTCACGCATCTGGCGGGCGGCAACGCGACGTTCGAATTCACCTACCCCAGCCTGTCGTGCACGCTCGCCGGAACCTACGAGCAGCACGGGCAGTACTACCTGATCTCGAACGCCGCCTACACCTGCTCGGACGGACTCGAAACGACGGCCAGCATGAGCGAGATCAAGGCAACTTCCCTGGGCATCGAGGGCCGCTTCTACGCCGCTGACGTCGGCGGCGGATGCGCGGAGAGCGCCACCTTCGCGGGCGTGTTCGTCGAGTGACCGCGGCGCGGCGGCGCCGCCGCTGACGCCGCCGGCCACGCCAGCCGCGCCTCGAAGCCGCGGGTCTGCCCCGGGAGCGGGCTGGTCAGCTCCAGTTTCGCGCCCATGCGCCGCGCCAGCGTGTCGACGATCGACAGGCCGAGGCCGGCGCCGCCGCCGGCCGCATCGGCACCGCGGGCGAAGCGCTTGACCAGCGACGCGAGATCGCCCGGCGGCACCCCGGGCCCGTCGTCGATCACGGTGATGCTGGCGGAGTCGGCGTCGGCCGCGGACACGACGCGGACCACGCTGCCGCCGGCCCCGTGGACCAGCGCGTTCTCCACCAGGTTGCGCACCGCGAGCCCGATCGCGTCGAGATCGGCGCGCACCCGCGCCGGCGACGGATCGCCGACGATGCGCCGGCCGCGCAGCCGCGGGTTGCGCTCGAACTCCCCGACGGTCAGCGACACCACCTTCGCCAGGTCGACGGATTCGTCGGCCAGCGGCTGGCTGCCCTCGGCCCTTGCCAGCGCCAGCAGGCGCTCGGCCAGGCGTGCGAGGCGCGACAGCGCGCCGACCACCGCGTCGGCGCGGGACTTCAACTCGGTGCCCTCCGCGCGCGCGGCGAGCACCTGTGCCTGCGCCAGCGCGGCGGCGATCGGCGTGCGCAGCTCGTGCGCGCTGTTGTAGGTGAAGCTGCGCTCGGCCTCGAGCGCGTCGGCGAGCCGGCCGAGCAGCCGGTTGGTCGCCTCGACCGCCGGCTTCATCTCGGTGACCACGCCGTCCAGCGGCAGCAGCCCCAGCGCCTGCGGGTCCTGCCGCGACACCGCGAGCGCGGTGCGCTGGACCTGCGCGACCAGCGAGCGCGACGCGCGCAGCAGGATGGTCGCGGCGAAGGCCAGCAGCACGGCGAGCGGCACGGTCAGCCACAGCAGCGCCGTCAGCAGCGCCTCGTTGCGCTCGGCCAGCGGCTCGGCGAGCTGGAGCACGTGCTTGCCGGTCGGCGAGGCGAGCGTGATCACGCGCCAGCGGCCGGCGTCGACGATCATCCCTGGCTGCACCGGCACGTCGCCGAGCTCGGGCGTCGCGTCGGCCGACTGCAGCAGCACGCGTCCCGACGCGTCGCGGATCAGGTAGGCGAAGCGCTGCTGCGGCGGGTCCGCCACCGGCGGCGGCCGGGTCTCGCCGAGCACCGCGGCGGTCACCAGCAGGTCGTCGGTGTAGGTAACCAGCGACATCAGGATCGCGGCGCTTTCCCGCAGCTCGTGGTCGGAGCGCGCGTCGACCAGGCGCTTCAGCACGATGCCGCTGCCGACCACGCCGGCGAGCCAAAGCAGCGTCAGCCCGACGAGCAGGCTGCGCCCGCAGGGCGCGGGTGACCGAGCCCGCGCCCCCGTTCGTCACGCCTGCACCTCGGCGTCGGCGGCGGCGTCGCCCCACCGGTAGCCGACGCCGCGCACGGTGAGGATCGCCTCGCGGCCGAACTTGCGCCGCAGGCGCGAGACGTAGACCTCGACGACGTTGCTGTACGCGCCGCCGTCGAGCGTATAGATGGCGTCCTCGAGCTGGCGGCGGGTCAGCACCCGGCGCGGATTTTCGGCGAACGCGGTGACCAGCGCGTATTCCTGCGCGGTCAGCTCGACCGGCGCGCCGGCGAGGCGCACCTCGCGCGCGACCGGATCGATGGTGAGCGCCCCGAGCTCGATCTGCGGGTCGTGGCGACCGGCGCGGCGCCGCGCCAGCGCGCGCAGGCGGGCCGAGAGCTCGGGCAGGTCGAAGGGCTTCACCAGATAGTCGTCGGCCCCCGCGTCGAGCCCGCGGACGCGGTCGGAGAGCCGGTCCTGCGCCGTCAGGATCAGCACCGCCGGCGGCTCGGGTCGCCGGAACACGGCAGGCAGCAGCGACAGCCCGTCGCCGTCGGGCAGGCCGAGGTCGAGCACGACGATGGCGTAGGCCTCGCGCAGGCAGGCGCGCGCGTCGGCCAGCGTGCCGACGCAATCCACCGCGTAGGATTCCTGAGTCAGGTAGTCGCGGACGGCCGATCCGAGGATCGCGTCGTCCTCGACGAGAAGAATGCGCATCGTCGTAGCGTACGACATTCGCAGCGGGCCCGCCAACGCCCCCGCTCCGCCGTCGCCCGAACCGTCGCCCGGACCGCAACCCGGCGTTGGGTGCCGCGAACCCGGCATGGCGTCCGATACGCAACCCGGCTGTCCGAGATCGCCACGCAGCCAGCGAAACCCGGGGGGCCCTCCGCCGCAGCCCCGTTCAGCCTCTCTTAAGAATCCGGAGGTACGCTCTCGCCAATCGTCGGAGACCCCCATGCGCCGATTGCCCCGCCTGCTGTCCGCCCCCGCGGCCCGAACCGTCGCGTCGACGCTCGCACAGGTCGGCGCCGAGATCGCGGTCGCCGCGGTGTTCGTCGTCGTGCTGCTCGCCGCGGGGCTCCACGGCGACCCGCGCGCCGCTAATGCGAACGCGCCTCGTTTCCTTCCCGAGCGTCTCGACGGTGGCGCCGGCGTCCTGCCGGCAAGCTGTCCGCCGGATGGGCGCGAAACCCCGCAATTCTCGCCGCCTGTGCGCGCGATCGGCACCGGCGCCGCGCGCTGCCCCGACCTCCGGCTGTACGTGTAGCGGCCGCCCGGCCGCGCATCGTCCGCTCGGCGGGCTCCATTCGCGGGTCGGCAATCCAAGTAGAATAGGAAAGGCACGCGGGCTGCGCGGGCCGCCCGATGCACGGCCGGTCGCGTCGCCGCGGAATCCGGCCATGCACCCGGTCGTAGCCCGGCGTTGAGCGAAGCGAAACCCGGGTGGTTCGTGCCCAGGGCCGCAACCACCCGGGTTTCGCTTCGCTCAACGCCGGGCCACGCAAACCGCCGGGTCGCGTAATCCGCCGGGCCACGCAATCCGCCGGGCCACGCAATCCGCCGGCATACGCAATCCGCGTTCACACTCGAACAAATTCCCTCGGGTCACTCTCGTACGCAGGAGCCAGCGTGAACAGCACCCCCTACCAGCTGCACGGCGACGTCGCCGTGATCACCTTCGACAATCCGCCGATGAACGGCTTCTCGCACGCGCTGCGCGTGCGCGTGGTCGCCGGCGTCGAGCAGGCGGAAGCCGACCCGGCCGTCAAGGCGATCGTGCTCATTGGGTCGGCGCGCGTGTTTTCCAGCGGCGCCGACATCCGCGAATTCGGCACGCCGAAGATGATGGCCGAGCCTCAACATCCGCACCGTGATCACCGTCATCGAGAGCGCGACCAAGCCGGTGATCGCGGCGATCGGCGGCATCTGCATGGGCGGCGGCCTCGAGCTGGCGCTGGGCTGCCACTTTCGCGTCGTCGCGCCGAAGACGCAGATCGCGCTGCCCGAGGTGAAGCTCGGCCTGCTGCCCGGCGCCGGCGGCACGCAGCGGCTGCCGCGGCTGATCGGCCTCGAGTACGCGCTCAACATGATCGTCTCCGGCGAGACGGTGGCCTCCGACCAGTTCCGCGGCACGCCGCTGTTCGACGAGTTCGTCGAGGGCGACCTGCTGGAAGGCGCGCTGGCGTTCGCCGCCAAGGTGATCGCGGAGAAGCGGCCGGCGAAGCGCGTGCGCGACCTGAAGGTCCGGCATCCGAAGCCCGAGGCCTACCTGCTGTGGGCGAAGAACGCGGTCGGCGCGATGGCGAAGAACTACCCGGCGCCGCTGAAGTGCCTCGAGGCGGTCGAGGCCGCCGTCATGAAGAAGAGCTTCGACGAGGGCCTCAAGGTCGAGCGCACGGGATTCTCGACGCTGATCCTGTCCGACGAGCACCGCGCGCTGAAGCACGTCTTCTTCGGCGAGCGCGCCGCCGCCAAGATCGCCGACCTGCCCGAGGACACGCCGGTGCGCCCGGTGAAGAGTGTCGGCATCGTCGGCGCCGGCACCATGGGCACCGGCATCGCCATCAACTTCCTCAACGCCGGGATTCCGGTGACGATCCTGGAGACCAAGGCCGACGCGCTGGAGCGCGGCACGGCGGCGGTGCGCAAGGTCTACGAGGACCGCGTGAAGAAGGGCAAGCTCAAGCAGGACAAGGCGGAGGCGAATTTCGCGCTGCTGAAGCCGACGCTTTCCTACGACGACCTCAAGGACGCCGACCTCGTCGTCGAGGCGGTGTTCGAGGACATCGGCGTCAAGGAGGCGGTGTTCCGCAAGCTCGACGAAGTGTGCAAGCCGGGCGCGATCCTCGCGAGCAACACGTCGACGCTGGACGTCAACGCGATCGCGGCGTTCACCAAGCGGCCGCAGGACGTCCTGGGGCTGCACTTCTTCAGCCCCGCCAACGTGATGAAGCTGCTGGAGGTCGTCCGCGGCGACGAAGACCGCGAACGACGTGCTGGCCACCGCGATGCAGGTCGCGAAGAAGATCCGCAAGACCGCGGTCATCTCCGGCGTGTGCGACGGCTTCATCGGCAACCGCATGGTGCGCGGTCTACCAGCGCGAGGCGTTCTTCCTGCTCGAGGAGGGCGCGTCGGTGCAGCAGATCGACGGCGCGCTCGAGGACTTCGGCATGGCGATGGGCATCTTCAAGGTCGCCGACCTCGCCGGCGGCGACGTCAGCTGGTCGATCCGCAAGCGCCACTACGCCGAGCATCCGGACATGCACAAGTTCGTGATCGCCGACAAGCTCTGCGAGCTGGGACGCTTCGGCCAGAAGACCGGCAGCGGGTTCTACCGCTACGAGAAGGGCGCCGCGACGCGCTGCGCGACCCCGTCGTCGACGAGATCGTCGAGAGCTATCGCAAGGAGGCCGGCATCACGCCGCGCAAGATCAGCAACGAGGAGATCGTGCAGCGCTGCGTCTACGCGCTGGTCAACGAGGGCGCGCGGATCCTGGAGGAAGGCATCAGCCAGCGCGCGTCCGACATCGACATGGTCTACCTGTTCGGCTACGGCTTCCCGCCGTTCCGCGGCGGGCCGATGCTCTACGCCGACATGGTCGGCCTCATCAACGTCGAGCGCTCGATGCGGCGGTTCGCGCAGCTGCCCGGGGTCGACCAGGCGTTCTGGGAGCCCGCGCCGCTGCTCGCGCGCCTCGCCGCCGAAGGCAAGACGTTCAACGACCGTAGCCCGGCAACCCGTAACCCGGCGACCGTAGCCCGGTGTTGAGCGAAGCGAAACCCGGGGCGATCGTGCCCATGGCCTCAACCGCCCCGGGTTTCGCTCCGCTCAACGCCGGGCTACGCCGGGTCGCCGCGGACACCGCCGCAAATGGACCCTATGACCGCAATCGAATGCAAAGGCGACGGCACGCCGCCGTCGCCGCGAAAGGAGAATCGAAATGGCTGACGCCGTCATCGTTTCCACCGCCCGCACCGGCCTCGCGAAGTCCTGGCGCGGCGGGTTCAACATGACCCACGGCGCCACGCTCGGCGCGCACGCGATCAGCGCCGCCGTCGAGCGCGCCGGCATCGATCCGGCCGAGGTCGAGGACGTGCTGCTCGGCTGCGCGCTGCCCGAGGGCGCGACCGGCGGCAACATCGCCCGCCAGGCCGCGCTGCGCGCCGGGCTGCCGGTGACCGCCGGCGGCGCCACCGTCAACCGCTTCTGCTCGTCGGGCCTGCAGACGATCGCGATGGCGGCGCAGCGCGTGATCGTCGACCGCGTGCCGGTGATGGTCGCCGGCGGCGTCGAGTCGATCTCCTGCGTGCAGGCCGACCCTCAACCAGAACTACTTCACCGACGAGTGGCTGAACGAGAACAAGCCCGAGGTCTACTGGTCGATGCTGCAGACCGCCGAGACCGTCGCCAAGCGCTACAACATCTCGCAAGGAAGCGCAGGACGAGTACGGCGTGCGCAGCCAGCAGCGCGCCGCGGCCGCGCGCGCGGCCGGCCGCTTCAACGCCGAGATCGTGCCGATGACGGTGACCGCCGGCGTGCCGGACAAGGCCACCGAGCGCGATGCTGTCGAAGGAGGTCACCGTCAGCGAGGACGAGGGCATCCGCGCCGACACCACGCTGGAAGGCGTCGGCCAAGATCCGCTCGGCGATGCCGGGCGGCGTGATCACCGCCGGCAACGCCAGCCAGTTCTCCGACGGCGCGTCGGCCTGCGTGGTGATGGACGCGAAGCTCGCCGAGCAGCGCAACCTCGCGCCGCTGGGCATCTTCCGCGGCTTCGCGGTCGCCGGCTGCGAGCCCGACGAGATGGGCATCGGCCCGGTGTTCGCGGTGCCGCAGCTGCTCGAGCGCGCCGGCCTCAAGGTCGACGACATCGGCCTGTGGGAGCTGAACGAGGCGTTCGCCGTGCAGGTGATCTACTGCCGCGACCGGCTGGGCATCCCCGACGAGCGCCTCAACGTCGACGGCGGCGCCATCGCGGTCGGCCATCCCTACGGCGTCTCCGGCGCGCGCCTGGTCGGCCACGCGCTGATCGAAGGCAAGCGCCGCGGCGTCAAGCACGTCGTCGTCACCATGTGCATCGGCGGCGGCATGGGCGCCGCCGGCCTCTTCGAAGTCGCCTGAAAATGGTGTCGAAAATGGGGTCAGCGGAAATGGGGTCAGGTCCAATTTCGACGCGAAATTGGACCTGACCCCATTTCGGACTACATTCGGGACCTGACCCCATTTCGGTACGCGACATGGCCAAGATCCACGTCCTGCTGAAGAAGGAGGAGCTCGACCGCGAGCGGCTGGCGGGGAAGACGGTCATCGTGCTCGACATCCTGTTCGCGACCTCGACGCAGGCCGCGGCGCTTGGCCACGGCGCGCGCGAGGTGATCCCGACGCCGGACGGCGATGCGGCGCGGCGCGTCGCGCAGGGCTTCGCGCCGGGAAGCTTCTTGCTCGCCGGCGAGCTCAACGCCGACACGCTGCCGGGATTCGTCCAGCCGACGCCGCTGGCGGTGCTGCGCGAGGACGTGCGCGGGCGCACGGTGATCCAGTCGACGACCAACGGCACCGTCGCGCTGCACAAGGCGCGCGCCGCGGCCAACGTCTACGCCGCGGCGCTGCTCAACGGCCGCGCGGTGGTCGATCACGTCGTGCGGTCCCACCCGGACGAGACGGTGCTGATCGTCTGCGCCGGATCGGCCGACAATTTCAACCTCGAGGATTTCTACGCCGCCGGCCGCCTGGTCGCGCTGTTCGAGAGCAGGGCGCCGGGCAACGAGCTGTCCGACGCCGCCCTCGCCGCGCAGCTCCTGGCCGCAGGCACCGACGCGCAGCGGTGCTTGCGCGGCGCGCGCGTCGGCCGGATGATGCGGGAACGCGGACTGGCGGACGAAGTCGACTACTCGGCACGCTGCGACGAATTCGACGTCGTGCCGCGGTTCGAGGACGGCCGGCTGCGCTCGCTCGCACCCGCCGAAGCCCGAACCGCGTACACACCGTAACCCGAGACCCGCAGCCCGAGTACCGTAGCCCGGGTTGAGCGCCAGCGAAACCCGGGGCAGCCCCCGCCAGCGAGCCTCCAACCACCCGGAGCCCCCAACCATGAACCGCATCACCAACCACCTCAAGAACCCGTTCGCCGGACTCAACCAGCTGCTCGAGCGCGCCAACCTGACCGGCTTCGACACCACCGGCATCGTCGAGGCGCGGCGCAAGGACATCGACGCCATCCTCGAAGCGAACCGGATCGTCTATGCCGGCGCGCAGGCGCTCGCCGAGAAGCAGTTCGAGATCCTGCGCGCGACGATGACCGCCGCCCGCAGCGCCGTCACCGACGGCACCTTCTCCGGCTCGCCGATGGAGATCGCAAACCGCCAGCGCGACCTGATGGCGAAGGCGTTCCAGGTGTCGCTGCAGCACATGCGCGAGCTGGCCGAGATCGTGCGCAAGGCCCAGGCCGACGCCTTCGCCGTGGTCAAGGGCCAGGTCGACCACGACATCCACGACCTCGTCGGCCGGGCGAAGGGGAAGGGGCAGCGAGGCAGGACAAGGCAGCGCCCAAGACCGAAGACAGGCGCCCAAGGCCAAGGAAGCCGGCGCCCAAGACGGGCGCGAAGGCGCAGGCACGCCCAGGACCGCAGCGCCAAGGCCGGCCACGCCCAAGGCCAAGGCAGCGCCCAAGGCCAAGGCCAGCGGCGCGACCGCAGAAAGGCGGCGGCATAGGTAATACGGCACGCGCGCCGCCCGAGCCGGCGAATCCGTGCGGACCGGAAGTGACGACGCGCGCTGACGGGAAGGCGTCGCAAGCCGAGCTGTGCCGGTTGCCCGGAACGCCGCACCATCGTGCGCTTGTCGGGCGCGCGTCAGGCTCGGGCGGCGCCGCGCGAGGGTGCGCCAGGGCCTTCGGCCGTGCGGCGAATTGACGCACGGTCGCGCACCGCGCACGGCAGAGCGTCGAGCTTGCCCTCGCCGGCGCGACCATCGCCGTCATCAACAAGGCGCCGTGCGCGCGGATGACGCTGGCGCAGTGCCGTCGCAGCGGATGATCGCGGTGGCGGCGACCGGCACCGACATCTTCGACCTTGCCGCCTGCCGCGAACGCGGCATCGGGCGCCCAACATCCGCAACTACGCGACGTCTGTCGCTGCCCGAGCACGTGTTCGAACGCGGTGCTGGCGCTGTCCGGCGCAACCTCGTGGCCTACCGCGCCGACGTCGAGGCCGGGCGCTGGCAGCAGACGGATCAGTTCTGCCTGCTCACGCACCGCATCGACGCCGCCGGCAGCACGCGGGCATCGTCGGATTGGGGCCTGGGCGGCGGTGGCGAAGTCTGGTGGGTCAGTTCTCGGCATGCGCGTGCTGGGCTTCGATCCGCAGGACCCGGCGCCGCGCCCGACGTGACGCCCGCATCGCTCCACGACATCGTCGCCACCGCCGACGTGATCACGCTGCACGTCCCGCTGACCCCCGGCACCCGCACATGATCGGCGCGAGCAGCTCGAGCGCATGAAGCCCACGTCACTGTCTGACGACCGCCCGCGGCAGGCTGGCCGACCAGATCGCCGCGCCGCCGACGCGCTGACGCGAGGGCGCATTGGCGGCGCCGGCTTCGACGTGCGCGCGGTCGAGCGTGCCCAAGATCCGGCTCGAATTCGCTGCTGCGGGCTCGGCCGCCCGACTTCGTCCTGGCTACGCCCACGTCGCCTGGGCCAGCGCGCAGGCCGACGCGATCCTGGCCGACCAGCTTGTAGAAAACATCGAATCGTTCGTCGCGGGAGCACCACGCAACACGGTCGCCTGACCGGAACCTTCCGACCGGCATGCCCCGCCGTGCCCGCCGGCCGGCGAATCGCCGCTGCCCGCCACCGCTCGACAGACTTTGCGATAGATCAGCGAATTTGCGAGGGTGATGCGCTAGGATCGCTTCAGGGAGATCGTGGTTTCTCGGAAGGGATCACCGAAATTGGCTGCCTGCAGCCGGACCTGCCCGTGCGAGGAATGTCTCTTTGCTCCGGCGTAAAGCTCGGCCCGGATGCGAGTGAATGCGCCTACACAGTAATCCCCGCGGCAAAGACACGGATAAGCAACCCCCTACGCGATGTTCGACGAATGGTGGCCTTTACTCAGCAGTCGGCAATATAGGCGACAGAAGGGGCATGGAAGAATGAGCGAACAAGTTGTGGCATCCGCTGCAGTCTCGCGAGTTGCTCTTCGATCTTCTCGCGCAGTTTCTCGCCCTGTTGCAGCGGGCGGCGCGCGGTACCGGTGCGCTTGACGTGACTCCACACCAACTCATCCGGATTCAGGTCGGGGGCATACCCCGGCAGGAAGTGCAACGTGAGGCGACCGGCCGTCGCGGCCGCGTAGTCGCGCACGATCACCTTCTTGTGCGCGGGCAGACTATCGAGCACCAAGTGGACCGGCCGCCGGCGATACTTCATCATTTGCTGCAGCAGCTCGATGAACAACTCCGCGTTCAGCGCCCCTTCGTAGGTGCAGAACCAGAAGGCGCCGTTGGCACTCACCGCCGAAGCCGCACTGATCGATTGCCGCTGACCGGGACGATGCACCACGGGGGTCTGACCGCGCACGCCCCAGGTCTTGCCATGGACCGTGTCGGCGCGAAACCCCGACTCATCCCAAAAGAAGATGTCGGCGCCCTCGGCCTTGGCTTGCTTCGCAATGGCAGGATAGGTTTCCCGCTGCCACCGTTCAATCGCTTCCGGATCGCGCTGATACGCCCGCTGCAGCGGCTTCTGCGGCGTCAATCCGAGCTTCGCCAGCAACTCGCCGACTGCCGTCAGCCCGAGACTTACGCCGAACTTCTTCGCAATCAACTCCACTACCACGCGTCGGGTCCACAACCCGAAGTCCAATCCATACTGGCGCGGGTCGTGGCCGTTGATCCAGCGAAACACCTGCCGCTCCTGCGTCGGTGTGAGCGTGCGCGGCCGTCCTGTCGCCTTGGTCGAGCGCAACGCCTTGATCCCAACTCCCGGCTGCAGCGCCGCCTTGATCCACTTGTAGATCGTCGTGCGATTGAACCCGTAGGCCGCAATCACGTCCGCCGCCGGCTCACCTTCGCGCACCCGCTCCACTGCCATCAGGCGGATTTGTTCCAGCGTCTGATGATCAAATGACCGCCCGTCTCGCTTCATGAACAATGAGATCATGATTGGCTTGCAAAGTTCCGCATTTGTCGCCTTATTTACCGACTACTGAGTAAATGGGGTCAGGCACTACTGTCCGGTTAAATCCCAAGCAGAATCAACTGGTTCGGGTTCGACGTGATCGTTTGATGTGAGGGCATTTTCGGTAAGGGCCTGTTGCAGCGGCATTTTTTCGAAGATCGATCACGGACAGAATCTGTAGCAGCGTATAGAGCGAGGCATCGAGTTGAAGCTCCTTCTTGACGATGGCGATGAGCACGTAGGTGGCCACGGCGCACCAGACCTGCGTCTTCACCGCGTTCTCGCTGTTGCCGAGGAAATGCTTGATCCGCAGGTGCTGCTTGATCCACTTGAAGAACAGCTCGACCTGCCAGCGGCTCTTGTACAGCGCGGCGATGGTCAAGCGCCGGCAGTGCCGTGTTGTTGGTCAGGAAGACCAGCGTCTTGCCCGACTCGGGGTCCTTGAATCGAATGCGCCGCAGATGCTCGGGATACTTCTTGGCCGAGTAATAGCCGTTGAGCATCACGCGTTGGTCGCAGAGCACACCCGTGGTGCGGTCGGTGGTCGCCGAGTACACGCGCCGTGCATCCATCGGTCGACTTGGCGCGCGTGACGAAGAAGGCGCCGGCCTGATGCAGCGTGTACAAGCGCGCGAAGTCCAAATAGCCGCGGTCCATCACGTAGAACGCGCCGGCCTCGATGGCCAGCATGTCCAGCACGTTCACGTCGTGCAGCTTGCCGTCGCTGATGTGGATGAACGCGGGGATCGCGCCGCGCAGGTCCAGCAGTGTGTGCAGCTTGATGGCGGCCTTGGTCGAGCGAAACGGCGCCCAATCGAACAGGCTCAGGCACAGATCGATGGTGCTGGAGTCCAACGCGTACACGGTGTTGTCCAACTCGACGCCGAGCGAGTCGTTCGCGTAGAGCTTGCGCGCGCGCCGGATCAGCACCGCGGCCAGGTCGGCCCAGATATGCCAGTCCCGCAGTTCGTTGGCATCGGCCAGCGTGGAGCGCCTGACCGCGGAGCGAAAGCCCATCGCGTAGAGCTTGGTCGGATTGGCCGACAGGCTCACCTCGATGTCGCGCAGACTCTCGCGCCAGGTCAGCTGCGCGAAGGCCATCGCGCGGAACTGCTCGGCGCACGACAGCGTGCGCGCCCCGGCGTTGCCAGAGTAGCGATCCACGATGCGCGTGAAGCTCGTCCACGGCACGAACTCCATGACTTGGGCGAACAAAGTCTTGCCGACGTGCATGCGCGCTCCTCGGGGCAGTCAACCCGGGGAAACTACGCGATTCTTGGCAAACGAAGTTCAAATCGGCACCAAACAAAATCGGCCCGCAACCCGCGCCAG
Source organism: uncultured beta proteobacterium (assembly GCA_963768535.1). Classification (GTDB taxonomy): domain Bacteria; phylum Pseudomonadota; class Gammaproteobacteria; order Burkholderiales; family Casimicrobiaceae; genus CAIWHR01. The sequence goes on along the minus strand of CAVYID010000027.1, from coordinate 93 downwards.
TACTTGATCTTCGGGCTCGGCACAGGTCATTTAACCGGACAGTAGTGGGGGTCAGGTACAATTCGACGCATGCGTTAAATCGTTAAATGGGGT
>CAVYID010000026.1:0-120611 GCA_963768535.1 uncultured beta proteobacterium | reverse complement strand
GTGACCGCGGCGATGGCCGCGTTCAAGGCGGCGGCAGCGCCTGTGCCAGGTGGGAATTGACCACCAGCAAGTCGGACAGGAGAGCGAGCCGGTCAGGTTCACGTCGCGCAGGTAGTTCGCGGGAGCGACGAGCTGCGTCAGCACCGCATTCACCAGCAGCAGGTCGGTCAGGGTGACGTTCCGGCTCCCGTTCACGTCCCCCCGGAGGAAACCGATCCGCACCGACGCGCTCCCTGCGGTGCTGCCGTCGGCCGAAGCGACGTCGTTGACGGCCACCGGCACGTACTGCGCATTGTCGACGCCGGTGAGAGGCACGGTCATCGCCGCGCCGGCGAAGGTCGGCGCGCCGGCGGTCCCGGAACCCGCGGTGACGGTGGCGGTCCCGCTGGTGACGGTCTTGTCGAAGGTAAGGACGACCGTGTGTGCGCCACCGGCGCCGGCGCTCCGCGGCTCCGTGGTCGGGGTCGCCGGCAGCAGTGACAGAGGCAGGCTGAAAGCGCCCGCCACGCCGTGCACCTTGACCGACGCCGCGCCCTGAAGCGTCGGCGGCCCGGGCGCCGGCGCGACGGCCGCGCTTGCGTCCATGAGGGCGTTTCGGACGCCGTCGTTGTACTCGCGCCGGATCGCGCATGCCGGTCGTGTGGCATTGTCCGGGGGTGTGACCCTGATTGACGCCGTCGGGCAACTGCCCCGCTGCCTGCTCGGTGACCCCGTCATCGGGATCGGTCAGGAACAGGTCGGTCACGAGGTTGCAGTAGTCGTACTGGAACGGGCGGTCTTCGAACGAGGTCGTGTAGTAGTTCACCGCCGCCCGGAAGGAAGGCGGGATCCCCGCGAGCCACGTCGCGGCGCCGCTGTACGTCATGTCGTAGTTCGTGCCGCAGCCCTGGCCGAACAGCTGGCCGAGCAGCGCGAGATCGCTGGCCAGCGGCGTGCCCTGATAGGGGGTGCCCACCGACTGGATCAGGCGTCCCGGTCCGGCGTTGTCGAGGCCGCTCCAGTAATGCGTGTAGAGCTGCAGGGCGGCCGCGCCGCCCTGGCTGTGCGCGACGATCGCGTAGGAATTCCATTGCAGGCCGAAATCCAGGATGAGCTGGGCAAACGCATCGTGCGAGCGGTTCTGACCCAGGTCCAGAAATACGCTGTCCGCGCCGGCATGCGGGAACTGGCCGACGTTGGGGCCCCAGACGTCGCTCGAGCAATAGCCGTGAACCAGCAACAGCTTGTGCCCCGTGCCGCTGGTGTAGGCCAGGGATTGCGCCGCCGCGCCGCCCGGCGGGGCGGCGGCGTGCGGACGTGGACCCATGCGCATCTGCTCGTCCACGACGATGGGCTCGAGGCGCGCCTCCGTGCCCGGCAATCCCGGCATCGACAGGGCCATCCGCTCCACCGACGCCAGGGTGATGAAGTAGTCGGGATCCTCGATCCGCAGGTTGCGCAACTCGAACGGCCCCTGCGCGCCGGACTTCGCAATCCAGCGCGTGTCGAGTCCGAGCGCCAACGCGTCCCCGCGAATCGCGGACATGCCCGCGATCCAGGCGACGGGGACCGGCTCGCCGCTGCCGGATGCCGCGCTTCCCCACACCTCGGCGACCACGCGATAGTGATCCGACGGCTTCGAGGCCGACACGCCGATCCGGATTGCCAGACGCTGCGGGTCGACCATCTCGCCGGTCGCCGTGTCACCGCGAAGGTTCAGCTGCTCCTCGACGACCGGGATCAGATGCTGCGCGGTCCGGACGAAGCCGTTGCCGGAACGGTCCTGGCCGGTGAAGACCACCTGCGCGGTGAAAGCGCCCGGGCGATCGGCAAGGAATTCGCCGCCGTAGATGCCGTCACCCGCCTCGCCGTCCTGGTGCAGGCCGTCGTCGTACATGGCGCTGGTCAGGATCGCTCCATCCGGCGTGGTCACGCGCAGCAGGCCCGCGCTGACGCTGCCGCCCTTCGCCTGCGCACCCGTGTCCTGATCGTAGATCCTGGCGACGAGACCGATGTGCTGCCCCACGCGCTGGTTGAATGCCGTCTGGTGCGAGAGCAGTCGCGCCGGTCCCGCGCCCTGGACCAGGACGAAGCCCCGGCCCGGCGCATCGGATTCGATCGCGATCGACCGGTTGCCCGGCGGCAGATTGTCCAGCTGCAAGTAGTTTGCCGGGATGTCCCTGCCGGACAGCCCGAGAGGGACGGCGCGCCGCTCGACCGCAACCGCATCGGGGCGGGCGTTCGCATTCGCCGGGTCGCGCAGCGTCACGCGCCAGGGGTTGGGATTGGTGCCCGAACCGCCGGGAAACACCAGGAGACGCAGAGTTGCGCCTTCGACCGGAATCTCCGAGCGCCAGGTCCACTGCCCCGGGCCGGTCTGCTCGAGCGCGACCGGCAGCAGCGCGCTCCTGGAACGGGTCGCGGAGGACGACGGATCGGCCGATGCCATGGCCGGCATCTCCGCCGGCGGGCCGGCCAGTTGCTTGAACTGCGGCTGCGCGTGCGCGACGCCGACGAGCAGCATTCCGAGCAGAAGCGCGCGCAATGACGTAGGTGCCTCCACCCGTTGGCCTCGCCGCCCGGTCCCGGCCGCGCGGCGCAGCTTTGCCGGCCTTTCCGTCGCGGCCTTACTTCTCCTTGCGCAGGCTGGCGAGCCAGTGCTCCATCTGCTTGCCGGCCGCCTCGCGGCCACCGAGGCCGAACGCGAGTGCCACCGCGACGGCGACGGCGCCGAGCGTCAGCCCGAACGCCAGGTTCACGATGTCGTCGGCGATTCCCATCGCCCGCAGGCCCATCGCGAGCACCAGGCCGAGGATCGCGACCCGCGCCATCCCGGCGAGGCCGGTGCTGCGCTCGCCGCTGGCGCGGTCGATCGCGTCGTAGGCGAGGTTCGCGAGCCAGAAGCCGATGACGAGGATCACGCCGCCGAGCAGGATGTCGCCGCCGAACCTGATGAACATCGCCACCAGGTCGCGCACCTGCCCGAAGTCGAGCCGGTTGGCCGCCTCCACCGTGGCGAACAGCATCGCGAAGAACAGCACCAGCGCGCCGACCAGCCCCGAGGGCTTGTACCGGTCGGATACCGCCGTGCCCTTGAACCCGAGCTTCTGCGGCAGCTCGTCCAGGCCCAGTCCGGCGAGCAGCCGGGTGAGCAGGTCCGCCGCGAATTTCGCGACGAACCAGGTGATCGCGAGGATCACCGCGGCGGCGACGAGGTTGGGCACCGCCGCGAGGAACATCTGGAGCATGTCCGTCGCCGGCCGCGAGATCGCCTCGATCTTCAACGCGTCCAGCGCGGCGATCAGCGTCGGCACGAACACGAAGATGAACACGATCGTCCCCACCAGCCGCGATACGCGGAACGATTTCGCGAGTCCGAGCCGGGAGGCGGCGCCGTCGGCGCCGGCGGCGGCGAGCAGGTTGGTGACGAGTCCGCGCAGGACCTTCGCCACCAGCCAGCCGACGAACCCGATGACTGCACCGGCGAAGATGTTGGGCAGGATGTCGAGCAGCTTGGCCAGCATCGCCTGCACCGGCTCGAGCAGGCCGTGCAGCTGGTAGGCTGCCAGGATCATCGGCAGGAACAGCAGGATGACCAGCCAGAACAGCACGTTGGCCACCGTCTTGCTCATCGGCTCCATCCCGGCCTGGGCCGAGAGCTTGTCGTCGAGCGTGGTCGCCGCGAGCGCCCTGGCGACGAGCGCGCGCAGCGCCATGGCGAGCAGCCACGCGAGGAGCAGCAGCAGCGTCCCGGCGACCAGCCGCGGGACGTATCCGAAGATCTGGCTGACCAGCAGCGCGAACGGACCGGAGACGAGGTTGAGGTGCAGCGAGTCGAACACCGCGACCAGCGTCACCAGGACGATGAGCCAGAACACGCCGGACGCGATCCCGGACTCGACCTGTGCGGGCTGGCCGGTGCTCTCAGCGATGCGCTGATTGACCTTGAGCAACCCGAGCAGGCGGCGCACGCCGCCCCGCGCGGCGACGGCCACCAGCCAGCCGACGATCAGGATTCCGAGCGCGCCGAGGATGCCGGGAAGCTGGGCACCGAGGGTCGCCTGCAGCGAGCTTGCGAGAGTCGAGAAATCCATGTGCCCCTCCCGTTCTGGACATGGGTTGTCGAATGGACGGCGGGGTGATCATCGCACGATCCGTATAACTTCGATGATAACACGCGATCTGCGCTCATCCTGCGGTATTCGCTTCGTTATGCCGGTCGCGATTGGCGCGGACTCCGACCTGGTTTATCATGACCCGTCGAATCCTTCGATGCGTGGCAGTCGGCCCACACGGCTGCTGCGCGGGTCACGGGCTCATACGGGCCCGACGCGAGCCGCAGCACGCGGCGCGCAACCATCACACGGACGCGGACCGCGGCCGTCGACCGCCCGGCGACATTCCCGAAAATGCCCCAGAGACTGCGACAGATCCTGTTCAGTGTGCCGGCGATCATCGCCGTGGTCCTGCTCGCGCTCTATCTCGCCGGCGGTTTTCTCGCGCTGCCGGCCATCGTCAAGTGGCAGCTCGAGAAGCAGGTGCCGGAACAGCTCGGCCAGCGGATCAGCGTGGGCGCCGTGCACTTCAACCCGCTCGCACTGCGTCTCGACGTCGACGATCTCGCGCTGTCCGACCCCGACGGGCAGCCGCTGATCGCCGTCAAGCGGCTGCAGGCCGACTTCGAGCTGCGCAGCGTGCTCGACCGCGCGTGGGTGTTCGCCAGCGCGACGCTGGAGGCGCCGGTCGTGCACCTCGAACTGACCGACGACGGCCGAAACAACTTCTCGCCGCTGCTCGAGCGCCTGGCCGGGGAGCCCGCGCCGGAATCCGGGGGGCTGCCGCGCCTTGTCGTGAAGCGCGTCGCGCTGACCGGCGCGCGCGTCGATTTTTCCGACCGGCGCCTCGCCCCGCCCCTGGTTGCGCGCGTCGAGCCGCTCCAGTTCGAGATCGCCGACCTGTCGACGCTGCCCGCGTCGGCCGCGCGCTACCGGCTGTCGGCGCGGACCGCAGCCGGCGAGTCGCTGACCCTCGCCGGCGGGCTCGGCCTCGATCCGGTCGCCGTGTCGGGAGAGCTGGCGGTGAAGGATCTTGCCGTGGCAACCGTCGTCCGGGGGCTCTCGCGCCTCGTCGCGCTCGACTCGCCCGCCGGCACCATCGGGCTCGCCGCGCGCTTCGACCTCGGAGTCGACGCGGCCGGCACGATCGCCGGGACCGTGCAGGACGTCGATCTCGACGTGGCGAAGCTGTCGGTCGCCGCCGCCGGGGCCGACACGCCGCTGCTGGCGATGGAGTCGCTCGCGCTCAACGGCGGCCGCGTCGATCTCGACTCGCGCGAAGTGGCCGTCGCGAAGCTCGTGCTTGCCGATGGTCGCGTCGCGGCGGCGGCGAACGAGCAGAGTGTGCTCGACTGGTCGCAAATCGTGCGGGCGTCCGGAGCGGCCACGCCGCAGACGCCGCCGGTGACGGCAGCCGACACTCCGCGCAGCGGTGCCGCGGCGGCCGCGCCGAAGCCGTGGCATATCGCGGTGGCGAGCACCACCGTTTCGGACATCGCAGTCAAGTTCCTGGACGCGGCGAGCCGGCGCCGCGCGAGCGTCGACGCGGTGGGCATCGACGCCGCGGCGACCGCCACGGTCGGCGCTGCGGGCATGCGCATCGAGCTTCGCCGGCCCCGGTTGTCGCTTGCCGCATCGCGGCTCGAGGACGGCGCGGATCGCCTCGACCTGCCTGCGGCGCGCATCGAGGCCGACGGTGTCTCGATCGACGCCGGCGGAGAGCGTTTCGAGCTCGCGCTCGATGCGCCACGCGTGAGCGCACCCGAAGGCGCGACGGCGCGGCAGGGCGAAGCGTCGCTCGTGCTCGGCGGCCTTTCGGTCGGCGGGGCCGGCGCCGCCGTGGTCGTGGAGGGCGCCACGACCACCGGGACCATCGACGATGCCTCGGTCGGGCTGGCGAGTGCCGCATTGAACGCGTCCGGGCAGAGCGTGCAGCTGGGCGAAGTCTCCGTCGCCGGCAGCCGCATCGCGCTGCGGGCGCAGGCGGAGCAGGTCGGTTTCGACGTCACGGCCCCGCGCGGCACGCTGGCGGATCTGCGGATGGCGCAAGCCGGGGACGGTCTCGACGTTCGCGCGGCGACGCTCGCCGGCGAGACGCTGTCGCTCGCGCAATCCGGCGCGGAAATGCGGATCGCGGCGGGCGCGCCGGCCGTGTCGCTGTCCGGAATCGACGCGCACCGCGGCGACGAGCGTGCCGCCGCGGGCGAGCTGTCGCTTGCGGGCAAAGCGCTGACGCTGACCCGGGCGGACGACGGTCCGCTCGAGCTCGCCCTGGACGCCATCCGGACCACCGCCGGCACGGTGGCGCTCAACCGGGGCACGGACGGTATCGACGTCCGCACGGCAACGCTGAACGGCGATGCGATGACGCTGACGCATGCTGAGGGGCAGGTCCGGATCACGGGCGGCGGCGCAGGCGCCACGATTGCCGGCGTCGCCGCGCGCCAGGGATCCGACCGCATCGCGCTGGAGGATGCCGCATTCGACGCGCGCGAAATTGCGGTCGCGGCCGGCGGTGGATCGCCGGACGCGTCGGTCGTCGAGGCAAGCCTCGCCGGTGTGGCGTTGCGGTTGGCGTCTGTCGGCATCGTCGCCCAAGGCGCGACGGCCGAAGTCCTGCGCTTCGCAGCGGCGGACGTCGGTGCCGAGTCGATGGCGCTGGGCGTGAGCGACGCTCCGCTGGCGCTGACCGGCGAAGGGCTCACCGCGAAGCTGGTGGACGTCGCGATGAACAGCCCGGCGGACGCGACCGAGATGGCGCGTATTGGCAGCGTGACATTGGACGGCGGTGCGTTCAACCTTGCGGATCGCGCGGCCAGCGCCGGAAACGTGACCGTTGCCGGCGGCAACGCGCAGACCTGGATCGATGCCCAGGGCCGGTTCAACGGGCTGGTCGTGATCCGCGGGTTGGCCTCGGCGACGGCCGGTCCGGCGCCCGAAGCCGCACCCGAGGCGCCCCACGCGCCCGACGCGCAGGCGGCGGACAGCCCCTGGCGACTCGCGCTCGGATCCGTGGCGGTCGACGATTTCGCGGTCGGCTTCGAGGACCGGCGCGTGCCGCCGGCGCTCGCGGTCGGATTCGACGCCATCCGCGCCCGCATCGCGGATCTCGACACCGCGTCGGCAACGCCGATGCAGATCGAGTTCCAGGCGAACGTCGCCGGCGGCGGTGACATCCGCACCAGCGGCAGCGTCCGCCTCGACAACGGCGCGGCGGACCTGCAGGCTACGATTGCCGGCGTTGCGCTCTCGCCGGCGCAGCGCTATCTGTCGGAGGTCGCGGCGCTGCGCCTTGGCTCCGGCACCGTGTCGGCCGAAGGACGCCTGCGCTTCGGCGATGAGGCCGGCGCCGGCGCGCGTTTCGCCTATGCGGGCAGCGTCGCCGTCGACGGCCTGCAGCTCGAGGAGGTCGAACCGCAGCGGCCGTTTCTCGCCTGGAACTCCGTTGCCACCGGCGACCTCGTGTTGACGCTCGGCCCGGACCGCGTCGACATCGGGGAGCTGCGCATCGAAGGGCCGTCCGGGCGCCTGGTGATCGCCGAGGACCGGACGGTGAACCTGACCGACGTGCTGAAACCGGCGGAGCCGGAGGCCCCGCCGGCGCCGAAAGGCGAACCCGCGGACGAACCGTTTCCCGTCAGCATCGCCCGGGTCCGCGTCACCGGCGGCGAGCTCGATTTCGCCGACCTCAGCCTGCGCCCCCAGTTCGGCGCGCGGATGCATGATCTGAAGGGGGTCGTCACCGGGCTCGCCACCGACAACGACGACGGCGCGGAGCTGCAGCTCGATGCGCAGGTGGACGAGTACGGATCGGCCCGGATCCGCGGCCGGATCAGCGTGCTGGATCCGGAGGCGCTGACCGACGTCGAGATGGCGTTTCGCAACCTGGAGATGACTTCGCTGTCGCCGTACGTCGTGAAGTTCGCCGGCTACCGTATCGCCGCGGGGCGGTTGGCACTCGACCTGGAGTACAAGGTCAGGAACGGCAAGCTGGCGGGGAAGAACAAGATCGTGCTCAACCAGGTCGAGCTGGGCGAGAAGGTCGACAGCCCGGGCGCACTCGACCTGCCGCTCGACCTCGCCATCGCGATCCTGAAGGACGCCGACGGCGTGATCGACATCGGCCTGCCGGTCAGCGGCGACCTGAACGATCCCACGTTCGACTACGGCGAGGTGATCGGCAAGGCGATGGGCAACATGCTCGGCAAGATCGTCACGGCGCCGTTCGGAGCGCTCGGCGCGCTGTTCGGCGGCGGCGAACGCAAGCTCGACACCATCGACTTCGAGCCCGGCCGCGACACCATCGCGCCGCCGGAGCGCCAGAAGCTCGAGGCGGTCGCGCGCGCGCTCAAGGAGCGCCCCGCGCTGCGCCTCGTCGTCCCGCCGACCTACGCGCCGGCGCAGGACACCGCCGTGCTGAAGTCGCTGGCGGTGCGCACCGACATCGTCACGCGCATGGGCGGCGAGTTGCCACCGGATGAGGATCCCGGCCCGATCGACACGGCGAACCCGCGCGTGCAGCGCGCCGTCGAGGCGGCGTTCAGCGCGCGCAACAGCCCGGCGGCGCTGGCCGCACTGAAGCGCCGCGCCGTCGAGGCGGCTGCACCGGCCGGCGCGGGGGCCGCATCGCCGGCGCCACCCGCGAAACCTTCCGGCGGCAGCGCAGCGGCGGGCGGCGCGCCGAAGTCGACGACGCCTCCTTCGGGACCGCCGCCGGCGTTCTACCAGGGTCTGGTCGAGCAGATGATCAGCACGACGTCGGTCTCCGAACCGATGCTCGGCCGCCTCGCCGAGCGGCGCGGTGACGCCATCGTGCGCGAGCTGACGACCGTTGGCGGCGTGCCGGCGGAGCGCGTCGCGTTGGGTGAGCTGCGCAAGGCGAGCGCCGCCGGCGACGACATGGTCGCGCTGCAGCTCGAGCTCGGGGTCGCCAAATGAACGCGGCCGAGGCAATGCGCCGGCTCGAGCAGGTCGTCTGGGGAACGCCGGCCGAGCGCCTGCCCGCGTGGAAGACCCGCGGGCTGCGGGTCGTGCGCACCGTGGTGATCCTGGTGCGGGACCTCGCGCGCGGCCAGCTGACGCTGCGCGCGATGAGCCTCGTGTACACGACGCTGCTGTCGATCGTGCCGCTGCTCGCGCTGTCGTTTTCGGTGCTCAAGGCGTTCGGCGTCTACAACCAGATCCAGCCGGCGCTGCTGAGCTTCCTCGAGCCCATGGGCGAGAAGGGCGCGGAGATCGCGCGGCGCATCACCGCGTTCATCGAGAACATGAACGTGGGCGTGCTCGGCGCGGTCGGCCTCGCGCTGCTGCTGTACACGGCGATCTCGCTGGTGCAGAAGATCGAGGAGTCGCTGAACTACATATGGCACATCCCGCGGCCCCGGCCCCTCGCCGAGCGCTTCAGCCGCTATCTGAGCGTGCTGCTGGTCGGTCCGATCCTGGTGTTCTCCGCGCTGGGGGTGACCGCGACCGTCATGAGCATCGACACCGTGCGCGAGCTGCTCGCCGTCGACGCGCTCGGGCAGGTGGTGCGGGCGGCGAGCCGGCTGACGCCCTACCTGCTGGTGATCGCGGCGTTCACCTTCGTCTACCTGTTCATCCCGAACACGCGCGTGCGGCTCGGCGCGGCGCTGATCGGCGGTGCGGTCGGCGGCGTTGCCTGGCAGACCGCGGGCTGGATGTTCGCGGTGTTCGTGGTGTCGTCGAACAGGTACGCGGCGATCTATTCCGGGTTCGCGATACTGATCCTGTTCATGATCTGGCTGTACGTGTCCTGGCTGGTCCTGCTGTTCGGCGCGAGCGTCGCCTTCTACGCCCAGCATCCGGAGTACCTTTATGCCAGCGGCGGCGAGCCGAGGCTGTCCAACCGGATGCGCGAGCGGCTGGCGCTCTCGACGATGACGCTGATCGCCGGCAGGTTCCTCGCCGGCGAGCGCGCGCCGTCGCTGCCGGAGCTCACCCGCGTGCTGCGCGTGCCGACGCACGCGCTGCAGCCGGTGCTCGACGCGCTCGAACGCTCGGCGCTCGTCGCCCGGAATGCCGACGATCCGCCGGCCTGCCTGCCGGCGCGCGACCCGTCGCTGATCACGGCGACGCAGGTGCTGGACGCGGTTCGCGCAGCGGGCGAGGAGGACTTCGTCTCCGCCTCCGGCCTGCCCGCGCCGCCGGGAGTCGACGACGTCCTCGAGCGGATGCGCGGGGCGGTCGAATCCTCGATCGGCGAGATCACGCTGCGCGAGCTGGCAGCACCGGGCCGCCAGCTAGAATCGTGAAGCCACGTAGTCGTACACCTCGAAGTCGAGAGCGTGTCTTTCGGCATACTCGTCGCGCAAGCCGTGGGGATCGGCCTGGTCTCGAGGGGTGGCATTCAGATGAGGCAGCCAGTCCTGCCGGAACGGCATGCCCAGCTTGTCCGCAAAACGCCGAAGCGTTTCAGGAAGGCGCTCCATCAGGCCGACGTCTATGAAGAACTCGTCCATCATTGCGCGATAGTTCTCTCTCGTCACCTTTCTCGGAAAGTGATTGAGCATGTTCGGCGGGTTGTTCATCAGATACTCGCGAAGATCGCCTTTGGGAACGCGCGACTGATCCAGCCAGTCGGAGCCGACCTTCCGAATGTGGTAGTAGCGCGATATCACCAGTTCGAATGGATCGCGAAGAATCGTGACGAATTGCCGCGCATCCGGATAGTAGTCTTCAATGCTGAGACCTTTCACGGTACGACCGAAGTGGCCATAGACCGCCACCGGGGAGCTGATCGAATGCAGTGAATGCAGGTCCCGCTTCGGCGGGGGCGATCCCGTGCGTTCGTCGAAATAGTTGAGGTAGAGCCCACTGCCGAACCACCTCCTGAATATCGTCATCACGCTCGTCCCGGCCGCCTTGGGGACGTGGATGACGATCAGAGGTTCGGCTCGGTCATACGTTCTCATCGTTCTGCCCCCTGTCGGCGCCAGGCGCCCTTGCCGTCGGACGATTATCCCTCACGGCAACCGGATTCAGATGCGGGCACGCGACCGCGCGCCCATTCCTTCGATCGGTGCGGGCCGGTGCCGACGGGATTTTCCATCACCCGGTGCGACGCGCAGCGGCGAGCACGCGGTCGTCGCGCCGAACGATCGTCGCAAGCCGGGCCTGCGTCCGGCCCGGCACCACCTCGCCACTGGCGGATCAGGGCGCGACGCGCCGCCGGCAATTTCCCGGCGATTGCAGGTCGGCGGTGTCCCCGGCCGAGGTTCCGTGGAATTCGGGCCCGATCGTCGGTGCGCATACCATGCAGTCGCGACCGTTCGCCTTTGCCCGATAGAGCGCCGCATCGGCTTGCTGGATCCAGTCCTCGACGTCGACCATGTCCAGGTACGCCTGCGCCGCGCCGAGGCTCGCAGTGCAGCGAAGTCCCGGTGCGGCGGCGAACTCCTTCGCCGCAAGATGCTCGCGGATGCGTTGCGCCATCATGGCGGCGCCGGCGAGGTCGGACTCGGGCAGGACGAGCAGGAATTCGTCGCCGCCGTAGCGGGCAGGAGTGTCGGTCACCCGCGAGCAGTGACGCAGCATCGTCGCCAGCTCGCGCAGCACCTGGTCGCCGGCGGGATGCCCGAATCGATCGTTGATCTGCTTGAATCCGTCGATGTCGATGACGATGAGCGCGGCCGGCCTGCCGGTGCGCCGGTGGCCGGCAAGCGCGCGTTCGGCGGCGACCAGCCCCTGGCGACGGTTGGCGAGTCCGGTGAGCTCGTCCGTGGTGCTGATCCGCACCAGCCGGGTGTTTTGCTCGGCAACCTTGTTCGTCAGGTCGTGCATGACGTAGCTGATCAGCAGCGGGTAGGTGACCAGAAGCGGAATGCTTGCCATCACCACCGGCATGGGCGTTTCGAGGTCGACCGGGAAGCCGAGCGCCGCCGAAGTCAGGATGCACGCGGCGGCGAGGACCGCGACGGTGCGCAGCCAGAACCGGATGCCGCCGACCGCGATCTTGTCCATCGAAAGCATCGTCACCAGCAGCACACTGGGAAGCAGATTGAACTGCATCAGCGCGACGGCCGCGCCGCCGATCGCCGAGTCGATCATCAGGCTGATGCGTTCGGAACGGGTGGGATCGGGGCTGCGGGTCGCGAGGAATCTTGCCACGTGGGGCCACACGAACGCGCAGGCGACGAGCGCCGCCCACATGGGCGTCGCAATGCCGTGGCGCTGCATGGTCGACGCCACGCAGAAGAAGCCGAGCGCGAGCCCGAGGGTCCGCATGCGGTGGATCTGTTCGACGAAACGCAGGCGCCGCTCGCGAACAGCCTGGCTGTCGGGTGCGCCGGCGTCGCCGGCGTCCGAGCGGGAGGCGGAGCCTTCTGGAGGGGTGTTTGGCAACGGGTCCCGCACGGGCAGATCAATGCCCTGCCGGTTCCCCGAGGGCGCCGTCGACGGGGCTGCGAAGGCGACGATCAGCGACGGTCGGGCGCGCGTGGTCTGGCGCCAGCGCACGCCTTTCGGCAGAGTATGCCCTCCCGGGGCAGTAGGGGAACCCATTCCAGAGATGACGAAGGATGTCTCGAGAGGTCCGCAAGAATCGGGCCAGTACCTCGGCCGTTGTTCGCCGGCGCAGGTGTCGCGTCGCACTGCGTACCCGGTCGGCCGTCGGGATCATCGCCCGGCGCCATGGCCGGCAGGGGCAGCGTTTCTTCTGCGGCCCGTGCGGTGGGGAAGGGGGTCGTGTCGGCGCGCACCACCTTCAAAGCACGAGGCCGCCGTCGGCGTCGGCCTCCGCGGCAGCCACCCGTGCGAGCAGCGGCAGCAGGTTGAGACCGGTGTCGCGCTGCAACGCGCGCGCGCCTGCCGCGAGGTCGGCCCACGGCAACTCGACCGGGTCCCCGGCCGCGGTGATCACGATGGTGTTGCCGCTGGCGCACGCCGGCAGGGCCAGGGCGCGGCCGTCGAAAGCGGCGCGGATCCGGTCGAGGCTCGCCGCGACGCCCCGCGTGCGCGTCAGCAGGTTGGCCGCGAACACCCCCTCCCGACTCAGCCGGGCGCGCGCGTTGCAATAGAACGGCAGCAGGTCGAGCATTCCGGCGCGCCCCCTGGCGTCGAAGCCGTCGACCAGGATGAGGTCGAACTCGCGCGCCGACCGGGCGACGTAGTCGTGGCCGTCGGCGATCTCGATCGCCAGGCGCCGCGGATCCTCGGGCAGCTTGAAGAACTGCCGCGCCGCCGAGACGACGGCGGGCTCGATCTCGACCACGGTGAGCGCCGCGCGCGGCCGGTGCCGGTACAGGAACCGGGTCAGCGACGCAGCGCCGAGCCCGATCTGCAGCACGTGGCGAGGCCACCGCCGCCCGCGGCGCAGCAGCAGCGACAGCATCATTGCCCGCGTGTACTCGAGCTCCAGCGCATGCGGCCGGGCGATGCGCATCGCGCCCTGGATCCAGTGCGAGCCGAAGTGCAGCGAGCGCACCCCGGCTTCCTCGAGAATCTCTATGGACGTGGCCATGCGTCGGGGATGGGGCCGCCGATGGCGGCGACGGGTCGAGGACGGGAGCTTAGCCGATCCCGGGCGGGGGCGCCGAAGGCCGGGATTGCGCAATTGCGCCCGGAGCGCCGGCCGGACGGGTCGCGCGGGATTCGCGCGTCGCGGCATCGCCGTATTGCGGCTCCGACCCCCGAGATTTACGGCCCGCCGTTCCGGGCGCATCATTTCCGCCCGGCCGACGACCATACGGAGGAACGCCATGTTCGATCCCCTCGCGATCCCCTTCGGAGCCAAGATGCTCTTCAACACGGTCAAGCTGAAGCCGGGAATCACCATGGACGACGTCGAGCTCGCCATCGGCGAGATGTGCAACGTCGTCAAGGACACCTACGGCGGCGACAAGGGCGGCTTCTGCGGCGGGCAGGTGTTCAGGTTCTCGGGCTTCGCCTCGGCGGAGGGTCGCTGGGCGGGGTCAAGCCGGCCGACGCGCACCTCGTCATCGTCACGTACTGGCGCTCGTTCGAGGAGCACGAGCGCTCGCACGCCGACAAGACGTTCAAGGACAAGTTTTCCGAGCTGGCGACGATGTGCACCGACAGCCAGGAGCTCGGCTACGAGATGCTCTGGCAGGGCGCGCCGGACGCCCCGTAGACCGATGTCCCGTAACCGGGCTACGCGGCGATGCCGCCGCGCATCGGATCCGCTCAGAACTTCCGGTTGTAGGCGATGCCGAGCAGGTACTGCTTCATGTGGATCGTCTCGGTCGTCGTCGGCGGCGCGCCGAAGCCGATGAACAGGCTGGGTCCGGTGACCGAGTTGTCCTCCGCGTACATGAACGCACCGGTGATCTCGGAGGCGTTGTCGAGCTTGTAGGTCGTGCCGAGCGACCACTGGTCCTGGACCACCCCCGGGGCGATGATGTTGAAGGTCACGTCCTGCGGCTGGATCGGGTTGTCGGTGTGGTTGTAGCCGCCGCGCAGCGTCCACTTGTCGTTGACCGCGTACTGGATGCCGACCTTCCACACGTCGACGTTCTGCCAGCCGAAGCCCGCGCCGCTGCTGCCGCCGAGGCAGTAGTCCTGCTGGCCGAGGCCGCCGAGCTGCGGCGGCGCGCAGTAGCCGATGTACGCGCTCGGATTGTTCACCGAGGGCACGTCGTCGTAGTAGATCCGCTGGAAATCCAGCGCGAACAGCCACTGGTTCGTCGGGCGGAAGGAGAAGCCGACGGTGAAGTTCGACGGGATGTCGAAGCCGCCCTCCTGCGCGAACAACCCCTTGTACTTGTCGAAGTTGCCCATGCTGATCTTGCTCGCCCACGTGGCGCCGAACGCGAACTGGTCGCTGAACTGGCCCATGTAGCCGAGGCGCACGCCGACACCCCAGGAATCGTCGTAGCCGTTGTTGGTGACGTTGCCGGGGCTCGTCGAGAAGGCGGGAGTGTCGAACGTCTGCAGGCCCTCCGCCCTGAACCGCTGGTAGGCGATGACCGGCGTGATCCCGAACGACTGGCCCTTGACCGGCTGCCACGACACGTACGGCGTGATCAGGAGCTGCATCAGGTCGACGCCCAGATTGCCGCTGCCGCAGAGCAGGTTGTAGGGGCTGCCCTGGCCGCCGCGGAAGAAGCCGCAGGCGCTCTGCGCGGGGATCTGGCCGCCGGAATAGTTGGTGTTCATCCCGCCGTTGCCGTAGACGGTCACGCCGAGCGCGAGGTCGGGGCGGTACTTCCAGTTGACACCGAATTCCGGGATGAAGAAGTTGTCGCTGCCGCTGTCGGCGCTGCCGTCGATGCCGGCCTGTCCGGAGCCGGTGCGCTCGGCGCCGCGGCGCGGGCTGAACCACGCCATGCCGAGCTGCCACTCGTTGCCGAGGAACGACATCGCCCCCGGGTTGATCGCGCCGCCGAAGGGCTCCTGCGCGACGGCGACCGCCGCGCCGCCCATGCCGATTGCCTTCATGCCATAGCCGTTGGCGAAGTAGCCGTCGGTGGCCTGCGCGACCTGCGGCACGAGGCCGGCGGCGGCGAGCGCGATGAACAGCGTCTTCAGTTTCCTGTGTGTCATGATCTGCTCCCTCGGGTGGTCTGCGGATGGCGTCCGGCGTGCATTGCGCCGGGCTGTGTGGGAATACCGGTAAGGGCGCACCGGCCGTTCAGATGAACAGCGTGATGTCGGCCTCGCCGGCGAATTCGAGGAACGTCGCGGCGCCCCCGAACTCGATGTTCTCGATGAAATCCTTCTTCTTGAAATCGAAGAGGTCGACGGTCATCTGGCAGGCGATGAACTTGACGCCGGCCTCGTGGCACAGGTCGCGCAGTTCCTCCAGCGACGCGACGCCCTTCTTCTTGATCATGCCCTTCATCATCTTGGTCGCCATCGACTGCATCCCGGGCAGCGACGAGACGAGCACCGGCATCGGCACCGGCATCGGCATCGCCGGATTCGCGAGCGGGCTGACCTTGATGTGGCGCAGGGACTTCTTCAGCAGCTGCAGGCCGTAGAACGTGAAGAAGATCTGCACGTCGTAGCCCATCGCCGCCGCGGTCGAGGCCAGGATCAGCGGCGGGTACGCCATGTCGAGAGCGCCCTTGCTCGCGATGATGGCCATTTTCTTCGGTTGATCGGACATGGCGGTTCCTCTGCGTCGGTGGGTGGACGTCGCCGTCTATTTCTTCTGGATGAAGAAGACGTAGTCCTTGCTTTCCTGCGTCGAGGAGAGCAGCGGATTGCCGGTCTGGTTGGCGAACGCCTGCATGTCCTTGATGGAGCCAGGATCCGTCGAGACGACCTTCAGCACCTGTCCGGAGGTGAGTTCATTGAGCGTCTTCTTGGTCTTGAGGATCGGCAGCGGGCACGACAGCCCGCGCGCGTCCAGTTCCCTGTCGAAATTCACGGCACGATCTCCTCGTTCGAACGGCAGGCGCATCGGCAGGCGCCGGCCGGCGAGGCGGGGCCGCCGATCCGGTGCCCCTACACCTCGTTAATTTTCCGCGCTTGTCCCCCCGCGCTTGTTGTCCGGGGTCAAACTGCAGGCGCAGCCCCGCCGCGCGGCGCTCCCGTCGTCGCGGCGACCCCGCATTAGGCGAAGAACGGCCCCCCATCGTCTATAGCCGCTACGGGTAAGACCCTGCTACCCGAATGGGGAGGGGGCCGGGGCGAGCACCTGCCGCACCGCGGCCGCGACGGCTTCCGCGGTGATGCCGAAATGCCGGAACAGCGCGCCGGCGGGCGCCGACTCGCCGAAGCGGTCGAGCCCGACGACCGCCGCGCGCGGGTCGTCGGCCGCGCCGACGTACCAGCGCCAGCCGTCGGTCGAGCCGGCCTCGACGGCGACCCTGGGCACCCCGGGGGGCAGCACGCCCGCCCGGTACCCCGAGTCCTGGCGGTCGAACACGCCGGTGCAGGGCATCGATACCACGCGCACCGCGATCCCTTCCCCGGCGAGCGTCTCGCGGGCGGCCATCGCCAGCGCCACCTCCGACCCGGTGGCGATGATCACGGCCCGCCGGTCCGCCGCGGCATCCCAGTCGGCCAGGACGTAGCCGCCGGCGCGGATCGCGGCGATCCGCGGCTCGTCGCGCGGCTGGAACGGCACGCTCTGGCGCGTGAGCAGCAGCGCGGTCGGTCCGTCACGGCGCTCGATCGCCGCCGCCCAGGCGAGCGCCGTCTCGACGCTGTCGCAGGGCCGCCAGACGTCGAGCTGCGGGATCAGCCGCAGGCTCGCCGCGTGCTCGACCGACTGGTGCGTCGGCCCGTCCTCGCCCAACCCGATCGAATCGTGCGTGTAGACGAAGATGTTGCGCAACTTCATCAGCGCCGACATCCGCACGGCGTTGCGCGCGTAGTCGGAGAAGGTCAGGAAGGTGCCGGTGTAGGGGATCAGTCCGCCGTGCAGCGCGATGCCGTTGGCGATGGCGCTCATCCCGAGCTCGCGCACGCCGAAGTGGATGTAGTTGCCGTTCGCCTCACGGGTGACCGGCGTGCTGCCCGACCAGTCGGTGAACACCGAGCCGGTGAGATCGGCGGATCCGCCGAGGAGTTCCGGCAGCAGCTTCGCGTAGGCCTCGATCGCCTGCTGCGACGCCTTGCGCGTGGCGACGTTCTCGCGCCTGGCCACCTGCGCGGCGACGAACCGCGCGGCGGCAGCCACCCAGTGCTCGGGCAGCGCGCCGGCGACCCGGCGCTCGAACTCGGCGGCGAGCTCCGGCTGCGCGGACCGGTACGCGGCGAAGCGCGCGTCCCAGTCCTGCCGGCGTCGGGCACCGTCTTCGCGCGCGTCCCATTGCTGCCTGATCGCAGCGGGAATCTCGAACGGCGGGTGGGGCCAGCCCAGCGCGACACGCGTCGCCGCGACCTCCTTCTCGCCCAGCGCCGCCCCGTGCACGTCGGCGCTGCCGGCCTTGTTCGGCGCACCCTTGCCGATGATCGTCCGGCAGCAGATCAGCGTCGGGCGGTCCGCAACCTCCCTTGCCGCGGCAATCGCCGCGTCGACGGCGTCGACGTCGTGACCGTCGACGCTGCGGATCACGTTCCAGCCGTAGGCCTCGAAGCGCCCGGGCGTGTCGTCGGTGAACCAGCCCTCGACCCTGCCGTCGATGGAGATGCCGTTGTCGTCGTAGAGCGCGACGAGCTTGCCCAGGCCCCAGGTGCCGGCGAGCGAGCAGGCTTCGTGCGAGATGCCCTCCATCAGGCAGCCGTCGCCGAGGAACACGTACGTCCGGTGGTCGACGATCGAGTGCCCGGGGCGGTTGAACGCCGCGGCGAGCAGGCGCTCGGCGAGCGCCATGCCGACCGCGTTGGCGAGGCCCTGGCCGAGCGGACCGGTGGTCGTCTCGACGCCGGGCGTGACGGCCGACCTCCGGGTGGCCCGGCGTCCTCGAGTGCAGCTGCCGGAAGCGCTTCAGCTCGTCGAGCGGCAGGTCGTAGCCGGTGAGGTGCAGCAGGGCGTAGAGCAGCATCGACCCGTGGCCGTTGGAGACGACGAAGCGGTCGCGGTCCGGCCACGCCGGACGCGCCGGATCGTGGCGCAGGTGGCGCTGCCACAGCGCGACGGCGATGTCGGCCATGCCCATCGGCATGCCGGGATGCCCGGATTTCGCCGCCTCGACGGCGTCCATCGCCAGCGCGCGCAGCGCGTTGGCGAGCTCGGTCACGGTGGGAGTCGCAGGGTTCGTCTGGTCTTTCATCGGTCAGCCCGCCCGTCGCTTGCGATCCATCAGCTGCAGGATCAGGGGTGTGAGGATGAGTTGCATCGCGAGGCTCATCTTGCCGCCGGGGACGACGATGATGTTCGGCCGCGACATGTAGGAGTCGTGCAGCATCGACAGCAGGTAAAGGAAGTCGATGCCCTTGGGGTTGGCGAAGCGGATCACGACCATGCTCTCGTCGACTGTCGGGATGTCCTTGGCGATGAACGGGTTCGACGTGTCGACCATCGGCACCCGCTGGAAGTTGATGTGCGTGCGCGAGAACTGCGGGCAGATGTAGTTGATGTAGTCGGGCATCCGGCGCAGGATGGTGTCGACCACCGCCTCCTGCGAGTAGCCGCGCAGGTTCTGGTCGCGGTGCAGCTTCTGGATCCACTCGAGGTTGATGATCGGCACCACGCCGACCAGCAGGTCGACGAACCCGGCGACGTTGACGTCGTCCGCGACCGCGCCGCCGTGCAGGCCTTCGTAGAACAGCAGGTCGGTGCCGGGCTCGATGTCGGTCCACGGCGTGAAGGTGCCGGGCTCCTGGCCGAAGGGCTTCGCCTCGATCGCGTCGTGCAGGTACTTGCGGAGCTTGCCGGTGCCGGCGGCGCCGTACGCGCGGAACAGCGCTTCGAGCTCGGCGAACAGGTTCGACTCGGGGCCGAAATGGCTGAAGTGGTTGTTGCCCGCGGCGGTCGCCTCGGCCATCTTTGCCTTCATCTCGTTGCGGTCGTAGCGGTGGAACGAGTCGCCCTCGACGATCGCGGCGCGGATGTTCTCGCGCCGGAAGATGTGCTGGAAGGTTCGGGTGACGGTCGTGGTGCCGGCGCCGGATGAGCCGGTGATCGCGACCACCGGATGCCTGGTCGACATGGCGGAGCCTCCGTCAGTTGGGAAGGGTGGCGACGCCGAACAGCGAGCGCTCGGCGAACAGCGGCGAGCTGAACGCCTCGTCGCCGCGGTCGAACTCGGCGTGGTAGCGCTCGAGGCGCTCGACCTCGTTTTTGGAGCCCAGGATCACCGGGACGCGCTGGTGCAGCGACGTCGGCGCGACCTCCAGGATGCGGCCGCGGCCGGTCGACGCCGCGCCGCCCGCCTGCTCGACGAGCATCGCCATCGGGTTCGCCTCGTAGAGCAGGCGCAGGCGGCCGGTGTTCGCCGGGTCCTTGGTGTCCTTCGGGTACATGAACAGCCCGCCGCGCATCAGGATCCGGTGCACCTCGGCGACCAGCGACGCGATCCAGCGCATGTTGAAGTCCTTGCCGCGGGTTCCGCTCCCGCCGGCGAGGCATTCCTCGACGTAGCGCTTGACCGGCGGCTCCCAGAAACGCTGGTTCGACGCGTTGACGGCGAACTCCTCGGTCTCGTCGGCGATTTCGAGGTTCGGGTGGGTGAGGATGTACGCGCCGATCTCGGGATCGAGCGTGAAGCCGTGCACGCCCGTGCCCAGCGTCATCACGATCATCGCCGCGGGCCCGTACAGCGCGTAGCCGGCGCAGACCTGCCGCGTGCCCGGTTGCAGGAAGTCCTCGGCCGACGGGTCGGTGACGCCCTCGGGCGCGAGCAGCACCGAGAAGATGGTGCCGACGGTGACGTTGACGTCGAGGTTCGACGACCCGTCGAGCGGGTCGAACACCAGCAGGTAGCGCCCGCGCGGATACTGCGGCGGGATCGGGTAGGGCGCGGCCATCTCCTCGGACACCATGCCGGCGAGGTAGCCGCCCCATTCGCAGCTTCCCAGCATGATGTCGTTGGCGATGAGGTCGAGCGGCTTCTGGGCCTCGCCGTGGACGTTGACCTGGCCAGTCGAGCCACCGACGGGTCCGCCGGGCCGCCCCAGGGACCCGTCGCCGCCGAGCGCGAAGCGCGAAGGCAATCCTGCAAGCGCGCCGCGCGCGACCGCGCTGGCGATGTACTTGCACGCGGTCTGGATGTCGTTGACCAGCGCGATCAGCGCGGCACCGCCCTCGAGCCGGCGCTGCTCCTCGATGATGAACTTCGACAACGTCGTTCGGCCGTGCAGCATGGCGTTCCCCTGGTGACGGTGGTCAGGCGTTGAAGACGCGGCTCTGCCGGATGTCGGCCGCGGCGATGTTTTCCAGGTCGTCGCGCCCGACCGGGCGGTCCATCGAGGCGAACAGGCGGCTCGCCTGGCGCAGCCGCGCGCGGTCGAGCGCGTTGCGGATCGAGCGCGCGTTGGCGAAGTGCGGCTGGACGATGCGGCGGGCGATGTACTCGCGCAGCAGGGCTTCCGCGTCGGCGGCGAGGCGGTAGCCCATCTTCGCGAGCATCAGCTGCGCGATCGCGTAGAGCTCCTCGGCGCTGTAGTCGGGGAAGTCGATGTGGTGGGCGATGCGCGACGCGAGTCCCGGGTTGCTCCGGAAGAACGTGTCCATCCGGTCCTTGTAGCCGGCGAGGATCACCACCAGGTCGTCGCGCTGGTTCTCCATCACCTGCAGCAGGATCTCGATCGCCTCCTGGCCGTAGTCGCGCTCGTTCTCGGGGCGGTAGAGGTAGTACGCCTCGTCGATGAACAGCACGCCGCCCATCGCCTTCTTGAGCACCTCGCGCGTCTTCGGCGCCGTGTGGCCGATGTACTGGCCGACCAAGTCGTCGCGGGTAACGGCGACGAGGTGGCCCTTGCGCACGTAGCCCAGCCGGTGGAGGATCTCGGCCATCCGCAGCGCGACGGTGGTCTTGCCGGTGCCCGGGTTGCCGGTGAAGCACATGTGCAGCGACGGCGGCTCGGCCGGGAGCCCGACCAGGCGCCGGCCGCGGTCGACCAGCAGCAGCGCGGCGATGTCGCGGATGCGCGCCTTGACCGGGGCGAGGCCCACGAGCTCGCGGTCGAGCTCGTCGAGCACCTCGTGGATCTTGGTCTCGCGGAACAGCGCCGCGAGATCGATCGAGCCGGGCGCGGCTCCCTCTCCCGCGGCGAGACCGATCGAGCCGGGCGCGGCTCCCTCTCCCGCGGCGAGACCGATCGAGCCGGACGCGGCTCCCTCTCCCGCGCCCGCGGGAGAGGGCTGGGGTGAGGGCGCCTCGACGCGTTCCGGTGCAGGCCGCTCGCTCATGCCGGTCAGTAGCGGCTGCCTTCGGGGCGGTCGACGGCGTAGCTCTCGACCGTGTAGCGGATCACGCGGCCCGGCCCTTCCTGGCGCACGACGCGGAAGCCGGGCTCTTCGGGCGGGCGGTTGACGATGAACGACAGCCGGGTCGACTCCCAGCCCTGTGTGGAGTCCAACGCGTTGACCTTGATGTAGTCGCGCGGGAACGCCTTGCGGCAGGCCGTCACCTCCATCATCGCGCCGGCGGCGTCCTTGAGGTCGAACATCGGCATGCCCCACATTTCCCAGTAGACGTTGCGCGGGTGCGGGTCGTCGGTGTGCTCGACCGCCACCGCCCAGCCGTTGGCGAGTGCGTACTCGATCTGCGCCGATATCTCGGCGTCGGTCAAGTCGGGGAGGAACGAGAAAGTGCCTTGGGTGATGCGCATGGTGATCTCCTGTCGGTGCCCGGAAATGGGGTCAGGTCCAATTTCCGTTCGTGAAAATGGGGTCAGGTCCAATTTCCGGACGGTCATCGAATCGGGAGAGTGAAGCGAAAGGAAATTGGACCTGACCCCATTTTCAGGAGGTCGTGGCCGTGGGCACGAAATCGGGGGTGTCGGTCGACGCGTAGTTGAACGAGACGTCCTTCCAGGTGTCGAGCGCCTGCGCGAGCGGCGTGCACGAGCGCGCGGCGTCGGTCAGGATCTGCGGGCCCTCGTTGACGATGTCGCGCCCCTCGTTGCGCGCCTTGACCATCGCTTCGAGCGCGACGCGGTTGGCGGTCGCGCCGGCGTGGATCCCCTGGGGGTGGCCGATGGTGCCGCCGCCGAACTGCAGGATGCAGTCGTCGCCGAACAGGTCGAGCAACTGGTGCATCTGCCCGGCGTGGATGCCGCCCGAGGCCACCGGCATCACCTTGCGCAGGTTCGCCCACGGCTGCTCGAAGAAGATGCCGCGCTGGAGGTCGACCGCGTTCTTCTCCTCGCGGCAGACGTTGTAGAAGCCCTGCACCGTCAGCGGGTCGCCTTCGAGCTTGCCCACGGCGGTGCCGGCGTGGATGTGGTCCACGCCGGCCATCCGCATCCACTTGGCGATCACGCGGAACGACACGCCGTGGTTCTTCTGCCGCGTATAGGTCGAGTGCCCGGCGCGGTGCAGGTGCAGGATCATGTCGTTGCGGCGCGCCCACTTGGCCATCGACTGGATCGCCGTGTAGCCGATGACGAGGTCGATCATCACGATCACCGAGCCCAGCTCCTTGGCGAAGTCGGCGCGCTCGTACATGTCCTCCATCGTCGCGGCGGTCACGTTGAGATAGGTGCCCTTGACCTCGCCGGTCACCGCCGACGCCTTGGCCACCGCCTCCATGCAGTACATGAAGCGCTCGCGCCAGTGCATGAACGGCTGCGAGTTGATGTTCTCGTCGTCCTTGAGGAAGTCGAGCCCGCCCTTGAGGCCCTCGTAGACGACGCGGCCGTAGTTCTTGCCCGACAGGCCCAGCTTGGGCTTCACCGTCGCGCCGAGCAGCGGCCGGCCGAACTTGTCCAGGCGCTCGCGCTCGACCACGATGCCCGGTCGGCGGGCCCTGGAAGGTCTTGAGGTACGCGACCGGGATGCGCATGTCCTCGAGGCGCAGCGCCTTCAGCGGCTTGAAGCCGAACACGTTGCCGATGATCGACGCGGTCAGGTTGGCGATCGAGCCTTCCTCGAACAGCGCGAGGTCGTAGGCGATGTAGGCGAAGTACTGCTGCTCGGTGGAGGTGCCCGGACCGGTGTTCGGCACGGTGTCCACGCGGTAGGCCTTGGCGCGGTAGTTGTCGCAGGCGGTCAGGCGGTCGGTCCAGACGACGGTCCACGTGGCCGTCGACGATTCGCCGGCGACCGCCGCCGCGGCCTCGTCGGGCTCGACGCCTTCCTGCGGCGTGATCCGGAACAGCGCGATGAGGTCCGTGTCCGACGGCTCGTAGTCGGGTCGCCAGTACCCCATGTCCTTGTATTTCATGACCCCGGCCTTGTAGCGCTCCTTGCCGGTCAGCGTGGCCTTGCTCGCGATGTCGTTCATCGGTGTCCTCGTCGAGAGAAAACGGAGGTGCAGCAGCAGTCAGGGGTTCATCGTAGCGGCGACCATTGACAAGTTAAAGTTAATTGTCTTAACTTGTGACTTAAGTAATAGCTTAAGTATCATGAACCCGTCGCGGCGGGCGCGATTCGCGTAGCCCGGCGTTGAGCGCAGCGAAACCCGGGGCAATCGTGCCCGGCGCGCAACCACCCGGGTTTCGCTGCGCTCAACACCGGGCTACCGGCGAGCCGCCACAACCGGGCAGAGCGGCTGCGCGCGGCGATGAGCGTTGTCCGGGGGAGTCTCGATGCGCGGCGTCACCATCCGCCAACTGCAGATCTTCGCGACGGCCGCGGGCTCACCTGAGCTTCGCCCGCACGTCGGAGCAGCTGCACCTCACGCAGGCGGGCGTGTCGCTGCAGATCAAGCAGCTCGAGACGCTCGCCGGCATCACGCTGTTCGAGCGGCGCGGCCGCAGCCTTCGCCTCACCGAGGCCGGGGAGCACCTGCGCCGCTACGCGCAGCAGATCCTCGACGCGCTCAAGGACGCCGACGCGGCGATCTCGGCGCTGAAGGGCCTCACCGGCGGGCGGATCAGCGTCGGCGTCGTCAGCACCGCCAAGTACTTCGCGCCGGCGCTGCTGGCGCGGTTCCACGAGCGTTACCCCGGCGTGCAGGTCACGCTGTCGGTCAACAACCGCGAGATCATCGTCCGCGAGCTCGAGCGCAACGAGATCGACGTCGCGATCATGGGCACGCCGCCGCAGCGCATCGAGACCGAGGCGGTGCCGTTCGCCGATCATCCGCTGGTGATCATCGCGTCGCCCCGGCACCCGCTGGCGGGCGCACGGCGCATCCCGCTCGATGCGCTCGCCGCCGAGCAGTTCCTCGTCCGCGAGCAGGGCTCGGGCACGCGCTCGTCGATGGAGCGCTTCTTCGCCGAGCGCGGCTTCGCCCCGCGGATCCGCAACGTGATGAGCAGCAACGAGACGATCAAGCAGGCGGTGATGGCGGGCATGGGGCTGGCGCTGATCTCGCGCCACACCATCGGCCTCGAGACGCAGACGGGGCGGATCGCCGAGCTCGACGTCGTGGGCCTGCCCCTGGCGCGTCGCTGGTACGTCGTCCGGCGCGGTGGCAGGTTCGTGAGCCCGGCGACCGCGGCCTTCGTCGCGTTCGTGGTCGACGCCGCGCCGGCGCTGCTGGCCGAGCTGCATCCGCTGGTCGCGGCGGCGAAGGCGGCTGCTTCGGCGCCGCGGAAAGCGCCACGCACGCCGCGACATTGCGGAGTCGACGCGATCCCGTAGCCCGGCGTTGAGCGCAGCGAAACCCGGGTGGGCGCAGCCAATGGCAGCGCCCACCCGGGTTTCGCTGCGCTCAACGCCGGGCTACTGTTGCAGGACCGCACGTGGCCCGCGAGGGCCGCGCGCAGGCCACGCCGGCTCAATGCGGCTCGATCGTGAAGCTGCCGTTCTTCTTGATGTCGATGTCGGCGTTGAGGAAGGCAACCTTGTAGCCCTTGTCCTTGAGCTTGTGGTAGGCCATCTCGGCGCGCACGCCGGTCGAACAATGGGTGACGATCCGCTTGTCCTTGGGCACCTCGCCCATCCGCGCGAGCAGGTCCTCGTCCGGAACGAGCAACGCGCCCTTGAGCATCCCGGCGTTGGCTTCGTCCTTGTTGCGCACGTCGAGGATCAGCACGTCCGCGGGCATCTTCGTCGCGATCTCCTTGAATTCGGCGATGCTGAGCTCGCCCGGCCGCGGCTTGGGCGCGTAGGCGATCTTCGTCGCCGGCGCGCCGGAGGCAACCTTGTTGCCGGCCGCCTTCCAGGCGTCGAAGCCGCCGGTGACGACGTTGACGTCGACCTGGCCGGCCTCGTGGATCTTCAGCGCGGCCACGCGCGCGGCGGTGCCGCCGTCGCCATCGTAGACGAGTATCGGCGCCTTCATCCGGGCCGGCGGCAGCGTCGCGAGCGCCGCCGGAACCTGCGACACCGGGACGTTGACCGCCCCCGGGATGAATCCGTCGCGGGCGACGGTGGACGCCGGCCGCACGTCGACCAGCACGTGGGGGATGTCCTTGTCGATGAACGCGGCCTTGACGGCTGACGCGGTGGTCACGCCGACGTTGCGCTCCTGCCACCCGGGCACGCCCTCGCGATAGACCTTGGCGTTGGTGTAGCCCATGGCCTCGGCGCGACGCAGCGAGTTGGGGCTCATCATGCAGGTCACGCCCTGGCAGAAGAATACGATCGGCGTCGCCTTGTCCTTGGGCAGGCGGTCGACGAACTTGTCGAACGCGGGGTAGGGCAGGTTGATCGCGCCGGGAATCGTCCCGTCCTGGAAGCGCGGCAGCGGCCGCGAGTCGATCAGCACCGTCTTCGACTGCGGCCCTTCCTCGACGATCGCCAGCACCTGCTCGTAGCTGACCTGCTTCTCGGGGGCGATCTTGACCGGGCCCTTGAACGAGATCAGCGTCGCCGACTTGACGCCGTCCTTCTCGATGAATTCGATGCGCGCCTCGTGGCCCTTGGCGATGTCGCGGAGCGTCTCGGCCTTCGGCGGTCTTGTCGACGATGACGACCTTGATCGTGGCCGGATCGAAGTGGACGATCTCGGTGTTGCCGTCGATCTTGAGCTGGATCGATTTCGACTTGAACGCGACGTTCTCGAAATTGCCGCGCAGGTGCCGGGCTCGACCTGGTGGCAATTCATGCAGACCTTGGGGATCGTCGGCTTGGCGGGTGCCTGGGCGTCTGGCCAGCGCCGGGCCGATGCCCAGCGCGAGAGCGGCGGCGACGACTAGGGTGTGTATCATGGCTTGGCTCCTTGCGTGAAATTCAACTGCGGGGTGCTGCGAAATCCGTTTGATGGCCGGCGCGCCGCCCGTGCTGCAGGCCGGCTGCAGGCCGGCTCACATCCCGGCCGCGCGGACGACGTGGCTCGCCTGGCCGGCGCTGACCATCACCCAGCGCAGCGCGAAGCCGCCGGCGAGCACCAGCAGCGCCGGCACGACGGTGTGCGGAATCCGGTGGCCGAGCTCCAGCCCCTGCATGACCAGCGGCACCAGGAGGCCGAGGCCGACGATCGCGCCCCAGAACGTCCACGCGTACGGCCCGCTGACGATCAGCGCGGCCGCCGCGGCGTGCGACGCCGACGATGTGTAGAGATTTGCGAGCAGCAGCCCGATCAGCACCAGCTCGATCGCGAGGAACGCGAGGTCGGCACGAACCAGCGCGTCGGCGGTGCCTTTGGCCGGCGGCTCGCTGCCGAGCGGCTGCGCCAGCGCCGCCGCCAGCGCGCCGCCGAGCATGCCCTGCGGCGCGGGCCGCCCGCCGCGCATCACGCTGGCGAGATGCACCATCGCCGCGCCGGCGGACAGGCCCGAGAACAGGAACAGCGGGCCCAGGATCGCGCTGTTCCACAGCGGCCGCGCGACCATGGTGTTGAGCAGGATGCCGGTGTAGATGCCCAGCGCGACGCCGAGCAGGATGTTCGCCCACGCCAGCGCCCGGATCGAGCCCGGGCCGCGCGACGATCGCATCGGACCAGCGCTGCAGCGCGGGCACGCGCGCGCCCAGCCACGGCCACGCCTGCGGCAGCCGGATCAGCGCCGAGGCGAGCAGCGCGCCGTAGACGACGAGCAGCACCCACGAGCCCCACGACATCGGCGACGCCGGCTCGAAGGTCAGGTACACGCCGCCAGACGTAGAGCTTGTGCGTCAGGTCGAGGAACAGCGCGCCCATGCCGAGGTTGATCAGCACGAAGGCGAGCAGCGGCGTCTGCAGCGAGAAGAAGCTGCGCGGGTCGTCGCCGCGGGCCACGCGCAGCATCGCCGCGCCGGCGAGGATCATCATCCCGGCGACCAGCCCGCCCAGGAACAGGTAGACGGGAATCTCCCAGCTCCACACCGCGAGCTGCGGGTCGATCAGCGGGATTGTGGCGGGTGGTCGTGAGCTCGAGCATGGCGTGTCGCCCCTTACGTCAGGTAGAAGACCCGCGGGCCGGTCCCGGCCTCGGGCAGCAGCGTGTGGTGGGGCCGCGTGCGCAGGAGCTCGGCGACCCGGCTCTCGGGATCGTCGAGGTCGCCGAAGTGCATGCAATGCGTCGGGCACACCGCCACGCAGGCGGGCATCGCCGCCGTCCTTCGTGCGGTGGTAGCAGAACGTGCACTTGTCGGCGTAGCCCTTCGGGATGGACGAAGCGCGCGTCGTAGGGGCAGGACGAGATGCAGGCCTTGCAGCCGATGCACTTGCTCCGCGGTGACCAGCACGACCTTGCCCGGGTCCTCCACGTGGCTGGCACCGGTCGGGCAGCAGGAAACGCAGGGCGGGTTGTCGCAGTGGTTGCAGCGCTCCGAGCGGATCTCCAGCGTCAGCTGCGGGAACTCCCCGCGCGCCTCGGTCGTGATCCAGTCGCGGCAGTAGCCGTGCGGGCACGTCGTTCTCCGTCTGGCAGGCGACCACGCAGTCCATGCAGCCGACGCACTTGCGGGTGTCGATGACCATTCCGAAGCGGGACATGTCAGGCCTCCTTCACGAAGGTCACGAAGTTGCTGTGGATGCTGGTGCCGCCCATCAGCGGGTCGATCACGTACTTCGTCGTGAGCTCCGCGTCGCTGGCGCCCTTGAGATAGGCGCCCTTGAGCATCCTGCTGGTGTGGCCGAAGCCGTAGACCATGTAGACGCAGTCGGCGCGGATGCGCTGCGTGGCCTTGACCCGGACGCGGTTGCTGACGACACCGTCCTGGTTCTTCAGTCGCACGTACTGCGCCGCTCTTCAGCCCGGCATCGGCCGCCACCGCCGCGTTGACCCAGACCTCGTTCTCCGACATCAGGTCGGAGAGGTAGGGATTGGTCTGCGTCCGGCTGAACGAGTGCACCGGCGCGCGGCCCGTGATCAGCGCGAAGTAGCCGTCCGGCGCCTTCGCCGGCGGCGTGTACGTCGGCACCGGATCGAAGCCCCTGGCCGCGAGCTGGTCGGACCAGAACTCGATCTTGCCCGACGGGGTGTCGAACTCCAGCGCCGCGCCGTCGGCGGCGTAGATCGGCACCGGATCGGCCATGATCACGCCGTCGCGCTTGAGCACGTTCCAGTCGAGGCCGGTCTTCTCGACGCGGTAGCGCAGATAGTCCTCGATGTCGTCGAACGGCATGCAGCCGGCGATGCCGAGCTTGGCCGCCAGCCCCTTGGCAATCCACCAGCCGGGCTTCTGGTCCTGCGGGGGCGGCATCACCGGCTGGCGCAGCGACATCCAGCCACGGCGGCCCCAGCCGGTCAGCAGCTCGTCGTAGCGCTCGAGGAAGGTGACCTCCGGCAGCACCACGTCGGCATAGCCGGCGATCTCGCTGGGGATGGTGTCGATGACGACCAGCAGGTCGAGGTTGTCGATCGCCTTCCGGGTCTCGGCCGGGTTGGGCAGCGCCATCATGATGTTGGTCGAATAGACGAACCAGCCCTTGATCGGGTACGGCTTGCCGGTGATCGTCGCGTCGCGCAGTCCGGTGGTGACGGCTTCGTCGGCGAACGGCCAGCGCTCGCCGTCGGGGTTGTCGGCGAGCGGCTCTGTCCGATTTCGGGTACTTGGGCAGCGGATACGGCGCGACCTTCATCCCGGCCGACAGGAACAGCCCGCCCTTCGCGCCCCAGTTGCCCAGCAGCGCCGAGAGCAGCGCCACCGCGCGGCTGCGCTGCGTGTCGTCTCCGTTCCAGTTGACGCGGCGCCCCGGGTGGACCAGCGCGGCCGGCCGGTGGCTCGAGAACTCGCGCGCCGCCGCGCGGATCAGCGCGGCGTCCACGCCCGTTTCCTCCGCCGCCCACTCGGGCGTGCGGTCCTTGATCGCGGCGACGAACTGGTCGAAGCCGTGGCCGTGCTTGGCGACGAAGTCCCGGTCGTAGCGGCCCTCGCTGACCAGGAGGTTGCACCACGCCAGCAGCAGCGCGAGGTCGGTGCCGGGCTTCACCGGCAGCCAGTACTTCGCCTTGCTGGCGGCGACCGAGTACCGCGGGTCGACGACGATGATCGGGATGCGCCGCTCGACGGCGTTGGCGAACTCCTGCACCTGCAGGTTGTGCATGTTCTCGCCGAGGTGCGTGCCGATCAGCACCAGGCACTCGGTGTTCTCGATGTCGGTCGGCTCGGGCGAGCCGATGCCGCTGCCGAAGGTCAGCGTGAAACCGACGTCCCGCGCGCCGCGGCACTGCGCGAACGACGGGCCGGCGAAGTTGGTCGCACCCCACGACTTGAGCGTGTGAGCGATGAAGCGCTGCCCGATCCCGTGCAGGAAGCCGCCGACCGCCTCGGGCCCGTGCTGCGCCTTGATCTTCTCCATCCGCTCGGCGATGTAGGTGAACGCCTCGTCCCAGGTCACCGCCGTCCACTCCTCCTTGCCGCGCTCGCCGCGGCGGATGAGCGGCTTGCGCAATCGGTCGGGGTCGTAGTACGCGCCGACGGCGCCGGTGCCGCGCGGGCACAGCCGGCCGCGGCTCTGCGGGTCCTTCGGGTTGCCGACGAACTTCCACAGCCTGCCGTCGCGCACGTGGGCGATGCCGCCGCAGCGCCAGAAGCACATTTCGCAGAAGGTCGGTGTCGTGGTGACGGTGCCGGGTGGGGCGTCGGTCGCCGCCGCGGCCGCGCGCGACAGCGGCTCCCACTGCGTCGCCGCCGCCGCCGCGCCGAAGGTGGCGGCGGAAATCTTCAGGAAGCGCCTGCGGGAGAGATGTTCCATGAACCGGGTTCCTCGATCGTGTCCTGAACGGGCCGGGAAGGCCCGGCCGGCGATCGCCCGACACAGCTGCGCCAGCGATGGCCGCAGCAACATTGGATTCCCGCGCGGGCCGCATCGAACGTGACCCAGGTCACACAACGGGAGCGACGCAAACGAGGTTTGATGCGGCGCAATAAAACATGGTTGCCGGCTTGCGCAGGACGCGAAAATCAGCGCCGCGGCACGCGCGCCGGCAGCTACGAGTCCCCGGTGCTGCGCGGGGAACCTCGTCACGCAGACGCACGACCCCCTGTCGGCCGCTCGCGTCGACGCGTGATACGCTGCCCCGGCGGGCGCCGCGCGGGGCCGGACGTCCTGTTTGCCGGTGGAAGGGAAGGCCCGAGGCCGCGTGAACCGCCCGGCGCCGGACCCGCGGGCGGCGGTTTCGACGACGGGTCGCGATTCGAGATCGTCCGCAACGACACTTTCGACCACCTGAACCGGGAGGAATCCGGAATGCGCGTGCTGCTGATGACCAACGAGTTTCCGCCGAACATCTACGGCGGCGCCGGCGTGCACGTGGAGTACCTGGCGCGCGAATTGTCCCGGCTGACGCCGGTGGAAGTGCGCAGCTTCCAGGAGCAGGACTACACCCGCGATCAGCTCAGGGTCGTCGGCACCCGGCTCGACGTCTCCGGTTACGCGTGCAGCAAGGAGCTGGTTTCGCCGCTGAAGGCGCTCGCCACCTGCCTCGCGTTCAACAGCCAGGGCATCGATGCCGACGTCGTGCACTGCCACACCTGGTACGCCCACTTCGGCGGCATCGTGGCCAAGCTGCTGTACGGGCTCCCGCTGGTCATCACCGTGCACTCGCTGGAGCCGCTGCGCCCGTGGAAGCGCGAGCAGATCGGCCGCGGCTACGATCTGTCCACCTGGGTCGAGAAGACGGCGCTGGAGATGGCCGATGCCGTGGTGGCCGTCTCCAGCAGCACGCGCGACGACATCCTGCGGCTGTTCGACGTCGATCCTGCCCGGGTGCCCGTCATCGCCAACGGCATCGACACCGACGAATACAAGCCGACGCCGGATCCGTCGGTGCTCGCCAGGTACGGCATCGATCCCGGCAGGCCCTACGTCCTGTTCGTCGGCCGCATGACCCGGCAGAAGGGCCTGCTGTACCTGCTGCAGGCGATACCGCGACTCGACGCCGGGATCCAGGTGGTGCTGTGCGCCGGCGAATCCGACACGCCCGAGCTGCAGAAGGAGCTGGAGGCGATCATCGCCGAGCGCAGGGCCCACCGGCCCGGCATCGTCTGGATCGCGGAAATGGTCAGCCGTCCCACGACCATCGCCCTGTATTCCCAGGCGGCGGTCTTCTGCTGCCCGTCCATCTACGAGCCCTTCGGCATCATCAATCTCGAGGCCATGGCGT
Organism: uncultured beta proteobacterium; assembly: GCA_963768535.1. GTDB lineage: Bacteria > Pseudomonadota > Gammaproteobacteria > Burkholderiales > Casimicrobiaceae > CAIWHR01. The sequence continues at coordinate 88,680 of CAVYID010000026.1, read as the reverse complement.
GCAACACCGCGGTGGTCGGGAGCAGGGTCGGCGGCATCGCGGAAGTCGTCGTCGACGGCGAGACCGGGCTGCTGATCGACGCCGGAATCTCGCCGACGATGCCCCACGATCCGATGGATCCCGACGGCTTCTCCGCCGGGCTCGCCGACGGCATCAACCGCCTCGTCCGCGATCCCGGGCTGCGCGAGAAGATGGGGCGGCCGGACGGCAGCGCGTGCTCGGCAACTACTCCTGGCGCAGCATCGCCGAGAAGACGCTGGCCCTGTACCGGAGCCTGCTCCGGGGATAGTCGGGGTGCCTGCCTGCCCGGTCGATCGTCGCCGCGCGGGCCGGGGCGAAACGGCGAGTCCGATGCCTCGTCCAGTCGTCTAGTGCATCGCCAGCGTCTCCAGCACCTCGTGACGGAAGATCCTCAGGACCGGGTTGTCGTTGTCCCTGCGGTACGAGAACACGGTCTCGACCGGGCGCAGAGGCTTCATGGCCATGCGGCGAAGCACCACGCCTTCGAAGCGCAGGCGCGATGCGGTCTCGGGGATGAGCGCCACCCCGATGCCGGAATCGACGAGTGCGAGCATCGTGTGGATCTGCGGTACGTAGTCGACGATGTCCGGCTTCACGCCCTCGCGATCGAGGCCGGCCTGCACGAGCTGATAGAAATAGCTCGCCTCGTACGGCGAGTAGGCGATGAACGGCCTGCCGTGAAGGCACGCCAGCGTCGGCGCCTTCGGCCAGCTTTTCGCCTGTCCCTCGGGAATCGCGAGCATCAGCGCTTCGCGCCCCAGCATCACCGTTTCCAGACCTCCTTGCGGAGGATGGGGACGCATGAGTCCCACGTCCAGCTGGCCGGAATCCAGGGCCTCGAGCTGCGCGCCGGTCACCATCTCCTTCAGCATCAGCGAGATCTTCGGCACCCGCTGGTGCAGCCGCCGCACCATGCGGGGCAGCAGACCGTAGCCGAACGCGGCGGTGAAGCCGATCGCGATCGACCCCTTCTCGCCTTTCGCGATGCAACGCGCCGTCGTGGCCGCCTCCTCGGCAAGACGCAGGATTCGCGTCGCCTCGGGAAAGAACACCTTGCCTGCCGCGGTGAAGCGCACCACCCGGTTCGTTCGTTCCAGCAGCGGCGTGCCGACCTGGTGCTCGAGCAGGCGGATCTGCCGGCTGAGCGGCGGCTGCGTCATGTTCAGCCGTTCCGCGGCGCGACCGAAGTGAAGCTCGTCCCCGACCGCAACGAAGCAACGAAGCTGGCTGATCTCGAACATGATTCAATTCCTGTATCAATCAAGTCAGTAATTGGTTTGATTATGCATCAATCGGGGATCACAATCACGTCGATCGGAAACGCTGATGCTGCCGGAAATGTGTCGGCGACCCAGGAGCACGAAATGAGCTCGTCAACTTCCGGAACGCCTGCGATCACCGAACTGCAGGTGATCCCCGTCGCCGGCCGCGACAGCATGCTGCTCAACCTGAGCGGCGCCCACGGACCGTTCTTCACGCGCAACATCGTGATCCTGAAGGACAGCGCCGGCAGCACCGGGCTGGGCGAAGTGCCCGGCGGCGAGAAGATCCGCGCAGACGATCGAGGATGCGCGCCCGCTGGTCGTCGGGCAGGCCGCTGGGCGAGCACAACGAAATCCTGAACGCGATGCGCCGCGCGTTCGCCGACCGCGATTCCGGCGGTCGCGGAATGCAGACGTTCGATCTGCGCACCACCATCCACGCGGTCACCGGCGTGGAATCCGCGCTGCTCGACCTGCTGGGCCAGTTCCTCGAACGTGCCCGTCGCCGCGCTGCTCGGCGAGGGGCAGCAGCGCGACGCCGTCGACATCCTCGGCTACCTCTTCTACGTCGGCGATCGCACGCAGGACCAGGCTTGACTACCGCAGCGAGCCGCAGGCCGACAACGACTGGTTCCGGCTGCGCAACGAGGAGGCCATGACCGCGGAGGCGGTCGTGCGCCTGGCGGAGGCGGCGCAGGAGCGCTACGGCTTCAACGACTTCAAGCTGAAGGGCGGCGTGCTGGCCGGCGAGGAGGAGATGGAGGCGGTCGTCGCGCTGGCCGAGCGCTTTCCAGACGGCGCGGATCACGCTCGATCCGAACGGGGCGTGGTCGCTCGACGAGGCGGTCCGCCTGTGCGGCGACAAGCACGGCGTGCTCGCCTACGCCGAGGACCCCTGCGGCGCCGAGGGCGGCTACTCCGGTCGCGAGGTGATGGCCGAGTTCCGGCGCGCCACCGGACTGCCCACGGCGACCAACATGATCGCCACCGACTGGCGTCAGCTGGCCCACGCGATCCAGCTGCAATCGGTCGACATCCCGCTCGCCGATCCGCACTTCTGGACCATGCAGGGCTCGGTGCGGGTGGCGCAGACTGTGCGACATGTGCGGCCTCACCTGGGGCTCGCACTCCAACAACCACTTCGACATTTCGCTGGCGATGTTCACCCACGTCGCCGCGGCGGCGCCGGGCAAGATCACCGCGATCGACACGCACTGGATCTGGCAGGACGGCCAGCGGCTGACGAAGGAGCCGCTTCGGATCGAAGGCGGCCGGATTCGCGTCCCGCCGAAGCCGGGTCTCGGCGTCGAGATCGACATGGCCGAACTGGAGAAGGCGCACCAGGCCTACCGGAACATGGGGCTCGGCGCGCGCGACGACGCGGTGGCCATGCAGTACCTGATCCCGGGCTGGGCGTTCGACCACAAGCGGCCGTGCCTGGTCCGATAGTTCCGTCAGGCGACGACGACCGCGTCGCCGGCAACTGACTCCGTCAGGAACGTCTTCCCGAAGAACCAAGGAGAACCCATGACCGTGCAACCGTATTCGCCGTTCCCGAATCAGTTCCGGCGCGATATCCTTGCGCACAAGCGGCTGATCGGCTGCTGGTCGTCGCTCGCGAGCCCCATCACCACCGAGGTTCTCGGGCTGGCGGGGTTCGACTGGATACTCCTCGACGGCGAACACGCGCCGAACGATCTGGGCACGTTCATTCCACAGCTCATGGCGCTGAAGGACAGTTCCAGCGCGCCGGTCGTGCGGCCGCACCTGGAACGACACGGTCGTGATCAAGCGCCTGCTCGACGGCGGGTTTCCACAACTTCCTGATTCCGTTCATCGAATCCGAGGAGGAGGCGAGGCGCGCCGTCGCGGCGACCCGCTATCCGCCGGCCGGCGTGCGCGGCGTGTCGGTGTCGCAGCGCAACAATCGCTACGGCACGGTGCCGGACTACCTCGCCACGGTCAACGACAACATCTGCGTGCTGGTGCAGATCGAGAGCCGCGCCGGTGTGGATGCGCTCGACGCGATCGCGGGTGTGGACGGCATCGACGGCATCTTCGTCGGGCCTTCCGATCTCGCCGCGGCGCTCGGCCACCTCGGCAACGCCGGTCATCCGCAGGTCCAGGAGGCGATCCGCCACATCTTCGCGCGGGCCGCGGCGGCGGGAAAGCCGAGCGGAATCCTGGCCCCGGTCGACGCCGATGCCCGTCGCTATCTCGAATGGGGCGCGACGTTCGTCGCGGTCGGCAGCGACCTGGGGCTCTTCCGCGGGGCGACGCAGGGCCTGCGCGATCGATACGCGGCGGCGTGATCCCCATCTGTCCGTCCACATCGTAGGAGACACCCAATGAGCAAGATCGGTTTCGTCGGCCTCGGCATCATGGGCACGCCCATGGCGGAGCACCTCATCGAGGGCGGGCATGAACTGTACCTGTACAGCATCCCGCAGCATTCCCCCTGTCGCTGGTCCAGGCCGGCGGCAAGGCGTGCGCGTCGGGCAAGGAAGCCGCGCAGAGCGCCGACATCGTCATCGTCATGGTGCCCGACACGCCCCACGTGGAGGCGGCGCTGTTCGGTGCGAACGGCATCGCGGAGGGCCTGTCGCCGGGCAAGACCGTGGTCGACATGAGCTCGATCTCGCCGGTCGAGACCAAGGTGTTCGCGCAGAAGATCAACGCGCTCGGCTGCGAATATCTCGATGCGCCGGTCTCGGGCGGCGAGGTCGGCGCCAAGGCGGCGACCCTGACGATCATGGTCGGCGGCCCGGAGGCGGCGTTCGAGACAGGTCAAGCCGCTGTTCGAGCTGATGGGCAAGAACATCACGCTGGTCGGCGGCAACGGCGACGGCCAGACCTGCAAGGTCGCCAACCAGATCATCGTCGCGCTGAATATCGAGGCGGTCGGCGAGGCGCTGCTGTTCGCCTCCAAGGCCGGGCGCCGATCCGGCCAAGGTGCGGCAGGCGCTGATGGGCGGGTTCGCCTCGTCGCAGATCCTCGAAGTCCATGGCGAGCGCATGATCAAGCGCACGTTCGATCCGGGCTTCCGCATCGAGCTGCACCAGAAGGACCTGAACCTTGCCCTGCCGAGCGCGCGCGCGATCGGGCTGTCGCTGCCCAACACCGCGACGGCGCAGGAGCTGTTCAACGCCTGCGCCGCGCACGGCGGCAAGGCCTGGGACCATTCGGCCATGGTGCGCGCGCTGGAGTTCCTCGGCAATTTCGAGGTCGGGCAGAAGGCATGACGCGCTCCAAAGGCGACGATCTACGCGCCGTCCTGATGGCGCGCGGCGCCTGGACCCCTGACATGCGCAGGCAACGCACCGCCAAGATCGTCGCCACGCTTGGCCCGGCCAGCTCGAGCGAGGAAGTGATCCGCTCGCTGTTCCTCGCCGGGGTCGACGTGTTCCGGCTCAACTTCAGCCATGGCACGCACGACCAGCACCGCGAGCGCCTGGAGCGGATCCGCAGCGTCGAGCGCGGCGTCGGCCGGCCGATCGGCGTGCTCGCCGACATGCAGGGCCCGAAGCTGCGCGTGGGCACGTTCGCCGGCGGATCGGTCACGCTGGTTCCCGGCGCGCGATTTGCGCTCGACCTCGCGAACACGCCGGGCGACGCCACCCGCGTCGGCTTGCCACATCCGGAGATATTCGCCGCGCTGAAGCCCGGCGCCAATCTGCTGCTCGACGACGGCAAGCTGCGCCTGCGCGTCGAACGCTGCACGGCCGAGTCGGCCGAGACCGAGGTGGTGGTGGGCGGCACCCTGTCGGAGCGCAAGGGCGTGAACGTTCCCGATGTCGTGCTGCCGCTCACGGCGCTCACCGAAAAGGACCGCCGTGACCTCGAGTTTGCGGTCGGGCTCGGCGTGGAATGGCTGGCACTGTCGTTCGTGCAGCGTCCCGAGGATCTGGACGAGGCCCGCGCACTGGCCGGCGGGCGGGCGCGCATCCTGACCAAGCTCGAGAAGCCGTCGGCGGTCGAGCACCTGGACGCGATCGTCGAGAAGTCCGACGCCGTCATGGTCGCGCGCGGCGACCTCGGCGTGGAGCTCCCGGCGGAGAAGGTGCCCGCCATTCAGCGGCGCATCGTGCGCGCTTGCCGGCGGCTGGGCAGGCCGGTGATCGTCGCCACGCAGATGCTCGAATCGATGGTCAACTCGCCGGTGCCCACGCGGGCGGAAGCCTCCGACGTCGCGACCGCGATCTACCACGGCGCGGATGCGGTGATGCTGTCCGCGGAATCGGCGGCGGGCAAGTACCCGCTGGAAGCGGTCCGGATGATGGACAGCATTCTGCGGGAAGTCGATTCCGATCCCCACTACCGCGAGCTCATCGACGCCGCGAGAGTGCGGGCGGAGTCGACCAGCGCCGGCGCGATCTGTGCGGCGATGAACACCATCGCCGGCCTGCTGCCGGTGGCGGTCATCGTCACCTACACGAGCAGCGGTTCCACCAGCCTGCGCGCGGCGCGCGAGCGGCCGGTGCCGCCGATCCTGAGCATGACGCCATCGCTTGCCACGGCCCGCAGCCTCGCGCTGACCTGGGGCGTGCACTCGGTGCAGACACCGGACGTCTCGACCGTAAGGGAGATGGTCGAGCACGCGTGCCAGTGCGCACTCGCGGAGGGCTACGCCAAGCCGGGCGACACGATCCTGATCAGCGCCGGCATGCCGTTCGGCGCGCCCGGCACCACGAACCTTCTTCGCATCGCCACGATATGAACCCTCGACCCATCATCGCATCGGCACGCCGGCCGTCAACGGCGAATCGACCGTGCCCACGGGCATCCACCACCAACGTTGAAAGGATGGACACATGAAACGACTTGCACTCAGTCTTTGCATCGCAGCCGCCGGGGCGATGAGCATCGTCCCGACCCAGGCGCTCGCCGAGAAGGTGATCACGGGCAATCTGCGCATCGTGATCGGTTCCACGTCGACGGGCGGCGACACCTACCAGAACGCGGCGATCGTGGCGGAAGCGCTGGCCAAGAAGCTCGACGTCAACGTCAAGGTCGACCCGGTCGGTCCGACCGCCGCGTTCCAGGCGATCTCCCGCAGTTCGGACGGGAGCACGATCATGCTGTTCCACGACCAGTCCTACCTGGGGTACCTCTACGGCGTGCGCGGCTTCTCGGACATCTTCACCAACTACATGGTCGGGCCGACGGTGGCGATCAATCCCGGCGACGCCTTTCTGGTGCCGGCCAAGTCGCCGTACAAGACCATCGACGACGTCATCCAGGCGGCGGGCAACGGCACCCGCGTTCGCGTCGCCGTTCCAGCCCGGCGGCGTCTCCGAAATCGGCTACAGCGCGATGAAGAACGCCGTCAAGGTCCGCTTTCCCGGGCAAGGAAGGCAACATGGTGCGCGGTCAACACGGGCTCGCAGGCGGACAAGAACCAGCTGCTGTTCGACGGCCAGGCCGACGTGATCAACGGTTCGGTGCAGGCCAACGAGCAGTACACGCGACTGCCCGCCGACGACCAGAAGGCCATGCGCTTCGTCTGGATCCCGGCGCGCAAGCAGACGCTCGATCAGGCCAACCCCGAAGGCATGGGGCAGACCACCCGCGAGCAGCTGCTGCAGTTCGCGACGCCGAAGGCCTCGGTGACGATGGACGGCAAGAAGAACTGGGCCTTCGACAAGGAGTTCTTCTTCATCTACAACAAGGACATGAAGCCCGAGGTCGTGGCCGCGCTGGACAAGGCGCTGACCGAGATCTACGCCGAGGGCAAGATCCAGGCACTGCAGAAGAAGTCCTTCTTCATTCCCAACTTCATGCCGTCCAAGGAAGCCCAGGCGTATCTAAGGAGAAGGTCGACGAGACGAAGAAGGTGATCGACAGCATCAAGTAGTCGCGACGCGTCGCCCGCCGCTGTCCGTCGTCGCCCGGACGGGCAGCGGCGGGCGGCGGCGCTGCGTTTCGTCACCACGCGGAGGCAACCCAATGCAACCGATCTCGGACCTGCTCAGGGTCCACATATCGTTCGACCAGTCGCATCTGTTCTTCCCGACGATCGTGGAGTGGCTGCTGGCCGTTCTGCTGCTGGCCATCGCCGTCGTGCACGGTCCCGAGCTGCTTGCGCAGTGGCGCAGTGCCGGGATTCGAAGCCGGCTGGCGAGCTGGCAGGTGGACGGGAGACGGCTGTTCGGCTGCCTGGCCCTGACGCTGGCGTATTTCGCCGCCATGGAGCCCGTCGGGCGGATCTACCCGAACGCCGGGATCGGCTTCCTGCTGACCTCCATCGCTGTACGGCCTCGCCCTGTCGCGGCTTTTCGCGCCGCGACCTCGACAGGCGCAAGTGGATGCTGATCGCTCGCGAGCTCGGTGCTGACGCCGCTGGTCGTGTGGGTCGTGTTCTCCAACCTCTTCAAGATCACGCTGCCGTGAACGGGCCGGGAGATCCGATCATGATGGAAGCGCTCCTTTCCCTCAACACGTCCTACTATCTCCTCGTCACGCTGGGCGTGATGATCGGAATCGTCTTCGGGGCGATCCCGGGAATGACGGCGACGATGGCGATCGCGGTATGCCTGCCGATGACCTACGCGCTGGACCTCAACCATGGGCTTGCGCTTGCTGCTCGGCCTGTACGTCGGGGGGATTTCCGGCGGTCTGGTGCCGGCAATCCTGATCAACATTCCGGGCACGCCATCGTCGATCACCACCACCTTCGACGGCTACCCGATGACGCAGAAGGGCGAGCCGGAGAAAGCGCTCAGGATCGGCATCGTGTCCTCGCTGTTCGGCGGCCTCTTCAGCGCTGCCGTGCTGTATTGGTTTGCGCCCAGCCTCGCCGACTGGGCCATCAAGTTCTCCTACGTCGAGAAGTTCCTGATCATCCTGTTCGCGCTGACGGTGATCGCCTCGCTGTGCAATCGCCTCCTGGTCGGCATCTTCTCCGGTGTGCTGGGCGTCTGGGTGAGCCTCATCGGCGTCTACGACGTGGGCACCGGCGGCAACGGCAACCTGCGCATCGTGCCGGAAGTCCTGTCGCCCTACCTCGAAAACGGCTTCTCGCTGCTGCCGGTGCTGATCGGCCTGTTCGGACTGAGCGTCATCTTCAAGGAGGCGGAGCAGGGCTGCCGCGACGAAGCGGCGGGCAACATCAAGCTCGATTCCCGCAAGCGATTCTCGTGGTCGGTCTTCAAGGGTCAGTACGTCAACCTTCTGCGCTCGTCGAGCCTCGGCACCTTCATCGGCCTCCTGCCCGGGGTCGGCGGAAGCGCGGCTTCGGTGCTGGCCTACTCCCAGGCCAAGAACTTCTCCGACGAGCCCGAGAAATTCGGCACCGGTCACCCGCCGGGCGTCATCGCCTCCGAGTCTTCCAACAACGGTTTGACCGGAGGTGCGCTGATTCCGCTGCTGTCGCTGGGCATCCCGGGAGACAGCACCACGGCCGTGCTGATCGGCGCCTTTACGCTGCAGGGCATCCAGGTCGGGCCGCTGTTCATCGGAGAGCACCCCGACGTGTGGAACGTCATGATGCTCGGCCTGGTGATGGCAAACCTGCTGATGTTCGTGATCATGTACTTCGCGATCCGCTACATCGCCAAGGTCATCACTGATCCCGAAGTACCTGCTCTACCCCGGCATCATGATGATGTGCGTGGTCGGCGCCTACGCGATCAACAGCGGGATCATGTTCGACGTCTGGACCCTGTTCCTGTTCGGGGTCTTCGGCTTCGTCGGCTCGAAGTTCGGGCTCGAGGTGGCACCGTTCATCATCGGGTTCATCCTGGGGCAGTCGGCCGAGGTCTACTTCGTGAAGAGCCTGGAATCGTTCGGCACCCTGACCATATTCTTCACCAAGAGCCCGATCGCCGTGTTCCTCTGGGTGCTCATCGCGCTGTCGATCGGCTATTCGATCTACAGCTCGCGCAAGGGAAGACGGGCGGCCGCGAAGTCGGCCGCCCGCTGAGGCCCGGCGCGAACGACGTTCCCGGCGCCGGTCCTCGCGCACTCGCACAGGAGGCTTCGATGTCCTCATCTCCGCAGACGATCAGGATGAACGAGCGCGACAACGTCGCGATCGTGGCGAACGACGGCGGACTCGCGGCCGGAACGGTCCTGTCCGGCGGGCTGGTCCTGGTGGATCGCGTGCCGCAGGGCCACAAGGTTGCGCTGGTGGACATCGGCGCCGGCGATGCCGATTCTCCGCTATGGCGTCGCCATCGGCCATGCCCTGCAGGCCATTCCGGCAGGCAGCTGGGTGCACGAGCGCCTGCATGAACATGCCGGCGGCGCGCTCGCTCGACAGCCTGCCGGTCGCCACGGTCAGGACCGCCGCCAGCAGCCGCCGCTCGAGGGCTACACCTTCGAGGGCTACCGGAACGCCGACGGCTCCGTCGGCACGCGCAACATCCTGGCGATCACGCAGACCGTGCAGTGCGTGGCGGGCGTCACCGACTTCGCGGTGCAGCGGATCAGGCGCGAGCTGCTGCCGAAATACCCCAATGTCGACGACGTGGTCGGCGCTGGAGCACGCCTACGGCTGCGGCGTCGCCATCGACGCGCCCGACGCGATCGTGCCCATCCGCACGCTGCGCAACATCAGCCTCAACCCGAATTTCGGCGGCGAGGTGATGGTGGTCGAGCCTCGGCTGCGAGAAGCTGCAGCCGGAGCGGCTGCTGCCGCCCGGACACGCATCCGCTGCTCGACGAGCGCAGCGTGGCCGGCGCCGGCGACATGCCGACGCCGCGCTCGACGTCGTCTGCCTGCAGGACGACCGGCACGTCGGCTTCATGTCGATGATCGACTCGATCATGGTCCAGGCGCGAGCAGCACCTCGAGCGGCTGAACATGCGCCGCCGCGAGACCGTCCCCGCCAGCGAGCTGGTGGTGGGCGTGCAGTGCGGCGGCAGCGACGCGTTCTCCGGCGTCACCGCCAATCCGGCCGTCGGGCTTCTGCACCGACCTGCTGGTGCGCGCCGGCGCCACGGTGATGTTCTCGGAGGTCACCGAGGTGCGCGACGGCATCGATCAGCTCACCGTCGCGCGCGACCGAGCCCGGAAGTCGCCGCGGCGCTGATCAGGGAGATGGCGTGGTACGACGACTATCTCGAAAAGGGCCGGGTCGACCGCAGCGCCAACACGACGCCCGGCAACAAGAAGGGCGGCCTGTCGAACATCGTCGAGAAGGCGATGGGCTCGATCGTCAAGTCCGGCAGCGCGCCGATTTCCGGACGTTCTGGCGCCGGGCGAGAAGGTCCGGCAGAAGGGGCTGATCTACGCCGCCACGCCGGCCAGCGACTTCATCTGCGGCACGCTGCAGCTCGCGGCCGGGATGAACCTGCACGTCTTCACCACCGGCCGCGGCACCCCCTATGGCCTGGCGCAGGTGCCGGTGATCAAGGTCGCGACCCGCAGCGACCTCGCGAGGCGCTGGCACGACCTGATGGACGTGAACGCCGGCACGATTGCCACCGGGGAGAAGACCATCGAGGACGTGGGCTGGGAGTTGTTCCGGCTGATGCTCGAGGTGGCCAGCGGCCGCAGGAAGACCTGGGCCGAGCACTGGAAACTGCACAACGCCCTGGTCCTTTTCAACCCTGCGCCGGTGACCTGAACCCCGCGCCGAACGGCGGCTTGCGCGATCGCTCAGCCACTCCGGCGCATCGGGTTTGCCGATCAGCCGGCCGGCGTGATCGTTCCCTTGCTGCGCAACGCCGCGATTGCCGCCGGCGACAGGCCCAGTTCCGCGAGGACCGCGTCGGTATCGTCGCCCAGTCCCGGCGCCGGGGAGCGCACCGTTCCGGGCGTGCCCGAGAGCTTGGGCACGATCCCCGGCACCTCGAGCTCATCGCCGTCGCGCGTGTGCTGGCGCAGGATCATGTCGCGCGCCCGGTAGTGAGGGTCTTCGCAGATGTCGCGGGCGTTGTAGACGCGTCCGACCGGAACGCGCGCCGCTTCGAGCGCGGCCAGCACACTCGGCGACGCGTGCGGCCGCGGGTCCACGCCTCGATCGCGGCGTCGATCTCGGCCACGCGCGCGACGCGGCCGGCGTTGTCGGCCAGGTCCGGAGCGTTCCCCAGGTCGCCGCGGCCGATGGCTTCCATCAGTCGCTTGAAGATGCTGTCACCGTTGCCCGCGATCAGCACATAGCCGTCGGCACAGGCGTAGGCGTTCGAGGGGGCGATGCCGGGCAACGCGCTGCCCGCGGCCTCGCGCACGGCGCCGAAGGCGCTGTACTCGGGAATCAGGCTCTCCATCATGTTGAACACGGCTTCGTGCAACGCGACGTCGATCACCTGGCCCGCGCCGCCGTTAACCTTGCGGTGGTAGAGCGCGATCATCACGCCGATGACGCCGTGCAGCGCCGCCAGCGAGTCGCCGATGGACACGCCGGTGCGCACCGGGACCCGTCCGGGCTCGCCGGTCAGGTGGCGCAGCCCGCCCATCGCCTCGCCGATCGCACCGAATCCCGGCAGGTCGCGATAGGGGCCGGTCTGGCCGTAGCCCGAGATGCGCAGCATCACCAGGCCGGGGTTGAGCTTCGACAACTCGTCCCAGCCCATCCCCCATTTCTCCAGCGTGCCGGGGCGGAAATTCTCGATGAGGACGTCCGCGTCGGCGACCAGCCGCCGGGCGATGTCCTGGCCCTCAGGCGCGCGGAGGTCCAGCGCGATCGAGCGCTTGTTGCGCGACTGGACCTGCCACCAGACGGACGTGCCGTTGCGCAGCAGCCGCCAGTTGCGCAGCGGGTCGCCGGCGCCCGGCGGCTCGATCTTGATCACGTCGGCGCCGAACTCGCCCAGCATCCGGCCGCAGAACGGACCGGCGATGAGCTGACCCATCTCGATGACGCGCACGCCCGCGAGCGCGGAACGGGAAGGCGGCTGAACGTCAGTTGCGGACATGGTTGCGATTCGGTATGGGCGAGGGCGAAGCGGCCGGTCCGGCGTTCGGGCTTCCTTCAGCGCCGTTCGTCGGCGTTCACCAGCGTGCGCTTCCTGGTGTGGACATTGCCTTGTGTCGCCCCTTCACGCGACGGATTCTGGCGCGGCGGGCGGAGCATTGCAAGGCGAGCGGACACGCTCTCGCCGCAGGACGTCGCGCCGGCACCGCACCTGCACGATGCTGGCAGCGACGTGCTCGGGCGAAAACGCGCCGGCGATGCCCGCCGCCACCGGCCGGAGCGCGCCGCGCACCTCCGGCCACGGGCGCCGGCACTGCCTATGCGTCCGGCGCCGGAATCCGCAGGCGAGCCTCGACGTACCTGAGCAGTTCCTCGACGCATTCGTCGACCGTGCGCCCGGCGGTGTCCAGCGCGATCTCCGGCGCGAGCGGTGGCTCGTACGGCGCCGAAATGCCGGTGAAATCGGCGAGGTCCCCGCGGCGCGCCCGCGCGTAGAGTCCCTTGGTGTCGCGCGCCTCGCAGACGGCGAGAGGCGCCAGCAGGTGAATCTCGTGGAACAGGCCGCCGTGCCGCGCGCGCACCCGGTCGCGGTCGGCCCGGTAGGGCGAGATGAACGCCGTGACGGCGATCACGCCGGCTTCGGCGAACAGACCGGCGACCTCGCCGACGCGGCGGATGTTCTCGTGGCGGTCCTCCGCGCCGAATCCCAGGTCCTCGTTGAGCCCCTGGCGCAGGTTGTCGCCGTCGAGCACGTACGCCTGGCATCCCGAGAGGAACAGCCGGCGCTCCAGTTCCAGTGCCAGCGTCGTCTTGCCCGAGCCCGACAGACCCGTGAACCAGAGGATCGCGCCGCGATGGCCGTTGGCACGCGCCCGCTCGGGGAGCGTGACCCGGTGCTCGACGCCGAAGACCTCGCGAGCGGCCTGCGCGGACGCGCTCGGCGGCTTCATTTCATCGTCGGCATGCATCGTCAGGCCGGCGTCAGAACCGCGACCCGGTCAACGCCACGTCGGCGGAACGCCAGGCTTTGCTGTAGCGCGCGTCGGTTGCGGTCGCGGCGGCGGGCTCGCCCTGCGCGCGCTGCGCCGTGGCCAGCCCGGCGAGCGCCCACCCGTTGTCCGGGTAGTGGGCGAGATCCTCGCGGTAGACGCGTTCGGCGTCGGCGGGCCGGCCGGCGGCGAGCAGCGCCGCGCCGAGCGCGTGCCGCGTCGGCGCCAGCCACAGGTGCGGCTCGTCGTAGCTCAGACCGTCCTCGATCGCGGTCGCCTCGGTGAGCGCGGCGACGGCGGCGCCGGTGCGATCCTCCGCGAGCGCGATGTCGGCGTGCAGCGTGAGGCGCGCGATCTCGACCAGCGCGGCGGCGGCGTTGATGTTCTTGATCCGGACACTGGCGATATCGGTGTCCACCGCCAGGCCCTCGACGGCGAGGAGCTCGCGCCGGGCCTCCTTGAGGCGCCCGGTCTTCGCGTAGGCGGTCCCGCGCGCGTAATGCCAGATCGCCAGCGGATAGGGCTCGGCGACATCCGGCGGCAGCGTCTCCTCGAGGATTTCCCGCCAGCGCCCGAAGCGGACCAGTGTGTAGACCGGCAGCACGTAGTAGTGCTGCAGGATGCCGGTGCCGCGATCGCTGCGGCCCGGTCCGCAGGCCGCGGGATACGCGGCCCGCGCCGCCGCGAGCGCGAGCTCGCTGCTGCCCTGCATCGCCGCCGCCGCCCACAGGAAATGGTAGTTGTGCGCGACGTAGCCTACGCGGTACGCGCCCTGCGCGTCGACCTGCGCGACGTAGCGCTCGTCCACGGCGATCGAGCGCTCGTTGGCCGCCACGGCGTCGCCGTAGCGGCCCACACGCATGTAGATGTGCGACGGCATGTGGACGAGATGGCCGGAGCCGGGAACCAGCGCGGCGAGGCGCGCTGCGCTCGGCAGCGCGTCGGCCGGATGCGGCGATGCCTCCAGCAGGTGGATCCAGTAGTGGTTGGCGCCCGGGTGCCGTGGCGCGAGCGCCAGTGCGCGCGCGAGTTGCGCCCGGATTTCCGGCGTCCATGGCTGAGGCTTGCCGTTCCGGTCCCACCAGTCGTACGGGTGCAGGTTCATCACCGCCTCGGCCGCCAGCACCGCGATGCCGGCGTCGCGCGGGTAGGCGCGCGCCAGTGCCCGCATCCGGTCGGCGTACGCCTCCTCGTCGAGCGCCGCCGGATCGCCGCCGGCGGGGTGGCGGGCGGAGAGCGCGGCGATCAGCGCGCGCTCGCGCCGGGTGGCCTTCTTCGCCAGCGCCCGGGCGCTGGCGAGCGCGGCGCCGACCCGCGGTCCCGCCGCGGGATCCATGTCGGCGTTGATGTTCGGCCCGAGCGACCACGCGAGGCCCCACCAGCACAGCGCGCAGCCCGGGTCGAGTGCCGTCGCGGCCGCGAACGAGCGGGCCGCCTCGGCCGCGTTGAACCCCCACACCAGCGCCATGCCCTGCGCGAAGTAGCGCTGCGCGGGCGCATTGGCGCTCGCGCGGGGCGCCGTCGGCGAGGCGTACCCGTCGAGCAGCGGCGCCGTGCCGGCCGGCGCCGCGTGCGCCCCGCCGGCGAGCGCTGCGAGAAGCAGGGCGAGGGCGAGCGCGAGCGCGCGCGGGTGTCGCGCGGGGCGGGAAGCGTGCAGGTGGGGCGGCGACTCATCGAGATTTCTTGCGCTAGCGCAATGACCATGGTGACGCAACGCCTTGTGTGACCCAGGTCACAGTCATCGGTTTCCCCCGGTGCAAATCTGGCTCCGTCGTCCGGGTCGACGGAACCGCGGCCCGGGTGGCGCGGCTCCGATCGGAGCGTGGTCCGGGACGCGGTCTCCGCGAACCGGACACCGCGAGTCCGGGCCGCGTGAACATCGGGCCATCCGGAAAGGATCATCGCATATGGCACATTCGATAGCAGAAAGCCGGTTGCCCGCCTACCGGCAGGCGGCGGCCGCCGCCAAGCCCTACTGGAATCCGTACCTCATGGGCGTGCTGCTCGGGCTGGTGCTGCTGGCGACCTATCTGATCACCGGCCGCGGCCTGGGGGCGAGCGGTGCGTTCTCGTCGGTGGCGGCGGGCATCGCCGGCGCGTTCTCGCCCGGGCACGTCGCCGCCAACATCGTACACGCGCGGTACTGGAACGACGGCGCTCCGCTCGCGTCGTGGACGCTGTTCCTGATGATCGGCCTGTTCGCCGGCGCGCTGGTCTCCGGCCTGGCCGGGCACCGGGTGCGCTGGCGCGTCGAGCGCGGCCCGCAGATCTCGGACGGCGGCCGGTTGGCGCTGGCGTTCGCCGGCGGCCTCCTCGCAGCGTACGGCGCCAAGATCGCCAAAGGCTGCACCAGCGGCCAGGCGCTCACCGGCGGCGCCATCCTCAATGTCGGCAGCCTCGTATTCATGCTCGCGGTGTTCGCGGGGGCATACGGGCTGGCCTGGTTCGTGCGGAAGGAATGGCTATGACGTTTCCCCTCTCATCGACGATCGAGTTCTCGACCGCGGCAAGCCTCGGCATCGCCGTCCTGCTGGGCCTCGGCTTCGGCTTCAGTCTGGAGCGCGCCGGATTCGCAGGCGCGCGCAAGCTGACCGCCGTGTTCTACTTCTACGACATGGCGGTGGTCAAGCTCATGTTCACGGCGATCGTGACCGCGATGGCCGGGTTGTTCGCGCTATCGGCGATTGGCATGCTCGATCTGAAGGAACTGTATGTCGAGCCGACCAATCTCCTCGCGCAGGCGCTGGGCGGCCTGGTGCTGGGCGCCGGCTTCATCATCGGCGGCCATTGCCCCGGCACGTCGATCGCGGCGATGGCCACCGGCCGCAAGGACGGCATGATGTTCGCGCTGGGCATGCTCGCCGGCGTGTACGCGTACGCGGAATTCACGCCGGGCATCGACACCTGGATCGAGGCCACCGCGCAGGGCGAGATGACGCTGCCCGCGGTGACGGGCCTGGGCATGGGCTGGTTCGTCCTGGCGTTCGTCGCGTTCCTCCTGTTCGCCGCCTGGGGAATGGGGCGCCTCGAGAACCGGTTCGCCGGCCTGCGCCCGCGCGGGGGCTAGCCCTTCCCGGGTCGACCGCAAGACGGGTCGACCGTAGCCCGGGTGACGCTCGATCCGGATCAGGCGGCGGGCCTGCACAATGTGATCCAGGTTACCGAGCGTCCGGCCGCGCGCGCCTATACTGTGCCAGTCCATTCTGGATCTTCCGGAGGTAGTGATGCAAGCAAATGTCGGGGGTATCGACCGCACGTTGCGGATCGTCGGCGGGTTGGCACTGCTCGCGTGGGCCGTGTTCGGGCAGGGCGACGTCCGCTGGTGGGGGCTCGTCGGAATCGTGCCGCTGGCCACGGGCATCCTGCGCTGGTGCCCGGTGTACCTGCCGTTTGGAATCAGGACCTGCCGCACGCAGGCGACGTAGCGAAGAAGCACCTGTCGCACGCAGGTGCAGCAGCGCGGGCCGCCCGCGGTGGGCGGCCAACGCCGCGCTACGGGACCAGATTGGCGTTGACCGCCTGCAGCTCGGCCACCGACAACTCCCCCGCCGCCTTGGCGAGCGTGAGCCGGTCGAGCAGCACCTGGTACTTCACCTGCTGCAGCTCGCGCTGCGCGCGGTAGTAGTCCGCCTGCGCGTTGAGCAGGTCGAGCGTGGTCCGCGCGCCGACCTCGTGTCCGGTCTCGGTCGCGTCGAGGCGAGCGGCGGCGGACTCCAGCGCCCGCTGCTGCGCCCGGATGCGGGCGAGCCCGCTGGCGGTGCCCAGCCAGGCGCCGCGCGTCTGCTGCACGACCGACTTGCGGGCGGCCTCGGTGTCGAAGCGCGCCTTGTCGGCGAGCGCCAGCGCCTCTTCGCCCTTCGCGTCGCGCAGCCCCCCGGTGTAGAGGGGGATCGCGAGCTGCAGGCTCACCACGCCGTTGGTCGACGAGACCACACCCGAGCCGCCGAACGCACTGCCTCCGGCGAGCCGGTCGCCGCCGGCCTGCGCCACCAGCGACAGCGTCGGCGAGGCGAGTGCGGCGAACTTGCGCACTTCCTGCGCCGCGATGTCGCGGGCCAGCGCCTGCGCGCCGATCAGCGGACTTCCCTCGCCGGCCCGGGTAAGCCACTGCTCGAGCGCTCCGGCGTCGAACGCCCGCAGCTCCGCGCCGGGCGGAATACGCTCGAGATGGTCGGCCGGCAGCCCGGTCAGGTCGCGGAAGGCGGCGCGCTTGAGTTCCAGGTCGTCGCGCGCCAGCGCCTCGCGGGCGACACTTTCGTCGTGCCGCGCCTGCGCCTCGTTGCGGTCGGTGACCGGTGTCTTGCCCTCGTCGAAATTCGCCTTCGCGGCGTCCAGTGCGCGCATGGCCGCGACCGCCTGCCGCCGGATCTCCTCCAGCGCGTCTTCGGCCAGCAGGACCTCGAAGTAGATCCTGGCCGTGCGCAGCATCAGGTCCTGCTGCGCGGCACGGAACTGCAGCTCGGCGACGTCGGACTGCAGCGCGAGCTGGCGGGCGCTCGCGCGAAGCTCCTCGTTGTAGAGCGGCTGCTGCGCCGTGATGCGCCAGCCGGTGGCGGTGGCGTCGTGCAGATCGGTGCGGAATTCGACGCCGTCGACCGTGCCGAAGCCGGGCGCGGTGAACTGCGCGCCGCTGCTGCTCTGCCGCCCGCTGCCGTAGCCGACCGAACCGCTGGCGGTCACCGACGGCAGCAGCAGCGCGCGGCCCTGCCGCCCGCGGGCCTGCCCGGCCTGCAGACCCGCCCGCGCGGCGGCGAAGCCGGAATCGTTGCGTGCCGCCGCGTCCCACGCCGCCATCAGGTCGACCTGCGCGAGCGCGCCGGACGAAACGGCGGCAAGACCCAGGCCCAGCAGCAGCGCGCGCCGCCGTCCGAACAGCCACTGCTTCATGCTGCGTCCTCCGCGACCGGCGCGTACTTGCGGCGGTACGCCACGAAATAAAGGAGCGGGATGACGACGAGCGTGAGCAGCGTCGACACCAGGATGCCGAAGATCAGCGACACCGCGAGGCCGTTGAAGATCGGGTCGTCGAGGATGAAGAAGGCGCCGAGCATCGCGGCCAGCGCGGTGAGCACGATCGGCTGGGCACGGACGACGGCCGAGTGGACGACGGCCTCGCGCAACGGCACGCCCTCGCTCACCTGCAGGTTGATGAAGTCGACCAGCAGGATCGAGTTGCGCACGATGATGCCCGCGAGCGCGATCATCCCGATCATCGACGTGGCGGTGAACTGCGCGTGGAGCAGCGCGTGGCCGGGCATGACGCCGATGATGGTCAGCGGGATCGGCGCCATGATGATCAGCGGCACCAGGTAGGAGCCGAACTGCGCCACGACCAGCAGGTAGATCAGGATGAGCCCGACCGCGTAGGCGAGCCCCATGTCGCGGAACGTCTCGTAGGTCACCTGCCACTCGCCATCCCACTTGACGCTGTAGCCGCGGTACGGGTCCGGCGGCTGGCTGATGAACTGCTCGCCGATGGTTCCGCCGCCGGGCATCGGCAGCGCGTTGATCGCGCCGCGCATCGCGAACATCCCGTAGAGCGGGCTGTCGACCTTGCCGGCCATGTCGCCGACCACGTATTCGACGGGGAGCAGGTCCTTGTGGTAGCGCGGCTGCTCGCGCAGGCCGCTGCGGTCGACGCTCACGACCTCGCGCACGGGCACCGCCTTGCCCGCGGCGCTGCGCACGGTGAGCTGCAGCAGCGCCTCGAGGTCGCCCTGCGCGGACACCGGGAGCTGCAGGCGCACCGGCGCCGGGTACTTCGACGCGTCGTCGCAGATAGGTGACGTCGTCGCCGCCGAGCGCCGGCGCGCAGCGCGGCGATGATCTCGTCCTGGCGCACGCCCAGGAGCGCCGCCTTCGCGCGATCGACGTTGACCACCCACCGCGGCGCGTCGGCGATGGCGCTCGTGTCCGTGTCCACGACTCCCGCCTCCTTTCGGAACACGCCTTCGACCGCCTTCGCCACCGCCATCCGGCCGGCGTCGTCCGGCCCGTAGACCTCGGCCACGATCGGAGCCAGCACCGGCGGGCCAGGCGGCACTTCGACGACCTTCACCCGGGCATCGTAGCGATCGCCGATCTTCGTCAGCGCCGGTCGCACGCGGGTGGCGATTGCGTGGCTCTGCTCGCTGCGGTGCGCCTTGTCGGTCAGGTTGACCTGGAGGTCGCCGACGTCGCTTCCGGCGCGCAGGTAGTACTGCCGCACGAGGCCGTTGAAGTTGATCGGCGCCGAGGTGCCGGCGTAGGCCTGGTAGTTGACGACTTCGGGCACCGTCGCGAGGTAGCCGCCCATCTCGTGCAGCGCCGCCGCGGTGCGCTCCAGCGACGTGCCGGCCGGCATGTCGACGACGACCTGGAACTCCGACTTGTTGTCGAAGGGCAGCATCTTCATCACCACCAGCTCGGTCGCCGGCAGCGCCACCGACAGGCCGATCAGCAGCAGCACCGACAGCCACAACCTGACCCGGTTGCGCCCACCCTTCGCCTCGTCGAGGAACGGCGAAAAGATGCGATTGAACGCCGGCGCCAGGCGGCCGGCAATCCCGTGGTTTCCGGCATGGACCTGGGACTTCGAGAGCAGGATCAGCGCCATCCACGGCGTCACGACGAACGCCACGGCCAGCGAGATCAGCATGCCCATGCTGGCGTTGATCGGGATCGGGCTCATGTACGGCCCCATCAGGCCGGTGACGAACGCCATCGGCAGCAGCGCCGCGATGACGGTCAGCGTGGCCAGGATCGTCGGTCCGCCCACCTCGTCGACCGCCCCGGGGATGATGTCGGCGAGCGGGCGGTCGGGCTCCAGCGCGCGGTGGCGATGGATGTTCTCGACCACGACGATGGCGTCGTCGACCAGGATGCCGATGGAGAAGATCAGTGCGAACAGCGACACGCGGTTGAGCGTGAAGCCCCAGGCCCACGAGGCGAACAGCGTCGCGGTGAGCGTCAGGACCACCGCCGAGCCCACGATCACCGCCTCGCGCCGCCCGAGCGCGACCAGCACCAGCACCACGACGCTGGCAGTGGCGAAGATGAGCTTCTCGATCAGCTTCAGCGCCTTGTCGTTGGCGGTGGCGCCGTAGTTGCGGGTGACCTCGACCTCGACGCTTGGGGGGATGACCGTGTTGCGCAGGCTGTCGAAGCGCGCGATGACCGCGTCGGCGACCGCCACCGCGTTCTGACCGGGCTTCTTGGTGACGCTCACGCTCACCGCCGGGTACTCGTGCGCATCCTTGCCCGGGACGCCGTACCAGACGTAGTGCTCGGGCGGGGGCGGCCCGTCGTCGAGGGTGGCGACCTGCTCGAGGAACACCGGCGCGCCGTTGCGCGTGGCGACGATCAGCGAGCCGACGTCGCGCGCGTCGCGGAAATAGGGGCCTCCGTCGACCAGGATCGCCTGGTTGTCGGCGTTGATCTCGCCCAGCGCCGCGCCCTGGTTGGCGGCGGCGAGCGCGCCGCGCAGCTCGGTCAGCGTCACGCCGCTGGCGTTCATCCGCGCCGGATCGAGGCGCACGTTGATCGCCCGGCGCGGACCGCCGATGGTCGCCACCTCGCGGGTGCCGGGGACGCGCTTGAGGTCGATCTCGATCGCGTGCGCGATGCGCTCCAGGTCGGCCGGGCCGGTGGCGGGATCCTTCGAGTACAGCGCCAGCGTCACGATCGGGACGTCGTCGATGCCCTTCGGCTTGATCAGCGGCGGCAGGGTTCCCAGGTTGCGCGGCAGCCAGTCCTGGTTGGACATGATCGTGTCGTACAGGCGCACCAGCGCGTCGATGCGCGGCACGCCGACCTTGTACTGCACGGTGATCACCGCCATGCCCGGGCGCGACACCGACGTCACGTGCTCGACGTCGGCGATCTGGCTGATCACCTGCTCGGCCGGCGCGGCGACCATCTGCTCGACGTCCCCGGCCGACGCCCCGGGGAAGGCGATCAGCACGTTGGCCATCGTGACGTTGATCTGCGGCTCCTCCTCCCGCGGGGTGACGATGACGGCGAAGACGCCGAGCAGCAGCGCGACCAGCGCCAGCAGCGGCGTGATGCGCGCCGACTGGAAGTGGCGCGCGATCCGCCCGGAGATGCCGTGCTGCGCTTCGGTCGGCGGGGCCATCGTCATTGCCTCGCGGCGGCGACGGGATCCAGCGCGATCGTCTCGCCTGCCTGGAGCCCGGCCAGCACCTCGACGCCGGCGGGCGTCTCGCGGCCGAGACGGACCTGGCGCAGCTGCGGACGGCCGCCGGCGCCCACCACGTACACGGCATTGAACTCGGGGCGGCGCACGACGGCCGCCGGCGGGATGGTCAGCCGTCCGGGACCCGTCGTCGTCAGCGGGAAGCTCGCGCGCGCGAACATGCCGGGGGCGAGTCCCTGCGCATCCCGGGGCAGCGCAAGGCGGACCTGCCGCGTGTGGGTCGACGGATCGGCGGTCGGCAGCAGCACGCTCGCCGCGGCGTCGATGGCGCGCGGCCGGCCGTCGGCGCCCGAGAGCTCGATGCGCACCGCCGCCCCGGCGGCGAACTGCGCCACGTAGGTCTCGGGAACCGTCGCGACCACGCGCAGCTCGGCGGGGTCGTAGAGCGTGAGCAGCGGCATCCCCGGCGATGCCATGTCGCCGCGCTCCACACTCACGCCGGCCACGATGCCCGCATACGGCGCGGTGAGCGTCGTGAACGACGACTGCGTCGTGGCCACGCCCGCCTGCGCGATCATCGCCCGCGACTGCGCCTGCGCCGCCTTGAACTGGGACTCGGCCTGGTCCATCGCCGCCTGGCTGATGTAGTGCTTGCCGAACAGCCGCTGGTTGCGCTCGTAGTCCTTGCGTGCCGCGTCGAGCTGCGCCTGCGCCGCGGCGACCTGCGCCTGGCTGGCGACGACCTGGTCGGCCGCCGCGCGCGGATCGAGCCGGACCAGGACCTGGCCTGCCGCGACCCGGTCGCCGGCACGCACCCGAAGCTCGACGATGCGCGCCGGGACCTGCGAGGCGATCGTCGACAGGCGCACCGCCTCGACGACGGCTTGGGCGACGTAGGCGCGCTCGCCGCTGACCGCCGCGACCGGCGCGGTCCGCAGGGTTTCCCCCAGCGCGTCGGGGAGCAGGGTGGCGAGGAGGGCGGCGACGGCGAACAGGATTGAGCGGTTCATCGGGAGTCCACGATCGGGGTTGGCGGCCCGGCGGGTGAAGCCGGCGCTGGGCAATTATTGAATCGTGTGCTATTATATAGCCATAAAGCGATGAAAGCAAGCCGCCGGATGCTTCCCCCGATGGGCGGCGCCAACCGCAAGAGGTGTTCGATGATGGAACGGCTGGACGACCGCGCCATCGCGGAGGTCGCCGAGTTCTTCGGCGCGTTCGCGGTGCCGATGCGGCTCAAGATACTGAACGCCCTGCGCGGCGGCGAGCGCAACGTCGGGGACCTGACCGCCGAATTCGGGTGCAGCCAGGCCAACGTCTCGAAGCACCTCGCGCTGCTGGCGCAGCAGGGGCTGATCGCGAAGCGCCTGCGCGGCACCAGCGCGTTCTACCGGATCGTCGATCCGCGCATCTACCGGCTGTGCGATCTCGTCTGCGTCCAGGTCGGCCGGCGCCTCGAGCGGCAGGTCGCGATGAAGGACGCGTTCCTCGCTGCGGCACCCGCGGCCGGAGCCGCGGCGCGCAAGCGCGCGGCACGCCGCTGACGCCGGGCGCCGGCGCCCGTTTCCTCCGACCCTCTCATCCGTCCGTTGTCACCCTGAAGGAGTCACCTATATGAATACGAACCAGATGATCCATATCTTCGCCGGGGCCTTCGTCATGCTCTCGCTGGCGCTCGGCGTGCCGGGGAGCCCCGTGTACGTCAGCCACAACTGGCTGTGGTTCACGCTGTTCGTCGGCGCGAACCTGTTCCAGAGCGGATTCACGGGCTTCTGCCCGCTGGAGAAGATCCTGCTGAAGCTGGGCGTCAAGCCCGCGTAACCCGCGCTGCGCCGTCGCGCCGTCGGGGTCAGCTCTCGTCGGCCGGCGGCGGCACCGCGGTGCCGCGCGCGTCGTGCTGCGCGAGCTTCGCGGCGAGCGCGGCGACGTCTTCGCGCAGCAGCGCGATCTCGTGCTGGAACTGCCGGCGGAACAGCAGCTCCTCGGCGTGCACCAGCTCGCCGATCTCGCGGCGCAGGTGGACGACGTCGCGATGGAGGTTCTCGCGAAAGCGGATCTCCTCGCTGTCGAACAGCCGCGCGAGCTCGTCGCGCAGCCGCGCCATGTCCTCCTGCAGTTCGCGCCGCAACCGCGCCTCCTCGCCGCCGACGAAATGGGAGACGATGCTGGCGGTGAACAGCGCCACCAGCGCGACACCGATCAGCCCGACGCCGGCGGCGACGATACGCGACGACCCCACCGTCGGCACCAGGTCGCCGTAGCCGATGGTCATGCCGGTGACGAACGCGAGCCACAGGCCGTCCCAGTATGACGGGATGGTCGGCTCGAGCCAGTAGAGGATGCCGCCGGAGGCGAGCAGGACGAGGAACGCGGCGCCGACCAGGATCGGCGCGCCGCGCCGCGTGAACAGGAAGCCGAAGCCGGTGACGGTGCGCACCATCACCAGCCCGGCGATCGCGACGCGCAGCACCCGCACCAGCGCGATCCATTCGGTCGCCGCACCCAGCACGCTCGCCAGCGCGCCCAGGAGAATCACCAGGTTGAGCCAGTTCTCGAAGAGGTAGCGTGCCGGGTGGCTGGAGATCGACGACATCCAGACCAGCTCGGCGAGGAATGCGCCGAAGAGCAC
The DNA here is from genome assembly GCA_963768535.1 of uncultured beta proteobacterium. GTDB lineage: Bacteria > Pseudomonadota > Gammaproteobacteria > Burkholderiales > Casimicrobiaceae > CAIWHR01. The sequence goes on along the minus strand of CAVYID010000026.1, from coordinate 64,785 downwards.
GACGTCGATGACGATCACGACCCGGTTCAGCAGCGGCCCGGCGTCGATCGATTCGAACACGTAGGCCGGCACCGCCAGCAGCGCGATCGCGATCATGACCTTGTGCAGCCGCGCCTGCCAGTACAGCGCGCGCGGGTTGTCGTCCGGGTCGACGCCGGCGAGACCGATCCAGGCCAGTGGGTTGTGCGCCATGAGATTGGGGGACGGAGGAGGGGCGGGCGCCGCAATCGTAGCGCGCAACGCGCTTCGCGGCCAGCGTCGCGCCGGCGTCGCGGCGCCGGCCGAGGTTGCATCGACGCGCGGGAGCGGCGAACATGGCCGGCATGGGCACCCACGGCCCCCAACGCGAGCGGCGCCGGCTGCTGCTCGGCGCACTGTCCGCGCCGCTCGCCGCGTGCGGCCCGCGCGCGGCTCCGGGCCGCGATCGCGTCGAGCTCGTGTTCAAGCACTCGAAGCTCTTCGGCGAGCCTGCCGAGTTCCGCGCGCTGCTCGACGACTTCGAGCGGGCCCACCCGGGCCTCGCCGTGCGCGAGGAAACGCTGCCGTCGTCGAGCGACGAGCAGCACCAGTTCTACGCGATCAACCTGCAGGCGGGTTCGTCCGCGTTCGACGTCTTCGCCGTCGACGTGATCTGGGTAGCGGGCTTCGCGCAGGCGGGCTGGCTGCACGACGTCTCGGCGCTGTTGCCGCCGCAGGCGCGCGGCGGATTCTTCGCCGGCCCGATGCGGGCGGTGACGGTCGGCGAGCGCCTCTGGGCGATCCCCTGGTTCATCGACGCCGGACTGCTCTACTATCGGCAGGACCTCCTCGAAGCCTCGGGGCTCGCGCCGCCGCGGACGTGGCCGGAGCTCGTGCGCGGCGCGCAGGCGGTCATGGCGCGCGCGCCGGGCGTCGAGGGCTACGTCTGGCAGGGCAAGCAGTACGAGGGGCTGGTGTGCAACGTGCTCGAGTTTCTCCACAGCAACGGCGGCAGCGTGCTCGACGGCGCTCGCGTCGTGCTGGACAGCGCGCCCAACCGGGAGGCGCTCGCGTTCATGGCCGACCTCGTCCACCGCTATCACGTCACCCCCGCTTCGGTGACCACCGCCACCGAGGAGCCGACGCGGCAGGTGTTCGGGCAGGGCCGGGCGGTGTTCATGCGCAACTGGCCCTACGCGTGGCGGCTGTTCGAGGACCCGGGCTCGCGCGTGCACGGCCGGGTCGGCGTGGCGACGCTGCCGCACTTCGCCGGCGGCAGCTCGGCGGCGACACTCGGCGGCTGGCAGCTCGCCGTCAACGCCCGGTCGCGGCATCCGGCGCCGGCCGCGGAGCTGGTGCGCTACCTGACCTCGCACGACGTGCAGAAGCGCCTGGCGCAGGCCTACGGCTTCCAGCCCTCGCGCGTCGCGCTCTACGCGGATGCCGAACTGCTGGCACGGCAGCCGTTCCTCGGGCTGCTGGAGCAGGTATTCGCGTCGGCGCGACCGCGGCCGGTCACGCCGCGCTACGTCCGGGTCTCGCAGGTGCTGCAGAGCGAATTCAGCGCCGCGATCGCCGGGGTGAAGACGGCCCCGGCGGCGCTGGCCGACGGGCAGCGCCGGCTCGAGGGGATGCTCGCCGATGAGCACCGCGCGCGCGGCTGACCGGCCCGGCTGGTTCCTCGCGCCCGCGGCGTTGCTGCTGGCGGGCGTCACGTTCTTCCCGCTCGGCTATGCGGTGTGGCTGAGCCTCGAGCGCCGGTCGCCGCTCGACGGCCCGGCGCGTTTCATCGGGCTGGGCAACTACTTCCGCCTCGTCGCCGACGAGCGCTTCTGGAACGCGCTGGCCAACACCGCGTACTTCACCGGGGTGTCCGTGGCGCTGGAGCTCGTGCTCGGGCTGGCCATCGCGCTGCTGATGCAGCGGCCGTTTCGCGGTCGGGCGCTGCTGTACGCGATCATCCTCGTGCCCTGGGCGGTGCCCGCAGCGGTCTCCGCGCGGATGTGGGAATGGATGTACGACGGCGAGATCGGCGTGCTCAACGCCCTCCTCGGGACGCACGTCAACTGGCTGGGCAGCCCCGGCTGGGCGATGCACGCGGCGATCCTGACCGACGTGTGGAAGTCCACGCCGTTCGTCGCGCTGCTGCTGATCGCGGGACTGCAGGCGATCCCGCGCGACCTGTACCGCGCCGCGGCGGTCGACGGCGCCGGCCGCGCCCGGGTGCTGTGGTCGATCACGCTGCCGCTGCTGGCGCCGGTGCTGCTGGTCGCGCTGGTGTTCCGCACCATCGACGCCTTCCGCGTGTTCGACATCGTCTACGTGCTCACCGGCGGCGGACCGGCCGACAGCACCGAGACGCTGTCGATCTACGCCTACAAGGCGTTGTTCCAGGGGCTCGAGTTCGGCTACGGGTCCGCACTCGCGGTGACCGCCTTCCTCGTCGCGGGGACCGTCACGCTGGTCTACGCGCGGCTGCTGCGCGGGGCGGGAACGTGAGCGCCGCGCTGCGCGGGCTGGGCCTCGCGGCGGTGGCGGCGTGGTGCCTCGCGCCGTTCCTGTGGCAGGTGGTGACGTCGGTGAAGCCCGCCGCCGAGATCCTCACCCTGCCGCCGCTGCTGCCGAGCCGCGTCAGCCTCGAGCACTACGCGGCGGTGCTGAGCGACGGCGAGCTTCCTGCGCCTGATGGCCAACAGCGCCGTCGTCGCGGCGGGCACGACGCTGCTCGCACTCGGCGCCGGCGCTGCCGCCGCGTTCGCCCTGTCGATCCTGCGCATCCGGCACCGGAGCCTGATCCTCACGGTCGCCGTCGCGGTGTCGATGTTCCCGCCGATCGCCACGGTCAGCCCGCTGTTCCTGCTGCTCTCCGGCCTCGGCCTGCGCGACACGCTGCTCGCGCTCGTCGTCACCTACACGACGTTCTGCCTCCCGCTCGCCGTCTGGCTGCTGGCGAACTTCTTCGACGCGCTGCCGCGCGAGGTCTACGTCGCGGCGCGCGTGGACGGCTGCACCGCGTTCGGCGCGCTGTGGCGGGTGGTGCTGCCGCTGGCCGCCCCGGGGCTGGTCGCCGCCGGCCTGGTGGTGTTCGTGTTCTCGTGGAACGAGTTCATGTTCGCGCTCGCGTTCACGGCGACCGAGGCGGCGCGCACGGTCCCGGTCGGCATCGCGCTTTTCCCGGGGCTGCACGAGATCCCTTACGGGGAGATCGCCGCCGCGTCGGTGGTGGTCACGCTGCCGGTCGTGGCGCTGGCGTTCGCCTTCCAGCGGCGCCTCGTCGACGGCCTCACCGCCGGCGCGGTCAAGGGCTGAATCGCGATGGCCGGCATCCGTTTCGAAGGCATCGCCAAGCGCTACGACGCGCAGCAGGTGCTCGCGCCGCTCGACCTCGTGATCGACGACGGCGAGTTCTTCACCTTCCTGGGCCCGAGCGGCTGCGGCAAGTCGACGCTGCTCAACCTCGTCGCCGGCGTCGAGGCGCCCAGCGCCGGCGCGATCTGGTTCGGCGGGCGCCGCGTCGACGCGCTGGCACCCGGCGAGCGCGACGTGGCGATGGTGTTCCAGAGCTACGCGCTGTATCCGCACCTGTCGGTGCGCGAGAACATCGCGTTCCCGCTGCGCGTGCGGCGCACGGCGGCGCGCGAGATCGCGGCGGAGGTCGAGCGCGTCGCGGGCACGCTGGGGCTCTCCGCGCTGCTGGAGCGCAAGCCGCGGGCGCTCTCCGGCGGCCAGCGGCAGCGCGTGGCGCTGGCGCGCGCGCTGGTCCGCCGGCCCGGCGTGTTCCTGATGGACGAGCCGCTGTCCAATCTCGACGCGCGGCTGCGCCTCGAGATGCGCGAGGAGCTCGCGCGCCTGCACGCGCTGCACCGGATCACGACCGTCTACGTCACGCACGACCAGGAGGAGGCGATGGTGCTCTCCGACCGCATCGCCGTGCTCTCGGACGGTCGCCTCCAGCAGTGCGGCCGGCCGCAGACGATCCACGACGATCCGGCGAACCTGTTCGTCGCGCAGTTCGTCGGCAGCCCGCCGATCAACGTGCTCGACGCGGCGGGCATCGGCGCGCACGCCGCCGTGCGTCGGGCGCTCGCGGGACACGACGCGTCCGCGGCGCGGATCGGCATCCGGCCCGCCGACGTGAGCGTGCATGCTGCGCCGCGGGAAGGCGCGGTCGCGGCCGAGGTGCTGCTGGTCGAGCCGACGGGCAGCGATTGCTGGGTGCTGTGCGCCTGGAACGGACAGCGCATCAAGGGGCGGGCGGCGCCCGACGTCGCAGTCGCGACCGGTGCACACGCCTGGCTCGAGATCCGCCCCGAGCGGGTCCGCGCCTTCGACCGCGGCACGGGCCGCCGGCTGTGACGCGGCGGGCGCCGTCGGCGCGCGGATCGCGGGGTGTCCGGAAAAGTGAGAGAATGGCCTCCACGCCACGCTGATCCTGCCGATCGCGGTGGGGACGGTCAGCGTGGTGCTCCACCGACCCCGATGACGCACGTCCTGCACCGCAGTCTGCATCGCACGCCGCCGGTCGCCGACGGTGCGCGGGGCGTGTACGTCACCGACGCGTCGGGCAAGGCCTATCTCGACGCCTGCGGCGGCGCGGCGGTCTCCTGCCTCGGCCACGGCCATCCCGACGTGCTGGCGGCGATGCACGCGCAGATCGACCGGCTCGCCTACGCGCACACCAGCTTCTTCACCAGCGAGCCGGCCGAGGCGCTCGCCGATCGCCTGATCCGCACCGCGCCCGCGGGCATGAGCCACGTCTACCTCGTGAGCGGCGGCTCGGAGGCGGTCGAGGCGGCGCTGAAGATGGCGCGGCAGTATTTCGTCGAGATCGGGCAGCCGCAGCGCAGCCTGTTCGTCGCCCGCCGGCAGAGCTACCACGGCAACACGCTCGGCGCGCTGGCCGTCGGCGGCAATGCCTGGCGGCGGGCGCAGTTCGGCCCGCTGCTGATCGACGTCGCGCACGTCGCGCCGTGCTATCCGTACCGCGACCAGCGCGCCCGACGAGACGCCGGAGGCCTACGGCCTGCGGCTCGCCGCCGAGCTCGACGCGACGATCCGCGCCGCCGGCCCCGAGCGCGTGATCGCGTTCGTCGCCGAGACCGTCGGCGGGGCGACCGCCGGCGTGCTGGTGCCGGTGCCCGGCTACTTCACGGCGGTGCGCGAGGTCTGCGACCGCCACGGCGTGCTGCTGATCCTCGACGAGGTGATGTGCGGGATGGGGCGCACGGGCACGCTGCATGCGTGCGAGCAGGACGGCGTCGCGCCCGACCTGATGACCATCGCCAAGGGGCTGGGCGGCGGCTACCAGCCGATCGGCGCGGTGCTCGCGCAGAAGCGGATCGTCGATGCGATGTCGCAGGGCAGCGGCTTCTTCCAGCACGGCCACACCTACCTCGGCCACCCGGTCGCCTGCGCGGCGGCGCTCGCCGTCCAGAACGTGATCGAGCGCGACGGCCTGCTCGCCCGCGTGCGCGAGCGCGGGCAGGCGCTGGCGGCGCGCCTGCGCCAGCGCTTCGGCGCGCACCCGCACGTCGGCGACATCCGCGGGCGGGGCCTGTTCTGGGGCATCGAGCTGGTCGCCGACCGGGCGACCAGGACGCCGTTCGACCCCGCCGGCGCGGTCCACGCCGCCGTCAAGCGCGAGGGCATGGCGCGCGGGCTGATGGTCTACCCGATGGGCGGGACCGTCGACGGGCGCCTCGGCGACCACATCCTGCTCGCGCCGCCCTTCATCGTCGAGGACGAGCACCTCGACACCATCGTCGACCGCCTCGCGCGAGGCGATCGACGCGGCAATTGCAGGCGCAGGTTCCGCAGCACGTACCACCGTCGTTCAAACCGAAAAGGAGGTAACACGATGAAGAAGACATCCCTGCTCGCCGCGGCCACTGCCGCGATGGCACTGGCCGCCGGCACGGCGAGCCTGCCGGCCGCGGCGCAGCAGAAGTTCGTCACCATCGGCACCGGCGGCGTCACCGGCGTCTACTACGCGGTCGGCGGCGCGATCTGCCGCCTCGTCAACAAGGACCGCGCCAAGACCGGCATCCGCTGCTCGGTCGAGTCGACCGGCGGCTCGGTCTACAACGTCAACGCGATCAAGGCCGGCGAGCTCGACTTCGGCATGGCGCAGTCCGACGTGCAGTACCAGGCCTACAACGGCGCCGGGCGTTCAAGGAGCCGGACAAGAACCTGCGCGCGGTGTTCTCGGTGCATCCCGAGCCGTTCACGCTGGTCGCCCGCAAGGAGGCCAGCATCAGCAGTTCACCGACCTCAAGGGCAAGCGCGTCAACGTCGGCAATCCCGGGCTCGGGCACGCGCTCGGCGATGGACGAGCTGCTGGACGCCGAGGGCATGAAGATGTCCGACTTCGCGCTCGCCTCCGAGCTCAAGGCCGACGAGCACGGCCCGGCGCTGTGCGACAACAAGATCGACGCGCTTCTTCTACGGCGTGGGCCATCCGTCGGCCAACATCCAGGACCCGACGACGACCTGCGGCGCCCAGCTGGTGCCGCTCGACGAGCCCGCGTCGACGCGCTGGTGAAGAAGCACCCGTACTACGCCAAGGTCACGATCCCCGGCGGCATCTACGCCAACAACCCGAAGCCGACGCCGACCTACGGCGTGCTGGCGACGGTGGTGACTTCGACCAAGGTTTCGGCGGACGCCGTCTACATCGATCACCAAGGCGGTGTTCGAGAACCTCGACGAGTTCAAGAAGCTGCACCCGGCGTTCGCGCACCTCGACCCGAGCGCACATGATCAAGGACGGCCTGTCGGCGCCGCTCCATGAGGGCGCGGTCGCTACTACAAGGAGAAGGGCTGGATGAAGTGAGCCGCGACGTCGACGTCGCGTCGCTGGTCCAGGAGACCGACCTCGGAGGGCGCACGCCCTCCGGGGCGGCGGCGCGCGTCGTCGCGTGGACGTGCCTCGCGTGGTCGCTGCTGCAGCTGTGGTACGCGTCGCCGCTGCCGTTCACGTTCAACGTCTTCGTGCTCAACTCGACCGAGATGCGCTCGCTGCATCTCGGCTTCGGCCTGTTCCTCGCCTATCCTCGCCTTTCCCGTTCGGCAAGCGCTCGCCGCGCAAGACCCATCCCGCTGCAGGACTGGGTGCTCGCCGCGGTCGCCGCGTTCTGCGGCGCCTATCTGTTCCTCTTCTACCGCGAGATCTCGACCCGCCCGGGCCAGCCGACGACGATGGACATCGTCGTCCGCCGTCGTCGGCATGCTGCTGCTGCTCGAGGCCACGCGGCGCGTGCTGGGGCCGCCGCTGGCGATCATCGCCATCCTGATGCTCGAGCTACGCCTTCGCCGGGCCGCTACATGCCCGACGTGGTCGCGCACAAGGGCGTCTCGCTGTCCAAGGCGGTGTCGCATTACTGGCTGACGACCGAGGGCGTGTTCGGCGTCGCGCTGGGCGTGTCGGCGAGCTACATCTTCCTGTTCGTGCTGTTCGGCTCGCTGCTCGAGAAGGCCGGCGCGGGCAACTACTTCATCAAGGTCGCGTTCGCGCTGCTCGGCCACATGCGCGGCGGGCCGGCCAAGGCCGCCGTCGTGTCGTCGGGGCTGATGGGCACGATCTCCGGCTCGTCGGTCGCCAACGTCGTCACCTGCGGCACGTTCACGATCCCGCTGATGAAGCGGGTCGGCTATCGCGCCCGAGAAGGCCGGCGCGATCGAGGTCGCCGCCGGCGTCGACGGCCAGATCATGCCGCCGGTGATGGGCGCGGCCGCGTTCCTGATGGCCGAGTACGTCGGCGTCCCGTATTCCGAGATCGTCAAGAACGCGTTCCTGCCGGCGATCATCTCCTACGTCGCGCTGTTCTACATCGTCCACCTCGAGGCCTGCAAGGCGGGCATCGCCGGCATCCCGACGAGCGGCAGCGTACTCGCCGTGGCGGCGCCTCGCCGGCGTGGCTGATGACGATCGCCGGCATCGTCATCGTCGCCAACGTCGTCTACTACGCGCTGGGCTGGCTGCAGCCGCTGCTCGGCGACGCCGCGATGTGGGTGATCCTCGCGGGGCTCGCGCGTCGCCTACGTGCTGATCGTGCGCCAGGTCGCGAAGGAGCCCGACCTCGACCATCGACGACCCGAACGCGCCGGTGCTCGAGCTGCCGCCGCTGAAGGAGACGCTGCTCGCCGGCCTGCACTACCTGCTGCCGATCGTGGTGCTGGTCTGGGCGCTGCTGGTCGAGGAGCTCTCGCCGGGGCTGTCCGCGTTCTACGCGACGGTGCTGCTGATCGTGATCCTGCTCACCCAGAAGCCGCTGCTCGCGTTCTTCCGCCGCCAGCCCGCTGCCGTTCGCGGTCTTCCGCGCCGGCTTCGACGACCTGGTCGACGGCCTCGAGCGCGGCGCGCGCAACATGATCGGCATCGCGCTCGCGACCGCCGCTGCCGGCATCGTCGTGGGCACCGTGTCGGTCACCGGGCTCGGCCTCGTCATGACCGAGTTCGTCGAGACGGTCTCCGGCCGGCAACATCATCGCGATGCTGGTGCTGGTCGCGTTCATCTGCCTGGTGCTGGGCATGGGCATGCCGACGACGGCGAGCTACATCGTCGTGTCGACGCTGATGGCGCCGGTGGTCGTCGAACTCGGCGCGCAGTCCGGCCTGGTCGTGCCGCTGGTCGCCGTGCACATGTTCGTGTTCTATTTCGGGCTGATGGCCGACGTGACCCCGCCGGTGGGGCTCGCCGTCGTTCGCCGCGTCGGCGATCTCGCGCGCCGATCCGATCCGCACCGGCGCCACCGCGTTCTGGTACAGCAGCCGCACCGCGATCCTGCCGTTCATGTTCATCTTCAATCCGCAGCTGCTGATGATCGGCGTCGACACCTGGTGGCAGCTCCTGCTGGTCGTCACGGCGGCGATCGTCGCCATGCTCGCCTTCGCCGCCGGCACGCAGGGCTGGTTCCTGACCCGCAGCCGCTGGTACGAGTCGGTGCTGCTGCTGATCGTCACGTTCACGCTGCTGCGGCCCGGCTTCTGGCTCGACATGGCGCTGCCGCGCTACGACGTCCTGCCGGCACAGACGCTGATCGCGCAGGCCGAATCGGCCCCGCCGTCGAGCGCCGGGCTGCGCGTGCGCATCGAGGGCACGACGCTGGAGGGGAAGGACGTCAGCAAGACGGTGCTGCTGCGCCTCGGCGAAGAGGGCGACGGCGCGAAGAGGATCGCCGCCGTCCGGCCTGCGCGTGATGTCGCTGCCCACCGGGACGCAGGTGATGTCGGTCGGCGCTCAACAGCCCCGCCGACAAGGCCGGGTTCGAGCAGGGCTTCATGGTCACCGGGATCGAGATCGAGCGGCCGCGGCCGGCCAAGGAGTGGCTGTTCCTGCCGGCGCTGGCGCTGCTGGCGCTGATCATGTTCGTCCAGCGCCGGCGTGCGGCAACGACGCCGGCGGTGGTGCGGTCCGCGGCGCGCTGAGCGGCGGTGCCCGGCGCCCTCGCGCGAGCCCGCGCCCGGGGCGCGCGGTCGGCGGACCCGGCCGCGCCCGCCGGCGGCGCCGGCCGTGACGAGGTGCACCATGACGACACGCGCGGGCGATCGCGACCGCCGAGAGGGGTTTCTCCAGCCCGGACGGAATTGCTGGCAGGTCGCGCGCGCCGACCGGGCGGCGCTGCTCGTCGACGGCGAAGCGTATTTCTCGGCGCTGCGGCAGGTGGCCGCGCGGGCGAAGCATTCGATCTTCATCGTCGGCTGGGACATCGACAGCCGTACGGTGCTCGCGCGCGGCGCGGAGGACGACGGCCTGCCCCGGGCGCTGGGCGAATTTCTCGATGCGCTGGTCGCGCGCAACCGCGAGCTCCACGTCTACATCCTGGAGTGGGATTTCGCGCTGCTGTACGCGCTCGACCGGGAGATCCTGCCGCTGTACAACCGCCGCTGGCGCGCGCACGGGCGGCTGCACTTCCATCTCGACGACCGCCATCCGCCGGGCGGCTCGCATCACCAGAAGCTCGTCGTCGTGGACGATGCGCTGGCGTTCGTCGGCGGGATCGATCTCACCCGCGGCCGCTGGGACACCCCGGAGCACGTGCCCGACGATCCGCGCCGGCGCGCGCCGGACGGCGAGCCCTACGCGCCGTTCCACGACACGCAGCTGATGGTGGAGGGCGACGCCGCCGCGGCGCTGGGCGAGCTCGCCCGGGCGCGCTGGCGGCGCGCCACCGGTCGCGAGCCGCATCCCGCCGGCAAGCCGTCGGCACGCCGGCTGTGGCCGGCGGCGGTGGTGCCGGATTTCGACGCCGTCGAGGTCGGCATCGTGCGCACGGAGCCCGCCTACGACGGGACCGCCGCGACGCAGGAGATCCTGCGCCTGTACCTCGACGGCATCCGGGCGGCGCAGCGCTGGATCTACATCGAGAACCAGTATTTCACCGCGTCGGCCATCGAGCGTGCGATCGAGCAGCGGCTGCAGGAGGCCGAAGGCCCCGAGATCGTGATCGTCACCCGCCGCCGCGGCGGCGGCTGGCTCGAGCAGGCGACGATGGAGCTGCTGCGCGCGCGCCTGATCAAGCGTCTCGGGCCCAGGGACCGGCACGGACGGCTGCGCGTGTACTGCCCGGAGCAGGCCGGCCTGGGCGAGCGGTGCATCGACCTGCACAGCAAGCTGATGATCGTCGACGACTGGCTGCTGCGGGTCGGTTCGGCCAACCTCAACAACCGGTCGATGGGAGTGGACACCGAATGCGATCTCGCGATCGTGGCGCAGGACCCGGCGCAGGCCGCGGCCATCGCCGGGATTCGCGACCGCCTGCTCGGCGAGCACCTCGGCGTCGAGCCGCCTATGGTCGCGCGGGCGGTCGAGGACCACGGCTCGCTCATCGCGGCGATCGAAGCGCTGCAGGGCAACAGCCGCACGCTGCGGCCGCTCGAACCGGTGCTCGATCCGCAGCTCGATGCCCTGGTGCCGGACGCCGCGACCATCGACCCGGAACAGCCGGTCGACCCGGTCCGGTTGGTCGAGAGCGTCGTGCCCGAGGACGATCGTCCTCGGGCACGACGGCACGTCCTGGGCCTCGCGCTCGCGCTGGTGGTCGCGACGGCGCTGGCGGCAGCCTGGCGCTGGGGCCCGCTGGCCGAATGGACTCGATCCCGACACGCTGCGCGCAGCTTGCCGGCGCGATCGAGCGATCGCGCTGGACGCCGGTCTGGATGCTCGGCATCTACGTCGCTGCCGCGCTGACGGTCATGCCGATCAGCCTGCTCGTGGTCGCCACGGCGATCGTTTTCGACCCCTGGATGACGGTCGTCTATGCGCTGAGCGGATCGGTGCTCGGCGCCGGCGTCACCTTCGCCATCGGCAAGGCGCTCGGCCGGCGCGCGGTGCGCCGCGTCGCCGGCCGACGCCTCAACGCGCTGAGCCGGCGCCTCGGCGAAGGCGGCGTGCTCGCGGTGATGGTGCTGCGCATGCTGCCGGTGGCGCCGTTCACCGTGGTCAATCTCGTGGCCGGCGCGTCGCACCTGCGGATGCGCGATTTCCTGATCGGCACCGCGCTGGGCATGGCCCCCGGCATCGTCGCGGTGGCCGTGTTCGCCGACCGTCTGGCCGCGGCGCTGCAGGATCCCTCGCCGGGAACCATCGCGCTCCTGGTCCTGATCGTGGTCGCCGCGGGAGCGGCCGCGCTCGGCATCGACCGCTGGCAGCGCCGCCGTTCGCGCCGGCGTGACGGCGGGCCGCGGATGACGGCGGGGGCCATCGCATGCGCCTGACGGTGGCCACGTACAACGTCCACGGCTGCGTCGGGCGCGACGCGCGCTTCGACCCCATGCGCACGCTCGCGGTGCTGCGCGAGCTCGACGCGGACGTGATCGCGCTGCAGGAACTCTCGCTGGGATCCCGGCGACGCGAGGCACCTGCTGGCCCGACTGGGCGAGAGCCTGGGCTACGAGGCGATCGCCGGCGCGACGCTGATGCGCGACGACGGGCACTACGGCAACGCCGTGCTCACGCGTCTGCCGCTGCGCGACGTCGGCCGCATTGATCTGAGCGTGCCTGGGAGCGAGCCGCGCGGGGCGCTCGACCTGCGCATCGACGCCGGGGACGCGGCGCCGCGCATCGTCGCCACCCACCTGGGCCTGCGTCCCGGCGAGCGCCGGACGCAGATGCGGCGGCTGCTCGCGCTCATCGGCGACCGCAGCGCGCTGCCGCTGGTCCTGATGGGGGACCTGAACGAGTGGTTCCTGTGGGGCCGGCCGCTGCGCTGGCTGCGGCGGCACTTCGGCCGCAGCCCGCAGCCGGCGACGTTCCCTGCGTGCTGCCCGGTGTTCGCGCTCGACCGGATCTGGGTCGAGCCGCGCGGCAGGCTGCGCGAGGTCCGCGTGCACGCGAGCCCGCTCGCGCGCCGGGCGTCGGACCATCTTCCGTTGCGCGCGGAGCTCGATGGCGCCGCGATCTGAGCGGCGCGGACGCCGGGGCCCAGGGCTGCCTTTCCCCTCGCCCGGAGGCGCTGGGTGACGCCGCCGCGAAGCCGTCGCGCAGGCTCGGATCCGGCCTCGCCGCCTGCGGACCGGTCCAGTCCGATGGACAGGATGGGCCGCCTGCCTTGAATGCGGATCAGGGGAAGGCGGTAGAATCCGGCTTCGGCCCCGCCCCGATCGCGAACCTGACCCAGGCACCCCATGTTCGATGATCCGCTCCTGCTCGCCCGCAGCCAGTTCGGGCTGAACATCGGCTTCCACATCCTCTTCCCGTCGATCACCATCGGGCTCGGCTGGGTGCTGTTCTACCTGCGGCTGCGGATCACCGCCGCGGGCGGCCGCGCCGACGAGCTGCGCAAGTCGTACTACCTCTGGATCAAGATCTTCGCGCTGACGTTCGCGGTGGGGGTGGTCACCGGCATGGTGATGAGCTTCCAGTTCGGCACCAACTGGCCCGGCTTCATGAACAAGGCCGGCAACGTCGCCGGGCCGCTGCTCGCCTACGAGGTGCTCACCGCGTTCTTCCTCGAGGCGACGTTCCTCGGCGTGATGCTGTACGGCCGCGAGCGGGTGCCGAACTGGCTGCACCTGACCGGCACCTTCTTCGTCGCCTTCGGCACCTCGCTGTCCGCGTTCTGGATCCTGGCGCTCAATTCCTGGATGCAGACGCCGCAGGGATTCACCGTCGTCGACGGCATCCTGCACGTGGAGGACTGGTGGGCCGTGATCTTCAATCCCAGCCTGCCGTATCGTCTCGCGCACATGCTGCTCGCCTCCGGCCTCACCGCCGCGTTCGTCATCGCCGGCATCTCCGCGTTCCAGCTGCTGCGCAATCGCGAGCACGAGCCGGCGCGGCACATGCTGCGGGCCGGCGTGGCGATCGCGGCGGTGCTGGCGCCGGTGCAGATCTGGGTCGGGGACGCGCACGGGCTCAACACCCTCGAGCACCAGCCGGCGAAGATCGCCGCGGTGGAGGCGATCTGGAACACCGGGCGCGCGGTCCCGCTGCTGCTGTTCGCCGTGCCGAACGCGGCCGAGAAGCGCAACGACTACGCCATCGAGATCCCCTACGGCGCGAGCCTGATCCTCAAGCACGATCCCGACGGCGAGCTCGAGGGGCTCGACCGGTTCGAGGGCAAGCATCCGCCGGTGCTGCCGGTGTTCTTCGCGTTCCGGGTGATGGTGGGCGTCGGCATGCTGATGCTGGCGCTGGCCTGGTGGGGCGGCTGGTGCCTCTGGCGCCGCGGCGCGCTGCCGCGCTGGACGCTCTACGCCTTCGCCGGCAGCACCTTCATCGGCTGGGTGGCGGTGCTGGCCGGATGGATCGTGACCGAGGTCGGCCGGCAGCCGTTCCTGGTCTACAACGTGCTCACCGTCGCCGAGACGGCGTCCGACGTTCCGGCGGGCAGCATCGCGCTCTCCTTCTTCGGCTATGCGTTCGTCTACGCCGTGCTGCTGCTCGCCTACATGGTGGTCGTCACGCAGATGGCGCGCCGGGAGGCGGGCGGCGGCGACGGCACGCGGCCGGCGCCCGGTCCGGGCGGCATGCAGCCGGCCGGCGCCTGAGCGACGCCATGGGCCTCGACCTGCCGTTCATCTTCCTGATGCTGATGGCGCTCGCCATCCTGGCCTACGTGATCCTGGACGGCTTCGACCTCGGCGTGGGCATGCTGCTGCCGCTCGCCCGCCGCGACCAGCACGACCTCATGGTCGCGTCGATCGGACCGTTCTGGGACGCCAACGAGACGTGGCTGGTGATGGGGGTAGGCGTGCTGCTGGTCGCGTTTCCGCGCGCGCACGGCGTCATCCTGTCGTCGCTGTACATACCGGTGGCGCTGATGCTCACCGCGCTGATCGTGCGCGGGACCGCGTACGAATTCCGGACCAAGGCGGCGGGGTGGCACAAGGAGGTGTGGAATCACCTGTTCTTCGCCGGCTCGCTGGGCATGGCGATCTCACAGGGCTACATGCTCGCGGCGCTGGTCACCGGGTTCCAGAGCGGGCCCTGGTACGTCGTCTTCGGCTTCCTCGTCGGCCTCGGGCTGGCCGGCGGCTACGTGCTGCTCGGCGCGACCTGGCTGGTGATCAAGATGGAAGGCGAGCTCAACCGGCGCGCGCTGCAGTGGAGCCGCGCGGCGGTGGTGCTGGCGGCGATCGGCGTGGGCGCGATCAGCCTCGCGACCCCGTTCGCCAGCGCCCGGATCATGGACAAGTGGTTCGTCTGGCCGCTGGCGCTGTGGCTGGCGCCGCTGCCGCTGCTGACCGCCGCGGCGTTCGCCGGGATCTGGCGGCAGGTCGGGCGGCTGCAGCGCGGCGAGAGCCGGAGAGAATGGGTGCCGTTCGTGCTGGCGGTGTGGATCTTCGTGTTCTCGTTCCTGGGGCTGGGGTACAGCCTGTATCCGTACCTGGTCGTGGACGCCATCACCTTCCGCCAGGCGGCCGCCGCGGACACCTCGCTGTTCTTCGTCTTCGTCGGCGCGATGATCGTGCTGCCGTTCATCATCGGCTACACGATGTTCTCCTACCGCGTGTTCTGGGGCAAGGCGAAGGCGCTGTCCTACGGCGAGTGACCGGGCGCCGGGCGCGCCCTTCGCGCGCCGGCCGGGGGTCGCGCGCTCAGCGCAGCCACCACGCCGCGGCCAATCCGCCCGCGGCACTCGCCAGCAGCGGCAGCCCGACGCGCAGCCCGAGTGCGTTCCCGCCGATGAACGCCGCGATCCCGCCCTTGACCAGGTTGTTGACCGCGGCGGCGATCACGATGCCCATCGCGGCAACGCGCAGCCCCAGCCCGTCCTGGCTCATCCGCGCCAGCGACAGCGTGATCGCGTCCACGTCGGCGATGCCCGACGCGGCGGCGAGCGCCAGGACCCCCGCCTCTCCGAACCACGTCTGCAGCGCCTTCCCGGCCAGCATGACCAGCGCCAGCAGCGCGCCGAAGCCCACCGCGGTCCCGAGCTCCAGCGGATTGCTCAGCAGCGCGCGGGCGTCGGTCTTCGCGCCGGAGGGCGAGCGCAGGTACCACAGCGCGGGCGCGTAGGCGAAGAGCATCATCACCGTCGCCGGCACCAGCAGCAGCCGCAGCAGGTCGCCGTTGAGCACGCCGGCGACCAGCAGCACCCGCGGCAGCATGGTGCCGCAGGCGAGCAGGATCCCGGTGGCCAGCACCGGCGCCAGCGCCGGGTGGCTCCGCGTCGTGCGGGAAAAATGCAGCGTCAGCGCCGTCGACGAGGCGAGTCCGCCGAACACGCCGGTGAATACCGCGCCCCGGGTCGCGCCGCCGAGCTTGACCGCGAAATAGCCGACGAAGGAGATGGTCGCGATCAGGATGACCATCCACCAGAGCGCATACGGATTGAGCGCCTGCCACGGGCCGTAGCCCCGGTTCGGGAGGATCGGCAACAGCACGACCGAGATCAGCAGCAGCTTGATGCCCGCGCGCAGCTCACTGGCCGTCAGCTCGCCGACCCAGCGGTGCAGCACCGGCTTGTAGCTCAGCAGCAGCGTCGTCACCACGGCGGAGGCGGCCGCGACTGCGACCTCGCCCGCCGCCGCCAGCGCCCCCAGCACGAACGCGAGCAGCGCGGCGACCAGGCTGGTGATCCCCACGTCGTCGGTTCCCCGTTGCAGATTCGCGACGTAGACGGCGGACAGCATTCCGGCGAGCCCGAGGAACACGCAAGCCGACGGCCAGCGTCCCGACCTGCGCGGCAAGCAGCGCCGAGCCCCCGCCCAGCAGTCCGATCAGGCCGTAGGTGCGCAGGCCGGCGATCCGGCGGCCTTCCTTCTCCGCGCGCTCCTTCCAGCCGCGCTCGACGCCGATCAGCAGGCCGATGGCGAGCGCCGCGCCGAGGCGGTAGAAGGCCTGCTGCGTCTCGCTCATGCGCCGTCGCGCGCGGGCCCCTTGTCAAGCATCGCCGAGAGGATGTCCATCGGGACGGGAAAGACGATCGTCTGGCTCCGGTCGCCGGCGATCTGCGTCAGCGTCTGCAGGTAGCGCAGCTGCATCGCCTGCGGCGCCTTCGCCAGCATCTGCGCCGCCTCGAGCAGCGTCTGCGAGGCCTGCTTCTCGCCCTCGGCGTGGATGACCTTGGCGCGCCGCTCGCGCTCGGCCTCGGCCTGGCGCGCGATCGCGCGGATCATCGATTCGTCGAGGTCGACGTGCTTGATCTCGACGTTGCTGACCTTGATGCCCCAGCCGTCGGTCTGCGCGTCGAGGATCTTCTGCACGTCGAGATTGAGGCGCTCGCGCTCGGAGAGCAGCTCGTCGAGCTCGTGCTTGCCCAGCACCGCCCGCAGCGTCGTCTGCGCGAGCTCGCTCGTCGCCTGCATGAAGTTGGCGACCTGGATCACCGCCCGGTCCGGATCGATGACGTGGAAGAAGATGATCGCATTCACCTTGACCGAGACGTTGTCGCGCGTGATCACGTCCTGCGTGGGCACGTCCAGCGTCACCACCCGCAGGTCGATGCGCACCATCTGCATGATCCCGGGGACGAGGATCATCAGGCCGGGCCCCTTGACCTTCCAGAAGCGCCCGAGCACGAAGACGACCGCGCGCTCGTACTCGCGCATGATGCGCAGCGACGCGAAGACCAGCACCAGCAGCAGCAGCAGCGCACCGGCAAGCCCGATGTTGAAGTCGAATAGCATGGTCAGTCTCCCACGATGATGTTCGGATCCGGCTCGGTCTCGACGTCGAGCACGAGCCCGCGCACGCCGACGACGCGCACCGGGTCGCCGACGCCCAGCGCGGTGCGCGAACGGACCTGCCAGCGCTCGCCGCGCACGCTCGCCCAGCCCTCGCGGCCGCCGGCTTCGATGACGCGGCCGCGCGCGCCGACCCATTCCTCGCGGCCGCTGACGACGGGCCGTGTGCGCGCCCGCAACGCAAGCCGGACGACGAGCAGCAGGAAGCCGCCGGCGGCCAGCGCCAGCGCGAGGATGAGCGGCAGGGGGACGCCGAATCCCGGCACGTCGCCGCGGAACAGCAGCACGCCGCCGACCACGAACGCGACCAGCCCGCCGAGGCCCAGCGCGCCGAATCCCGGCAGGAATGCCTCGGCCGCGATCAGCGCGACCCCGAGCGCGATCAGCCCGAGGCCGGCGTAGTTCACCGGCAGCAGCTGGAACGCGAACAGCGCCAGCAGCAGGCAGATCGCGCCGGCGACGCCCGGCAGCGCGAAGCCCGGCGAGTGGAACTCGAAGAACAGCCCGCCGATGCCGAGCAGCATCAGGATCAGCGCGACGCTGGGGTTGGTGATCACCTGCAGGAAGCGCGTGCGCGCGTCGGGCTCCAGCGTCTCGATCTGCGCCCCGGCCACGTGCAGGCGCACGGTGGCGCCCGGGACGCGCGTCTCGCGCCCGTCGATCTTCGCCAGCAGGTCGGGAACGTCGTCGGCGAGGAGGTCGACCACGCCGTCGCGGACCGCCTCCACCGCCGGCAGGCTGGCCGCCTCGCGCACGGCCTTCTCGGCCCAGTCGGCATTGCGGCCGCGTGTCTGCGCGAGGCTGCGGATGTACGCCGCGGCGTCGTTCGTCTGCTTGGCGGCCATCGTGTCGCCGGGCGCGGCCGGCGCCTTCGCGTCCTTGTCGCCGTCGTCGCCCTTGCCGGGCGCCGGCGCCGACCCCGGGCGCGGCACGCCCGGCAGCCCCACCGCCACCGGCGTGGCGGCGCCGAGGTTCGTTGCCGGCGCCATCGCCGCGATGTGGCTGGCGTACAGGATGTACGTGCCGGCGCTGGCCGCACGCGCGCCCTGCGGCGCGACGAACGACGCCACCGGCACCGGCGAGGCGAGGATCGCCCGGATGATCTGGCGCATCGACGTGTCGAGGCCGCCCGGGGTGTCCAGCCGCAGGACGACGATCGCCGCGCCGTCGGTCGCGGCGCGCGCGATGCCGCGCTCGACGTAGTCGGCGGTCGCCGGGCCGATCGGGCCGGCGATGTCGAGAACCAGCGCGCGCGGATGCGCGGCAGGGGTGTCCGCCGTCGCTGCGGCACCGGGGGCCGCGACGCCGCAAAGCACCGTCAGCACGGCGCCCAGCAGCGCCAGGCGCAGCCACAGCGAGTCGTTGCGGATCATGGCGTGACCCTCCGCGATACCGGCGCGCCGGGCGCGGCACGCCGCGGCGCCGATGCCTTGCATCATGCGGCCTTCGCTCCGGCGGGCCATTGACGGAACGCAAGCCCGGTGACGGTCATGACGAATCTTCTCAGTGCTGCGATGCAACACGCAGCGGCCTGCGCGCCGCGTTACAGCGTCGGCGGCTTCCGGTCGTCGGGGGCGTCGGGGGCGTCCTCGCGCCGCGACCATCGCTCGAGCATCCGTGCGGCGCGGTGCTGTCCGCCGAGCCCGAAGGCGAGCGCCAGCCCGAGCGAGACCCCGAGCGCGGTCGCGCCCATGATGATCAGGAACGTCTGCCGGATGATGTCGCCGAGGCCGAGCTGGTCGAGAGCGATCAGGACGACGAAGACCAGGATCGCGTAGAACGCGATCCTGCCGAGCAGGCCGGCGTCGCCGACGCCGACGTTGCGGCAGTAGGTGGTCACCGCGACCCCGATGAAGCGGGAGAAGTACGCGCCGAAGGCGATGATCAGCACCGCGACCATCACCCGCGGCACGAACAGGATGACCCGGCCGAGAAGCTCGGTGACGTTGGCGAGGCCGACGCTGTTGAACGCCACCATCAGCGCGGCGAGGATCACCAGCCAGTACGTCAGCAGGCCGAGCAGGGCGGTGGCGTCGAGCTCGCCGCCGCCCTGCTGCAGGAACTCGTCCACGCCTGCCTTCTCGGTGACGACGTTGAAGTTGAAGGCACGCAGCATCTTGACGATCGCGAAGCGGACGGCCTTCGCCAGCAGCCAGCCGACGATCAGGATGGCGAGCCCGAGCAGCACGCGGGGCAGGAACTCGCCGATCTGGTGCAGCGACGTGCGTATCGGCTCGAGCAGCATTTGCATGTTTTCCATCGCTACCTCCAGTCAGTTCCGACTCCCGGAACCTCGCGCCCGGGTCGTCCGGGGCTCCGCGACGTCATCCCGCGCCCGCCAGGATTTCGGCCAGGCCGCGCAGCGGCACGCGGACCCAGTCCGGGCGATGGTCGATCTCGTAGGCGAGCTCGTAGAGCACCTTTTCCAGCAGGAACAGCTCGATCAGTCCGCTCGTCTCCGCGCGCGGCGACGCGAGGCCGGCGGGGCCGGCGATCTCCTCGTAGCCGTCGAGGAACATGCGCCGCGTCTCTGCCTGCCAGGCGCGGCCGGCCTGGTCGCGCGCGTCGCGCGTCGTCTCCGGCCGGTCGACGTCGGCCCGGTCGAGCGCGACGTGCATCGCGTAGTCGAACGAGCGCAGCATGCCGGCGACGTCCTTCAGCGGAGAGAGCTTTTCGCGGCGCTCCGCAAGCGTGCGCGTCGGCTCGCCCTCGAAGTCGACGATGACGAAGTCGTTCTGCGCCAGCAGCACCTGTCCCAGATGATAGTCGCCGTGCACCCGGGTCTTGGGCGTGGTCGCCTGGTCGCCCGCATGGCGGTCGATCCGCGCGAGGACCGCGTCGCGGCGGCCGAGCATCTCGGCGGCGGCGGCGCGCACCGCTTCCGGCAGCTCGGCGGCCCGGCGCGCCAGGCGGTCGAGCGCCGCCTCGCCGCTGCGCCGCACCCGCTGCGTCCAGCCGGTGACGTCGGCCGGCGTGATCGGCTCGGGATCGAAGGCAGCGTCGCCGGTGGCGCGCGCCAGCGCCGCGTGCAGCTCGGCGGTGCGCACGCCAAGCGTGCGCACCAGCGCGAGGTAGCCGCCGTGCGCGTCCGCCGTCGCGGCGTCCGGCTCCGTCGGCGTCAGCTCGAAGAAGCGGTCGAGGTGATTGAGCGTGTACTCCCAGCCGTCGCCCTGGTTGTCGACGTATCCCTGCAGCAGGCCGAGCGTGGTGGCGCGGCCGTCGTCGAGTACGTACTCGACGGTGCCGGCGACCGGCACGCTGTTGGCGAAATGCGCGACCTCGGTCAGGTAGCGCCCGATCTCGGCCTCCGGATTGATCCCGGCCTGCAGTCGCCGGTACGCCTTGAGGAACAGCCGCTCGCCGACCTTGACGATGGTGTTGCTGGTCTGCGCGCCGGGGCTCGCGACCGGCAGCGCCTCCCACTCCGGTCCGGCGATCTCCGCGAATTCGGCGGTCGGCAGGAAGCGCAGCTTGCCGTGCACCGACTTGTGCTCCTCGCCGGCGCTGATCGCGGCGACCAGCGACCGGCAGAACGATTCGTCGCCGAAGGCGTCGGCGAGGACCCCGACCTGCGCCTGCTGCCGGACCTTGGCGATCGTGTGCGGCGCGACGGCGCGCAGCTGCTCCTCCGAGCCGTCCTCCCAGATCAACGCCAGCGGCAGCAGGTAGGTCTGCCGCTCGCCGCCCTCGCGCTCGGCGTCGGCGATCGCCACCAGCCAGCTCTTCTCGCCGCGCTTCCACTCGACGTGGTCGGCCAGCGCGACGCGGCGCACCGGGTCGCCCTTCGCCGCGTACCACCGCCGCCCGGCGATGTACGACGGCAGCACCTCGCGCTCGAGCTGCCCGCGCACCTTGTCGGCGAGCGCGATGCGCCACGGGACCACGCGGTCGCGGAACAGGCTCGCCCAGCCGTCGAACAGCACCAGCACCGGCAGCTCGTCGCGGGCGAGCCGCTCCTCGTGCCACGCCGGCACGTCCTCGCCCGCGGCGAGCCGGAACCAGAGGAAGCCGTGGCCGGCCAGCGTCAGCAGGTACGGCAGCTCCCCGATCGGCGGGAACGGCGTGCGCCCCATCATCTCGACCGGCACGCGGCCCTTGAAGCGGGCGAGGTCGAGCTCGACCGGCTGCGCGGTGCGCGCGAGGTTGGCCACGCAGAGGATGATCTCGTCCGCGTGCTCGCGCAGGTAGGCGAGGATCTTGCGGTTGCCGGGCCTCAGGATGTCGAGCTTGCCGCGGCCGAACGCCGGCGACGACGCGCGCACGGCGAGCAGGCGCCGGGTCCAGTTGAGCAGCGACGAGGGGTCGCGCTCCTGCGACTCGACGTTGACCGCCTCGTAGCCGTAGATGGGGTCCATGACCGGCGGCAGGTAGAGCCGCTGCGGGTCGGCGCGCGAGAAGCCGCGCGTTGCGGTCCGGGCGCCACTGCATCGGCGTGCGCACGCCGTTGCGGTCGCCGAGATAGATGTTGTCGCCCATGCCGATCTCGTCGCCGTAGTAGAGGATCGGGCGAGCCGGGCATCGACATGCAGCAGGCTGTTCATCAGCTTGATCCGGCCGACGTCGTTGTCGAGCAGCGGCGCGAGCCGCCGGCGGATGCCGACATTGATCCGCGCGCGCGGGTCGGCGGCGTAGAACTGGTACATGTAGTCGCGTTCCTCGTCGGTCACCATCTCGAGCGTGAGCTCGTCGTGGTTGCGCAGGAAGATCGCCCACTGGCAGCTCTCGGGAATGTCCGGCGTCTGCGCCATGATCTCGCTGATCGGGTGGCGGTCCTCCTGCGCGATCGCCATGTACATGCGCGGCATCAGCGGGAAGTGGTACGCCATGTGGCACTCGTCGCCGTCGCCGAAGTACTCGCGCACGTCCTCCGGCCACTGGTTGGCCTCGGCCAGCAGCAGCACGGTTCGGATAATGCGCGTCGACCAGCGCGCGCAGCTCCTTCAGCACGTCGTGCGTCTCGGGCAGGTTCTCGTTGTTGGTGCCCTCGCGCTCGCACAGGTAGGGAATCGCGTCGAGCCGGAACCCGTCGACGCCCATGTCGAGCCAGAAGCGCATCACGCGGAAGATCGCCTTCCTGACCTGCGGGTTGTCGAAGTTGAGGTCCGGCTGGTGGGTGAAGAAGCGGTGCCAGTAGTAGGCCTTCGCGACGTCGTCCCAGGCCCAGTTCGACTTCTCGGTGTCGGTGAAGATGATGCGGGTGCCGGCGTACTTGTCCGGATTGTCGCTCCAGACGTAGTAGTCGCGCTTCGGCGAGCCCTTCGGCGCGCGCCGCGCCGCCTGGAACCACGGATGCTGGTCCGAGGTGTGGTTGATGACCAGCTCGGTGATGACGCGCAGCCCGCGGCGGTGCGCCTCGCGCACGAACTGCTGGAAGTCGGCGCGGGTGCCGTAGGACGGATTCACGTCGCGGTAGTCGGCGATGTCGTAGCCGTCGTCGCGCAGCGGCGACGGGTAGAACGGCAGCAGCCAGATGGTGTTGACGCCGAGGTCCTTGACGTAGTCGAGCTTCTCGGCGAGCCCCCGGAAGTCGCCGATGCCGTCGTCGTTGGCGTCGTAGAACGCCTTGATGTGCAGCTGGTAGATGACCGCGTCCTTGTACCAGAGCGGGTCGGACGCGGCGGCTGCTGGTGACGGCGGTCTCGCTTGCGGCGGGTGCTGGTCCGGACATCGCTGCCCCTTCAGAGGAAGTAGTCGAAGTCACGCTCGGTGCGGATGCGCCGGCGCACGCGGAACACGTGGGCGGGCGCGCGCGCCGGGTCGAGCTCCACGTAGTTGCGCGCGCCGCTCCACAGGAAGCGCGCGCCGGTCAGCAGGTCGTGGACCTGGTACGGCCGGGCCGGGTCGACGCCGAGCGCCTCGAGGTCGAGCGTCACCCAGCCCGACTGCGTGTGGTGCGGGTCGAGGTTGACCACCACCACGATGACGTTCTCGCTCGCCGCGTCGATCTTGGCGTAGCAGATCATGTCGTCGTTGTCGACGCCGAAGAACCGCAGTCCGCGGTCCTGCTGCAGCGCCGGGTTGTCGCGCCGGATCGCGTTGACGCGGGCGATGAACCCGGCGAGGCTGTCGGCACGCTCGAGGTCCCACGCGCGCATCTGGTACTTCTCCGAGTCCAGATACTCCTCGCTCCCCGGGTCGCGCGGGCTGTGCTCCAGCAGCTCGAACGCCGGCCCGTAGATGCCGTAGTTGGCGCCGAGCGTGGCCGCCAGCACCAGCGCGCACCATGAACGCGGCGCGGCCGCCGAACTGCAGATACTCCGGCAGGATGTCCGGCGTGTTGGGCCAGCAGTTGGGCCGGAAGTATTCGCGGCCCGGGCCCCTGCGTGAGCTCGGTGAAGTACTCGGTCAGCTCCTGCTTGGTGTTGCGCCAGGTGAAGTACGTGTACGACTGGGTGAAGCCGAGCTTCGCCAGCCGGTGCATCACCTTCGGCCGCGTGAACGCCTCGGCGAGGAAGATCACGTCCGGGTGCGTCGCGCTGGATCTCGCTCGATCACCCACTCCCAGAACGGGAACGGCTTGGTGTGCGGGTTGTCGACGCGGAAGATGCGCACGCCCTCGTCGAGCCAGAACTCGAACACGCTGGCGAGCTCGTCCCACAGTCCCTTCCAGTCGTCGCGACTCGAAGTCGAACGGATAGATGTCCTGGTACTTCTTGGGCGGGTTCTCGGCGTACTGGATGGTGCCGTCGGGCCGCTTGCGGAACCACTCGGGATGCTCGCGCACGTAGGGGTGGTCGGGCGCGCACTGGAACGCGATGTCCAGCGCGACCTCGAGCCCGAGCTCGCGGGCGCGCGGCCACGAGCTGCCGGAAGTCGTCGAGCGTGCCGAGCTCGCGGGTGCATCGCCTTGTGGCCGCCTTCGGCGGCGCCGATCGCCCATGGGCTGCCGACGTCGTCGGGCTCGGCGACCAGCGTGTTGTTCGGGCCCTTGCGCCGCTCGCGCCCGATCGGGTGGATCGGCGGCAGGTAGACGCACGTCGAAGCCCATGTCGGCGACGTAGTCGAGCCGCGCGGCGCAGTCGCGCAGCGTCCCGTGGGTGCCGGGCTCGGCCGAGCAGGAGCGCGGAAACAGCTCGTACCACGTGGAGTAGCGCGCGCGCGCGCGGTCGACGACCAGCGGAAACTCGGTCGGACAGGTCGTCGCCAGGCTGCGGTCCGGATAGCGCTCCGCGACCGCGGCCAGGCCCTCGTCCAGCGCTTCGGCGCGCAGCGTCGCGAGGTCCGCGGTGCCGCGCAGCCGCTGCCCCCAGGCGGCGAGCCGCGAGCGGTCCTCGCCGGCCGCGCGCGCCGCCGCCGCCTCGATCAGCTCGGCGCCGACCTGCGCCGCGATGCGGATGTCCTCCGGGTCGGTGCGGCGCGCGAAATCGTGCCGCCAGGACAGGAACTGGTCGACCCACGCGGTCACCGTGTAGCGGTAGCGGCCGAGGGCGGCCACGGTGAAGGCGGCGCGCCAGCGGTCGTTGCCGAGCGCGGTCATCGGCGTCTCGCGCCACTCCGCTCTCGCCGTCGCGCCGCCAGCGCAGGCGGCAGGCCAGCGTGTCGTGGCCGTCGGTGAAGCAGTCGGCCGTGACCTCGACCTCGTCGCCGGCGACGCGCTTCGCCGCGAAGCGTCCGCCGTCCACCGCCGGGGCGATGCCTTCGATCGACCGCACGGGCGGCACCCGCCATCGAGGCTCCGGGTGCGACGCGATCGACGTCCGCACCGGCGCTGCCGGTCGTCGGGACGGCCGGCGACTTCGTCTTTACCTGGTTCGTCTTCGTGGCCATCGTCTCACCGCGGCTTGAGGAAGATGGCGGCCAGCGGCGGCAGCGTGACCGACAGCGAGTGGAAATGGCCGTGCGCGGGCACCGGCGCCGCCTCGACCCCGCCCAGGTTGCCGATGCCGCTGCCGCCGTAGAGCGTCGCGTCGCTGTTGAGCAGCTCCTGCCAGTAGCCGCCCTGCGGCACGCCGACGACGTAGTTCGGGCGCGGGACCGGCGTGAAATTGCACACGACCAGCACCGGCGGGCCCTCGCGCGGCTTGCGCAGGAAGCTGATGACGCTGTTGTCGGCGTCGTGGCAGTCGACCCACGCGAAGCCGGCCTGCGAGAAGTCGACCTGGTGCAGCGCCGGCTCGGCGGCGTAGAGCGCGTTGAGGTCGGCGACCCAGCGCTGGACGCCGGCGTGGTCGGCGTGCTCGAGCACCCACCACTCGAGCTGGCCTTCGTGCGTCCATTCGCGCCGCTGGCCGAACTCGGAGCCCATGAACAGCAGCTTCTTGCCGGGATGGCCCCACATGTAGCCGTAGAGCAGGCGCAGGTTGGCGAACTGCTGCCACGAGTCACCGGGCATCTTGCCGATCAGCGAGCCCTTGCCGTGCACGACCTCGTCGTGCGAGAGCGCCAGCACGAAGTTCTCGAAGAATGCGTACCAGATCGAGAAAGTCAGCTTGTCGTGATGGTACTTGCGGTAGACCGGCGGCTCCTTCATGTAGTCGAGCGTGTCGTGCATCCAGCCCATGTTCCACTTCAGCCCGAAGCCGAGGCCGCCCACGTAGATCGGGCGCGACACCATCGGCCAGGACGTCGATTCCTCGGCGATCACCTGCGTATCCGGGTGATCGCGGTACACCGCCTCGTTGAGCTGGCGCAGGAAGCCGACCGCACCCAGGTTCTCGCGGCCGCCGAAGGCGTTGGGAATCCACTCGCCCTCCTTGCGCCCGTAGTCGAGGTAGAGCATCGACGCGACGGCGTCCACGCGCAGGCCGTCGACGTGGTAGCGGTCGAGCCAGAACAGCGCGGAGGACAGCAGGAAGGCGCGCACCTCGTGCCGGTCGTAGTTGAAGATCGAGCTGTTCCACTCCGGATGGAAGCCCTGCCGCGGGTCGGCGTGCTCGAACAGGTGCGTCCCGTCGAAGTAGGAGAGCCCGTGCCCGTCGGTCGGGAAGTGCGACGGCACCCAGTCGAGGATCACGCCGACGCCGTGCTGGTGCAGCACGTCGACGAAGTACATGAAATCCTCGGGCGCGCCGTAGCGCGCCGTCGGGGCGAAGTACCCGGTCGTCTGGTAGCCCCAGGAGCCGTAGAACGGATGCTCGGTGACCGGCATCAGCTCGACGTGGGTAAAGCCCTGGTCGTGGGCGTACTCGGCGAGCTGCTGCGCGACCTCGCGGTAGGTCGGCAGGCGGTCGTTCTCGCTGCGCCGCCACGACCCCAGGTGCACCTCGTAGGTGGACATCGGCGCGTCGAGCGCGTTGCGGGCGCGGCGCGTCGCCATCCAGTCGGCGTCACCCCAGTCGTATTCCAGAGTCCATGCGCGCGACGCGGTCAGCGGCGGGGCCTCCGCACAGAGCGCGAACGGGTCGGCCTTGTCCATCACGTAGCGGCCGCCGTCGCCCGTGACGCGGTACTTGTACGCATCGCCGCGCTGGACGCCGGGAATCGATGCCTCCCAGATTCCCGAGCCGTCGGGGCGCAGCGCCATCGGATGCGCGCCGGCGTCCCAGTCGTTGAACGAGCCGATCACGGCGACACTCGCCGCACTCGGTGCCCACACTCGGAACGTGGCCGCATCCGCGTCGAGCGCGCAGCCCATCGCCGAGTACAGCCTGACGTGCGAGCCTTCCTTGAAAAGATATACGTCGTGTTCGCTGAGCACGCTCTTCCCCCTATTTCCGGATCGTGTTCGGAACCGCACAGTGGCAGGATCGCACGCCGCACGAATCAGCGCCAGCCTTGCGGCCGGGTGTGTGCAGGTGCTCCTCCCTGAAAGGCGATGAATGTTGCGCCGCCAAACAGGCTTGACCGCGCGGCCGCCGGGAAAGTTCCGCCGGCGCGCCGGCACGGACCGTGCCACTTTTGCCGCACGGTCGCACCGCGGCGGCATTCGACGACGCGTTCCCGCGCTCGCGCTCAGCGGGCGTTCGGTGCTATCGCAAAGCCGCCCGCGGCGAGTGGGTGCCGGTGTCGGAGGGAACGAGATCGCGCACGCTCGCCGCGCCCAGCGAGTCGGTGAATGCCGCGTCGGTCCGCGCCGCGAAGTCCGCGGCTGGCGCATCGAGCGGCAGCGCGGCGGGATTCAGGAAATCGTCCTCGCCGGCGCGGCGCACGGCCGCCAGCAGCCCGGCGACCGGCAGCCGTTCGGGGTCGCGCGCCGGCACGTAGGCCGGTGGGTTGTCGGCGGTGGGCAACAGCATGCCGCCGTCCGTCAGCGCGTCCAGGGTTTCGTCCACCGCGTGCATGGGGACGCTCAGGCGCTGCGCGAGCTGCTGCGCGGTCCACGGCGAACGCCCGTCGATGAAGTGCGCGACCACGAGCCCGGCGATCGCCAGCGCCAGGCGCTCGCGCATGCGGCTGGACAGATGCGGCTCGCCCGGCGGCGCGTACATGTATTCCGGATGCTGGAGGTAGAACGCGATGTCGGCGCCGAACAGCAGGATCAGCCAGCTGACGTACAGCCAGATCAGGAACAGGATGAGGATCGCGAAGCTCGAATAGATCGCGGCGTAGCGCGTCGACGAGGCCACGAACAGCGCGAACGCCCAGCCCGCGGACTGCCAGAGAATCCCGCCGATGGCCCCCGCCGCGAACGCGGGCGCGAAGCGCACGCGGGTGTTGGGCACGAACATGTACAGGAACGTGAACGCGCCGATCACCAGCACGAACGGCATCAGCCGGCCGACGGTCACGAACAGCGTGCTCACCGGCTCGAACGCGAGGACGTAGCGCGCGACCTCCGAATTGAGCGCCATCGCGGTGATGCCGAGCGCGCTGAACACCAGGATCGGTCCGACCAGCAGCACCGAGAGGTAGCGGCTGACGCGGTCGCCGAGGCTGCGCAGGTGCGTGACGTGCCACAGCGCGTTGAACGACTCCTCGATCTTCTGCATCAGCGACACGACGGTGTAGATCAGCAGCGCGAGACCGACCGACCCCAGCACGCCGACGTTCATGTTGGCGATGAAGCCGACCAGCCGGGTGGTGATCTCCTCCCCCTGCGCGCCGAGCGGGGCGAGCAGGTTCTGCAGCATCGGCTCGACCTGGTTGTGGACGCCGAAGGCCTTCAGCACCGAGACGGACAGCGCCAGCAGCGGCACCATCGACAGCAGCGTCGTGTAGACGAGGCTCATCGTCCACAGCGTGAGGTTGCCCGCCAGGACGTCGCGGGCCAGGACGATGACGAGGCGCGCCACGCTCACGGCGCGCGACTTCCACGCCGGCGTCACCGCGTGCCGGGGCGCCCAGATCGCGCGCGCGATGCGCTTCAGCGGATCGGCGCGTTCCGGCGGCACGGCGGGGCCTCCACTCGAAGACGCGAGCTCATGGGCACGTTCTACCGCAAGGCCGGGACATCCGTCAAAAGCGGCACCGCGCGGCGGGCGGCGCGCGATCGGCTGCCGCTGCGGCGCGACCGTGGACGCGGATCAGGCCCGCGCCTGTTTCGGACCGCGACCGTCGAATGCAGTCCCCGTCGCCGTATCGTCGTCGGCGTGCAGCTCGCCGACCCTGGCGGTCGCGACGATCAGCAGCAGCAGGTCGCGCTCGCGAATGGTCACGCTGTGCCGGCCGATGGCGATGATGCCGGCGTCGGCCAGCCGGGACATTGCGCGAATCACCGTCTCGCAGCGAATGCCGAGGTAGCGGCCGATGTCGGCGCGCGTCATCGGCAGCGACACGACGGTGCGCGAATAGCCGGTGCGCGCGAGTCGCTCGCCCATCGACAGCAGGAACGCGGAAACACGCTCGTCGGCCTTGAGCGCGCCCAGCAGCGAGATCGTCTCCAGCCGGCGCTGCATCTCGCCGCCGACCAGGTGCTCCAGCAGTGCCTGCGCCGCGGCCTGCTCGCGGGCGAGCCGGACGAACCGGGCATACGGCACGATGATCACCGTCGACGGCAGCAGGGCGGTGGTCGTCGTCGCGTACGCTGTCGCAGCCCAGGCTGTCGGCGCCGAGGGCGTCGCCGCCCACCGGGAACCCGATCACCTGCTCGGCGCCGTGGTCGTTCACCATCCGCGTCGTCTTGAAGAACCCGGAGCGCACGACGTACAGCGACCGGAACGCATCGCCCTGGCGATGCAGGGTCTCGTCGGCGCGCAGACGCCGGACGGTGAACCGCTCGCCAGACAGGTCCGCGGGCCTCGGGTCGCTGACGCCGACGAACGCGGCGAGCTCGCCGAAACCGACCGACGCCGGAAGCTCGGCGACCCTGGCGGGGTGCACCGGCCGGACCGCGGCCGGATGCCGGGCAGGGGGGCGCGGGAACGGCAGCGGGTCTTCGGATTTCACGATGCCTGGTCCGCCGGAGGGGTCGAGGTCATGGGGGCGCGCTGAGCCGTTGGTCCTGTGCAGGTGCCGGCACGGGCGTCAGGGCCCGAGCGTAGGGGGGGTCGCACAGGCCGCTTCGAAACTCGATCCGGCGACTGCACCGAATTGCCGCGCGCGTGCCGACGGTTCGATACTAGCGACGCCGGCGACGCCGCGAAATACGGGCCGCCCCTTATGCCGACGGCATCGGATCGCGGCGGCATCGCGACGATCGGCCGCGGTGCGGTCCGGGATGACGGGCGCCGATCGACGCCGCGCCGGCGCGCGGAGGGTGGCCGGCGGGGCTATGCGTCCGGCCGCCGGCCGGCAGGCGCCGGATCGAGGTCGCAATCCCCCGCCATCGCGGCGAGCTCGACCACCGACGCGGCGCCCATTTTGCGCATCACCCGTCCGCGATGGATCTCGACGGTGCGGTGGCTGATGCCGAGCGCGCGCCCGATCTCCTTGTTCTGGCGCCCGGCGACGGCGTGCGCCATCACCGCGCGCTCGCGCGGGGTGAGCTGATCGAACCGGGCGCGTACGATCGCCGCGTTGCCCGATGTGCGGGAGAGCTCCGCGTCGAGCGTCAGCGCATCGGCGACGCGCGCGAGCAGCGCCTGGCCCAGCACGGGCTTCTGCAGGAAATCGACGGCGCCGGCCTTGACCGCCTTCACCGCGGTCGCAATGTCGCCGTGGCCGGTGAGGAAGATGACCGGGAGCGTGATGCCCCGCCGGAGCATTTCGGCCTGGACGTCGATGCCGCTCATCCCCGGCATCGCGACGTCGAGCAGCACGCAGCCCGCCCAGGGCGCGTTCCCGGCGTCCAGGAAAGTCTCGCCGCTGGCGTACGCGCGCACGTCGTGCCCGCCGGCCTCCAGCAGCGTGGTCAGGCTGTCGCGGACCGCCTCGTCGTCGTCGACGATGTGCACCCGCGGCTTCACGGCGCCAGGGGCAGCGTCAGGTGGAACGCACCGCCGGGCGCCTTCGGCTCCGCCCAGAGGCGGCCGTCGTTGGCCATGGCCAGCGTCCGGCTGATGCGCAGGCCCATGCCCATGCCCTCCGGCTTGGTCGTGAAGAACGGTTCGAACAGCCGCTCGACGTCGTCCGGATGCACGCCGGGCCCGCTGTCCTCGACGGTGATCTCGGCGCTGCCCTCGCGCTCGGCGAGCCGCAGCGTCACGCGTCCCGGCGCCATTCCCGCGCCGTCGATCGACTCGATCGCATTGCGGATGAGGCTGACGATGATCTGCTCGACCTGGATGGCGTCCGCCAGCGCCCGCGGCGCGCCGCCGAGCTCCAGCTCGATGCGCACGCCGTGGTCGCGCGCGTACGGCGCCGCCAGCTCGCGCGCCCGCCGCATGGTCTCGGCGACGTCGAACGCGGCGATGGTCGCGCTGCGCTTGGCGAGGAAGGCGCGCAGGTCCTGTATCACCCGACCGGCGCGCAGCGCCTGCTCGCTGATCCGCTGGAAGAGCGAGCGCTGCCGCTCGCCGTCCCGCGCGCCGGATGCGGTTCCGCGCAGGCCCGCTTCGCTGTAGCTGGCGATCGCCGTCAACGGCTGGTTGATCTCGTGGGCGAGCAGCGCCGCCAGCTCGCCGGCCATGTGCACCCGGTGCATGTGCGCCAGCGCCTCCTGCTGCTCACGCTCGCGCACCTCGGCGGCGCGGCGCTCTGTGATGTCGATCGCGCTGGCCACGACATAACGGACCACGCCGGCCGCATCGCGCAACGGGGCGTTGGTCCAGCGGAACAGCCGCAACGACCCGTCGCGGTGCCGCCAGTGGTTCTCGAATCCGAGGACGTCGGCGCCGTCGAGCGACCCGTCGCCCACCGCGCGCACGCCGGCGATCTCCTCGTCGGGCACGAGGCCCAGTTCCCAGAACACGCGTCCCTCGACCTCCTTCTCGATGTAGCCCGAGGCTTCCTCGCAGGCGTGGTTGAAGCGCACGATCCGCGAATCGCGGTCGATCACCACGATCAGCGACGTCGTCGTGTCGAGCACGGTGGCCACGAAGTCGCGCTCGCGGCGCAGGTCGGTCTCCGCGTGCTCGCGCCGCCGCGCCTCCTCCTCGAGCTGGCGCGTCCGCTCGGCGACGCGGTGCTCGAGCGACTCGTTGAGCGAGCGCAGCTGCTCCTCGGCGCGCTTGACCGGATCGATGTCGGAGAAGCTCAGCACGACGCCTTCGACGCGCTCGTCCGCCGCCCGGTACGGCGAGACGCGGCGCAGGTACCAGTGGCCGTCGTCGGTGCGCACTTCGGCCTGCCGTGGCGTGAGCGTCGCGAGCACCTGAGCGACGTCGTCGGCGAGCGCCGGGTCGGCGAAGCGCAGCGTGATGTCGCCGAGCGGCCGGCCGGTGTCGCCGGCGATGAGGTTGAAGAGCCGCGTCGCGGCGGGCGTGAAGCGCCGGATCCTGCGGTCGGCGCCGAGAAACAGCGTGGCGACGTCGGCGCTCGTGAGCAGGTTCGCGAGGTCGCTCTGGGAGGACTCCAGCTCGTCGACCTTGTCGCGCAGCTGGTTGTTGACCGTGGAGAGCTCCTCGTTGAGCGACTGCAGCTCCTCCTTGGACGTCTCGAGCTCCTCGTTCGCCGACTGGAGCTCCTCGTTCATCGACATCACCTCCTCGTGGGAGGTCTTCAGTTGCTCGTTGGCGTGTTCGAGCTCCTCGATCGTCCCCTGCAGGTCCTCGCGCGAGCTCTTCAGATCGTACTCGAGCTGGTCGACGGTCGCCTCGGCGGCGGCGCGGTGCCGGACGGGCGCACGGCGGAGGGGACGCTCGTCCTCGAACGTGGCCAGCAGCAGCGGCTCGCGCGTCGCGGCCCGCGGCAGCGGCTGCACCGTGATCCGGACCGCCAGATCGCGTCCGTGGCGACGCACGCGGCCGCTGGTCACGCTCACGGGGACTTTTTCGCGCAGGCACGTCTGCAGCGCGGTGCGCAGGCGGGCGCGCAGGCCGTTGCGCACGAGGGCGAGCACGTCCCGGGTCGGCGCGCCGGTCGGCTGGCGCAGATAGAGCTCGCTCGGGCCGCTGAAGTGGAGCGCCTCGTTGCGCGCGTTCACCACCACGGCCGCCGGGCCGAAGTCGCGCAGCAGCATCTGCTGCGCAAGCTCGCCGAGCGGCGTGTCCGTCGCGGCGTCGGCTCGTCCGCGCGTCCACGCCGTGGTCGCGCCGCCGGGCGCCGCCGGCGACAGCGCCCGGCGCTCGCCGGCGGCCGCGACTCGTCGGAAGATGCGCCACTTCGCGGACACGGGAGCAAACAGTTCGGTGAGCCGCCCGACGCCTTCGGACGGACCCAGCACCAGCAGGCCGTCGGGGTTCAGCGCCGCGCGCAGCATTCGCACCGCCCGGGCCTGCGCCTCGGGCCCGAGGTAGATCAGCAGGTTGCGGCAGCTCACGAGATCGAGCCGGGAAAACGGCGGGTCGGCGAGCAGGTTGTGCGGCGCGAACACCACCGCTTCCCTGAGCTCGCGGGTCACCTGCGAGTGGTTGTCGTCGGCCCTGGCGAAAAAGCGTCGGGCACGCTCGAGCGGTATGTCGGCGAGGAGGGCATCGGCGTAGACGCCCTTCCGCGCCGTGGCGAGCGCCGAGGCATCGAGGTCGCTGGCAAACACCTGGACCGCGCCGCCGCCGCCCGCGCGCGCCAGCGCTTCGAGGAGCAGCATCGCGATCGAGTACGCCTCCTCGCCGGTCGCGCAGCCCGGGACCCACACGCGCAGCGGCGAATCCGGCGCCCGACGGCGCAGCAGGGCGGGCAGCTCGGCCTCCAGCACGCGGAACATCTCGGGATCGCGGAAGAAGCTGGTGACGCTGATCAACAGGTCCCGGCAGAGCCGGTCGACCTCTTCGGGGTGTTCGCGCAGCAGCTTCGCGTAGTCGGCGAGCCGGTCGACCTGGCACAGGCCCATGCGCCGGCGCACGCGCCGCAGCAGCATGGGCTGGCGGTAGGCACGGAAGTCGAACGCGCTGCGCGAGCGCAGCGTCGCCTGCAGCGAGGCGATGGTCGCGGCTTCGGTGGCAACGAGCTGCGGCGCGTCCGGCGCACCGAGGAGGTGGCGCACGTAGTTGATCAGCGCGGCGGGCATGTCGGCGACCGGCAGCACATAGTCGGCGAGGCCGGCGGCGAGCGCGCTCTCGGGCATGCCGCGATATTCGGCGGTCGAGGGCTCCTGCACGATCGCCACGCCCCCGTGCGCCTTGATGGCCTTCAGGCCCAGCGTGCCGTGGGACCCAGTGCCCGACAGCACGATGCCGATCGCCTTCTCCTGCAGGTCCGCGGCCAGGGAGCACAGGAATTCGTCGATCGGCGTCGCGCCGACGGACGCGGGCGGCGACGTCACCTGCAGGCACTGCTGCGCGAGCGCGAGCGAGCTGTTGGGCGCGATCACGTAGACGTGGTTGGCCTCGAGGGGCACGCCGTCGCGGGCCTCGACCACCGGCATCGGCGTCTGCCGGCCGATGAGCTCGGGCATCAGGCTCGGCCGCAGCGGGTGCAGGTGCGGGACCAGCACGAAGGCGATGCCGCTTTGCGCCGGCATCGCCTGGAAGAAGCGCTTGAACGCGTCGAGACCGCCGGCCGAGGCGACGATGCCGACGACGACGTCGGGTGCGGTGGCGGGCGATGCCTGCAGCGCGCTCGCGCGGGTCGCCGGCGTGCGCCTGCCCGGCGGCTTCGACGGCTTCGTTGTCGTGGCCGGCTTCCGCGGCGCCGATGCGCGGACCGACGACGCCGGCTCAGGACTGCCGCCGGTGCCCTTGGTCGCCTTTGGTCGGGTCTCGCGTTTCGGCATGGGTGCCATGGCGCGGCGCCGGATTGCCGCAGCCGGTCGATGACCGCGCGCTCGTTGCCGCACCGTCGCGGCAACGGGAAAAGTAACACAGATTCACCGCCGCCCCGGGGAACGGGACGCCCGCGACGCACGGCCCCGGGGGGCGCCGCCTGGAGTTTGACCGATGTCAGCCTCCGGGCCGGCGATAGGCGCAGGATGAATGCACGGGCCGCTGCCGCCGCCGGTGTCGGAGGCGCCGGCGCGCGGTGGCAGCCGATCCGGGGAGAATCCGCGATGAGGCTGGACGTCAAGGCATTCGCGCTGACCTGCGCGCTGGTGTGGGGGGCTCGGGCTGTTCGCCCTCACGTGGTGGATCATCGCGTTCGACGGGGCCACCGGCGAGCGCACGCTGATCGGGCAGCTCTACCGCGGCTACAGCATCAGTCCGACGGGGAGCTGGATCGGCCTGGCCTGGGCGCTCGCCGACGGCTACGTCGGCGGCGCGGTGTTCGCGTGGCTGTACAACTTCCTCGCCGGGCGAAATGCGGCCGGCGAGCGATAAGCAGATGACGCGGGGGGCGATGAAGCGGACATTGCGCGCGTCGCGCGCGCAGCCCGGGTGCCGGGCTGCGTCCGACCCCGGCGCGCCGCGGGATCATGGCTGAGGCGGGCGTCCGGCGCACGGACGACTACGCGGCGCAGGCGGTCGGCAAGACCCTCGCCGAGCTCGGGTCCGACGCCGCCCACGGCCTGACGGCGCGGAGGCCGCGGCGCGCCTCGCGCGCTACGGCGCCAACGAGATCCAGGAGCGCGAGGAGCCGCTGTGGCATCGCGTGTTCCGGCGCTTCTGGGGGCCCATCCCGTGGATGATCGAGATCGGCCGCGATGCTGTCGGCGCTGGTCGCAGAAGTGGGAGGACTTCGGCATCATCCTGGTGATGCTGCTGGTCAACGCCGGCCTCGACTTCTTCCAGGAGCACCGCGCGCTTGAACGCGCTCAAGGCGCTGAAGCAGCGCCTGGCCAACGAGGTCGTGGTGCGGCGCGACGGCGCGTTCAGGACGCTCCCCGGCCGCGAGCTGGTGCCCGGCGACATCGTCAAGCTGCGCATCGGCAACATCGTGCCCGCCGACGTGCAGCTGCTCGACGGCGACTACCTGCTGATCGACCAGTCGGCGCTGACCGGCGAGTCGCTGCCGGTCAGCAAGAAGGCCGAGCGATCGCCTACGCCAACACCGATCGTCAAGCAGGGCGAGATGCTGGCGGTGGTGGTCAACACCGGCGCGCACACCAACTTCCACACCGTCGTCGCGCTGGTCGCGCAGGCCTCGCTGGAGGAGCGCAGCCACTTCCAGAAGATGGTCATCCGGATCGGCAATTTCCTGATCCTGATCACCGTCGCGCTGGTGGTGCTGATCGTCATGGTCGCGCCTGTTCCGGCACGAGCCTTTGCTGGAGATCGTGCGCTTCGCGCTGGTGCTGACCGTGGCGGCGATCCCGGTGGCGCTGCCGGCGGTGCTCTCGGTGACGCTGGCGGTGGGCGCGCTGAACCTGGCGCGGCGGCAGGCGATCGTCAGCAAGCTGACCGCCATCGAGGAGCTGGCCGGCGTGGACGTCTTCTGCTCCGACAAGACCGGCACGCTGACCAAGAACGAGATGCAGCGTCGCCGAGCCGGTGGTGCTCGAGCGGACACGACGAGCGCGAGCTGTTCCTGGTCGGCGCGCTGGCGTCGAGGCCCGAGAACCAGCGATCCGATCGAGCTGCCGATCTTCCACTACATCGACGAGCACTTCCCCGACTCGACTGGAAGTCCTGGCAGCAGGCGCACTTCACGCCCTTCGATCCCGTCCGCAAGCGCACCGAGGCCGAGATGCGAGAAGGGCGGCGAGCGCTTGCTCGCCGTCAAGGGCGCGGCCCAGGTGCTGCTCGGGCTGCGCCGGCTCTCCGACGATCAGGCGCACGACGCTGCAGGCCAGAGCGTCGACCGAGCTGGCCGCCACGCGGCTACCGCACGCTGGCCGTGGGCCGCCGGCGCGACGGCGAGGCATTGCGAGCTGCTCGGCCTGATCCCGCTCGTACGACCCGCCGCGCGAGGACTCGAAGCAGGTCATCGCCGACATGCAGCGGCCACGGCGTCGCAGGTGAAGATGGTCACCGGCGACAACCTGGCCATCGCGCGCGAGATCGCGCAAGCTGCTCGGCCTGGAGCAGCGCACCATGCGCTCGGACCAGCTCTCGGGCACCGCCGGCAGCGAGCTGCTGAAGCTGGCCTCGGCGCTGGCGGCGGCGATCTACCAGCGACTGAAGCCGGAGGTCACGCGCAAGCGACGCGCAGGCGTTCGCCGACGAGGTGATGGAGACGGTCGCCGAGACTTACGACACGCGCCTGCTGGAGCGCGAGTTCCTGCACACCCACGAGTCGGCGATCGTCGAGATGATCGAATCGGTGGACATCTTCGCCGAGGTCGTGCCGGAGGACAAATACCGCATCGTCGACACGCTGCAGAAGGGCGGCCACATCGTCGGCATGACCGGCGACGGCGTCAACGACGCGCCGGCGCTGAAGAAGGCCGACTGCGGCATCGCCGTGTCCAACGCCACCGACGCGGCGCGGGCGGCGGCCGACATCATCCTGACCGCGCCGGGCCTTGGCGTCATCAACGAGGCCATCAAGCAGGCGCGCATCACCTTCGAGCGGATGAAGAGCTACGCGACCTTCCGCATCGCCGAGACCATCCGCATCATCCTGTTCATGACGCTGAGCATCGTCATGTTCAATTTCTACCCGATCACGGCGCTGATGATCATCCTGCTGGCGCTGCTCAACGACCTTGCCGATCCTGGCCATCGCCTACGACAACACGCGCGTCGACCCGAAGCCGGTGCGCTGGAACATGTCCGAGATGCTGACGATCTCCAGCGTGCTGGGCGTCGCCGGCGTGATCGCGTCGTTCCTGCTGTTCTTCCTGCTGCGCGAGTACCGGCTTCCCCGAGGACATGATCCGCACGATGCTGTTCCTGAAGCTGATCGTCGCCGGCCACAGCACGCTCTACGTCACCCGCACCGAGGGCTGGTTCTGGCAGAGGCCGTACCCGTCGCCGCTGCTGCTCGGCGCGACCTTCGGCACCGAGATCCTCGGCACGCTGATCGCCGTCTACGGCGTCCTGATCACGCCGATCGGCTGGACGTACGCACTGGCGATGTGGGCCTATGCGCTGGTGTGGTTCCTGGTCAACGACGCGATCAAGCTCGCGGTCTACCGCGGGCTGCGCACGCGCGCCGGCGGGCGCGGTTGCACGCGAGCGTCTTGCCGGCGCGGCATGAGACGCGATTCCGGAGGCAAGGAGAACGGCATGACGGACAAGGCGGCGAAGGCCGCGGTACGACCGGGCCAGGAGCACAGCGTGCCCTGGTTCTGGCCGCTTGCCGCCGGCATCGAGATGCAGGCGGCCGGACTGCAGCTTTTCGAGAAAAACATGAAATTCGCTGCAGGGCCGCGGAGATCGACGCGCCGCCGCCGCCTGAATGGGCGAGCTCCGAACACGGTGCTGCTCGACTGGACACGATGCGGCTGCGCGACTTTTCCCGCGGAGACGCGGACAGCAATGCGGTTCCCGTGCTGGTCGACGCGCCCTATGCCGGCCACAGCTCGACCATCGCCGACTACGACCGGGCCAGAGCCTGGTCGAGACGCTGCTTGCTAACGGTCTGAAACGGGTTCTCGTCACCGACTGGAAAGCGGCGACGTCGGAGATGCGCGACTACGACATCGACAAATACATCGCCGAGACTCAACGCCGTCATCGATAGCTGGGCGGAAGGGCGCACATGGTCGGGCTGTGCCAGGGCGGCTGGATGTCGTCGATGGTCGCAGCCCGCTTTCCTGGCAAGGTTCAGTCTCTGGTTCTTGCCGGCTCGCCGATCGACACCGACGCCGGCGACGGACCGATCAAGAAGATGGCGCACCAGCTCCCGACGCGCTTCTACGAAGGATGGTGCCGACCGGCGCGGCCGCATGCGCGGGCAGTTCATGCTGGCCGGCTGGAAGAACATGCATCCCGACGTGCAATATGCTGGCAAATTCATCGATCTATACCAGCATATCGAGGACAAGAGCTACATCAGGCGGACCGAGCGCTTCGAGCGCTGGTACGAGAACCCGATCGATCTGCCCGGGCATCTACTACCTCCAGGCGATCACGTGCTGTTCAGGGAGAACCTGCTTCGCCAGGGGGAACTTCACCGGCTCGGGCAGCACCATTGAAGCTCGCGGACATTACCTGCCCGCTCTACCTGCTCGCCGGCGAAAGCGACGACATCACCACGAGGAACAGGTTTTCGACGCCGGGGCGGCTGTCGGAACGCCGCGCCACCAGATCGTGAAGAAGCTCGTGCCGGGCGGCCATATCGGATTGTTCATGGGCGCGTCGACGCTGCAGCGCGCGTGGCCGGCAATCGGACACTGGATCGCTGGGCAGCAGCCTGCCGCCGCCCGCTGAGCGGCGCGGTGGTGGACGGCGCGGCGGAGCATTGCGCCGGACGCGGCCATGCCCCGGCGCCCGGCCTCGGCGGACAGGTGAACGCAAGCGCCCCGGACCCGACGCGGGCAATGGCAATTGTCAATCGCGCGCCCGGCCGCCGGTGCTAAATATGCGGCCTGGGGCGCGCAGTTTCCCCGACCGACCGCGGGGCACCGGATGCCCGGCGGCGCGGGGGGCGAGCGCGCTCGCACGCAGGTCCGGATTCATGCGACCGAATTCGCTCTTGGCTGTCCGCCGCTGCGGGCAGAGCGTTTGGCTCGACTTCGTCCGCCGGCGCTGGCTGGAGGACGGGACGCTTGCGGAGCTTGTCCGGCGCGACCACGTCTGCGGGCTGACCGCAAATCCCGCCGTGCCCGCGCAGCCGATGCTCCCGCCGGGAGATTACGACGTGCCGATCGCCGGGCTCGCGGCGCGGGGGTTCGCGCCCGAGCAGATCTGCGAGCGGCTGACCCGCAGCGACGTCGAGCTCGCCGCCGCGCAACTGCACTGCGTTTACCGCGAGACTTCGGGCGAGGACGGCTATGCCTGCCTCGCCGTGCCGCCACGGCTGGCCTACGACGCCGAAGGCACGCTCGCGCAGGCGCGCAGGCTGCGGGCGAGCGTGCGCCGTCCGAACGTGATGATCGCGGTGCCGGCCACGCGGGAAGCTCTGCCGGCGATCCGCACGCTGCTCGCGGAGGGCGTCAGTGTCGACGCGACGATGCTGTTCGGCCGTGAGCGCCATCGCGAGGTGGTCGCCGCGTGGCTTGCGGCGCTGGAGGCGCGCGCCGCTGCCGGCCTTCCGCTCGCGAGCGTCGCGTCGGTGGCGAGCTTCGTGCTGTGGCGCATCGACGCGGCCGCCGACGGACGACTCGACGCCATCGCGCGCCGCGAGGCGCAGGCGCTGCGCGGACGGGCCGCCATTGCCTGTGCGCGGGCCGCGTACGCGCATCTGCAAAGGGTGCTCGCGACGCCGCGCTGGCGCGGCTCGCCGCGCGGGGGGCGCGGCCGCAGCGGCTGCTCTGGGCCGTCGCGGCGCCGGCGGGTGCGGCGGGCACCGATCTGAAATACGCCGAGGCGTTGATCGGTCCGCAGACCGTCGCGGCGCTGGCGCCGCGCGACGCTCGACGCCTATCGCGATCACGGCCGCCCGGCGCAGCGAATCGGCGACGACCGGCGTGCCGCTGCCGATGTGCCGCGCGCGCTTGCCCGGCTCGGCATCGATCTGGAAGCCGTGGCGAGTGCGCTGCAGCGCGAAGCGGTGCGGGAGTCTGTTGCGACGCTCGATGCGCTGCAGGCAAGGGCGGCGCATTTCGCGGTGTCGCCGCCGCACCGCGATGCTTCCGCCGCGAGCGGGTGCCTCCGCGCGCCGCCGCGGCGAGCGACGGTGAGCCACCGATAGCGGCGGCGCCGAGGCGCCGGCGTCGCGCCCTGTATAATTGCAGGTTCGCGCGTACTCGCGCGGCACGCCACCGGAACGGCTGAGGGGTCTTCTCATGGGTTGTGATTCAGGCGCGCCGCGGCGCGCGCAGCGCAGGGTGGAGCGATGACGCTGCCGATCACCGCGGTGTGGCCGGGCACGCCGCTGCCGCGCGGCGCGACCTGGGACGGCGAGGGCGTCAACTTCGCGCTGTTCTCCGAGCACGCCGAGAAGGTCGAGCTGTGCCTGTTCGACGCCAGCGGCCGGCACGAGCTGCAGCGCATCGAGCTGCCCGAGCAGACGGACCTCGTCTGGCACTGCTACCTGCCCGACGCGCGGCCCGGCCGCTCTACGGCTACCGGTCCACGGGCCGTACGACCCGGCGCGGGGCCACCGCTTCAACCCGCACAAGCTGCTGCTCGACCCCTACGCGAAGGCGATCGCCGGCGCCATCGGTGGAGCGACGCGCACTTCGGCTACCGCATCGGCTCGCCGCGCGAGGACCTGTCCTTCGACCGCCGCGACAACGCGGCCGGCATGCCGAAGTGCCGCGTCATCGACCCGGCGTTCACCTGGGGCGACGACCGGCCGCCGCGCATGCCCTGGCACGACGACCGTCATCTACGAGCTGCACGTCGAGGGCTTCACGATGCAGCACCCGGACGTCCCGCCGGCGCTGCGCGGCACCTACGCCGGCCTGGCGACGGCGCCGGTCATCGAGCACCTGCGCCGGCTCGGCGTCACCGCCGTCGAGCTGATGCCGGTGCACCACTTCGTCGACGACCGCCACCTGGTCGAGAAGGGGCTGACCAACTACTGGGGCTACAACTCGATCGGCTTCTTCGCGCCCGAGGCGCGCTAC
This sequence comes from uncultured beta proteobacterium, assembly GCA_963768535.1. Classification (GTDB taxonomy): domain Bacteria; phylum Pseudomonadota; class Gammaproteobacteria; order Burkholderiales; family Casimicrobiaceae; genus CAIWHR01. Next base: position 23,848 of record CAVYID010000026.1, on the reverse strand, counting down.
GCGCGCCAACGGCCGCAGTCAGCGAGTTCAAGACGATGGTCAAGACGCTGCACTCGGCCGGCATCGAGGTGATCCTCGACGTCGTCTACAACCACACCGGCCGAGGGCAACCACCTCGGGCCGACGCTGTCGCTGCGCGGCATCGACAACGCGTCCTACTACCGGCTGGAGCCGGACGACCCGCGCTACTACATCGGACTACACCGGCTGCGGCAACACGCTCAACATGCGCCATCCGCGCGTGCTGCAGCTGATCATGGACAGCCTGCGCTACTGGGTGCTGGAGATGCACGTCGACGGCTTCCGCTTCGATCTCGCCTCGGCGCTGGCGCGCGAGCTGCACGACGTCGACCGGCTGGGCGCGTTCTTCGACATCATCCACCAGGACCCGGTGCTCTCGCAGGTCAAGCTGATCGCCGAGCCCTGGGACCTGGGCGAGGGCGGCTACCAGGTCGGCAACTTCCCGGCCGGCTGGACCGAGTGGAACGGCAACTACCGCGACACCGTGCGCGCGTTCTGGAAGGGCGACGGCGGGCTGATCGGCGAGTTCGCGCAGCGCCTCACCGGCTCGAGCGACCTCTACGAGCCACAACGGCCGCCGGCCGTACGCGAGCATCAACTTCGTCACCGCGCACGACGGCTTCACGCTGCACGACCTCGTGAGCTACAACGACAAGCACAACGAGGCCAACCGCGAGGACAACCGCGACGGGAACTCGTCCAACCTGTCGCTGGAACTGCGGCGTCGAGGGCCCGACCGACGACCCGGAGATCCGCGCGCTGCGCGAGCGCCAGAAGCGCAACCTCCTGGCCACGCTGCTGCTCTCGCAGGGCGTGCCGATGCTGCTGGCCGGCGACGAGATGGGCCGCACGCAGCAGGGCAACAACAACGCCTACTGCCAGGACAACGAGATCTCCTGGGTGGACTGGAAGCTCACCGACGAGGACCGCGACCTTGCCGATTTCACCGCCCGCGTCATCGCGCTGCTCAAGGCGCACCCGGTGTTTCGCCGGCGCCGGTTCTTCCAGGGCCGGCCGATCCGCGGCAGCACGGTCAAGGACGTGCACTGGGTCACGCCGGAAGGGCGACGAGATGAGCGACGACGAGTGGTCGCACGATCACGCCCGCTGCCTCGGCATGTACCTGTCGGGCAGCGGGATCACCGAGACCGACGAGGCGCGGGCGGCCGCTGCGCGACGACAACTTCCTGCTGCTGGTGAACGCCCACCACGACGAGCTGCCGTTCACGCTGCCGGCGCCGAGCGGCGAGGCGCGATGGGTCGCCGCGCTCGACACGTCGCTGCCGGACCCCTTCGTCCCCGGCCGGGCGTTCGACGCGCACTCGCAGTATCCGCTGCAGGCGCGCTCGCTGGCGCTGCTCGCTGCATCACAACCCCGGCGCGCGCCGGCCGCCCGGACGCTTCGCGCCGTGAAGCGCCGCCACGCGATGCCGTTCGGCGCCGAGTTGCGCGCCGACGGCGCGACCCGGTTCCGGCTGTGGGCGCCGGCGGCGCGGCAGGTGCATCTGGCGCTGACCGCGCCGGCGGGGCGCGCCGACCTCCCGATGACGCCGGGCGCCGGCGGCTGGCACGAGCTCGTCGTGCCCGACGCCCCTGCCGGCAGCCGCTACGCGTTTCGCATCGACGGCGGCCTGGTGGTGCCCGATCCCGCGTCGCGCAGCAATCCCGACGACGTCCACGGCCCGAGCATGGTCGTCGACCCGGACGCCTTCGACTGGCAGGACGGCGACTGGCGCGGCCGGCGCTGGGAGGAGGCGGTGGTCTACGAGCTGCACGTCGGCAGCTTCACGCCGGAGGGCAGCTACGCCGGCGTCGAGTCGCGGCTCGATCACCTCGCCGGCCTCGGCGTCACCGCCATCGAGCTGATGCCGCTCGCCGATTTTCCCGGGCGGCGCAACTGGGGCTACGACGGCGTGCTGCCGTTCGCGCCCGACGCGGCCTACGGCACGCCCGACGACCTCAAGCGGCTGGTCCAGGCCGCCCACGCGCGCGGCCTGATGGTCCTGGTCGACGTCGTGTACAACCACTTCGGCCCGCACGGCAACTACCTGTCCGCCTACGCGCCGGGCTTCTTCACCAGCGACATCGAGACGCCGTGGGGCGCCGCGATCAATTTCCGCGGCGGCGACGCCCGCCCGGTGCGCGATTTCTTCATCCACAACGCGCTGTACTGGATCGAGGAGTTCCACGTCGACGGGCTGCGCCTCGATGCCGTGCACGCGATCGTCGACCCGTCGAAGCCGGACATCCTCGAGGAGATCGCGACCGCGGTGCACGAGGGCCCCGGGCAGCGAGCGCCGCGTCCACCTGGTGCTGGAGAACCACGACAACGCCGCGCGTCGCCTCGGCGTCGGCGCCGAGCGCTACGACGCGCAGTGGAACGACGACCAGCACCACGCGTTCCACGTGCTGCTCTCCGGCGAGACCGACGGCTACTACGGCGATTTCGCGCAGGACCCGCTGGCGCAGCTCGGCCGCTGCCTCGCCACGGGCTTCGCCTACCAGGGCGATGCGTCGGACTACGCCGGCGGCACGCCGCGCGGCGAGCCCTCGGCGCAGCTGCCGCCCTCCTGCTTCGTGCCATTCATCCAGAACCACGACCAGATCGGCAACCGCGCCTTCGGCGACCGGATGACGTCGCTGGCGCGGCCCGAGGCGCTGCGCGCCGCGGTCGAGGTCCTGCTGCTCGCGCCGCAGCCGCCGCTGCTGTTCATGGGCGAGGAGTGGGGCGCACGCACGCCGTTTCCGTTCTTCTGCGATTTCACGGGGCCGCTCGCCGAGGCGGTGACCGAGGGACGGCGGCGCGAGTTCGCCCGCTTCGCGCGCTTCGCCGATCCGGCGGCGCGCACCGCGATCCCCGACCCGGGCGCCGAGAGCACGTTCACGTCGGCCAAGCTCGACTGGTCCGAGCTCGCGCGCGCGGAGCACCACGCGTGGCTGCGCCTGTACCGGCAGCTGCTGCGGCTGCGCCAGGAGCGCGTCGTGCCGCTGTTCGGCGGCGCCGCGGCCGCGGGCTCGTTCGAGCGCTTCGGCGCCACCGGCCTCGACGTGCGCTGGCAGCGCGCCGGTGCGCCGGCGTACCGGCTGCGCGCGAACCTGGGGCCCGCAGCGCTGGCCGTGGACGCGCAGCCGGAGGCGACGATCGTCTACGCGTCGCCGGGCGCGGACCCGGGTGTCGCGTCCCTGCCGGCCTGGTCGGTGATCTGGAGCCTCGAGGGTGCCGGTGGCTGACCCCGGGTTGCTGCGCGCGCTCGCGCAGCGCCACGGCATCGCCCCCGCCTGGAAGGACGTCGGCGGCGTCGAGCACGTCGTGCCCGACGCGACGCTCTCCGCGCTGCTGGCGGCGATGGGCGTCGATCCGGCGCAGGCAGCCGCCGGCGACGCGTTCCCGACGGACGTGCTGCCGCCGGCGGTCGTCGTGCGCGAGCGCGCGCAGCCGGTGCGCCTGACGGTGACGCTGCCGGAGGCAAGGACCCGCGATACGCTGCACTGCCGGGTCGTCGCCGAGGACGGTCGCGTCTACCGGCAGCCGTTCTCCCCCGCGGAGGCGCCGGCCGCCGGAAGCGGCGTGGTGGACGGCACGACGTACCGCGCCTGCGAGCTGGTGCTCGGCACGAAGCTGCCCTGCGGCTATCACCGCGTCGAGTTGCAGACGCGCTTCCGGACGCTCGCGCGCACCCTGGTGATCGTCGTCCCGGACACCTGCTACCAGCCCGAGATCGTCGCCGGCGACGGCCGCGCCTGGGGGGCGGCGGCGCAGCTCTACGCGCTCACCTCCGAGCGCAACTGGGGCATCGGCGACTTCACCGACCTGCGCCTGGTCATGGAGCAGTGGGCCGCGCGCGGTGCCGACGTCGTCGGCGTGAATCCGCTGCACGCGCTGTTCCTCGCCGAGCCGGAGCGGGCGAGCCCGTACAGCGCGTCGAGCCGGCTGTTCCTCAATCCGCTGTATCTCGACATCGAGCGCATCCTCGACCACGCGGAATGCGACGCCGCGCGCGAGCAGGTGCGCGCGCCGCCGTTCCAGATGCGCCTGCGCACGCTGCGCGGCGCCGAGGTCGTCGACTACGCCGGCGTGGCGCTGGCCAAGCGCGAGATCCTGGAGACGCTGTTCGCGCACTTCTGCGAGCGCCACCTGCGCGCCGGCAGCGCGCGCGGGCGCGAGTTCCGGGCCTGGGTCGACGCGCAGGGCGAGCCGCTGCGGCGCTTCGCGCTGTTCGAGGCGCTGCACGAGCATCTCGCCGCCGCCGGACCCGGCAGCGGCGACTGGCGGCGCTGGCCGGCGCCGTACCGCGATCCCGATTCACGCGAGACCAGACGCTTCGCGCGCGTACACCGGGCGCGGATCGAGTTCTTCGCCTACCTGCAGTGGCAGTGCGAGCAGCAGCTCGACGCCGTGCACGCCGACGCCGCGGCGGTGGGGCTGCGCGTGGGCCTCTACCGCGACCTCGCGGTGTCGGTCGAGGCCTCCGGCGCCGACGCCTGGGGCCGGCAGTCGCTCTACGCGTCCACCGCCGCGGTCGGCGCGCCGCCGGACGACTACAACGCGCAGGGCCAGAACTGGGGGCTCGCGCCGCTGCTGCCCGGCGGACTCGTCGCCGCGGGATACGAGCCGTGGATCGAGGTCCTGCGCCGGAACATGCGCGACACCGGCGCGCTGCGCATCGACCACGTGATGGCGCTGTGGCGGCTGTTCTGGATTCCCGACGGCGCCGGGCCGGCGCAGGGAACCTACGTCACGTACCCGCACGAGGCCTTGCTCGGCATCCTCGCCCTCGAGAGCCTGCGCAACCGCTGCGTGGTGATCGGCGAGGACCTCGGCACGGTCCCGGAGGAGGTCCACGCCGCGATGCGGCGGATGGGCATCCTGTCGTACCGCCTGCTGATGTTCGAGAAGGACGCGGCCGGCGAGTTCAAGGCGCCGGCCACGTATCCGGCGGAGGCGCTGGCCGCCTTCACCTCGCACGACCTGCCCACGCTCGCGGGGTACTGGGAGGGACGCGACCTCGAGCTGCGCGACGCGCTCGGCATCTATGGCGACGCCGCCGCGCGCGACGCCGAGGTCGTCGCCCGTGCCGAGGATCGCCGCGGCCTCCTCGGCGCGCTGGAGCGCGAGGGCCTGCTCCCGGACGGCATGACGGTGAACCCCGCGGCGGCGCCGGCGATGACGCCGGAGCTCGCCTGCGCGCTGCACGTGCTGCTGGCGCGCTCGCCGGCGCGGTTCGTGCTCGTCCAGCTCGAGGACGTGCTGCTCCAGGCCGACCAGGTCAACGTCCCGGGCACCGACGTGGACCGCTACCCGAACTGGCGCCGCCGGCTCTCGCTGCCGCTCGAGCAGTGGCCGCAGTCGGAGGCGTTCATCGCGCTGACCGGCCGGCTCGCGGCCGAGCGGCACAGCGCGCCGCGGCAGCGCGTCAGCGACGGGCGCCGCCGTGTCGCGATCCCGCGCGCGACCTACCGGCTGCAGCTGCACGCGGGCTTCGGCTTCCGGGCCGCGGCGGACATCGTTCCCTATCTGGCCCGGCTGGGCGTCAGCCACTGCTACTGCTCGCCGTTCCTCAAGGCCCGCCCCGGCAGCACGCACGGCTACGACGTCGTCGACCACAACGCGTTCAATCCCGAGCTCGGCAGCGACGAGGACTTCGCGCGCCTCACCGCGGCGCTGCGCGCGCAGGGCGCTCGGCCTGGTCGTGGACGTCGTGCCCAACCACATGGGCGTGATGGGCGAGGACAACGCGTGGTGGCTCGACATGCTCGAGAACGGGCCGGCGTCGGTGTACGCGCCCTACTTCGACGTCGACTGGGCGCCGGCCAAGCAGGAGCTGCGCGGCAAGCTGCTGCTGCCGCTGCTCGGCGGTGCCTACGGCGCCGTGCTCGAGCGCGGCGAGCTCGTGCTCGGTTTCGACGCCGGGGCCGGCGAATTCGACATCCGCTACTACTCGCACCGGCTGCCGGTCGCGCCGCGCGAGTACGCGCGGCTGCTGCGCGGCTGCGGCGAGGCGATCGAGCGCCGCCTCGGCCGCGACAGCCCGGCCAGCGCCGAGCTCTCCAGCCTCGCCACCGCGTTCGCCAACCTGCCGCCGCGCACCGTGCGCTCGGCCGAGAAGGTCCTCGAGCGCCACCGCGACCGTCAGCTCTTCAAGCGCCGCCTCGCGCGGCTGTGCGCCGAGGTGCCGGCCGTCGGCGAGGCGATCGCCGATGTGCTGCGCGAGTACAACGGTGTCCCGGGCGAGCCGCACTCGTTCGACGCGCTGCACGCGCTGCTCGAGGCGCAGCCGTACCGGCTCGCCGACTGGCGCGCCGCCGCCGACGAGATCAACTACCGGCGCTTCTTCGACATCAACGATCTGGCGGCGGTCCGGGTCGAGGATCCGACGGTGTTCGACGCGACGCACCCGCTGGTGCTGGGCCTGCTCCAGTCGGGACGCGCGCAGGCGCTGCGCATCGACCATCCGGACGGGCTGCGCGATCCGGCGGCGTACTTCATCCGCCTGCAGCAGCGCGCCGCGCGCGCCGGCGGCGTGCCGGCCGCACCCCCGGTGCCCTCCGGCGCGACCGTCGAGCCCGCCGTCTACCTGGTCGTCGAGAAGATCCTCGCCCTGGACGAGGACCTGCCCGGCGACTGGCCGGTGCACGGCACCACCGGCTACGATTTCATGAACCTCGCCAACGGCGTGCTGCTCGACGGCGGCGCCGCGCGCAACCTGCTGCGCTTCCACGCCGCGTTCGTCGGCGAGCGGCAGGACTTCGACGACATCGTCTACCGCTGCAAGCACCTGGTGCTGCGCTATGCGCTGGCGAGCGAGCTCACCGTGCTCGCGAACCAGCTCAACCGCATCTCCGAGGGCGACCGGCACACGCGCGACTTCACGCTCAACCGCCTGCGCGCCGCGGTGGCCGAGGTCATCGCCTGCTTCCCCGTCTACCGGACCTACATCGCCGAGGCCGGCCCCGACGCCACCGACCGCGAGCGCATCGAGGCGGCGATCGCCTGCGCGCGCCAGGGCGCGCGGGCGCAGGAGGTCGGCATCTTCGAATTCCTCCGCCGGGTGCTGCTGCTCGAGCAGGTGTCGAGCGAGCCGGCGGCGGACCGCGACGCGCTGCTGCGCTTCGTGATGCGCTTCCAGCAGTTGTGCGCGCCGGTGATGGCGAAGGGCATGGAGGACACCGCGCTGTACCGCTACACGCCGCTGGTTTCGCTGTGCGAGGTCGGCGGCGATCCGCGGCGCTTCGGCGTTTCGGTGCGCGCGTTCCACGCCGCCAACGCGGCGCGCCGGGAGCGCTGGCCGCACGCGATGCTCGCGACGTCGACGCACGACAGCAAGCGCAGCGAGGACGTGCGCGCGCGCATCGACGTGCTCACCGAGCTGCAGGCCGAGTGGCGCGCGTGCGTGCGCCGCTGGACGCGCATCGCGCGCGCGCACAAGCGCGAGGTCGAAGGCGACCCCGCGCCCGGCGCCAGCGACGAGTACCTGCTCTACCAGACGCTGGTCGGCGCCTGGCCGCTCGATCCGCTCGACGACGACGCGCGCCGCGCGTTCGCCGAGCGCGTCATCGCGTACATGCAGAAGGTCACGCGCGAGGCCAAGGTCCACACGAGCTGGATCAATCCCGACGCCGCCTACGAGGCGGCGACGGCGGGCTTCATCACCGCGCTGCTCGACCCGGCGCCCGACAATCCCTTCCTCGCCGACTTCCTGCCGTTCCAGCGCGCCGTGGCCTGGTTCGGGATGCACAACAGCCTCTCGCAGGTCATGCTCAAGCTCGCCTCGCCCGGCGTGCCGGACTTCTACCAGGGCAACGAGCTGTGGGATTTCAGCCTGGTCGATCCGGACAACCGGCGGCCCGTCGACTACCGGCTGCGCTTCCGGGCGCTGGCCGAGCTCACGCAACGCTTCGCCCGCCGCGGCGCCGTCGCCGCCGACGAGGCGCGCGCGCTGCTCGACACGCTGCCGGACGGCCGCGCCAAGCTGTTCCTGACCTGGAAGACGCTCTCGCTGCGTCGCGACGACGAGGCGCTGTTCCGCGACGGCGACTACCTGCCGCTCGAGGTCAGCGGCGACCACGCGGCGAACCTGATCGCCTTCGCCCGCCGCACCTCCGGCCGCGCCGCGGTGATCCTGGTGCCGCGGCTGTACGCGTCGCTCGCCACTGGCGGCAACGCGCTGCCGCTCGGCGTGGCGGCCTGGGGCGACACCCGCGTCGACCTGCGGCCGCTCGCCGCGGGGACCGTGTGGCGGCAGGCGCTGACCGACGAGCGCGTCGACGTGCAGGGCGCACCGGACGCGCACGTTCATCTCCGTCGGCGAAGCGTTGCGCAGCTTTCCTGTCGGGTTGCTGCTGCCTGGCGGCTGATTCAGCGGTTCATTGTTTGCCGGAGCTGGCGAGCGCCGGTTCGTTCACTCGACTGTGCCATGCGCGGGCGTGGCGGGCGTCGCCGGGCGCGGGCTTCGGTGCCGCCAGGCGTGTCGGTGCGGCGCGTGTGGCACGCCGCCGGCGGTCAACCCACGACCGCCGGCAGCGAGCCTCACGCGCCGCCCCGACGGCGGCACAGGCGCCCGCACCCGGCGCCGCCCGCCACGCCCGGGACTCTGCCGTGGGTCGAAACCACCGAGGCAACTCGCCGGCACGCCGGTATCGACGTGTCGTCCCGGGTCGTAGCCCGGGTTGAGCGCACGCGAAACCCGGGGGGTTGTGGCCACGAAGCGCCCACCCGGGTTTCGCTGTGCTCAACCCGGGCTGACGAGATTCGCCTTTGCATCGCGTCGGCACCACGCATCCGCGGCGGCGGTCAGGCACGCGCGGGCGCCCGTGGGTCGCGCGCTCCGTCATGGGTGGCGCGGCCGTGGTCGGCGTGGGTTGCCGGCCGCGGCCGCGCCGGGACCCATAGGAGCGCGTTTGCGACCCTCGGGCGCCCGCGCGTGCCTGATCGCCGCCGCAGGCACCACCGCAACCGATCGCCGCCGCAGGCACCACCGCAACCGATCGCCGCCGCAGGCACCACCGCAACCGATCGCCGCCGCAGGCACCACCGCAACCGATCGCCGCCGCAGCCACCACCGCAACCGATCGCCGCCGCAGGCACCACCTCGTGCGATCGCCGCCGCCGGCACAGCCGCCGGCGAGAACCGCAATTCACCGCGGCGCCTTTCTCCTGCGCGGTTTCTTCGGCAGAATCTCCCGGAGCAGCGCCGCGCAGTCGTCGGGCGACATGTAGCGCGGCACCGGGTAGCTGGTGTCGGCTTCCCAGCATGCCGCCTTTGCCAACTCGGGGATGTCGGCTTCGCGCAGGGCGTCGAGCTGCGGCGGGATGCCGATGTCGCGGTTGAGTTTCTCGATGGATTCCAGGAATTTCCGCGCCAGCGCGGCCGGCCGCTCGCCGTCCTTGCCGACCCGCGTGCGAATGGCGAGCATGGCCAGCCGGTCGGTGATGGCAGGCAGCAGGTACCGGAGCACGTGCGGCAGCACGATGGCGTTGGCGAGGCCGTGGGGGGTGTGGTACCTGCCGCCCAGCTGGTGCGCGATCGCGTGCACGTAGCCGACGTTGGCCCGGGTGAAGGCGAAGCCGGCGTAGGCGGCGGCCAGCGCCATCTGCTCGCGCGCCTGCAGGTTCTTCCCGCTGCGGCAGGCGGTGCGCAGATTGTCATAGATCAAACCTGCGGCGGAAAGCGCCATGCGATCGGTGTAACCGGTGGACCATTGGCCTATGAACGCCTCGATCGCGTGCGTCAGCGCATCCATACCTGTGGCCGCCGTCACGTCCGGCGGCAGACCGGTCATCAGCGATCGGGTCGAGTGCCGCCATGCGCGGCACGAGGCGCGTGTCGGCGATCGTCAGCTTCCTGCCCGTGCGCGGCTCGGACACGACGGCAGCCACGGTCACCTCGGACCCGGTCCCGGCCGTGGTCGGCACCGCGTACAACGGCACCGGCTCGCGCAGGCCGCGAAAATAGCCGACGAGCTGCCGCGGCTTCTTCCTGTTCGCCACCGCCAGTGCAATGGTCTTCGCCGCATCCATCACCGAACCGCCGCCGAACGCCACGATGGCATCGCAGCCCTCGGCGCGGAAGACCTTCATGCCCTGCTCGATCAACGGGATCGGCGCGTCGGCGGTGACCGAGTCCCAGACCGTGAATGGCACGCCGCCCTTGTGCAGGGCGTCGGTCAGTCCGTCGACGAGCCCGAGCTTCGACACGGTCGCGTCGGTGACGACCAGGATCTTGCGGTGGCCGAATCCGGCGATCGTCTGCCCCAGCCTGCGACTCGACCCCGGGCCGACCAGCAGCGTCGGTTGCGCGATGGGCAGCAGCCCGGTCACGACGCCCGCCGCGCGCATCGCCGCCGACAGCCCGACCGAGCGCACCATGTCACCCACGAAATTCGGCACCAGGTCCATCGTCGTCTCCTTGCGTCCGCGGATTGCCACCCTTCAAGCTTGCACCAAACGCGCGGGTCGGGCCAGTCCCGGCGCGACGGCGCCCGCGCGCGTCGCGGGACCTGCCGGCACCGCATCCACATTCGAACCTGACCGGAGAATTGCATGAAGAAAGTCGTCAGCATCAGCCTGGGCGCCGACGACCAGGATTTCGAGTTCACCGCCCGCTTCCTGCGCCGGCAGATGAACGTCCGGCGCTTCGGCACCAACGGCAGCGCCGCCCGCGCGGTGAAGCTGCTGCGGCACTGGGCGCCGCACGCCGATGCGATCGGGCTGGGCGTGGTCAAGGACAGCTACACGGTCGGCTCGCGGAAATTCGTCGAGAAGGACAGCGCCCGCATGAAGGCGGTGGTGACGCGCATTCCCGTCACCACCGGCGGACGCCTGAACGACCTGCTGCAGGAGTGGGCGCTGCGCCACGTGCAGGCGAAGCTCGGCAGCTACTTCAACAACGCAAGGGTCCTGTTCTTCTCGGGCATGACCAACTACAAGCTGGCGACGACGATGGCGGAGTACACGGAAAACCTGGAGTTCGCCGACCCGCTGCTGCAGCTCGGCGTGCCCAAGCTGCTGACGTCGCTGGACATGCTGGAGCTCTACGCCGCCGGCGCGCACTACGTGCTGGACCTGGCGCCGGACGCCCTGATGACCTCGGCGCCGGTCCGGGAGTGGAAGGCATTCCTGCTGCGCAAGGCGATGCAGAACGCTACCGTCATCGTCGCACCGGTGCACGAGCTCGACGGTTGCGGCGCCGAGGAGCTTTCCGGCAAGACGATCATCACCTCGACCGTCAACGACGCGCGGCTCGCGCAGTTCAGGAAGAAGGGCGTGCAGATGGTGATCGACGGCGCGCCGCTGTTGTTCGGCCACGTGCTGGGCCCCAACCTGCTCGACGCGATGATCATTGCCGGCAGCGGGAAGGACCCCGAGGACATGCTCGAGGACGACTACCTGGAGATCGTCACCGGGCTGCAGCTCGAGCCGCGCATCGTCTATCCGAACGGCTTCAGGCGCGTCAACCGCTTCGCCTTCGTCATCCACCCGCTGTCGCAGGAATACTTCAAGAACATCAAGCCGATCGATCTCCTCTCGCACGTGTCGCCGCCCATCTTCATGGACACGCTGGAGAAGGCGATGGCCTACGCGCCGCCGTTCGTCTATTCGAAGGTGACCGGCATCCGGTCGCCCACCGGCGTGGAAGCCGAGGGCTGGCTGATCTCGGTCGGCGGCACGCCGAAGGAGATCATGAGCCACACGCCGGAGTTCACCTACCGGCGCCTCCTCGACGCCGCGGGCATGGCGCGTCAGCTCGGTGCGCAGATCATGGGGCTGGGCGCGTTCACCAAGGTGGTCGGCGACGCCGGCCTCACCGTCGCCAAGCGCGCGCCGCTGCCGATCACCACCGGCAACAGCTACAGCGCCTCGGGCGCGCTGTGGGCGGCGCACGACGCGGTGCTGCGCCTCGACCTGCTGCCGAAGATGCAGCGCGGCAAGAAGGTGAAGTTCAAGGCGATGGTCGTCGGCGCGACCGGGGCGATCGGCTCGGTGTGCGCGCGGATGATGGCGACGGTGGCCGAGGAGGTCTACCTGGTATCGCCCGAGACCGCGAAGCTGCTCGCACTCAAGGCATCGATCCTGAAGGAGACGCCCGACGCGCGGCTGTTCCTGTCCTCGCGCGCCGACAAGGACATCGCCGGGATGGACATGATCGTCACCGCGACGTCGGGCGCGGGCAAGAAGGTGCTCGACATCATGAAGGTCAAGCCCGGCTGCGTGATCACCGACGTCGCCCGCCCGCTCGACCTGCCGCCGGAGGAGGTCGCGAAGCGCCCGGACGTGCTGGTGATCGAATCGGGCGAGATCCAGCTCCCCGGAAACGTGGCGATGAAGAACATCGGGCTGCCGAAGAACGTCGCCTACGCCTGCCTCGCCGAGACCATCGTGCTGGCGCTGGAAGGGCGCTTCGAGAACTTCACCGTCGGCCGCAACATCGAATGGGAGAAGGTGCGCGAAATCTACCGGCTCGGCCGCAGGCACGGCATGAAGCTCGCAGCGATCTCCGGCGTCAACGGCCCGTATTCCGACGCCGACATCCGGCGCGTGCGCCGGCTGGCGCTGGCAGCGCGCGCGAAGGGCGCGGCGGTCGGGAAGGCGGCACGGCCGGGATCGCGGGCCGGGGCGGGAAAGGGCGCGCCGCGCGTCCCCGCTGCGAAGAAGGCCTTGCCCCGCGCCGGCGCCGCGAAGAAGGTCGCGCCTCGCGCGGCGGCCGCCCGCGCCGCGAAGAAAGCCGCGCCCGCGCCTCGGACGCCCGCGCCGGGACGACGGCGGCGGCCGGGCAGGCGCCCGGCCGCCGCGTTGACCTGAGTCAATCGCCGCGCTCTGCGCAGGGCTAGAATCCGCGGGTGGCCACGACCCCGGACCGACCTCGCAGCACCGCGGCGGAGACCGACGCGCAAGCGCAGGGCTGGAATCTCGTCTTCGCCTGCTGGGTGGTCGCGGCAGCGGCCGTGCTGGGTGCGCTGTTCTTCAGCGAGGTGATGAACCTGCCGCCGTGCCTGCTGTGCTGGTACCAGCGGATCTTCATGTTCCCGCTGGTGCTGCTGCTGCCGCTGGGGCTGTTCCCGTTCGACCCGGGGATCGTCCGCTACGCGCTGCCGCTCGCCGCCGTCGGCGAGGCGATCGCGCTGTTCCACGTCCTGCTCACCTGGGGGCTGATCCCCGAACGCATCACGCCCTGCAGTGAGGGCGTGCCCTGCGGCTCGAACCCGATCGAGCTGTTCGGATTCGTCACCATCCCGCTGCTGTCGCTCACCGCCTTTGCCGTCATCATCGCGCTGCTGCTCGCGGCGCGCCGGAGGATCGCGAAATGAAGCGCAAGACCCTGTTCGTCACCGCCGCCGTCGTGCTCGTCGCCGCGTTCGTCGCCGCCGCATTCGTCTACCAGGCGCGGAAGTCCGACGCCGCGCAGGCGCAGGCGCGCCTTGCGCTGCTGGTGCGCGACTATGCGCCGGTCGAGGGCCCGCCCGACGCGAAGGTCAACATCGTCGAGTTCCTCGATCCGGCCTGCGACACCTGCCGGGCGTTCTATCCATTCGTGCATCGGATGATGGACGGGCACCCGGGCAAGATCAAGGTGACCATCCGCTACGCGCCGTTCCACAAGAACTCCGACTACGTGGTGAAGGTGATCGAGGCGGCGCGCAAGCAGGGCAAGTTCAAGGAGACGCTGGAGGCCCTGTTCGCTTCGCAGGAGCGCTGGTCGCCGAACCACACGCCGCAGCCCGACCTGATCTGGCCGTACCTCGAAGGCCTCGGACTCGATCTCCAGCAGGTGCGGCAGGATGCGTTCGCCCCGGACATCGCGAGCCGCGTCGCGCAGGACATCGCCGACGCGAAGGCTCTTGGCGTGCGGCAGACGCCGGAGTTCTTCGTCAACGGCAAGCCGATGCCGAGCTTCGGCTACGACCAGCTGACTGCGCTGGTCAACGACGCGCTGGCGGCGGCTTACCCGTAGCGCGCCGCACCCCCTACCAGCCGCCGCCTCCTCCGCCCCCTCCGCCGCCCCCCGACCCGCCGCCGCTGGAGAACCCGGAGGAGGAGGACTTCGGCGCCGGCAGCGCGCTGGTGAACGCGCTTTGCGACGAGGACACCGCCGACGATATCGAGTGGCCGAAATCGCCGCCGGACCAGCCGACGCCGCCGTGCCAGGCCGGACGATACGCCGCCGCCACGTCTTCGCCGGGGTGCGCGCGCGCGAAGGCCCTGGCAAACGCCTCGGACCACGGCTTTTCGGCTTCGAGCGCGATCGCGTAGGGGAGCAGCCGCTCGAAGGTCTCGGTGCTGAGGTCCGGGGAGTCCTGCATGTTCATGCGCCCGGTCTCGGCCGTGCGCAGGTACAGGTCCAGCCCTTCGATCCGGTCCATCACCACGCGACCCGCGGCGGTGGGCGCGCGCAGCAGGTAGTAGAACAGTCCGTTCAGCGCGGCGAGGCCGCCCACGAGGGCGAGCGGAAAGCCGTTTTCAAGCAGGCCGTGGAACGCGCTGCGCGCGAAGCCGTCCGGCAATCGGGCGCCGCTCCTGGCGAACATCGTGAAGGCCATCATGCCGGCGACGATCAGGACGGCGAAATTGATACCGGAGGCGATGATGGTGCGAAGCGTGTGGCGGCCCATCAGCGCGCGCAGCAGCGGCATGAGCAATGCACCGAGGAACGCGCAGACGAATCCCGTGACGGCCAGGACGCCGATTTCCGCATCGCTCATGTCCCCGAACGCCAGCGTCGCGACGATGGCGGCGGCGGTCAGGGCGACGCCGGCGAGGAAGTAGCCGAGATTGCGGCGGAAGAAGCGGTTGCGGTTTTCTCGCTCGATGCCGGCCTTGAAGCTCGCGAAGACGATCGCGAGGCTCGCGCCGTTGCTCTTGTCGATGCTCGCGGTGCCGCCGTGAGCGTCGACCCAGCTAAGGATCGCCTGCTCGCCCGGCGGCAGCTTGCCGCGGCCCGCGGCGGTGGTCGCGCCGCGGCGGGCCAGCTTCAGATCGCCACCGGCGTCGTCGAAGACCAGCAGACCCTTGACGGCGAGCGAGACGGTCGCGGCGGTGAAGTCGCGCCAGCCGCCGCTCCAGCCCCAATCCCTGACGTAGCCCGCCAGCGCCGGCGAAATGCCGTCCGGCGGGTGGAACAGCGGGATGATGGTGCCCTTCGGCGGGTCGCGGCCCACGGCGTGCCAGGCCACGAGGTAGAACGCCAGCACCGCCAGCATCGCCGAGCCCGCCGAAAATGTGGCGCCGGTAGTCGAGCAGCGCATATCGCAGCCGCGCCAGGCCGGAGGGCTCGGCGACCAGTCCGCGCGGAATTTCGGCGACGACGGAGAGGCCGGAACGCGGCGGCAGCGGCCGCGTCGTCTCGACCTGCAGGGCGCCGTCGGCGATGATCTCGCCCTGCCAGGCCGTGCCGCGTGCGCCGAAGGCACCGGTGTAGGCGGTCCACCGCACGGGCGGCGCGTTGCCGGGCAGGCGGAGGGTCGCGGTCGCGGACAGGATGGGGAACGACCACTCGTTGCCGGTCACGTTCCAGAACAGTTCGTCGTGATCGGGCAGGAACCGGATCTGCCGGCCGGTCCGGTAGCGGATGCGGTAGGTGTAGGTCCCGGGCCGCAGCAGCACCTTCTCCTGGCCGGCGTAGACGCGGATGCCGGCGTTGTTGCCCCGGGTGAAATGCGGCTCGGGCCGGCCGTCGCGGGTGACGTCGATCAGGTCGAAGGTGACCTTGCGCGGACGGTTCCGGTCGTCGCGAAAGACCAGCGGGAAATCGCGATAGATGCCGCGCCTGATCTCCCGGCCCTCGGCGTGCACGCGGATGGTCTCGGTCACGGCGAGCGTGCCGTCCGCCGCCACCTCGACCTCCGAATCGAAGTGCTCGATCACCTCTGCGGCGCGTGCGGCCAGGGGGCCGAGCGCAAGGACCGCGAGGACGAGCGTCAGCAGCGCCGCGGCGAGCCGGGAAGTTTCCGTCGCCGCCGGCGTGGGCGTCCGCCGGTGCCGAAGCAGCCGCATGATCTCAGAACGAGACCTGCGGAACCTTCCGCTCGGCCTCGTCGCCGATCTCGAAATATTCGCGCTTGGCGAAGCCGAACTGGCCGGCCACCAGGTTCGAGGGAAAGGATTCCACCATGACGTTGAGATTGCGAACGGCACCGTTGTAGTAACGCCGCGAAAGCTGGATCTCGTTTTCCACCTCGCTCAGCGCTTCCTGAAGCTTCAGGAAATTCGCGCTCGCCTTGAGGTCCGGATAATTTTCCGCCACGGCCAGCAGGCGGCCGATGGCGCCCGACAGCATTCCCTCGAGCTTGCCGCGCTCGGCGACGTCGCCCGGGGGCACCTTGCCGACCTCGGCCCGGAGCCGGGTCACCTCCTCCAGCACCTCGCGCTCGTGGCCCGCGTAGCCCTTGACCGTGTCGACCAGGTTCGGAATGAGGTCGGCGCGGCGTTTCAACTGCACGTCGATGCCGCTCCAGCCCTCCTCGGTCATCTGCCGGCTGCTGACCAGCCGGTTGTAGATCGTGACCGCGTAGAAGGCGACCGCGGCAACCGCTGCAACGACGAGCCAGATCGACATGGATGTCTCCTCTCGTGGACTTGCAGGCGCCGACGCGGCAGCCGCCGCTCGGCGCCTGGCCGCAGGCCGCACCCGCGCCTCTTGTTTCCGGCGTGCAGACTCACAGATTGTGCCCATCGCGTCAAGGCAGGCGCCCACCCCGATGCCGGTGGCGGCATGTCGGCAGATACGGGGTCGGCACCGCTCCAACGAGCGGATTCCCGTCCGGGAGCAGGCGCCGTGAAACGACCCGGTCGTACCCTCGCGGCAACACTCATTGCGTGCCGACGCCGTGTGCGAGAAACTGTCCGACCGATGAAATCGACGCTGCCGATCGGCGCGAGCGCATGCGGCGTGGACCCCGGCTGTGTCCGTGGTCCTGCGCCGCAGAGGAGGAAACGGTGGTCGCCAGATGCCTGTATTGCGTGCTGTGCCTGTTGGCGGGTGCCGGCGTTGCGCAGGCACAGTCGGGCGGCGGCAATCGCACCGGGGATTTCGTCGTCCTCACGATCGCCTACGTGCAGGAATGCATTCAGGCCGACGACCTGCTGCGCAAGACGTGCGCCCGCATCGGGGCACAGCTTTCGCAGCGCAACAGGGGCTACTGTGCGTTGCCGCCCGAGCCGTTCGAGGCGCGGACAGCTCGTGCGTATCGCGCCTTCAGGGACGCCCACCGCGCGGAAATGGAAAACAACCAGGCGAAGCTCGAAAAACTGCTCGGGAGGACGAGCACGAATTTCGAGCGCCAGTTCGCGCAGGTGCGCGCGGGCAAGGTCTCGATGCCCGATCTCGAAGCGCTCAGCGGCGAGCTGAAGGATCGGTGCGTGACGGTGGAGCGCGAATGGCTGGTGCCCGATCCCCGGCCCAGGTGACGGATCGCGGTCGCTGCCGCCGGTGACGACGCGGGGCCGACGGTCCGCAAGCTGACCGGGACACCTGGTCCAATACGGCTATCATCCGCTGATGAATGGCAAAATCGCCGGCTCCGCAGCGCGGAAGCGGGGCTTCACGATGATCGAATTGATGGCCGTCGTGGCGGTCGTCGCCATCCTGGCGTTGATTGCCTTGCCGTCCTATCTCGATGTGATCGTCCGTGACCAGATCAAGACGGCGTTGCCGCTGGCGGATATCGCCAAGCAGCCGATTGCCGCGTCGTGGTCGCTCAAACAGGTTTTCCCCGCGGACAACGCTGCCGCGGGCCTGCCTGTCGCCGAGAAGATCGTCGCCAACTACGTCAGTGCGGTTACCGTGGACGACGGCGCAATCCACATCACCTTCGGCAATCGTGTCAACAGAAGCATAGCCGGGAAGGTCCTGACACTGCGTCCGGCCGTCGTGGCGGATGCACCGATCGTGCCAATCGCATGGGTCTGCGGATACGCGGAAGCCCCGGACAAGATGACGGTCAACGGCAACAATCGAACCGACATTCCGTCGCCACAACTGCCGGTCGAGTGCCGGGCGTTCAAGAAGTAGCGCCGGCGCGTCGTGGCTATCAGCGCCTCGATGCATGGACGCTGCGTGCCCGCAATGTGCCGACGGCGAGCGCGGCAAGCAGCACCCCGAGCCACAGCAATGCGGTTTCGCTCAAGGTCGGGATCGCGGTGGCCGCGGTCGGCGCAGCAGTGCACTCCGAGTACGGCGGCGTCTGCCTGAATGGACCTCAGCCGCGCGACGATCCGGAACGCGCATGCTCGCGAACAGATCAAGGATGACGCCGCGAGAAGCCTCTCAACCTTCCGGTTTCTTCGGAGGAACGAGGTTGTCGCAGGTTGTCTGCTGTACGAAGAGCAAAGTCGCGAGACCGAATGGAAAGGCGTTTTCCAGCCGGCATTCCTTGGGGAGGACGATGTTGTCCGGATAATGGTTCGCTTCATCGACCAGGAACCACTCGTCGTTTTGGGGGTCGGGGCCAACACCATCGCCGAATTGCAGCCATTTCGTCCAGGGGAACGAACGCCCCGCCGGCACGTAGATATCCGAAAATATCTTTAAGGCAATTCCATTCTTGGACGTGCGAGGGTCATCAGGGATGGCGAACCACGTCCCGGACCTGAACAGGCAGCTATGGCGGAAATGATTCATGGCTTTTCCGTCAATCCTTTCGAGGCCTACGAACCGTGAGCTTGCCAGGCCGCGGTTCAAACCGTCTACGGTAATGGGCAGGGGCTGAAACGGATTCTCGGTGTTGTATACGGAGTTCTGAAAGCAGAAGCCCGTGATATCCGGATTGAGTTCCGTGTGCCACTTGTGGGTGATCGTATAGAGTCTGTCCTCGTAGATCAGGTTCTCCACCCAGGTCTCGCTACCCCTGTTTCCCTGCTGCATTTACAGATTGAAATAGCCGTTCTGCCACTTGCCCCGGACGATGAGTTCTTCGCTCACTTGAGGGGCGGACAAATCTTCGTTGTTGCCCTTGAATTTCTCGTTGCCCCTGAAGGTGCCTTTCCACTCGAAATTGTTCTTCGGAATCTGAGGTCTCTTCGGGGGCCTGGGATGGCCCTTGAATTCCTCATCGCCCCCGAAGGCGCCGTTCCGATCGAAATTGTCGTCTGGAATCCGAGGTCCCGGCTGGCCGCCAGCCAGCGCCGAGGCGCAGAAGACAACGGTCCCTATCAACGCCAGTGCATGGCCGAGCAATGACTTTCGAGACATTGCAATGCTGTTCATCGTCGAAATTCTCCTTCAACACTGAAATGCCCGGATACCGCTTGCATGAGCCGCCAGACTCGGCTGGCGCTCGCCAAAGGGCGGCGCGACAATTGGCATTGAGTGGCGCCAAAGCGGCGCCAAGCGGAAAATGGCTGAATTCCGCTTCGGCTACGTATATTCAAGCCATTGTTTTATAAGTGGGCCCGGTTGGATTTGAACCAACGACCAAGGGATTATTAGTCCCAAGATGTTGGGCTTGATCGTGGTTGATCGGCATTGCCTCCCGCCAATTTATCAGCAGAGAATCAGTGCCTTGTAACGATATTGCATTTGCATCCATTGATCCGGCTTGCTAGAATCTGGCTACATGGTGGCTACACAGAACGCCTAGGAGCCCGAAATGAGCCGCGCACAACTGACCCCGGATCGCATCCGCCGCTGCGCCTGCCCACGCGGCAAGTCGCAATCGTTCCTGTGGGATACCAAGGCGCCACGGCTCGCCGTCCGCGTCACTCATGCCGGCGCCAAGACCTTCGTTTTCGAGAAGAAGCTGAACGGCCACACCGTGCGCGTCAGCATCGGCGACGCGCAGGCTTGGCCGCTCAATTCCGTGTGGCACGGCAAGGGTGATGACCGGCGCGAGATTCAGCGCGGTGCGCGGGAGGAAGCGAATCGGCTGGAAGCGCTGATCGACCAAGGCACTGACCCGCGGGCAGAGGCCGAAGAACGGCGGGCGGCGGACAAGGCGCGGCGCGCGGCGCTGGCCGCCGAGGCCGAGGCCGGGCAATACACCCTCGAGAAGCTCCTGGCGGTCTATGTCGCGCACCTGCGGAAACAGGGCAAAACGAGCGCTGGTGCGGTCGAAACTGCACCAGCAACCATGTGACCAAGGCGCGCCCGGAAATCGCGCAGAAGCCCGCCAAAACGGTCACGGCCCACGACGTTACGGCGTTGCTGCGGCCACTGACTGAGGCCGGCAAGGGCCGCACCGCGGGCAAATTGCGGGCGTATCTGCGCGCCGCGTTCGCACTGGCGGCGCGGGCCGAAATTGATGTGGACGCGCCGGCCGCGTTCCTGCCGTTCCAGGTCGAGGGCAACCCGGTTGCGGCTACTGGCACGCTGGCGAAGTTCAACCGGGCGCTGGATCGCGCGTTGAGCGAGCCCGAGCTGCGCGAGTATTACAAGGCGGTCAATGAGGCGCCGGATTCGCCCGTCCGCGATGTACTGCTGCTTGCCTTGCTGCTCGGCGGGCAACGGATTGCGCAATTGGCCCGCGCGACCGTGGCGGATACCGACGTAACGGCCAAGACATTGCGCCTGTTCGACCCGAAGGGCCGGCGCGCACAGGCCCGCGCTCATGTGCTGCCGTTGCCGGATATGGCGCTGGAAGTGGTCAAGCGCTGCATTGCGCGGGCCGAGGCGCAGCGGGCGCGGGCCGAGACAGCCGGCAAGATCGAAGCCTTGGCCGCGCTGCCGCTGTACCTGTTTTCGACGGCCGGCGACGCGCCGCTTCGGCCGGAAACCGTGACTAACGCGGCGACAGCAATCGCGGCCGCCCTGAGGGCGAAGCCCAGGCGGAGCGCGTCGTGAAAGACGCCTTCCAGTTGCGCGACGTTCGCCGCAGCTGTGAAACACGGCTGGCGGCGCTTGGCGTCTCGCGTGATCTTCGGGCACAACTGCAATCGCATGGGCTCGGTGGCGTTCAAGCCAAGCATTACGACCGGCACGATTACATGACCGAAAAGGCGGCGGCGCTCAATGCCTGGGTGAAGTATCTCGCCACGGCGCCGGCCGATAACGTCGCGCACATCGGGGAGCGGCGCACCCGACGCGGGCGCCGATAGCGCGGGCGCGAGCGAATGGGAGCAGCGAAGCGAATCACGATCAATGCCCGCGCCTAGCCCGACGGGGCGAACACCGGGAAACCCTTGCCCGGTCGGCGCGGCACCCGATACCGAAGGGAGCACGCGAAGGGGTGCGCTGTGGCGACAAGTCCGTGGTTAGTGAATGCACCGCCGCGCTTGATCCGTTCATTGCAGGATGGCGAGGTTCACCGGGGCGCCAACATCCTGCGGCGGTTACTGGTGGATCCGCGGATGACGATGGGCTGGCGGGAAATGGCACGCCGTCTGCGAGCGGACGACCAATGGCTTGCCTTGTGGGAGGGCATTACTCACTAGTCGGTAAATAAGGCGACATCGGTGGAACTTCTTGCGACACCTATAATCTCACTGTTCATGAAACGAGACGGTCGCACATTGGATCGGCAGACGCAGGAAGCGATTCGGCTGATGGCGGTGGAACGGGTGCGCGAAGGCGAGTCCGCGGCGGCGGTGATTGAGGCCTACGGCTTCAATCGGACGACGATCTACAAGTGGATCAAAGCGGCGCTGCAACCTGGCGTGGGGATCAAGGCACTGCGCTCGACCAAAGCGACGGGGCGACCGCGCAGCCTGACGCCGACGCAGGAGCGGCAGGTGTTCCGCTGGATCAATGGCCGTGACCCGCGCCAGTACGGCTTGGATTTCGGGTTGTGGACGCGCGCCGTTGTGGTCGAGTTGATCGAGAAGAAGTTTGGTGTCCGCCTCGGGCTGACCGCGGTCGGCGAGCTGCTGGCGAAGCTCGGGCTGACACCACAGAAGCCGTTGCAGCGCGCCTATCAACGCGATCCCGAAGCCATCGAGCGGTGGCAACGGGAAACGTATCCGGCCATAGCCAAACAAGCCCAAGCTCAAGGCGCCGAAATCTTTTTCTGGGACGAGTCTGGCTTCCGGGCCGATACGGTCCATGGCAAGACCTGGGGCGTGCGCGGTCAAACCCCGGTGGTGCTGCGGCCCGGGCAGCGGCAATCCTTCAGCGCCGCTTCGGCGGTCAACGCTAAGGGCGCGTTCTGGTTTCGCACCTACGAAGGTGCGCTCAACGCGGAGTTGTTTATCGAGTTGCTGCGGCAAATGATGAAGTATCGCCGCAAGCCGCTGCACCTGGTGATCGACAGCCTGCCGGCGGAAAGCCTCCGGGACCGCGGTGACGATCATGACCATCGACGACGCCCTGCACTACAGCCCCGAGGAGCGCGCCGCCATCATTGCCCGCTACCCTGCCCACGAGCGGGAGGCTCGAGCGCGTGGCGTGCCGATGATGGGGTCTGGCCGGGTCTTCCCGGTCGAGGAGTCGAAGATCGTGGTCCCGCCGTTCAGGATTCCCGCCCACTGGCCGCGCCTCGCCGGCATCGACTTCGGCTACGACCACCCGACGGCGGTGGTCTGGGTGGCCTGGGACCGGGATACCGACACCATCGTCCTGTACGACTGCTACCGTGTCTCGGAGGGTCTGGTTCCGGTCCATGCGGCGACGATCCTGGCGAAGGGCCGCTGGATTCCGA
Source organism: uncultured beta proteobacterium (assembly GCA_963768535.1). Lineage (GTDB taxonomy): Bacteria > Pseudomonadota > Gammaproteobacteria > Burkholderiales > Casimicrobiaceae > CAIWHR01. Next base: position 1,264 of record CAVYID010000026.1, on the reverse strand, counting down.
TCGCGTGGCCGCACGACGGCAACAACGACACCGCCGCCGGCCCGCAGCTTGCCAAGCAGTACCGGCAGGCCGGGGTGAACATGAGGCCGACCAACGCCAAGTTCCCGCCCGACCCGCAGAACCCGCAACGCTCGCTGATCAGCGTCGAGGCCGGAATCCACGAGATGCTCACCCGGATGGAGACGGGCCGGTGGAAGGTCTTCGCCCACCTCCACGACTGGCTCGAGGAGTACCGGATGTACCACCGCAAGGACGGCAAGATCGTGAAGGAGCGCGACGACGCGATCAGTGCCAGCCGCTACGCGATGATGGACTTGCGCTACGCCATCACGCAGCCGGCGCCGCGGTCAGCGCCTGTATTCGACCGTCCGCTGGACCCGGTGATGGGGTACTGATCGATCGCTTCGTCCTCCCCCCGGTGCGTCGTGGCAGAATCTGCGTCATGGCCGCCGAGCAGATCGAAGTCGGATTCGCTACCCCGGGCGACGCGCCGACGATCGCGTCGATGTCCCGCGACCTGATCGAAACCGGCCTGGGATGGACCTATCAGCCGCCGCGCGTGGCCAAGCTGATCCGCGATCCGGACTGCGTGGCGCTGCTGACGCGCGAGGGCGCGAGGACCGTCGGGTTCGCGCTCATGGGCTTTGGCGAGGAGCGCGCGCACCTGGTCCTGCTCGCGGTTCGCCCGACGCACCAGCGCCGCGGTATCGCGCGGCGGATGCTGACGTGGCTGTTCGAGACGGCGACGGTCGCGGGGATGGCGTCGATCCACGTCGAGTTGCGCGTCGACAATACGTCGGCCTTCATCATGTACCAGGCACTGGGGTTCACCGAAACTCTTCGCGTGCCGCGCTACTACGCCGGCCGGGAAACGGCGGTGCGGATGCTCCGCGTGCTGCGCGCGCCAACGGCCGTTGCGCCAGCGTGGACGCCGCCGCCCCGCACTTGACGATCGCCGGAGCAAGTTCGGGGCGAGGGGTGACCGGCCGGTGTTGCTGGCCCCATCGGTGGCCTAATGGTTTCGCAGGTACTGGTAGACCGTCTCGCGGCTAATCCCGTACGCCCGGGCAAGGTCCGCCTTCGGGATGCCCGCGTAAGCTTGCTCAACGAGCTCCCGCGCCTCATCGGCGGTCAGCGCCCGCTTCCGTCCCTTGTAGACGCCCTTGGCCTTCGCAATCGCGATGCCTTCGCGCTGCCGCTCGCGGATCAGCGCCCGCTCGAACTCGGCGAATGCTCCCAGCATCGTGAGCATGAGTTGCGCGGT
>CAVYID010000025.1:0-18506 GCA_963768535.1 uncultured beta proteobacterium | reverse complement strand
GACGCGCGGCCAGAAAATCGCCGAGATGGGCAGCACCGACAGCGATCAGGTCAAGCTGCACTTCGAGATCCGGCGCCTGGGCAAGCCCGTCGACCCGCTGAAGTATCTGCCGCCGGCATGAGCCACCCGTCGAGGGGCCCCGGCGCAGCCGGGGATCGACGGAACGGCGAATGCCGCGGGGGGCCGACGCGCAGACCACGATCCGCGCGACCGGTTCGGGGAGGCCCGCCGGCATGACCTTGCCGTCGCGCGGGCGTCGCGACGCGAACCGGACGCTGCCCGGCGTCGATCCCGCGCCCGGAGTGGCGGACGAAGACGTGCCCGGCGAAGCGATTGCGGCCGAGGGGACGCCGGAGCGCGACCGTTGGACGCAGGAACTGCCGCTGCCCGAGCCGGCCCCGGGGCTGTCCTCCGATTTCGTCAACGACCTCACCCAGATCTACTTCAACGAGATCGGCGGGCATACGCTGCTGCGCGCCGACGAGGAGCTCGCGCTGGCGCGGGCGATGAAGACGGGCGACTTCGCCGCGCGGCAGAAGCTGATCGAGCACAACCTGCGGCTGGTCGTCAGCATCGCCAAGCACTACACCAACCGCGGGCTGGCGCTGGCGGACCTGATCGAGGAGGGCAACCTCGGGCTCATCCACGCGCTGGAGAAGTTCGATCCGGAGCGCGGATTCCGCTTCACCACCTACGCGACGTGGTGGATACGCCAGGCGGTCGAGCGGGCGATCATGAACCAGTCGCGCACGATCCGGCTGCCGGCGCACGTCGTGAAGGAGCTCAACGTCGTCCTGCGCGCGCTGCGCCATCTCGAGATGCACGGCGATCCGCAGGGGCGCGAGGCGTCGCTCGATGACGTCGCCCACCTGCTCGGCAAGCCGATCGAGCAGGTGCGGCGGGTGATCGGCTACCACGACCACGTCGCGTCGCTCGACGCGCCGCTCGACCGCGAGTCCGGCACTTCGATCGGCGACGGCATCGCCGACGACGGCGCGAACGCGCCCGAGCTGCTGCTGCACAACAGCGAGATCGAGGCGTGGGTCAGGCAATGGCTGTCGGAGCTCGCGCCGCGGCAGCGCGCGGTGATCGAGCGCCGCTACGGACTGGGCGGCTGCGAGACGGCAACGCTCGAGGAGGTGGCGCGCGAGATCGGCGTCACCCGCGAGCGCGTGCGCCAGATCCAGGCGGAGGCGCTGGAGAAGCTGCGCGCGCGCCTCGCGCGGCGCGGCCTCGACCGCGACGCATTGCTGTAATCCCGCAATACCGTCATGCCGTAGCCCGGGTTGAGCGCAGCGAAACCCGGGTGGGCGCTTCGTTGCCGCAACCCCCCGGGTTTCGCTGCTCTCAGCCCGGGCTGCGTGAAGCGGGCCACGGACCGCGGGCGCGCAGCGCCGACGGCGCGGGCAGCGCGCGGATCGCGCGCTCGAAGCGCGCCAGCGCGGCGGCGCGCCGGCGGTCCGAGTCCGCGCGCGCCGAGTCCGGGCCGTAGCGCAGCGACGCATACGCCTCGCCGACGGCGCGGAACTCGGCGTCGGCAAGCGGCCAGCGTGCGGCGGCGCGCGCGGCGTAGGTGAGCGGGCCTTCGTGCGGCAGGCGCGGCAGGCCGGCGCGCGCGAGCCGTGCGCACAGCGCGTGCCACTGCGTTTGCACGCGATCGCGCCGCCGGCGCCGCCACCGCAGCCAGCCGAGGATCAGACCGACCCAGGTCAGCGCGAAGGCCGCGACCAGCAGCACGTGCTGCCACGCCGCCATCCCGTCGATCCGCCACTCGCGCCACAGCGTGTGCTGGCGCTTGTGGTCGAACCCGATGATCTGGCGGCGCCAGCCGTAGTTCACCGCGTCCCAGGTGAGCTCGATCGCCTTGAACCAGCCGACGTCCAGGCGCGCCAGCAGCGGCACGTCGTCGCTGGTCGGCAGCGCGCCGCCCAGGCCCATTTCGATGCGCGACGGCGCGACGGCGGCGGTGGGATCGTAGCGGCGCCAGTCGCCGCCGACCATCGCCTCGACCCAGGCATGCGCGTCGGACTGGCGCACGATCATGTAGCCGCCGCGGGGGTTCATCTCGCCGCCCTGGTAGCCGGTCACGATCCGGGCGGGAATCCCGGCGGCGCGCAGCAGCACCGCGAACGCACTCGCGTAGTGCTCGCAGAACCCGCTGCGCGTCTCGAACAGGAAGGCGTCCACCGGGTTCTCGCCGAGCAGCGGCGGGGCGAGCGTGTAGGCGAACGGTTCGCGGGTGAACCACGCCAGAACCGACTGGACGAAGTCGGCGTCGTCGGGATGCTCGGCGCGCAGCGACCGCGCGAACGCGAGCGTGCGCGGATTGCCGCGGGCCGGGGCTCAGCGGCAGGCGCAGATTCGCCGCCGCGTCGCGCGCGGCATCGGCCGGATAGCGGTCGCGCAGCACCGAGCGCTGGTGGTAGCGCAGCGGCTGCGACACCAGCGATCGCGAGATCAGCTGCTGGCTGCGGGTGAGGCCGGCGATCGCGGCCGCGCGCGGATCGGCGCCCGCGGTGCCATCGGCGTCGATCTGCGGCAGGCTCACCGGCAGGTCGAGCGCGAACAGCCAGGCCTTGAAGTGCGGCTCCAGCGTCACCGTGTAGGAAATCGACGGCGCCCCGTCGGGCCGCACGAAGACGCCGTCGAGCAGCTGCGGCAGGTGGGTCCATTCGCGGCCGTCGAAGCGCGACAGCACCGGGCCGCGCCAGTAGCGCTGCCGCGGCGGCGGGGCGGGGCCGTCGAAGTCGACCCGGAACGCGATGTCGTCGGACAGCGAGAGCTCGCTGATCGTGCCCGGCGCCATCCGGTCCGACAGGCCGCTGCGGCCCGCGTGGTCGGCCGGCAGGCCCCACAGCGGCGCGGCGAGCCGCGGGAAGAGCACGAACAGCACGGCGGCCAGCGGCAATCCGTGCAGCAGCAGCCTTGCCGTGCGCGCGAGCGGTGCGGTCCACGACTGCCCGGCCGCCGTGGGCGGGCGTGCCAGGACGTCGAGGACGGCGCCGATGAGCAGGACCACCGGCACCGCGGCCATCGCCGCCAGCACCGACTGGCTGTAGAAGAACGGCGTCACCACGAGGAAGCTCGCGAGGCAGGCCAGCAGGGCGCCGTCGCGCGTATCGCGTGCCTCCAGGAACTTGACCGCGACCAGCACGTACAGGAAGGCCACACACGGCTCGCGGCCGAGGAAATACCCGTACGTTGCCCGGACCGCGCCGGCCATGGCAGCCGCGCACACGACCAGCATCCAGGTCGGAATGCGGGCCGGGCGCGCGCCGGGGTGCCGGCGGTCCCGGTAGCAGCATCAGCAGGCGCAGCGCGATCAGCGCCCCGCCCGCGATCGACACCCAGACCGGCACCGACGGCAGGTGCGGGAGCTGCGCGGTGGCGACCAGCGCCGCGAGCCAGAGCAGCTGGACGGGCTGGAGGGGGGCGACGCTGTCCGGGCTGCGCGTCGCCGGGCTGCGGTCACCGCGAAGTCGCCGGACACAGGGCCAGCGCCGTCAGCGCCGCCCGCCGGTGCTCGCGCCCCTTGCCTTCCGGCAGAACCGCGCCCGGCACCGACAGCGCGAACGGCCGCGCGAGACGCTCGGCGGCGAGAACCCACGCGGCGAGCCGCGCCAGCCGGGCCTCGGCATCGAGCGCCGCGGGCAGCGCCTGCCAGGAGAGCTCCAGCGCGCCGCCGCCGCCGGTGCCTTCGAAGAGCTTGCTGTGCCAGCCGGCACCGCGGGCCACGGCCTTCCAGGCGACGCGCTGCAACGGATCCCCGTCGCGGTACGCGCGCAGCCCGGCGAGATCGGCGTCGTCGCCCCGCGCCTCGGCGCGCGAGTCGTCGCCGGCGGTGCCGGGCGGCAGCGGCGGCGCGTCGGCTTCCGGCGCCGGATAGACGATTCCAGCGAGCGGAAAATGGACGTAGGCCCAGCCGTGCCACAGCCCGAGCGGATGCTCGGAAGCCAGGGTCACCCGCCCGAGCGGATGGCGACCGCGGCGCGGCGCGGACAGGCCGACGGTCACCGGTCGCACGCCGTCGGCGGGTACGTCGACGGCCGCGGTGGCGCCGTCGCGGGTGGCCAGCGTGATCGCCGTGCGCGGCGACCCGCCGCCGGCGAGCGCCAGCGTGAACGGCAGGATCTCGCCGGCAAACGTCTCGCCCGCGGAAAGCGCGCGGATCTCGAGCCCGGCGAGATTGCGGTAGGTGTGCAGCAGGGCCGCGGCGACCAGACCGGTCAGCAGGAAGGTGACGACGAACCCCAGCGAAAGGGCATAGTTGAGCGACGTCACCAGCATGACCAGCAGCGAGGCGATGAACGCGGCGCCGCGGCGCGTGGGCAGGATGTAGATCCGGCGATGGCGCAGCACCACCGGGTCGAGGTCGGCGGGATCGAGATGGAAGAATCGCCGCCGGAACCGCGCCAGCCATCCGCGCCGGGTGCCGAAGGGCGGGCCGGTCGTGTCGGCCGAAACTGCGGCGCGGGCGGACATCGCGGCGGGGCGGCGCGCGTGCGCGGGTCGGCCGGCTACGGCACCGCCACCGTGCGCAGCAGCGCCTGCGCCTGCAGCATCCCGGCGCGGGCGCCGCCGGCGAGGCGATGGCCGGCGACCGACGGGAACACCGCCTGCACGTCTTCCGGCAGCACCATGGGGCGGCCGGCGAGCAGCGCCCAGGCGCGGGCGGCGGCCATCAGCAGCAGTCCGGCGCGGGGCGACAATCCGCGCCGGGTGCCGGCGTCGGCGCCGCCGCCGGTGTTCCCGCGGGTGGCCGCGAGCAGCGCCTGCACGTAGTCGAGCAGTGCCGGCGAGACGTGCGCGGCGGCCGCCTCGCGCTGCCAGCCGAGCAGCGTCGCCGGGTCGGCGAGCGGCACCAGATGCGGAATCTGCGCGCGCCGGTCGCCACCGGTCAGAAGCTCCCGTTCCGCGGCAGGGTCCGGGTAGCCCAGCTCGATCGCCATCAGGAAGCGGTCGAGCTGCGATTCCGGCAGCGGGTACGCGCCGACCTGCTCGACCGGGTTCTGCGTGGCGATGACGAAGAACGGGTCCGTCAGTGCCCGCGTCTGGCCGTCCTGCGAGACCTGCCGCTCCTCCATCGCCTCCAGCAGCGCGCTCTGCGTCTTCGGCGGCGCGCGGTTGATCTCGTCGGCCAGCACCACCGAGCTGAAGATCGGCCCCGGGTGGAAGCGGAACGTCTGCGTGCGCGTGTCGAAGATCGACAGGCCCAGGACGTCGGCCGGGAGCAGGTCGCTGGTGAACTGCACCCGGGCGTAGGGAAGGCCCAGCGTCGCGGCCAGCGCCTGCGCGAGCGTCGACTTGCCCACGCCCGGGATGTCCTCGATCAGCAGGTGGCCGCGGGCGAGCAGGCAGGCCAGCGCGAGGCGCAGCGGCGCGGGTTTGCCGACGACGATGCGATCGAGCTGCGCGAGGACGGTGGCAAGCCGCTCGTGCAACGGGACGTCGTCGTGGCTGAGGGGTCGAACTGGCATCGCGGAATCCTGGGGCTCACCACCGGACCGGCGGTGTCGGCCGCGGTGAGGGACAGACAGTCTAACGGGGCGGCGAAGGCTAGTCATCTCCGGGCGGGCCGGGCTAAACTGGCGCAACGAGCCCCGGCACCGCGCCGCCACCCTTGTTCCTGAGCAAGTTTCGTTCCAACCGTGCCGACCGCCTACATCACGCATCCGTCGTCCCTGCTGCACGACATGGGGCCGTATCACCCGGAGTGTCCGGACCGGCTGACCGCGATCGGCGACCGGCTGATCGCGGCCGGCCTCGACCCCTACCTGCACCATCACACGGCACCGGCGGCGACGCACAAGCAGCTCGCCCGGGCGCACGGCGAGGAATACATCGCCCAGATCGAGGCGGCGAGCCCGTCGTCGGGGCTGCACTACATCGACCCCGACACCGCGCTGTGCCCGCATTCGCTCGCCGCCGCGCGGCATGCGGCGGGGGCGGTGGTGCTGGCCACCGACCTCGTCATGAAGGGCGAGTGCCGGACCGCGTTCTGCGCCGTCCGGCCGCCGGGCCACCACGCCGAGCGGCATCGCGCGATGGGGTTCTGCCTGTTCAACAACGTTGCGGTCGGCGCACTGCACGCGCTCGACGCCCACGGCGTCGACCGGGTCGCGGTCATCGACTTCGACGTTCATCACGGCAACGGCACCGAGGACATCTTCGCCGACGATCGCCGGGTGCTGATGGCGTCGACGTTCCAGCATCCGCTCTACCCGTATTCGGGCACCGAGACCTCGGCACCCCACATGGTCAACGTCGCGCTCGCCGCCGGCAGCGGCAGCGACGCGTTTCGCGCCGCGGTCACCGAGCGCTGGCTGCCCGCGCTGGAGGCGCACCGGCCGCAGATCATCTACATCTCGGCCGGCTTCGACGCGCACCGCGAGGACCCGCTCGCCGGGCTGAAGTTCACCGAGGCCGACTACGCCTGGGTGACCCGCGAGCTGATGGCGCTCGCCCACCGGCACGCGCGCGGGCGCATCGTCTCCACGCTGGAAGGCGGCTACGCGCTGTCCGCGCTGGGCCGCAGCGTCGCCGAGCACGTCCGCGAGCTGCTAGCCGCCTGATGCGGTCGGCGGGCGCGGGCGCCGGCAGCGGTCCCGCCGCGGCGATCGTGGTGACGGACCTGCGCAAGACCTACGGCACGGTCGACGCGGTCAGGGGAATCTCGTTCGCGGTGCGCGCCGGCACCACGACCGCGCTGCTCGGCGGCAACGGCGCCGGCAAGACGACCACGCTGTCGATGCTGCTCGGCGTGCTGACGCCGACCGGCGGGCAGGTCGAGGTGCTCGGCGAGGACATGCTGCGGCACCGTCACCGCGTGCTGCCGCGGATGAACTTCACCTCGCCCTACGTCGACCTGCCCAAGCGGCTCACCGTCGCCGAGAACCTGCACGTGTTCGCCGATCTCTACGGCGTGCGCCAGGCGAAGGCGCGGATCGCGACGGTGGCCGCGGAATGCGACCTCGGCCCGCTGCTCAAGCGCCCCTACGGCGACCTGTCCGCGGGGCAGCGCACGCGGGTGCTGCTGGCGAAGGCGATGCTCAACGCGCCGGAGGTGCTGCTGCTCGACGAGCCGACCGCGTCGCTGGACCCGGACATCGGCGACCGGATGCGGACGTACCTCGAGGACTACCAGCGCCGCACCGGGTGCACGATGCTGCTCGCGTCGCACCACATGGGCGAGGTCGAGCGCATGTGCGACGACGTGATCATGCTGCGCGCCGGCCTGGTCGTCGACCAGGGGTCGCCGCAGGAGCTCGTCGCCCGCTACGGCCGCGGGACCATGGAGGAGGTGTTCCTCGACGTCGCGCGCGGGCGCGACGGCCCGCCCGGCGCGGCGCGCGACGCCGGCGCCGAGGAGCACCAGCGGTGAGCGGCGCGCAGCTGCCGGTCGAGCGGGACACGGGCGGGGCCGCCTCGGCGCGGCGCGTGCTGGCGCTGGTGCGGCGGCACGCGTACCTGCTGCTGAAGTCGTGGCCGCGGATCGTCTCGATGGCGTACTACCCGACGGTGACCATGATCCTGTGGGCGTTCGTCACCGTCTATCTCGCGCCGACCACGAACTTCCTGAAGAGCGCGCCGGGCTTCTTCATCGGCGCCGTGCTGCTGTGGGACGTGCTGTTCCGCGGCCAGTTGGGCGTGTCGCTGACGTTCATCGAGGAAGTCTATTCGCGCAACCTCGGCAACCTGTTCGTGAGCCCGCTGACGCTGCCCGAGTTCATCGCCGGCCAGCTCGCGATGAGCGTGCTGCGCACGCTGATCGGCGTCGGCGGCGCGTGCACCGCAGCCTGGCTGCTGTTCCACTTCTCGATCTTCTCCTACGGGCTGCCGCTGATCGCGTTCTTCGTCAACCTGCTGGTGTTCGGCTGGGCCGTCGGCCTCGCGGTGTCGGGAATGATCCTGCGCTGGGGGCTGGGCGCCGAGGAGCTCGCGTGGGCGGCGATCTTCCTGTTCGCGCCGGTGTCGGGCGTCTACTACCCGATCGGCGTGCTGCCGGGATGGCTGCAGGCGGTCGCCTACGCGCTGCCGTCGGCGCACGTGTTCGAGGGAATGCGCGCGGTGCTGCTCGCCGGGACCTTCCCGTGGCCGCACTTCTGGCAGGCCGCGGCGCTCAACGTCGTCTATCTCGCGCTAGGGGCGGGCCTGTTCGCGCTGGCCGTGCGCCACGCGCGCGAGCACGGCAAGCTCCTGCACATGGGCGAGTGAAATGGGGTCAGGAAATGGCAGGATGGGTCAGGTCCAATTTTGCGAACGCAAAATTGGACCTGACCCCATTTCCTGACCCCATTTCACACCGGACCAGGGGCCGCGGTCACAGGATCAGGGCGGCGGTGACGCGGCGGCCTTCGGCGGCGAGGATGTTGAAGGTGCGGCAGGCGGCCGCGGTGTCCATGACTTCCACGCCGACCTGCGCGGCCGCCAGCGCGCGCGTGAGCCGCGGGTGGGGAAAGCGCAGGGTGCTCCCGGTGCCCAGCAGCACGACATCGGGCCCGCCGTCGAGCAGGTGCGCGAAATCGGCTTCGGCCAGCGCCTCGAACCCGCCGGGCGCCCATCCGGGGTGGACCGCGTCGGAAGTGAGCACCAGGCTTTCGCGGTACTCGGTGACGCCGACGCGCACCCAGCCCGGGCCGTGGCCGGTGACGACGTTGCCGGTGGCGGTCGAGACGTGGAATTTCATGGCGACGGGCGGTGGATCGGGCGTCGAACGGTGGCCGAAGCGCCGGCCGGCGCCCCGACCCGCGGATTGTGCATTGCGGCAACTCGTTGCTTAAGCTACGATTATAAGCTTTTCCCTGCGTCTATCCCCTCTGTCGCCCCGGGGGACGGCGCCCACGCCCCCGCCGACCGCGCCGCCATGCCCGAGTTCGAACGCATCACCCGCCTGCCGCCGTACGTGTTCAACATCACGACGGAGCTCAAGATGGCTGCCCGGCGCCGCGGCGAGGACATCATCGACTTCGGCATGGGCAATCCCGACGGCCCGACCCCGCAGCACATCGTCGACAAGCTGATCGAGACGGTGCGCCGGCCGGGCACGCACCGCTACTCGGTGTCGAAGGGCATCCCGCGGCTGCGCAAGGCGATCTGCGACTGGTACCTGCGCCGCTACGGCGTCGAGTTCGATCCCGAGACCGAGGCCATCGCGACCATCGGCTCGAAGGAGGGCATCGCGCACCTCGCGCTCGCCGTGCTCGGGCGCTCCGACACGGTGCTGGTGCCCAACCCGAGCTACCCGATCCACATCTACGGCCCGGTGATCGCGGGGGCGGACATCCGGCACGTGCCGATCACCGCCGACGCGGACTTCTTCGCCGAGCTGGAGGCCGCGATCCACACCAGCTTCCCGAAGCCGAAGATGCTGATCATCAACTTCCCGTCGAACCCGACCGCGCAGTGCGTCGAGCTGCCGTTCTTCGAGAAGATCGTCGCGCTGGCGCGCGAGTACGGCATCTACGTCGTCCACGACCTCGCCTACGCCGACATCGTGTTCGACGGCTGGAAGGCGCCGTCGATCATGCAGGTGGCCGGCGCGCGCGACGTCGCGGTCGAGTTCTTCACCATGTCGAAGAGCTACAACATGGCCGGCTGGCGCGTGGGCTTCATGGTCGGCAACCGGGACCTCGTCAACGCGCTCGCGCGCATCAAGGGCTACCACGACTACGGCACGTTCACGCCGATCCAGGTGGCCGCGATCGCCGCGCTCGACGGGCCGCAGGAGTGCGTCACCGCGATCGCGGCCAACTACCAGAAGCGCCGCGACGTGCTGGTCAAGGGCCTGCACGAGGCCGGCTGGATGGTCGCCAACCCGAAGGCGTCGATGTACGTGTGGGCGAAGATCCCGGAGCCCTATCGCGCGGCCGGCTCGCTGGATTTCGCCAAGCTGCTGATCGAGCGGGCGAAGGTGTCGGTGTCGCCGGGCATCGGCTTCGGCGAGTTCGGCGACGACCACGTGCGCTTCGCGCTGATCGAGAACGAGGCGCGGACCCGGCAGGCGGTGCGCGGCATAAAGGAAATGTTCCGCCGCGACGGTCTCGCGGCGGCGGCCTGATCATGCTTTCGGCGATACTGAAGTCGGCGAAGCTCGCCAACGTCTGCTACGACATCCGCGGGCCGGTGCTCGCCCGCGCGAAGCTGATGGAGGAGGAAGGCCACCACATCATCAAGCTCAACATCGGCAACCTTGCGCCGTTCGGCTTCGACACGCCGGACGAGGTCCGCCACGACGTCATCGTGAACCTGCCGCAGGCCTCCGGCTACTCCGATTCGAAGGGGCTGTTTTCGGCGCGCAAGGCGATCATGCAGTACGCGCAGCAGAAGGGCATCGCCGGCGTGGAGCTCGACGACATCTTTGTCGGCAACGGCGCCTCCGAACTGATCGTGATGGCGATGCAGGGCCTGCTCAACGATGGCGACGAGGTGCTGGTGCCCGCACCGGACTACCCGCTGTGGACGGCGGCGGTCAGCCTCGCGGGAGGCAGGGCGCGCCACTACCTGTGCGACGAGGGCGCAGGCTGGTTGCCCGACCTTGCCGACATCGCTGCCAAGGTCGCCGAGCGCACCCGCGCGATCGTCGATCATCAATCCCAACAATCCGACCGGCGCGCTGTATCCGGCGGACCTGCTGCGCGAGATCGTCGAGATCGCCCGGCGCCACCAGCCTCATCGTCTTCGCCGACGAGATCTACGACAAGACGCTCTACGACGGCGCGACGCACGCGTCGATCGCCGCGCTCGCCGACGACGTGCTGTTCGCGACCTTCAACGGCCTGTCGAAGAACTACCGCGCCTGCGGCTACCGCAGCGGCTGGATGGTGATCTCGGGCGACAAGCGCCATGCGCAGGACTACCTCGAGGGCCTGAACATCCTGGCCTCGATGCGCCTGTGCGCGAACGTGCCCGGGGCAGCTCGCGATCCAGACGGCGCTGGGCGGCTACCAGAGCATCAACGACCTCGTCGCGCCCGGCGGCAGGCTCGCCCGCCAGCGCGACCTCGCCTACGAGCTGCTGACGTCGATTCCCGGCGTCACCTGCGTGAAGCCCAAGGCGGCGCTCTACCTGTTCCCGCGGCTCGACCCGGCACGCTACCCGATCGACGACGACCAGCAGTTCGTGCTCGACCTGCTCGAGGAGCAGAAGGTGCTCCTCGTGCAGGGCACCGGCTTCAACTGGCCCGACCCCGATCACTTCCGCATCGTGTTCCTTCCCAACAGCGACGACCTCGCCGACGCGTTCGGCCGCATCGCGCGCTTCCTCGACGGCTACACCCGCCGTCACGACCTGAAATGAAACCCATCAACGTCGCCCTGCTGGGCATCGGCACCGTCGGCTACGGCACCTGGACGGTGCTGCGGCGCAACGAGGAGGAGATCGCGCGCCGCGCCGGGCGCCCGATCCGCATCACCTGGATCGCCGAGCGCGCGCTGGAGCGCGCGCGCGAGCTCACGCGCGGGGCGGCCGGCGTGAACCTCACCGCCGACGCGGCGGAGGTGCTCGCGAATCCGGACGTCGACATCGTCATCGAGCTGATCGGCGGCATCGAGCCCGCGCGCAGCTTCATCCTGCAGGCGATCGCCAACGGCAAGCACGTCGTCACCGCCAACAAGGCGCTGCTCGCGCACCACGGCAACGAGATCTTCGCCGCCGCCCACGCCAAGGGGGTGATGGTGGCGTTCGAGGCGGCGGTCGCCGGCGGCATCCCGATCATCAAGGCGCTGCGCGAGGGCCTGACCGCCAACCGGATCGAGTGGATCGCCGGCATCATCAACGGCACCAGCAACTTCATCCTCTCCGAGATGCGCGCGACCGGCGCGTCGTTCGCCGACGTGCTGGCCGAGGCGCAGGCGCGCGGCTACGCCGAGGCCGACCCGACCTTCGACGTCGAGGGCGTGGACGCCGCGCACAAGCTCACCATCATGTCGGCGATCGCCTTCGGCGTGCCGATGCAGTTCGACAAGGTGTACACCGAGGGCATCTCGCAGCTCACCCGCGACGACATCCGCTACGCCGAGGAGCTGGGCTACCGGATCAAGCTGCTGGGCATCACGCGCCGGACGCCGGCCGGCATCGAGCTGCGCGTGCACCCGACGCTGATCCCGGCGAAGCGCCTGATCGCCAACGTCGAGGGCGTGATGAACGCGGTGCTGGTCAAGGGCGACGCCGTCGGCGCGACGCTGTACTACGGCGCCGGCGCCGGCGCCGAGCCGACCGCCAGCGCGGTGATCGCCGACCTCGTCGACGTGACGCGGATGCACACGGCCGACCCCGAGCACCGCGTGCCGCACCTCGCCTTCCAGCCGGACCAGCTCTCCGACACGCCGTTCCTGCCGATGGGCGCCGTCGCGACCAGCTACTACCTGCGCATGCGGGTGCTGGACCAGCCCGGCGTGCTCGCCGACATCACCCGGATTCTCGCCGACCGCGACATCTCGATCGACGCGATGATCCAGAAGGAGCCGCCCGAGGGCGAGGACCAGACCGACATCATCCTGCTCACGCACCTCACCGTCGAGCGCAACGTCGTCGCCGCGCTGGCGGCGATCGAGGCGCTGGCCACGGTCCGCGGAAAGGTCGTGCGCATCCGGCTCGAAGCGCTGAACTGATGCGCTACGTCTCGACGCGCGGCGCGTGGGGCGAGGACCCGCAGCCGTTCTCGGCGATCCTGCTCGAGGGCCTCGCCCCCGACGGCGGGCTGGCGATGCCGCAGGCGACCCCGCGGCTGGCGGCAGCCGAGATCGCCGCGCTCGCGCCGCTGGGCTACCGCGAGCTCGCGCACGCGGTGCTGTCGCGGTTCATCGACGACATCCCTGCCGCCGACCTCAAGGCGCTGATCGACCGCACCTACACCGCCGCGACGTTCGGCAGCGACGACATCACGCCGGTCACCACGCTCGCGCCGGGGCTGCACCTGCTGCACGTGTCCAACGGGCCGACGCTCGCGTTCAAGGACATCGCGCTGCAGCTCCTCGGCAACCTGTTCGAGTACGTGCTGGCGAAGCAAGGCCGCGACCTGAACATCCTCGGCGCGACCTCCGGCGACACCGGCAGCTCGGCCGAGTACGCGATGCGCGGCAAGCGCGGCCTCCGCGTGTTCATGCTGTCGCCGCAGGGCCGGATGAGCCCGTTCCAGCAGGCGCAGATGTACTCGCTGCCCGACCCCAACATCCACAACCTCGCCATCGACGGCGTGTTCGACGACTGCCAGGACATCGTCAAGGCGGTCAGCGCCGACGCGGCGTTCAAGGCGCGCCACCGCATCGGCACCGTCAACTCGATCAACTGGGCGCGCGTCGCCGCACAGGTCGTCTATTACTTCAAGGGCTATTTCGCCGTCGCGCGCGCCGTCGGCGACGCGGTCGACTTCGCCGTCCCGTCCGGCAACTTCGGCAACATCCTGGCCGGGCACGTGGCGAAGGCGATGGGGCTGCCGATCCGGCGCCTGATCCTCGCCACCAACGAGAACGACGTGCTCGACGAGTTCTTCCGCACGCTGCGCTACCGGCCGCGGCGCACTGCCGAGACCCACGCGACGTCGAGCCCGTCGATGGACATCTCCAAGGCGTCGAACTTCGAGCGCTACATCTTCGACATCGTCGGCCGCGACAGCGCCGAGGTGCGCGCGCTGTGGCAGCGGCTCGCGACCGAGGGCGGCTTCGACCTCTCCGGCACGCCGTACGCGGAGCGCGTCGCCGCCTCCGGCTTCGTCTCGGGCATGAGCACGCACGCCGACCGGCTGGCGACGATCCGCGACGTGGCGGCGCGCTTCGGCGTCGTCGTCGACCCCCACACCGCCGACGGGATCAAGGTCGGCCTCGAGCACCGCGACGCCGACGTGCCGCTCGTGTGCATCGAGACCGCGCTGCCGGCCAAGTTCGCGGCGACGATCCGCGAGGCGCTCGGGCGCGATCCCGCGCGTCCCGCCGCCTACGCCGACCTCGAGGATCGGCCGCAGCGCTGCGAGCGCCTGCCGGCCGACGCGGCGCGCGTCAAGGCGTTCATCGCCGCGCACGCCGCCTGAAGCCCGCCGGCGGCGGCGCCCCGCCGCCGCGCCGCCCCGCGATCGCGACCCTCACCGATGCGCAACGAACTCGCCAAGCTGCTCCGCAACCTGCGCGCCGGCTTCAGGCTCGCGTTCTTCCTGCCGGTGACGCGGCTCGCGTTCCGCATCGACGTTGCACAGCTGCTGCTGCTGTTCGTGCTGTCGGCGCTCGCCGACTTCGGGTCCGACTGGGTGCGCTACGGCCCCGACGCGTATTTCTCGGCGTACGGCGCGGGCAACGAGCTGTTCGGCGCCGCGATCCTGCTGCTGCTGGCGGCGCTGCTCGGGCTCGCGTTCCGGCAGGGCACGCTGACGCTGGCGATCCCGGTGCTGGTGCTCGCCGGCTATCCGGCGCTGCAGGTCGCGCTGACGCTGCCCTCGGCGCTGCTGCGCTGGAGCCCGCTGCCGCCGGCGCTCGCCTCGCCGCTGGAGACCGCCGCGCTGGTCTGGATGGTCGCGCTGCTGATCCGCGCCGTCGCCGTCGCGCTCGTCCCCTCGCGCCCGCACCGCTGGGCGAAGGCGCTCGCCGGCGGCCTGGTGCTGGCGCTGCCGTTGTGGACGGCGTCGGCGATCGCGCCGCTCGACTCGTGGTGGCGGCAGCCGGCCTTGCACGGAGGCCTCGATCCGCGCTACCCGAACCCGGCCTCCGAGGCGGTGCTCGCCACGCAGCAGGGCCTCCTCGACGACGCACTGTCGGCGCTCGACGACGAGACGCCCGACGTCACCGACCTGTACTTCGTCGGTTTCGCGGGCGACGGCAACGAGGACGTGTTCCGCAAGGACGTCCTGGCCGCGCAGCACGTGATGGACGAGCGCTGGAACACCGCCGGCAAGTCGGTGGTGCTCGTCAACAACCCGCGCACGCTGCTCGACACGCCGATCGCGACGGTGACCAACCTGCGCGAGACGCTGAACGAGATCGGCGCGGCGATCAATCCCGACGAGGACGTGGTGATGGTCTATCTCGCCAGTCACGGCAGCCGAGACCACGTGCTCGAGGTCGCGCTGCCGCCGCTGGAGCTCGCGCAGCTCAGGCCGGCCGCGCTGCGCACGCTGCTCGACGAGGCCGGCATCAAGTGGCGCATCGTCGTCGTGTCCGCCTGCTACTCGGGCGCCTTCGTCGATGCGCTGGAGGACGACCAGACGCTGGTGATGACCGCGTCGCGGGCTGATCGCAGCTCGTTCGGCTGCGGCTTCCGCAGCGATGCGACCTACTTCGGCGACGCGCTGTTCGGCGAGGGGATGGCCAGGGCCGATTCGCTGACCGCCGCGTTCGAGATCGCGAGGAAGCGGGTGGCCGAGCGCGAGCGGGCGTCGGGCTTCAAGCCGCCGTCGGAGCCGCAGATCGGCGTTGGCGACGCGATGGCGGCGAAGCTGAAGGAGCTCGATCGCGGCAGCGCGGCCCGCCGTGCCGGGCGGACGGTGTAGGTCGCGGCGCCGCGATCGCGATGGCCTTCGCCCTGCGCCTTCTCGGCCTGCTGCCACTGCCCGTGCTCTATGCGCTGGGGCGACTGGCGGCGTTCGTCGCCTACGACGTCATGCGCTGGCACGTTCCCCTGGCGAGCGCCAACCTCGCGCGATCGCTTCCCGAGCGCACCGACGGCGAGCGGCGGCAGATTCTCGCCCGCTCGTTCCGCAACCTCGGGTCGACGCTGGCCGAGGCGATCTGGGGCTGGCGCGCACCCGCGGACGCGCTGCGCGATCGGGTGACCATCGACAACCGCGCGCTGGTCGACCATTACATCGCCAATCGGTGCCCGGTGGTGCTGCTCGCCGCCCACGTCTGCAACTGGGAATGGCTGGTGCTCGCGGCCGGCGCCGAGCTCGGGATCCCGATCTGTCCCGTCTACAAGCCGTTGCGCCTGCCCGACGTCGACGAGTACGTGCGCGCGGCGCGCGCGCGCTTCGGCGGACGGCCGATTCGCGGTGGACAACCTGCTGTTCGAGCTGATGCGCAGCTCCGACGAGCCGCGCGCGTACGCGATGCTCGCCGACCAGACGCCGCCGCGCGACGGCCCGAAGCACTGGCGCCGGTTCCTGCACCAGGACACCGCGTTCTACGCCGGGCTCGGCAAGATCGCGCGCTATATCGACGCGCCGGTGATCTACGTCGCGATGCGGCGCGTGCGCCGCGGCGTCTACACCGCGCACCTGACCGTGCTCACCGAGCCGCCGTACGACGACGATCCCGACGAGGCGATCGTCGATGCCTACGCCGCGTGCCTCGAAGCCGAGATCCGCCACTCCCCGGCGGACTGGCTGTGGGTGCATCGGAAGTGGAAGTATCCGAAGCCGCCGGAGGGTTGAGCGGCGGCGGGGACCGAGGCCCGCGCCGGCGGCCGTTTGCGGCGATCCGCGAGTGGGGGGGGTCGGATACCGCCGATGCCGGTCCGCGCGCCCGCGCGTTGACGCGAAATGCCCGTTTACGGTATAGTTCGACTCCTGCCGCGGGGTGGAGCAGTCTGGCAGCTCGTCGGGCTCATAACCCGAAGGTCGAAGGTTCAAATCCTTCCCCCGCAACCAAACAAATCAACGGCTTGCCTTCGGGCAAGCCGTTTTTGTTTCTGGCCGGGGTAGCGGCAGGGGCGGTTTCGCATCCGCTGGTGCCTCTGCCCTTCCTCACTGAGCACTCTCACCACCGCATCCAGCAGCGCCGCCACATCGTGGGTCTCGGCCCGGTCATCCTGCGCGAAACGGCGCGGCCTACCCTGGATCTGCGACGTCGACCCAGGTGCCCGCTACTGCAATCCCGCGCGCGGGCGACCAATGCCGCTCCGCGGCGTTGGTGAGTGTGGCGCGGACTACCGTAAACCGGGCTTCTTCGTTCTCTCCGTCGGCGGGTGATCGCGCGCCGGCGACGCTTCCGTTTCCCGAGCGGCGCTGGTCGGCTTCCAGTCTCGGGCAAGTTTCTGCGCCTCGGCGATCTGCTGAGGGGTCATCTTCGCGGCTACAAGGTCGCGGTTCTGGACCGACGTGTTGCGCTTTTGTGCCTCAGACGCGGGGTAGCGCGACACCGCCAAGTTGAACCACTTGTGCGCCTCAACATAGTCCTGCGGCACGCCTTCGCCCTTGACGTACATGATGCCGAGGTTGTTCTGGGCGTCGGCATTACCCTGATCAGCCGCAAGTCGATACCATTTGCGAGCCTCGACATAGTCCTGCGGTACGCCTTGACCCGTGCCGTACATGGCGCCGAGGCGGTACTGGGCATCGCGGTTGCCACCACTGGCAAGAGGTTGAAGAAGCCGCAGCGCGATCGCGTATTCACCCCGATCATAGGCTGCAACCCCCTCCTCAAGGGGACCGGCACGTGCCGGCCCTGCGAGCGCAATCGCCATCAGGAACACGAGAACAAATTCGCCCATTGCCTCCCCGGTTTGACCATACAGTATCGCATCTGATCTGGCGCGATCCGCGCGCAATGCCGGTTCCCGGTCTCGGTGCCCCGCGCGCTCCTCTTGTCGGTTGGCGATAGCTGTCGTCGTGTCGCGGCTGTAGGCGGTCTTCCTTGTACGCGCCCACGCATCATCCGTCCGGCTAGGTCGCTGCCCGGTGTGCCACACCGCCCAAGCGATACGCAGGAGCTTTCGCGCCAGGACCACTGAACCATCCCGCGCGTAGCCGAACACCCGGGGAAGACTAAGCGTGAAGATCGTCCATGTCGCAGCCGAGTACTGCGGCCAGCTTCGCCAACAGGTCAGTCGATGGCTTGGCCTTGGCGTGTTCGACCATTGACAGCATCTGACGAGTGACGCCGCACCGCTCTGCGAGCGTCTGTAGCGTGAGGCCGCGATAGTCGCGCCAGACCTTGAGCGGGGATTCCCCGGCGAGCAGACGGTCGGCGAGTTCCACCGGGAAGGTTTCCGCGTCGCGTGCGGACTTTGCGTCGGCGATGTCCTGCAAGACCTCGAGCCGCATTTGGAGCTCCGTCCATTCCGCAATGGGCACCACGGCAAAGGCCGGCTGACCATTGTGCTCGATGATTTGCGCACTCATTTGTATGCATCTCCTCGTGGGGAAATCTTCACGACCAGCAACACCAGTTCACCATCGCGGATCTCGCATACGGCGCGCCAGTCTCCTACCCGCAGACGCCACAGGTCCAATCCCTGCAGTGGCTTCCAGTCGCCACGATAGGCGGCAGGATCGGCGGCTACCCGGCCAAGCTCGCCGCGCATCCGCCTGGCGATTCCCTTCGGCATCCTGAGCAGGGCTTTCAGGGCGGGTTTGGCGAAGCGGATCGCGAGCATGCGGGAATGTTAAATAATGCGCGTCTTGGTGTCAAATAATACTGAACACGTAAGCTGAAGTGGAGCGCGTATCGGTCCTTTGCCCGGGTGCGCTTTCGGTGAACTCATGATGACGCTCGCGAGCGCGGAACCCTGCGAGCCCCAAACGGACAGTCAGGCGTGCTGCAAGTGTTTGAAAGTTCGATGTTGCCAGGACCCGTTGCGCACCCCCG
>CAVYID010000024.1:0-95992 GCA_963768535.1 uncultured beta proteobacterium | reverse complement strand
ATGTATTGCTCGTCGGCCGCGGCCTGGATCGGCTTCGCCTACGTCAGCGTGGTCAGCATGTTCCTGGGCTTTTTCGGCGTGGTATCGCGGCCTCGCGCTGGGCGGCATCGGCGCTGTCGGACAGGTCCAGCTGCTGCAGCCGTTCCTGACCATCTTCGCGTCGGCGTGGCTGCTGGGCGAGCGCATCGACGCCGCGACGCTGATTGCCGCCGCCGCGGTCATCGCCGCCATCGCCATCGGGCGCCGCGCGCGCCCGTGACGCGCCGCGATCACTACCCGCGCCGTGGTAGCCCGGCGTTGAGCGAAGCGAAACCCAGGTGGACCTTGCCCATCGCTGCAACCACCCGGGCTTCGCCTGCGGCTCAACACCGGGCTACCAGGACACCGTTCCGCGGATCCGGTTCCCCGCGCCGCAGCGCGGCCGGCGCGGGTTTGGCTATACTTCGCCGAGCAGCGGAGGACCGGTCATGGCCACGATGGCGATCGCAAAGAAGCACCACCTGTCGCACAAGCAGGCGAAGGCCGCGGCGCAGAAGGTCGCCGACGACCTGAAGGAGCGCTTCGACCTCAACTACGCCTGGCGCGGCGACTCGATCGAGTTCGAGCGCCCGGGTCTCGCCGGCAAGATGCACGTCGGCCGTACCGAGGTGCGGCTCGCCTGCGAGCTCGGCTTCATGCTGAGCCTGCTGAAGCCCAAGCTGGAGTCGGCGATCCACAGCGAATTCGACAAGCACTTCGGCAAGTCCGCGTAGCGATCAGGTCGGCGATCGACATCGGCATCGACCGGCGCCCTTGCCGGTGCCCGCCCGGCGGGCGCCACTGCGCCGCGCGCGCGGCGCCGCGACGCTGCGCCCACTGCCGATCCGGCGTCTACGATCCGCTAGCCGCATCCGGCAGCGGATCGGGGAACGGCGCGGTCGCGCCGTCGAAGATGGCGTTCATCAGCGCCGTCTCCCGGTCGACGATCGCCGCCAGGAACTCGTCGGCGCCGCCCATCTTCCGGAACGCGTCGAAGCCGCGCTCGAGGAAATCGTGCAGCACGGCCATCCCGGCGAGCCGCGCCGGCTGGCGCATCATCACCAGCGCCGCATGCAGCAGCGGCATGCGCACGAAGCGGTCCAGCGCCGCGCCGATGCCGGCGATGAGCCGGATCTGCCGCTCGCGCGCGGGGCGGTCCTCCGGGTGCCGGTAGGCGCCGCAATACTCGGCGACGGTGCAGCGTCCGTCGGCGCGGGGCAGGCGCGCGAGCAGCGCGCGGTCGAGCTCCTGCGACAGCGCATTGACTTCCATCGCGTCGGCGACGGTGCCGATCACGCGGTCGGGCAGCGTCATCACCAGCAGCGGCGCGATGCGGGCGATGTCGGCGTCGCGCCGGGCGAAATCGGCGCCACCGTAGAGGTCGGCCTCGAAGAACTCGACGGCGGCGGCGTAGCGGGGGATGGCCTCGAGATCGGCGTAGGTCCGCCGCAGGCGCGCCGCCTGCCAACGGGCGAGGCGCTCGAGCGCGGCGCCCAGCGCCGGATCCACCCGCCGCGCCTCGTGCAGCCGCGTCACGCGGGCGATTTCGCGCGCGAGCGCGGCTTGGGCGTCGGCGGCAGGCGGGGGTTCGGACACGGCGGCGCTGGGCAGGATCGCACGCGCGGCCGCGATGCGGCACGCGCGCGGGCGGAACGGGATGTACACCTTGCTGCGGACAGTCTAGCCGACCCCGGCGCGCGCGGCGAGACGCGCCGCCCCGATTAGATTGTTTCGTCTAAACGGCCGCATTAGATTGAAGCTCCTGTCCGCCGCCGCCCAACGCGCCACCGGCGCGCGGTACGCTGTGGATTCGCGTTCCCGTCTTCCCTGCGCTCATGACCACACGCCGCACCTTCCTCGTCGCGGGCCTCGCCGGCGGCGCCACGCTCGCCGCGGCCTGGTGGCTGCGCGGGTCGCACGAGCGCGTCCCGGTTTCCGGCGCGACCGCGCCGCTGGCCGCGCTCGACCCTGCCGCGCCGTCGATCATCGCCGCGATCGTGCCGGTCATGCTCGACGGCGCACTGCCCGCCGACCCCGTCCTGCGCCGCGCAGCGGTGTCCGACACGGTCGCCGGCGTCGCGCAGGCGGTCGGCGGCCTGCCTCCCGCCGCGCAGCAGGAGTTCGCGCGGCTGTTCGCGCTGCTCGCTCTCGCGCCGACGCGCTTCGCGCTGGCGGGCGTGACCACGCCGTGGGCGCAGGCCGGCCCCGAGGCGGTCGCCGCGTTCCTCGAGCGCTGGCGCACGAGCGGCTGGGCGCTGCTGCGCTCGGCCTACGATGCGCTGCATCAGCTCGTCCTCGCCGCCTGGTACGCCAATCCGCAGGCCTGGCCGGCGATCGGCTACCCCGGTCCGCCGGCGCTCGGGCGATGAGCCACCCGACGACGGCCTTCCCGTACGCTCCCGCGGCCGACGACGCGGCCGGCGCGGGCCGCGTGATCGATGCCTCGACGCTGGCGCGCGACCTCGCGCTCGAGGCCGACGTCGTGATCGTCGGCACCGGGGCGGGCGGGGGGATCGCCGCCGAGACGCTTGAGCGCGGCAGGCCTCTCGGTCATCCTGGTCGAGGAGGGTCCGCTGCGCACCGCGCGCGACTTCAACATGAGCGAGGCGCAGGCGTACCCCGATCTCTACCAGGAGTCGGCGGCCCGCAAGACGAAGGACAAGGCGATCAACATCTTCCAGGGCCGCTGCGTCGGCGGCGGCACCACGGTCAACTGGACGAGCTCGTTCCGCACACCGCCGACCACCCTCGGGTACTGGGCCGACGTGCTGCACCTCGCGGGGTTCTCGGAAGCCGACATGGCACCCTGGTTCGAGCGCGTCGAAACGCGGCTGTCGGTCGCCCCGTGGACGATGGCGCCCAATGCGAACAACGATACGCTGGCCCGCGGCGCCGCGGCGATCGGCGTCCGGACGGGGACCATCCGGCGCAACGTCAAGGGCTGCGCGAACCTCGGCTACTGCGGCATGGGCTGCCCGCTCGACGCCAAGCAATCGATGCTGGTGACCACCGTTCCGGCCGCGCTGGCCCGCGGCGCCACGCTCGTCACCCGCGCCCGCGCGCAGGCCTTCGTGCGCGACGGCGAGCGGGTGAGCTCGCTCGACTGCGTCGCGATGGACGCCGCGGGCGTGCATCCCACGCAACGGCGGATCACGCTGCGCGCGGGCACGTACATCGCCGCCGCCGGGGCGATCGGCACGCCGGGGCTGCTGTTGCGCAGCCGGCTGCCCGATCCCCACGCGGTGCTCGGCAAGCGGACGTTCCTGCACCCGGTGGTGGCGTCGGCGGCGCTGATGGAAGACGAGGTGGCGGCCTACTACGGCGCCCCGCAGTCGGTGTACTCCGATCACTTCCTCGACACCATGCCGGTCGACGGCCCGATCGGCTTCAAGCTCGAGACGCCGCCGCTGCACCCGGTGCTGGCGGCGATCACGCTGCCGAATCACGGCGCGCCGCACGCGCGCTGGATGCGCGAGCTGCCGCGGCTGCAGGCCATGCTTGCGCTGCTGCGCGACGGCTTCCACCCGGCGAGCCCCGGGGGCACGGTCACGCTCGCCGCCGACGGCACGCCGGTGCTCGACTACCCGCTGACGCCGTACCTCTGGGACGGCGCACGGCGCGCGCTTGCCGTCATGGCCGAGATCCAGTTCGCCGCCGGCGCGGTGCAGGTGATGCCGATCCACGGCGACGGCACCGCGTACCGCAGCTGGCGCGCGGCGCGTACGGCGATCGCCGGCTTCACGCTGGCGCCGCTCGTCACGCCGGTCGTCAGCGCGCACGTGATGGGCGGGTGCCCGCTCGGCGCCGACGCGCGCCGCGCCGTCGTCGACACCAACGGCCGCCACCATCAGGTCGCCAACCTGTACGTCGTCGACGGCTCGCTGTTCCCGACCTCGATCGGCGCCAACCCGCAGCTATCGATCTACGCGGTCGCCGCCCGGCTCGCCGGCGGCCTCGCCGCCGCGCTCGTGCCCGGCGCAGGCCGCGCCGCGTAGCCGGCCGGGGCGTGCGCACCGCGGCCTGCGATTAGTATGTTTCGTCTAGACAAAGCCGGTAGATTGGAACCAATCGCCGCACCGCGCGAGACCTTCAACCCACCCCGCAGGAGTTCCAGATGCAAAAGCAAATGACCGCCAATTTCTACCCGTTCCATTTCGGCGAGGACGCGCTGGCTCGCGTCGCGCAAGATGTGGCTCGCGAGCCTCGGCGCCGCCGCGGTGACGCGCGACTGGGTGCAGACCGAAGCCACGAAGACGTTCAAGACGCTGGTCAAGGAAGGCACCGTCGTCGAGTCGCGCGCCGTCAGCTTCGTCGGCGACCGGATCGAGGGTTCGATGACCCGCGCCAACCGCCTGTGGAAGCAGACGCGCAACACCGTCGAGACCACGGTCAAGCAGGTCGCCGACACCGCGGTCACGCTGGCCAACAGCGCGCTGCCGAAGTCGCTGCCCAGGATCGAGCTGCCGGCCGCGGTCAAGCGCGCGCAGGCGAAGCAGCCGGCGGCCAAGGCCCGCCGCGCGAAGAAGGCGGCCCGCAAGAGCCCGGCGAAGGCGGCGCGGAAGGTGAAGCGCGGCGCCAGGAAGGCCGCGGCGAAGTAGGCGCACGCCGGAAGCCGCCCCCGGGACCCGCCACGGGAGGGGCCCATGCCGGCACGCGCGGTCAGCGGGCGCGCGCGGCGCGTCCGCAAGCCGCGACGCACGCGCCCAAGCCTGGGCCTCGCGCTGGCGGGCGGCGGGCCGCTGGGGGGAATCTACGAGGTCGGCGTCCTGCTCGCGCTGGCCGATTCGCTCGACGGCATCCGCTTCAACGACCTGGACGTCTACGTCGGCGTCTCCTCCGGCAGCTACGTCGCCGCCGCGCTCGCCAACGGGCTGTCGCCGGCGCAGATGTACCGGCTGTTCATCGACGACGGCGTCGACTCGACGCTGACCCCCGAAGTCTTCCTCAGTCCGGCGTTCCGCGAATTCGGCCGCCGGGCGCGCGCGCTGCCGGGACTCGCGGCACGGGCGGCGCTGCGCTACTTGCGCGACCCGCTCGATCACGGCCTGATGGAATCGCTGGCGCCGCTGTCGCGCGCGCTGCCGACCGGCATCTTCGACAACGCGGCGATCGACGCCTTCCTCTCGCGCCTGTTCTCGGCGCCGGGCCGCACCAACGATTTCCGCAGGCTCGGGCGCAAGCTCTACCTGGTCGCGACCGACCTCGACACCGGTGCGTCGGTGGTCTTCGGCGGGCCCGGGCACGACCACGTGCCGATCTCGCGGGCGATCGAGGCCTCGTCGGCGCTGCCCGGGCTGTTTCCCCCGGTGCGCATCGCCGGCGACTACTATGTCGACGGTGCGCTCAACAAGACGCTGCACGCGTCGGTCGCGCTCGAACAGGGCGTGGACCTGCTGCTGTGCATCAACCCGCTGGTGCCTTTCGACGCCGGCCACGCCCGGGCCGACGGCCGGCTCAGCGTCGAGAAGCTGAACCAGCTCGGCCTGCCGCTGGTGCTCTCGCAGACGTTCCGCGCGATCATCCATTCCCGGATGCGCGTCGGCATGGAGCAGTACCACCGCCGCTATCCGCGCGCGGACGTGCTGCTGTTCGAGCCCGACCGCGAGGACGCGGACATGTTCTTCGCCAACATCTTCAGCTACGCGCAGCGCAAGCACCTGTGCGCGGGCGCCTACCGCAAGACGCGGCGCAACCTGATCCAGCGCGCCGACGTGCTCGCGCCTCAGCTCGCGAAGCACGGCATCGTGCTGGCCGAGGACCGGCTCCACGACCGCCGGCGCCGCGTCGTCGACGCGCTCGCCGATCCCCGGCCGCTGCACACCGACTTCGCCAGCCGGCGCGACCTGCGGCAGACCGCGCGCGACCTCGCGCACGCGCTCGACGTGCTCGAGCGCTGGCTCGCCGGCGGGCGCTGACGACGACGCCGGCGGCGGCACGCGCGGCGGGGGCCGCAGCGGTTTGCCAGTGCGCGCCGCGCACTCTACACTCGGCGGGTCGCCCCAATCCGACGGTTCCCGCCATGGCGGAAAAGAAACGACCCCGCCGCACGCGCGAGCGCATCCTCGAAACCAGCCTCGACCTGTTCAACCGCCTCGGCGCGACGCACGTCACGACCGCCGACATCGCCGGCGAGATGAACATCAGCCCGGGCAATCTCTACTACCACTTCCGCAACAAGGACGACATCATCGGCGAGCTCTACGCGGCCTACGAGGCGCGCGTGCTGCCGCTGCTCGCGACCCCCGGCGGGCACCGCGTCGACGTCGAGGACCTGTGGCTGCTCCTGCACCTGCTGTTCGAGCACATGTGGGCCTACCGCTTCCTGTACCGCGACCTCGACGAGATCGCTTCGCGCAACCGCCGGATCGGCACCCGCGTCGGCGTGCTGCTGCGGCGCAGCGAGGCGACCGTGGTAGAGTTGTGCGAAGGCATGGTCGCCGCCGGCACCATGCACGCGTCGGCGGGCGAGATCGCCGCGGTCGCGCGCAACGTCGTCCTGGTGTCGACCTACTGGATGTCGTTCCACCGCCTCTCCCGCGCGGCGAGCGGCGGCGCGGACGACCTCGATCTCGGTCTCGGCGCCTATCAGGTGCTGGCACTGATCGCACCCTTCCTCGTCGGCGATGCCCGGGCGCTGCTCGATCGCCTCGGCCGCGACTACCTGTGACCCGCCCGGAGTGTCCCGATGGCGCGCAAGTGGATCAAGTTCCCGTACCCGGACCCGGCCTTCGCCCATGACGACGCCGCGCTGAAGAAGCACTGGGCGCGGCTGCACAAGGGCGACTGCGAGCCGTGGCCGAAGGACGCCGCGGTGCGCGACGCCTGGCGGGCCTTCCACGCCGGCGACTTCGCGCAGGCGGTCAAGGCCGGGCTCGCCGCCGGGGGCGCCGGCGTCAACGCCGCGGTGAAGGCGCAGATGATCTACGCCAACTATCTCGAGAAATCGGACAAGGCGAAGCTCGAGCTTCTCGCCGAGGCCGCAGCCTGGGCCGACGAGCGCCGGCAGGAGGCGCCGAAGGACCCCAACGCGCATTACTTCTACTCCTACGCGCTCGGGCGCTACAGCCAGGGCATCTCGATCGCCACCGCGCTCGCGCAGGGCCACATCGGCAAGGTCCGCGATGCCCAGCGTGCCGCGCTGAAGCTCGCGCCGAAGCACCCCGACGTCAACATCGCCGCCGGCTCATACCACGCCGAGATCGTCGCCAAGGTCGGCGGCATCATCGCCGGCATGACCTACGGCGCGAAGAAGGACCTTGCGCTCGAGCACTTCCAGACGGCGCTCAAGCTGTTTCCCGAGTCGGCGATCGCGCGCATCGAGTACGCCAACGGCCTGCTGCTGCTGTTCGGGAAGCAGCGTCAGGCCGAGGCCGACAAGCTCTACCGCGAAGCGGCGGCGTGCGCGCCGGCCGACGCGATGGAGCGCCTCGACGTCGAGCTGGCCCGCGCGAAGCTCGCCTGACGGCGGCGTGCCCGCCGCGCAACGACGCCGGATGGCGCTCGTCGCCGGCGTCGTAGCCCGGGTTGAGCGCAGCGAAACCCGGGGGCGTTGCAGGGCAGCGCCGCGATGCCCCCCGGGTTTCGCTGCGCTCAACCCGGGCTACGTCTTCGGGTGCGTTTGGGGCTGCGTTTGCCGCGGCGCTTCGGCAGCGCGGCCTGGAGCGCGTCGAACTCGGGGCCGAAGCGCGCGGTGATCTTCCCCGGATCGGGGCACAGGCCGCGGTCGGTGACGAGGCCGAACTGGACCTGCCCGTTGTAGGAGATGATCGACACGCCCACCCCGATGTCGCCCGACTGCGGCACCCAGACCATGAGGCCGTCGATCTCGGCGCCGGCCATGAACAGCGGCGCCTGCGGACCGGGCACGTTGGTCATCACCGCGGTCGCGTTGCGCGCCAGCGCGAGCAGCAGCTGGTCCTGGAGCAGCTTCGGGCCGGCGCCCATCGCCGCCAGCAGCCCGAGGGCCAGCACCGGCTGGTACGACGACTTCAGCGCGTTCATGTTGGCGCGCACCGCGTGCAGCCTCCGGACGGGATTCGCGATCCCGATCGGCAGGTCGAGGAAGACCAGCCCGAACTGGTTGCCGAGCTCGTGCGCCTTTTCGAGCGGCCGCAGGTTGACCGGCACCAGCGCGCGAATCACCACGCCGCGCACCGGATCGCCCTTGTCGACGAGGTAGCTGCGCAGCGCACCGGCAGCGCAGGACAGCAGCACGTCGTTGACGGACGCCTTCGTCGCCTTGCCGAGCACCTTCACCGCGGCGAGCGAAATCGGCGGCGCCCAGGCGACGCGCTTGGCCACCCCCGGCCGGCCCTTGAAGCGCGTCGGCGAATCCCGCGGCATCAGCGCGAGCCTGGCGATCTCGCCGGCGAATGCGGTGCCCTGGTTGGCGAGCGCCAGCGCCGCCTTCGGCTCCTGCCAGATCGCCACCCCCTTGTCGATCATCGCCGTGCCGATCCTGAGCGCGAGCTGCAACGCGCCCGGCAGCGAGCCCGCCAGATGCGCGAGACCGGCGCGCCGTCCCCTGCCCGGGTCGTCTTCGCGGCGCGCGCCGGCGCGCGCCGGCGGGCCGCATCGGCCATCGACAGCAGGACCCGCGTCAGCGCGATGCCGTCGGCATAGCAGTGGTGAATGCGCATCACCAGCGCGCTGCCGCCGCGATAGTTGCGCACGAGATGGTATTGCCACAGCGGCCGCGCGGGATCGAGCGGCGTGCCGATCAGCCGGCTCACCAGCGCCTGGAGCTGCCGCGTGCCGGCGGGGCGCGGCAGCGTGACGTCGACGAGATGGTGGTCGAGATCGAATGCCGGGTCGGTTTCCCAGTAGACGGTGCCGGCGACCTCGACCGGCCGCCGGCGGAAGCGGGCATAGCGCAGGAACCGCTTCTCGATCGTCGCCGCGAGCCGGCCGGGATCGACGCGGTCGCGCAGCGTCATCACGCCGCAGATCACCATCAGGTTGTCGGGACGGTCCATCCGCAACCAGGCGGTGTCGACCGCCGACATCTTTTCGCGTCTTCCTGTGGCCATGGGAGGGCGGGCAATGAGGGCGGAAGCGGTCGCGCGTCACCACGGCGGCGGCCGGGCGACCGGGCGCCAAATGGACGCGTTTCGGGCTTCGCGCTAAAGTAGCACAAGCCCCGCGTGCCGGGGTAGACCCGACCAAGGAGCCCGCACCGACATGGCAGCCGCACCCAGGAAAGACGATCTCAAGGCCAGGTTCGAGGCGGCCGCCGCCGCGGTCAAGAAGACGAAGAAGAAGCCGGACAACGCGACGCTGCTCAAGCTGTACGCGTACTTCAAGCAGTCGACGCGAGGGCGACGTCGCCGGGGACCGCCCGGGCGGCTTCGATTTCGTCGGCGGCGCCAAGTACGACGCCTGGGCCAAGCTCAAGGGCACCGGCCGCGACGACGCGATGCAGAACTACATCAAGCAGGTCGAGAAGCTGAACCGGGAGTGACGCGGCGCCGTCCGGCGCGCTGCCCGGGTAAACCGTGGCCCGGTCACGCGCCCGGCGATTTGCGCGCCCGCTTCGCCGTCTTCCTGGCCGGCCGCTTCGCGCCGTCTTCGCCGCTTCTTCGCCGCCTTTTTCGCCGTCTTCCTGACGCTGCGCGCGGGCGCCGCGCGGCTCGCCAGCAGCAGCTGGTTCACCGCCGCGGCGAGTTCGTCCACCCGCGCGGCCAGGCGCTGGACGTCGTTCTGCGTGTAGACGCCGAGCTTCGACAGCGCGCGGGCCACGCGGTCCTCGAACACCTGCTCGAGCTTGTCCCAGGTGCCGCCGGCGATCTGCTGCACCTCCCGCGCCCTCGCCGCGGTGTCGGCCGCGGCTTGACGGCTCCTCTGCTCGAGGCGTTGGCCCTGCTTGAGCAGCGTCTCCAGCGCCTTCGCGCCTTCGTGCTGCGCCTTCGCGAGCACGCCCAGCCCGGCCGGTGGCGTCGTCGCTGCCTTCCCTTTCTTCGACATCACGCTCTCCTCCCCGATTCCGCCGGCGGGCAGACCCCGGTCAACGTGATGATTGTAGACCGCGGAACTAGAGCATGCATTCTAAACGGCGACGCGCGCCGACCCCGGCGACCGCGGCGGCGGCCAGCGCGGGCGCCGGTATAATCCGGCGACGCATTGCGGGACCGGCGCGGACGGCGAGCCGCGCCGCGCACCCGACGCGCTGACCGCGCCGCCGGCACGGCGCGCGAGCCGCCGCCCCAATCACTCGCAAGGAGGAAGGTCATGGCGTACTTCGTCACCGGCGCGACGGGCTTCATCGGTCAGTTCCTGGTCGCCAACCTGCTCAAGCGCGGCGAGCCGGTCTACGTGCTGGTCCGCCAGGCGTCGCTGAAGAAGCTCGCGGCGCAGCGCGCGGCCTGGGGCGCCGACGAAAAGCAGGTGATCGCGGTGATCGGCGAACTCGGCCAGAAGAACCTGGGCGTCGCCGACGCCGACCTGAAGAAGCTCAGGGGCAAGGTCGGGCACGTCTTCCATCTCGCCGCGGTCTACGACATCAGCGCGACGGCCGAGGCGCAGCAGGCGGCGAACGTCGAGGGCACCCGGCACGCGGTCGGGTTCGCCAAGGCGGTGCGGGCGGGCTGCTTCCACCACGTCAGCTCGATCGCCGCCGCGGGTCTGTATGACGGCGTGTTCCGCGAGGACATGTTCGAGGAGGCCGAGGACCTCGATCACCCGTACTTCAAGACCAAGCACGACTCCGAGGGCATCGTCCGGCGCGAGTGCGCGGTGCCGTTCCGGATCTACCGCCCGGGCTTCGTCGTCGGCCACTCGAAGACCGGTTACATCGACAAGATCGACGGCCCCTACTACTTCTTCAAGTTCCTGCAGAAGATGCGCGGCCTGCTG
The DNA here is from genome assembly GCA_963768535.1 of uncultured beta proteobacterium. GTDB lineage: Bacteria > Pseudomonadota > Gammaproteobacteria > Burkholderiales > Casimicrobiaceae > CAIWHR01. Next base: position 85,123 of record CAVYID010000024.1, on the reverse strand, counting down.
CCGCCGTGGGTGCCGATGGTCGGCATCGAGGGCGGGCGCATCAACATCGTCCCGGTCGACTTCGTCGCCGACGCGCTCGACCACCTCGCGCACAAGCGGGGCCTCGACGGCAAGTGCTTCCACCTGACCGACCCCGCGCCGCGCCGGATCGGCGAGGTGCTCAACATCTTCGCCGACGCCGGGCACACGCCGAAGATGACGATGCGCCTGAACGCGCGGATGTTCGGCTTCATCCCGGCGCCGATCCTCTACGGCATCGGCTCGCTGTCGCCGATCAAGCGGATGGTCAAGGGCGGTGCTCACCGACCTCGGGATCCCGCGCGACGTGTTCCAGTTCATCAACTGGCCGACGCGCTACGACAACCGCGAGGCGACGAAGGCGCTCAAGGGCTCGGGGATCGCGGTGCCGGACCTCGCCACCTATGCGCCGCGGCTGTGGGACTACTGGGAGCGCAACCTCGACCCCGACCTGTTCATCGACCGCAGCCTGTCGGGGCGCGTCAAGGGCAAGGTCGTCGTGGTGACCGGGGCGTCGTCCGGAATCGGCCGCGCCACGGCGCTGAAGATGGCGGCGGCCGGCGCGAAGGTGATCCTGGTCGCGCGCGGCGAGGAGAAGCTGCTCGAGACGAAGAAGGAGATCGAGGCCGCCGGCGGCTTCGGCGCGATCTTCACCTGCGACGTCTCCGACCTCGCCTCCTGCGACGCGCTGGTCGCGCGGGTGCTCAAGGAGCACGGCGGCTGCGATTTCCTGGTCAACAACGCGGGGCGCTCGATCCGGCGCGGCGTGATCAACTCGTTCGACCGCTACCACGACTTCGAGCGGACGATGCAGCTCAACTACTTCGGCGCGCTGCGGCTGATCATGGGCTTCCTGCCGGGGATGCTCCAGCGCAAGCGCGGCCACGTCATCAACATCTCGTCGATCGGCGTGCTGTCCAACGCGCCGCGGTTCTCGGCCTACGTCGCGTCGAAGTCCGCACTCGACTCGTTCTCGGCCTGCGCCGCGTCGGAGTTCCTCGACAAGGGAATCAATTTCACGACCATCAACATGCCGCTGGTGCGCACGCCGATGATCGCGCCGACCAAGATGTACGAGAACGTGCCCACGCTCTCGCCCGAGCAGGCGGCCGACCTCGTGGTCGAGGCGATCGTCTACCGGCCGGTGCGCATCGCGACCCGGCTCGGCATCTTCGGCGCCGTCTGCCACGCCGCCGCGCCGCGGTTGACGCAGATCATGCTCAACACCGCGTTCAACATGTTCCCCGATTCGCCGGCGGCGCAGGGCAAGAAGGCGCAGGACGCCCCGCAGCAGCTCTCCCCCGAGCAGATGGCCTTCGCCAGCCTCACGCAGGGGATTCACTGGTAATTTCGCAGGCGACCTGCTCCCACACCCGCGAATCGTGCAGCAGCGCGTTGTGCGCAATCCCGGAGAGCGCGACGTTCTTCCTGCCCGCGAGCACCGACGACGTCTGCGGGGCGACCATCGAGTCGTGCCACGACCAGATTGAGACGACCGGCGGCAGCCCCGAGGCGTCGGCGGCGTTGAGCTCTTCGAGCCAGGCGTTGCCCGGGCGCATCTGCGCCAGCGCCGCGCCGGGAAACATCCGCGCCAGCGCGCTGCCGTGGTGCGGCGTGCCGATGGTGATCAGCCGCCGGACCTTGGCGCGCCCGTACCGGCGCAGGTACGCACGCGCAACCAGTCCGCCCATGCTGTGGGCGACGATGGTGACCTGCCGCGCACCGGTGGCCTCCAGGATCGCGTCGATCCGCTTCGCCGCCTGCCCCGCGAAGTGCTCGATCGACGCCAGCGGCGGCCCGTAGGACAGCGCGTAGATCGGGCCGATGCCGCGCGCGGCGAGGAACTTCTTCATCGCGTGCCAGACGCCGGCGTTGCACACCACCCCGTGCAGCAGCAGCACCGGCGCCGCCGCCGGCGCCGGTGCCGGATCGGGCATCAGCCACCGGTAGAGGATCATGCGCGGCACCGAGCCGGCGATCGCGGCCAGCTCGCGCGCGTACAGGCCCGGCAGTTTGGCCAAACCGATGCGCGCGTCGGGCGGGCGCTCGGCGCGGAAGCGCCAGGTATGGGCAAACCAGACCGCGCTCAGCACCGCCGGCACCGCGAGCGCGGCGATCGGCACGCCCGCGACGAACCAGAGCGCGCTGGCGCCGCGCGCGATCGCCACCGCCGCCCAGAGACCGTAGGCCGCGGCGCCGGCGAGCACGGCAAGCACCAGGGTGATCGCGGTGACCATGCGCCCATGTTACAGGCGGTGGCCGCGACGCCGCCCGGGGGTCGGGCGGCGCCCCGCGTTCCCGGGGCCCCGTGGCGCGGTCAGGTGGCGGCCGGCGACTCGATCGCGGCTCGCGCCGCGGCCGCACTCGGTGCGCGCCAGGCCTCGAGTGCGGCGGTGGCGTCGGCGAGCTCGGAAATCAGCTGCACGCCGGGCAGCGTCCGGCGCACCCGGCGGGTCATCTGTCCGCCCGCCCACAGCGCCATGGCCGGCGGCAGCTGCCGGCGCAGCGTCGCGAGCCCCTCGCTCGCCTGGCGCACCGGAAAGATGTCCGAAAACGACAGCGCCACGATATCGACGCCGTGCGCGAGCGCCGCGCGGCGGATGTCCTCCAGCGGCGTCTGCACGCCCAGCGAGATGCACTGCGCGCCGCGCGGCACCAGCAGCGCCTCGACCATCAGCAGGCCGAGACCGTGCGGCTCGCCGGGAAATGTCGTCAGCAGCACCCGCGGGGCGCCCGCCTGCCGCGGGAACGCGTTGAGCGCCGTGCGCAGCGCCACCTGCTGCTGTTCGCTGTACAGGTGCTCCTCGAAGATCTGCAGCTCGCCGCGCATCCACGCCTCGCCGACGACGCGATTGAGCGGCGCCATCGTCTCCAGCACGAACCGCTCCACCCCCTGGCGCATCAGCTGGCCGGCGAGCGCGTTCTGCAGCCCGACGACATCGTGGCTGCGCAGCAACTCGATGAGCTCGCGCCCGATGACCGGCGCCGCCGGGCTCTCGCTGCCCCGGCGTTCGCTGTGCCGCTCGGCCAGCGCATTGAGTTCCTCGATCGCGGCACCGACGATCTTGCCGGGCCGCATCCCGATGTCCATCAGGCGCTTGATCGCCCGCAGCTTGGCGACCTCGACCACCGCGTATCGACGCTCGCCGTTGTCGTCGCGCTCCGGCTTCGGGAAGCCGTAGCGGCGTTCCCACATCCGCAGCACGTCCTTGGACAGCCCGGTTTCGCGCTCCACGCCGCTGATGTCCAGCATCATGCCGGGCCCTTCGACTGATCGTTGCATTGTCCAGGACACTCCATTGACAAACATGATTTCAGCTTGTATCGTAGCGCCTGATTTCATAAATGTCCAGGACAAATAATATGGATCACCTGAAAAGCGCGCGCAGTTTGTCCAACCCGACCGCACCGGCACGGGCGACGCTTCCGACCTTCGGCGCGGCGGCGGGGTGTCTGCCCGCGGCCGGGCCGGCGGCGTAGGGGGACGGGCGATGCGCATCGCCATCGTCGGATCCGGCATCGCGGGCCTCGGCAGCGCGTGGCTGCTGCAGCGGCAGGGCCATGCCGTCACCGTGTTCGAGGCCGCGGATCGCCTCGGCGGACACACGCACACGGTGGACGTGACGCTCGACGGCGTCACGGCTCCGGTCGACACCGGGTTCCTGGTGTTCAACGACCGCACCTACCCGCGGCTCGTCGCGCTGTTCGACGAGCTCGGCGTGCCGAGCACCGCGAGCGAGATGTCGTTCTCGGTGCGCGTCGACGCCGAGCGGCTGGAATGGGCGGGGACCGACCTCGCCGCGCTGTTCGCGCAACCGGGCAACGCGATGCGCCCCGCGTACTGGCGGATGCTCGCCGACATCGCGCGCTTCAACCGCGACGTCAACGCGATGCTCGCGCGAGACGCCGTGTGGTCGATCGCGCTCGGCGAGTACCTCGACCACGGCGGCTACTCGCAGGGGTTCCGCGACTGGTACCTGCTGCCGATGGCGGCCGCGATCTGGTCGTCGCCGAAGAAGGACATCCTCGACTTTCCGCTGCCGACGTTCGCGTGCTTCTGCGCCAACCACGGCCTGCTGCAGATCCGCGACCGGCCGCAGTGGCGCACCGTCACCGGCGGCGGCCGGACCTACGTCGCGAAGATCGCCGCGCGGCTCGCCGACGTGCGCGTGGCCACGCCGGTCGAGCGCGTGCAGCGGGGCGCGCACGGCGTGGACATCGCCGCCCGCGGGCGAGTCGAGCGCTTCGACGAGGTGGTCCTCGCCTGCCACAGCGACCAGACGCTGCGCCTGCTCGCCGATGCGTCGCCGCCCGAGCGCGCGCTGCTCGGGCGAATCCGCTACCAGCCCAACCGGGTGGTCCTGCACACCGACGCGGCACTGCTTCCGCGCGCCCGGCGCGCGTGGTCGGCGTGGAACTACCTGGCGGTGGACGATCCCGGCGGCGAGCGGCCGGTCGCCGTCAGCTACCTCATCAACCGGCTGCAGCCGCTGCCGTTCGCCGCACCGGTCATCGTCACGCTGAACCCCCCGTTCGAGCCGCGCCGCGACAGCGTGCTGCAGGAATTCGAGTACTCGCACCCGCTGCTCGACGGCGCAGCGCTCGCCGCGCAGCAGGGCTTCGCGCGCCTGCAGGGTCAACGCCGCACCTGGTACGCCGGCGCGTGGCTGGGCTACGGCTTCCACGAGGACGGCCTCGCCTCGGCGCACGCCGTCGCCGACGGAATCGCGCGCCGCGGCGCGCGGGTCGACGCGGTTCCGGTCGACGAGCGCGCCGCGGCCTAAGCGCGCGCCGAGCCCCGAGCTGCCACGATGACCACCGCCTGGTTCGCGCCGCCCGGCGCCGCGGAACACCCGCCGAGCGCCGCGGCGCGCGAGCGCGCACCCGCGCGGCCCGGCCCGGCGGCCGGCGGCATCGCCGTCGTCCACGGCGAGGTTGCGCATACGCGGCACCGGCCGACGGTCAACGCCTTCGCCTACCCTGCGTTCTGCCTGCGCCTGCCGCTGTCGCAACTGCCCGCGCTGCCGGCAGCGGGTGTGGCCTGGAACCGCCGCGGCGCGCTGTCGTTCCACGACCGCGACCACGGCCCGCGCGACGGCAGCGCGCTGCTGCCGTGGATCCGCGGCCTGCTCGCCGCCGAGGGCGTGGCCGCCGACGGCGAGGTCGTGCTCCACGCCTTCCCCCGGATGCTGGGCTACGTGTTCAACCCGGTGTCGTTCTGGGTCTGCCACGACCGCGACGGCGGCGTGCGGGCGGTGCTGTGCGAGGTCTGCAACACCTTCGGCGAGCGGCACAACTACCTGCTCGCGCATCCGGACGGGCGCGCGCTCGCCTCGGGCGAGACGCTCGCCGCGCGCAAGCTGTTCCACGTCTCCCCGTTCTGCGCGGTGACCGGCCGCTACGCGTTCCGCTTCCACTTCGGCGCGCGGCGCTGGCTCGCGCGGATCGACCATTACGACGGCGACGCCGGCGACGGGCAGCCGCTGCTCGAGACGCGGATCTCCGGCCGCTGCGTCGCGCTCGACCGGCGCGGCGCCCGCGCGCTGCTGTGGCGCTACCCGCTGTACACGCTCGGCGTCGTCGCCCGCATTCACTGGCAGGCGCTGAAGCTCTGGCGCCTTGGCGCGCCCTTCCACCGCAAACCAACCCCGCCCACCGTGGCGACGACCCGATGACCACTTTCGATTACACCGCCCGCTCCCGACTGACAGTGCCGCAGCCGGCTTCCTCCGCCACGCCGCCGACGCAGGGCATTCCGCCCGCCGCGCGCATGCTGTTCGCGCTGCTCGGGCGGCTCGCCCACGGCGCCGTGCGGCTGACGGGGCCCGACGGCAGCGTCCATCACTTCGGCCCGGGCGGGGACGCCGGCCGCGTCGAGCTCCGGCTGCGCGACTGGCGCGTCGCCCGCGAGGTGCTCTCCGGCGGCGACGTCGCCTTTGCCGAAGCCTACTTGGACGGCCGCTGGGAGACACCCGACCTCACGGCGCTGCTGAGCGTGCTCGCGCGCAACCAGCGGGCCCTCGAGCAGGCCTTCTACGGCAAGGCCTGGCAGCGCGCGCTGTTCCGGCTGCGGCACTGGCTCAACGCCAACACCCGCCGGCAGGCGAAGCGCAACATCGTCGCCCACTACGACCTCGGCAACGACTTCTACGGCCTGTGGCTCGACCCGACGATGACGTACTCCTCGGCGCTGTTCGGCGCCGACCGCAGCGCGCCGCTCGCCGCCGCGCAGGAAGCGAAGTATCGCCGGATCCTGGCCGAGCTCGCGCTGCCGGCCGGCGCGCACATCCTGGAGATCGGCTGCGGCTGGGGCGGCTTCGCCGAGACCGCCGCGCGCGCCGGCTACCGCGTGACCGGCCTGTCGCTGTCGGAGGCGCAGACGACGTACGCCCGCGCGCGCCTCGCGCGCGCCGGCCTCGCCGAGCGCGTCGAATTCCGCGTCCAGGACTACCGCGACCTCGCCGGGCGCTTCGACGGCGTGGCGTCGATCGAGATGTTCGAGGCGGTCGGCGAGCGCTGGTGGCCGGCGTACTTCCGCGCGGTGCGCAGTGCGCTCGCGCCGGGCGGGCGCGCCTGCATCCAGACGATCACCATCGCCGACGAACGCTTCGAGCGCTACCGGACGCAGTCCGACTTCATCCAGCAGTACATCTTTCCCGGGGGCATGCTCGCCTCGCCCGCGCGCTTCGCCGCCGCGGCCGAAGGCGCGGGCCTCGCCCCGGTGCGCGCGCACGCCTTCGGCGGCGACTACGCCGAGACGCTCACCCGGTGGCTGGCCGCGTTCGACGCGCAGGCGGACGCGGTGCGCGCGCAGGGCTTCGGCGAGCGCTTCATCCGCTGCTGGCGCTTCTATCTCGCCTATTGCGCCGCGGGCTTCGCCAGCGGCTCCACCGATGTCGGCCACTACACGCTCGTCGCCCGCTGACCGCCCGTCGCCCGCAGCGCGGATCGGCATCGGCCTGATCGCGCTGGCGCTGGCGGCGCTCGCCTGCGCCGATCACCGGCGTGTCGACGCGCCGGTGCTGCCGGCGGCAGTCCGCGCGCTGGCGCAGGACCTGAAGGCGCAAGGCGGCGGCGAGATGAGCTTCCTCGGCTTCCGGGTCTACGACGGCTGGTACTGGGCCGTCGGCCACGACTGGTCGCTGGCCGCCCCGTTCGCGCTAGACCTGCATTACCGCCGCCAGATCGCGGGCGCCAGCATCGCCGAGCGCAGCGTCGAGGAGATCGCGCGACTCGGGCTCGGCAGCGCCGAGCAGCTCGCCCGCTGGGGCGGCGAGATGCGCCGCATCTTTCCCGACGTCGGCGACGGCGACCGGCTCACCGGGCTCTTCCTGCCGCCGGGAGACGTGCGCTACTTTCGCAACGGCACGCCCATCGGCGAGATCGTCGATCCGGCGTTCGCGCGGGCCTTCTTCGGCATCTGGCTGGATCCGGCGACCTCGCGCGCGGACTTCCGGGACCGGCTCCTGGGCCGGCCATGACGGCGCCGGGCGCCATGGCGGCGGCGTCCTCGCGGGCGGGGTCGGAGCCGGGCGCGGGGCCGGCGGCCCGCGCGTCGGGGGGCGACCGGCTCGCGCTGCCGTCGCTGTTCGCCTACGGCCTGTTCGGGATGCCGCTGGCGATGGCCGCGCTGCCCGTGTACGTGCATCTGCCCAAGTTCTACGGCGACCGGCTAGGCGTCGACCTCGCCACGCTGGGCTTGCTGCTGCTGGGGCTGCGCCTCGCCGACGGCCTGATCGACCCGATGCTGGGCGCGTGGAGCGACCGCGTCGGGTCGCGCAAGGCGGCGATCGCTCTGGCGGCGCCGGTGCTGGCGCTGGGCATGGTGGCGCTGTTCGCGCCGGTGCCGCGCACGCCGGGGCTGCTGCTCCTCTGGCTCGGCGTCGCGCTGGCGCTCGTCTACCTGGCGTTCAGCCTGGCCACGATCAGCCACGGCGCCTGGGGGGCCGAGCTGTCGGCGGACCCGGTCGAGCGCACGCGCATCACCGCAGTGCGCGAGGGGCTGGCGCTGGTCGGCGTCGTCGTCGCCAGCGTGGCGCCGACGCTGCTCGGCGCACCCAGGGATCCGGAATCGGGACTTGGCGCCTACGCCTGGGGGTTCGCCGGCTTCACGCTGTGCTGCACGGCGGTGATGCTGCGCGCGCCGGCGGCTGCGCGGCCGGCCCGCCTTCCCGGCAGCGCCTGGGCCGACGCGCGGGCGCCGCTCGCCGACCCGCTGTTCCGGCGCCTGCTCGCGGTGTTCGTCGCCAATGGCATCGCCTCGGCGATCCCGGCCACGCTGGTGCTGTTCTTCATCGCCGACGTGCTGCGCGCCGAGTCGCAGCAGGGGCTGTTCCTCGCGCTGTACTTCGTCGCCGGCGCCGCCGGCATGCCTCTATGGGTGAAGCTCTCGGCGCGCGTGGGCAAGGTGCGCGCCTGGGCGATGGGCATGGTCGCCGCCATCGCCGCGTTCGTCTGGGCGTCGCAACTCGGCGCCGGGGATACCACCGCGTACGCCGCGATCTGCGTGCTGTCGGGGCTGGCACTGGGTGCGGATCTCGCGCTCCCGCCGTCGCTGCTCGCCGACGTCATCGGCCGCGACGGCCGGCGTGCGCCGGCAGGCGCGTACTTCGGCGTCTGGACGCTCGCGACCAAGCTCAACCTCGCACTGGCCGCGGGCGTCGCGCTGCCGCTGCTCGCTGGGCTCGGCTACGCCCCGGGCGCGCGCGGGGCAGGCGCGCTCGCCGGGCTGGCACTCGCCTATGCGGCGCTGCCCTGCCTGCTCAAGGCCGGCGCGATCGCCGCGCTGTTGCGCTTTCAATCCGCTCTCGGGAGAAACCCATGACCTTCAACACGGCGCTCGCGGCGCTGGCCATCGCCGGGCTCGCGGGCTGCGCATCGGTCGACGTCGCCGAGTACAAGGCGCAGAAACCGGTGCTCGATCTCGCGCAGTACTTCAACGGCACCGTCGATGGCTGGGGCATGTTCCAGGACCGCTCGGGCAAGGTCGTCAGGCGCTTCACCGTCCGCATCGACGCCCGCTGGGACGGCAACGAAGGCACGCTGGACGAGCATTTCGAGTACGCCGACGGCGAGCGGCAGAACCGGGTGTGGAAGCTCGTCAAGGACGGCGACCGGTACACCGGCACCGCCGCCGACGTGGCGGGCACCGCGACCGGCGCGGCGCAGGGCAACGCGCTGCACTGGAACTACGTGCTGGCACTGCCCGTCGGCGAACGGGTGTGGAACATGGACATGGACGACTGGATGTACCTGATCGACGAGCGGACGATGCTCAACCGCACCACGATGTCGAAACTGGGCTTCCGCGTGGGCGAGGTGACGCTGTCGTTTCGCAGGCGCTGAGTTCGGCGTTCGCTCGCGCGCCCCCGGCCGGCGCCGGCGGCGTGCCGCCTCGCGGGGAACGGGGCACCCGCCCGCGCGGTCAGTCGCTGCGCAGCAGCGCGACGGCACGCACGATGAGCGAGGTGCCGTTGACCGCCAGCAATCCGGCGATCAGCTTCAGCACGCCGGTGCGCGACAGCGCGAAGTGGAGCCGGTTGCCGACGAAGTAGCCGGCGAACATCAGCGGCAGCAGCACCGCGGCGGCGGTGAGCACCGGCGCGTTGAGCAGCAGACCGGTGCCGACGAACACGCCGGTGCGGATCAGCACGCTGATCGTGACCAGGACCGAGGAGGTCGCCCGCAGCACGGTCTTGTCGTCGATGCGGGCCGCGAGGTAGATCATGTAAATCGGGCCGCCGGTGCCGAACATCACGCTGAACACGCCGCCGAACAGGCCGATCGGCCACGCCCACCAAGCGCGCGCATTCCGCCATTGGCGCCGCCCGACGAGGAGGTGGATGCCGTAGGCCGCGACGAAGACGCCAAGCGCGAGCAGCGCCGGCCCGCGCGGCAGGTTGACGAGCAGCGTGGTGCCCAGCGCGATGCCGGCGAACATCGTCGGCAGCAGGCGCGCGAGCTCGCGCAGCTCGGCCCGCCGCCACTGCCGGAAGCTCGCGTTCAGCACGGCGGCGCAGTCGAGCGTGGTGACCACCGGCACGGCGAAGGTCAGCGGAAACCAGTGCGCGAGCACCGGCACCGAAATGATCGACGAGCCGAAGCCGGTCGCGCCGAACACCGTGTACGCGCCGAAGATCACGAACGGAACGGCCGCGAGCACGTACCACGGCGCGTCCGGCAGCCAGGCGGCGAGGGGCATTGCGGGTGGGCGGGTGATGCCGCGATGCGGCGGGTTCGGTTGGATTCGTGGCCCGGGTCGATCTCGCGCGAAACCCCGATCGTCGCGCGCGGGGCGCGCCCGGCCCGGCGTTCGCGCCCGCCCGCTCGGAAGGGCACGGGGCGGCGCAACCGGATTTTGACCGTAAAGGCCGGATTCGCCTATAATTCTCGCCCTTGGCGAACTAGCTCAGCTGGTTAGAGCAGAGGAATCATAATCCTTTGGTCCGGGGTTCGAGTCCCTGGTTCGCCACCATACAATCAAGCACTTGGCCCGCCTTTCCCGGCGGGCTTTTGCTTTTTCCGAACCGTGTAGCCACCATGCAGCCGGATTTTGGCAATCCGCGAGCGCGAGCAGCGCAGCCAGCAATACTTCCGACCGTCGTGATGCCGCCCACGCGCGCGCACGTCCCGCCAGATCCGCGTGACGTGCAGCGGCCGAAATGCCAACCTGCCGATCTCAGTCTGGCATTTCGCTGGATCGCCAACAGGCCGTCAGCGAAAATCCAGCCAGCCAGCAACGATCAATAGCAGGACAGCCACGGCGACCGAGCCGTACCGCCATGCGTTTCCTCGGTCACGTCGCTCGATGAAGAAGAATGTCGCGTCCACGAGCCGCCTTTCATGGCTTCTTCTCGCCTCCATGGCCCCTCCCATCGTTGTCTGGCCAGCACGATTTGGGTCAACGCTTGCGGTACGCACTCTGCGCGCGACTTACTGGCGCCGACGGTAATACAGCCCGCCGGTCACCGCAAGCATCATCGCCAGCACGATCAGCGCCCACTCGCCCAAGGTCGGGATATCGGTCGGTGCGGGCGGTAGTGTCACCGTATTGGTGAACGTGCATATCACCGCCGCCCCCGCGGCCACCGCCACGTTCGCCGTCGCCGTGCCTGTATTCACCGTGCTCCCGTTCGAGCAGGTGAGCCCGGTCAGGGTCCACCAGCCCGGCGGCACCGTCTCCGTCACGTTGTAGACGCCCGGGATCACCGAGGCGAAGGCCGTGGAATTGCTACCGGTCCCGGCATTGGTGGCGATCGAGAAGGATTGTGCGCCCGAGTAGTTGAAGGTCCCGTTGCCCCCAACCGTGTTCTTGACGATGGTGATCGAGCCATGGCGTGTGTTCGTGAACGTGCACGTCACCTCCTCATCCGCCGCCACCGCCACGTTCGCTGTCGCCGTGCCGACATTTACCGTGCTCCCGTTCGAGCAGGTGAGCCCGGTCAGGTTCCAGCCCGCCGGCACGGTCTCCGTCACGTTGTAGACGCCCGGTTCGACTGAGGCGAAGGCTGTGGTATCGCTTCCGGTCCCGCCGGTCGTCAGGATCAGGAACGATTGCGCGCCGGTAAAGTTGAAGTTCCCGTTACCCCCATTCGTGTTCTTGACGATGGTGATCGAGCCTTGGCCGGCTGGGGGTGGGAGCCGCGTGTCGGTGAACGTGCAGGTAACCGCTTCGTTTGCGGCGACCGCCACGTTCGCCGTTGCCGTGCCTAGATTCACCGTGCTCGCGTTCGAGCAGCTGAGCCCGGTCAGGTTCCAGCCCGCCGGCACCGCCTCCGTCACGTCGTAGATGCCGGGGGCTACGGAAGCGAAGGTAGTCGCGTTGCTGCCGGCGCCACCAGCGGTCAGGATCGAGAACGATTGCGCGCCGGTGAAGTTGAAGGTCCCGTTGCCCCCAATCGTGTTCTTGACGATGGTGATCGAGCCTTGGCCGGGGGCGGGGGGCAGTCCGGTTCCGCCATAGCCGACGCATTCGTCGGCGGACACGGTGCCCGCATTGAGCGTCACGGCGCCATTACGCGCCAACACTCGGCCGGGGGACACGACGGCGCCGGTATTCAGGGTATTGCTGGCGAGCGCGATGACGTTTCCCACGAATGCCGTGCCGGTGCCAAGCGTCGCGGAACTGCCGACCTGCCACGACACGCCGCAGCCTGTCGCCGGGCCGGCGTTGGTCACGCTGACCGTCGCACTGCTTGCGGTCGTGAGCGTGCTCCCTATCTGGAAGACGAAGACGGCATTGGGGTTGCCCTGGGCGTTCAGGGTGAGGGTCCCCGTCAACTGCGCCGAGCTCGCAAAACAGTACACGCCGGGCGTGAGCGTCAATCCGCCAAGATCCGAGCCCGTCAAATCGGTATTGCAGGCCAGGCCGGCCAGGGTGTTGTACGCCGTGACGAGATCGGTCTTGGCTCCTGCCGCGGCTGCGGCAACATTGGTCGCTCCAGTCACCGCGCAGGGGCCCGTGATCGAACTCGCGTCATTCGGCGAGATGCCCAGATCCCCGGTGATATTGGCCGATGTCGTGCAGGTCACCGCAGAACCCGCCAGAACCGCGTATGGCTGGGCCGTACCCAGATAGGTCTGAGCCAGCGCGGGGGCAGACGCCGACAGGAACGCAGCGAATCCCGCGCATGCCAGGATTCCGGAACAGCAGCGGCCAAGCCCTGGTCCCGGTTTCGAAATTCGAGACCCCGGGTGCCCGGATCTCGTCTTGGAGGCGGATTTCGCTTTCATGTCAATCTCCCTGGGCGGTTTACGGTCTGCCAGACCGATTCTGGGGATCACGCAAGCAGCCTGTCTGTTCGTTACCGAACATAGCGATCGGCGACCCCGCCAGGATCCGTGTCGTCGGCAGATCGGCGTCGGGCCAGCCATGCGAGCGCGGTCGCGCACCGGCGATTCCGCCGGGCGGCGGCGAGCTGGCTCGCTGTCGCCGCGCAAGGGACGTTACCGCCCGATAGGGGTAGCCTTGGGATCGCTGGTTGGCGACGCAGGGCAGGAGCGCGCATTCAAGAACGCGCGTAGCCACGGTACCAGGGTGCCGTGATCGATCCCATCCGCAGCTTGGTACACCCCGGTTGCATCGTGTGCGAACGGCGTCCGAACGACTCTGCTCGACGACGCCGGCGTCGTCGTCTGGGTCGATGCGCAGGGCATCGACCAGCCGGTGTTCGTCGCGTTTGCCGGGGCGATCACCCGTGGCCCGCGCGGGAAGCCGGCGACGACCGCCCCCGCGTTCGCCCCGGCGCGCCGGTCACCGGACCTCGACGCGGCGCGACACCCGCATCAGATGTCGCGCAACAGCGGCAGGATGTCGATTTCGGTCTTGTTCGGGTGCAGCGGAAAGACCGTGTGCGGAATCCGCGGGACATGCACCGGCACTGCGTTCCAGAGAATCGCGGGCAGGCCGGACAGGTTCTCGAAGTAGTACCGCTGGAGCGCCTCGAGTTCGCGCCTCACGTCGGGCGGAAAACCCTTGCGGTTCTTGCGCCGGTCGATGAGAAGACTTTGAAAATACATCCGCGTGTATTCGCAATGACCCCAGAGGTCGCCGATCCGGTTGATGATGCGCGGGTAGGTTCGTGCCGTCGTCGTCGGCCGCAAGTCGGCGGGCAGCGTGGCGAGCCACTTGAATGTCCGGTCCTGCAAACGTGCGGTCGTTCGGGTCATCCGCCGCGACACGGCGCTGGTCCGACCAGTCGGGGACCGTCGCGGCGGCCGGGCCCCGCAATGGGCTGGGCTCGGCGGCGCGTGGGGTCACCTCGGCGGCAGGACTGACGGCTTTGCGTGCAACGGACATTGAACAGAACCCGACGACTCGATCGAATGCGATCCATCCGGACGACGCGACTTCGGCACCTGGGATGCTCATTCGCTGGATCGACGTCCCGTTCGGCGCCCGCGTTCGGGACCGGCGCCCATCGCCGATCCGCCCACGCCATCGCCCCTCCGTCATCGCTGCCGGAGGGGCCGGGCGAAAGCTAAGACGCAATAAATGTGCCGAATCGCCCGATTCCGACGCTAGCGATGCGCGAGATCTCGAGTCGGTCATTCTTTCACAATGCCTTGCGGAACGATCGGACTCCCCGCCGCGTGGCCACGCCGGCACAGCGGCGTGCGTGACGCAATGCGGCAGCCTTGACGGAAATTGCGCGTCCGGCCCGCTGGCCGCGAGCCGGCGCCCGGGCTTCAGTTCCCCGCGCGCTTCGCCACCGGCGAATACTTGTCCAGCAGGTGCTCGCGGGCCGCGTCGAAGCGCTCGGAGACCACGTGCAGCAGCCGCAGCGTGAAGGCGAGGCCGAGCGCGGGGTCGTCCCTGAACGCGTCCAGCAATTTGGTGGCGTCGAACATCATCGCCTCCACCGGCTCCAACGTCCGCGCCTGGAACTGCTTGCCCCGGCCGGTGAGCACCGACGACCAGCCGAACTCGTCGCCGGCGTCCAGCGTCTGCACGCGCACGACGTGCTCCGGCGCGTCGATCTCCAGCGCGACCATGCCCTTGATGATGAGGTAGAAGCCGGGGTCCCGGTCCCCCGCGCGGAACACCGTGTGGTCGGCCGGGAACCGCACCATTTTCGCGAGCGTGGCGAGCTGCGCCAGCTGGCGCGTCTCCAGATCCGCGACGAACGGATGCTTCATCAGCACCGGCAACATGTTCTCCGACATGACTTCCTCCACTGTTCCACGCGCCGCCGGCGCCGGGACCGCCGCGGCATGGCTGCCGCAGGCGGAAGCGATCGAACTGCGCGCGCCGTGCCTGCCGGCGGCCCGCACCCGGCGCGTCGCCTTCATGGTACCGCCCCGAGGCTCGCGTGGCGAGGCGCCGGGTCCGGGACCGGCTGCTAGAATCGCCGCGTGATCCGCTGCCCGAACTGCCGCGCCGATACGACGACCCGGCTGCTGCCGGCCTACGGCGCCGAGCGGCCGGTCGTCGTCGAGGGCTGCGCGCCCTGCCACCTGTTCTGGTTCGACAGCGCCGGCAGCGTCAGGCTCACGCCGGGGAGCGTCATCGACCTCTTCAAGTACATCGGCACGGTGTCGGCCGAGACGCGCAGGGCGCTGGCGTCGAATTTCCTCTGCCCGCGCTGCAGCCGCCCGCTGGTGTTCACCCACGACCTGCAGCGCACCACCCGGTTCACCTACTGGCGCTGCCGCCGCGACAAGGGCAAGCTGATCACCTTCGCCCAGTTCCTGCGCGAGAAGAACTTCGTTCGCACGCCGTCGCCGGCCGAGCTCGCGACGCTGCGGCGGACGGTCCGGGAGGTGACCTGCTCGCAGTGCGGCGCGCCGGTCGACCTCGCGCGCGACAGCGCCTGCGCGCATTGCGGCACGCCGCTCGCGCTGATCGATCCGGACGGCGTCGCCAAGGCGCTGCGCGAGCTCGAGGCCGAACGTCCGGGCAGCGGCGCGGCCGACGATCCGGACGCCATGCGCCGCGTCCTGGCCGACGCGCAGGCCAGCGCCATCCTCGTCCGCGAGCACAGGCGCGAGGACGCGGTCGGCGACGATCTCGTCACCGCCGGCGTGGCGGCGATCGGCGACTGGCTGGTGCGTCGCCTGACCGGCCGCTGACGCGCCACCCGACCGGCGCGGACGCCGCCCCCTCCTGCCCTCATGGCGAGCGAGCCTGCCGCGCCGCACAACGTGCCGACGCCGAGCGTCGCGGCACTGCGGGAGGCGATCGCGCGGCACCGGCGCGGCGAGCCGTCGGCGGCTTTCGCGGTAGCGCCGGAAGTCTGAACCCGACCAGCGATTTCTCTTGTCTCCGGCCCCGGTTGTCGGCATCCTTGCGCGATGTCGCGTTTCGCTCCCCTGATCTGCATGTCGCTGCTTGGGCTTGCCGTCGGCCTTCCGGCCGCCGCGCAGCAGCCGCCGGGCGTCGTTCCGTTCTCCGCGGGCAAGCCGGGGGACGCGATGCCCGCCGGCTGGGTAACGGTGAAGATCACCGACCAGAAGAAGCCCACCGAATACAAGCTCGTCTCCAACGACGGGCACACCGTGCTCCAGGCCAAGGCGGACGCCGCAGCGACCGGGCTGGCGCAGCGGATTCCGATCGACGTCGCGAAGTGGCCGGTGCTCACCTGGCGCTGGAAGATAAGCGGGCTGATCCCAGGCGCCGACAACTCGGTCGGGAGCAAGGAGGATTCGCCGGTGCGCCTGGTGCTCGAGTTCGACGGCGACAAGTCGAAGCTGTCGTTCGGCGAGCGGGCGTCGTTCGCGGTCGCCGAGGGTATTTCCGGGCGCGAATCGCCCTACGCGACGTTGATGTACATCTGGTCGAACAAGGCGCCCGTGGGCACCGTCATTCCCAATCCGCACACCAACCGGGTGCAGATGGTGGTCGCCTCCAGCGGAGCGGCCGGCGTCGGCGCCTGGCAGACGCTGACGCGCAACCTGCGCGACGACTTCAAGAAGGCGTTCGGCGAGGCTCCGGGGCGGATGACCGCCTACGGCGTCCTGACCGATACCGACAACACCGGCGCCTCGGTCGAGGCGTGGTACGGCGACATCGTCTTCAAGCCGAGCACGCCCTGAGCGGGGAGGCGGTCAATACCGCCCGTGCTGCTTGTAGATGTAGTTCGACAGTTCGAGCTGGTGCATCGCCAGCCGGCGCTGGATCTGGTGGACGACGCGGATGATCGCCCGCATCACGCGGTAGACGATCAGCGGGTCGGTCGCGAGCAGCGACTCGAGCTTCTCGCGCTCGAGCCCGAGCACCCTCAGGTCGCCGAGCGCGACCTTCGACGCGTAGAGCTCGGTGCCGTCCATGAATCCCATCTCGCCGACGAATTCGCCGGGTCCGAGTGTGTTGATGGTGAGCACGTCCGGGGTGCCGTGGTGCTTCACCACTCCCAGGGTGCCGCTCAGGATCACGTGGATCTCGTTGTCGATGGTGCCCTCGCGCGCGAGCACCTCGCCCTGCTTCAGGTCGCGCACCGTGACGAGGCGTGAAAGCGTCCTGCCCTGCTCCTCGGTGAGCTCGGCGGCAAGCTTGGTGCCGCGCAGCGCTTCGTAGCGGTCCTGGTCGGTCATGGTGACTCACTCCGGTTGAGGCTCCCGGCCGAAGCGGCGGGAGCGGCGGTGTTCGGGGAATCGCCGCCCGGATCGGGCGGCGGCGATGGCGGCGCCGCGCTGGAAGCCGATGGCGGCGACGCCCCGGCCGGCGGCGTGGCCGCCCCTGCGTAGACCCGGTCGGCGCGCGCCACGAAGGCATCGACCAGCGTGTTGGCGATGCGGTCGAACACCGGTGCGGCCAGCTTTCCGGTGATGCCGCGCTTGAAATCGTAGCGCAGCAGGAAGTCGATGCGGCAGCCGTCGGCGGCAAGCGGCGTCAGGTTCCACTCGCCGTCGAACCGGTCGAACGGTCCGTGCTCGAGGCGGATCGCCATCCACTGCGGCGGCCGTTTCGGATTGCGGGTGCGGAAACGGAAGCGCACGCCGTGGTAGTCGACGGTCACGTCCGCGGCGACCACGCCCGCATCGCGCTCGACGATGACCGCTGCCGCGCACCACGGCAGGAAATCGGGATAGTGCTCGGCCGCCTCGATCAAGTCGAACATCCGCTCGGCCGAATGGGCGACGAGCACGGTCTTGCGCACTTCCATCAGCGTATTGTATTCGCGCCGCGGCACTAATTCCTGCCGCGGACGGCAGCGCATCGAGACGGCGCCGCGATGGCGGCCCGCCCTTTGCGCACCGGGGCGGGGCACGGTATCGTTGCAGGTGCGCCGGTCCCGGCGCGCATCCGCAAGTCACCCGCATCGTCACGCTGGAGCTGAAGTCCCATGGATATTCGTCAACCCGTGCACAGCGAGCACGCCCGCACGCTGGACACCGCCGGCCTGCGCCGCCACTTCCTGATCGAGCGGATCTTCGCGCCGGGCGAGATCACGCTCACCTACAGCCAGATCGACCGGATCATCGCCGGCGGCATCTGCCCGACGTCGGCGCCGCTCGAATTCGCGCCGGAGCTCGGCCGGCACACCGGCACCGACTTCTTCCTCGAGCGGCGCGAGCTCGGCCTCATCAACATCGGCGGCGACGCCGTCGTGACCGTC
This sequence comes from uncultured beta proteobacterium, assembly GCA_963768535.1. GTDB lineage: Bacteria > Pseudomonadota > Gammaproteobacteria > Burkholderiales > Casimicrobiaceae > CAIWHR01. The sequence continues at coordinate 67,049 of CAVYID010000024.1, read as the reverse complement.
GACGGCGAGCGCTTCGACGTCAAGGCCGAGGAGGCGCTCTACGTCGGCAAGGGCGCGCGCGCGCTGCGCTTCGCCAGCGCCGACGCGTCCCGGCCGGCGAAGCTGTATTTCAACTGCGCCCCCGCGCACGCGGCGCACCCGCACCGCCGGGTCACCATCGCCGAGGCCGCGGCCGAGACGCTGGGCGAGGCGCGCACCGCCAACCGGCGCACGATCCACAAGTACCTCGTCCCCGACGTGCTGCCCACCTGCCAGCTGGTCATGGGCATGACGCGCCTGGAGGAGGGCAGCATGTGGAACACGATGCCCTGCCATACGCACGACCGGCGCATGGAGGTCTACTTCTACTTCGGCCTGCCGCCCGACGGCGTCGTGTTCCACATGATGGGCCAGCCGCAGGAGACGCGGCACATCGTCGTGCGCAACGAGCAGGCGGTGATCAGCCCGAGCTGGTCGATCCACTCCGGGGTGGGCACGCGCTCGTACACGTTCATCTGGGGCATGGTCGGCGAGAACCAGGTGTTTCCCGACATGGATCACGTGCCGCCGGCGGAACTGCGCTGAGGCGGCGGGACGACCCGCCGGGCACGGCTCGCCCCGGTGCCCGCCGTTCGAAGCCGGGGTCCGCACCCCGGGATGCCTCGAGGAGCCGCCATGTCCCTGCCCGCCCGCACCGCCCGTTTCGTCCTCGCCCTAGCCCTCGCGCTGGGATGGCCCGCCGCCGGCCCGGCGGCGGCCGCGGACGCCGCCTGCGAGGCGCCGGAGTATCGTGCGTTCGACTTCTGGCTCGGCGAGTGGCAGGTGCACACGCCGAAGGGCAAGCTCGCCGGCGTCAACCGCATCGCGCGCGAGTACGGCGGCTGCGTCCTGCACGAGCGCTACACGACCGGCCACGGGTACAGCGGGGAGAGCCTGAACATCTACGACGCCCCGCGCAAGCGCTGGCACCAGACCTGGGTCGACAGCGCGGGCACCCTGCTGCTGCTCGAGGGCGGCATCCGCGACGGCAGCATGGTGCTCGAAGGGCAGACCGTCGGGGACGATGCGCAGGTGTCGAAGCAGCGGATCACCTGGACGCCCAATGCCGACGGCAGCGTCCGTCAGTTGTGGGAGTCCATCGACGCCAAAGGCCAGCGGACCACGGTGTTCGACGGCCTGTACACGCGCAAGTGACGCCGCCGGAGCGCTTGCTTGCGGCAGCCGGGGAACCGCCCGCAACTCGAGGGCCGGGGCGCAGCCCCGATGCGCTCCGCCGGCGCCTGCTGGTCGCCGCCGCCGCGGCAGCGCTGTGGCCGCGGCTGCCGGCATCCGCGGCCGACGACGCCCGGTATCCGGACCGGCCGATCACCCTCATCCTGCCCTCCACGGTCGGCGGCACCAGCGACCTCCTCGGCCGCCTGGTCGCGCGGTACCTCGGCGAGGCCTTCGGCGTCCCGGTCGTGGTCGAGGCCCGGCCCGGCGCGGCGGGCAGGATCGCCCTCGACCAGGCGGCCCGCTCGGAGCCGGACGGCTACACGCTGTTCCTCGCCAACAACGGCATCAACGCCATCGTCCCTGGCGGGCGCGGGACGGAAGCCGGCGCGCTGGGGAAGGCCTTCGCGCCGGTGACCATGCTCGCGCGCCTGCCCATCGTCGTCGTGGTCACGCCGGCGCTCGGCGTGACCACGCTGGCGGGGCTGATCGCGCGCGCGCGGCGCACGCCGGGTGCCCTGTCCTTCGCCAGCAGCGACGTCGGCTCGACCTCGCACATGGCCGCGAGCCTGCTGTTCCGCCGCGCCGGCGTGAAGCTCGTCCACATCCCGTACGCCGGGACCTCGTCCGCGGTCAGGGACGTGCTGTCCGGCGAAGTGCCGGTGCTGTTCACGCACCTCGGCACCGTGGCGGCGCTGCTCAGGGACGGCCGATTGCGCGCGCTGGCGGTCACCGGGCGCGGCCGCATGGCGGAGTTTCCGGACATCGAGACCGTGGCGGAGGCCGGCTATCCCGGCTTCGACGTGACGACCTGGCACGGCATCCTGGTCCCGGCGGGCACGCCGCCGGCCATCGTGTCGCGGCTGCACGCCGCGCTGGTGCGCATCGTCGCACTGCCCGAAATGCAGCGGCAGCTCGCCGCGCTGGGCATGGAGCCGGACACCGGCACGCCGGCGCAGTTTGCCGCGGACATCGCGGCCGACGTCCGGCATTGGGCGGAAGTCCTCCGCCGCACCGGGGCCGCAACGCGGTGACGCAGCGGCCCGCGCGGCCGGTCGTGCTGCTGGTGTCGACGGCGACCCGCTGGCTGGGCACCGCGCGCATGCCGCGCGTGCTCGCCAACGCGGGTTTCGAGGTCGCACTGCTCGCACCCCGCGATTCCCTGGCGCTGAAATCGCGCTTCGTGTCCCGGGTCGGACTGCTCTCGGACGCCGCGATCCCGCTGGAATTCCTGCTGGCGCTGGTCCGGATCGTCGACGAGGTTTCGCCGCGGCTGCTGGTGCCCTGCGACGAAATGGCGGTCCGCCTGCTCTTCGCGCTGGTGCTGCACCCTCCGCCCGGGCTGGATGCCGCGGTCCAGTCGCGGCTCGCGGCGCTGGTCGCGGCCTCGATCGGCGACCCCCGACACTACGTGACGAGCATCGACAAGACGCTGCTGCCGCCCGCGGCCGAGGCGCTGGGCGTGCGCGTGCCGGACTACGCCATCGCCGCGGGCGTGGAGGACGCGCTCGCGTTCGCGGCGGCGCGAGGCTACCCGGTGGTCGTCAAGCGGCGCTTCGGGTTCGCGGGCGAGGGCGTGGCCGTGGCGGCGACGCGCGACGAGCTGATGGCCGCGGTTGCGCATCTGCTGCGACCCGATCAGCTGGATCTCGGCGAGCAGCGCGCGCCCCGGCTGCTGGTGCAGGCCTTCGTTGCCGGGCCGCATCTTTCGCAGGCGCTGGTCGCGCTGGACGGCGTGCCGCACGCCGGCTTCGCCTGGGAGCGCGACGTCGCGACCCGTCCGGTGAAGGGCCAGACCGCGGTGCTGCGGTTCGTCGATTCGCGCGAAACCCGGGCGCTGTCGGAAGCGCTTTGCCGTGGCTTCGGCTTGAGCGGCTTCTTCAACGCGCAGTTCATCGTCGACGCCGTGACCGGCGAGGCGCATCTGCTCGAGATCAACCGCAGGATCGTGACCCACATGCACCTGGGCGAGCGGGCCGGCGCCGACCTCGCCGTCGCGCTGCACCGTGCGCTTGCGGGGCAGGCGCCGGCCCCGGTTGCCGACGGCGCGGCGGGAGGGACGCGTCGTCGTCTTTCCGCGCGAGTGGCTGCGCGACCCCGACAGCCCCCACCTGCGCGCGTACCCGACCGACATTCCGTGGGACGATCCGGGCCTGCTGGCGGCCATGGTGGCATCGCGTCACGATTTGTGATCGACTTGTCAGCGTGGCGCTCGGGCGGCGCAGCGCGGGAGGCGGCAGTGGCGATCGATGAGGGGCTGGCGGAGCGCGTGCGCGAGGTGCTGCGCGGGCGCGAGGGCATCGGCGAGAATTCCGCGCTGGAGCGCTGGGTGTCGCGCTGCCTCGAATTCGTCGGCACGCTGCCGCCGAAGTGAGCGCCGCCGGAATGGCCGCCGCGCCGGTCCTCGAGTCGGTGCTGACCTGTCCGGCCTGCGGGTTTGCGGCGGTCGAGACGATGCCCACCGACGCCTGCCTGTACTTCCACGAGTGCCGGGGCTGCGGCACGCTGCTGCGGCCGAAGGCGGGGGACTGCTGCGTCTTCTGCTCCTACGGCTCGGTGCGCTGCCCGCCCGTCCAGGCGACGGGCGGCTGCGGCTGCCCACCCGGCGCCGCGCCGGATCCATGAACCGCAACGGGCCACGCGCAGCGCTGCGCGCGGGTGGTCCCGGAGGGCGCGACGGGTGAACGGCGTCACCATCCGCCCGGCGCGCCACGCGGACTTCGACGCGATGTGGCCGGTCTTCGAGGCCGTCGTCGCGACCGGCGACACCTACGTGTTCGCGCCGTCGTCGACCCGCACCGACGCGTTCGAGTACTGGTTCGGCCCGGGTGTGGCGTCGTACGTCGCCGAAACCGGCGGCGGCGTCGCCGGCATGTACAAGCTGGTCGCCAATCAGCGCGACCTCGGCGCGCACGTCGCCAACGCGTCGTTCATGGTGCACCCGGCGCGGCACGGCGCCGGCATCGGCCGGGCGATGGCCGTTCACTGCCTGCAGCAGGCGAAGGCGGCGGGCTTCCTGGCGATGCAGTTCAATTTCGTCGTCAGCACCAATACGGGCGCGCTGGCGCTGTGGAAGGCCCTGGGATTCTCGATCGTCGGCACGCTGCCGCGCGCGTTCCGGCACCGGACGCGAGGGTACGTCGACGCGCACGTGCTCTACCGGTCGCTGGAGGACGTGGAAGGCTGAGGCGTGGCGGGACGGCTGGCCCGGGTTTCGCTGCGCTCAGCCCGGGCTACGTTTTTGGGCTGCGAAGCGTTCCGCCTGATGCCGCGGCGGCTCGTGCGGAGCGGCCGGAATCCGGTCCGGCGCGGGCAGCGGCGCGCCTGCCGGATGGTCGTATGATTCAATGTGACTTTGCACGCTGCCGGGCAATGCGGCAGCGCGGCCCTGCCGCAGCGAAGCTGGCGATGACGATCACCGAAACCTACGCATCGAACGCGCCGCCGCGCGCGGACGTCGACCGCCTCGACGGCCCGACGCTGGTCGAGTTCGGCAGCCCCGGCTGCGGCCACTGCCGCGCCGTCCAGGCGCCGCTCGCGCTCGCGCTCGCCGATCACCCGCGCGTGCGCCACCTCAAGATCGCCGACGGCAGCGGGCGGCCGCTCGGCCGCTCGTTCCGGGTCAGGCTCTGGCCGACGCTGGTCTTCCTTCGCGACGGCCGCGAGATCGCGCGCCTGGTGCGACCCCGCGATGCCGAACCGATCCGCGACGCGCTGGCGCGAATCGACGCCGCGGACGCGCCGGCGAGCGTCGATCCGCGGGAACGTGCATGATCGCCTCGCGCCGCTCGCCCGTCGGACGCGGCCCGGCTTCGGGTACCGCCGGGGCGCGTGAACCGGCGGGCGGGCGGCGCTCGCCCGCCGGACCGTCGCCGCCGCTCCCGAATTGCGCTCGCGCCTCGCCCGGGGTTATCGTTGACCTACGCGATCGCGCAGGAGGCCCGGACATGCAGCCGCAGCCGAATCACGTCTGCCCGCTTTGCGGCGGGCCGAACGACTGCGCCCCGGCGTGCAGCGGCAGCTTCGATACGCCGTGCTGGTGCGCGAGCGTCACCGTCAGCGCCGCCGCCCTGGCCCGCGTTCCGGAGGCGCAGCGCAAACAGTCGTGCCTGTGCCGGCGCTGTGCCACTGCACCACCTTCCGATTCCGCGCACGACGAGGCCGACAGCGCCAAACAGCCGGCTTCGTGACCCAAAATGCGTCATCTGGCGCCTTTCGTCGTTCTTCTGCTGCTGCCGCTGATGATCGGCATCGCCTCCGGGCTATGGTTGCGCAATGCCCGGCGGGCCTCGCTCGTCGCCGCGTTCGGGTCCGTGCTCGCCGTCGGCATCGGCGTCGAAGGCGGGGGACCCCGACGGCAGCTGGCACTGGGTGGCCGCGCTGCTGGTCCTGCCGCTGCCCGTCGCGTTCGCGCTGGTCGCGGCGTTCGTTTGCCACGAGCGCACGCACGCGCGGCGGCGCCGGCCAGGGTGAAGGCCGCGGCGGTGGCGCGCGGCGGCGTCTCCGCGTGGCCGGCAGCCCGGCGCCGGCGTCCCGCGCGATGGGCCGAGGCGCCGGATGGGCCCGGGCGCTGGGCGCGGCCGCGCTGTTCGCCGCCGTCGACGGGAGGCGCTGAGCCGGCGCCGTCGACCCGCGGCACGTCGCGCTGTGGCGGCAGGCTGTTGCACGACCGGACCGAACGACTGACGCCAGCGGCGGTGGGCATCCGCTTGATGCCGATCAAGGCGTCGATCGGCCCGGGTCCCAACAATGCGTTCACGCTGGCGCCGAGCGCACCGGCGACGCGCAAGCCTCCCTCCCTCGTCCGGACCCCCGCCATGAGCCTTCCGACGCAGATCCTTCCCGACCACCATCGACACTGCGACGGCCTTTTCGCCGCGGCGGAAGAGCACGCACAGCGCGGCGACTGGGCGCGGGCGATGCCCGCGTTCGCGCATCTGCACGCGCAGATGAACGCGCATTTCGAGGCCGAGGAGGGCGTGCTGTTCCCGGCCTTCGAGGCGGCGACCGGCTCCAGCGCCGGGCCGACGCAGATGATGCGCCACGAGCACGAACAGATGCGCGCGCTGCTCTCGGAGCTCGGCGCCGCCTGCGCCGCCCGCGATGCCGAGGCCTTCGCCGGCGTGGCGGAGACGCTGCTGATGCTGATGCAGCAGCACAACATGAAGGAGGAGAACATCCTCTACCCGATGTGCGACCAGGCGCTCGACGCCGACTCGGAGCGCCTCGGCGCGAGGATGCGCGCGCTGCTCGAAGCGGGGGAGCGCTGAGCCGCGGCTGATCGCCGGCCGCGCGCCGCCGCTGCCCGGTGCCGGGGGCGCGGGCGCCGACCGCGGCGCCGGATCCGGCACGGCACGACCCGCGAATCCCATGCCGCCCGCGCTGTCGTTCGAGCAGGCCCCGCCGATTTCGGTCCCCTACCGGTTCTTCCTGACCGCGCCGCTGTTCGGCGCCGTCGCCGGGCTGGTGCTGGTGGTGCTGGGGCCGCCGTCGTTCCAGTCGCGCTGGTCGCCCGGCGCGCTGGCGATGACCCACCTCATCGTCGTCGACTTCATGCTGCAGGTGATGTGCGGATCGCTGCTGCAATTCGTGGCGGTGGTGGCCGGCGCCAACATCTGGCGGCCCCGGCTGGTGGCGGCGGTCGTGCATCCGCTGATCACCGCCGGCGCGATCCTGCTCGCCTCGGCGTTCCTGTTCGAGCGGCCGGTGCTGTTCCTGCTCGCCGCGGCCGTCTTCGTCACCGCGGTGGGGCTGTTCCTGACGGTGATGGCCGTCGCGCTGCTGCGCACGCCGGCGCGCGGCACCAGCATTCACGTGCTGCGGCTCGCCGTGCTCGGCCTGCTGGTGACGGTGATCCTCGGCGCGACGCTGGCGGTGACGCTGGGTCTCTCGGGAGATCTGCACCTGCCCTGGCCGCTGCTGACGCTGATCGACGTCCACGTCGCGTGGGGCCTCGCGGGCTGGGCGCTGATGCTGGTGATCGGCGTGTCGTACCTGGTGGTGCCGATGTTCCAGCTCACGCCCGCCTATCCGGTGTGGTTCGCTCGCGCGCTGCCGGCCGGGCTGTTCGCGGTGCTGTGCCTGTGGACGCTGCGGCTCGCGCCGGGATCGGCTGCCGCGCCGGCGTGGCAGCCCGGCGTGGCGCTGGCGGGCGTGCTGCTCGCGGCCGCCTATGCCGTCGCCACGCTCGCGCTCCAGTCGCGGCGCCGGCGCCGCCTGGTCGACGTCACCTTCATCCTGTGGCGCGGCGCGATGCTGTCGCTGCTCGCCTTCGCCGTTTCCTGGATGGCGTTCGCGGCGGTGCCGCGAGCTGGGTGAGGACCCGCGCGCACCGCTCTGGCTCGGCGTGCTCGCCTTGCCGGGCGTGTTCCTTTCGGTGATTTCCGGCATGCTCTACAAGATCATGCCCTTTCTCAACTGGCTGCATCTGCAGCAGCGCGGCGGCATCGGCAGGGCGCTGCCTAACATGAAGCAGATGATCCCGGAGGCGTCGATGCGCGGCCAGATGCGGCTGCACTTCGCCGCGCTGGCGCTGCTGCTCGCCGCGGTGCCGTGGCCGGCGCTGACACTTCCGGCCGGCCTTGCGTTCACGGCCTCCTGCCTCTGGCTGGAATGGAACCTGGTCGGCGCGGCCCGGGTGTACGCGCGCTGCCGGGACCAGGTCCGCGCGGCCGGCGGCCGCGCCGCACGGACCGAGCCTCCCTGACGCACTCCGGAGACGCGTCCGCAGCGCGGCATCCCGTCGGCCGCCGCCGGCAACGGGCGGCCCGGCGATCGGGTATCCTTGCCCGCATGGCCGACATCCAGAACTACGCGAGCTTTGTCGGCGCCATCGTCGTATTCCAGCTGATTCCCGGCCCGGGAACGCTCGCAATCCTCAACGCCACGGCACGCGGCGGGGTCGGCGCCGGATTCGGCGCCGTGCTCGGCACGCTGACCGGCGATTTCGTCTACATGCTGGCGGCGGTGCTCGGCCTCGCCGCGGTGCTCGCGGCCTACCCGCAGGTGCTGGCGGCGGCGCAGTGGGCCGGCATAACGTACCTGTGCTGGCTGGGCCTGCGGCTCGCGTTCGCGCGCGTCGACGCAGACCCTCCCGCGGCCGCGCTGCGCCGCAGCCGCCGCGCGCATTTCCGGCAGGCGCTGGCCGTGAGCCTCACCAATCCGAAGGTCGCGATCTTCTTCATGGCGTTCTTTCCGCTGTTCCTGCGACCGGAATCGAGCCCGGCCACGCTGGTCGCGATGATGCTGCACGTCACGCTGATCGCCTGCGTGTACCAGGGCGCGCTGGTCGCCATCGGGAACGCGGCGGCCCGCCGCCTGCGGCGCTGGCCGCACGCGCGCCGCCTTGCGACGCGGCTCGCCGGCATCGCACTCATCGGCTTCGGTGCGAAACTCGCGCTCGACAACGGATGAGCGGAATCGACGCGCAGCGGATCGCGGAGGCGCCCGCACGCCGCGACGACGGGAGGCCCGCGTGACCAGCATCGTCTTCGGCATCTTCGCCGGCGCCGTCGGCATGGGTTACCTGGTCTACGGGCGGCGGCAGGCGAAGTTCGTGCCCGCCATCGCCGGCATCCTGCTGTGCGTCTATCCGTACTTCCTCGACAGCGTGCTCTGGCTTTCCGTGGTGGGCGCGTTGCTGGTCGCCGCCCCGTTCGTCATCGATTTCTGAGCGCGGCGATACGGCGTTCCCGCCGGTCGAAGTCCGTGTCGACGCGGGTCCTGCCCGCCGGCAACGCCGCGGGGGCCGCGGCGCGCACCACGGCGCTGCGCGTCGCGCCGCTCGACCGGTTCGGCACCGCGCCGAAGCCCGTCGCGTGCGCGCTTGACCTGCCTCAATACGGCGCCGCCCGGCAGCGGTACGCTGTTCCCTGCCGCGCGTCGGGCACGCTTTGCGTCGCGCAGCCACGGCGGGCACGGCGATGACAACGTTCGAAGGCTTCGGCGAAGACGACAGGATCGGCCCCGCGACGCGGATGGAATGCGCGGTCTGCTGGGCGATCTACGACCCCGCCGACGGCGACGTTGCATCGCAGATTCCCCCGGGCACGCCATTCACCAGGCTGCCGCCACACTGGACCTGCCCCAACTGCTCGGCGACCCGGGACCAGTTCCTGCCACTGCCCGACGACGGGTCCGGCCGTGACCATCGAGGGTAATCTCACCGTCCGGCTCGCCTGGGACGGGCAGCAGGTCCGCGAAGTCTCGGTCCGATCGATGCGACCGTTCGCGATCGCGCGCGTCCTGTTCGACCGAACCCCGGCGGAGGCTGCCGCGATGGTGCCGCGCCTGTTCAGCGTTTGCGGCGGGGCCCACGCCGCAGCCGCCGCCGGTGCGCTCGATGCCGCGCTCGTGCACCGGCTCGAGCCCCGCCGCGTCACGGCGCGCGAGCTCACGCCCGTGCTCGAAGCCGTGCAGGAGCACAGCTGGCGCCTGCTGATCGACTGGCCCAAGGCGATGGGCCACACCGCGGGCACCGCACCGGTCGCCGCCGCGGGCCGCGCGATCGCGCCGGTCCTGGCGCGGCTGGTGGCGGCGCTGCCCCCGGGGGCGACACGGTCGACGCGCCGCGGACCCTCGACGACCTCGTGCCGGCGCTCGACCGGCTGGCCGACGACGTGTACGGGATGGCCGGCGCCGCGTGGCTCGCGCTGCAGGACCCGGCGATGCTGGACGCGTGGATGGACCGGGGCGCGACGCTGCCGGCGGTGCTGCTGCGCGAGCTGTACGTGCAGGCGCCCTCGCTCGGCGCCAGCGACGTGGGGCTGATGCCGGCCGCGACGCGCGACGCACTCCTCGCCATGGTGGTCCCGGCGCTGCGCCTCGATCCGGGATTCGTCCGCGCGCCGGTCTGGGGGGGCGTCCCGGTCGAGACCGGCGCGCTGGCGCGCCAGCGTGCCCACCCGCTGGTCGCGGCGCTGCACGCGCGCGACGGCAACGCGGTCGCGACCCGGATGGTCGCGCGGCTCACCGAGCTCGCGGCGCTGCTCGAGCGGCTGCGCAACGCCGGGACCTACGTCGCCGAACCGCCGGCGGTGCGCGGCCACGCGCTCGGCGAGCGCGAGGGGCTCGCCGCCGTGGAGACCGCGGGCGGCCTCCTGCTGCACCGCGTGCGGCTCGACGCCGGCAACGTCGCCCACTACGACATCGTCGCGCCGACCGAATGGAACTTCCATCCTTCCGGCGCGCTGGCGCGGGGCCTCGCCGGGCTCGGCGCCGGCGACGAGGCGGCGCTGGTGCGCGCGGTGCGCATCGCGGTCCAGGCGCTCGAGCCCTGCGTGCCCTGCCACGTGGAGATCGCCCATGTATGAAACGACCCGTGCCGGCCGCAGGCGCGGGATCGTCGATCCGGCGGCGCGCGGCCCATCGGCACGCCTGTTGCGTTACATCAATCTGCACCGGGTCGCCGCGTGAAAGAATCGCGAAGCATGCCGGTGCGGCCGGCGCAGGTGCCGGGCCGCAGCGGGTGCCGGAATCTCAACAATCAGGAGCAGAGATGAAGTCGATCACGATTGCGCTGGTGGCTGCCGTCGGACTCGTGGGGGCGGGATTGGCCCAGGCGGAGGACGGTGAGGCGTTGGCGAAGAAAAGCGGTTGCTTGACCTGCCACGCGGTGGACGCCAAGAAGATGGGGCCTTCGTTCAAGTCCCTCGCCGCCAAGTTCAAGGGCAAGTCGGACGCCGACGTCGTCGCCGCGGTCAAGGCGGCGAAGCCCCACGCCTCTTCGAAGGCCTCGGCCGACGATCTGGCGGCGATCGGCAAGTGGATGCTTTCGCTGTAGTCGATTCCCCGATTGCTCAGGGATAGCCGCGGCTACCGCCGGGTCCACGGCGGAGCCGCGGTCAACGGATTCGGGCACCGTGCGTTAAAATGCCTCGTCGCGCGCCGCCCGGAGGGCGGACGCCGGTGATTCGCCCGTGCCAGCGTGCCGGGACCTTTTCAAACAGGAGCGAACATGAAATCGATCGTGGTGACGGCGGTGATGGTGGCCGCGCTGGCTTCAGCCGGGCTGGCCAGCGCTTCGGGCGAGGAAGACGCCAAGAAGGCGGGTTGCCTCAATTGCCATGCGGTGGACAAGAAGAAGGTGGGCCCCGCGTTCAAGGACGTGGCCGCGATGTTCAAGGGCAAGAAGGACACCGACGTTGTCGCGGCGTTCCACGCGCAGAAGCCGCATGCGTCGTCGAAGGCCTCGGACGACACGCTCAAGGAAATCGCGTCCTGGATTCTGACGCTCAAGTAATGGCGCCCGCGCCCGGAAGGAAGCCGGCGCCAGCCGGCTTTTTTCTTTGGTAAGATGCGCGTTCGACCTGACGGCAACTCCGCGTGTTCTCCATCGTCGTCAACGGCGCCCCCCATATCTGTCGCGACGCGTCCCCGACGGTCGCCGAGCTGATCGGCGAGCTGGCGCTGACCGGCAAGCGCGTCGCCGTCGAGCGCAACGGCGAGATCGTGCCCCGCAGCCGCTACGCCAAGGAACGCCTCGCGCCGGGTGACACGCTCGAGATCATCGCCGCCGTCGGCGGCGGCTGACCCGCACCCACCTCCGAGGGCACCCCGACACCGATGAACGCTCCGCACGCCCCGACCGCCGTCCCCGCCGACCCGCTGCTGATCGCGGGGCGCGCCTACCGCTCGCGCCTGCTGGTCGGCACCGGCAAATACCGCGATTTCGCCGAGACGCGCTCGGCGGTCGTCGCCTCGGGCGCCGAGATCGTGACCGTCGCCATCCGCCGCACCAACGTCGGCCAGGACCGCGACGCGCCGTCGCTCGTGGACGCGCTGCCGCCGTCCGAATTCACCTACCTGCCGAACACCGCGGGCTGCTACACCGCCGACGACGCCGTGCGCACGCTGCGGCTCGCGCGCGAGCTCCTCGACGGCCACACGCTGGTGAAGCTCGAGGTGCTGGGCGACAAGGCAGACGCTGTTCCCGAACGTCCGCGAGACGCTGAAGGCGGCCGAGACGCTGATCCGGGACGGTTTCCAGGTGATGGTGTACACGTCCGACGATCCCATCGCCGCGCGCGAGCTCGAGGCGATCGGCTGCGTGGCGATCATGCCGCTCGCATCGCTGATCGGCTCCGGCATGGGCATCCTCAATCCGTGGAACCTCGGCCTGATCATCGCCGAGGCGAAGGTGCCGGTGCTCGTCGACGCCGGCGTGGGCACCGCGTCGGACGCGGCGGTGGCGATGGAACTGGGGTGTGCGGGCGTGCTGATGAACACCGCCATCGCGCAGGCGCGCGAGCCGGTCCGGATGGCGCGGGCGATGAAGCTCGCCGTCGAGGCCGGCCGCGAGGCGTTCCTCGCCGGGCGCATGCCACGCAAGCTCTACGCCGCGAGTCCGAGCTCGCCCGCCACCGGCCTCATCGGCTAGCGCCGTGAAGCGGCGGACGATGGCGCGCCGCGGCGCGGACGGTGGCGGGAGGCATGCCGCCGCCCGGCGGCGGTGGCGCGCCGTCGCGCGCCTCGCCGGCGCCGTCGCCGCCTGGACGCTGGCGCAGGCAGCCGCCGCGCCGCTGACCGGCGACGAGATCGCCACGCTGTGCGCCGAGGCGGAAGGCAGCGCGCACTGCGGCCGGTTGATCGAGAAGGCGCAGCTCGCGCGCCTGCCCAACCTCGCCGTGCGCGACGGCGCGACGCTCAAGGTGTCGCTGTATCCCGCCGGGGTGGCCAGCTTCACCGACACCGAGGCGCTCGACGGCGGCCGTTCGTACAGCCTGTGGGACTACATCGACCGGATCAACGCCGTGCTGCTGTACACGACCGACGGCGACAAGGTGTCGTTCACGCTGCTGCAGCGGGCGAACGGGCATCGCGTCGAGCTGCCGAACGTGCCCGCGCTCGCCCCGGACCGGCAGCGCCTCGCCACCGCGGACTTCTGCCCCAGCCGTTGCGTCAACGAGCTGGCCGTGTGGCGGGTGACGCGCGACGGCGTGCGCAAGGAGCTCGCGTGGAAGCCGAAGGACGCCTGGTCCGACGCCGGGGTGGCGTGGAAGAGCGCCGACGCGCTGGTGGTCGAGTACACGCGCGCCGGCGACGGCTCGGCCGGCAGCGTCGAGCGGCGCCTGACCGAGCGCGACTGGCAGCATCCGGCGCGGCCGTGAGCGGCACCACGCCGGGCGCAGCCGCGCCGGTGGAAGCCGACGCTTCGACCCGCCGCCCGATTCGCAGCTTCGTGCTGCGGCAGGGGCGGATGTCCCCGGCGCAGCAGCGCGCGCTCGACACGCTGCTGCCGCGCTACGGCCTGCCGTTCGCGGCGCGAGGCGCTCGATTTCGACGAAGTCTTCGGCCGCGCCGCGCCGCGGATCCTGGAGATCGGCTGCGGGATGGGCGAGACCACCGCCCGGATCGCGCTGGCGATGCCGGACGTCGATTTCATCGGCGTCGAGGTGCACGCGCCCGGGGTCGGCAGCCTGCTCCGGCAGCTCGCGGAGCACGCGCTCGCCAACGTGCGCGTCGTCCAGCACGACGCCGTCGACGTCGTCGCCGCGATGATCCCGCAGTCGCTCGCTCGCGGGCATCCACGTGTTCTTTCCCGATCCCTGGCCGAAGAAGCGCCATCACAAGCGGCGCCTGCTGAAGCCGTCGTTCGTCCACGAGCTGGCGGCGCGGCTCGTCGCGGGCGGGTACCTGCACGTCGCGACCGACTGGGAGGACTACGCGCAGGAGATCCTCGCCACGCTGGCGGCCGAGCCGCTGCTGGAAAATGCCGCGCGCGATTTCTCGCCGCGCCCCGATTACCGGCCGCTGACCAAGTTCGAGGCGCGCGGCATCCGGCTGGGGCACGGCGTGTGGGACGTCATCTTCCGTCGCCGCGCGTGACGGCGCGCGCCGGATCGTACGCTCGTAGCCCGGGTCGAGCGAACGCGAAACCCGGGGGATCTCCGACCGAAGCGCACACCCGGGTTTCGCTTCGCTCAACCCGGGCTACGACGCTTGCGACGGTGGCCCGCGGAATGGCGTCAGGCGGCCCTGGAGATGCCGCGGTCGTCGGCGAGGCTGATCAGCTTGCGCACCGCGCCGCGCGCGACGTCGCGCGAGAAATGGCGCCGGATGTTCTCGATGCCGCCGGCGGCGAGCCGCTGCCAGAGCGCCTCGTCGCGATACAGCCGTGCGATCGCGTCGGCGAACGCCGCCGGATCGTCGGCGACCAGCACGTCTTCGTCCGGCGCGAGGTGCATGCCCTCCACCGACGCCGTGGTCGCGACCACGGGCAGGCCGTGGCTCATCGCCAGATTCACCTTGCCCTTGACGCCGGCGCCGTAGCGCAGCGGCGCGATCGACACCCGGCAGCCGGTGAAGAACGGCGTGACGTCCGGCACGTAGCCGGTGACGACGAGGTCGTCGGCCTCGAGCGCCTTGATCGTTCCCGGCACCTTGCTGCCGACGACGTAGGTCTTCACCCCGGGCAGCCGCTCGCGCACCAGCGGCAGGATCTCCTGCGCGTACCACAGCACCGCGTCGACGTTCGGCGGATGCTGGAAGCCGCCGATGAAGACGAGGCCCTCGCGCTCGGCGAACGGCTTGCCGCCCGCCACCGGATCGTGGATGTTGGACACGATCATGACCCGCGCCTCGGGCAGCAGCTCGTGCAGGAGCTTCTGCTCGACCGGCGAGACGACCAGCGTCACGTCGGACTTGCGGATCATCGCCAGCTCCTCCTCGCGCCGGGCCCGCGCCGCCGCATCGCCGAGCGCGCTGCCCTCGAGCTCGGCGAGCCGTTCCTCGCGCAGGAAATGCAGGTCGACGGTGTCGAACACGACCAGCGCGTGCGGGGCGAACTCGCGCACCGTATCGAGGTGCTTCGCCGCGATGTAGTGCCGGGAGATGATGACGACGTCGAACTCGCCGCCGCGCCTGGCCAGCAGGTCGGCGATCGAGGTCACGAACGGATGGAACAGCACCTCGATCCCGAGCTGCTGCAGCCGGCTGACGTAGGGCTCGCGGTACTCGAGATTGTCGGCGACGAAGCTGACCTTGCTGTGCAGGCCGGCGAGCACCTCCAGCAGCGTCTGCATGCGCACCGAGCCCGAGTCCTGGTCCGGCGTCAACATGCAGGCCTCGATCACCAGGACCCGCCGCGCCGCGCCGCGGTCGCGCTCGAGCTCGGGCTGCACGCCGTTGGGCCGGTGCGTCGCGAGCGCCGCCGCCCATTTCCGGGCGAACGTCGCCTGGTTGATGACCTGATGGCGCTTGATCCCGCCGCTCTCGTCGGTGCCCTGCGTCTGGCCTTCGAGGTGCACGACGCGCGCCTGCGGCTGGTAGTACACCTTGCGCTTCGCCGCGCGCACGGCGAACGCGAGGTCGGTGTCCTCGTAGTACGCCGGCGCGTAGCGCAGGTCGAAGCCGCCGAGGTCCCGGAACAGCGCCGCGGGGACGGCGATCGCGGCACCCGAGCAGTAGTCGGCCTCGCGCAGGTAGTTGTACTCCGGCCGGTCCGGGTCGTCGTCGCGGCCGTAGTTCCAGGCCGAGCCGTCGCGCCAGACGATGCCGCCGGCTTCCTGCAGCCGCCCGTCCGGATAGAGCAGCTTGACTCCGACCAGCCCCGCATCCGGATGGTCGCGAAAGACGGCGAGGATCGCGTCGAGCCAGCCGGGCATGACGACGGTGTCGTTGTTGAGGAGCACGAGGATCTCGCCGCGTGCGAGTTCGGCACCGCGGTTGCAGTTGCCGATGAAGCCCAGGTTGCGCTCGTTGCGCTCGAAGCGCACGCCGGTCACGCCGGCGAGCGCGTCGGCGACCGGCTCCGGCGACGCGTCGTCCTGCACCAGGACCTCGTAGGTGCCCGGACGCGTGTTCTCGCGCACGCTCTTGAGGCAGTTGTACGTCAGCTCCGGCTTGCCGTACACGGGCACGATGATGGAGACCCGGGGACGGCCATCGGCGTCGAACTCGGGCGCGGGAAACGCGAGCGGCGACAGCGCCGCCATTTCCGGCGCCTCGACGAGCTCGGCCGGCGGCGGCGGCGCCGGGTGAAAGCGGTGCTCGGGCGAGAACTTGGCGGAGACCCGGCGCGCGAGCGCGCGCGGACCCGCGGAGCGCAGGATCGACCACGCGATGCCGGCCTGGCGGGGGAGCCGGCGCAGGCCGGCCAGCGCGGCGCGCAGCCGCGCGCGCAGGACCTTCAGGCGGTGCCCGGCGCCCCGGATCGGCGCGGTCATCCGCCACGTCGTCGACGACTCGAGCTCGGCGATCCGCGCGCGCGCGCCGGCCACCGCGCCTTCGAGGTGCTCGGCATGCGCCTGCATCCGCTCGGCGACGAACTGCATGTGCGCGAGCTGCGCCTGCAGGTGCCCGGCGTGCAGCTGCATCCGGGTCGCGCTGGCGTGCATCTCGCCCACCTGCGCCTGCATCCATTCGACCTGCGCCTGCGTGCGCTCGACCGAGGCCTTGAGGTCGCTCGACGCGGTGCCGATCTCGCCGAACTCGACCAGCATCTGCCCGACCTCGCCCTGCAGGCGCCCGACCTCGCGCTGCGCGTCGCCGACCGCCGTCAGCGCGGCGCGGTACTCCTGCTGCGCCGCCTCCAGCTCGGCGGCGAGGCGTTCGCGGTCGACGAGCGCCTGGTCGCGCAGCGCGCGGTACTGCTCGAGCTCGCCGATGCGGTGCTGCAGCGCGCCGGTGACCACCTCGACCCGACGCTCGATCTGGCCGGCAACGACGGCCACGCGGCGCTTGAGCTCGGAGCGCGCCTCCGCGTGGCCGCATTCGACGCCGGCGGCGTAGAGCTGGGCCAGCGTGAGGTCGGGAGGATCGACCGCGCGCGTCGGCGCGGGATAGAAGTGGTGCGCGTCGAGCGCCGTGATCTCGGCCAGCGCCGCGGCCGGGCGCGCCACGCCGCCGGTGATCGGCGCGAGGTAGCGGTCGAGGTAGCGCACGGCGGCGTTCACGGCACGAGCGCCACGGGAATGGCCGGCGCCACCGGCATCGCCTCGGGCACGCCGACGCCGGCGGCATCGAGCAACGCGGCGTTCCACTCGGCCGGCAGCGCGTTCCAGCGCACCGCCGTGGAATTCCGGTGGCCGGCAAGCCGCTCCGGGAGCGCGCCCAGCGACGACACGACGATCGGCACGCCGGCGGCGAGCGCCACCGACAGCGTGTACGAATACGTCTCCGGCACCTGCGCCGGGAAGAAGATCACGTCGGGCTTCTCGGCGGCCAGAAGCTGCGGCAGCTGCGCGTCGGCGTACTGGCCGAAGATCGACAGCGGGACGTCGGGCGCCTGCGGCACCGGCTCGGTTGTCGAGCCGAGCACGCGGAAGGTGAGCGGCAGCTCGCGCAGCTTCGCGTCCTGCGCGCAGGCGGCGACCACCCGCAACCCCTTCTCCGGCGACAGATTCCCGAGGACGACGACCCGGGCCACCGGCGGTGGCGGCGCCAGCGGCGGCTCGGGATGCGGCCAGACGCTGATCGCCCGCGCCGGAAAGTACCGGCCGATGCGCCTCGCGACGTCGGTGGACGGCGCGATCACCCGCTCGGCGCCGGCGAGGAACGCCTCGAACGCGGCGCGCCATGCGGTGATGTCGAGGTTCCAGCGATGCGGCCGCTGCGCGATGCACGCCGCGCAGCCGGCCGCCGGCGGGCTCGCCGCAGTAGCGCCCGTCGGCGGTGACAAGGTGGTATTGGGGGCAGATCGGGTAGTAGTCGTGGAGCGTGCAGTCGTACGGCAGCCCGGCGGCGGCGGGCAGGTCGAGGATCGCCGGCGGCAGCAGGTGCATGTGATGGAAGTGCAGCCGCGCCACGCCCAGCGTGCCCAGCGTCCCCGCGAGCGCCGCGAGGTCGCCCGGCAGCGTGAAGTAGGCGGCGAACTCCTCGCCGGGACGGGCCCAGTAGAGCTTGACGCTGTCGTCGGACGCGGGCTCGAGGCTCAGCACCTCGCATCGACCGCGGGCGAGCGCCGCGAGGTCGTTCATGTGCCGGCGGATGCCACCGCCCCAGCCGTGGGCGATGAACACCACCAGCGGCTGCGGCCATTCCGCCAGCCGCAGCATGTCCGCCCGGCGCGCGAACGCGCGACCCGGGGCAAACGTGCTCTGCGCCGCGAGCTGGGCGGGATAGCCCGGGTACAGCTTGGCCAGCGCCTCGTCGCCGCGCGCGGCGAGCGCGTCGGCCTCACCGCACGCCGACGCGTGCCCTTCGTGGCCGACGTACACGTCGCCGGCGAGTAGATGGCGGAAGCCGACGCTGCCGGCGCGCAGGCAGAAGTCGACGTCGACGCCGGCGTCGGAGCCGAGCGGCGCGGTGTCGAACGCGCCCACACTGGTCGCGCATTCGCGCCGCAGGTACAGGCATGGGCCGAACACCACCGGCAGCGCGACGCTCTGCCGCGGATTCGTCCGCGCGAGCACGCGGTCGAGGCCCGCGACTCCCTCGGCATCCGGCAGCGCATTGGCGGCATCGAGCAGAGGATAGCCGGCGGGCCCGCCGCGGCTGGAGAACGGCACCACGATGCCGATCCCGGGTTCGCGCTGCGCGTGCCAGGCGAGCCGGTCGAGCCAGTCGTTGGCGACGACCGTGTCGCTGTGCAGGATCACCGCGTCGCGGTCGGGATGCAGCGCGAGCCCCCGGTTGACCGCGGCGGCAAACCCGCGCTGCGCGGGCTGCTCGACGAGCGTGGCCCGCCCCGCCGCCGCGAGCGCTGCGCAGGTGGGTGACGAGGTCGGGATCGGGACTCGCGTCGTCGACGACGACGAGCTCGAACGCCGCCTGCTGCGCCGCCGCGAGCACACTGTCCAGGCAGCGCCGGGCGGCGGCGGCGGCGCCGTGCACGGGAACGATGATGTCGATCGGGCGCATGCTCATCCCGCCGCGCGCAGCTGCAGCTTCAGGCGCGAGAGCGGCCAGCGCAGCCAGCCGGGCCACGATTCGCGAAAGGCGAGGCGGGCCTCGACCTCGCCGAGTGCCAGCTGCTGGCGCGCGAGCCCGGCGCGCACGGCGGCGAGGTCGGCCTGCGTCTGCGCGAGTCCGGCGTGCGCGGTCCCGAGTTCGGACCGGGCCGACGCGATGTCGGCGCGCGCGCGCGTGAGCTCGCCCCGGGCCGCGCAGAGGTCCGCATTCGCCGCCACGGCCTCGGCGCTGACCGCGGCGAGGCGCGCGTGCAACGCCGCGAGCTCGGCCCCGGCGGCGTCGTGCGCCTGCTCGAGTGCGGCGACGCGCGCGGCGAGCGCGCCCGCGCGCTCGCGCTCGCTTGCGAGGCCGTTGACCGCCGTGATCAGCTCGGCCAGGCGGTCCTCGGCGACCTTGCGCGCGTCGAGCTGGTCCCAGGCCAGCGCCTTTTCGCGGCGCAGCGCGCGGGTGTAGTCGCGGTACAGCGACTGCCGGCCGTCGTCGAACAGCGAGAGCTCGGGCAGCCCGGGCAGCCGCACGCCGTCCGCCGCACAGACGACGACGAAGTACATCGGCGGCGCCGGCTCGGCCTCGAGCCTCACCTCGTCGCCGACGAGACCGACGAGCGTGCCCGCGCGCGGCGCGGCGGCATCCGCGCGCTCGACCCACAGCGCCGAGTGCGCGACCACGCGCTGGCCATACCAGTGCTGCTGCGGAAAGCCCGGGGAGAGCAGTCCGGAAAGCTCCTCGCGCGTGAGCTCGCGCACGTGGAACTCGTTGCCGCCGGGCTCGGCGCCCGAATAGACGGGCTTGTTCGGCGACGAGATCACCAGCACGCCGGACGGCGCGAGCACGCGCCGGAATTCGGCCAGCATTGCGGCCTGTTCCGGCAGGTGCTCGATCGTCTCGAAGGACACGACGAGGTCGATGCTCGCATCGGCCAGCGGCAGCGCGGTGCAGGAGCCTTCGACGTAGCGCAGATTGGGCGCGGCGTAGCGCGCCCGCGCGTGCGCGATCGCATCGGCGGCGACGTCGATGCCGACGACCTCGCGCGCGGTCGCCGCCAGCAGGAAGCTGCCGTAGCCCTCGCCGCAGGCGGCGTCGAGCACCGCGAGCCCGCGCGCCAGCGGCCGGGCGACGCAGTAGCGATGCCAGTGCTCGTACCAGATGGCGCCCCTCACCTCGGGCGCGAAGCGCTCGCCGGTGAACGTGAGGGCGGGAGAAACGGCGGCGGACAAGGGGGCAGACGGGGGCGCGGGCGGCGGGATCGAATGCCGGGGGCAAACCGCTCCAGGAGCGAACGACCGATCATTTTAGCCCAAGCGGGGGGCGCCGGCGAATGGACGCGAGGCGGACGGCGGCCCGGCGGCGTAGCCCGGGTTGAGCGCAGCGAAACCCGGGTGGGCGGTGCCCCGTGGCGCCGCCACCCGGGTTTCGCTGCGCTCAACCCGGGCTACGCGAGTTACGCCAGCTCGAGGATCACCGGCTGGTGGTCGGACGCCTGCGTGTCGCGGTCGGAGTGCACCGCCTGCACCCGGGGGACGAGCTCGGCGCTGACGAAGAAGAAGTCGCAGTGCAGCTCGGGGTCGCCCGGCACCCACTTCTCGTGGACCTTGAACGTCGCCGGGTAGGGCAGCCCCGGGTGCACCAGGTCCCAGGCGTTGGCCAGCGCGCTCGTGCCGTCGTCGAACGGCGCGGTCAGCCGCGCGTGCAGCGGATGGTCGTATTCGAGGTTGAAGTCGCCGCAGAGGACGGTCGCCGCCGGGCGCGGCCAGGTGTGGAACGGGCTGCCGGTCTGGTCGACGATTCCGCCCAGCCGCGCGTGGCCGTGACCCTCGGCGTGGAGCGCGCGCAGCGCCTCGACCTGCGCCGTGCGCTGCTTCAGCGAATACCACTCGAGGTGGGTGGTGATGACGCGCAGCTCGCCGAACGGCGCCGCGACGACCGCCTCGACCGCGATCCGGGGCATGCCGTTCTCTCCGGGGTCGACCGGCGACGGCAGCAGGTGGCGGTAGACCTGGCGCACCGGCAGCCGCGACAGGATCATGTTGCCGAAGCGGCGGCGCCGGCCGCCCTCCGCCGGGTGGTCGACGGCCACGCCCGGCACCGCCGCGTACCCGGGGAGCAGCTCCGCCAGCACCGCGAACTGGTCCTCGCCGCGGCTGTCGTGCAGGCGCGGATGCGGGAAGTTGTCGGCGATCTCCTGGACGCAGAGCACGTCGAAATCGGCGAGCCGCCGCGCCTCGGCCACGATGCGCGCCGGATCGACGTGCTTGTCGACGCCGCAGCACCACTGCAGGTTCCAGGTCATCAGCTTCATCGCCGCCTCCGTCGCGGTCAGCGGATTCCCGCGCGCATGAACGATTGCACGAACTGCCGCTGGAACAGCAGGAAGGCGACCAGCAGCGGCGCCGTCGTGAGCAGCGTGGCCGCCGTGATGATCGACCAGTCGATGCCCTGGTCGGTCGCCGAGAACACCTGCAGGCCGACGGTGACCGGGCGCGACTCGACCGAGTTGGTGATGATGAGCGGCCAGAGGAAATTGTTCCAGTGGTAGGAGACGCTCACCAGCGCGTAGGCGAGGTAGACCGGGCGCGCGAGCGGCACGTAGACCTTCCACAGCACCGCGAGCGGCCCGCAGCCCTCGATGCGCGCCGCCTCGTCGAGCTCGCGCGGCACCGTCTTGAACGTCTGCCGCAGCAGGAAGATGCCGAAGGCGCTGGCCATGTAGGGCAGGCCGATCGCGGTGATGGTGTCGTTGAGGCCCAGCGTCGCCATCGTCCGGTAGTTCTCCACGATCAGCACGTCGGGCATGATCATGAGCTGCACCAGCACCAGCGCGAACAGCACGCCGCGACCCGGGAACTCGAAGCGCGCGAACGCGTACGCGGCGAGCGTCACCAGCACGAGCTGCGCGCCGAGCACCATCGTCACCAGCAGCACCGTGTTGACGAAGTAGCGCGCGAACGGCGCCGCTGCCCAGGCGCGGGCGAAGTTGTCCAGCGTGAGCGGCGCGGTCAGCACGAAGCGGGTCGAGAACTCGCCGGGATGGAACGCGGTCCAGAAGGCGTAGGCGCAGCGGCAGCACCCACAGCCCGCCCAGCAGCCACGCGGCCGCGTCTCCGACGGAGCGGGTGAGACCGTGCGAGTCGTAGACGTGCGTCATCTCGCGCTCATCGGTAATGCACGCGGCGCTCGAGGAAGCCGAACTGCGCCAGGGCGAGCAGGCCGAGAATGCGAGCAGCACCATGGTCAGTGCCGCCGCGTAGCGGAATCCCAGAAGCGGAAGCCGATCTCGTAGATGTAGTACAGCAGCAGCTCGGTCGCGTTGTCCGGGCCGCCGCGCGTCATCACGATGACGTGGTCGACCATGCGGAAGGCGTTGATCACCGCATTGACCAGCACGAACAGCGTCGTCGGCATCAGCAGCGGCAGCGTGACGCGGCGGAAGAAGTACCAGCGCGATGCGCCTTCGATCGCCGCCGCCTCGGCGAGGTTCGGCGGCATCGACTGCAGCGCCGCGAGGTAGAAGATCATGAAGAATCCCGCCTCCTTCCACACGGTCACGACCATCAGCGCCGGCAGCGCCGTGCTCTTGCTGCCGAGCCAGTTGTGCGACGGCGCGCCGAACGCGCCCAGCACCTGCTCGAGCAGCCCGTATTCCGGCGTGTAGAAGAACAGCCAGATGTTCGCCACCGCGATCATCGGCAGGATCGTCGGCGTGAAATACGCGAGCCGCAGAAGCCGCGTCCGGGGATCCTGCCGTTGACCCAGGTCGCCATCAGCAGCGCGAGCGCGATCGATGCCGGAATGGTGCCCAGCGCGAACCAGAAATTGTTCGCCAGCGCCTGCCAGAAGACGGGGTCGTCGACGAGCTGGCGGTAGTTGTCGAGACCGACGAACACCGCCGGCCGCGCGCCCTTCGGCGTCGAGCGGAAGCTCTGCCACGCCGTGGCGACGGTCGGGTAGTGCGTGAACAGCGCGAGCAGCGCCATGGCCGGCAGCAGCAGCAGCCAGCCGTAGAGCCATTGCGCGGATCGCGTCACAAGCGGGGCCGCGTCCAGGGCGCACCGTGCCCGGGTAGCGCGAGCGAAACCGGGTGGATGCCATGGGCACGGACCGCCGCCGTGGCGGACGCCCCCGGGTTTCGCTTCGCTCAACGCCGGGCTACGCGGCCTACTGGTACGAGCGCAGCAGCCGCTCGGCCTCGCGCTGCGAGTCCTTCAGCGCCTGCTCCGGCGTCTTGCTGCCGGTGAGCGCCGCCTGCAGGCCGTCGTTCAGCGCCTTGGTCACGCGCTGGTTGTCGTGCGTGGACAGCTCGGCCTTGGCGAACGGGAGCTGATCGCGCGCGACGGTCGCCGGGGGAAATCCGGTCGTGTACTGCTTCATCGCCGGCGTGTCCCAGGCGTCGGCGCGCACGGCGATGTAGCCGGTGTCGATGCCCCACTGCGCCGCGCGCTGCGGCGTCGTCGCCCACTTCACGAACTTGAACGCCGCCTCGCGCTGCGCCGGCGTCGACTTCTTGAACAGGTAGAAGTTGCCGCCGCCGGTCGGGCTGCCGCGCTGCTTTCCGGCGGGCAGCATCGCGACGCCGAAGTCGAACTTGGCGTTCTTGCGCACGTTGGTCAGGTTGCCGGTCGTCGTCCACATCATCGCGACCTTCCTCTCGAAGAAGTCCTTCGGCGTCGTGCCCCACTCGACGATACCCTCCGGGTGCACCTTGTACTTCTTCACGAGGTCGAGCCAGTAGGTCAGCGCCTCGACGACCTCGGGCTTGTCGTAGTAGGTCTGCGTGCCGGTCGGCGTTCATGAGGTTGGAGCCGGCCTGGATCGCGAGCGCCTGGAACAGCCAGTACGGGAAGCCCGACGACGGAATCTGGATTCCCCACTGCGTGACCTTGCCCGACGCGTCGCGCTTGGTGAGCTTCTGCGCGTACTCGACCTGCTCCTTCCAGGTCGCCGGCGGCCGGTCGGGATCGAGCCCCGCCTCCTTGAACGCCTCCTTGTTGTAGTACAGGACGATGGTCGAGCGCTGGAACGGAATGCCCCAGGTCTTGCCGCCGGTCTGGCTGTTCTCCATGAACGCGGGGTAGAAGCTCTTGAGCCACTCCCGGTCCTCGGCCGTCTTGATGAGGTCGTCGAAGGGGACGATCGCGTCCTCGTCGATCAGCGTGTACATGTCGGTCGACAGCAGGATCGACGTCACCGGCGGATCGCCGCTCTTCACCGCCGTCAGCGCCTTGGTGATCGACTCCTGGTAGCTGCCCGAGTAGATCGGCTTGAGCTTGATCCCGGGGTTCTCCTTCTCGAAGTCGGCGGCGAAGCCGTCGATGATCTTGGTGATCGGCCCGCCGACCGCGACGGGGTAGTAGAACGACACCTCCACCGGCGCCTGCGCGAACGCGGGCAGGGCCGCGGCCGCCAGCGCAACGGCCAACCCGCGAAGCGCACGGACAAGACATTTCACGATCATGTTTTCCTCCTTGGACACGACGAATGCCGCAACGCTACGCCAGCATGGTTGCGGTTTGGGAACGGGGTCCGCGGCCGCGCGGCGGCCGGCGTGATCGAACACGTGCTGCGCGGCCGGCGCCCACGCAAGCCGCGCGGCGGCACCGCGCGGCGAGCCCGTGCTGCCGGCGACGCGCACGGCAATGGCGGCGCTGCCGATCCGGCAGCTGACCAGCGAATCCGCGCCGAGGTACTCGACCGCCTTCGACCACGGCCGGCACGCCGTGGCGCGGGCGCGATCCCGATGTGCTCCGGCCGCACGCCCAGCATGCCCCCCGCGCATTCGGCCGGAAGCACCACGGGGCCGTCGGTGCCGGCGATCACGGCGCCGCCGGCGCCGGGCGCCGAGCGCCAGCAGGTTCATCGGCGGCGTGCCGATGAAGCGGGCGACGAAGGTGTTGGCGGGGCGCTCGTAGAGCTCGACCGGTGCCGCGGTCTGCTCGATCCGGCCGCGGTTGAGGAGCACGATCTGGTCGGCCATCGACATCGCCTCGACCTGATCGTGCGTCACGTAGACCATGGTGATGCCGAGCTCGCGCTGCAGGTTGCGGATCTCGGCGCGCATGTCCTGCCGCAGCTGCGCGTCGAGGTTCGACAGCGGCTCGTCCATCAGGCAGACCGGCGACTCGGCGATGATCGCGCGGCCGAGCGCCACGCGCTGCTGCTGGCCGCCGGAGAGCTGCGACGGCCTGCGCTCGAGGAGCTGCGAGAGCCCCAGCAGCTCGGCGACGCGCGCGAGCCTGCGGCCGACGTCGGCGGGCGCGACCTTGCGCACCTTCAGGCCGAACACGATGTTCTCGGCGACCGACAGGTGCGGGAACAGCGCGTAGGACTGGAACACCATCGAGATGTTGCGCTGCGACGGCGGGAGATCGGTGACGTCGCGCCCGGCGATGGACACCCGCCCGCCATCGGCCTGTTCCAGGCCGGCGATGAGGCGCAAGGTGGTCGACTTGCCGCAGCCGGAGGGCCCCAGCAGCACGTTGAGCGTGCCCTCGTCGAACGCGAAC
Organism: uncultured beta proteobacterium; assembly: GCA_963768535.1. Classification (GTDB taxonomy): domain Bacteria; phylum Pseudomonadota; class Gammaproteobacteria; order Burkholderiales; family Casimicrobiaceae; genus CAIWHR01. The sequence goes on along the minus strand of CAVYID010000024.1, from coordinate 41,508 downwards.
GACAGCCGGTCGACCGCCCGCACCTCGCCTTCGGCGGTCGTCCAGTGCTTGCTGAGATTTTCGGCAACGATAGCCGACACGAGCGCTCCCCGACGACTGCCGCGTCGCCACGGCAGTGGATGATAGCACCGGCCCGCGCGCCGTCAGCCGAACAGTGCGGCCAGCGCCGCGCCGGGATCCTCCGCGCGCATGAACGCCTCGCCGACCAGGAAGGCGTGCACGCCGTGCGCGCGCATCGTCGCCACGTCCGCCGGCGCGAGGATGCCGCTCTCGGTGACGACCAGCCGCCCGGCGGGAATCCGCGGCAGCAGCTCCAGCGTCGTCGCCAGCGAAACGTCGAACGTGCGCAGGTTGCGGTTGTTGATGCCGACGAGCCTCGTCGCGAGCCGCAGCGCGCGCTCGAGCTCGGCGGCGTCGTGCACTTCGACCAGCACGGCCAGGCCGAAGTCGCGCGGCACAGGCCTCGAGCGCCGCGAGACGCGCGTCGTCGAGCGCGGCGACGATCAGCAGGATCGCGTCGGCGTGCAGCGCGCGCGCCTCGGCGACCTGGTACTCGTCGACGATGAAATCCTTGCGCAGCGCCGGCAGCGCGCAGGCGGCGCGCGCCGCGGTGAGGAACTCCGGCGCGCCCTGGAAGTATTGCCGGTCGGTCAGCACCGACAGGCAGGCGGCGCCGGCGCGCTCGTAGCTGCGCGCGATCGCCGGCGGGTCGAAGCGCTCGCGCAGCACGCCGCGGCTCGGGCTCGCCTTCTTGATCTCGGCGATGACCGCCGCGCGGCCCGCGGCGATCTTCGCCCGCAGCGCGCCCTCGAAATCGCGCACCGGCGGCGCCGCGCGCGCGGCGGCGGCGACTTCGGCGCACGGCCGCGCCTTCTTCGCCGCCGCGATCTCCTCGGCCTTCGTCGCGAGGATCTTCCTGAGGATGTCAGCCATGGCGGGAGCGGCCCGTCTGCGTCGTTGCCTCGTCGCGTAGCCCGGGTTGAGCGCAGCGAAACCCGGGGTTGGTGCCCATCGCGACAACCCCCCGGGTTTCGCTGCGCTCAACCCGGGCTACGGGACCGTGCCGGCTGCGCATTCAGGCGCCGAGCTTGCGCGTCACGGCGACGAACTCGTCGAGCTTGCGCCGCGCGGCACCCGAGGCGATCGCCTCGCGGGCGCGTTCGATGCCGGCGGCGATCGAGTCGGCGACGTCGGCGGCGTACAGCGCGGCACCGGCGTTGAGCGTGACGATCTCGCGCGGCGTGCCCTCGACGTTGCCCAGCGCCTCCAGCAGCATCTCCTTCGATTCGGCGACGCCGGCGACCTTGAGCCCGCGGTTGGACACCATGGAGAGGCCGAAGTCCTCGGGGTGGATCTCGTACTCGCGGATCTCGCCGTCCTTCAGCTCGCCGACCATCGTCGCCGCCCCGAGCGAGACCTCGTCCATCCCGTCCTTGCCGTACACGACCAGCACGTGGCGGGCGCCGAGGCGCTGCAGCACGCGGACCTGGATGCCGACGAGATCGGGGTGGAACACGCCGAGCAGCTGGTTCGGCGCGCCCGCGGGATTGGTCAGCGGCCCCAGGATGTTGAAGATCGTGCGCACGCCCAGCTCCTTCCGCACCGGTGCCGCGTGCTTCATCGCGCTGTGGTGCGCCGGCGCGAACATGAAGCCGACGCCGATCTCGGCGATGCAACGCGCCGACCTGCTCGGGCGTCAGCATGATGTTGACGCCGAGCGCCTCGAGCACGTCGGCGCTGCCGGAGCTCGACGACACCGAGCGCCCGCCGTGCTTGGCCACGCGCGCGCCGGCCGCGGCGGCGACGAACATCGCCGCGGTCGAGATGTTGAAGGTGTGCGACGCGTCGCCGCCGGTGCCGACGATGTCGACCAGATGCTCGCGGTCGGGGACCTCGACCCGGGTCGCGAACTCGCGCATCACCTGCGCCGCGGCGGCGATCTCGCCGACGGTCTCCTTCTTCACCCGCAGGCCGACGGTGATCGCCGGCGATCATCACCGGCGTCAGCTCGCCGCTCATGATCTTGCGCATCAGCGACAGCATCTCGTCGTGGAAGATCTCGCGGTGCTCGATCATGCGCTGCAGCGCCTCCTGGGCGGTAATCGTCATGACGCTCCTCGGGACTGGTGTTCGTCATGTTCATCGCCTCCTTCCAGGAAATTGCGCAGCAGCGCGTGCCCGTGCTCGGTCAGGATCGCCTCGGGGTGGAACTGCACGCCCTCGACCGCGAGCTCGCGGTGGCGCACGCCCATGATCTCGCCGTCCTCGGCCGTCGCCGACACCTCGAGGCACGCCGGCAGCGTCTCGCGCTCGATCGCGAGCGAGTGGTAGCGCGTCGCGGTGAGCGGTGCCGGCAGCCCGGCGAACACGCCGCGCGCATCGTGGGCGATGGCCGAGGTCTTGCCGTGCATCACGCGCTGCGCGCGGACGATGTGGCCGCCGAACGCCTGCCCGATGCCTGGTGGCCGAGGCACACGCCGAGGATCGGGATCTTCCCGGCGAATTGCGCGGATCGCCGCGACCGAGATGCCCGCCTCGTTCGGCGTGCACGGCCCCGGCGAGATCACGATGTGCGTCGGCTGCCACGCCGCGATCTCGGCCACGGTCAGCGCGTCGTTGCGGTAGACGCCGACCTCGGCGCCGAGCTCGCCGAGGTACTGGGCGAGGTTCCAGGTGAACGAGTCGTAGTTGTCGATGAGCAGCAGCATCGGTCAGCGCCTCCGCGTCCAGGCCCTGCTGCACCATGTCGGCGGCGCGCAGCACCGCGCGCGCCTTGTTGGCGGTCTCCTGCCACTCGGACTCGGGCACCGAGTCGTGGACGATGCCCGCGCCGACCTGCACGTAGAGCGTGCCGTCCCTGACCACCGCGGTGCGGATCGCGATCGCGGTGTCCATGTCGCCGTGGAAGCTCACGTAGCCGACCGCGCCGGAGTAGACGCCGCGCCGCGAGGGCTCCAGCTCGTCGATGATCTCCAGCGCGCGCACCTTCGGCGCGCCGCTGACGGTGCCGGCGGGGAACGCGGCGCGCAGCACGTCGATGCTGGTGAGGCCGGGCTTCAGCGTGCCCTCGACGTTGGACACGATGTGCATCACGTGCGAGTAGCGCTCGACCTGCATCCGGTCGGTGACCTTGACGGTGCCGGTCTGCGCGACGCGGCCGACGTCGTTGCGGCCGAGGTCGACCAGCATCACGTGCTCGGCGAGCTCCTTGGGGTCGGCGAGCAGCTCGTCGGCGAGCGCCGCGTCGGCCTCGCGCGTGGCGCCGCGCGGGCGGGTGCCGGCGATCGGGCGCAGCGTCACCGTCTGGCCTTCCTTGCGCACCAGGATCTCGGGCGAGGCGCCGACGACGTGGAAGTCGTCGAAGTCGTAGTAGAACATGTACGGCGACGGGTTGAGCGAGCGCAGCGCGCGGTAGAGCGACAGCGGCGACGACGCGAACGGCCGCGCGAGGCGCTGCGAGAGCACGACCTGCATCACGTCGCCGGCGGCGATGTACTCCTTCGCCCGCCGCACCGCGGCCTGGAAGCCGTCGGCGCCGAATTCGCTCGCCGCCTGCGTGAGCGTGCCGCCGGTCTCGTAGGGAATCGCCACCGGCTGCCGCAGCATGCGGCGCAGCTCCTGCAGCCGCGCGCGCGCCGCCGCCCAGGCGCCGGGCACCGCCGGATCGGCGTAGACGATCAGGTAGATCTTGCCGGCGAGGTTGTCGACGACGGCGAGCTCCTCGGTGAGCAGCAGCAGGATGTCGGGCAGCTCGTCGATGCCGGACGTCCCGCCGGCCCGCGCCCCTTGAGCCGCGGCTCGATGTGGCGCACGGTGTCGTAGCCGAAGTAGCCGGCGAGCCCGCCGCAGAAGCGCGGCAGCCCGGCGCCTGGCGCGACGCGGTAGCGGCGCATGAACTCGCCGACGAACTCCAGCGGGTCGCCGTCGTGGCGCTCGAGCACGCCCGCGTCGCTCGCGACCTCGATCGCCGTGCCGCGCGCGCGGATGCGGATCTTCGCGGGCAGGCCGATGAACGAGTAGCGGCCGAAGCGCTCGCCGCCGACGACCGACTCGAGCAGGAAGGTGTAGCGCGCGTTGGCGAGCTTGACGTACAGCGACAGCGGGGTGTCGAGGTCCGCGAACGATTCGAGGACGAGGGGGATGCGGTTGTAACCTTGCGCGGCCAGCGCGCGGAATTCGGCTTCGGTCATGGCGCTTCGACGGTGGTTGCGGCGCGGGCGACGGGGTCGCCGCGGTGCTTCGGGGCGTCGCTTCGGGGGCGCGCGACGCCGGGGCGCGATCGGTCAGCGGCGCCAGCGGCGCCAGACGGTCGCGTCCCGCCACCACGCCTGCGCGGCGGGGTCGTTGCGGTGGCAGAAGTCGAAGCTCACGGTTTGTCGGCGGGAACGAAGCGCACGCGGTCGGCGACCGCGCGCAGCGTGGGAACTATACCATCGGCGTCCAGATTTTGCACCGGCTCGCCCTCGTTGTAGCCATAGGGGAGCACCAGCACCGGGCAGCCGGCGGCGCGCGCCGCGGCCACGTCGTTGACCGAGTCGCCGACCATCAGCAGCCGCGAGGGCGCGACGCCGAAGGCGGCGGCGACGTGCAGCAGCGGGCCGGGATCGGGCTTGCGCGTCGGCAGCGTATCGCCGCCGATCACCAGCGCGAAGTGGTGCGCGATGCCGGCGTGGTCGAGGTGCGGCTGGACGAAGCGCGATGCCTTGTTGGTGACCACGGCGAGCGGGAAGCCCATCGCCCGCAGCGCGTCGAGTCCCTCGGCCATCCCGGGAAAAGGCAGCGTGCCGCGCCCGAGGACCGCCGCGTAGTGCGACCTGGTAGCGCGCCAGCGCGGCGTCGCGCGTGGCGTCGTCGATCGCCTCCGGCGCAACGCCGCGCGCCAGCGCCAGCGCGCGGCGCACCAGGTTCGCCATCCCCTTGCCGACCAGCGCGCGGATCGTGTCCTTCGGCAGCGGCGCGTGCCCCATCTCGCCGAGCAGCGCGTTGACCGCCGCGGCGAGGTCGTGGATGGTGTCGAGCAGCGTGCCGTCGAGGTCGAGCGCGATGGCCGACGCGGCGATGCGCGCGTCGCGGCTCAAGCGCCGCCGCCCGCGGCGGCGATCGCGGCGCGCATGGCGGCGATGGTCGCGGCGTAATCGGACGCCGCCGAAGATCGCCGAGCCCGCGACGAAGGTGTCGGCGCCGGCGCGGGCGACCGCGGCGATGTTGTCGACCTTCACGCCGCCGTCGACCTCGAGCATGATCTCGCGCCCGGTGCGCTGCGCCGCGGCGTCGATCCGCGCGCGCGCCGCGGCGAGCTTGGGCAGCGCCTGCGGGATGAACGACTGGCCGCCGAACCCGGGGTTCACCGACATGATCAGCACCAGGTCGAGCTTGTCGATGACGTGGTCGAGCCAGTCGAGCGGGGTGGCCGGGTTGAACACCAGACCCGCCTTGCAGCCGCTGTCGTGGATGAGCCCGATGGTGCGGTCGACGTGCTCGGAGGCCTCCGGATGGAAGCTGATGATCGCGGCGCCGGCCTTGGCGAAATCGGGCACGATGCGGTCGACCGGCTTCACCATCAGGTGCACGTCGATCGGCACGCTCGCGTGCGGCCGGATCGCCTCGCAGACCAGCGGCCCGATGGTCAGGTTGGGGACGTAGTGGTTGTCCATCACGTCGAAGTGGATGAGGTCGGCGCCGGCGGCGATCACCGCGCGGACCTCGTCGCCGAGGCGCGCGAAGTCGGCCGACAGCAGCGAGGGAGCAATCCGGGTCTGGGGCATGGCGTTATAATCCTCGAACGAAGTTCACGTTCCGCCCCCGATGGCCGAGAGCAAGAAATACGAGATCACCGTCGTGCCGCAGGCGGCGTATCTGGCGGAGCAATCCGATCCGTCGCGCAACCAGTACGCGTTCGCGTACACGATCACGGTCACCAACACCGGCACCGTCGCGGCGCAATTGCTTTCGCGGCACTGGATCATCACCGACAGCGACCATCACGTCCAGGAAGTGAAGGGGCTGGGTGTGGTCGGCCAGCAGCCGCTGCTCAAGCCCGGCGAGAGCTTCGAATACACCAGCGGGGCGAGCCTGCCGACGGCGGTGGGGACGATGCGCGGCACCTACCAGATGGTGGCCGACGACGGCCACTCGTTCGCGGCGGAGATCCCGGTGTTCACGCTGTCGGTGCCGCGCGTGCTGCATTGATCGGGCGTCAGCGCGGCGGGTCGCCGTCGTCGGGCGGGCGCTTGCGGGTGCCCGGCGCCATCGTCCACCAGACGATGGCAATCGCCAGCACCAGCGCGATGCCTGCCTCCAGAATGATCCAGCCCATCGCGCCTCGCCTCCCCGCTCCGCCGCGCCGCTGGCGCCGGATCGCGCCGTGGCTCGCCGCCGCCGCACTCGCCGCCGGCTGCGCCGGCGTGCCGCCGCCGAAGCCGCCGGTCACGCCCGCCGTGCCGGTGCCGTCGCTGCCGGCGACCTACGTCCCCGTCGCCTGGACCGCGCTGCCGGGCTGGCGCGACGACCCCGTCGACGCAGGCGTGGCCGGCATTTCGTGCCGGCTGCCGCACGCTGATCGCCTCGCCCCGGCGCCAGGCGCCGTGGCAGGCGGTGTGCGCCGCCGCCGCCGGCGTCGACGGGAGCAGTGCCGTCGCGGTGCGCGCCTTCTTCGAGTCCCATTTTATCCCATACCGGATCGCCGGCGCCGACGGCGGCGACACCGGGCTCGTCACCGGTTACTACGAGCCGCTGCTCGCCGGCAGCCGCGCGCCGTCGCCGCGCTTTCCGGTTCCGGTCTACGGCGTGCCCGACGACCTGCTGGACATCGACCTCACGTCGCTGCACCCGGAGCTGAAGGACCTGCGGCTGCGCGGCCGCGTCGACGGCCGGCGCGTGGTCCCCTACTGGTCGCGCGCCGACATCGAGGCGGGCCGGGCGCCGGTGAAGGGCCGCGCGCTCGCGTTCGTCGACGATCCGGTCGACGCGTTCTTCCTGCAGATCCAGGGCTCGGGGCGCATCGCGCTCGACGACGGCGGCACGCTGCGCGTCGGATACGCCGACCAGAACGGGCATCCCTACCGCTCGGTCGGCCGGGTGCTGGTCGAGCGCGGCGAGCTCACCGTCGGCGAGGCGACGCTGCAGGGCATCCGCGAGTGGGGCCGGCGCCATCCCGCGGAGCTGCCCGCACTGCTCGACGAGAACCCGAGCTACGTGTTCTTCCGCGTGGTGCCGCCGCCGCAGCCCGGCACGCTGGACGCCGCGATCGACGGGCCGTACGGGGCGCTGGGCGTGCCGCTGCTGCGCGAACGCACCATCGCGGTCGACCGGCGCAGCGTGCCGCTCGGCGCGCCGGTGTATCTCGCGACGACCTACCCGCTCTCCGATGCCCCGCTGCGGCGGCTGGTGCTGGCGCAGGACACCGGCGGCGCGATCCGCGGCGCGGTGCGGGCGGACTTCTTCTGGGGCTTCGGCGCCGACGCCGGGCGCGAGGCCGGCCGGATGCGGCAGCAGGGGCGGATGTGGCTGCTGTGGCCGCGGGACGTGCCGCTGCCCCACCCGTAACCCGTACGGGAAGCCGCGTCGCGGGGCATTGTCGCATCGCAGCCCGGCGTTGAGCGCAGCGAAACCCGGGGCGCTGCGCGGCATGCACCGCGCGTTGCCCGGCGGGTATTCGCTGCCGCTCAACGCCGGGCTACGGAATTCGGCGACGACGGCGCGGGATTACGCGGCGCCGGCGAGCACGCCCTCGGCCTGGCGGTCGGCGTGGTACGACGAGCGCACCAGCGCACCGACGGCGGCATGGCGGAAGCCCATGGCCAGCGCCTCGCGCTCGAGCCGCGCGAACGCGTCGGGGTGGACGTAGCGCAGCACCGGCAGGTGACCCGCCGTCGGCTGCAGGTACTGGCCGATGGTCAGCATGTCGATCGCGTGCGCGCGCATGTCGCGCATCGTCGCGAGGATCTCGTCGTCGGTCTCGCCCAGCCCCACCATCAGCCCCGACTTGGTCGGAATGGCCGGAAAGCGCGCCTTGAACTGCGCGAGCAGCGCCGAGCGAATGCGCGTAGTCGGAGCCGGGCCGCGCCTGCCGGTAGAGCCGCGGCACGGTCTCGAGGTTGTGGTTCATCACGTCCGGCGGGGCCTGCGTCAGGATCTCGAGCGCGCGGTCGAGCCGCCCGCGGAAGTCGGGCACCAGCACCTCGATCTGTGTCGCCGGCGAGTGCTCGCGCACGGCGCGGATGCAGTCGACGAAGTGCTGCGCGCCGCCGTCGCGCAGGTCGTCGCGGTCCACGCTGGTGATGACGACGTAGGCGAGGCCGAGTGCGGCGATCGTGCCGCGCCAGGTTGACCGGCTCGCTCGGCGTCGAGCGGCAGCGGCCGGCCGTGCCCGACGTCGCAGAACGGGCAGCGCCGCGTGCACATGTCGCCCATGATCATGAACGTCGCGGTGCCCTTGCTGAAGCACTCGCCGATGTTCGGGCACGACGCCTCCTCGCACACGGTGTGCAGCCGGTGCTCGCGCAGGATGCCCTTGATCTCGTTGAACCGCGGCGACGACGCGGCGCGCACGCGGATCCAGTCGGGCTTCTTGAGCCGGGGCGCGGCGACGACCTTGATCGGGATCCGCGCCGTCTTCGACCCGCCCTTGTGCTTGACGCCGGCGGCGTTCTCCGCGGCGGCGGGCGGCGCGGCGACGGGATCGGTGGGCGAGGTCATGGTCAGGGGCTCCCGGTGAGGCGCGCGGCGAGAATCGGCGCCAGCTCGGCGCCCGCCCGCTCGACGCTGCGCACGATCCCGAAGTCGGCGAGCTGCGTGACGGCGAGTCCCTGATAGCCGCAGGGATCGATGTCGGCGAACGGGGCCAGATCCATGTCCACGTTCACCGCCAGACCGTGATAGGTGCAGCCGTTGCGCACCTTGAGCCCCAGCGCCGCGATCTTGGCCTCGACCCCGCCGCGAACCACGTACACGCCCGGGGCCGCGACCTTGCCGTAGGCGGAAATCGCCATGGAATCAAGCCGATTCTATCACCGCCGCCTCGATGGCCCGGACGACGTCGCGAATCCCGCGCCGCGAGCGGCGCAGGTCGAGCAGCAGGTACGCGACGAGCTGCCCGGGACCGTGATAGGTGATCTGCCCGCCGCGATCGACCTTGAGCGCGGGGATGCCGGCATCGCGCAGCAGGTGCCGGGTCCGGCCGGCGAGCCCCAGCGTGTAGATGGGCGGATGCTCGGTCAGCCAGATCTCGTCGGGCGTCGCCGGCGTTCGCGCCGCCGTGAACGCCTGCATCGCGCGCCACGTCGGCTCGTACGCGGTGCGGCCCAGTTCCCGGATGGCCGGCGCTCATGCGCGGGGGCGCCGGGAGCTCGCGGCCGGCGGTGGCCGGGCGCCGGCAGCCCAGGCGGCGGCCGCGAACTCGTGCTCCTCGGTGCGCATCGCGTCGGTGCGCTGCCAGACCACCCGGTCGCGCGCGACCGACAGCAGCCAGGTCTGCTGCGCCAGCGGCACCGGCGGGACGAACGCCGCCGACGAGAGCACCGCGCAGCAGCCGCCGCGCTGCGGATCGCGCACCGACTCGTAGCGGATCGCGCCGACGCCGGCGGTGCGTGCCGTCCGCGCGAAGCGCTGGCACTCGGCATAGTCATCGGCACGCGTCCAGCGCTCGCGGTCGCGCACCAGCGGCGCCACCCGCAGGTCGGCGGCGTGCGTCTGGATGCCGACGCGAAACACCGTCTGCGGCATCGTCGGCATGGCGTCGAGCGCCGGCGAGTCCCGCAGGTGGCGCCAGCGCCAGTAGCCGAGTTCCGCGCATGCCGTCCGGATGGCCTCGGCGGCGTAGAAGACGCCCGGATCGTTGGGGCCGCGGAAACGCGAGCCTCCCGGCGGCGGCGGATAGCGGAAGGGGGTGAACAGCAGCCAGTGCAGCTGCGCCGCCGCGGCCGGCACCGGCGGCTTGCTCTCGTCGAGCAGCCGCTCGAGCCGGTGCTGCTCGTCGAGCGAGTCGACGAGCGCCATCGTCGACGCGACGTGCTGCGCCTCGACCGCGCGCCAGGCTTCGCCGCGCCACGCGGCGACGCTAGAGGCGACCGCGCGCGTTGTCCAGGTAGCCGACGACACGGACCAGACCCTCGACGGTGCCGATCAGGTCGGCCGGACGCGCCGCCAGCGCGAGATTCTGGCTGGTGAGCCACTGCCGCGCGGCGTCGGCGTGACCCCACAGCGCGTCGAGCGCCCGGAACAGGCGGACGAACAGCCGCGCGAGCTCCCATTCCTTGGCGCGCTCCGGCGACAGCAGGTACCTGCCGGCGTACAGCCGCGACGCGGTCGCAACGGACACGCCGATCACGTCGGCGACCTCGCGCTGCGAGAGCCCGAGCGCGCGCGCGGCGCGGACGACCGCCTTGCTCATGACCGCGGCGTCGGCGGCAGCCTCGGAGGATACGCGGGGGAGGGCGGCGCCCGGCATCGTTCATTCCTGTAGAAAATATTGATAGTCAATATTTCCACAGAAACAACGACCCGTCAAGGGCCGCGGCGCGGGTCAGAGCACCAGCGCGACCATCGGGTGCGACGACAGGTCGCGGTACAGGTCGTCGAGTTGGGCGCGCGAGGTCGCGTTGACCGTGCAGGTGAGCGACAGGTAGTTGCCGGCGCTCGACGGGCGCATCTCCAGCGTCGCCGCGTCGAAATCCGGCGCATGGCGGTGGACGACGGCCAGGATCGCCTGCGCGAAGCCGTCCTGCCTGCGCCCCATCACCTTGATCGGGAAGGCGCACGGGAACGTCAGCAGCGACTCGGTCACGCCGCCGGATACATGTACTCGCGCGTCAGCGGGTGCGGCAGGCGGCCGTCGGCGAGCGGCTTGCCGGCGAGCACCTGCCACAGCGACAGCCAGCCGCGGTCGAACGCGTGCGCGGAGCCCGCGAGGTAGATGCGCCAGACGCGGTACTTCTCCTCGCCGACCTCGGCCCGCGCGGCGTCCGCGTTGGCCTCGAGCCGCTCGCACCAGTGCCAGAGCGTCTTCGCGTAGTGCTCGCGCAGCGCCTCGGCGTCGACGACCTCGAGCCCCTGCGCCGCGATGCCCTCGATCACGCTGGCGACGTGCGCGAGCTCGCCGCCGGGGAACACGTACTCCTCGACGAAATCGCCGAGGCCGCTGCCGAGGCTCGGGGCGTCCAGCGGGTTGTGCGCGATCCCGTGGTTGAGCACGAACCCGCCCGGCTTGAGCATCCGCGCGATCTTGCCGAAGTACTTCGGGAACCGCGCGATCCCCACGTGCTCGAACATGCCCACGCTCGCGATCTTGTCGTAGCCGGGCGATTCGGGCAGATCGAGATAGTCGATGAACTCGACGTTGACGCGGCCGGCGAGCCCGCGCGCCGCGATCTCCGCGCGCACGTGCTCGAACTGGTTGCGCGACAGCGTGACGCCGGTCGCCTCGACCCCGTAGCGCTGCGCCGCGTGGAACAGCAGCGCGCCCCAGCCGCAGCCGATGTCGAGAAAGCGCTCGCCCGGCGCAAGGCGCAGCTTCCGGCAGATGTGGTCGAGCTTCTGCACCTGCGCCGCGTCGAGCGTGTCGGCGGCGGTGCGGAAGTAGGCGCAGGAGTAGACGAGGTTGGCGTCGAGCCAGAGGCGGTAGAACGCGTCGGAGACGTCGTAGTGGTAGCCGATGTTGGCGCGGTTGCTGCGCCGCTGGTGCAGCCAGACGCGCCAGCGCGACGCCAGCGCGTCGCGGCCGTGGGTGATCTCGCCGACCATGCCCTCGGCGATCGCCAGCACGCGCTGTGCGCTGCCGGTGAAGTCGAGATCGTTCCTGACGTACGCCTTGGCGAGCGCACCCATCGCCGGCGACGACAGCGCCCGCAGGCCGCGCCAGGTGCGGGCAAGGATCTCGACGTCGGATGACGGCGCCAGCGGGATGCGGCCGCCGTCGGGCAGCACCAGCGTCACCGGCAGGTTGCGCCCCCCGTAGCGGTGGGCGATGATTCTTCTTCAGCGGTTCGGCCATCGTCGCGGACATGAAATAGACCGTTGACGCCGGACGCGAGCCCGGCAACTGGCGTTGCCACCGGCATCCTCGCGTGGCGCGGCCTCGGCCGCACCCCCCGGGCGCCCGAGGGCCATTCTAGCAAATCGCACCGCGGCTGCGCATCCGGGCCGCCGGGGCGCTTTGACACATGCGCCGCGGCCGCTGTTACCATCGCGGCTTGCCCCTCCACGACCGCGATGCGGCGGTTCCAGCCTTGTCCAAGCCCGCTGCCGGCGGCCATCCCGCCTCCGGGACGCCGCCACCGTTCACCGAACGGCATTTCCGCGACACGCTGGCGCAGTTCGCCACCGGCGTCACGCTGATCTGCACGCGCAGCGACGACGGCCGCTTCGTCGGCTTCACCGCGAACTCGTTCAACTCGGTGTCGCTCTCGCCGCCGCTGATCGTCTGGAGCCTCGCCGACACCGGCAGCAACCTTGCGGCGTTCCAGTCGACCGGCGCGCTACACGGTCAACGTGCTCGCGCACGACCAGGTCGAGCTCGCGCGCCGCTTTTCGCGGCCGCATGCCGACCGGTTCGCCGGCGTGCCCTACCGCCTCGGCGCCGCCGGCGTGCCGCTGATCGAAGGCTGCATCGCGTGGTTCGAGTGCCGCCACCACGCGGTGCATCGCGCCGGCGACCACGTCCTGTTCATCGGCGAGGTCGACGCCTGTGCGCGGGGCAGCGGCCGCGGCCTCGTCTTCCACCACGGCCACTACGCGACCACGCAGCCGCTGGGACCCGCGTGAATCGTAGCCCGGGTTGAGCGCAGCGAAACCCGGGGGTGGCCACGGCAGGCCACCGGGTTTCGCTGCGCTCAACCCGGGCTACGGCACGACGGGCCACGGGCGACGCCGGAGCGATCCCGCGCGACGGCTGGCCGCTCAGCCCTGCGGCTTGTGCGCTGGAACAGCGCGTGCACCCGGCGGAATACCGGGCCCGGCGCGCCACCTCCGAACGGCTGGCCGTCGACGGTGGTGACGGCGAGCACTTCCTTGGTCGACGACGACAGCCACATCTCGTCGGCGGCGAGCGCCTCGGCCTTCGGCACGGGACGCACCTCGAGCGGCAGCGCGGCCTCGCGCGCGAAGTCGAGCGCGGCGTCGTAGGTGATGCCGGGCAGGATCAGGTTGTCCTTGGGCGGGGCGACGATGCGCCCGGCGATGACGACCAGGACATTGGACGCCGACGCCTCGGTCAGGAAGCCGTCGCGAAACATCACCGTCTCGACGGCCCCGGCATCGGCGGCCAGCTGGCGCATCAGCACGTTGCCGACCAGCGAGGTCGTCTTGAGGTCGCAGCGGCGCCAGCGATTGTCCTCCGCGGTGACCACCGCGCACGCCGGACGCGACCTGCGCGGCCGACGGCGTGGCCAGCGGATTGCTCATCATGAACACCGTGGCGGCGACCCCCGCGGGAAGGCATGGTCGCGCGGCGCGACGCCGCGGGTCACCTGCAGGTAGACGCCCTGATCGTCGAACGGCTGCCGCGCGACCAGCTCGCCGACGAGCGCAGCCCACTGCGCCTCGGTGTGCGGATTGGCGAGCCGGATGCCGTCGAGGCTGTGCTGCAGGCGCGCGAGGTGCTGCGCCATCCGGAACGGCCGCCGGCGGTAGACCGGCACCAGCTCGTAGACGCCGTCGCCGTAGATGAAGCCGCGGTCGAGGACCGGAGATCCTGGCATCCTCGAGCGGCAGGAATGCACCATTGAGATAGACGATCATGTTCGGACCGGGAAAGTTGTGGGTAGGCTTGTTCACGGCTGCTTGATCCACAGCCGCAGCGTGTCCCAGGCGCGGCCGAAGAAGCTGCCGACGGGCACGTCCTCGAGCGCCACCAGCGGGAATTCGGCGATCGGCTTGCCTTCGAGCGCGACGCTGACCACGCCGACGCGCTGGCCCCGGGTCACCGGCGCCAGCAGCGGCTCGGTTGCCGCCTGCGTCAGCGCCAGCTTGTCGGCCTTGCCCTTGGGCAGCGTGACGTAACGGCTGGCGAGGAAGCCGGCGGCCACGTCGGCCGCCTCCCCCTTCCACACGCGCAGCCGCGACACCGGCTTGTCCGGCGCGTAGAGCTCGACGGTATCGAAGGCCTGGAAGCCGTAGTTCAGCAGCTTCTGGCTCTCGCTCGCGCGCGCCGCGTTCGACCCGGCGCCGAGCACGACCGAGAGCAGGCGGCGCTCGCCGCGCTTGGCCGAGGCCACGAGGCACCAGCCGGCGGCTTCGGTGTGCCCGGTCTTGACGCCGTCGACGTAGGGATCGATCCACAGCAGCCGGTTGCGGTTGGGCTGCGTGATGTTGTTGTACCGGTACTCCTTCAGCGAGTAGTAGGGGTAGTAGTCGGGGAAATCGCGGATCAGCGCGGCGGCGACGCGCGCGATGTCGCTCGCCGACGCGTAGTGCTGCGGATCGGGGAGCCCGGTGGCGTTGACGAAATGGGTGTTGATGAGCCCGAGGCGCTTCGCCTCCTCGTTCATCCGCTGCGCGAACGCCGCCTCGCTGCCCGCGACGAGCTCCGCCAGCGCGATCGACGCGTCGTTGCCCGACTGCACGATCATGCCGTGCAGGAGCTCGTCGACCGACACCGCCTTGCGCGGCTCGATGAACATGCGCGAGCCTTCGGCCCGCCACGCGGCTTCCGACACCGTGACCATCTGCGACGGCGTGATCGTCTTGTCGCGCAGCGCGCCGAACACGAGGTAGGCCGTCATCAGCTTGGTCAGCGACGCCGGGTCGCGGCGCTCGTCGGCGTTCTCGGCGGCGAGCGTCTGGCCGCTGGTCACGTCGACCAGCGTGTACGCGGCGGCGTCGATGGTCGGGGCCGCGACGGCGGCCGGCGTGGCCGGCGCGACCCGCTGCGGCAGGCCGCTGGGCGCGGCGGCGACGGGTGGCGGCGCCGCGGTGGCGGCGGCCGCGATGCTTAGCGCCAGCGCAACGGCGCCGGCCAGACGAACGAGAGACATGGAAGCCCGCGGGTGACAGACCGTGATTATAGCCACCGCGCCGCTCACTCCCAGGGATCGACGGCGAGGACGCCCTGCACGGCGCCGGTGGCCGCGTCGACGATGACGACCATGTCGCCGTGGCGCGCCTGCAGCGGCAGGAAGCGCAGCGCCGCTTCGGGCCGGCCGCTCGCCGCGACCCAGGCGTCGATGTCGCGCGCGCGGCCCGGGTGCCGGGTGCGCAGCTCGGTCAGCGGGCGCGCACGCTCCGCCACGGCGCGCGACACGTCGGCATAGGGAACGAAGTGCTGCGGGAACAGCCCGGGGCCGCCGCCGAACAGCGTCGCCATCCCCATCCGGTCGCGCTCCGCGGGGTCGACGGGCGGCCGCGTGCCCACGACGCGGGGACCGGTCAGCGGCGGCGTCCGGAACTCCGCCGGCGCCCTAGCCTGGTCCGCGGCGTCGATCGCGTTCGCCTCGACCAGCTGGAAGCGGTCGCCGGCGAACGCGACGTACACCGGCCGCGCGTTGAACATGACCCATCCGCCGTACGCCAGCGCGGCGATCTGCAGCGCGGCGATCATCGCGAGGTCGAGCCGCAGGTACTTCTTGCGCGGGTCGAACACGATCAGCGTCAGCAGCGGGCCGATGACGACGTCGACGCCGATCAGCAGCACCAGGAGCTTCTGCCCGCCCGACGCCTGGAAATACGGCTGCGGGTACCACAGGACCAGCATCGCGCCGACGACCGCGGCAGCGACGAGCGCGCTGATCCCGAGGTGAACCGGCGCGGCCTGCCAGCGCGTGTAGCGTTCGAGCGTCATCGTAGGGGCCTTCCCGTGGCGGCGCGGGCGGACTCCCCGCCGGTGACCCTCATTATAGTGACGGGGCACCTGCGAGCCGCCGCCGCCGGTCGTGGCCAACCGCCAACGGCCGTGCGAAACGCGGCCGCGGTGGGCATCGCGTAGCCCGGGTTGAGCGCCAGCGAAACCCCGGCTACACCGCCGTGAAACGGAAATCGACGGCGGGGCTGCGCCCGGCGACAATGTCGGCCAGCGCCCGGCCCGAGCCGCAGGCCATCGTCCAGCCGAGCGTGCCGTGCCCCGTGTCGAGGAACAGGCCGGCGTAGCGCGTGCGGCCGACCAGCGGCACGTTCGACGGCGTGGCCGGGCGCAGGCCGGCCCAGAACTGCGCGCTCGCGCGCTCGCCGGCGTCGGGAAACAGCTCGAACGTGCGCCGCAGCAGCGCGTCGCAGCGCACCGCGTTGAGACCGGTGTCGTATCCCGCGATCTCGGCGGTGCCGGCCACGCGCAGGCGCGTGCCGAGCCGGGTGATCACGATCTTGTGCGCGAGGTCGGTCAGCGACACGACCGGCGCGCCGCGGTGAGCGCCGACGTCCAGCGTCAGCGAATAGCCCTTGACCGGGTAGACCGGCGCCGGCACGCCGAGCGGGCGCAGCAGCAGCGGGCTGTAGCTGCCCAGCGCCACCACGCAGGCGTCGGCCGCGAGCAGCTCGCCACCGCCGCGCTCGTCCACGCAGTGCGCGCCGCGCACCGCGGCGCCCTCGACCGCGAGCGCGGCGACGGTCGTGCGCCAGCGGAAGGCGACGCCGCGCGCGGCGGCTTCGCGGGCCAGCGCCGCGGTGAAGCGCTGCGCGTCGCCCGACTCGTCGCCCGCCGTGTAGATTCCGCCGGCGAGCCGCGCGCGGGCATCGGCGAGCGCGGGCTCCAGCGCCACGCACTCGTCGGCGGACCTGACCTCGCGCTCGCAGCCGTAGCGGCGCATCAGTGCGGCGGCGGCGACGGCGCGCCCGAATTCGCGCGCATCGGTGCAGATCTGCAGGATGCCGCGCTCGAGGTGATCGTACTCGACGCCGGTTTCGGCGCGCAGCGCGCGCAGGCACTCGCGCGAGTACAGCGCGAGGTTGAGGCAGGCGATGGTGTTGCGCCGCGTGCGCGCGGGCAGGCACTCGACGAGGAAGCGCAGCGCCCAGCGCCACTGCTCGCGGTCGGCACGCGGCCGGAACAGCAGCGGCGCGTCCTCGCGGCCGAGCCAGCGCAGGATCTGCCACGGCGCACCGGGATTGGCCCAGGGCTCGGCGTGCGACGCGGAGATCTGCCCGCCGTTGGCGAACGAGGTTTCCAGCGCCGGTCCCGTCCTGCCGGTCGACGACGGTGACCTCGTGCCCGTCGGCCGCCAGGTACCACGCCGCGGTGACGCCGACCACGCCGGCGCCGAGGACCGCCACCCGCATCGATCAGGCCGCGACCGGGATCGGCGCGGCCGGGGCGGTCTCCGTGTAGTCGGACAGCGGCACGCAGCTGCAGAACAGGTGCCGGTCGCCGTAGACGTTGTCCACCCGCGCCACCGGGGGCCAGTACTTGTTCGCGCGCAGCGACGCCAGCGGGTACGCCGCGACCTCGCGCCGGTAGGCGTGCGTCCACTCGTCGGCGGTGACCGCCGCCGCGGTGTGCGGCGCGTGCTTCAGCGGGTTGTCGCTGCGGTCCATCGTCCCGGCGGCCACGGCGCCGATCTCGGCGCGAATCGCGATCATCGCGTCGACGAAGCGGTCGAGCTCGCCCTTGGGCTCGGACTCGGTCGGCTCGACCATCAGCGTGCCGGCCACCGGGAAGCTCATCGTCGGCGCATGGAAGCCGTAGTCCATCAGCCGCTTGGCGACGTCGTCGACGGCGACGTCGGCGGTGTCCTTCAGCGGCCGCAGGTCGAGGATGCACTCGTGCGCGACCAGGCCGCCGGGGCCGGCGTAGAGCACCGGGTAGTGGTCGGCGAGGCGCCGGGCGACGTAGTTGGCGGCGAGGATCGCGGCCTCGGTCGCCTGCGTGAGGCCGGTGCCGCCCATCATCGTGATGTACATCCACGAGATCGGCAGGATCGACGCGCTGCCGTACGGCGCCGCGGCCACCGGGGGCCCGGCGGGCGCCGCGCCCTCCGGGCCCGGCCAGCAGCGGTGGCCCGGCAGGAACGGCGCGAGATGCGCGCCGACGCCGATCGGGCCCACGCCGGGGCCGCCGCCGCCGTGTGGGATGCAGAAGGTCTTGTGCAGGTTGAGGTGCGAGACGTCGGCGCCGAACTCGCCCGGCGCCGCGAGGCCGACCAGCGCATTGAGGTTGGCGCCGTCGACGTAGACCTGGCCGCCGTGCTCGTGGACGATCTCGCAGACGCGCCGGATGCCGGCCTCGAACACGCCGTGCGTCGACGGATACGTCACCATGATCGCCGCCAGCTTCGTGCTGTGCGCGCGGGCCTTGGCCTCGAGGTCGGCGAGGTCGACGTTGCCGTCGCCGTCGCAGGCGACGACGACGACCTGCATCCCGGCCATCTGCGCCGACGCCGGGTTGGTGCCGTGCGCCGAGGCGGGGATCAGGCAGACGTCGCGGTGCGCCTCGCCCCGGCTCGCGTGGTAGGCCCTGATCGCGAGCAGGCCCGCGTACTCGCCCTGCGAGCCGGCGTTCGGCTGCAGCGAGACGGCGGCGTAGCCGGTGATCGCGCACAGCATCCGCTCGAGGTCCGCGGCGAGCTCGTGGTAGCCCTGCGCCTGGTCCGCCGGCGCGAACGGGTGCAGGTTCGCGAACTCCGGCCACGTCACCGGGATCATCTCGGCCGTCGCGTTGAGCTTCATCGTGCACGAGCCCAGCGGAATCATCGCGCGGTCGAGCGCGATGTCGCGGTCGGCGAGGCGGCGCAGGTAGCGCAGCATGTCCGTCTCGCAGCGGTAGCGGCGGAACGTCGGGTGGGTGAGGAACGGCGAAGTGCGCAGCAGCGGCGGCGGCAGCGCGTCCGCGGTCTCGGCGTCCAGCCCGGCGACGGTGAACGGCGCGTCGGCGCCGGCGAAGATGCTCCACACGAGTTCGACGTCGGCGCGGGTCGTCGTCTCGTCCAGGGACAGGCCCAGCGCGCCCGCGTCGACCTGCCGGAAGTTGACGCCGCGGCGCTCGCCTTCCTCGCCGATCGCCGTCGTCAGGTCGCCGGTCGCGACGGTGATGGTGTCGAAGAACTGCGCGGTCGGCACGACGAATCCCAGCCGCTCGAGGCCCGCCTTCAGGATGCAGGCGAGCCGGTGGACGCGGCGCGCGATCGTCGTCAGGCCCTCGGCGCCGTGGTAGACCGCGTACATGCTCGCCATCACCGCCAGCAGCACCTGCGCGGTGCAGATGTTCGACGTCGCCTTCTCGCGGCGGATGTGCTGCTCGCGCGTCTGCAGCGCGAGGCGGTACGCCGGGCCGCCGTCGGCGTCGACGGTGACGCCGACCAGCCGCCCGGGCATCGAGCGCTTGAACTCGTCGCGCGTGGCGAGGTAGCCGGCGTGGGGACCCCCGTAGCCCATCGGCACGCCGAAGCGCTGCGTCGAGCCGACGACCACGTCCGCGCCCCATTCGCCGGGCGGGGCGAGCAGCGTCAGCGCCAGGACGTCGGCGGCGACGACGACGAAGCCGCCCGCCGCGTGCACCGCGGCCGCGAGGTCGCGGTGGTCACGGACCTCGCCGTCGGCGCCGGGGTACTGCAGCAGCACGGCGAAGGCGCCCGCCGCCGCCGCGTCGGCGGCGGAACCGGTCACGACCTCGATGCCCAGCGGCGCCGCGCGCGTGCGCACGACGTCGGTCGTCTGCGCGAACACGTCGTCGGCGACGAAGAAGCGCCGGCCGCCGCCGCGGCTCATCCGCAGGCACAGCGTCATCGCCTCGGCCGCCGCCGTCGCCTCGTCGAGCATCGACGCGTTGGCGATCGCCATGCCCGAAAGATCGCAGACCATCGTCTGGAAATTGATCAGCGCCTCCAGCCGGCCCTGCGAGATCTCCGGCTGGTAGGGCGTGTACGCCGTGTACCACGCCGGGTTCTCGAGGATGTTGCGGGCGATGACGCCGGGCGTGTGCGTGCCGTAGTACCCCTGCCCGATGAAGGACTTGTGCACCCGGTTCTTCCCCGCGATGGCCTTCAGGCGCGCGAGCGCCTCGGTCTCGGGGACCGGCCCCGGCAGCGCGAGCGCGCGAGCGCGGCGGATAGAGGCCGGGACGACGGCGTCGATCAGCGCCGCGCGCGACACGAAGCCCAGCGCCGCCAGCATCGCGGCCTGATCGGCGGTCGTGGTGCCGATGTGGCGGGCGCCGAACGCGTCGGTCTGCTCCAGCGCGGACAGCGGCGCGCCGGCTGCGAGGGCGGGGGCGGGCTTCGAGTCGTTCATGGCGATGGCCTCGGGCCGGGCGCGGTGCGGCGCGCGGGCGGCGTGCGGATGGTGGCGGGCTTCACGCCTCGCCGATCGTCGCCGTGTACGCGGCGGCGTCGAGCAGCTTGCCGGCGGCGCCGGCGTCGGCGGGCTTCAGCTTGAACAGCCAGGCCGCGTAGGCATCCTGGTTGACGAGCTCGGGGGTTCCCGGCAGGTCGGCGTTCACCGCCGTGACCTCGCCGGCGACCGGCGCGTAGATGTCGGAGGCCGCCTTCACCGATTCGACGACGGCGCAGGCCTCGCCGGCGGCGACGACGCGGCCGACGGCCGGGAGCTCGACGTAGACGAGGTCGCCCAGCGCCTCCTGCGCGTGGTCGGTGACGCCGACCGTCACCGTGCCGTCCGCCTCGCTCCTCACCCACTCGTGGCTGGCCGTGTATCTCAACTCCTGCGGTACGTTCATGCGAGCTCCTGTTGGACGGGGAAAACGGGCGGGGGCGGATCAGGCGACGAGCGCCTTGCCGTGGCGCGCGAACGGCGGCCTGACCACGCGCGCGGTCAGCTCGCGGTCGCGGACCGCCACGCGCACGGTGTCGCCGGGCGCGATGCCCGCGGGCAGCCGCGCGAGCGCGATCGACTCCTTGAGCGTCGGGCTGAACGTGCCGCTGGTGATCTCGCCGTCGCCGCGCGCCGTGCGCACGGCCTGGTGCGCGCGCAGCACGCCGCCCTTGTCGACGAGCACGCAGCCCGGTGAGCTGGCGGGTCGGCGGGTTGGCGAGCAATGCCGCCTTGCCGGCGAAATCGCGCGCGCTGGCGAGGTCGACGGTCCAGCCGAGCCCGGATTCCAGCGGGCCGACGGTCTCGTCCATGTCCTGCCCGTACAGGTTCATCCCGGCCTCCAGCCGCAGCGTGTCGCGCGCGCCGAGTCCGCAGGGCCGCACGCCCGCCGCCGCCAGCGCGTCCCACAGCGCGGCGGCCTGCGGCGCCGGGATCATCAGCTCGAAGCCGTCCTCGCCGGTGTAGCCGGTGCGGGCGATGAACGCGTCGCCCATCGCCGCGCCCATGAACGGCTTCAGCGCGGCGCTCGCGGTTTCGCTGCCGGGAAGCGCCCGCCACACCTTGCCCCGGGCATTGGGGCCCTGCACCGCGATCATCGCGAGGTCGGTGCGCGGCGTGAGCACGAGCTCGGGCGCACGCGCCGCGATCAGCTCGCGCAAACGCGCGATGTCCTTGTCGGCGGTGCCGGCGTTGACGACCAGGCGGAAGAAGTCCTCGCGCAGGAAGTAGACGATCAGGTCGTCGATGACGCCGCCGTCGTCGCGCAGCAGGCACGAGTACAGTGCCTTGCCCGGGAGCTGCAGCTTGTCGACGTTGTTGGCGAGCGCGTGGCGCAGGAAGGCGCGCGCGCCCTCGCCGGCGAGATCGACCACCCGCATGTGCGAGACGTCGAACATGCCGGCGTCGTTGCGCACCGCGTGGTGCTCCTCGATCTGCGAGCCGTAGCTGACCGGCATGTCCCAGCCGCCGAAGTCGACCATCCGGGCGCCGGCGGCGCGGTGGCCGGCGTTGAGTGGGGTTTGCTTGCGCATGCGCTGCCTCCCGGGAGCCGAACGACAAAAAGGCGAAGGCGGGGATGCCGCTTCGCCCTGTCTGTCCTTTTACCTGAGAGATTGCGGTGCGTGGCGCATTTCGCGCCGGTTTGCACCGGGTGCCCCTTCGGTGGACCGCCTGCGCCGCCGTCACCGGCAGCGCGCGGCCGCTCTCCAGATTGCGCCTACGTCCGCGCAGCCCTTGGTGCCTGAGCGGTTGCAGGAATTGCGCCTTCGGCGGCGGCCCCCGGCCTCGCGGCCCGGACCACGCTCTCCTGCACGGACTATCGAAGGTTACCGGCGCGGCAATGTCCTGTCAAAGCCGAGCGAAATGGGGTCAGGTCCAATTTTGCGTTCGCAAAATTGGACCTGACCCCATTTCGCTGCAACCCGGGTTACGTCAATCCGGGCTACTTCTTCAGCGACAGGATGTAGGTGATCATCGTCTTCAGGTCGGCATCCGACACCCCCGGGTTCGGCGGCATCGGGATCGGGCCCCAGACGCCCGAGCCGCCGGCCTTCACCTTCGCCTCCAGCTTGGCCGCGGCGCCGGCGTCGCCCTTGTACTTCGCGGCGACGTCGTCGTACGCCGGACCGACGACCTTCTTGTCGATCGCGTGGCAGGCGAGGCAGCCGTGCTTCTGCAGCAGTGCCTTCGCGTCCTGGGCCTGGGCGGTGCCGGCAGCAAGGATGCCGGCGGCAAGAATGGCGAACGTCAGTTTCATGATTTCTCCGTAAGTGATGGGGCGATGCGGAAGGGAACCTGCAATCGTACCGCAAGGCGATGGCGTTGACCACCTCGAGTCTGCGGGCGCGCGGGAGCTCCGCCTGTCCGCGGTTTCACATGTTCCAACGCGCGGCGCGGCGGCCGCGTTGACGGCGGCGGATCAGCCGGCGCCGTCCAGCACCGCGAGCAGCGCGGGGAGGTCGTGGATCGCGGGCAGGCAGTGCGTTCCCTGACATACCCAGGCCGTCGCGCGACCGGCCGCGACGGGTCCCTTCACCAGCGCGGCCGGAACCTCGCCGCCGGCGAGGTTGAAGATGCGCGTCGTCGGCCGGTAGGCGGTTTCCAGCGCGCGTTGCCATGCCGCGCACTCGAGCGCGTCGCCCGCCAGGAGCACCGACGCCGGCGGCGCCAGCGCATCCTCGAGCGCGGCGAGCAGCGTCGAATACCCGCCCGGCGACTCGCCAAGCGCCGCCGCGAACAGGTGCAGCGTGCGCTCGGCCGCCGCGACCAGTCTCGGCTCGCCGCGCAGATGCCCGAGGGCGATCAACGCCTGCGCGGCCACGCCGTTGCCCGAGGGCGTGGCGTTGTCGTGCCCGGGCTTCGGCCGGTGAATCAGCCGCTCGTGGTCGTGGCGGGTGAAGAAGAAGCCGCCCTGCGCGCGGTCCTCGAAGGCGTCGAGCAGCACGTCCGCGAGCTCGCCCGCCCACGCGTAGTCCTGCGCCCGGAATCGCGTCTGCATCAGCTCGAGCAGCGCCGCGAGCAGGAAGGCGTGATCGTCGAGATACGCGTTGAGGTGCGCGCGGTTGTCCTTGCGCGTCGCGAGCAGCCGGCCGTCGCGCCAGGCCGTGGCGCGCAGCGCGTCGACGGCGGCGAAGGCGAGCTCGGCCCAGGCCGGCTGCGCCAGCGCGCGCGCGGCCCGGGCGAGCCCCGCGATCGCCAGCGCATTCCACGCCGTCAGGATCTTGTCGTCCAGCCCCGGCCGCACGCGGCGCCCGCGCGCCGCGAGCAGCGTCGCCTTCGCCGCGCCCAGCCTCCGCCCGGCCTCCGCGGGCGGAATCGACACCCGCGCGGCGACGTCGTCCAGCGCGACGACCACCCGCAGGTTCCACGCCCGGCCTTCGAAATTCGGCGGGCCGTCGAGCCCGTAGTGCGGCGCCGCGACCGCATACGCGTCGGCGGGCAGCAGCGCGCGGACTTCGTCGGCCGTCCACACGTAGAACCTGCCTTCCTCGCCTTCGCTGTCGGCGTCGAGGCTCGACCAGAACGCGCCGTCCGCCGCGCGCATCTCGCGCGTCATCCAGCCGACGATCCCGCGGGCGACTTCCGCGAACTCCGCGGCGCCGGTGATGCGCGCGAGGTCGGCGTAGAGCCCGAGCAGCGGGCCGTTGTCGTAGAGCATCTTCTCGAAGTGCGGGATGCTCCATTCGCCGTCGACGCTGTAGCGGCAGAAGCCGCCGCCCAGCTGGTCGTGGATGCCGCCGGCGGCCATTCGCGCCAGCGTGTGCCGCACCACGTGCAGCGCCTCGCCGTCGCGCCGCAGCGCGTGCTGGCGCAGGCAGAACTCGAGCTCCGCCGGGTGCGGGAACTTGGGCGCCGTGCCGAAGCCGCCATGCACGGGGTCGAAGCTGCGCTTCAGGCCGGCGAGCGCCTGCGCCGGCGCGCCCGCCGGCAGCGCGTCGAGCGCACCGTCGCCGGACGCGGGCCGCGGCTCGATGCTCGCCAGCGCTTCGGTAAGCCGCGCGCTCTGCTCGGCGATGGCAGCGCCCTGCTCGCGATATGCGGCGGCGACCCGCGGCAGGAGATCGATGAATCCGGGCAACCCGTGGCGGGCGTGCTTCGGGAAATACGTGCCCCCGTAGAACGGCTCGCCGGCCGGCGTGAGGAACATCGTCAGCGGCCAGCCGCCGGCGCGGCGCGCGAGCAGCGCGTGCGCCGCCTGGTAGATCTGGTCGAGATCCGGCCGTTCCTCGCGGTCGACCTTGACGTTGACGAACAGCGCGTTCATCACCGCGGCGACGTCGGGGTCCTCGAACGACTCGTGCGCCATCACATGGCACCAGTGGCAGGCCGAATAGCCGATCGACAGCAGCAGCGGCCGGTCCTCGCGCCGCGCGCGCTCCAGCGCCTCGGCGCCCCACGGATACCAGTCGACCGGGTTGTCGGCGTGCTGCAGCAGGTACGGGCTGGTCGCGCGCGCGAGACGGTTGCTCATCGCTGCAGCTCGAACGCGATGCGCTCGAAATCCGCGCCCCGCTGCAGCAGGCGCGTCAGGCGGTAGCGGCGCGCGGGTCCGGCGTCGTCGGCGCGCAGCACGCGGCTCGGGTTGAACGAGCGCGGCGGCAGGATCAGGCACGGCTTCTCGTCGGGCGTCTCGGCCAGCAGCAGCGCGGGCAACGGCGGCTCCTCGGCCAGCGACCCCGCCACCGGGCGCAGCGCGAGCGCCTTCGGCACCCCGGACCACAGCCGCAGTGCGAGCGCGAGGGCATCGTCGGCGCCGAGCGCGACCCGCGTCACGTAGCCCGCCTGCAGGCGCTCGCCGTCGTCGACGACGACGAGCTGCTCCAGATGCCAGCGGTAGCGCGCGGCTTCGCGCCGCGTGAGCGTCGCCTCGCGCCCGTCGGCGGCGCCTTCCCAGCGCTCCCAGGGCCAGGCCCGTTCGGCCTGATCGCGGCCGCGATCGTAGTCGGAAAGCGCGTCCAGCGTCGCCAGGTGCCGGACGGACTGCGGGCCGAAAGGGCGCAGCGGACCGCGGCGGTCGAAGCTGCGCCCGCCGACGCGAAAGTACGCGCCATCGAGCCCGCCCGCGCACAGCGCCGGCGCGGTCGGCGCCGGTGGCGCGGCCTCGCGCGGCGGCTGGTACCAGCGCCAGTCGAGGTACGAAAGCAGCGTCGTGCACTGCCCCACGCTGCAGTCGTGGCCGAGCTGCAGCTCCGCCGGATTGGCGCCTGTCTGCAGCCGCTTCAGCCGGCCGCGCACACTGGTCGCGAGCTTGTCGCTGTAGGCAAAGCGCAGCGACACGGCCGGGTCGCCGGGCGCCGCCGCCGCGAGCGTCGCGCCCGCCGCGGCATCGAGGTCGACGAGGATCACCGGGCCTTCGGTGTCGCGCTTCACCGGGACCGGGTGCACCTTCCGCGCCCACATCTCGAGCCAGCGGTCGGCAATCTGGATCTGCTTGATCGACATCGCGCAGGGATCGGCGAGCCCCAGCAGCAGCGCATGGCTGTACGTCGAGTAGCAGGAGATGCCCACGCCGTTCGGCAGCAGTGGATCGGACACCGCCTCGGCCTCGCAGGCGAGCATCTCCACCAGCCGGTAATACGCGTGCAGCTCCAGCCACAGCGCCGGCGGCGGCAGCCGCCGCGCGAGGCCGTGGACCAGCACCAGCTGCTTGCCGACGTAGAGCCCGCGCTGCAGCAGCTTGGCCCTGACGTTGGCCAGCGCCGGCTCGCCCTCGAGCAGCGGCTTCAGGCACGCCGAATACTGTTCCCACATCGCCTGCCACAGCGCGATCGCCTGCTCGGCCGGCTCGCGGTCGCGCTCGGCCGCCGGCTGCGGCTTGCCGGCGTAGCGACGCGCGAGCTCGGTGTGCAGGTAGGCGACCTCCTGGCGCAGCACCTCGGCGATGCGGGCGCGCTCGCGCGGAGGCAGCTCCGCGGCCGCGAGAGCGTCGAGCTGCTCGACGACCTGGGCGCGGGCGGCGCCGACGTCGTCGACCGGCAGCGACCGGACCCAGCGCGCGGCGCCTTCGGCGTCGACGAACCGCGGCGGCGGAAGTTCCGCGGGGGCCGCGGCACCGTCGGCGTCCGCGGTATTGGGATCGAGGTGTGGATCGGTCATCGGGTGCCCGTGCATCGTCCACCCTGAGGGTCTCGTGGCGGCCGGATCGCGATCCCCCGCGCCACGCCTGCGCGCCATTTATAGCACAAAGCACGCCCTCGCCATGACCCGGCCGGCCGCACACGCGCGGCATCCCTGACACCGCCCGGAACGTGAATATTCCGCACGCGCCGGGCCGAATGCTCCGCTGCCGCCGCGTCGCCCACGCGGTATCGTGAGTGCATGAACCTCTGGCACATGACTCCGGAAAACTCCCGCGCCCACGCCGGCGCGAATCGCCTTCCTCCACCCCGCGCGGCGCGTCCGGTTCCCCGGCCGGACGTCGCCGCCGGGTCCTTTTCGGGTGCCGCCGCCAGCGTGCGCGGCGCCTGCCGGGAGCCTGTCATGACCGAAGACCGCACCAGCATCATCGGCCGCCTCGCCGCACGCGCTGCCGTCGTGATCGTGGGGCTCGTGCTCGCCGTCGCGGTCGGCGCACCGTTCCTGCTCTACGACGCGCCGCCTTCGCCCGAAGCGGTGTTTGCCGCGTCGCTGTGCTGCGCGAGCGCGCCGGGCATCGTCGCGCCGCCGTCCGCCCCCGCGCTCGCGCCGGCGCGCTGACCCCGAGCGCGGTGCTGCGGGTTCAGACGAGGACGCGCTCGATGCCGCCGCGATTGGCGCGCGCCACGTACTCGGCCAGCCAGTCCGGGCCGAGGATCCGCTTCGCCATCTCGACGACGACGTAGTCGGCCTGCGTGCCGGCGTCGGCGTCGAAGCGCGACAGCCCCTGCAGGCACGACGGGCAGGACGTGAGGATCTTGACCTCGCCGTCGAAGCGCCCGCCGCCCGCGGCGCGCGCAGCGCCTGCGCGCCGCTGCGCATCTCCTCCTCCTTGCGGAAGCGCACCTGGGTGGCGATGTCCGGCCGCGACACCGCCAGCGTGCCGGACTCGCCGCAGCAGCGCGTCGTTCAGCGCCGACGTCCGTGCCCATCAGCGCGTTGACCACGGCGAGCGGCTGGTAGGTCTTCATCGGCGAGTGGCAGGGGTCGTGGTACATGTAGCGCACGCCCTCGACGCCGTCGAGCACCACGCCTTTCTCCAGCAGGTACTCGTGGATGTCGAGCAGCCGGCAGCCGGGGAAGATCTGCTCGAACTCGTATTTCTGAGCTGGTCCATGCAGGTGCCGCAGGACACGATCACGGTCCGGATGTCGAGGTAGTTGAGCGTGTTGGCCACGCGGTGGAACAGCACCCGGTTGTCGGTGATGATCTTCTGGCCGCGCGCGTGCTCGCCGGCGGCCGTCTGCGGGTAGCCGCAGCACAGGTAGCCGGGCGGCAGCACGGCCTGCGCGCCGACGTGGTAGAGCATCGCCTGCGT
This sequence comes from uncultured beta proteobacterium, assembly GCA_963768535.1. Taxonomy (GTDB): domain Bacteria; phylum Pseudomonadota; class Gammaproteobacteria; order Burkholderiales; family Casimicrobiaceae; genus CAIWHR01. The sequence goes on along the minus strand of CAVYID010000024.1, from coordinate 13,868 downwards.
GGCGAGCCCGACCTGCGAGAACAGCCGCTCCGAGCCGCAGCCGGGGAAATAGAACACGGCGTCGGCATCCTCGCCGGCGCGTGCCGGGTCGCGGATGATCGGCACGACGGCGTCGTCCTCGATGTCGAGCAGCGCGCGCGCGGTCGCCTGCGGCAGGCCGGCCGGGCATCGGCTTGTTGACGAAGTGGATCACCTGCGCCTTCAGCGCCGGCGCGCCCGTCGTGGCCGGCGGGTGCGCCGTCTGCGCGCCGATCAGGCCGAAGCGCCTGCGCCACGCCGTGCGCGAGCGCGCTGCGCCTGATAGCCCCAGTCGATCATCGCACGCTTGCGCGAGCTTGATCGTCGCCGGGTCGGTCGCGTTGAGGAAGAGCATCGCCGCGGCGGTGCCGGGTTGAACTTCTTCTTGCCCCTGCCGCGCAGCAGGTTGCGCATCGCGATCGACACGTCGCCGAAGTCGATGTCGACCGGGCAGGGCGTCTCGCACTTGTGGCAGACGGTGCAGTGGTCGGCGACGTCGCCGAACTCGTCGAAGTGGCGCACGGCCACGCCGCGGCGCGTCTGCTCCTCGTACAGGAAGGCCTCGATCAGCAGCGACGTCGCGAGGATCTTGTTGCGCGGCGAGTACAGCAGGTTGGCGCGCGGCACGTGCGTCGCGCACACCGGCTTGCACTTGCCGCAGCGCAGGCAGTCCTTGATCGAGTCGGCGATGCCGCCGATCTCGCGCTGCTTCGAGGATCAGGCTCTCGTGCCCGATCAGGCGAAGCTCGGCGTGTAGGCGTTGGACAGGTCGGCGCCGGCGAGGAGCTTGCCGGCGTTGAAGCGGCCGCCCGGGTCGACGCGGGCCTTGTACGCGGCGAACGGCGCCAGCTCGTCGCGCGGTCAGGTACTCGAGCTTGGTGATGCCGATGCCGTGCTCGCCGGAGATCACGCCGTCGAGGCGCCGCGCCAGCGCCATGATCCGGGCCACCGCCGCGTTCGCCTGTTGCAGCATCGCGTAGTCGTCGGAGTTGACCGGGATGTTGGTGTGCACGTTGCCGTCGCCCGCGTGCATGTGCAGCGCGACGAACACCCGGCCCTTCAGGATCTCGCGGTGGACCGCGGTGCAGCGCTCGAGCACCGGACGGAAGGCGAGCCCGGCGAAGATCTCGTCCAGCGGCGCCTTCAACTCGGTCTTCCACGACGCGACGACCGTGTGGTCCTGCAGCGCCGGAAAGGTCGCGTCGAGGCGCTCGGCGAGGTCGCGCCAGCGCGCGCGGCGTCGCCGCGACCAGCGCGCGCGCCTCGTCGACCTTGGCGTCGATGCTCTCCTGCGCCGGCCGCGCCTCGTCGGCCACGCCCCACGCCTGCGCCAGCGCGGGCGAGGCGAACAGGTCGTCGAGCGCGGCGCACAGCGCGAGCTTGTTGGCGAGCGAGAGCTCGATGTTGATGCGCTCGATGCCGTCGGTGTAGTCGCCCAGGCGCGGCAGCGGAATCACCACGTCCTCGTTGATCTTGAACGCGTTGGTGTGGCGCGCGATCGCGGCGGTGCGCGCGCGGTCGAGCCAGAACTTGCGCCGCGCGTCGGCCGAGACGGCGACGAAACCTTCGGCGCCGCGCGGCGTTGGCGATGCGCACCACCTCCGAGGCCGCCTTCGCCACCGCGTCGTCGCCGTCGCCGACGATGTCGCCGACCAGCACCATCTTCGGGCGGCCGTGGCGCTTGGCCTTGGTCGCGTAGCCGACCGCCTTGACGTAGCGCTCGTCCAGATGCTCGAGCCCGGCCAGCAGCACGCGCGCCGCCGGCTCGCGCGCGGCCAGCGTCGACGTAGCGCTTGATCTCGACGATCGCCGGCGTCGGAGTCGCGCACCTGGCCGAAGAACTCGAGGCAGAACGTGCGCACGCGCCGGCGGCATCCGGTGCAGCACGAAGCGCGCCGAGGTGATGAGGCCGTCGCAGCCTTCCTTCTGGATGCCCGGCAGCCCGGCGAGGAACTTGTCGGTGACGTCCTTGCCGAGGCCGGCCTTGCGGAAGCGCGCGCCGGGGATCGCCAGCGTCTCCCGGCGCTCCACGCGTCTTTCCGTCGGCGGCGTACCAGGCGAGCTCGAAGGTCGCGGTCGCCGCGTCGTGGATCTTGCCCAGGTTGTGGTCCAGCCGCGCCACCTCGAGCCAGCGGGCGTCGGGCGTCACCATCCGCCACGACACCAGGTTGTCGAGCGCGGTGCCCCACAGCACCGCCTTCTTGCCGCCGGCGTTCATGGCGACGTTGCCGCCGATGCACGACGCGTCGGCGGAGGTGGGATCGACCGCGAAGACCAGGCCCGCGGCGTCGGCGGCGTCCATCACCCGCCGGGTGACGACCCCCGCGCCGGCCTCGATCGTCGCGACCGGCCCGGCGCCGCCCGGCAGCACGGTGCGCTCGATCGCCGACAGCCGCTCGAGCTTCTCGGTGTTGATCACCGCCGAGCGCGGATCGAGCGGGATCGCGCCGCCGGTGTAGCCGGTGCCGCCGCCGCGCGGGATGATGGTGAGGCCGAGCTCGATGCAGCCCTCGACCAGCGCGCGGACCTCGTCCTCGGTGTCCGGCGTCAGCACCACGAACGGGTACTCGACGCGCCAGTCGGTGGCGTCGGTGACGTGCGCGACGCGCGCGAGACCGTCGAAGGCGATGTTGTCCTTCGCCGTGTGGCGCGCGAGCGTGCGCACCACACGGCGCCGCAGCGCCGCGGTCTCGGCGAACGACGCCGCGAAGCGGTCGACCGCGGCGCGCGCCGCGTCGATCAGCCGCGCGACCTTGGCGTCGCGCTCGGCCTCGCCGTTGGCTTCCGGTGCGCCGCCCGCGGGCGCCGAGCAGTGCGGCGACCGCCGCCGGTTCCGTCGCCGCCGCGCCCCCCGCGCCGGCGTGCGCGGTCCGGCGCTTGTCGATCTCGGAGAGCCGGTGGCGCAGCGCGTCGACCAGCGCCTGGCGCCGCTTCGGATTGTCGAGCAGGTCGTCCTGCAGGTACGGGTTGCGCTCGACGACCCAGATGTCGCCCAGCACCTCGAAGAGCATCCGCGCCGAGCGTCCGGTGCGCCGCTCGCCGCGCAGCTCGCCCAGCAGCTGCCACATCTCGCGCCCGAGCAGGCGGATGACGATCTCGCGGTCGGAGAACGACGTGTAGTTGTACGGAATCTCGCGCAGCCGCGGCGCCGCGGCCGGCGGGGCGGCGACATCCGGAAAGGTCTCGGTCGGCGCGTTCATCGGACCGTGGATTCTACCGCAGTGCAACATTCGCGAGGCAAGCCGCCCAGGCAGTGCGTAGCCGGGCGGGAAATGGGGTCAGGTCCAATTTCCCGTCCGGGAAATTGGACCTGACCCCATTTCCGCCGCGATTCACGCCGCCCAGTCGAGGATCACCTTGCCGGCTGTTGCCGGAGAGCATCGCCGCGAAGCCGGCCTGGTAGTCGTCGACCGGGAAGCGGTGGGTGATGACGGGCGAGAGGTCGAGCCCGCTCTGCAGCATCGCCACCATCTTGTACCAGGTCTCGAACATCTCGCGGCCGTAGATGCCCTTGATCTCGAGCCCCTTGAAGATCACCTGGTTCCAGTCGATCGGCATGTTCGGCGGCGGGATGCCGAGCAGCGCCACCTTGCCGCCGTGGTTCATGACCTCCAGCATGCCGGCGAACGCCTCGCGGCGCGCCGGACATCTCGAGGCCGACGTCGAAGCCCTCGGTCATGCCGAGCTCCGGTCATCGCGTCGCGCAGGCTCTCGCGCTCGACGTTGAGCGCGCGGGTGGCGCCCATCTTCCGCGCGAGGTCGAGCCGGTAGTCGTTGACGTCGGTGATGACGACGTGCCGCGCGCCGACGTGGCGCGCGATCGCCGCCGCCATGATGCCGATCGGGCCCGCGCCGGTGATCAGCACGTCCTCGCCGACGAGGTCGAACGACAGCGCGGTGTGCGCGGCGTTGCCGAAGGGGTCGAAGATCGACGCCAGCTCGTCGGAGATGTCGTCGGGAATCCTGAACGCGTTGAAGGCGGGGATCACCAGGTACTCGGCGAACGCGCCCGGCGCGGTTGACGCCGACGCCGACGGTGTTGCGGCACAGGTGCCGGCGCCCGGCGCGGCAGTTGCGGCAGAAGCCGCAGGTGATGTGCCCCTCGCCGGAGACGCGATCGCCGATGGCGAAGCCGCGCACCTCCTGGCCGATCTCGACGATCTCGCCGACGTACTCGTGGCCGACGTGCATCGGCACGGGAATGGTCTTCTGCGCCCAGTCGTCCCACTTCCAGATGTGGATGTCGGTGCCGCAGATCGCCGTCTTGCGGATCCGGATCAGCACGTCGTTGTGGCCGACCTCGGGCTTCTTCACGCGGGTGAGCGTGAGGCCCGGCGCGGGCTCGAGTTTGGCGAGTGCTCTCATGTCCTGTGACCCGTCTGCTATGCGTTACGCGATCGCGCCCAGCGCCCGGCCCACCTTGCGCGAATGCCGCCATGGCCCGCGTCGATGTCGTCCGCGCGTGTGCGCGGCGCTCATCTGGGTGCGGATGCGCGCCTGCCCTTCGGCACGACCGGGTAGGAGAAGCCGATGACGTAGATGCCCTCGTCGAGCAGCGCGTTCGGCCATCCGTGTCGGCCAGCGCCGCGTCGCCCAGCATCACCGGGATGATCGGGTGCGCGCCGGGAACCAGCGTGAAGCCCAGCGCCGCCATCTCGCGCCGGAAGTGCTCGCCATTGTCGCGCACCCGGCGCCGCAGCAGCGCGCCCTCGCCGCCGCGCAGCAGCTCCAGCACCCGCAGCGACGCCGCGGCGATGGCCGGCGCGAGGGTGTTGGAGAACAGATAGGGGCGCGAGCGCTGCCGCAGCAAGTCGACGATCTCGCGCGGTCCCGCGGTGTAGCCGCCGGAGGCGCCGCCCAGCGCCTTGCCCAGCGTTCCGGTCAGGATGTCGACGCGCCCGTCCACGCCGCAGGCCTCCGGCGTGCCGCGGCCGCGCCTCGCCGATGAAGCCGACCGCGTGCGAGTCGTCGACCATCGTCAGCGCGCCGTAGCGCTCGGCCAGGTCGCAGATCGCCGGCAGGTCGGCGACGATCGCCGTCCATCGAGAACACGCCGTCGGTGGCGATCAGCTTGAAGCGCGCACCGGCGGCGTCGGCCTCGATGAGCTTCGCCTCGAGGTCCGCCATGTCGTTGTTGCGGTAGCGGTAGCGCTGCGCCTTGCACAGGCGGATGCCGTCGATGATGCTGGCGTGGTTCAGCGCGTCGCTGATGATCGCGTCCTCCTCGGCGAGCAGCGTCTCGAACAGGCCGCCGTTGGCGTCGAAGCAGCTGACGTAGAGAATCGCGTCCTCGGTGCCGAGGAACGCCGCCAGCGCGTCCTCGAGTGTCTTGTGCACCGTCTGGGTGCCGCAGATGAAGCGCACCGACGCCATGCCGAAGCCGTAGCGGTCGAGGCCCTCGATCGCCGCCTGCACCAGCCGCGGATCGTCGGCGAGCCCCAGGTAGTTGTTGGCGCAGAAGTTGACCACCTCGCGCCCGTCGGCGAGCGTCAGGCGCGGCGCCTGCGGGCTGCGGATCACCCGCTCGGTCTTGTGGAAGCCGTCGGCGCGGACCGCTCGAGCGTCGCGCGAACGTGGGCGAGGTAGGGCGCGTGCATCGCATGGCCTCCGGAAGGCGCAGGCGGGGTGGCAAGACGCCCATCTTAACGGGACCGCGCGCCGCCGGCGGATTGCCGCCGCGTGCGCCGCCGGCGTCGACGCCCATGGTGCGGCACGGGGCGCGGCCGGCGTGACCGGGATCAAGATCGCCTGCCCGCCGCCGCGTATAATTTGCCGTTTCGCCCTGCCCGCCGCGAGGACCCGATGCCAACGCCTGCTCTCGCGCCTCTCGTCATGGCTCGGCGCGCCCTGATCTCGCGCGTCTGGCCACGGCTCGGTGCGCCCTGCTCGCCGGCGCCGCCGTGTTCGCGCCGCCCGCCGCCGCGCAATATCCCGACCGTCCGATCCGGCTGGTGGTTCCGTTCCCCGCCGGCGGCGGCGCCGACACGCTGGCGCGCATGATCATGCCGAAGGTCGAGCAGGCGCTGGGCGCCACCATCGTCATCGACAACAAGGGCGGCGCCGGCGGCAACGTCGGCGCCGAATACGTCGCCCACGCCGCGCCGGACGGCTACACGCTGCTCTACGGCACCAACGGCACGCACGCGATCAACCAGAGCCTGTATTCCAACTTGCGCTTCGACCCGGTCAAGGATTTCGCGCCGGTGTCGCGGATGACGCTGATCGCCGCGATGCTTTTCGTGAACAACGACTTTCCGCCGAACTCCGTCGAGGCGCTGATCGCGCTACGCCAAGGCCAACCCCGGCAAGGTGAACTTCGCCTCGTCCGGCAACGGCACGACCTCGCATCTCGCGGGCGACCTCTTCCGCACCATGGCCGGGATAGACATCGTCCACGTGCCCTACCGCGGCGGCGCGGCGGCCGCGCTGGGGGTCATCGTCCGGGCAGGTGCAGATGATGATCGACGTGATGCCCAATGCCTTCCCGCTGGTGCAGGGCGGCAAGGTCCGCGGTCTCGCCGTGTCCACCGCGCACCGCTATCCCGCCGCGCCCGAGTACCCGACGATCGCCGAATCGGGCCTGCCCGGGTACGACGTCAGCGCCTGGGACGGCATCTTCGCGCCGGCCGGCACGCCCGCGCCGATCATCGACCGGCTGAACGCGGCGATCCGCCAGGCGCTCGACGATCCGAAGCTCAGGGAAGCGTTGCTGGCGCGCGGCGCGCAGGCCGTGCCGGGATCGCCGGAGGCGCTCGCGCGCCACATCAAGACCGAAGCCGAGAAGTGGGCGCGAGTCGTCCGCCAGGCCGGCGCCAAGATCGACTGACCACGGAGCGCCCGATGCCCGCCAAGTCTCCACCGCCCGTGCCGGCCTGGAAAGCGGTCGCCGGCTACGCCGACATCGTCTACGCCAAGGCGGCCGAGGGCATCGCCAAGATCACCATCAACCGGCCCGAGGTGCGCAACGCGTTCCGCCCGCAGACGGTCGACGAGATGCAGGCGGCGTTCACCGACGCCCGTGACGATCCCGACGTCGGCGTGATCATCCTCACCGGGCAGGGCCGCGACGCGTTCTGCTCCGGCGGCGACCAGCGCGTGCGCGGCGACGCCGGCTACGTCGGCGGCGACGGCGTCCCGCGCCTCAACGTGCTCGACCTGCAGCGCCAGATCCGCACGCTGCCCAAGCCCGTGGTGGCGATGGTCGCCGGCTACGCGATCGGCGGCGGGCACGTGCTGCACCTGATCTGCGACCTGACCATCGCCGCCGACAACGCGCGCTTCGGCCAGACCGGACCCAAGGTCGGCAGCTTCGACGGCGGCTACGGCGCGTCGTACCTGGCGCGCATCGTCGGCCAGAAGAAGGCGCGCGAGATCTGGTTCCTGTGCCGGCAGTACGACGCGCAGCAGGCCCTGGAGATGGGGCTCGTCAACAGCGTCGTGCCGCTACGAGCGGCTCGAGGAGGAGACGGTGCAGTGGTGCCGCGAGATGCTCGCCAACAGCCCGATCGCGCTGCGCTGCCTCAAGGCCGCGCTCAACGCCGACTGCGACGGCCAGGCCGGCCTGCAGGAGCTCGCCGGCAACGCGACGCTGCTCTACTACCTGAGCGAAGAGGGCAGGGAAGGCAAGGACGCCTACCTGGAGAAGCGCAAGCCCGACTTCAGCAAGTTCAAGCGGCTGCCCTGACGCGGGGCGCGCGGCGCCGATGACCCGGACCGGCGGGCGCCACCGCGACGGTCACGCGCCGCGCCGCCCAGGGGGCCACAGCGATGAGCGAGCCGCTGTCGATCCTCGCCGCCGCGCGCGACGCGGGCGGCGCGCCGGGCTTGCGCGCCGGCGATCGCGTCTACACCTTCGCCGAGCTCGCGGCGCTGACGCAAGGCCCGCCTCGCCACGCTCTCCCGCGAGGCGACGCCCGGAGTGCCGTTCCCGGTGGTGGGAAGCAACACGCTCGACGTCGTCGTCACGCTCTACGCGCTGCTGGAATTGCGCGTGCCGGCGCTGCTCGTCCACCCGCGCCTCACCGCGCCCGAGCGCGCCGAGCTCGACGCGGCGGCCGCGCGCGCGGGGCCGCCGCCGCCGGACGCCGCGGCGATCCTGTTCACGTCGGGCACCACCGGCGCGCCGCGCGGCGCGGTGCTGACGCGCGCCGGGCTGGTCGCCTCCGCGCAAGCCTCGGCCGCGAACCTCGGCTGGGCGGACGACGACTGCTGGCTGCTGTGCATGCCCCTCGCCCGCATCGGCGGCCTGTCGATCGTCACCCGCAGCCTCGCCGCGCGCCGCTGCGTCGCGCTGGCCCCGGCGTTCGACGCGGCCGCGTTCCCGGACTGGATCGCCGGGCAGCGGATCACGCTCGCCTCGGTGGTGCCGACGATGCTCGCCTGCGTGCTCGACCTCCATCCGGGCTGGACCGCGCCGGCGCCGCTGCGCGCGCTGCTGGTCGGCGGCGCCGCGGCGCCGCCGGCGCTGCTGCGGCGCGCGGCCGGGCGCGCGCTGCCGATCGTCGTGACCTACGGCTGCACCGAGACCTGCTCGCAGGTCGCCGCCACGCCCTACGCCGGGCGCTACGCCGCTGCCGATTGGGGCGCCGGCGTGCCGCTGCCCGGCATCGACCTGCGGGTGGCCGGCGGGCGCATCGAAGTCCGCGGCCCCGTCGTGATGGCGGGCTACTGGAACGAGCCGCCGCTCGCTCCCGGCGCGTGGTTCGACACCGGCGACCTCGGCGCCATCGACGACCGCGGCTGCCTGCAGCTGCACGCGCGGCGCGCCGACCTGATCGTCACCGGCGGCGAGAACGCGTACCCGGCCGAGATCGAGCGCGTGCTGGAGGCGTTTCCGGGGATCGCCGCCGCCGGCGTGTTCGGCGTGCCCGACGAGGTGTGGGGGCAGACCGTCGCCGCGGCGCTCGTCGCCGAGAGTGCGCCGCCGCCGGACGCTGCGCTGCTCGACTACGTCAACCGGCGGCTCGCGCCACACAAGCGGCCGCGGCGCATCTGCTACGTCGACCGGCTGCCGCAGACCGGCGCGGGCAAGCTCGACCGCGCGGCGCTGCCCGCGGTGGCGCGGGGGTTGCGGCCGCTGGGCCGCGACCCGGATGTCGGGGCCTGAACGCGACGCCCGTCCGCGGGAGGCCACCGGGCGCCGCGGCGAACGGGGCGCCCGTGCGTGCTGGCGGCGTCACGCTCGGGCCGTCACGACCGATCCATCCGGCGGTAGCCCACCGCCTCCGCGACGTGCGCGGCGGTGATCGCCTCGACACCCGCGAGATCCGCGATCGTGCGCGCCACCTTCAGCACCCGGTGATATCCGCGCGCAGACAGCCCTAGCCGGCCATCGCCTGCTCGAGCACCTGCCCCGCCGGCGGCATCCGGCGCGCGTGCTCGTCGATCTCGCGTGGGGAGAGCAGCGCGTTGGCTTGCCCTGGCGCGCGAGTTGCCGCTCGCGGCGCCGCGACGCCACGCATACGAATGCGCTGCCGCCGCCGCCGGCGGCCGCGCCGGCCATCCGGAGCGCCCGTGGGCAAGCGCCGACCTCACTGCCGGCACCTCGACGCCGAGTCGATGCGGTCGAGCAACGGCCCCGAGATCTTGCGGCGGTAGCTGGCGACCTGCGTCTGGCGTGCAGTGGCATCGCCCGATAGTGTCCCAGAAAGCCGCAGGGACAGGGATTCATCGCCGCCACGAGCTGGAATCGCGCGGGGAACTCGGCCTGACGCGCGGCGCGCGAGATGGTGATGCGACCCGACTCCAGCGGTTCGCGCAACACTTCCAGCACGTCGCGGTCAAACTCCGGCAGCTCGTCGAGGAACAGCACGCCGTTATGGCCATGGAGATCTCGCCCGGGCGCGGGTTGCTGCCGCCGCCCACCAGGGCTACTGCCGAGGCCGTGTGGTGCGGCGCGCGGAACGGGCGCTGCGCATCCACTGCCCCGGCGCGGAAGCCACCCGATCCCAGCGATTGGATCGCGGCGATCGCGAGGGCCTCCTCCGTCCGTCATGGGCGGCAGGATTCCGGGCAGGCGCTCGGCGAGCATGGTCTTGCCCGTGCCCGGTGGCCCGGTCATCAAGATGCTGTGCGCGCCCGCGGCGGCGATCTCGAGCGCGCGCTTGGCCGGCATCTGGCCTCTCACGTCGCTCATGTCCGGTAGACCGCACTGGTCATGCGTGCCGGCTGCGCCATTCGGCTTGATCAGCAACTCGCGCCCGGCCAGGTGGGCGCAGACTTGCAGCAGCGATTGCGCCGGATAGACCTCCGCGCCGCGCACCAATGCAGCTTCCGCGCGCTCTCGGTGGGCAGCACGAACCCGCGCCCGTCGCGGCGCGCGGAGTAGGTCATAGCCAGCGCGCCGTGGATCGGGCGCAGCGCGCCGGTCAGCGCAAGCTCGCCGGCGAACTCGTAGCGCTCGAGCCCCTCGCGCGGCAGCTGGCCGGTCGCACCAGGATACCGAGCGCGATCGGCAGGTCGAAGCGGCCGCCTTCCTTGGGCAGGTCCGCCGGCGCGAGATTGACGGTGATGCGCCGGGCGGGAAAGTCGAAGCGCGCATTCTGCAGCGCCGCGCGCACCCGGTCCTGCCTCCTTCACTTCGGTGTCCGGCAAGCCCGACGATGGTGAAGGCAGGCAGCCCGTTGGCCAGGTGCACCTCCACCGTGACCAGAGGTGCATCGATGCCGGAGATGCCGGGGAGAGGACGGCGAGCGACATCGCGGGAACCTCGCAGGCGACGGCTGACGATGATGCCCGGGAACCCGGGCGCTGGAATCAGCTTAGGCGGGCGCGTCGACCGATGCATTCAGTCGCATGGCCGAGACGATGCCGGCGCTCTTTACGGCGGGCGGGATTGGCTTGAGCGCCTCCCGAAGACGAACCCCGCGATCGCGGCGGCGGCGCATGGGGCCGGGCGCGGCGCCAACGCTCTTCGTCGGGGTCGCCGACCTCGATGCGCGCCGGCGGCGCCGAAGCCGCGCCCCCCGGTGCTACCCCCCCGCCGGCGCCGCGGCAAGGAGACGGCCGAGCAGCACGTAGAGATCGCCGGGCTCGATCGGCTTTCGCGCGACGGCCCGGATCCCGGCGGACGCGATTTCCGCATCCGACAGCGCGTCGCCGAACCCGGTGCACAGCAGCACCGGCAACCCGGGCCGCTGGCGGGTGACTTCCCGCGACAGCGCGAGACCGGTCATCTCCGGCATGGTCTGGTCGGTGAGCACCAGGTCGAAGCGCGCAGGCTCCGCGGCGAAGGCCGCGGCGGCCTCGAGCCCCGTTGCGCGTCAGCGTGACGTCGAGTCCCCAGCCGGTGAGCAGCTCGTGCAAGAGCTCGCGTACCGCCGCTTCGTCGTCGGCGACCAGCACGCTGCCGCGCAGCTGCGGCCGGCGGCGGGTCGGAGGCTGCCGGCCGCCGGGCTCGAGCGGCGGCACCGAAGGCGAAGCGAGCGGAGGCAGCAGCACCCGCACTGTCGTGCCGGCGCCCGCGCGCGGTGTCGACCAGGATGTGGCCGCCGTGATCGTGGACGATGCCGTGCACCGTCGCGAGCCCCATGCCGCTGCCCTTGCCCACCTCCTTGGTGGTGAAGAACGGCTCGAAGATGCGCTCCAGCGACCTCGGCGGCGATGCCCGAGCCGGTGTCGCTGCACGCGCAGCTCGACCAGGCTGCCGCGTGCACCCGCTTGCGGCAGGACGCGCACAGCCGCGTCGTGCACCTCCGGCGACGCGCACCCGACGCGGATCGTCGCCCGCCCCCGTGCATGGCGTCGCGCGCATTGATGCACAAGTTGAGCAGCACCTGCTCGACCTGCACGGGGTCGAGCAGCACCGCCGGCACGTCGGCTTCCAGCTCGGTCCGCAGCTCGATGGTCGTCGGCAGCGTCGAGCGCAGCAGCTTGACCGCCTCCCGGACCAGCGGCGCGCAGCGACAGCGGCCGCGGCTCGCCGCGCTGGCCGCGGCTGAAGGTGAGCATCTGCTGGATCAGCTCGCGCGCCCGCGGGTCGAGGCCGTGCGCCTGCTCCAGGTACTTGCCCAGCCGCGCGTCGTCGTGGCTCGCCCGTCGCTCTCCGCCAGCACGATGTAGCCCATGATGCTGGTCAGGATGTTGTTGAAGTCGTGGGCGATGCCGCCGGTGAGGTGGCCGATCGCCTCCATCTTCTGCGCCTGCCGCAGCTGCGCCTCGAGACGCTCCGCAGCGTCCGCCTCGGCGCGCTTGCGCTGGGTCATGTCGCGCACGATGGCCAGCGCGTGCGGCCGCCCCTGGTAGCGGATCGGAACGGCACGGATTTCCATGTTGCGCGGGACGCCGCTCTTGTGCAGGGCCACGTGCTCGCCCTGCGTGCGCTCGCCGGCCAGCGCCGCCTGCACCAGCCGCGCGCAGGCGTCGCGGCCCTCCTCGGGGATGAACGCCGGGCAGTCGGCGCCCACGATCTCGTCGCGGGTGAAACCGTGCATCTCCATGAACGCCGGGTTGACGTCGACGATGCGCCCCCGCTCGTCCCACAGCGCCAGGCCGTCGACGGAGGCGTTGAAGATCTCGCGGTACTGCTCCTCGCTCGCTCGCGCCGAGGCTTCGGCGCGCTTGCGCTCGGTCATGTCGCGGACGATCGCCAGCACGTGCGGCTCGCCCCGGTGCATAACCGGATCGTGCGGACCTCGACCTCGATGCGCTCGCCGTCCTTGCGCAGCGACTCGAGCTGGCCTCGCAGGGCTCCCCGGCGAGCGTCCGGCGCACCAGGTCGCGGCGCCGCTCGGCATACTCGACCGGCAGGTCGGCGCCGTAGTCGCCGCGCAGCACCTCCTCGCGCGTCAGCCCGTAGATGCGCTCGTAGGCGGGGTTGACGTCGACCCGGCGCAGCGACGAATCCCACAGCACCAGCGCGTCGGCGGAGGCGTTGAAGATCGCCCGGTACTGCGCCTCGCTCGCGCGCAGCGCGGCGTCGGCGCGCGAGCGCTCGATCTCGGTGCGCGCGCGCGCGCGAAGATCTTCAGCATCGCCTCGACGCGATCGGGATCGGGCAGCGGCTTGCGCGAGACCACCGAGATGATCCCGAGCGGCGATCCGTCGTTACTGGCCAGCGGCAGTCCGGCATAGCTCTGCGCGCCGATCGTCCTGAAGTCCGCGTCGAGAGGAAAGCGCTCGGTAAGCCGATCCGGGTACGCGCGGTAGCCGCAGCACAGGATCTGCTCGCACGGGGTTCCCTCCAGCGGGTACTCGACGTTCTCGACAATGCGCCCGTCGATCCAGTACGCGAGCATCCTCAGCTTGCAGAGGTCGTTCGCCTTGGGCAAGGCAATGAAGGCGATCTCGACGCCGAGGATCGTGGCCAGCGCGCGCACCAGCTCGCGGTAGACGTTCTCGCCTTCCGCGCCCGAGACGGCCAGCGCCGCGCGCCGAGTGCGTCCTCGGCGCGCTCGCGCTCGATCTCGGCCGCGATGCGCACGGCGAAGATCTTCAGCACCGACTCCGCGAGCATCGGGTCCGCCAGCGCCCGGCGGTTCATCGTGACCAGCAGCCCCAGCGGCGCGCCGGCCGCGTCGGTCAGCGGATAGGCCGCGTAGGAGTCCATGCCCTTGGCGGCGAAGATCGTACCGGGCGCGAACTCCGCGGCCACGCCCTGCGCGACGAAGCGGAAGTCGCGGCCGACCACCTGCGCGCAAGGGGAGCCCTCGAGGGCATAGTCGAAATTCCGCAGCGCCCGGCCGTCGAGGACCGCCGCCAGCGTTCGCATCCGGGTGCGCTCGACGTCGTCGAACACGGCGACGAAGGCGACATCGACGCCGAGGATGTCCGCCAGCTCGGCGATCAGCACGTCGTAGACGCGCGGTCCGCCGGCCGCGGACACCGCGAGCGCCGCGCGCTGCAGCGCGCTC
>CAVYID010000023.1:0-165597 GCA_963768535.1 uncultured beta proteobacterium | reverse complement strand
CCACGAACAGCGCCGCGCACGCGGCATACGTCACCTCGGCGCCGGCGACGTACAGCGCGCCGCCCAACGCCGGCCCGCCGATGACGGCGGCCTGCATGCCGCTGGCGCTGAAGGCCAGCGCGCGCGGCAGCAGTTCGGCCGGGACCAGGCTCGGCGTGAGCGCCTGCTGCGCCGGCATCTGGAACGCGCGCAGCGTGCCCAGCGCCACCGACAGCAGCAGCAGCCATTCGCGCCGCATCAGCCCGAGCATCGACGCCGCGCACATCGACGCCGCGATCCCCGCCTGGAACGCGAGGCACACCGCCAGGACCCGCGCGCGCTGATGGCGGTCGACCACGTGCCCGGCAACCAGCACCAGCAGCAGCGCGGGGAGGAATTGCAGCAGGCCGACGAGTCCGAGGTCCCAGGCCGAGCCGGTGAGCTCGTACATCTGCCAGCCGAGCGCGATCATCAGCATCTGGGTGCCGGCGGTGCCGGCGACGCGGGCGAACCACAGGCGGACGAAGCCGCCGTGGGAAAACAGGGGCGAAGCGGACACTGACCGGGCCCGACGTGGAGCGACGCGCCACCTTAGCACGCGGCCGGTGGGGCGGCCTCGCGCCGTTCGCCGCCCGCCGCCTTGAATCGGCAGGATCGACCCGCATCTGGAGCCGAGCCCCGCATGGCAGTGGGGACAATGCGGCATTGAAACTTTGCGTGCATCTGTTAGTCTTACCGTTCGTCACGGCCCGGTTGCGGGCCCATTTTTGGAGGAAGCATGGAACCGTCTTTCCGCCCTGTCATGACCCCGGGAGCGCAAACGCCGCTGCCCGCGCAGGGCCGCGCGCAGGATCGCGCGGTCGCGACGGAACCCAGCCGGGTCTTGCGCAACACCTACTGGCTGCTGGCGCTGTCGATGCTGCCGACGGTCGCCGGCGCGCTGCTCGGCATGTCGCTGAATTTCATCGCCCTGTTCAAGGCGGCGCCGATCATGACGCCGCTGCTGATGTTCGGCGTGATGATGGGATCGCTGTTCGTCGTCACCGCGCTGCGCAACAGCGTCTGGGGCGTGGTCGCGCTGCTCGCGTTCACGTTCATCGCCGGGGTGATGCTGACGCCGATCCTGACCGTCGCCGCGGGATTCCGCAACGGCGGCGAACTGGTCGCGCTGGCGGGCGGCATGACGGCGGTGATCTTCTTCGCCATGGCGACGATCGCCACCGTCTCCAAGAGGGATTTCTCCTTCCTCGGGAAATTCCTGTTCATCGGCCTGATCCTGCTGATCGTCGCCTCGCTCGCCAACCTGTTCTTCGCGGTGCCGGCGATGTCGGTGACGATCTCGGCGATCGCCGTGCTGCTGTTCTCCGCGTACCTGCTGTTCGACATCAGCCGGATCGTGAAGGGCGGCGAGACGAACTACGTCACCGCCACGCTCGGCGTGTACCTAAGCCTGTACAACATCTTCATCAGCTTGCTGCAGCTGCTCCTGGTGTTCACGGGGCAGCGCGACTGACCGGGTACCAACAGCGTTGACAGGGCGGCCGCCGAGGCCGCCCTTTTTTTGTGTAGCACCTCTTTCGCCGACCGCCTCAACGCTCGAACAGCGCGATCGATTCGACGTGCGCGGTGTGCGGGAACATGTTGATCACGCCGGCCGCCGCCAGCGCGTAGCCGCGGTCCCGGACCAGCACCTCCGCGTCGCGGGCGAGGGTGGCCGGGTTGCAGGACACGTAGACGATGCGCCGCGGCCCGCCGTCGGGGGCGAACGCCTTGACCAGCGCCATCGCGCCTTCGCGCGGCGGATCGATCAGCGCCTTGTCCAGCCGTCCCAGCGCCTCGATGCCCTCGGCCGTCGCGGTGAACAGGTTGGCCACACGGAACGCGGCGCGCCCGGCGAGCCCGTTGAGCGCGGCGTTCTCCTCCGCGCGGCGGACCAGCGACGCGCTTCCCTCGATGCCGATCGCCTCGGCGCCGCGGCGCGCCATCGGCAGGGTGAAGTTGCCCAGGCCGCAGAAGAAATCGGCGATCCTCTCGCCGGGCTGCGGGTCGAGCAGCGCAATCGCGCGCCGCACCAGCACGCGATTGATCGCCGGGTTGACCTGCGTGAACTCGGTCGGCGAGTACGGAAAGACCAGCCCGAATTCCGGCAGCGCGTAGGCGAGCCGCGGCGTCGGCGGATGGAACGGCACCGCGGTCTCGGGCCCGGACGTCTGCAGGTAGAACTGCACGCCGTGGGTGTCGGCGAACGTGCGCAGCCGGTCCTCGTCCGCCGGGGAGAGCGGCGCGAGGATGCGCAGCACCAGCACGTATGCCGGCGCCGGCGCCGCGCCCGCGGGATCGCTCCCGGGCGCGGGCGCGAGGTCGCCGACCGCGAGCTCGATCTGCGGCAGGCGTTCGCGCAGGCTGAGCGCGCCGATGAGCGCGCGCAGCGCCGGCAGCAGCGCCGAGATCTTCGGCGGCAGGATCGCGCAGGAGGTCATGTCGGCGACGAAGCTCGACTTGCGCTCGTGGAAGCCGACCAGCACGCCGCCCTTCTTCGGCACGTGGCGTACCGAGAGCCGGGCGCGGTGCCGGTAGGCCCACGCCGGCCCGTGGATCGCGGGCAGGATCTGCGCCGCGCGCACCCGGCCGATGTGCCACAGCGCATCCTCCAGCGCGCGCTGCTTCGCCGCGACCTGCGCGGCGGCGTCGAAGTGCTGCAGCGTGCAGCCGCCGCAGGTGCCGAAGTGCGGGCAGCGCGGCGTCACCCGCGCGGCGCTCGCGCGCACGATCCGCTCGGCGCGCGCGATCTCGTAGGTCGGCTTGCGCCTGAGCGTCGTGATGGTCACGACTTCGCCGGGCAGTGCGCCTTCGACGAAGACCGCCTTGCCGTCGATGCGCGCCAGCCCGCGACCTTCCTGGTCGAGCGACGCGATGGCGACGTCGGGGATGGGGGCGGAGGCGGGCGGTGGGGACGTGGGCATGGCGGGGATGCGGGGCGGACGCCGAACGGTCGACGGCGGGGCCGATTGTACCGTCGGCCGTGACGGCGGCCATCGACGGCCACGCGCCGGCGCGCGCGGTCGAGTAAAATCCGCCGATGCGGATCCTCGTCATCGAGACCTCGACCGAGTGGTGCAGCGTGGCGGTCGGCGACGGCCTGCGCTGGCACGCGCGCGAGGAACCCGCCGGGCAGGCGCACTCGGCCCGCGCGCTGGCGATGTGCGCCGAGCTGCTCGCCGAAACGGGCTGGCCGCTCGCCAGCCTCGACGGCATCGCCTTCGGCGCGGGCCCCGGATCGTTCACCGGCGTGCGCATCGCCTGCGGCCTCGCGCAGGGGCTCGCCCTCCCCGGCGACCTTCCCGTCGTCCCGGTGCCCACGCTCGCCGCGCTGGCGCAGGCCGCGTGGACGCAGGGTGGCCAGTCGCGGATCGTCGCCTGCCTCGACGCGCGGATGCGCGAGGTCTACGTTGCCGCGCACCTGCGCACGGAAGGCGCGTGGCAGGAAGTCGCCGCGCCGGCGGTGCTGGCGCCCGCTGCCGTCGTCGCGCCGCCGGGTGGCGGCTGGTTCGGCGCCGGCAGCGGTTTTCGCGCCTATCCGGCGCTCGCCGAGCAGCTCGGGCTCGCCGCGGTCGACGCCGCCGCGCGTCCGACGGCACGGGCGGTCGGCGAGCTGGCGCTGCCGCGGCTCGCCGCCGGCGAGGGCGTCGCGGCGGACGACGCGCTGCCGCTCTACGTCCGCCATCGCGTGGCGCTGACGACCGCCGAGCGCGACGCCGGCGCCCGGCTCTGACGCGCGGCCGATGGCGAGCCTGCCCAGGCCGTTGCCCAGCCCCGCGATCGACTGGCGGCCGCTGCGCGAAGGCGATCTCGACAGCGTCGCGGCGCTGGAAGCGCGAATCCACGCGGCACCGTGGACGATCGGCAACTTCCGCGACTCGCTCGCCGCCGGGTACTCGGCCTGCGTCGGCCTGGTCGGGGGCCGGATCGTCGTCTACGGCGTCCTGACGCTGGCGCCGGGCGAGGCGCAGCTGCTCAACCTCTCGGTCGTGCCGCAGGCGCGCCGGATGGGGCTGGGTCGCGCGCTGCTGCACCGTTTCATCGACGACGCCCGCCGGTTCGGCGCCGAGCAGATCTTCCTGGAGGTGCGCCCGTCGAACCTCGCGGCGATCCGGCTCTACGAGACCGAAGGTTTTGCCTGCGTGGGAAGGCGCACCGCCTACTACCCGCCGGTGACCCCCGACGCGCCGCGCGAGGATGCGCTGGTGATGCGGCGCCCGCTTGCGCCCCTGCCCCTGCGCGCGCCGCCTTCCGGAGGCTCCGATGGCCGCGCGTGACGACGTCCTGAGGGAGCTGCAGCTGCTGCCGCGCTGGACGCTGCGCGCGCGGCCGGGCCTCGGCGCGCGGGCCGATGCACCCGCCGCGTCGCCGACGGCCGCTCCCCGCGCCCCGGTACCCGCCGCATCCGAGGCGCCGACGGCCGCGACCGCGCCGCGCGCAGCGCCACCGGCTGCATCGTCCGTGCCGGCACCGGCGAGCGCTCCCTCGGTTGCGGATGCCGACGCGCGCAGCGCCCGAATCGCGGCACTGCAATGGCCGGATTTCGCCGCCGACGTCGCCGCCTGCACCGCCTGCGGCCTTTGCCGTACGCGCCGGAAGACGGTGCCGGGTGTGGGCGCCACGCCGGCCGAGTGGCTGTTCGTCGGCGAGGCGCCGGGAAGCGAGGAGGACGCCCGGGGCGAGCCTTTCGTCGGCCAGGCCGGCCGCCTGCTGGACAACATGCTCGCCGCGCTCGGCCTCGCCCGCGGCGCGGGCGTCTACATCGCCAACGTCCTCAAGTGCCGCCCCCCCGGCAACCGAACGCCGGAGCCGCTGGAGGTCGCCGCCTGCGTCGCGTATCTCGACCGCCAGATCGCGCTTCTGCGCCCGCGACTCATCGTCGCGCTGGGAAAGAGCGCCGCGACGACGCTGCTCGACGTCGACGCGACGATCGCAAGCCTGCGCGGACGCGTCCACCGCTACCGCGACGTGCCGCTGGTGGTGACCTACCATCCGGCCTACCTGCTGCGCAACCTGCCCGACAAGGCGAAGGCGTGGGAAGATCTGCTGCTGGCGCGGCGGACCGTGGCCGTGCTGCGGGACGCGGCAGGCCCCGCCCCGGCCGCCGTCCAGCCGTAGCCCGGCGTTGAGCGCAGCGAAACCCGGGGGAACGTTTCAAATGGCACCAACCACCCGGGTTTCGCTGCGCTCAACGCCGGGCTACCTCAACGCCGGGCTACGCCGTCGCTCCGCCGTGCGGGAGGCGCTCTTGCATCCGGCGCGCCGCGGCCCAATGTGGCGAATGCGGGCGTTGCGGCCCGCGCCCGTGCCAACCAAGGGAGGATTGATGATGCGCAAACTCGCCGGCTTCGTCGCGATCGTCGCGACGCTCCTGCTCGGAGGCTGCGGCTACAACGACCTGCAGCGCCAGGACGAGGGCATCACGGCGGCCTGGTCCGAGGTGCTGAACCAGTACCAGCGGCGCGCCGATCTGGTCCCCAATCTCGTCTCCACCGTCAAGGGCTACGCGGCGCAGGAAGAGCGTGTGCTGACCGAGGTGACCAACGCGCGCGCCAGCGTCGGCAGCATCAGGGCCACGCCCGAGCTCATCAACGATCCGGCCGCGTTCCAGAAATTCATCCAGGCGCAGAATCAGCTGCAGGGCGCGCTGTCGCGGCTGCTGCTGGTGACCGAGAACTACCCGCAGCTCAAGTCCGACGCGCTGTTCCGCGACCTCACCGCGCAGCTCGAGGGCACCGAGAACCGGATCACCGTCGCCCGCAATCGCTACATCAAGTCGGTGCAGGAGTACAACACGACGGTGCGGCAGTTCCCCACCAACCTGACGGCGATGGTGTTCAAGATGGAAGTGAAGCCGAACTTCACCGTCGCCAACGAGGCCGCGATCAGCGCGCCCCCGAAGGTCGATTTCGACAAGGCCCCGGCGGGCGGACCGGCGAAGACGGGCAACTGACGCGCCGACGTGCGCACGCCGGCGCGGTCACCGCGTGAAGTTCGTCCGGTGAGCCGGGGGTGGCCCCTCCTCGCCGCGTTCACGCTCGCCGCCCTGGTCGCGGCCTGGTCCCCCGCGGGCGGCGCACAGGCCGACGCGTGGCAGACCGGCACCGACGGTCTGCGACCGATCCCGCCGCTCACTGCACGGGTCACCGATCTCACGCACACGCTGTCGGCGCAGGAGCAGCAGGCGCTCGACACGAAGCTCGCCGACTGGGAGGCGCGCACGGGCGACCAGCTCGCGGTGCTGCTGGTGCCGACGACGCAGCCGGAGCCGATCGAGGCCTATTCGATCCGGGTGGCCGACGCCTGGAAGATCGGCCGCAAGGGCAGCGACAACGGCGTCGTGTTCCTGATCGCGAAGGACGACCGGAAGATGCGCATCGAGGTCGGCTACGGACTGGAGGGTACGCTGACCGACGTCACCTCGCGCCGGATCATCGCCGAGGACGTCGCGCCGGCGTTCCGCGAGGGCAGGTTCGCCGCCGGCATCGAAGCCGGCGTCGATCGCATCATCGGCGTCGTCGCCGGGGGCCAGCCGCTGCCGCCGGCCCCGTCCGGGGAACGCTGCCCCGGCGGTCCGGCGGCGGCTTCGACTTCGGATCCCTGCTCGTGATCCTGTTCGTGATCGTGCCGGTCGTCGGCCGCATCCTGCGCGGGATCTTCGGCCGGCTGCCGGGATCGATGCTCGGCGCCGGAATCATGGGCGCCGCGGCGTGGTTCGTCATGGGCTCGGTGGTGATCGCGATCCTGGCCGCGATCGTCGCCTTCGCCGTGATGGTGTTCTTCGCGGCGGGCGGCGGCTTCTCCGGGCGGCGCGGCGGGGGGATTTCCGGAGGCGGCTGGGGCGGTGGCGGCTTCTCCGGCGGCGGGGGCGGGTTTTCGGGCGGCGGCGGCTTCTCGGGAGGCGGCGGCGGCTTCGGCGGCGGCGGCGCCTCGGGCAACTGGTGATCCGGCAATGACGGCGGTGGAGCCGACGATGCCCTGGCGACGCCCCGGTCGCCTCTGGCGCCACCTGGCGACCGACCATCCATCGGCGCGCCGCGCATTTCCCGAGCCGGCGCTGCAGCGCATCGAGGCGCTGATCGCCGCCGGCGAGCAGCGGCATCGCGGCCAGGTCCGTTTCGTCGTCGAGCCCGCGCTGCCGCTCGCGCGCGTGCTCAAGGCGCTGCCGCCGCGCGAGCGGGCGCTCGAGGTCTTCGGCCTGCTGCGCGTGTGGGACACCGAGGACAACGCCGGCGTGCTCGTCTACCTGCTGCTGGCCGATCGCGACGTCGAGATCGTCGCCGACCGCGGCATCCACGGCAAGGTCGGCCCGTCGGAGTGGGAGGCCGTGTGCCGGACGATGGAAGCCGCGTTCCGTGACGGTCGCTTCGCCGACGGCGCGGCGGAAGGGCTGGCCCGGATCAACGCGCTGCTCGAGCAGCACTACCCGCGCGGCGCGGGCGAGCACGCCAACGAGCTGCCCGATCGGCCGCTCATCCTCTGACCGTACCCGCACCCCGTACCCGGATCACAACAGCCCGGGCCTGCCCGCCGGCTTGCCGTGCGCGTGCGCCTTCTCGATTCCGATGAGGTGCAGCGAATCGTATTGCGCCTGGTTGGCGCGATGGCGCATCAGCACCATCGTCATGGTGCCGGCAACGAACAGCCCGAACAGCACGACTGCGACGTTGACCGGGACGCCCAGCCGGACCAGCAGCGCGTAGAGCCCGACCATGACCAGGATGCCGATGTTCTCGTTGAAGTTCTGCACCGCGATCGAATGCCCGGCGCCCATCAGCACGTGGCCGCGGTGCTGGAGCAGCGCGTTCATCGGCACGACGAAGAAGCCGGCGCAGGCGCCGATGAGGATCATCAGGACGATCGACCATCGGCAGGTGGGTGATGAAGATCATCGCCATCACCACGAATCCCATGGCGATGCCGATCGGCAGCACGTTGACCGAGCCGCGCAGCGTCACGTAGCGCGCGGCGATGACGGCGCCGATGGCGATGCCGATCGCGACCACGCCCTGGAGCATCGACGCCTGCGACATGTCGTAGCCCAGCGCCTTGCCCGCCCACTCGATCACGATGAACTGCAGCGTCGCGCCGGCGCCCCAGAACAGCGTCGTCGTCGCCAGCGAGATCTGGCCCAGCCGGTCGCGCCACAGCAGCGTGTTGCAGTGCGCGAACTCGCGGATCAGGAACAACGGGTTGCGGTTGACCATCCGGCGATCGACGCCGGTGTCCGGAATGTACCAGTTGAACACCGCGGCGATGACGTAGAACAGCATGATCACCGCGATCGCCGTCTCCGGCGGCGTGTCGACGCCGGTGTCGATCCACGGCAGGTCGAAGCCGATCATCGGGGCGGCGATGCGCGGGCTGATCAGCGCGCCGCCGACCAGCACGCCGAGGATGATCGAGCCGACGGTCGTGCCCTCGATCCAGCCATTGGCGACGACCAGCTGCTGCGGCGGCAGCAGCTCGGTGAGGATCCCGTACTTGGCCGGCGAGTACGCGGCGGCGCCGAAGCCGACCACGGCGTAGGCGACCAGCGGGTGCACGGTGAACAGCATCAGGACGCAGCCGACCACCTTGACGCCGTTGGTGAGCAGCATCACCTGCCCCTTGGGCATCGAGTCGGCGAAGGCGCCGACCAGCGGCGCGAGCAGGACGTAGGACACCACGAAGCTCATCTTGAGCGACGGCGTCATCCACGCGGGTTCCTGGAGTTCGCGCAGCAGGGCGATGGCTGCGATCAACAGCGCGTTGTCGGCCAGCGACGAGAAGAACTGCGCCGCCATGATCGTGTAGAACCCAGACTTCATCGTCCTCCGGAAGCCGCCGGCGACGTGGCGTGCGGCGCCGCGTCAAGCGGAGAGTCGCGCACGGGCTTGGGTATAATTCTGCTCTGGCCCGGGCCCGCGCTTTATACCATGATTGACGGGGCCGACCAAACCCGACGCCACGCGCGTGACGCCGGAACGCGGCGGCTTCGGGTCCGCTTCCGGCGCCCTCGCGACGGGCGCGAACCGTCGCCCGACCGCTACCCTTCCCGCCGCGCATGGCCCGACCGCTTTCCGCCCACGTGAACCTCGCCGCGCTGCGCCGCAATCTCGGCGTCGTGCGCGCGCGCGCCCCGGACGCGCAGGTGCTCGCCGTGGTCAAGGCCAATGCCTACGGCCACGGGCTCGAGCGGGTGCTGCCCGCGCTCGCCGGCGCCGACGGGCTGGCGCTGCTCGAGCTCGACGCGGCGCTCGCGCTGCGTGCGCGTGCGCTACACGCGCCCCATCCTGCTGCTCGAAGGGTTTTTCGAGGAAGCCGAGCTGCCCGAGATCGCGGCCCGCCGGCTCGCCGTCGTCGTGCACCACGCCGATCAGCTCAGGATGCTGGAGACGGCGCGACTCGCCCGCCCGGTCGAGGTGTTTCTCAAGATCAACACCGGGATGAACCGGCTGGGCGTGCGGCCCGCGGAGGTTCCCGGCGTCGTCGAGCGGCTGGCGCGAAGCGACGCGGTCGCGACGATCCGGCTGATGTCGCACCTCGCGCGCGCCGAGGAGCCGGCGGGACTGGCGGAGCAGCTCGCGGCGTTCGCCGCCGCCTGCGACGGCCTGCCGTATCAGCGCTCGATCGCCAATTCCGCCGGCGTCGTGCGCTTCCGCGAAGTCGGCGGCGACATCGTCCGTCCGGGCATCATGCTCTACGGCGCGACGCCGTTCCCGCACGACTCGGCCGCGCAGATCGGCGTGCTGCCGGTGATGACGCTGCGCTCGGAGATCATTGCCGTCCAGGAGCTCGCCGCCGGCGAAAGCATCGGCTACGGCGCGGCGTACACGGCCGCCGCGCCGCACCGGGTGGGGGTGGTCGCCTGCGGCTACGCCGACGGCTACCCGCGGCACGCGCGCAACGGGACCCCGGTGCTGGTGTGCGGCAAGCGCGCGCGCCTCGCCGGGCGCGTGTCGATGGACATGATCACGGTGGACCTGACCGACCTGCCGCAAGCGCGCGTCGGGAGCCCGGTCGTGCTGTGGGGCGAGGGGCTGCCGGTCGATGACGTAGCCTACATGTCCGGCACGCTGGGCTACGAGCTGCTGTGCGCGGTCGCGCCACGGGTGCCGTTCGTCGTGTCCGACCCCGGCGGGCCGGCTCTCGAGTTGTAGACTTCGTCCGGTCGGCGGCCCCGTGGCCGCCTGCCCGAACCCCATCGGAGACCTGCCGTGTACATTGTCGTGACGGGAGCCGCCGGATTCATCGGCTCCAACCTGGTCAGGGCGCTCAATGCCCGCAACGACGTGTCGGTCCTGGCCGTCGACAACCTCGCGCGCGCGGACAAGTTCCGCAACCTCGTCGACTGCGAGATCGCCGACTACCTGGACAAGGAGGAATTCCTCGCCCGTCTGGTCGACGGCGACTTCGAGGACGACATCGCCGCGATCCTGCACCAGGGCGCGTGCTCCGACACCATGGAGACCGACGGCCGGTACATGATGCGCAACAACTACCGGTACTCGGTCGCGCTCCTCGACTGGTGTCAGGACAACGACGTGCCGTTGCTCTATGCGTCGAGCGCGTCCGTCTACGGCGGGGGCACGACGTTCCGCGAGGAGCGCGCGTGCGAGGCGCCGCTCAACATCTACGGCTATTCCAAGTTCCTGTTCGACCAGTACGTGCGGCGGCTGCTGCCCGAGCGCACCGCGCAGATCGCCGGCTTCCGCTATTTCAACGTCTACGGGCCGCGCGAGCAGCACAAGGAGCGCATGGCGTCGGTCGCCTGGCACTTCTTCAACCAGTACCGCGCGGACGGCCGCGTCCGGCTGTTCGAAGGCTCGGGCGGCTATCCCGCCGGCGAGCAGCGCCGCGATTTCGTGTCGGTCGAGGACGTGGTCCGGGTCAATCTCGACTTTCTCGATCACCGTCAGCGCAGCGGCATCTTCAACCTCGGCAGCGGGCGCGCGACGACCTACAACGAAATGGCGGCGGCGACGATCAACGCGGCCCGCGCCGCCGCCGGCGAGCCCGCGCTGGCGCTGCGCCGAGCTGGTGGCGGCCGGCACCATCACCTACATCCCCTTCCCGCCGGCGCTGGCCGGCAAGTACCAGAGCTTCACCGAGGCGGACCTCACGCGCCTGCGCGCCGCCGGCTACCGCGCACCGATGCTGTCGGTCGAGGAGGGGGTCGGACGCTACGTCGCCGCGCTGCTGGCGGCCGCCGTCGAAGGCGGATAGCGGCGCCCCCGGCAAGCCGGCCCGCGGGCGCCCCGGCGCGGCTCCGATACAATGCGCGTGATCGCCGGCCCCGCGGCCGGCGGTTCCCGTGAAGGCCCGCTCGCCATGTACCCCACGCTCGAATCCACCGTCGGCAACACGCCGCTGGTCCGCCTGCAGCGGCTGCCGGGGCGCACGACCAACGTGATCCTGGGCAAGCTCGAAGGCAACAACCCGGCGGGATCGGTCAAGGACCGTCCGGCGCTGTCGATGATCGTCGAGGCCGAGGCGCGCGGCGACGATCAACCCCGGCGACACGCTGATCGAGGCGACTCAGCGGCAACACCGGCATCGCGCTGGCGATGGTTGCGGCGATGAGGGGCTACCGGCATGATGCTGGTGATGCCCGAGCACCTGTCGCTGGAGCGGCGGCAGACGATGGGCGCCTTCGGCGCCGAGCTGGTGCTCACGCCGAAGGCCGGCGGCATGGAGGCGGCGCGCGACCTGGCGGAACGCATGCGCGACGAGGGGCAGCGGCACCATCCTCGACCAGTTCGCCAATCCCGACAATCCGCTGGCGCACTACGACGGCACCGGCCCCGAGATCTGGCGCGACACCGGCGGCGCCGTCACGCACTTCGTCTCGAGCGATGGGCACCACCGGCACCATCATGGGCGTGTCGCGGTTCCTCAAGGAGAAGAACCCGGCGATCGCAGATCATCGGCTGCGCAGCCGGCGGAAGGCGCGCAGATCCCGGGCATCCGCAAGTGGCCGCGAGGCCTACCTGCCGAAGATCTACGACCCGGCGCGGGTCGACCGGCTCGAGACGCGTGTCAGTCAGGCGGATGCCGAGGACATGGCCCGGCGCCTCGCGCGCGAGGAAGGCATCTTCTGCGGCATCTCGTCCGGCGGCGCGTGCGCGGTGGCGCTGCGCATCGCGCGGGAAGTCGAGAACGCGACGATCGTGTTCGATCGTCTGCGATCGCGGCGACCGCTACCTGTCGACCGGCGTCTTCCCCGGCTGATGCGCCCCCGCCGCCGGCTTAAATGGGGTCAGGTCCAATTTCCGGGCCGGAAATTGGACCTGACCCCATTTACGTCCGCTGCGTCATGACGCCGATCCTCGTCTTCGACATCGAGACGGTGCCCGACGTCGCCGGGCTGCGCCGCGCGCACGCGCTGCCGGCCGCGCTCGACGACACGGCGGTGCTGGATTGGGCGCTGCAGCAGCGCCGGGTGCAGACCGGCGGCGACTTCCTGCAGCTGCATTTCCACAAGGTCGTCGCGATCGCCTGTGCGCTGCGCGAGGGCGCCAACTTCAAGCTGGCCTCGGTCGGCGCCATCGGCGACACCGAGCCGGAGCTGATCCGCCGCTTCTTCGACCTCGTCGACAAGCTGACGCCGCAGCTCGTGTCGTGGAACGGTGGCGGCTTCGACCTTCCGGTGCTCAATCACCGCGCGCTGATCCACGGGGTCACCGCGGCGAAGTTCTGGGACTGGGGCGACGGCGACCGCGAGTTCAAGTGGAACAGCTACCTCGGCCGCTACCACACCCGTCACCTCGATCTGATGGACGTGCTGGCGATGTACCAGCCGCGCGCCAATGCCGGGCTCGACGCGATGGCGCGGCTGTGCGGGTTCCCGGGCAAGCTCGGCATGGACGGCGGCGAGGTCCACGCGGCGGTGCAGGCCGGGCGCCTCGACGAGGTCCGCCGCTACTGCGAGACCGACGTGATGAACACCTACCTGCTCTTCCTTCGCTTTCGCCTGCTGCGCGACGAGCTCACCGCCGGCGAATACGCGAAGGAAGTCTCGCTCGCCCGCGAGAAGATCGCCGCGACCGGCGCGCCGCACTGGCAGGAATTCGTCGCCGCCTGGGACGCCAATTCCACCACGTAGCCCGGGTTGAGCGCAGCGAAACCCGGGGGACGGCGGCCAAGGCCGCGTCCACCCGGGTTCCGGGTTCCGTCTTCGCTCAGTCCGGGCGAAGGCAGCTTTTCGGCAGCCGCCCCGCCCGCGCGGACGGTGCCGCCCCGGTCAGCCCAGCTGCCGGATCACTTCGAGCGGCGGCCGCCGCACGGTGCCGCGCGTACCCAGCCACCCGGCGAGCGTCACGCAGCCCGCGCCGCCGACGAGACCGTAGAGCCACACCAGCGGATTCGCCGCGAACGGTATCTGGAACACGCGCTCGGCGAGGAAGTAGCCGACGGTGGTCGCGCCGGTCGCCGCGAGCACGCCGGCGAGCGCTCCCAGCACCAGGAACTCGGCGAGCTGCGCGGCACCGAGCTGCGCCTGCGACGCCCCCAGCGTGCGCAGGATCGCCGCATCGAAGCGGCGCTCGTCCTGCGTGGCCGCGATCGCCGCCTGCAGCACCAGCAGGCCGCCCAGCAGCGTGAACAGGAACACGAACTCCACCGCCTTCGCCACCTGGTCGATGATCGACTGGATCTGGCCGATGATCTCGCCGACGTCGAACGCGATCACGTTCGGGTACTGCTGCACCAGCGCCGCCAGCCAGCCGCCGGCGTCATTGGCGTCGGGCACGCGCACGGCACCCAGGTACGTGCGCGGCATCGCCTCCAGCACGCCCGGCGCGAACAGCGCGAAGAAATTCGGCCGGAAGCTGTTCCAGTCGACCTTGCGCAGGCTGGTGATCTTCGCCGACACCCGCGTCCCCGCGATGTCGAAGGTCAGCGCGTCGCCGAGCTCGAGCCCCAGCGCGCGCGCGATGCCGTCCTCGAGCGAGATGCCCGCGTCCGTACCGCGCGCCGCTCCCCACCAGCGGCCGGCGACGACGCGATTGGCCTTCGGCAGCTCGGCGGTCCAGGACAGGTTGAACTCGCGCTCGGCCAGCCGCCGCGCGCGCGCGCCGGTGAACTTGCGCGGGGTCGAGCGGCGCGCCGTTCACCTCGACCAGGCGGCCGCGGATCATCGGATACAGCGGCACGTCGGCGTGCACCTCGCGCGCAATCAGCGCGCGCACGCCGTCGACCTGGTCGGGCAGCACGTTGATCAGGAAATGGTCGGGCGCGTCCGGGGGCAGGCTCGCCTGCCAGTTGCTCATCAGATCGCCGCGCACGACGGTCAGCAGCAGCAGCGCCATCATGCCGAGCGCCAGTGCGCCGATCTGCAGCGACGACGCGAGCGGTCGCCGCCGCAGGTTGGCAAGCCCGAAGCGCCAGGTCGCGCCGCGCTGCGGCAGCCGCTTCAGCAGCGCGAGCAGCCCCCAGGCCGACAGGGCCGCCGCCGCGAGCAGGCCGGCGATGCCCCCGACCATGATCGCGCCGGCCGTCGCGTCCTGCGCGCGCCACGCGATCAGCAGCGCGATCACCGCAGCGCCGAGCACATAGGCGGCGACCCCGCCGGGCCGCGGCCGCGGCAGGTCGCGCCGCAGCACCCTCAGCGGCGGTGCGCCGGCGAGTGCGAGCAGCGGCGGCAGCGCGAAGCCGAACAGCAGCAGCAGCCCGGTGCCGAACGCCGCGAGTGCGGGCGCGACGCCGGGCGGCGGCAGGCCGGCCGACGCGAGCCGGTCGAGCAGCAGCACCAGCAACTGCTGGCCGCCGAGCGCGAGCGCCACCCCGGCGGCGCTGGCGAGCACGCCCAGCACGGCGAACTGCAGCACGAACAGCGCCAGCGTCTGCCGCTCCGGGGCGCCGAGGCAGCGCAGCATCGCCGCGGTGTCGAGGTGGCGGCGCAGGTAGCGCGACGCGGCGAGCGCGACGGCGACGGCGGCGAGGATCACCGCCACCAGTGCCGCGAGACCGAGAAACTGCTCCGCCCGCTCGAGCGTCTGCCGCACCTCCGGCCGCAGGTCGCGCACGTTCTCGACGCGCTGGCCGCGCTGCAGTTCCGCTTCGGCCCAGCCGGCATAGGCGTCGACGGCGCCGGCGGTGCCGGGATCGGCGACCAGCAGCCGGTACGTCGCCCGGTTGCCCGGCTGCAGCAGGTTGGTCGCCGGCACGTCGGCGAGGTTGATGAGCAGGCGCGGCGCGAGCGACAGCAGGCCGCGCGCGATCTCGGGTTCCTGCTGCACGATGGCGCCGACCGTCAGCGTGGCCTCCCCGACGACGAGGCGGTCGCCGACGCTCGCGCCGAGCCGCCGCGCAAGCCGCTGGTCGGGCCAGGCTTCGCCCGGCGGCGGGATTCCGGTCGCGACCACGCCCGCGGGCCGGCCGGCGCGCGCGAGGCGGACGACGCCGCGCAGCGGGTAGCCCGCGGCGACCGCCTTGACGTCGGCGAGGATCGCGCCCCCGGCGGCGTCCGCGCCGGCGCGCTGGACCATGCTGTTGAACTTGATGCCCGGGCTGGTGGTGAGGCCGCGCCTGCCGGCCTCGGCCGCGAACGTGCCCGGCAGCGGCCGGTCGCCGGAGATCATGACGTCGGCACCCAGCAGCAGGTTCGCCTGCCGCGTCAGCGCACCCTTAACGCGATCGGTGAAGAACGCCACGGTGCCCACGCTCGCGACGGCGAGCACCAGCGCGGCGACGAGCACGGTCAGCTCGCCGGCGCGCCAGTCGCGCCCGAGCATGCGCAGGGCGAGGCGCGCCGTGTTCACGTCCCGCGCCCGTTGCCAGTATCGGTCAGGCACCTCGCGCCGCAGCGCGTGTGCCGGCAGCCGTCCGGCAGGCTCATGCCGACAGCGCCGCGGCGAGGTGCTCGTCGCCGACGAGGCGCCCCGAGGCGAGCGAGAGCCTGCGCCCGCAGCGGCGCGCGATCTCGACGTCGTGCGTGACCAGCACCAGCGTCGTCGCCCGCTCGCGATTGAGCCGGAACATCAGGTCCGCGACCTCGGCGCCGGTGGCCGCATCGAGGTTGCCGGTCGGCTCGTCGGCGAGCAGCAGCTTCGGCTCGCCCGCGAACGCGCGCGCGATGGCCACGCGCTGCTGCTCGCCGCCCGAGAGCTGCTTTGGGTAGTGGGTGAGGCGGCGCGCAAGCCCGACGCGATCCAGCCATTGCCTTGCCTGGCGCTGCGCGTCGGGCGCGGCGGCGAGTTCCAGCGGCAGCATCACGTTCTCCAGCGCGGTCAGCGCCGGCAGCAGCTGGAACGACTGGAAGACGAAGCCCAGCAGCCGCTGCCGCAGCCGCGCGCGCGCGTCCTCGTCCAGCGTGGACAGCGCGCGGCCGTCGAGCCAGACCTCCCCCGCGGTCGCGCGATCGAGCCCGGCCAGCAGCCCGAGCAGCGTCGTCTTCCCCGAGCCCGACGCGCCGACGATCGCCACCGACGCGCCGGCTTCGAGCTCGAAGCTGACGTGGTCGACGATCGTGAGCGGGGCCTCGCCGCTGACCACGATCTTGGTGAGGTCGGCAGCGCGGAGCACGGGCTGGGACATGGCAGCGAAAGAATGGACGGGAGGTGGTCCGACCGACGGGCGGCGCGCAGGTTCCGGGGAACACGCCGAAGAAGGCGCATTCTAACCCCCGGCTCGCACCCCGCCCGCCCAGCCTCTACAATCGCGGCACGACTGGCCCGACCACGCACCACCCTCGACGATGACCACGCGCCGCCCCGTAGTTGCCACGCTGCTCGCCGCCCTGCTCGCGGCGCTGCTCGGCGTCGTGGCGCCGACCGCGC
Source organism: uncultured beta proteobacterium (assembly GCA_963768535.1). Taxonomy (GTDB): domain Bacteria; phylum Pseudomonadota; class Gammaproteobacteria; order Burkholderiales; family Casimicrobiaceae; genus CAIWHR01. Next base: position 148,819 of record CAVYID010000023.1, on the reverse strand, counting down.
CGCGGGCGCAGGGCGCGCCGCCCGTGCTGCTGGTCGTCGGCGACTCGATTTCCGCGGGCTACGGGCTGCCGGCCGGCGCCGGCTGGGTGGACCTGCTCGCCGCGCGGCTCAAGGACCTCGGCTACCCGCAGCGCGTGATCAACGCGAGCATCAGCGGCGACACCACGGCGGGCGGGCGCGCGCGGCTGCCCGCGCTGCTGCGCGAGCACCGCCCGGCGGTCGTCGTCGTCGAGCTCGGCGGCAACGACGGGCTGCGCGGCGGCGACCTCGCCGCTGCGCGCGGGAATCTCGACGCCATGGTCACTGCGATCCAGCGCGCCGGCGCCCGCGCGCTGCTCGTCGGCATGCGCCTGCCGCCGAACTACGGGCCGGCCTACACGCGCGCGTTCGACGCGATGTACGTCGCCGTGGCCGACGCGCGCAAGGTGCCGCTGCTGCCGTACTTCTTCGCCGGTTTCGGCGAGCGCAACGAGCTGTTCCAGCCGGACCGCATCCATCCGACGGTCGCGGCGCAGCCGCTGCTGCTCGACAACGTCTGGCCGTTGCTGGCGCCGCTGCTCGGCAAGCCGCGATGAGTGCCGGCGACGGCACGCCGGCGCGGGCGCACGGTGAGCGTCGCGGCGCTTGGCGATTACCCCGAGCGCATCGACGTGCGCAGCCCGGCGGAGTTCGCCGAGGACCACGTTCCCGGCGCGTGCAATCACCCGGTGCTCGACAATGCCGAGCGCGAGCGCATCGGCACGCTGCACGCGCAGGTGTCCGCGTTCGACGCGCGGGCGTCCGGCGCCGCGGTCGTCGCGCGCAACATCGCCGCGATGCTCGAGCACGACTTCGCCGGCAAGCCGAAGGACTGGGCGCCGCTCGTCTACTGCTGGCGCGGCGGCAAGCGCAGCGGCGCGCTGGCGCACATCCTCAACGAGATCGGCTGGCGCGCGGTGCAGCTCGAAGGCGGGTACCGGTCGTATCGTCGCCACGTCGTCGGCCGGCTCGCGGCGCTCCCCGCCGCGTTCGACTATCAGGTCGTCTGCGGCCTGACCGGATCGGGCAAGAGCCGGCTGCTGGCGGGGCTCGCGGCGGAGGGCGCGCAGGTGCTCGACCTCGAGGCGCTCGCCCGACACCGCGGCTCGCTGCTCGGCGACCTGCCCGGCGATCCGCAGCCGTCGCAGAAGTGGTTCGAGACCCAGCTGCTGGCCGCACTCGAGCGCTTCGATCCGGCGCGGCCCGTGTACGTCGAATCCGAGAGCCGGCGCATCGGCAGCCTGCAGCTGCCCGACGCGATGCTCGACGCGATGCGCAGCGCGTCGTGCATCGTCCTCGACACGCCCGACGCGCTGCGCGTCGCGCTGCTGCGCGAGGACTACGCGCACTTCCTCGCCGACCCCGCGCTGCTGACGGGGCGCCTCGCGGGTCTGCGGCAGCTGCTCGGCGGCGCGACGCTCGAACGCTGGGCCGCCGCCGCCGCCGCCGGCGACTGGGACGCGCTGGTCGGCGACCTCCTGGTGCGCCACTACGATCCGAAGTACACGCTGTCGATCGCCAGGAACTTCCCGAACGTCACCACCGCGATCGTCCGCGCGCCGGTCGACATCTCCGTCGCCGGATTCCGCACGCTGGCGCACGACATCGACGCCGCCGTGCGCGAGCGCCGTGGCAACGCGGGGACGCAAATGGGGTCGGGCAAATGGGGTCAGGTCCAATTTCCTCAGGAAATTGGACCTGACCCCATTTGCCCGACCCCCATTTGCCTTGACCAGGAGACAGCCGATGTCCGATTACGCATTCCGCATCGTCAACGTGTTCGCCGAGTCGCCGCTCGCCGGGAATCCGCTGTGCGTCTTCGAGGATGCGCGCGGCCTCGACGGCGCCACGATGCAGGCGCTGGCGCTGCAGTTCAACCTGTCCGAGACCACGTTCGTGCTGCCCTCGACCGCGGCGACGGCCGAGGTCCGGATCTTCACGCCGAGCTTCGAGATGCCGTTCGCGGGTCACCCGACGCTCGGCACGGCGCACGTCGTGCGCGCGCTCGCCGGCACCGGTGACGCGCTGCGGCTGCAGATGCAGGCGGGCGTGATCCCGGTATCGGCGGCGGGCGACGTCTGGACCCTGCAGGCCAATGCGCCGAAGCACCGTCCGGTCGACGCCAGCCGGGCGGAGCTCGGAGAGATGCTGGGCCTCGCCGGGGACGACGTCGCGCCTTCGACGTCGGCGCCGCCGCTGTGGGTCGACACCGGCGCCGAGCAGCTGGTGATCCCGCTCGCCTCCGCCGACGCGGTCCGGCGCGCGGCGCCGCGCACGCAGGCGCTGCTCGCGCACGGACACAACGGCCGGCGCGCGATGGCCTACGTGTGGGCGTTCGATCCGGAGCGTGGCGTCGGCGCGGCCGGCGAACGGCCGGTGCTCGCGCGCTTCTTCTTCCAGAAACTGGACGCCATCCTCGAGGACCCCGGGACCGGCTCGGCCTGTGCCAACCTCGGCGGATGGCTGCTCGCGACCGGCGCCGCGCTGCCGCAGCGACTCGCCATCGCGCAGGGCGAGGCCGTCGGCCGGCCTTGCCGCCTCGGGCTCGAGGTCACCGCGGACCGGCGCATCCTGGTCTCCGGCCGCGTGATCGAGCTCGGCCGCGGGACGATCCGGTTGCCGTGAGCGCCCAAACGGGGTCGGGCCCGAATTCTGGAAGGATCGGACCCGGCCCCGATGACGCGCTCAGGCCGGGCTGCGCGCCTGCGCGTCGACCACGGTCAGCGCCGTCATGTTGACGATCCGGCGCACCGTCGCCGAGGGTGTGAGCACGTGCACCGGCCGTGCGACGCCGAGCAGGATCGGCCCCAGCGTGACGTTGTCGCCGGAGGCGACCTTCAGCAGGTTGAACGCGATGTTGGCGGCGTCGACGGTGGGCATGATCAGCAGGTTCGCCTCGCCCTTGAGCCGCGAGTCGGCGAGCGCGTGCCGGCGCACCTCCTCGGAGAGCGCCGCGTCGCCGTGCATCTCGCCGTCGACCTCGAGCTCGGGGTCGGCGGCATTGATGAGTGCGAGCGCCCGCTGCATCTTCTTCGCCTGCGGATGCGCGCTGCTGCCGAAGCTGGAGTGCGACAGCAGCGCGACCTTCGGCGTGATGCCGAAGCGGCGGATCTCCTCGGCGGCCAGCAGCGCGATGCCGGCGACCTCCTCGGCGGTCGGGTCGGCGTTGACGTAGGTGTCGGCGATGAACAGCGTCCGGCTGGGCAGCAGCACCGTGTTCATCGCCGCGTAGGTCTTCACGCCCGGACGCAGCCCGATGACCTGGTCGACGAAATTCAGGTGCACGTGGTGACTGGCGAAGGTGCCGCAGAGCATGCCGTCGGCGTCGCCCATGTGCACGGTCATCGCGCCGATCAGCGTGTGCCGGCGGCGCATCTCGACCTGCGCGTACTCGAGCGACACGCCCTTGCGCGCGGTGAGCCGGTAGTACTCGGTCCAGTAGCTCTTGTAGCGGGGGTCGGACTCGGGGTTGATGACCTCGAAATCGGTGCCCGGGCTTCAGGCGCAGCCCGAAGCGCTGGATCCGCCGCTCGAGCACCGCCGGCCGCCCGACCAGGATCGGCCGCGCGAGGCCCTCGTCGACGATCACCTGCACCGCGCGCAGCACGCGCTCGTCCTCGCCCTCGGCGTAGACGATCCGCTTCGGCTCCTTCTTCGCCGCGGTGAAGATGGGCTTCATCAGCAGGCCGGAGTGGTAGACGAACTGCGTCAGCCGCTCCCGGTAGGCGTCGAAATCCTCGATCGGCCGCGTCGCCACGCCGCGAGTCCATCGCCGCCTTCGCCACCGCGGTGGCGATCGGTGACGATGAGCCGCGGATCGAACGGCTTCGGGATCAGGTACTCGGGGCCGAAGCTCAGGTTCTCGATCCCGTACGCATGGGCGACGATGTCGGACTGCTCGGCCATCGCGAGGTCGGCGATGCGCGCGCACCGTCGCGAGCTTCATCTCCTCGTTCATCGTCGTCGCGCCGACGTCGAGCGCGCCGCGGAAGATGAACGGGAAGCACAGCACGTTGTTGACCTGGTTCGGGAAGTCGGAGCGCCCGGTGGCGATGACCGCGTCGGGGCGCGCCGCCTTGGCGACGTCGGGCATGATCTCGGGCTCGGGATTGGCGAGCGCCAGGATCAGCGGCTCGTCGGCCATCAGCGGCAGCCATCTCGGGCTTCAGCACCTCGCCGGCGGACAGGCCGAGGAAGACGTCGGCGCCGGGCGAGCACGTCGGCCGAGCGTGCGCGCGTCGGTGGGCTGCGCGTAGCGCGCCTTGTTCTGGTCCATCAGCTCGGTGCGCCCGGCGTAGACGACGCCGGCGATGTCGACGACGAAGATGTTCTCGCGCGGCGATGCCGAGGCTCACCAGCAGGTCGAGGCAGGCGAGCGCCGCCGCGCCGGCGCCCGAGCAGACCAGCTTGACCGAGCCGATGTCCTTGCCGACCACGCGCAGGCCGTTGAGCACCGCCGCGCCGACGATGATCGCGGTGCCGTGCTGGTCGTCGTGGAACACGGGGATCTTCATCCGCTCGCGCAGCTTGCGCTCGACGTAGAAGCATTCCGGCGCCTTGATGTCCTCGAGGTTGATGCCGCCGAAGGTCGGCTCCAGCGCGGCGATGATGTCGACCAGCTTGTCGGGGTCGCGCTCGTCGATCTCGATGTCGAAGCACGTCGATGCCGGCGAACTTCTTGAACAGCACCGCCTTGCCTTCCATCACCGGCTTGGCGGCGAGCGGGCCGATCGCGCCCAGCCCCAGCACCGCGGTGCCGTTGGTCACCACGCCGACCAGGTTGCCGCGCGCGGTGAGGTTGCGCGCCTCGGCCGGGTCGCGCGACGATCTCGTCGCAGGCGGCGGCCACGCCGGGCGAGTAGGCGAGCGCGAGGTCGCGCTGGTTGGTCAGCTGCTTGGTGGGCGTGACCGAGATCTTGCCCGGCGGGTGCTGCCGGTGGTAGTCGAGCGACGCGCTGCGAATGGCCTTGTCGGGCATGGGGATATGTCCCGGGTCGTGGGAGGCCCGTGCATCATAGCCGATTCGGGCGCCCCGGCCGCGGGCGGACCGCGCCGACCCGGCCCGCCGGGCACCCGATCCGGCCTTGATGCCGCGCAAGGCCGGCCAGGGCGTCCTCCGCTATAATCCGGGCTGCCTTTCCCCCGCCGCGGCGGCCGCTCCGCCGCGTTTCCTCGTCCCGCTCCGGCGCACCGGTCACGCCCATGCTCGAAGTCCACGAACTCGCCGCGCGCCGCGGCTACACCCGGCTGTTCGCCGGGTTGTCGTTCGCCGTCGAGCCGGGACAGGTTCTGGTCGTCACCGGCGCCAACGGCACCGGCAAGACGACGCTGCTGCGGATGGTCGCGGGCCTGTCCGTCCCCGAGAGCGGCCAGATCCGCTGGAACGGCGCGGCGGTGGCGCCGTTCGACCCCGGCCTGCGCGCGGCGACCGCGTTTGCCGGCCACCATCCGGCGTTGAAGGACGAGCTCACCGCCGAGGAGAACCTCGCCTCGCTGGTCGAGGTCGCCGGCGAAAAGCCCGACCGCGAGGCGATCCGCGGCGCGCTCGACGCGGTCGCGCTCTCCCGGCAGCGCACGCTGCCGGCGCGCGTGCTCTCGCAGGGCCAGCGGCGGCGCATCGGGCTCGCGCGGCTGACGCTGGTGCGCCGTCCGCTGTGGCTGCTCGACGAGCCGGTGACGGCGCTGGACGCCGCCGGCACCGCGCTGCTGGCGAGCCTCGTCGCCGGCCATCTCGAAAGCGGCGGCCTCGCCGTCGCCGCCACGCACACCTCGCTCGGCCTGCCCGCGCCGCGGGTGCGCTCGCTGACCCTCGCCTGAGCCCCGTGGCCGCCGCCCCCGTGTCCGCCCCCGCCGCCCCGGTCGCCGCCAGCCTCGACGCCGGCGCCGTGCTGCCCGGCGTGCGCTGGGCGCTGGTGCGCGACCTCAAGCTGGCGCTGCGCTCGCGGGCGGAACTCGGCGTCCAGTTGCTGTTCTATGTGATCGTGGTTTCCCTTTTCCCGCTGGCGACGACTCCCGAGCGCACGCTGCTGGCGACGATGGGGCCCGGCGTGCTGTGGGTCGCCGCGCTGCTCGCCTCGCTGCTGTCGCTGCCGCGGCTGTTCGCCGCCGATTTCGCCGACGGGACGCTGGAGCAGATCGCGCTGTCGCCGTACCCGCTGCCGGCGCTGGTCTCGGGTAAAATCCTGGCCCACTGGCTGACGACGGGCCTGCCCGTGGCGCTGATGGCGCCGCTGCTCGGCCTGCAGTACGCCGTCGAAGGCGAGGCGCTGGGGGTCCTGATGCTGGCGCTGCTGGTCGGCACGCCGATCCTGTCCCTGCTGGGCGCCATCGGCGCGGCGCTGACGCTGGGCCTGCGCGCCGGCGGCAGCCTGCTCGCGCTGCTGATCCTGCCGCTGTACGTGCCGGTGCTGATCTTCGGCGCCGGCGCGGTCGATGCGGTGCGTGCGGGGCTCGGCGCGACCGCCAACATCTCGCTGCTGGGCGCCGGGTTGCTGGTGGCCGCCGTCGGCGCCCCCTTCGCCGCGGCAGCGGCGGTTCGAATCGCGCTGGATTGACCCAAATCATGGCCCAGAGCAGCTGGTACCGTTACAGTTCCCCGGCAACGTTCTACCCGATCGCGGGCAGGCTGACGCCGTGGTTCGGATGGTCGGCCGCGGTGCTGGCGGTGATCGGCCTCTGGATCGGCCTCGGCATCGCGCCCACCGACTTCCAGCAGGGCGACGCCTATCGGATCATCTTCATCCACGTCGCGGCGGCGTGGATGTCGATGTTCATCTACGTGGTGATGGCGGCGTGGAGCGGCGTGTTCCTCGCGTTCAACACGCGCCTGTCGGCGATGATGGCGCAGGCGATGGCGCCGACCGGCGCGCTGATGACGTTGATCGCGCTGCTGACCGGCTCGCTGTGGGGCAAGCCGACGTGGGGTACCTACTGGGCCTGGGATGCACGGATGACGTCGGAACTGATCCTGCTGTTCCTGTACATGGGCGTGATCGCGCTGCGCAACGCCATCGACGACCCGCGCCGCGCCGACCGCGCCTGCGCGGTGCTCTCGCTGGTCGGCGTGATCAACGTGCCGATCATCTATTTCTCGGTCAAGTGGTGGAACACGCTGCACCAGGGCTCGTCGGTGAGCCTCACCGCGGCGCCGAAGATGGCGATGACGATGCTGACCGGGATGCTGATCATGGCGCTGGCGGCATGGTTCTACTCGATCGCCGTCACGCTGTTCCGGGTGCGCGTGATCATGCTCGAGCGCGAGCGCGGCGCGGCCTGGGTCGGCGAACTGGAGGAGGTCAAATCGGCATGAACGAATTTTTCGCGATGGGCGGCTACGCCTTCTACGTCTGGGGCTCGTTCGGCGCGACCGCGCTGGTCGTGGCCGTCGAGGTGCTCTCGGTGCGCTCGCGCCGTCTGCGCGCGGTGGAGGAAGCGCGGCTCGCCACACCCGACAACCTGTCCGCGGCCACGCAGGGGGTCCTGTGAAAGCCCGTCACCGCCGCTTCCTCTGGATCGGCGCCGGCGTCGCGGTGCTCGGCGTCGCCGCCGCGCTGGTGCTGAACGCGTTCCAGTCGAATCTCGTGTTCTTCTTCACGCCGTCGCAGATCGCGGCGAACGAGGTGCCCAAGGGCCGCGCGTTCCGCGTCGGCGGGCTGGTCGTCGACAAGAGCCTCGCCCGCGCGAGCGACGGGCTGACGATCCACTTCGAGGTCACCGACACCGCGGCGACGGTGCCGGTCGAATACAAGGGCATCCTCCCCGACCTGTTCAAGGAGGGCAAGGGCGTGGTCGCGCAGGGCCAGATCGGCCCCGACGGCGTCTTCCACGCGAGCGAGGTGCTCGCCAAGCACGACGAGAACTACATGCCCCCCGCCGCCGCCGACGCCGTGAAGAAGGCGCAAGGCACCACCGCCGCGGCCGAGCAGGCCGCCAAGACGCTGCAGCGCTGAATGGGGTCAGGTCCAATTCTTGTGACGCCGATTTCGGACCTGCCCCTCACTGACTGACAAAAATTGGACCTGACCCCATTTAGCGAGGAGCTACCGTCATGATTCCCGAACTCGGTCACTTCGCGCTGATCATCGCGCTGCTGCTCTCGCTCGTCCTCGGCACGCTGCCGATCATCGGTGCGGCGCGCGGGATCCCGGCGTGGACCGCGCTCGCGCGGCCGGTGGCGCAGGGGATGTTCCTGTTCGTCGCCACCGCCTGGATCTGCCTCGCGTACTCGTTCATCGTCAGCGACTTCTCGGTGCTCAACGTCGCGACCAACTCGAACTCGCAGCTGCCCGTCCAGTACCGCTTCGCGGCGACCTGGGGCTCGCACGAGGGCTCGATGCTGCTGTGGGTGTTCATGCTCGCGGTCTGGTCGCTGGCCGTCTCGCTCAAGAGCCGCCACCTGCCCGACGCGATGGTCGCGCGGGTGCTGGGCGTGATGGGCCTGGTGAGCGTGGGTTTCCTGCTGTTCCTGCTGCTGACGTCGAACCCGTTCGAACGGCTGTTCCCGGTGCCCGCCGACGGCCGCGACCTGAACCCGCTGCTGCAGGATCCGGGCATGGTCATGCACCCGCCGATGCTGTACATGGGCTACGTCGGCTTCTCGGTCGCGTTCTCGTTCGCCATCGCGGCGCTGATCGGCGGCCGGCTCGACGCGACCTGGGCGCGCTGGTCGCGGCCGTGGACCACGCTCGCCTGGAGCTTCCTCACCATCGGCATCATGATCGGGAGCTGGTGGGCCTACTACACGCTGGGCTGGGGCGGCTGGTGGTTCTGGGACCCGGTCGAGAACGCGTCGTTCATGCCGTGGCTGGTCGGCACCGCGCTGCTGCACTCGCTCGCGGTCACCGAGAAGCGCGGCGCGTTCAAGAACTGGACGGTGCTGCTCGCGATCTGCGCGTTCTCGCTGTCGCTGGTCGGCACCTTCCTCGTGCGCTCGGGGGTGCTGACGTCGGTGCACGCGTTCGCGACCGATCCGCGGCGCGGCGTGTTCATCCTCGCGTTCCTGATCGTCGTCATCGGCGGCTCGCTCGCGCTCTACGCAGTGCGCGCGCCGCGGGTCGGCATCGGCAGCCGCTTCGCGCTGGTCTCGCGCGAGTCGCTGCTGCTCGCCAACAACGTGCTGCTGCTCGCCGCGGCCGGCTCGGTGCTGCTCGGCACGCTCTATCCGCTGTTCCTCGACGCGCTGAACCTCGGCAAGATCTCGGTCGGCCCGCCCTACTTCGACACCGTGTTCGTGCCGCTGATGACGCCGCTGGTCTTCCTGATGGGCGTGGGGCCGCTCGCGCGCTGGAAGCAGGCGGCGGTTCCCGACCTGTGGCGGCAGCTCCGCTGGGCGATGGCGATCAGCGTGGTGATGGCGCTCGTCGTGCCGTTTCTCACCGGCGAGTGGAAGCCGCTGGTGAGCTTCGGCCTGCTGCTCGCGTTCTGGGTCGTCACCGCGACCGCCGTCGGCATCCGCGAGCGCCTGCGCAATGCGCAGGGCAGCCTCCGGCACCAGATCGCACGGCAGCCGAGAAGCTACTGGGGCATGGTCCTCGCCCACCTCGGCATCGCCGTGTTCGTCGTCGGCGTCACGATGGTGAAGGGCTACGAGACCGAGCGCGACGTCAAGATGAACGTCGGCGACACCGTCACCGTCGGCGGCTACGGCTTCCGCTTCGACGGCATCTCGCAGCAGCGGGGCCCGAACTACCGGGCGCAGCGCGGCGCCTTCACGGTCACGAAGAACGGCGCGTACGTCGAGAACCTCTATCCGGAGAAGCGCCAGTACAACGCGGGCGGCATGCCGATGACCAACGCGGCCATCGACAGCGGGCCCTTCGGCGACCTCTACGTCTCGATGGGCGAGCCGGTCGACGGCGGCGCCTGGGTCATCCGCGTCTACTCGAAGCCGTTCATCGCCTGGCTCTGGAGCGGCTTCATGCTGATGGCGATCGGCGGCTTCCTCGCGCTGTCGGACCGCCGCTACCGCGTCGGCGCCCGGCGCGACGTCGCCCTGCCGCGCGGCGTCGCGGCGGCGAGCTAGGATCCGGCGATGAACAAGCGCCTCCTGCTGCCGCTGGTCGTCTTCCTGGTGCTGTCCGGCTTCCTGTTCGCCGGGCTCTGGCGCGACCCGCGCGAGGTGCCCTCGCCGCTGATCGACAAGCCCGCGCCGCAGTTCAGCCTGGCCCGTCTCGACGACCCGGCCACGAAGCTCGGGACCGCGGACATGAAAGGCCAGGTCTGGCTGCTCAACGTGTGGGCGTCGTGGTGCGTCTCCTGCCGCGAGGAGCACCCGCTGCTGGTCGAACTCGGCAAGGCGAAGATCGTGCCGATCGTCGGGCTGAACTACAAGGACCAGCCGGGACCCGGCAAGCAGTGGCTCGCCCAGCTGGGCAATCCGTACACCGCATCGGTGATGGACAGCGACGGCGCCGTCGGCATCGACTTCGGCGTCTACGGCGTGCCCGAGACCTTCGTCATCGACAAGACGGGCACGATCCGCTACAAGCAGATCGGCCCGGTCACTGCGGAAGCACTGGAGAAGAAGATCCTGCCGCTGGTGCGCGAGCTGCAGAAGTCATGAGAGCCCGCGTGCGCCTCCTGCCGGCGGGCCGCCCGTTCGCGCGCGTCGTCCTCGCGGCGCTGGTCGCGCTGGCCGCCGCCATGCCCCTCGCGGCAGTCGCCGATGCCGTGCCGACCGAGATGGATCCGGGCTCCGCGGCGCGCGCGGTCTTCCTCGCCTCCAGGCTGCGCTGCCTCGTCTGCCAGAACCAGACGATCGGCGATTCCAACGCCGAGCTCGCGAACGACCTGCGCCGGCAGATCCGCGAGCAGATCGCCGCCGGCAGGACCGACGACGAGATCCTCGCGTACATGACCGACCGCTACGGCGACTTCGTGCTCTACCAGCCGCCGGTGAAGGCGACGACGATCCTGCTCTGGGCGGGTCCCGCGCTGCTGTTCTTCGCCGGCTTCTTCATCCTGATCCGCAACCTGCGCCGCCGGCCCGACGACGCCGAGCCCGCGCTCACCGCCGACGAGCACGAGCGCGCCGCGCGCCTGCTCGCGGGGGACAACGGGAAACCCGACCAGTGATCGCATTCGTCAGCATCGCCGCCGTCATGGTGGTGGCGGCTCTCGCGTGGGTGCTCGTGCCCCTGCTCCGGGGCCCGCGCACGCCGGCCATCGCCGGCGAGGCATCGAACGTCGCCATCCTCCGCGACCAGCTCGCCGAGCTCGACCGTGACGTCGCCAACGGCGTCATCTCGCGCGAGCAGTACGCCCAGGCGCGGGGCGAGCTGGAGCAGCGCGTGCTCGAGGAGTCCCGGGCGGCGCCCGGCAGTGCCGGCTCGGGCGCTCCGTCGAGCGCGGCGGCGTGGACCGCCGCCATCCTCGGCAGCGCGCTGCCGATCGCCGCGGCGCTGCTGTACTTCACGCTGGGCAGCCACCAGGCCTTCGTCCCGGGGACCCCGGCCGCGGCCGACGCCGGCGCGACCGGCGCGCAGCACGACCTGTCGCCGCAGAAGGTGGCCGAGATGGCCGCCAGCCTCGCCGCCAAGCTCGAGAAGGAGCCCGACAACGTCGACGGCTGGGCGACGCTCGCGCACACCTACTATTCGCTGAATCGCTTTCCCGAGGCCGTCGCCGCCTACGAGCACGCGATCGCGCTGGTGCCGGACAACGCCGACCTGCTCGCCGACTACGCCGATGCGCTGGGCGCGGCCAACAACAGCCTCGCGGGCAAGCCGACGGAGCTCATCCAGCGTGCGCTCGAAGGCCAATCCCACGCAGTGGAAGGCGCTGGCGCTCGCCGGCACGGTGGCGTTCGACCAGAAGGATTACAAGCAGGCCGTGACGTACTGGGAGCAGCTCAAGGCAACGCTGCCGCCCGAATCCGACCTGGCCAAGTCGATCGACGCCAGCATCGCCGAGGCGCGGGATCTGGGCGGCATCAAGACGGCATCGGTGGCGCCTGCGACGACGGCGGCGGCCGCCGCGGCACCGGCGTCCGGCGGCGGCGCGGCGGCGGGGACGACACCGGCGGCGGCGCCGGGTGCCGCGATCCGCGGCACGGTCTCGCTGAGTCCGGCGCTGGCGAAGTCCGCCGCCCCCGACGACACGGTGTTCATCTTTGCGCAGGCCGCGCAGGGTCCCAAGATGCCGCTGGCGATCGTGCGCAAGCAGGTCAAGGACCTCCCCTACCCGTTCTCGCTCGACGACTCGATGGCGATGTCGCCCGCGATGAAGATCTCCAGCTTCCCCGACGTCGTCGTCGCCGCGCGTGTGAGCAAGTCCGGCAATGCGATGCCGCAGGCGGGCGACCTCGAAGGCACGTCGAAGCCGGTGAAGCTGGGCGCCAGCGGCCTCGCCGTCGTCATCGACAGCACGCGGCCCTGAGCCCCGGCCACGCGGCGATGCCCGGCGCATGACCGCGGATCCGGATGCCCTCGCCGATGTCGTCGTCGTCGGCGCCGGCATCTCCGGCCTGACCGTCGCCTTCCTCCTGCAGCAGCGGGGCCTGGCGGTCGACGTGCTGGAGGCCGGCGAGCGCGCCGGCGGCGTGATCGGCACCCGGGAGCGCGACGGGTTCCTGTTCGAGACCGGACCCAACAGCACGCTCGACACCACCCCGCTGATCGGCGCACTGCTGACCGATCTCGGCATCGCCGGCGAGCGGCGCGATGCCGCCGCGGTCGCGGCCACGCGCTTCATCGTTCGTGACGGTGCGCTGGTGGCGCTGCCGACGTCGCCGCGCGCGTTCCTCACCACCCGCGCGTTCTCGCTCGGCGCCCGGCTGCGGCTGCTGCGCGAGCCGTTCATCGCGCCGGCGCCGGCCGGCGTCGAGGAATCGATTGCCGCGTTCGTGCGCCGCCGGCTCGGCCGCGAGTTCCTCGACTACGCGATCGACCCCTTCGTCTCCGGCATCTACGCCGGCGATCCGGAGCGGATCTCGGTGCCGGCGGCGTTTCCGCGGCTGCACGCGCTGGAGCAGAAATACGGCAGCCTGATCCGCGGCCAGATCGCCGGGGCGCGCGAACGCAAGCGCAACGCCGAAGCGGCGAAGAACGTCGCCGCGAGCTTCTCCTTCGCCAGCGGCATGCGCACGCTCACCGACGCGCTGGCGCGCCGCGTGGGCGGCGTGCGCACGGGCGTGCCCGTCGCGCGGCTCGCGCGCGGCGAAGACGGCCTCTATACGGTGGCGGGCGGCACTCCGGACGCGCCGTACGCGCGCCGGACTCGCGCGGTGGTGCTCTGCACCGCCGCGGGCGCGGCCAGCGCGCTGGTGCGCCCGCTGTCGCCGGGGGCCGCCGACGCGCTCGCCGCGATCGAGTACGCCCCCGTCGCCGTGGCCGCGAGCGCCTACCGCCGCGCCGACGTCGCGCACCCGCTTGCCGGGTTCGGCTTCCTGGTGCCGAAGTGCGAGCGGCGCGCCATCCTCGGCACGCTGTTCTCGAGCAGCATGTTCGCCGGCCGCGCGCCCGAGGGCGCCGTCCTGCTGACGACGTTCGTCGGCGGCCGGCGCAATCCCGAGCTCACGGCAGTTCCCGACGCGGAGCTTGCGCCGATGGTGCACGCGGAGCTCGCCGCGCTGGTCGGCGCCGGCGCCGCGCCGCTTTGGACCCGGATCACGCGCTGGCCGCGGGCGATCCCCCAGTACGACCTCGGCCACCTGGGGCGTCTCGCGCAGGTCGACGCGGCGGAGAGGGCACTTGCCGGCCTGCGCTTCTGCGCGAGCTACCGTGGCGGCGTCGCGGTCGGCGACTGCATCAAGTCGGCGCACGCGGCGGCCGACGCCGTGGCGGCGTACCTCGCGACGGCATCGGGACCGGGCATCCGCAACGACGCGTAACCTCCTCGGACCCGTGGCGGGGAATTCGCCGCGGCGCCTACAACAGCGTGCCGCACTGCCAGCAGAGCTCGAACGTCGCCGGATTCTCCTCGCGGCACGCGCGGCAGAACACGACGCCGGGACGATTGCGCGCGACGTGGTAATCGCGCAGCACGGCGGCGGCGCGCGCTTGGTCGGCGTCGTCGTCGAGCCAGACCTGCGGCCAGGCGACGTCGGGCGGCACCTCGCCGACGATGCTCGACGTGTTCTCGTTGAAGACGTGCGCCTTGATGCCGTGGTGCGCGAGGATGTCCTTCAGCAGGTACGCCTGCGTCCGGTCGGTGCGCAGCAGCAGGATCATCGGCGCGGGACGCCGTCCGCGCGACCGGGTCGCAACCGGCCGCGGCCGTGCACGGCCGTGCCGGAAGCCGCGCTGCCCACATCCGCGACAGTGTTCATGACGCCTCGCTCGTACGGACCCGCCGCCCGGGTACCCGACAGCACCCATCATACGGGCCGCGTCCGGCGACCTCAACGCCCGCCGGGCCGCGCCAGCACCTCCCCGCGCTACAGACTGGCGATGATGTCGTTGACGAGGTCGCGGATCGAAACCATGCCGACGAGCCTGCCGCCGTCCATCACCGGCAGGTGCCGCAGGTGGTGCCTGCCCATCAGCACCATGCAGTCCTCGCTGGTCTGCTCCGGGCGGACGTGAATGACCGGCGTCGTCATGATGTCGCGCACCGGCGTCGTGCGCGAGGCGCGATCCTTGAGCGCGATCTTCTGCGCGTAGTCGCGCTCGGTCACGATGCCGACGATCGCGTCGCCGTCGGTCACGACCAGCGCCCCGATGTGCCGATCGGTCATGAGCTGCACGGCGTCGAACACCATCGTCGCCGGCGCGATGGTGTGCACGGCCCGGTCGGATTTCGACTTGAGGATGTCGGCCACGATCTGCATCGGCGTGCCCCCGCAATGACAGCAGGCGCAAGAATTGCCCGCAAACGAGCGGCGGGCATTGACATGCGGTGCGTCAATGAAACGGCGGCGAGGGGACGCGCAGTAAGCGGCGTCCGGCGGTGACGGTCAGGCCGGCCGCCACGCCGCGAGGGCGTCGACGAGGCGGGCGAGGACCGCGCCCAGCGGCGCTGCCCGTCGCGCCTCCCGGCGGTACGGCGGCGATTCGTCCATGTAGATGCACTGCGCCATTTCGAGCTTCAGCGCGTGGAGTTCCATCGCGTGACTATGCCCGGGCGAGCCGCTCGAGCGCGCTCCGATAGGCGTCGAGCACCGTGGCCTCGTCGGGGTGCCGTCCCTCGCGCACCACCCATTGCCCGGCGACCATCACGTCGCGCACCGGCTGCCGGCACGGTCCGAAGATCGCGGCGTCGAGGATATCCGCAACCGGCTGCGCCGCCAGCGCCGGATCGTCGGTGTTGAGGACGACGAAATCGGCGCGCCACCCGCGGGCGATCGCGCCGGTGGGCTGCGCGATCGCCTGCGCGCCGCCACCGAGCGCGAGCGCGTAGAGGAACTGCCCGACCGGCACGTCGCGCCGCGCAAGCACGTTGCGCTCGAGACGGAACAGCCGTTGCGAATACTCGAGCTGGCGCAGCTCGGCATAGGGGTCGATCAGCGTGTTGGAATCGCTGCCGATGCCGAGCGCGCCGCCGCGCTCGACGTAGCCGCGCGCGGCGAACACGCCGTCGCCGAGATCGGCCTCGGTCGACGGCGCCAGTCCCGCGACGGCGCCGCTGCCCGCGAGCCACCGCGTTTCCTCGGACGTCATGTGCGTCGCGTGGACGACGCACCAGCGGGCGCCGACCCGTGCGTGCCGCATCAGCCATTCGACCGGTCGCGCGCCGAGCGCCGCCACGCAATCGGAGACCTCCTGCACCTGCTCCGCCACGTGGATGTGGATCGGCCCGCCCGCAGGCGCCAGCGCGAGGACCGACGCCATTTCGTCCGGGGTCACCGCACGCAGGCTGTGCGGCGCGACGCCGAGCACGTAGCCGCCGGCCGCGGCGCCGGCGGCCAGGTCCCCCACCAGCCGCGCGTAGCTGTCCAGCGTGTGCACGAACCGCAGCTGGCCCGCGGCAGGCGGCGCACCGCCGAATCCCGAATGGGCGTAGAACACCGGCAGCAGCGTCAGCGCGATGCCCGCGCGCTTCGCCGCGGCGACGATCCGCTGCGCAAGCTCGGCGGGATCGGCGTAGGGCCGGCCCTGCGGATCGTGGTGGACGTAGTGGAACTCGGCCACGGCGGTATACCCGGCCTTCACCATCTCCACGTAGCACTGCGCGGCGATCGCCTCGAACCCGTCCGGATCCACACGTTCGAGAAACGCGTACATCGCGGCGCGCCAGGTCCAGAAGTTGTCCGAGCCGGCCGCCTCGGCCGACGCGCGGCCGGTGCGGCCCGCGAGCGCCCGCTGGAACGCGTGCGAGTGCAGGTTGGGCATGCCGGGAACGAGCGGTCCGGCGGCGCGCTCGGTCGGGGCGGCCGCGGGCCCGGTCTCGACCTGCGCGATCGTTCCGTCGGCGCCGACGTCGACGGTCACGTCGCGCGCCCAGCCCTCGGGCAGCAGCGCGTCGGCAGCGAAGAGCCTCATCGCAGGTCGTCGATCGCGGCGACGACCGCGACGGCGTCGCCGGTAAGCGGGTTGAGCGGAAACGGAAGCACCGTGCCCCCGTCGGCCTCGACCAGCAACGCGTGGTCGGCGGCGATCGTCAGCGGCGCATGGCCGGCGAGCAGGCCTTCGAAGGCGCCCGTCGCCGTGTAGCAGAGGCGAACCGCCGCCGGCGCGACGAGCGCGCCCTCGCCGCGGATCAGCGTCACCTGGCCGCGGGCGCGACCGCGACGCACCATCAGGTTGAAGTCGCGCACCGGACCGTCGAGCAGCGTGCAGCCGACTTCGGCGTCGCCGCTGAGCGCGTACGGCTCCGAAAGGCAGGTGAGCGAGACGGCCTGTCCGTCGCCGTCGAGCCGGATTCCTGCGCCCGCGACCACGACCATCGTCCGGTCGACACCGGGGAAGCGCGAGAACGGGCCGTCCTTCGTCACTTCCGCGATGCTGATCCGCCAGTCGAACGCATCCGGCGCAGCGCAGGCCGGGAACACCACGATCTCGGCGGTGCGGCCGGCGCCGTTTCGCCACGGCATGCGCCGGTAGTCGGCGGGCCTCAACAGGCGATGCTGGACCATCGTTTTGACGTTCGCGCTCGTGGTCGGGGCGGCGCGGAATCATTCCGCGCAGCGTGCGATTGTAGATTGATCCCGGCGCCGCGCCAACGACGGCGTGGCCGCGACGCGCGCGTCGACCCCCATTTGACAGCGCGAGCGGTTACCACCTAGAGTGAAGCGCCACGATTTTCCCCGGGAGCAGTGCATGAAATCGACCCTCGCCGCCATCGCCGTCGCCTTCGCCGCGGCACATGCCACGGCCGCCGCGGCCGAGGACCCCAAGGTCGCCATCGGCATCTCCGGCTGGACCGGATTCGGGCCGCTCACGCTCGCCAGGGAGGCCGGAATCTTCAGGAAGAACGGCGTCGACGTCACCCTCAGGAAGATCCCGCTGAAGGACCGCCCCCTCGCCATCGCCTCGGGCGACATCCAGTGCGCGGCGACGACCGTCGAGACCTTCGTCGCGTGGAACGCCAACGGCGTGCCGATCACTCAGGTCCTCCAGCTCGACAAGTCGTACGGCGCCGACGGCCTCGCGGTGCGGTCGGACATCGCGAAGATCGCGGACCTCAAGGGCAAGACCGTGGCAGTGGACGCCCCCGGGACGTCGCCGTATTTCGGCCTCGCGTGGATCCTCAGGAAGAACGGCCTGTCGATGAAGGACATCACCGTCGCCACGATGAGCCCGCAGGCGGCCGCGGAGGCGTTCATCGCCGGCCGGAACGACGCCGCGATGACCTACGAGCCGTACCTGTCGGCGGTGCGCGACAAGCCCGAGAGCGGCAAGATCATCGCGACCACGATCGACTACCCGATGGTGATCGACACGCTGGGGTGCACGCGGAAGTTCATCGCCGCCGACCCCAAGGCGGTAAAGGCGCTGGTCGATAGCTACTTCGAGGCGCTGGAGATGATCGGGAAGGACCCGGCGAAGAGCTACGCGATCATGGGCGCCGACGTCAAGCAGTCCGGCGCGCAGTTCGCCAAGTCCGCGGGGTATCTGCGCTGGCAGGACAAGGCGGCGAACCAGAAGATCTTCGGCGGCGAGATCCAGGCGTTCACCGGGGAGGCTGCGGACCTGCTGCTCGAGACCGGAATCATCAAATCCAAGCCCGACGTCAACCTGCTCATCGACACCCGCTTCATCCGCTAGCGCGCTCCGGCATGGCGACGCGCCGCGCGTCGCCGTGAAGCCGCTCGCGCCCTTGCGGACCGCGCCACGGTCGCCGCGCAGCCGCCTCGTCAGCGCGCGCTCGCCAGCCAGTCGCGGATCTGCCGGTACACCGCGGCGCTGGCGAGGAGCTCGAGGTGGCCCGTGTCGTATGCGACCGTGGTGCACCCGGGCGCGAAGGCGAGGCGCTTCCGCGCATCTGCGTGCCGGCCCAGAGCGCTGGCGACCGGCACCAGGCCGTCGCCGCGCGCGCGGCCGCCGCGAGGCGCGGCCTTGTGCAGGCTTCCCGCGATTGCGTGGCAGGCCACGTCCTCCGGCAGCGGCAGCGGCGCGCGCGTGTCGGCGCCGTGCGCGAACGCGTCGCGCCCGCGCCAGTCACCGTCCTGCAGCGCCCCGTGGCGCAGATCGGTGATGCCGGCGCTGCGCAGCCGGGCGAGGCGGGTGAATGCCGCGGTGTACGGGCTCGCCGAGAGCAGCCGGTCGACGCCGTGCCCGCCGCGTTCGAGCGGCGCGCCGTGATGCGGCGTGCCCACGAACACCATCGCGCGCAGCCGTCTGCGCCACGCCAGCGCCCGCGCGTCGGCGGCGGCACAGGCGCTGCGGACGACGAGGCCGCCCATGCTGTGACCGACCAGCACGAGCTCGCGCAACGGCACCGGCCAGGCTCGGTCGAGCTGCTGGAGCAGCGCCGCGAAGTCGGCGCCGTTGGTCGAGATGTGGCGCCCCGAGTTGTAGTGCAGGTGGAGCACGCTGGCGCCGAGATCGCGGGCGAAGCTCCCGCCGTGCTCCTGCACCCCGCGTGCCCATTGCCCGTCGTTCATGCACAGGCCGTGCACCATCACCACGACCCGCGGGCGCGGGGGATGCAGCGCGCCGGCGATGCGCGCCGGTTCGAGCTCGAGAGGGACGCCGCCGGATCGAAGCCGCATCGTGATCGCCAGTGGATTGCGGGTTGCCTCGAGATGATCGCCGAGCACGCCGTTCAGCGCCGCGACGACGGCCTCGCGCCCGGGCCAGTCCGACGTGCCGCGGGCGAGCGCGACCAGCGGCGCCAGCGCGGCGTCGATGCCGCCGCCGACGAGGCGGGTGACGCCGCGCACGCGACGGTAGACGAACCCGGTCAGCCCCGAGGCCGGCGCGAACGTCGCGCGGCCCAGCGGGCCCGGCCGGCGCAGGATGTTGTGGTGCATCGTCTCGACCAGCTCGGTCACGAGCAGCGTCAGGTCGATCGCGAGGCGGCTCGCGCCGCGTGCGTCGGAGGGCAGCGAGGGCTTGTTCATGGAGGCCAAGCCCTCGGCCGTCGGCTTGCGGGAGCGCGGCACCAACGATTGCCGTGCGACCGACGCCCGGCCGGTGGCACCGGTGAGCGCCTTGGCGCACGGACCCGTCCGCTGCCTGGCGCACCAGTGCACTAGCTTCGCGCCGGAAGCTTCTGCGCGACGTACACCGCCGCGAGCAGGGCGAGGCCGATGGCGTCGGTGGCGTAGCCCGGCTTGATGAGGAGAATCGCGGCGGCGACCAGCGCCGCGCGCTGCCACCACGTCGCCTCGCGCAGCAGGTAGCCCTGCAGGCCGGCGGCGAGGCAGGTCACGCCGACCAGGGCGGTGATCGTCGACGTCAGGCTTGCGAGCCAGTCGCCGATCAGCAGCAGCGAGGGCTCGTAGATGAACATGAACGGGATGATGTACGCCGGCGCCGCCAGGCGCACCGCTTCCAATCCCGCGCTCCAGAGACTCGTCCGCGCGAGGCCCGCTGCCGCGAACACGGCCAGCGCGACCGGCGGGGTGATCGCCGACAGGATCGCGAAATAGAACGCGAACATGTGCGCCGCCGGAGCGATGGCACCCAGCTTGATGATGGCGGGCACCAGCAGCGAGACCATCACGATGTACGACGGCGTCGTGGGCATGCCCATGCCCAGGACGATCCCGGCGACCGCGGTCAGCACCAGCGCGGCCGCCAGCGAGTTCTGCGACAACGTGAGCACGACCTGCGTGAACGTGATGCCGAGCCCGGTGATCGTCACGCAACCGATGACGATGCCGGCGCACGCGCACGCCATCGCCACGGCCAGCGTATTGCGCGCCCCTTCGACCAGCGCCTCGAGCACGTTGCGCCAGCCGATTCCCGCGCGCGTGGTCGCGCGCAGCAGGGCGACCGGGATGCAGGTCAGTGCGCCCGCCAGCGCGCACAGCGGCGCCGAATAGCCCAGCAGCAGCCCGAACAGCACCACCAGCACCGGGACGAACAGGTGTCCCCGCTGCGCCATCACCGTCAGGAAGCGCGGCAGCTCCGAACGCGGCACCCCGGCCAGCCGGTAGCGCTTCGCCTCGAGGTGCACGGCGACGAAAATCGCGGCGAAGTAGAGCATCGCGGGCACCAGCGCCCACAGCGCGACCTGGGCGTAGGGCACGACCAGGAACTCGGCCATCACGAAAGCCGCGGCCCCCATCACCGGCGGCATGATCTGCCCACCCGTCGACGCGACCGCCTCGACCGCGGCCGCGAACGGCGGCCGAAACCCGGTGCGCTTCATCAGCGGAATCGTGATCGGCCCGTCGACCATCACGTTGGCCACCGCGCTGCCCGAGACGGTGCCGAACAGGCTCGACGAGACGATGGCGACCTTGCCGGGCCCGCCCGCCGTGTGCCCCGTGATCGACATGGCGAAATCCATGAACAGCTGGCCGGTGCCGCTCTTTTCCATGAACGCGCCGAACAGCACGAACAGCATCACGTAGCTCGCCGACACCCCGAGCGTCGAGCCGAAGATGCCTTCGGTGGACAGGTACAGCTGCTCCATCAGCACGTCGGGCGTCACCCGCGTGAAGCCGGCGGCGAAGATCAGGAACGCGATCGCGGTCAGCGGCAGCGCGAATCCGATGACCCGCCGCGTCGCTTCGAGCACGATGACCACCGCGACCACCGCGTAGAACCGGTCCCAATTGGTCAGGTCGTCGATGTAGATGATGCGGTTGACGAAGACCTCGTAGCCCAGAAGGATGTGCAGGACGAACCCCGCGCCCAGCGCCAGCAGCAGCATGTCGAACGCGCGCCAGGCCGCCCGCCCGGGGCGCGTCGGGTACAGCAGGAAGACCAGCGTCAGCGCGAACAGCAGGTGCGTGCCGCGGAAGATGACCGCCTCCGGCGGGCCGAACGCGGCCACGTACATGTGGTACAGCGACATCGCCACGGCGACCGCCATGATCAGCCAGCGCAGGTGCCTGCTGACCGGTGTGGTCGGCTGCGCCTCCTCGGAGACGACGGCGGGCGCGGCGAGCGTCGGCACGTCAGTACCCGGCGGCCGCGCGCGGCGACGGCGAATGGCGGATGCGAAACGGGGCGGCGCTGGGCCGCCCCGCGATCGCCGTGGGGTGCTCGCCCACGGGCTTACATCACGCCGACTTCCTTGTAGTACTTGGCCGCGCCGGGGTGGAAGGGCACGCCGATGTCGACCGCCATGTCCTTCGCCGTCATACCGGTGATCGGCTTCACCACCGCCGCCATGTCGGCGACGTGCGTCGCCATCTCCTTGGTCATCTTGTAGACGAGGTCCGCGGGAAGATCGCAGGCGGCGATGATGTGCGTGGTGTACCCGATCACCGGGATGTCCTTGTCCTGCTTCGGGTAGGTGCCGGCCTTGATCACGAGCTTGTTGTAGCCCGCGTTCATCTTCTTCAGCTCCGCCATCGTCTTGTCGTCGACCGGCACGAGGTGCACGTCGCGCGCGCTGGCGAGGTCCATGACCGCGGAGGCCGGAGCGGTGGTGCCGAGCGTGAACACCTGCACGTGCCCGTCCTTCATCATCCCCACGGCATCGGTGTACCCCGCCTGGAAGTTCGCCTTGGCGAGCGAGTCGTAGGTCATGCCGTTGAGCTTGAGGACGCTGGCGGTCAGCATTTCCGCGGTGTTGCCCTTCGACTGCGTGACCAGCGACTTGCCCTTGAGGTCCGCGTACGAGTTGATCTTGGCGTCAGCCAGCGCGACCACCTGGAAGTACTGCGGATAGAGGTTCGCGACCTGGCAGACCTTGGTCGCCTTGTTCTTGAAAGGCGGCCGGCCCTCGACGCCGTCCACGGTGCTCGCCGAGTTGGCGAAGCCGATCTGCGCCTTGCCCTCGTCGACGCCGCGGACGTTGGCGATCCCGGCGCCGGGCTGCTGCTGGATCTGCAGGCCCGGAATCGACTTCTCCCACATGTTCTTGAGGGCCCCGCCCAGCGGGACCCAGGACCCGCCCTGCGGGCCGGTCATGAACGTGACTTGCTGTGCGGCGACGGGCGCAGCGAGCGCGATGGCAGCAACGAACGCGCCGAAGCGCCCGACTCGAATTGTCTTCATCTTTCCTCCAGTGGGTGGCGGCACATTCGGCCGGGGCGGCCGTGCACCGATCGCGGGTGTCACGAATTCTGGGGCGGGTGCCGACACAGGTCAAGTCCGCGTCGCCGGCGCCGACCGTGGCCGATGCGCACGAGCCCACGCCATTCATCGACGCCGCGCCGTCCGCTGCCGGGGCACCACCTTCGCGCGCCGCAGGCCGGGGCAGTGCACCGACACGTCATGCGAATCGGCGATGACCCAAAAAAAACCGGGCACAAAGCCCGGTTTTTCCGTCAGCGGAGGCAAACGCGCTATGCCGCCTTGGCTGCGCTGCCTTCCGCCGCCGCTTCCGGCCGGTCGACCAGCTCGACCAGCGCCATCGGCGCGTTGTCGCCCTGGCGGAAGCCGAACTTGAGGATCCGCAGGTAGCCGCCCGGGCGCGCCTTGAACCGCGGGCCGAGGTCGTTGAACAGCTTGGTCACGACGGCGCGGTCGCGCAGGCGGTCGAACGCGAGCCGGCGGTTCGCCAGCGTGGGCTTCTTGCCGAGCGTGATCAGCGGCTCGGCGACGCGGCGCAGCTCCTTCGCCTTCGGCAGCGTGGTCTTGATCGCCTCGTGCGCGAACAGCGAGTTGGTCATGTTGCGCAGCATCGCCAGGCGATGGCTGCTGGTCCGGTTGAGCTTACGCAAGCCGTGACGGTGGCGCATGGTCGTTTTCCCTTCGTGTGCAGGCGCGCGAGGCTACGGCCGGTCGAGGCCGGCCGGCGGCCAGTTCTCGAGCTTCATCCCCAGCGAGAGTCCGCGCGAGGCCAGCACTTCCTTGATCTCGTTGAGCGACTTGCGGCCGAGGTTCGGCGTCTTGAGCAGCTCGGTCTCGGTGCGCTGGATCAGGTCGCCGATGTAGTAGATGTTCTCGGCCTTCAGGCAGTTGGCCGAGCGGACGGTCAGCTCGAGATCGTCGACCGGCCGCAGCAGGATCGGATCGACCTGCGGCGACATGCGCTCGGCGGCCGGCGTGCCGGTGCCCTGCAGGTCGGCGAACACCGACAGCTGCTCGACCAGCACGCGCGCGGCGTAGCGCATCGCCTGCTCCGGCTCGACCACGCCGTTGGTCTCGATGTCGATCACCAGCTTGTCGAGGTCGGTGCGCTGCTCGACGCGCGCGCTCTCGACCGCGTAGCTCACCCGGCGGCACCGGCGAGAACGAGGCGTCGAGCAGGATGCTGCCGATGGTGCGCCCGCCCTCCGGCTTGGCGCGCGCCGTCGCCGGCACGTAGCCGCGGCCCTTCTCGACCTTGATCTGCATGTCGAGCTTGCCGCCGCCGGTGAGATGCGCGATGACGTGGTCGGGATTGATGATCTCGACGTCGTGCGTTGGGCTCGATGTCGCCGGCCGTGACCGCGCCCTCGCCCTGCTTGCGAGCTTGAGCAGCACGTCGTCGCGGTTGTGCAGCTTGAGCACCACGCCCTTGAGATTGAGCAGGATGTCGACGACGTCCTCCTGCACGCCGTCGAGCGCCGAATACTCGTGCAGGACGCCCGTGATCCTGACCTCGGTCGGCGCGTAGCCGGGCATCGAAGAGAGCAGCACGCGGCGCAGCGCGTTGCCCAGCGTGTGTCCGTAGCCGCGCTCGAACGGCTCCATCATGACCTTGGCGTGGAACGGCGAGCTGCTCTGCACGTCGATGATGCGGGGTTTCAACAAGACATTGCTCTGCATGTGGAATTCCTAGGCGAAATTCAAGCCGGCTGGCCGGGGGTTACTTCGAGTACAGCTCGACCACCAGGCTCTCGTTGATGTCCTGCCCGAACTCCGAGCGGTCCGGCGGCCCTTGAACGTGCCGGCCATCTTCTTCACGTCGACTTCCACCCACGCGGGAAGCCGCCCTTCTCGGCGAGCTGCAGCGAGTCCTTGATGCGCAGCTGGCCCTTGGCCTTCTCCGCGACGCCCACGACGTCGCCCGGCTTCACCAGCGCGGACGGAATGTTGACCACCTTGCCGTTGACGGTGATGCCGAGCGTGGCCGACGAGCTGGCGCGCTTCGGCGCGGGTGGAGCCAAGCCCATCCGGTAGACCACGTTGTCGAGCCGCGACTCGAGCAGCTGCAGCAGGTTCTCGCCGGTGGTGCCCTTGCCCTTCGCGGCGCGCACGAAGTAGAGCCGGAACTGCCGCTCCAGCATGCCGTAGATACGGCGCACCTTCTGCTTCTCGCGCAACTGGTGGCCGTAATCCGACGTGCGCATGCCGGACTTGACCCCGTGCTGGCCGGGCTTGGTGTCCAGCTTGCACTTGTCGAGTGAACGACGCGCGCTTTTCAGGAACAGCTCGGTGCCTTCCCGTCGCGCCAGCTTGCATTTGGGTCCGAGGTATCGAGCCACGTTGCTTGTCCGAAGTGTATGGGTGGGATGCAATGGCGTCAGATGCGGCGGCGCTTCGGCGGGCGGCAGCCGTTGTGCGGCACCGGGGTCACGTCCGAAATGCTGGTGATCTTGATGCCGAGCGCGTTCAGCGCGCGCACCGCGGACTCGCGGCCGGGGCCGGGGCCCTTGATCCGCACTTCGAGGTTCTTCACGCCGCACTCGACCGCGACCTTGCCGGCCTTCTCGGCGGCGACCTGCGCGGCGAACGGCGTGCTACTTGCGCGAGCCCTTGAAGCCGGCGCCGCCGGACGTCGCCCACGACGAGCGCGTTGCCCTGGCGGTCGGTGATGGTGATGATGGTGTTGTTGAAGGACGCGTGGATGTGCGCGATGCCTTCCGCGACGTTCTTCTTGACCTTCTTGCGGGCGCGGGCGGCGGCCTTACGGGATTGCGTTGCCATGATGCTTTGCGGTCCTTGCCGTTACGTTGGACGGCAGCGTGCCGGCGACGCCGGCCTGATCGCCGCCTTGCGCGGGCCCTTGCGGGTGCGCGCGTTGGTGCGCGTGCGCTGGCCGCGCACCGGCAGGCCGCGGCGATGGCGCATGCCGCGGTAGCAGCCCAGGTCCATCAGCCGCTTGATGTTCATCGTCACTTCGCGGCGCAGGTCGCCCTCGACCGTGAACTTCTGCACCTGCTCGCGCAGCCGGTCCATGTCGGCGTCGGACAGGTCCTTGATCTTGGCCGAGGCGAGATGACGCCGGCGGCGACGCAGATCGCTTGCGCGCGCGGCTGCGGCCGATGCCGTAGATCGCGGTCAGCGCGATCTCGGCGTGCTGGTGATTCGGGATGTTGACGCCTGCGATGCGGGCCATAGCAGTTTCCTGTGCTCTAATTACCGATCGAAATCGGTGCCGCGTTCAGCCCTGCCGCTGCTTGTGGCGCGGATCCGTGCAGATCACGCGCACCACGCCGTTGCGCCGGATGATCTTGCAGTTGCGGCACATCTTCTTCACCGATGCCAGTACCTTCATTCGCTCTCCTGCGTCAGTCCTTGCCGCGCCCCCGGCGCGCCCCGAATCACTGCCGCTTCTCATCCTGATCCCTGACCCCTGCCCCGACCTACTTCGCGCGGAAGATGATCCGCGCCCGGGTGAGGTCGTACGGCGTCAGGTCCACCGTCACCTTGTCGCCCGGCAGTATGCGGATGTAGTGCATCCGCATCTTGCCCGAAATATGCCCGAGCACCACGTGGCCGTTTTCCAGCTTCACCCGGAACGTCGCATTCGGCAGCGTTTCCAGGATCTCGCCCTGCATCTGTATCGTTTCTTCCTTCGACATCAGCGCGTGGGCAGCCCACCCTTGAAATTCGCCTTCTTCAGCAGGCTCTCGTACTGGTGCGACATCATGTAGGCCTGCACCTGCGTCATGAAGTCCATCGTCACCACGACGATGATCAGCAGCGACGTGCCGCCGAAATAGAACGGCACGTTCTTCCACGCGATCAGGAAATTCGGGCACAAGCACACCAGACGACGACATAGATCGGCCCAGCAGCGTCAGCCGCAGCATGATCCGCTCGATGTAGCGGCCGTCTGCTCGCCGGGACGGTATGCCGGGCATGAACGCGCCGCTCTTCTTCAGGTTCTCGGCGGTCTCCTTGGGGTTGAACACAGCGCCGTGTAGAAAAAGCAGAAGAAGATGATCGCCGACGCGTACAGCATCACGTAGATCGGCTGGCCGGGGCCGAGCGCATGCCGGCGATGTCCTTCAGCCAGATCGTGCCTCTCGCCGCTGCCGAACCAGCCGCGCCAGCGTCGCCGGGAACAAGATGATCGACGAAGCGAAGATCGGCGGAATGACGCCGGACATGTTGAGCTTCAGCGGCAGGTGCGAGCTCTGGCCCGCCATAGACCTTGTTGCCGACCTGGCGCTTGGCGTAGTTGACCAGAATCTTGCGCTGGCCGCGCTCGACGAACACCACGAACGCGGTGACGATCGATCCACCAGCGCAGCAATGCCGAGCACCAGCGGGATCGAGTACGCGCCGGTGCGCGCCAGCTCCAGCGTGCCGCCGATCGCGCTCGGCAGCCCTGCCGCGATGCCGGCGAAGATCATCAGCGAGATGCCGTTGCCGAGCCCGCGCTCGGTGATCTGCTCGCCCAGCCACATCAGGAACATGGTCCCGGTCACCAGCGTCACCACCGCCGTCAGCCGGAAGCCGCAGGCCCGGATCGAGCACCAGCCCGGCCTGCGCCTCGAGCGCGACCGAGATCCCGAGCGCCTGGAAGAACGCGAGCGCCAGCGTCGCCGTAGCGCGTGTACTGGGTGATCTTGCGGCGGCCGGCCTCGCCTTCCTTCTTCAGCGCCTCGAGCGACGGGACGACCACCGTCATCAACTGCATGATGATCGAGGCCGAGATGTACGGCATGATGCCCAGCGCCAGGATCGAGAATCGCTGCAGCGCGCCGCCCGAGAACATGTTGAACATGCCCGAGAATGCCGCCCTGCTGCGACTTGAACAGCTCGTCCAGGACGGACGGCGTCGATCCCGGGCACCGGGATGTGCGTGCCGACCCGGTAGACGACCAGCGCGCCCAGCAGGAACCACAGCCGCCGCTTCAGATCGGCGTACCGGGAACCGCTCTTCAGTGCTGGATTGGTCGTGGCCAACGTGGTTTCCTGATGATCCCGTAGTTGCGTTCGCTGCGCGCCGCGCGTCAGGCGACGCTGCCGCCGGCGGCTTCGATCGCCGCCTTGGCGCCCTTGGTCGCGCCGATGCCCGTGAGCTTGACCGCCTTCTCGAGCTTGCCGGCCTTGATGACCTTCGCCGCCTTGGCGCGCGCCGGAACGAGCCCGGCCGAGCGCAGCGCGAGCAGGTCGATATCGGCGACCGGCAGCTTCGCGAGGTCGGACAGCCGCACCTCGGCGGTGTCGTCGCGCGTCACCGACACGAAGCCGCGCTTGGGCAGCCGGCGCTGCAGCGGCATCTGCCCGCCCTCGAAGCCGACCTTGTGGAAGCCGCCCGAACGCGATTTCTGGCCCTTGTGGCCGCGGCCCGCGGTCTTGCCCAGGCCCGAGCCGATGCCGCGGCCGACGCGGCGCCGCGCTTGTTCGACCCCGCGGCGGGCTTGATCGTGTTCAAACGCATGGCCGACCCCTGTTATCCGCTTGCGTCGGTGACCTTGAGCAGGTAACCGATCTTGTTGATCATGCCGCGGATCGACGGCGTGTCGTCACTCCACCGAGTGGTTGGTCCACTTGCAGGCCCAGTCCGCGCACGGTGGCGCGGTGGTCCTGCTTGGTGCCGGTCACGCTCTTGACCGAGCGTGAGCTGCGCATCTTCTTCCTCGTCTCGCCATGGTCAGGCCCCCGTCAGATCTCTTCGACCGTCTTGCCGCGCTTGGCGGCGATGTCGGCCGGGGCGTTCCCGTTTTCGAGCGCATTGATCGTGGCGCGGACGACGTTGTACGGATTGGTCGAGCCGAGGCACTTGGCGAGCACGTTGGTCACGCCCATCACCTCGAACACCGCCCGCATCGGACCGCCGGCGATGATGCCGGTTCCGTCGGACGCCGGCTGCATGAAGACCTTGGCCGCGCCGTGCCGGCCCACGCACCGCATGGTGCAGCGTGCCGCTCTTCAGCCGCACCTTCACCATCTTGCGGCGCGCCTCCTCCATCGCCTTCTGGATCGCGACCGGGCACTTCCCTCGCCTTGCCCTTGCCCATGCCCGACGCGACCATCGCCGTCGCCGACGACGGCGAGCGCGGCGAAGCCGAGGATGCGTCCGCCCTTGACCACCTTGGTCACGCGGTTGATGCTGATCATCTTCTCGCGCAGGCCGTCCCCGCTGTCCTGCTGCTGCATGCGCTGCTGCATTCTCGCCATGATGAGCTATTCCTGTCCGTGGGGCTCAGAACTTCAGGCCGTTCTCGCGCGCCGCGTCGGCCAGCGCCTTGACGCGGCCGTGGTATCTGATAACCCGAGCGGTCGAACGCGACGGTCTCGATGCCCGCGCCTTCGCCCGCTCGGCGATGCGCTTGCCGACGACCGCCGCCGCCGCCTTCCGTTGCCGCCGTTGGGCGACGTCCTTGCGCACGTCCGCTTCGAGCGTCGAGGCGCTGGCCAGCACCTTGTCCGCCGTCGGCGCGATGAGCTGCGCATAGATGTGGCAGTTCGAGCGGTGCACGACCAGCCGCGTCACGCGCTGCTCGGCGATGCGCAGCCGCGTCTTGCGGGAACGGCGCGAGGCGGGAATCCTTCTTGTTCAACATGTCATGCGCTCGACTACTTCTTCTTCGTTTCCTTGATCACGACCCGTTCGTCGGCGTAGCGCACGCCCTTGCCCTTGTACGGCTCGGGCGGACGGTAGGCGCGGATCTCGGCGGCGACCTGGCCGACCTGCTGCTTGTCGATGCCCTTGATCACGATCTCGGTCTGCGTCGGCGCCTCGACCTTGATGCCCTTCGGCATGCGTGTGCACGACCGGATGCGAGAAGCCGAGCGCCAGGTTCAGCTTGTCGCCGGCGGCCTGCGGCACGGTAGCCGACGCCGACCAGCGTCAGCTTCCGCTCGAAGCCCTCGCTCACGCCCTTCACCATGTTCGCGACGCAGCGCGCGCAGCGTGCCGGACATGGCGTTGGCGCTCGCGTGTCGTCGGCCTTGCACGACGCAGCTTGTCGCCGTCCTTCGCGATCGACCAGCCCTTCGCCGTACGCGCGCGTGAGCGTGCCGAGCGGTCCCTTGACCGTGATCTCGCCCTCGCCGAGGCTGACCTCGACCTCTCGGCGGCAGCGGAATCGGGATATTTGCCTATGCGAGACATGTTGCGTTCCTTCCCTGTCAGGCCACGATGCAGAGCACTTCGCCGCCGACGCCGCGTGGCGCGCGCCTTGCGGTCGGTCATCACGCCCTGCGACGTCGAGACGATGGCGATGCCGAGCCCGTTCATCACGCGCGGAATGTCGTCGCTGGCTCTTGTAGATGCGCAGCCCCGGCCGGACTGACGCGCTCGATCTTCTCGATCACCGGACGGCCGGCGTAGTACTTCAGGCCGATCTCCAGCTCGGCTTCACCGCCTCGCCCGCGACCTTGAAATCCGTCGATGTAGCCCTCGTCCTTCAGCACCTTGGCGATGGCCAGCTTGACCTTCGACGAGGGCATCGCTACCAGACGTCTTCTCCCGCATCTGCGCATTGCGGATGCGGGTCAGCATGTCGGCGATCGGATCACTCATGCTCATGCTATTGGCCCCTTACCAGCTCGCCTTGACGATGCCCGGGATCTCGCCGCGCATGGCGTATTCCCGCAGCTTGTTGCGGCCCAGGCCGAACTTGCGGAAATAGCCGCGCGGGCGCCCGGTCAGCGCACAGCGGTTGCGCAGGCGCGTCGGATTCGCATTGCGCGGCAGCTGCTGCAGCTTGAGCCGCGCGGCGTAGCGCTCCTCTTCCGACGCCTTCGTGTTGTTGACGATCGCGGTCAGCGCCTCGCGCTTCTCCGCGTACTTCTTTACCAGGGCGCGACGCTTCTCCTCGCGGTTGATCAGGGACAGTCTTCGCCATGGACGCCCTCAGTTCTTGAACGGGAAGCGGAACGCGGCCAGGAGCGCCTTCGCCTCGTCGTCGCGTCTTCGCGGTCGTGGTGATGGTGATGTTCATCCCCCGCAGCGCATCGATCTTGTCGTACTCGATCTCGGGGAAGATGATCTGCTCCTTGACGCCCATGTTGAAGTTGCCGCGGCCGTCGAACGAGCGCCCGCGACATGCCGCGGAAGTCGCGCACGCGCGGCAGCGCGACCGAGACCAGACGGTCGAGGAACTCGTACATCCGCGCCCTGCGCAGTGTCACCATGCAGCCGACCGGATAGCCCTCGCGGATCTTGAACCCGGCGATCGCCTTGCGCGCCATGGTGACGACCGGCTTCTGGCCGGCTATCTTCTGCATGTCGCCGACCGCGTTCTCGATGCACTTCTTGTCGCCGACGGCCTCGCCGACGCCCATGTTCAGGTGATCTTCTCGATGCGCGGCACTTCCATCACCGACTTGTACCCGAACTGCTTGATCAGGTCCGGCACGATTCCTTGCTTGTAGACTTCCTTCAGGCGGGGCATGTCGGTCTTCCTGTTCCTGGCCATCAGGCGGTCAGCAGCTCGCCGTTGGACTTGAAAACGCGACCTTGCGGCCGTCCGCCATCACCTTGATGCCGACGCGATCGGCCTTCTTGGTGGCCGGGTTGAACAGCGCGACGTTCGACACGTGCATCGGCGCATCCTTGTCGACGATGCCGCCCTGCTCGCCCTTCATCGGGTTGGGGCGCTGATGCTTCTTGACCTGGTTGACGCCGTCGACCATCACGTGCCCGGCATCGACGACGCGCGTCACCTGCCGCGCTTGCCCTTGTCGCGGCCGGTGATGACGACGACGCTGTCGCCTTTCTTGATCTTGCGCATGAGCCGCCTCCCTACAGCACTTCCGGCGCCAGCGAGACGATCTTCATGAACCGCTCGGTGCGCAGCTCGCGCGTCACCGGCCCGAAGATGCGCGTGCCGATCGGCTCGAGCTTGTTGTTGAGCAGCACGGCGGCGTTGCCGTCGAACTTGACCTTGGACGCCGTCGCTGCGGCGCACGCCCTGGCGGTGCGCACCACGACGGCGTTGTAGATCTCGCCCTTCTTCACGCGGCCGCGCGGCGCGGCATCCTTGACCGTGACCTTGATGACGTCGCCGATGCCGCGCATAGCGGCGCTTGGAGCCGCCCAGCACCTTGATGCACATGACCGCCGTGCACCGGTGTTGTCGGCGACGTCCAGCACCGATTGCATCTGAATCATGGTTGCAACTCCAACTTAACCCGCGGTGCGCGTCGCAGTCGTCGACTGCGCTCGCGCGCATTTGCCAACGGCGCCGCGGCCAGTTTTGGAACCCCGTTCGGGGAGGATCCGCGGGGCCGATACCTGAACTGCGTGCGCCGCGGAAAGCCAATCGGCGATTATGGCAGCTTTCCGGATTTCCTGCAAGCCGCGATCAAACGATCCGGGCCTTTTCAACCAGCCGCTTCACCCGCCAGGCCTTGGTCTTGGCGAGCTTGCGGCAGGCCTCGATCTCGACCAGGTCGCCCTGCCTGAACTCGTTGTTCTCGTCGTGCGCGTGGTACTTGCTCGACCGGGTCACCACCTTGCCGTACAGCGGGTGCTTGACCCGGCGCTCGACCAGGACGGTGACGGTCTTGTTCATCTTGTCGCTGACCACACGGCCGGTCAGCCCTGGATGATGGCCTTGCGCGCCACCGGGCCGGTGCCCTCCGCCGCGGTCTGGGTCTCTGCGTTCATGCCTGCCCCGCCTTCTGGTGGATCAGCGTCCGCGCGCGGGCGATGTTGCGCCGCGTCTGCTTCAGCTTCTCGGTGTTGGTGAGTTGCTGTGTCGCCTTCTGCATCCGCAGCCCGAACTGCGCCTTGAGCAGCGCGGTGAGCTCGGCCTGCAGCTCTTCCGGCGACTTCGCGGCCAGCGCCTTCTTCACTTGCGTCTTCTTCATCGTCGGCTCCCTCAGCTCACCAGCCGGTGGACGAAAGTCGTCCGGATCGGCAGCTTGGCCGCGGCCAGCGCGAACGCCTCGCGCGCGACGCTCTCGAGCACGCCGTCCATCTCGTAGAGCACCTTGCCCGGCTGGATCTCCGCGACGTAGTACTCGGGATTGCCCTTGCCGTTGCCCATCCGCACCTCGGCCGGCTTCTGCGATATCGGCTTGTCGGGGAAGATCCGGATCCAGATGCGGCCGCCGCGCTTGATATGGCGAGTCATCGCCCGGCGGGCGGCCTCGATCTGGCGCGCGGTGAGCCGGCCGCGGCCGGTCGCCTTGAGGCCGTATTCGCCGAAACTGACCTTGTTGCCGACGGTCGCGACGCCCTTGTTGCGGCCCTTCTGCTCCTTGCGGTACTTCCTTCTAGCTGGCTGCAGCATTCTTCGCTCCTGCTCGACGCGGTCGCTTCGGCGCCTCCGGTGCGGTTGCCGGCGCGCTCGCCGGTTCGGCGCCGTGCGCCAGTACCTCGCCCTTGAATACCCAGACCTTGATCCCGATCACGCCGTACGTCGTCTTCGCCTCGGAGAAGCCGTAGTCGATCTCGGCGCGCAGTGTGTGCAGCGGCACGCGTCCTTCGCGGTACCACTCGGTCCGGGCGATCTCGATGCCGTTCAGGCGCCCCGCGCACATGATCTTGATGCCCTGCGCGCCGAGCCGCATCGCGTTCTGGATCGCGCGCTTCATCGCCCGCCGGAACATGATCCGCTTCTCGAGCTGCTGCGCGATCGAGTCGGCGATCAGCTGCGCGTCGATCTCGGGCTTGCGGATCTCCTCGATGTTCAGGCCCACCTCGCCGCCCATCATCTTGCGCAGTTCGGCGCGCAGCGTCTCGATGTCCTCGCCCTTCTTGCCGATGACCACGCCGGGGCGCGCGCTGTGGATGGTGATCCGCGCGTTCTTGGCCGGCCGCTCGATGGTGATCTTGCCGACCGACGCGTGCGAGAGCTTCTTCTTCAGGTACTCGCGGATCTTGATGTCCTCCTTCAGCGTCGGCGCGAAATGCTTGCTGTTGGCGAACCATTTCGACGACCAGTTCCGGTTGACGGACAGGCGGAAGCCGGTCGGATGTATTTTTTGTCCCATGGCCTCTGGTCCTATTTGCCGTCGCCGACGACGACGTGGATGTGGCAGGTCTGCTTGAGGATCACGTTGCCGCGGCCCTTCGCGCGCGCGGTGAACCGGCGCAGGCTCTCGGCCTTGTCGACGCAGATCGTCTTGACGCGGAGCTCGTCGACGTCGGCGCCGTCGTTGTGCTCGGCGTTGGCAATCGCCGAGAGCAGCACCTTCCTGATGATCACGGCGCCCTTCTTCGGACTGAAGCTGAGCACGTCCAGCGCCCTGCCCACCGGCAGTCCCCGGATCTGGTCGGCGACCAGCCGGCCCTTCTGGGCCGACAGGCGGACGCCGCGCAGGATAGCCTTGGTTTCCATCGCCGCCCCCGTCACTTTCTCTTCGGCGCCTGTGCCGCAACCTTCTTGTCGCCGGAGTGGCCCTTGAAGGTGCGCGTCAGCGCGAATTCGCCGAGCTTGTGCCCGACCATGTTTTCCGACACGTAGACGGGAATGTGCTGCTTCCCGTTGTGCACGGCGATCGTCAGCCCGATGAAATCCGGCGTGATCGTGGAGCGGCGCGACCAGGTCTTGATCGGCCGCTTGTCGCTGGTCGCGCGCGCGGCTTCCACCTTGCTCACCAGGTGGTCGTCGACGAACGGTCCCTTCTTGATCGAACGTGCCATGCTCGTTTACCCCTTCTTGGCCGCTTGGCGGCGGCGCACGATCATCGAATCGGTGCGCTTGTTGCGCCGTGTCTTGTAGCCCTTGGTCGGCGTGCCCCACGGCGACACCGGATGGCCGCCGCCGTTGGAACGGCCGCCGTGCGGGTGGTCGACCGGGTTCATGCAGATGCCGCGCACCGTCGGGCGGATGCCGCGCCACCGGTTGGCCCCCGCCTTGCCGATCGAGCGCAGGCTGTGCTCGCCGTTGCCGACCTCGCCGATCGTCGCCCGGCAGTCGACGTGCACCTTCCGGATCTCGCCCGAGCGCAGCCGCAGCTGCGCGTACACGCCTTCGCGCGCGAGGAGCTGGACCGCGGCGCCGGCCGAGCGCGCGATCTGCGCACCCTTGCCCGGCATCATCTCGATGCAGTGGATCGTGGTGCCGACCGGGATGTTGCGCACCGGCAGGCAGTTGCCCGGCTTGATCGGCGCCTCCGCGCCGGACACGAGCTCGGTGCCGACGGTGACGCCGCGCGGCGCGATGATGTAGCGCCGCTCGCCGTCGACGTAGCACAGCAGCGCCAGGTGCGCGCTGCGGTTCGGGTCGTACTCGAGCCGCTCGACCTTGGCGTTGATCCCGTCCTTGTTGCGCTTGAAGTCGACGATCCGGTACTGCTGCTTGTGGCCGCCGCCCTTGTGCCGGGTCGTGATGTGACCGAGGTTGTTGCGGCCCGAGCCGCGCTTCTGCGACGTGGTCAGCGCGTCGACCGGCCGTCCCTTGTGCAGGTTCGGGTGGATGACCTTGACCAGCGCCCGCCTTCCCGGCGACGTGGGTTTGACTTTTTGCAGTGGCATGTCAGGACTCCCGATGGGCCGCCCCGAGGGGGGCCGCCGCCCCCCGGGGGGAGGCGAACACAAGGCCGCAGGCCGCAGGACAGCCGAAGGCTGGTCCCGCGAAGCGGGATGCGGCGTAGCCGCACAAAGTGAGCTTCGGGGGCATCATCATTGCTCCGCCGCGAAGTTGATTTCCTGGCCGGGCTTCAGGCAGACGTAGGCCTTCTTCCAGTTCCGGCGGCGGCCGGTGAAGCGCCCGAAGCGCTTGACCTTGCCGTCGACGTTGACGATCTGGACGCTCTCCACCTGGACCTTGAACATCGCCTCGACCGCCGCCTTGACTTCCGGCTTGCTGGCGTCCTGCAGGACCCTGAAGATCACCTGCTCGTGCTTGTCGGCGAGGTAGGTGCCCTTCTCCGACACCACCGGCGCGAGCAGCACCAGCGCGAGGCGGTCGGCCGCGAACTGCCGGGGCTTGTTGTGCTGTCGGATGTTCATCCCAGCATCTCCTCGAATTGCGCGACCGCGGCCCGGGTCAGCAGCACGTTGTTGAAGCGGACGAGGCTCACCGGATCGACTTCGCGGGTTTCGAGGACCAGCACGTCGACCAGGTTGCGCGAGGACAGGAACAGGTTCTCGTCGAGCTTGTCCGTGACCACCAGCACCGTGCCGGTCAGCCCCAGCGTCTTCATCTTCTCGACGAACAGGCGCGTCTTCGGCGCGTCGACCGCGAGGGTGTCGATCACCGCCAGCCGGTCCTCGCGGACGAGCTGCGACAGGATCGACGCCACGCCGGCGCGGTACATCTTGCGGTTGACCTTCTGCGAGAAGTTCTCGTCGGGCGAGTTCGGGAAGATCCTGCCGCCGCCGCGCCACAGCGGGCTGTTGGCCTGGCCGGCGCGCGCGCGCCCCGTGCCCTTCTGTGCCCAGGGCTTCTTGTGCGACTTGTTGACGTCGGCGCGGCCCTTCTGCGCGCGGTTGCCGCTGCGCGCGTTGGCCTGGAACGCGGTGACGATCTGGTGGATCAGCGCCTCGTTGTAGTCGCGGCCGAACAGCGCGTCCGAGCCGCTGACCGTCGTCGCCGGCTGGCCCTGATCGTTGATGAGTTTGAGGTCCATCGTCACGCCCCCTTCTTCGCCGGGGCCTTCGCCGCCGGGCGGACCACGATGTGGCCGCCGTCGGCGCCGGGGACGCAGCCCTTGACCAGCAGCAGCCCGCGCTCGGCGTCGACGCGGACCACGGCCAGCGTCTGCGTCGTGCGCGTGACGTTGCCGTACTGCCCCGCCATCTTCTTGCCCGGGAACACGCGGCCCGGATCCTGCGCCATGCCGATCGAGCCGGGCGTGTTGTGCGAGCGCGAGTTGCCGTGCGACGCGCGGTTCGAGCTGAAGTTGTGCCGGCGGATGACGCCGGAGAAGCCGCGGCCCTTGCTCGTGCCGCGTGACGTCGACCAGCTCGCCGACCTTGAAGGTGTCCACGCCGATCACGCTTCCGGGCTTGAGCTCGGCGAGATCTCGCCGGCGGCGCCTGGAACTCGCGCAGCAGCTCGCCGGCCTCCACACCCGCCTTGGCGAGGTGCCCGGCCTGCGGCTTGGGCACGCGCGAGGCGCGGCGCTTCCCGAACGTGACCTGGACGGCGGAGTAGCCGTCGGTCTCGGGGGTCTTGATCTGCGTGACGCGGTTGTTGCCCACGTCGAGCACCGTCACCGGGACGGCGCTGCCGTCGTCGGTGAAGATGCGGGTCATGCCAATCTTGCGACCGACAAGTCCGAGTGCCATTTTCATCTCTCTTTATCGTTGCCCGGATCGCTCCGGGTGCCGGCTGCAATTGGCCGGCGCTTACTCCGGTCCGGCGCCCTGCGCGCCGAACCCCCTATTTCAGCTTGATCTCGACGTCGACACCCGCCGGCAGGTCGAGCTTCATCAACTGGTCGACGGTCTTGTCGGTCGGGTCGATGATGTCCATCAGCCGCAGGTGAGTGCGGATCTCGAACTGGTCGCGCGACGTCTTGTTGACGTGCGGCGAGCGCAGGACGTTGTAGCGCTCGATCTTGGTCGGCAGCGGCACCGGGCCGCGGACGACCGCGCCGGAGCGCTTCGCCGTGTCCACGATCTCCAGCGCCGACTGGTCGATCAGCTTGTAGTCGAACGCCTTGAGACGAATGCGGATTCTCTGGTTCTGCATGGGTTTCCCTGTTACTCGATGACCTTGGCGACGACGCCGGCGCCGACCGTCCGGCCGCCCTCGCGGATCGCAAACCGCAACCCCTCTTCCATCGCGATCGGCGCAATCAGGTCCACCGTCAGCGACACGTTGTCCCCCGGCATCACCATCTCGGTGCCCGCCGGCAGCGTCACGTTCCCCGTCACGTCCGTCGTCCGGAAATAAAACTGCGGCCGGTACCCCGGGAAGAACGGCGTGTGCCGACCCCCCTCCTCCTTGCTCAGGATGTACACCTCGCAGCTGAACTTGGTGTGCGGCGTGATCGACCCCGGCTTCGCCAGCACCTGTCCGCGCTCCACCTCCTCGCGCTTCGTCCCCCGCAGCAGCACCCCAACGTTGTCCCCCGCCTGCCCCTGGTCGAGCAGCTTGCGGAACATCTCCACCCCCGTGCACACCGTCTTCAGCGTCGGCTTCAGACCCACCATCTCCAGGTCCTCGCCCACCTTCACCACCCCACGCTCCACCCGGCCCGTCACCACCGTCCCCCGACCACTGATCGAGAACACGTCCTCCACCGGCATCAGAAACGGCCCGTCGATCAGCCGCTGCGGCTGCGGAATGTAGGTGTCCAGCGCCTCCGCCAGCTTCACGATCGACCCCTCGCCCATCTCCCCCGTGTCACCCTCCAGCGCCAGCTTCGCCGACCCCGTCACGATCGGCGTGTCGTCCCCGGGAAAATCGTACTTCGACAACAGCTCCCGAACCTCCATCTCCACCAGCTCCAGCAGCTCCGCATCGTCCACCATGTCCGCCTTGTTCAGGTAGACGATGATGTACGGCACCCCCACCTGCCGCGCCAGCAGAATGTGCTCGCGCGTC
The DNA here is from genome assembly GCA_963768535.1 of uncultured beta proteobacterium. Classification (GTDB taxonomy): domain Bacteria; phylum Pseudomonadota; class Gammaproteobacteria; order Burkholderiales; family Casimicrobiaceae; genus CAIWHR01. Next base: position 110,796 of record CAVYID010000023.1, on the reverse strand, counting down.
TGCGGCATCGGCCCGTCCGCCGCACTCACCACCAGGATCGCTCCGTCCATCTGCGCCGCCCCGGTGATCATGTTCTTGATGTAGTCCGCGTGCCCCGGACAGTCCACGTGCGCGTAGTGCCGGTTCGCCGTCTGGTACTCCACGTGCGCCGTGTTGATCGTGATCCCCCGCGCCTTCTCCTCCGGCGCCGCGTCGATCTGGTCGTAGTCCTTCACCTCGCCACCGAACTTCTTCGCCAGCACCATCGTCATCGCCGCCGTCAGCGTCGTCTTGCCGTGATCCACGTGCCCGATCGTCCCCACGTTCACGTGCGGCTTCGTCCGGTCAAATTTGCTCTTGGCCATTTTGTCTACCCCAGTCCTGGAATGTCTGAATGCGTCAAGACTTCTTGTTGATCACCGCTTCGGCGACGTTCTTCGGCGCCTCGGTGTAGTGCTTGAATTCCATCGAGTACGTCGCCCGGCCCTGCGACAGCGAGCGCAGCGTCGTCGAGTAGCCGAACATCTCGGCCAGCGGCACCTCCGCCTTGATCACCTTGCCGGTGGGCATCTCTTCCATGCCCTGGATCATCCCGCGTCGCGACGACAGGTCGCCGACGACGTTGCCCATGAAGTCCTCGGGCGTCTCCACTTCGACCGCCATCATCGGCTCGAGCAGCACCGGGTGGCCTTGCGCATGCCGTCCTTGAACGCCATCGACGCGGCCATCTTGAACGCGTTCTCGTTGGAGTCGACGTCGTGCGAGCTGCCGTCGAACAGCGTCACCTTCACGTCGACGACCGGATAGCCCGCCAGCACGCCGGCGGGCAGCGTCTCGCGCAGGCCCTTCTCGACCGCCGGGATGAACTCGCGCGGCACCGTGCCGCCCTTGATCGCGTCGACGAACTCGAAGCCCTTGCCCTGCTCGTTGGGCTCCATCTTCAGCCAGACGTGCCCGTACTGGCCGCGGCCGCCGGACTGCTTGATGAACTTGCCCTCGACCTGCACCAGCTTGCGGATCGCCTCGCGGTACGCCACCTGCGGCGCGCCGACGTTGGCCTCGACGCCGAACTCGCGCTTCATCCGGTCGACGAGGATCTCGAGGTGGAGCTCGCCCATCCCGGAGATGATCGTCTGCCCCGACTCCTCGTCGGTGCGCACGCGGAACGACGGGTCCTCCTGCGCGAGGCGGTTGAGCGCGATGCCCATCTTCTCCTGGTCGGCCTTGGTCCTGGGCTCGACCGCGACGTGGATCACGGGCTCGGGGAAGATCATCTTCTCGAGGGTGATCACGTGCGCCGGATCGCACAGCGTGTCGCCGGTGGTCGCCTCCTTCAGGCCGACCGCGGCGGCGATGTCGCCGGCGCGCACTTCCTTGATCTCCTCGCGCTGGTCGGCGTGCATCTGCAGGATGCGGCCGATGCGCTCCTTGCGCCCCTTGATCGGGTTGAAGATCGTGTCGCCCGACTTGATGACGCCCGAATAGACGCGGAAGAAGATCAGCTGGCCGACGTAGGGGTCGGTCATGATCTTGAACGCGAGGCCCGCGAACGGCTCGTCGTCGGCCGCGCGGCGCTGGCCTTCCGTGCCGTTGTCGAGCTCGCCGGTCACCGGCGGGATGTCGGTCGGCGCCGGCATGTAGTCGATCACCGCATCGAGCATCGCCTGCACGCCCTTGTTCTTGAACGCCGAGCCGCACATCATCGGCACGATCTCGCTCGCGATCGTGCGGTGGCGCAGCCCCGCCTTGATGTCCGCCGCCGAGAGATCGCCGTCCTCGAGGTACTTGTTGAGCAGTTCCTCGCTGGCCTCGGCGGCGGTTTCGATCATCTTCTCGCGCCATTCCTTCGCCGTGGCGACGAGATCCTCGGGGATGTCGCGCATGTCGAACTTCATGCCCTGCGTCGACTCGTCCCAGTAGATCGCCTTCATCCGCACGAGGTCGATCACGCCCTCGAACTTCTCCTCGGCGCCGATCGGGATCTGGATCGGCACCGGGTTCGCCTTCAGCCGCGACTTCATCTGGTCGTGGACCTTGAAGAAGTTCGCGCCCTGGCGGTCCATCTTGTTGACGAACGCGAGCCGCGGCACCTTGTACTTGTCCGCCTGCCGCCACACCGTCTCCGACTGCGGCTGCACGCCGCCGACCGCGCAGTAAACCATGCACGCGCCGTCGAGCACGCGCATCGAACGCTCGACCTCGATCGTGAAGTCGACGTGCCCGGGCGTGTCGATGATGTTGATCCGGTGCTCGGGGAAGTTGTTGTCCATCCCCTTCCAGAAGCAGGTCGTCGCGGCCGACGTGATCGTGATGCCGCGCTCGCGCTCCTGCTCCATCCAGTCCATGACGGTCGCGCCGTCGTGCACCTCGCCGATCTTGTGCGAGACGCCGGTGTAGAACAGGATGCGCTCGGTGGTCGTGGTCTTGCCGGCATCAATGTGCGCACTGATGCCGATGTTGCGATACCGGTCGATTGGGGTTGCTCGGGCCACGATGATTGGTTTCAGTATTGGGCGTTGCGCGTTGGGCGGAAGACGGGGCTCGCCGGGCGACACGCACCCGGCAGGAGACCGCGGCTCTAGAATCGGAAGTGCGAGAACGCCTTGTTGGCCTCGGCCATGCGGTGGACTTCCTCGCGCTTCTTCACCGCGCCACCGCGGTTCTCCGAGGCTTCGAGCAGCTCGGCCGCGAGCCGCTGTCCCATCGACTTCTCGCCGCGCTTGCGCGCCGCTTCGCGCAGCCAGCGCATGGCGAGCGCCATCCGGCGCACGGGCCGCACCTCGACCGGGACCTGGAAGTTGGCGCCGCCGACGCGGCGGCTCTTGACCTCGACCATCGGCCGCGAGTTGGCGAGCGCCTGGTTGAACACCTCGAGCGGATCCTTGCCGCCCTTCTTCGCGATCGACTCGAACGCGCCGTACAGGATGCGCTCGGCCACCGACTTCTTGCCGGCGGTCATCAGCACGTTGACGAATTTCGCGACATCGCCGCTGCCGTATTTCGGGTCCGGCAGGATCTCGCGCTTGGGAACTTCTCTGCGTCGGGGCATAGCGTCCTCGGTTCAGTTCTGCGGTGTGGGTGGCCTACGCCGCCTTCGGCTTCTTCGCACCGTACTTCGAGCGCGCCTGCTTGCGGTCCTTGACGCCCGCGGTGTCGAGGCTGCCGCGCACCATGTGGTAGCGCACGCCCGGGAGATCCTTCACCCGGCCGCCGCGGATCAGCACCACCGAGTGCTCCTGCAGGTTGTGGCCCTCGCCGCCGATGTAGCTGATCACCTCGAACCCGTTGGTGAGGCGCACCTTGGCGACCTTGCGCAGCGCCGAGTTCGGCTTCTTCGGCGTCGTCGTGTACACGCGCGTGCACACGCCTCGCTTCTGCGGGCTCTGTCCGAGCGCCGGGACCTTGCTTTTCGTCACGATGGGCTCGCGGCCCTTCCGTACGAGCTGATTGATGGTTGGCATCCTGATTGTCCGTTTCGTGCGGCGTTAGCGTCGATCGGCCGCAGGGCTCTTCGCTTGGCGAAACTGCTACTCGTTACATCAAATCAAAGTGGCCCAAGCGTGCGACGCGCGCAGCAGCTTAGGGCCACCTTTCTGCGCCACGACCGACCTGCAGTCGGGTACGCCGCCTTGCCGGCCGCGATTTCCGGCGGTCGGGAAGGCGAAAAGACAGCAATTATAAAGGGATAACGAAGGTAGCGTCAACACCGTGTTGCGGCGCGGAAACGGGGCGGATCGGCACCGACACGCTTGGCGTGCCCGAAGCCCGCGCCCGGCGGCGCCCGCCGCGCCCGCGCATGCCACAGTCCTTCCGGACACGGTCGACGTAACGAGCGCAATACAAAAAGGGGCCGGCAGTCGCCTGCCGGCCCCTCGCGTACACCGTGCCCAAACGTCGAACGTCAGGCCGCGTCGGCCGAAGCCTCGCTGCTGGCCGCCGCCGGCGCTTCCGCCGCCGGTGCTTCCACCGCCGGTGCCTCTTCCGCCGGAACTTCCTCGCCCGGCTGGGTGAAGCCGGCCTCCGGCCCGAGCAGCTTCTGGCGCTTGCGGGCGTTGTGGTAGGCGAGACCGGTGCCGGCGGGAATCAGCCGGCCGACGATCACGTTCTCCTTCAGCCCGCGCAGGTCGTCCTTCTTGCCCATGATCGCGGCTTCGGTCAGCACCCGCGTGGTCTCCTGGAACGACGCCGCCGAGATGAACGAGTCGGTCGACAGCGACGCCTTGGTGATGCCGAGCAGCATGTGCTCGTAGGTCGCGCCCTGCTTGCCCTCCTCGGCCGTCGTCTTGTCGTTCTCGTCCAGCAGATCGGAGCGCTCGACCTGCTCGCCGAGGATGAAGCGCGTGTCGCCGGCGTCCTGCACCTGCACGCGGCGCAGCATCTGCCGCACGATCACCTCGATGTGCTTGTCGTTGATCTTGACGCCCTGCAGCCGGTAGACGTCCTGGACCTCGTCGGTGATGTAGCGCGCCAGCGCCTCCACGCCCAGCAGCCGCAGGATGTCGTGCGGGTCCGCCGGGCCGTCGACGATCGATTTCGCCCTTGTTGACCACCTGGCCGTCGTGCGCCGTCACGTGCTTGTCCTTCGGGATCAGGTACTCGTGCGCGACGCCGTCCAGATCGGTGATCACCAGGCGCTGCTTGCCCTTGGTGTCCTTCCCGAACGACACGGTGCCGGTCGTCTCCGCCAGCAGCCCGGCGTCCTTCGGCGAGCGCGCCTCGAACAGCTCCGCCACGCGCGGCAGACCGCCCGTGATGTCGCGCGTCTTCGACGTCTCCTGCGCGATCCGCGCCAGCATCTCGCCGACCTGCCACCTGCTGGCCGTCCTTGACGGTGATGATCGAGCCCATCTGGAAGGTGATGTTCACCGGCAGGTCGGAACCGGCCAGCTTGATCTCGTCGCCGTTGTCGTCGAGCAGCTTCACCTGCGGCCGCACGCCCTTCGCCGCCGCACCCGCGCGGCGCTTGGGATCGATGACCACCAGCGTCGACAGCCCGGTGATTTCGTCGACCTGCTTCGCGACGGTGACGCTCTCCTCGACGTTCTCGAACTTCACGCGGCCGGCGTACTCGGTGATGATCGGACGGCTGGTCGCATCCCACATCGCGAGCACCTTGCCGGCCTTCGCCGGCTCGCCGTCCTTGACCTGCAGCGTCGCGCCGTACGGCACCTTGTGGCGCTCGCGCTCGCGGCCGTTGTCGTCGTGGATCATCACCTCGCCCGAGCGCGCGATCACCACCAGCTCGCCCTTGGCGTTGGTGACGTAGCGCATCGCCGGCGAGAAGCGGATCGTGCCCGCCGACTTGCTCTCGAGCTGCGACGCCGCCGCGGTACGCGATGCGGCGCCGCCGATGTGGAACGTGCGCATCGTCAGCTGCGTACCCGGCTCGCCGATCGACTGCGCGGCGATCACGCCGACCGCCTCGCCGACGTTCACCAGGTGGCCGCGGCCGAGGTCGCGGCCGTAGCAGGCGGCGCACAGCCCGTAGCGCGTGTCGCAGGTGAGCGGCGTGCGCACCTTGACCTCGTCGATGCCGAGCTGCTCGATCTGCTCGACCTCGTCCTCGCCCAGCAGCGTGCCGGCCTCGTACAGCGTGACCTGCGTCTCCGGGTTGACGACGTCGGAGGCGACGGTGCGGCCGAGAATGCGCTCGCGCAGCGGCTCGATCACCTCGCCGCCCTCGACCAGCGCCTTCATCTGGACGCCGTTGGTGGTGCCGCAGTCGTCGTCGGTCACCACCAGGTCCTGCGTCACGTCGACGAGGCGCCGGGTCAGGTAGCCCGAGTTCGCGGTCTTCAGCGCGGTGTCGGCGAGACCCTTGCGCGCGCCGTGCGTCGAGATGAAGTACTGCAGCACGTTCAGGCCTTCGCGGAAGTTCGCGGTGATCGGCGTCTCGATGATCGAGCCGTCGGGCTTCGCCATCAGGCCGCGCATGCCGGCGAGCTGCCGGATCTGCGCCGCCGAGCCGCGCGCGCCCGAGTCGGCCATCATGTAGATGGAGTTGAACGACTCCTGCTTCGACCGTCTTGCCGTCGCGGTCGACGACCTCCTCGGACCCGAGCTGGGCTCCATCATCGCCTTCGCGATGTCGTCGCCGGCGCGGCCCCAGATGTCGACCACCTTGTTGTAGCGCTCGCCCTGGGTGACCAGGCCGGACGTGTACTGCGTCTCGATCTCCTTCACCTGCGATTCGGCTTCCTGGATGATCCCGTGCTTCTCGGTCGGGATCAGCATGTCGTCGGCGGCGAACGAGATCCCGCCGCGCGTCGCGAGGCCGTACCCGGCCTGCATCAGCTTGTCGGCGAAGATCACGGTTTCGCGCAGGCCGCAGCGGCGGAAGCTGGCGTTGATGATCTTCGAGATCTCCTTCTTCTTCAGCGGCTTGTTGATCGTCGCGAACGGCAGGCCGGCCGGCAGGATCTCCGAGAGCAGCGCGCGTCCGACCGTCGTCTCGAAGCGCTCGAGCCGCTCGGTCTTCTCGCCTTCGACGCCGGTCACCGTCTGCCGGATGCGCACCTTGATCTTCGCGTGCAGCTCGACCTGCCGCGACTCGTAGGCGCGGGAGACCTCGTCGATGTCGGCGAACATCATGCCTTCGCCCTTGGCGTTGATCTTCTCGCGCGTCGCGTAGTACAGGCCCAGCACGATGTCCTGCGAGGGCACGATGAACGGCTCGCCGTTCGACGGGCAGCAGCACGTTGTTCGACGCCAGCATCAGCGTGCGCGCCTCCATCTGCGCCTCCAGCGACAGCGGCACGTGCACGGCCATCTGGTCGCCGTCGAAGTCGGCGTTGAACGCCGTGCACACCAGCGGATGCAGCTGGATCGCCTTGCCTTCGATCAGCACCGGCTCGAAGGCCTGGATGCCGAGGCGGTGCAGCGTCGGCGCGCGGTTCAGCATCACCGGGTGCTCGCGGATCACGTCCTCGAGGATGTCCCAGACCACCGGCTCCTGCGCCTCGACCATCTTCTTCGCCGCCTTGATCGTGGTGGCGAGCCCCATCGTCTCCAGCTTGTTGAAGATGTAGGGCTTGAACAGCTCGAGCGCCATCAGCTTCGGCAGCCCGCACTGGTGCAGCTTGAGCTGCGGGCCGACGACGATGACCGAGCGCCCCGAGTAGTCGACGCGCTTGCCGAGCAGGTTCTGGCGGAAGCGCCCGCCCTTGCCCTTGATCATGTCGGCGAGCGACTTCAGCGGCCGCTTGTTGGCGCCGGTCATCGCCTTGCCGCGGCGGCCGTTGTCGAGCAGCGAGTCGACGGCCTCCTGCAGCATCCGCTTCTCGTTGCGCACGATGATGTCGGGCGCCTTGAGCTCGAGCAGCCGCTTCAGCCGGTTGTTGCGGTTGATGACGCGGCGGTACAGGTCGTTCAGGTCCGAGGTGGCGAAGCGGCCGCCGTCCAGCGGGACGAGCGGGCGCAGCTCCGGCGGCAGCACCGGCAGCACCTCGAGGATCATCCACTCCGGCTTGATGCCCGACTTGTGGAACGCCTCGAGCACCTTGAGGCGCTTGGCGATCTTCTTGATCTTGGTGTCCGACCCGGTGGTCTCGAGCTCCTTGCGCAGGCGCTCGATCTCGTGCGGCACGTCGAGCGCCTTGAGGAGCTCGCGAATGCCTTCGGCGCCCATGGTCGCCGAGAAGTCGTCGCCGTGCTGCTCCACCTTGGCGAGGTAGTCGTCCTCGGTGAGGAGCTGCGCGCGGTTGAGCGGCGTGAGGCCCGGGTCGGTGACGACGAACGCCTCGAAGTACAGGACGCGCTCGATGTCGCGCAGCGTCATGTCGAGGACCATGCCCATGCGCGACGGCAGGCTCTTCAGGAACCAGATGTGCGCGACCGGGCTCGCGAGCTCGATGTGGCCCATCCGCTCGCGGCGCACCCGGGCGAGCGTCACCTCGACGCCGCACTTCTCGCAGATGACGCCGCGGTGCTTCAGGCGCTTGTACTTGCCGCACAGGCACTCGTAGTCCTTCACCGGACCGAAGATCTTGGCGCAGAACAGGCCGTCGCGCTCGGGCTTGAAGGTCCGGTAGTTGATCGTCTCCGGCTTCTTCACCTCGCCGTACGACCACGAGCGGATCTTCTCCGGCGACGCGAGGCCGGTCTTGATCGAGTCGAACTCCTGTTCCTGCGTGACCTGCTTGAATAGATCGAGCAGTGCTTTCATTGCTGGACTCTCCGAATGCTGAATGTTGCGCGGCTCCGGTACTGGCAGCGGCACGCGGGCATTTTTCCGATCGCTGTCACCTGTGGCCTGTCACCGGGCATCAGTAGCGCTCCAGATCGATGTCGATCGCCAGCGAGCGGATCTCCTTCACCAGCACGTTGAACGACTCCGGCATGCCGGCCTCGATCTTGTGCTCGCCCTTGACGATGTTCTCGTAGACCTTGGTCCGGCCGTTGACGTCGTCGGACTTGACCGTGAGCATCTCCTGCAGCGTGTACGCGGCACCGTAGGCCTCGAGCGCCCAGACCTCCATCTCGCCGAAGCGCTGGCCGCCGAACTGCGCCTTGCCGCCGAGCGGCTGCTGCGTGACCAGGCTGTACGGTCCGGTCGAGCGCGCGTGCATCTTGTCGTCGACGAGGTGGTGCAGCTTCAGCACGTGCATGAAGCCGACGGTGACCTGGCGGTCGAACGCCTCGCCGGTGCGGCCGTCGTGCAGCGTGATCTGCCCCGAACGCGGCAGCCCGGCGAGTTCGAGCATGCCCTTGATCTCCTCCTCGGTCGCGCCGTCGAACACCGGCGTGGCGAACGGCACGCCCTCGCGCAGGTTGCCGGCGAGGCGCAGGAGCTCGGCGTCGTCGAGGCTGCCGAGCGCATCGGTCTTGGCCGAGGTGTTGTAGATCCGCTCGAGGAACTTGCGGACCTCTTCGGCCTTGGCCTTCGCCCTGAGCATGTCGTCGATCTTGCGGCCGAGGCCCTTGGCGGCCCAGCCCAGGTGCACCTCGAGGATCTGCCCGACGTTCATCCGCGACGGAACGCCCAGCGGATTGAGCACGATGTCGACGGGAGTGCCGTCGGCCATGTACGGCATGTCCTCGACCGGGACGATCTTCGAGACCACGCCCTTGTTGCCGTGGCGGCCGGCCATCTTGTCGCCCGGCTGCAGGCGGCGCTTCACCGCGACGTAGACCTTCACCATCTTCTGCACGCCCGGCGGCAGCTCGTCGCCCTGCGTGAGCTTGCGCTTCTTCAGCTCGTACATCTCGTCGAACTGCAGGCGCATCGCGGACAGCGAGTCCTTCATCGCCTCGAGCTGGCGCGCGGCATCCTCGCCGGCGAGGCGGATGTCGAACCAGTCGTGGCGGCTGACGCCGTCGAGGTACTCCTTGGTGATCTTGGTGCCCTTGGCGATGCGCTTGGGACCGCCGTTGACCACCTTGCCGTGCAGGAGCTTCTCGATCCGCGCAAACGCGTCGTTCTCGACGATGCGCAGCTGGTCGTTCAGGTCCTTGCGGTAGCTCTTGAGGTCCTCGTCGATGATCTGCGCCGCGCGCTTGTCGCGCTCGATGCCCTCGCGCGTGAACACCTGGACGTCGATCACCGTGCCGGAGATGCCGGACGGCACGCGCAGGCTGGTGTCCTTCACGTCGGAGGCCTTCTCGCCGAAGATCGCGCGCAGCAGCTTCTCCTCCGGCGTGAGCTGCGTCTCGCCCTTCGGCGTGACCTTGCCGACCAGCACGTCGCCGGCCTCGACTTCGGCGCCGATGTAGACGATGCCGGAGTCGTCGAGGCGGCCGAGCTGCGCCTCGCCGAGGCTCGAGATGTCCCGCGTGATCTCCTCGGCGCCGAGCTTGGTGTCGCGGGCGACGACGGTGAGCTCCTCGATGTGGATCGAGGTGTAGCGGTCGTCGGCGACCACGCGCTCGGAGATCAGGATCGAATCCTCGTAGTTGTAGCCGTTCCAGGGCATGAACGCGACCAGCATGTTCTGGCCGAGTGCGAGCTCGCCCATGTCGGTCGACGCGCCGTCGCCGATCACGTCGCCGCGGGCGATCTCGTCGCCGACGCGCACCAGCGGCCGCTGGTTGATGTTGGTGTTCTGGTTCGACCGCATGTACTTGGTCAGGTTGTAGATGTCCACGCCGACGTCGCCGGCCGCGGTCTCGCCGTCGTTCACGCGGACGACGATGCGGCTGGAGTCGATGTAGTCGACCTTGCCGCCGCGGCGCGCCTGCACCGCGGTGCCCGAGTCGACCGCCGCGGTGCGCTCGACGCCGGTGCCGACCAGCGGCTTCTCGGCGCGCAGGCACGGCACCGCCTGGCGCTGCATGTTCGAGCCCATCAGCGCGCGGTTGGCGTCGTCGTGCTCGAGGAACGGGATCAGCGACGCCGCCACCGACACGATCTGCGCGGGTGCGACGTCCATGTAGTTGACCTTGTCGACGCTCGCCAGCATGAACTCGTTCTTGCTGCGGCACGACACCAGCGCGTCGGTCAGCCGGCCGACCTTGTCGAGCGACGCGTTCGCCTGCGCGACCACGTACTGGCCCTCCTCGATCGCCGACAGGTAGTCGATCTCGTCGGTGACCTTCCCGTTCACCACCTTGCGGTACGGCGTCTCGAGGAAGCCGTACTCGTTGGTGCGCGCGTACAGCGCCAGCGAGTTGATGAGGCCGATGTTCGGGCCTTCCGGCGTCTCGATCGGGCACACGCGGCCGTAGTGCGTGGGGTGCACGTCGCGGACCTCGAAGCCCGCGCGCTCGCGGGTCAGGCCGCCGGGCCCGAGTGCGGAGACGCGCCGCTTGTGCGTGATCTCGGACAGCGGGTTGGTCTGGTCCATGAACTGCGACAGCTGCGAGCTGCCGAAGAACTCCTTGATCGCCGCCGAGATCGGCTTGGCATTGATGAGGTCGTGCGGCAGCAGGTTGTCGCTCTCGGCCTGGCCGAGGCGCTCCTTGACCGCGCGCTCGACGCGCACGAGGCCGGAGCGGAACTGGTTCTCCGCGAGCTCGCCGACCGAGCGCACGCGCCGGTTGCCGAGGTGGTCGATGTCGTCGATCTCGCCGCGCCCGTTGCGCAGCTCGACCAGGATGCTGACGACGGCGAGGATGTCGTCGCGCGACAGCACGCCCTTGCCCTGCGTGCCCATCGGGCCGACGCGGTCGTAGAACGCCGCCAGCCACTCGGGCGTCCTCTCGACGCGCTTGGTCGGGTACGCGCGGCGGTTGAACTTCATCCGGCCGACCGCCGACAGGTCGTAACGCTCCTCGGCGAAGAACAGCCCATGGAACAGCGACTCGACCGAATCCTCGGTCGGCGGCTCGCCGGGCCGCATCATCCGGTAGATGGCCACGCGCGCCGCCATCTGGTCCGGCGTGTCGTCCGCGCGCAGCGTCGTCGCGATGTAGGCGCCCTGGTCGAGGTCGTTGGTGTGGATCGTCTGTACCGTCGCGATCCCGGCCTCGATCAGCTTCTGCAGCAGCTCGTCGGTGATCTCGTCGTTGGCCTTCGCGAGCACCTCCCCGGTCGAGGTGTCGACGATGTTGGTCGCCAGCGCACGGCCGACGACGAAGTCGACCGGAACCACGATCGTCTTGACCCCGGCGTCGGCCATCTCGCGGACGTGCCGCGCGGTGATGCGCTTGTCGCGCGGGATGACGACCTCGCCGTTCTTCCCGAGCACGTCGAAGCGCGCGACGTCGCCCTTGAGCCGCTCGGGCACGAAGTCCATCTTCAGCGCCTTCGGCGAGAGGTGGAAGGTGTCGAAGACGAAGAACTGGCGGAGGATCTCCTCGTTGGTGAGACCGATCGCCTTGAGCAGCGTGGTCACCGGCATCTTGCGGCGGCGGTCGACGCGGAAGAACAGCAGGTCCTTCGGGTCGAACTCGAAGTCGAGCCACGAGCCGCGGTAGGGGATCACGCGGGCCGAGAACAGCAGCTTGCCCGACGAGTGCGTCTTGCCGCGGTCGTGCTCGAAGAACACGCCCGGCGAGCGGTGCAGCTGCGAGACGATGACGCGCTCGGTGCCGTTGATGACGAACGAGCCGTTGTCGGTCATGAGCGGAATCTCGCCCATGTAGACCTCCTGCTCCTTCAGCTCCTTGACCGTCGGCTTGGCCGCCTCCTTGTCCATGATCGTCAGGCGCACCTTGGCCCGCAGCGCCGAGCAGTAGGTGAGTCCGCGCTGCTGGCACTCGGTGACGTCGAACGCCGGCGCGAGCAGCGAGTAGCTGACGAAATCGAGCTTCGCGTTGCCCGAGTGGCTGGAGATCGGGAAGATCGACGAGAACGCGGCCTGCAGGCCTTCGCTCTTCCGGTTGTCGGCCGGGGCGTCCGACTGCAGGAACGCGCGATACGACGCGAGCTGCGTTTCCAGCAGGAACGGCACCGGCAGCACGCTCGCGCGCTTGGCGAAGCTCTTGCGGATGCGCTTCTTCTCGGTGAACGAATACAGCTGGGGAGTCGTTTCGGTAGTCATGCGTTCTCCGAATCACGAAGGCCGCCGCGGGATGCGGCCGGCCTCCTCATGCGCCGCCGGTGGTGACGGCGCCGATCGTTCATCGACTGGTCCGGGAGCATTGCGCTCCCCGGCTTGGTGGTTGGCCGCTACCAACCGCTGGCGGACGGCAGCGCGCGCATCGTCACCGTTGCGCACACTGCCCGACCATGCCTGCCCTCTGCAGTCGCTTCAGAAGACGTAGATGAGCGCACTCGCGCGGCAGACTGCCCGAATTCGCTCGTCTTCGCCTTCGCGAAGAAACCGGTCGGGCAACCGCCGCCGGGTCGCGCCGCGGACCGTGCTCCGGTCCGCGCCCCGCACCCGACGGCGCCTGCCCGGCCGTCGTTACTTGACTTCGACCTTGCCGCCGGCTTCCTCCAGCTTCTTCTTCGCCGCTTCGGCGTCGGCCTTCGACACCGCTTCCTTGACCGCCTTCGGCGCGCCGTCCACCAGGTCCTTGGCTTCCTTGAGGCCGAGGCCGGTCAGCTCGCGCACCGCCTTGATCACGTTGACCTTGTTCTCGCCGATGCCGGTGAGCATGACGGTGAACTCGGTCTGCTCTTCGGCGGGCGCGGCGGCGGCCGCGGCGGGCGCGGCAACCGCGACTGCGGCGGCGGCGGACACGCCGAACTTGTCTTCCATCGCCTTGATGAGCTCGGAGAGCTCGAGGACGGTCATCGACGCGATCTTGTCGAGGATTTCTGCTTGGGCAACTGACATTTGAAGCTCCTGATTCGTGAGGGTTGGGGATTCGGTAATCGAAGGCTTGCCGCTTCAGGCCGCCGACTTGGCGTCACGCACCGCCGCGAGGCCGCGCACGAACTTGCCCGGGACTTCGTTGAGCGTCCGTACGAACTTGACGATCGGCGCCTGCATGGTGCCGAGCAGCCTGGCGATCAGCTCGTCGCGCGACGGCAGCGCCGCCAGTGCCGCGATGTCGCCGGCGGACATCACGTGACCGGGCATCGCACCGCCGGTGATGACGAACTTGTCGTTCGCCTTGGCGAAGTCGTTGAGGACCTTCGCCAGCGCCACGGGGTCGGTGCCGATGCCGTAGGCCAGCGGTCCGACCATCTGGCCGGACAGCGCGGCGAACGGCGTGTCGACGACCGCGCGGCGCACCAGGGTGTTCTTCAACACCCGGAAATACACGCCCGACGCCCGTGCCTTCGCGCGGAGCTTCGTCATGTCGGCGACGACCATCCCGCGGTTCTCGACCATCACGACGGCCTGCGCCCCGGCGATTTCCTTCGCGACTTCCGCGACTACCGCTTGCTTCTGTTGCAGATTAAGACTCAAGGTCTGCCTCCATCTGTTCGGGAGGAAACGGCGGCGCCGTTCCTCCCACCCGCCGCCCGCGATTGCCGGACGGTTGTTGCGGTGACCTCAGGTCAGGAGAATCCTGTCTTCGGGACACCATCTGCGCGGGATCGGGATTCGGAGGTCGGGGCATCGGGAATCGCGAAGATCCCGGTATCCGCCCTCGTCCGCCCGGTTTGAGCTTTCGCTCCTGCGGTCTTTGACGGCACGCTGTTTCGGAGGCCGGGGATCGGCGGGCGGGTATCCGAAGAACCCGGCCCGGCGACGCCTATCCAACCGAAACGGCGTTCCCTCAAATTCGTGGTCTGTCGTGTGCTGTCGGTTCCGTTGCCTGTTCTACGCCTGCGCCTGCTGGGCGAGGCTCGCCGAATCCACGCGCACGCCGGCGCCCATCGTCGACGACACGCTGATCTTCTTCAGGTAGACGCCCTTGGACCCCGAGGGCTTGGCCTTGTTCAGCGCCTCGATCAGCGCGAGCAGGTTGGACTTGAGCTGCTCCGGGGCGAACGACGCGCGGCCGATCGTGCACTGGACGATGCCGCCCTTGTCGGTGCGGTACTGGACCTGGCCCGCGCGCGCGTTCTTGACCGCCGTGACCACGTCGGCGGTGACGGTGCCGACCTTGGGGTTCGGCATCAGGCCGCGCGGCCCCAGGATCTGGCCGAGCTGTCCGACCACGCGCATCGCGTCGGGCGTGGCGATCACCACGTCGAATTCCATGAAGCCTTCCTTGACCCGGGCGGCGAGGTCGTCGAAGCCGACGACGTCGGCGCCGGCGGCCTGCGCTTCCTTCGCCTTCTCGCCCTGGGCGAACACGGCCACGCGGACCGACTTGCCGGTGCCCGCGGGCAGCACCACGGACCCGCGCACGGTCTGGTCGGACTTCTTCGCGTCGACGCCGAGGTTCACGGCGACGTCGACCGACTCGTCGAACTTCGCGACCGCGGTCGACTTGACGAGCTGCAGCGCCTCGTCGACCGGGTAGGCCCTGCTGCGGTCCACCTTGCCGCGGACGGTCGTCATGCGCTTGGAGAGCTTCGGGAGCTTCTGCTGGGCGGTCATGATCACTTCACTCCTTCGACGGTGATGCCCATGCTGCGCGCGCTGCCGGCGATGGTGCGCACCGCCGCGTCGAGGTCCGCGGCGGTCAGGTCGGGCATCTTCGCCTTGGCGATCTCCTCGGCCTGCTCGCGCGTGAGCTTGCCGACCTTGTCGGTGTGCGGCGTCTTGCTGCCCTTGTCGACCTTGGAAGCCTTCTTGATGAGCACCGTCGCGGGAGGCGTCTTCATCACGAAGGTGAAGCTCTTGTCCGCGAACGCGGTGATCACGACCGGGATCGGCAGGCCCGGCTCGACCCCCTGAGTCTGGGCGTTGAACGCCTTGCAGAACTCCATGATGTTGAGGCCGCGCTGGCCGAGCGCCGGACCGATCGGCGGGCTCGGGTTGGCCTTGCCGGCGGGCACCTGCAGCTTGATGAAGCCGACGATTTTCTTCGCCATGTCAGTGTCTCCTGTCGGGTGCTGGCGGGCGCTGGCGCCCTCCCCGTGGTTGCATTGCGGGTGTTACGCCTTTTCCACCTGGGAAAAGTCCAGTTCCACCGGCGTCGAGCGGCCGAAGATCGTGACCGAGACGCGCAGCTTGCTCTTCTCGTAGTTGACGTCCTCCACGTTGCCGTGGAAGTCGGTGAACGGGCCCTCCTTGATGCGGACCGCCTCGCCGAATTCGAACAGCACCTTCGGCCGCGGCTTCTCGACGCCCTCCTGCACCTGCTGCAGGATCGCGTCGACGTCCTTCTGCGAGATCGGCGTCGGCTTGTTGGCCGTTCCGCCGACGAAGCCGGTCACCTTGGGCGTGCTCTTGACCAGGTGCCAGGAATCGTCGGTCATCTCCATCTCGACCAGCACGTAGCCGGGGAAGAACTTGCGCTCGCTGATCGCCTTCGCGCCCTTCTTCATCTCCACGACTTCCTCGACCGGCACCAGGATCTGGCCGAACTGCTCGGCGATGTCCGAGCGCTTGATCCGCTCGAGCAGCGCCCGCTGCACGCTCTTCTCGAAGCCCGAGTACGCGTGCACGACGAACCACCGCTTCGCCATCATTCGCCCCTTCCGGTCAGCAGTTTCACGAGCCAGGCGAGCGACGTGTCCACGGCGAACAGGAACAGCGCCATGATGAAGACGAAGACGAACACGATCGCAGTGGTCTGCATCGTCTCCTTGCGCGTCGGCCACGACACACGGCCGGCTTCCGCCCAGGCCTCGTGCGCGAAGGCGAAGAACTCCTTGCCCGGCGCCGACAGCCACGCGACGGCGCCGGCGGCGACGAGACCGCCCATCACCATCAGCACGCGCAGCACCTGCGCCGCCTCGGAGAAGTAGTAGTAGCCCCACACGCCCGCCGCGACGCACGCCGCGGCCAGCGCAATCTTCAGTTTGTCCATCTTCAGCCGCCAGCCTTCGCTCGGCGGTTTCCCGCGCCCGCATATGCCTGCATCACCGCCCCAGTCCGTTGCATCGTCTGCCGCCGCCCGCCGCATCGCGGCCGGAGTTGGCAGGCCAGGAGGGAATCGAACCCCCAACCTGCGGTTTTGGAGACCGCCGCTCTGCCAATTGAGCTACTGGCCTTCGCTTTTCCTTCCTACTCGATGACCTTCGCCACGACGCCGGCGCCCACCGTCCGGCCGCCCTCGCGGATCGCAAACCGCAACCCCTCTTCCATCGCGATCGGCGCAATCAGGTCCACCGTCAGCGACACGTTGTCTCCCGGCATCACCATCTCGGTGCCCGCCGGCAGCGTCACGTTCCCCGTCACGTCCGTCGTCCGGAAATAAAACTGCGGCCGGTACCCCGGGAAGAACGGCGTGTGCCGACCCCCCTCCTCCTTGCTCAGGATGTACACCTCGCAGCTGAACTTGGTGTGCGGCGTGATCGACCCCGGCTTCGCCAGCACCTGACCGCGCTCCACCTCCTCGCGCTTCGTCCCCCGCAGCAGCACCCCGACGTTGTCCCCCGCCTGCCCCTGGTCGAGCAGCTTGCGGAACATCTCCACCCCCGTGCACACCGTCTTCAGCGTCGGCTTCAGACCCACCACCTCCAGGTCCTCGCCCACCTTCACCACCCCACGCTCCACCCGCCCCGTCACCACCGTCCCCCGACCACTGATCGAGAACACGTCCTCCACCGGCATCAGAAACGGCCCGTCGATCAGCCGCTGCGGCTGCGGAATGTAGGTGTCCAGCGCCTCCGCCAGCTTCACGATCGACCCCTCGCCCATCTCCCCCGTGTCACCCTCCAGCGCCAGCTTCGCCGACCCCGTCACGATCGGCGTGTCGTCCCCAGGAAAATCGTACTTCGACAGCAGCTCCCGAACCTCCATCTCCACCAGCTCCAGCAGCTCCGCATCGTCCACCATGTCCGCCTTGTTCAGGTAAACGATGATGTACGGCACCCCCACCTGCCGCGCCAGCAGAATGTGCTCGCGCGTCTGCGGCATCGGCCCGTCCGCCGCACTCACCACCAGGATCGCACCGTCCATCTGCGCCGCCCCGGTGATCATGTTCTTGATGTAGTCCGCGTGCCCCGGACAGTCCACGTGCGCGTAGTGCCGGTTCGCCGTCTGGTACTCCACGTGCGCCGTGTTGATCGTGATCCCCCGCGCCTTCTCCTCCGGCGCCGCGTCGATCTGGTCGTACTCCTTCACCTCGCCACCGAACTTCTTCGCCAGCACCATCGTCATCGCCGCCGTCAGCGTCGTCTTCCCGTGATCCACGTGCCCGATCGTCCCCACGTTCACGTGCGGCTTCGTCCGGTCGAATTTGCTCTTGGCCATTTTCTGAGACTCCTTCAGACTGTGTTCGCAAACCTGATTCGTGGTGCCCATGGCGTGGATTGAACACGCGACCTCTCCCTTACCAAGGGAGTGCTCTGCCACTGAGCTACATGGGCTCTTTCCGTCTGACGGCACGCCAAACGGCGAGCCCCTGTTGTTCGCATACTCCGCCGGTCGACTCGTCGATCCTTGGAGCGGGTGAAGGGAATCGAACCCTCGTCATAAGCTTGGAAGGCTTCTGCTCTGCCATTGAGCTACACCCGCATGCCGTGCCAGGCGACAGAGGTCAGGGAGCAGGGATCGGAGCCTTCCCCTGCACACCGCGTCCGGATGCGCCCGGATGCCCTTCTGATCCCTGATCCCTGACCTCTGCAACCTGCAATGGTGGAGGGGGAAGGATTCGAACCTTCGAAGGCAGAGCCGACAGATTTACAGTCTGTTCCCTTTGACCGCTCGGGAACCCCTCCGACGAAACGGTCGATATTAGCAAGTTCCATACCGTTGTGTCAAACCCCTGCGCCGCGCCCGGCTTGCCCGGCGGCGGCGGCGGCCGGCCCCGGGGATGCGTTCGCAAGGCCATGATTGCAAAGCGTAAACGCCGTTCCACCGCGACCGGCGACCCGGCGGCCAAAGGTCCGGGAATCGGCCCCGCGTCGCGCAACGCGGCGCCGGGACGCGGATTTCGCTAAACTAACGTCAGCCCTTGCACCTCCCGCGGCGGCCAGAGCGTCGCGGCCCCCGCCGCCTTCACGCCCGCCACACATCGCGCCCCCTCCCGATGACCGACGCGACCTGGGACACCATCATCGTCGGCGGCGGCACCGCCGGCTGCGTGCTCGCCAACCGGCTGTCCGAGGACCCCGGCCGCTCGGTGCTGCTCCTCGAGGCGGGCCCGCGCGACAGCTACCCGTGGATCCACGTGCCGATCGGGTATGCCAAGACGATGTTCCATCCGGTCTACAACTGGATGTTCAAGACGGACCCCGATCCCGGGATGAACGGTCGCGAGATCTACTGGCCGAGCGGCCGCACGCTGGGCGGGTCGAGCGCGATCAACGGGCTCATCTACATTCGCGGCCATCGCGACGACTACGACGGCTGGGCCGCGCTCGGCAACCCGGGCTGGGCGTACGCCGACGTGCTCCCGTACTTCCGCAGGCTCGAGCACAACGTGCGCGGCGCGAGCGAGTGGCACGGCGCCGACGGCCCGCTGTGGGTGTCCGACATCCGCGCGAAGCACGAGCTGGTCGAGGCGCTGATCGCGGCCGGGACCGAGATCGGGATTCCGCGCAACGACGACTTCAACGGTCCTGCGCAGGAAGGCACCGGCTACTACCAGCTCACCACGCGCAACGGCTTCCGCTGCTCGACCGCGGTCGCCTACCTGCGCCCCGCGCGCGGCCGGGCGAACCTGACCGTGGCCACCGAGGCGCAGGCAACGCGGATCCTGACGGACGGCCGCCGGGCGACGGGCGTGGCCTACCGGCAGCGCGGGCGCGACGTCACCGTCACCGCCCGCCGCGAGGTCGTCGTCGCCGCCGGCGCGATGCAGACGCCGGTGCTGCTGCAGCTCTCGGGGATCGGCCCGCCCGCGGTGCTGCAGCCGCTCGGCATCCCCGTCGTCCACGCGCTGCCGGGCGTGGGCGAGAACCTCCAGGATCACCTGCAGCTGCGGGTGATCTTCCGCTGCACGAAGCCGATCACGACCAACGACACGCTGAAGTCGTGGTGGCGCAAGACGGCGATGGGGATGCGCTACGTGCTCACGCGCACGGGGCCGATGGCCATCGGCATCAACCAGGGCGGCATGTTCGCGCGCACCGATCCCTCGCTGTCGCGCCCCGACGTGCAGTTCCACCTGGCCACGCTGTCCTCGGACATGGCCGGATCGCCGGTGCACACGTTCTCCGGATTCACGCTGTCGGTGTGCCAGCTGAACCCCGAGTCGCGCGGGCACATCCGCCCGAAGACGCCCGAGCCGCTGGCCGCGCCGGCGATCCAGCCCAACTACCTGTCGACGCCGCACGACCGCGCGACCGCGGTGGCCGGCGTGCGCCTCGCGCGCCGCCTCGCCGCCACGCGCGCGCTTTCGCGCTACGTCGCCGGCGAATACCGGCCGGGTCCCGAAGCCGTGACCGACGACGACCTGCTGGAATTCGCCCGGAACAGGGGCGCCACCATCTTCCATCCCGCCGGCACCTGCAAGATGGGACCCGCCAGCGACCCGCTCGCCGTGGTCGACGCCGAGTCTGCGCGTGCACGGCGTCGAGGGCCTGCGCGTCGTCGACTGCAGCGTCATGCCCACGATCGTCTCCGGCAACACCAACGCGCCGGTCATCATGATCGCGGAGAAGGCCGCCGACATGATCCGCCGCGACTCCCCTTCGAGGTAACGACCAATGCCCTGCTGCCATGCCGATTTCGCCCTCGTCGAGGGCAGCGACCGCGGATTCACCATCGGGATGCCGACGTTCACGTTCGGCGCCGGCGTGCTGGCCGAGGCCGGCGACAACGCGCGCGAGCTCGGCCTGAAACGGGTCGCGCTGTTCACCGACGCGCGGCTGCGCCCGGGTCCCTACGTCGCGACGGTGCTGGCGTCGCTGAAGGCCGCGGGCGTCGACGTCGAGGTCTACGACGCGGTGGCGATCGAGCCGACCGACGCGTCGTTCCAGGACGCCTCGCGCTTCGCCGCCGAGGGCCGCTTCGACGGCTACGTCTCGGTGGGCGGCGGCTCGGTGATGGACACCTGCAAGGTCGCGAACCTGTACGCGGCGCACCCGGCCGAGTTCATGACCTACGTGAACGCGCCGATCGGCGCCGGACAGAAGGTGCCGGGGGCGGTGCTGCCGCACATCGCCTGCCCGACCACCGCCGGCACCGGCTCGGAGACGACCGGCATCGCCATCTTCAACCTGCGCTCGATCAACGCCAAGACCGGCATCATCTCGCGGCGGCTGATCCCGACGGTCGCGCTGATCGACCCCGACGTCACCGCGTCGCTGCCGACGAACGCGGTCGCGGCGACGGGCTTCGACTGCATGAGCCACGCGCTGGAGTCGATCACCGCCCGCGTCTGGCCGCGCCGCTCGAACCCGGCCCAGGGCATCGCCCGGCCGGTGTCGCAGGGGGCGAATCCCTTCTCGGACATGCTCGCCGCCGAGGCGCTCGCGAGCGTGGGGAAATTCCTCGTGCGCGCCGTCAACGACGCCGCCGACACCGAGGCGCGCACCGAGATGATGTACGCGGCGATGCTGGCGGGCATCGCGTTCAACGCCGCGGGCTGCCACCTGCCGCACGGGCTGTCGTACGCGGTGTCGGGGCTCACGAAGAACTGGCACGTTCCGGGCTACCCGGAAGGCAAGTCGCTGGTCCCGCACGGCATGGCGGTCGTGCTCAACAATCCGTCGGTGTGGCGCTATACGGCGCCGTGCTGCCCCGGGCGCCACCTGCACGGCGCGCGCTGCCTCGGCGCGCAGGCCGACGGCGCGCGGCCGGAGGACGCCGGCGAGGTGCTCGCCGCGCGGGTGATCGAGTTGATGCGCGCCACCGGCATGCCCAACGGCCTGACCGCGCTCGGCTTCGACGCGACGCACCTCGACGCGCTGACGACGGGTGCGGAGCCGCAGTACCGCGTCATCCGCAACGCGCCGAAGGACGTGCCGCGCGACGACCTGACCGGGCTGTTCCGCGCCGCGCTCAGCTATTGGTGACCGGCCGCCGGGCGGCGCGGCCGTGAATCGGCGGCGCCGCCGTGTGTCGGTAGCCCGGCGTTGAGCGGAGCGAAACCCGGGGGTCGCGGCACTGCAGCGCCCACCCGGGTTTCGCTTCGCTCAACGCCGGGCTACGGAACGCCGGGCCACGTCAACGCCGGGCTACGCGACGGCTGCGGCGACCTGCGTCCAGGCGACGCGGCGCGCGGGGATGCGCACGGTGAACGTGCTGCCCTTGCCCGGCACGCTGGCGACGGCGAGCACCGCCTGGTGGCGCAGCAGCACGTGCTTGACGATCGCGAGCCCCAGCCCGGTGCCGCCGGTCGCCCGCGAGCGGCTGCGGTCGACGCGATAGAACCGCTCGGTGAGCCGCGGCACGTGCTCGGGCGCGATGCCGATGCCGGTGTCGCTGACGCTGAATGTGCCGTCACCGTCGTCCGCGGCGTCCCACGCCAGCGTCACGCGTGCCTCCCGGCGGCGTGTAGCGGATGGCGTTGCTGACGAGGTTGCCGAACGCGCTGGCGAGCTCGTCGCGGCTGCCGGTGATCGTCGCCGCCGCGCCGGGATCGACCGCGATCGTGTGCTTGCCCCCCGACAGCGCGCGTGCCTCGGCGGCCAGCTCGCGCAGCAGCGGCGTCGACCGCGAACGGCGCCTCGGCCGGAAGGTTCTGCTCGCTTTCCAGCGTCGAGAGCGTCAGGAGGTCGTTGACCAGTCGCTCCATGCTCTGCGCCTGGTCGCGCATCAGCTGCAGGTACCGGTCGCGCTGCCGCCGGTCGAGCTCGACGTCCTGCAGCGTCTCGAGAAAGCCGCTGACCACGGTCAGCGGCGTCTTGAGCTCGTGCGAGACGTTGGCGATGAAATCGCGCCGCATCCGCGCGACCGATTCCAGCCGCGAGATGTCGCGGCTGATGAGCAGCCGCTCCTCCGCGCCGAACGGGACGACCTGGATCGACAGCGTCGAACCGGGCACGCGCTGCGAATCGACGACGACGGCGTCGCTGAAATCGCCGTTGTCGAGGTAGCGCACGACCTCGGGCTGGCGCACGAGGTTGGTCAGCGGCCGTCCGGTGTCGTGGGCGAGATCGAGCCCGAAATGGGCGATCGCCCGCGCGTTCGCCCAGCGGATGCGGTTCCCGGTGTCCAGCACGACCATGCCGTCGGGAATCGCCTCGGCAACGCTGCGGAAGCGCTCGATGGTCTGGGCGAGATCGCGCTGGTGCGCGTCGCGCATCCGCGTGCGTCGATGCAGCGCGGAGAAGGCGACGCGCCAGACTCCGCGCCCCTCCGGCACCGGGGTGTCGAGCGGGGCGGCGGCCCACCGCGCCAGCAACTCGATCTGCCGGAGGTGCAGCGCGAGTATCGCCCCGCCGCCGCCGACCAGCGCCGCGAGCGCCCATGGCGCGCCGAACGCGAGCCAGACGACCCCGGCAACGGCGAGCACGCCGGCGGGGGCGGCCAGACCCGCGAGAATGACCGAGCGCATGCGCGTGGAGTCTACCCCGATCCCGGCGCCGTGTTCAGCGCGGCACCGCCAGCCGGTAGCCCGCGCCGCGCACGGTCTCGATCAGCCGCGCCTGGCCGAACGGCTCCAGCGCGAGCCGCAGCCGGCGGATGTGGACGTCGACGGTGCGCTCCTCGATGTAGACGTGATCGCCCCAGACCTGGTCGAGCAGCTGCGAGCGGGTGTGCACGCGCTCGGGACGCGCCAGCAGGAACCGGAGCAGCCGGAACTCGGTCGGGCCGAGCGGGACCGGCCGGTCGTCGACGCTGACGCGATGCGTCGCCGGGATCGAGCGTCACCGCGCCCGCGCGCAGCGCCTCCTGCGCGGCCTCGGGCGAGCGCCGCCGCAGCACCGCCTTGATCCGCGCCTTGAGCTCGCGCGGCGAGAACGGCTTGGTGACGTAGTCGTCGACCCACGCTTCCAGCCCGGCGACCTTGTCCGCCTCGTCGGTCCGCGCGGTGACCATGATGATCGGCAGGTCCCTGCGTCCGCGCGCCCGCACGCAGCGCCTTGGCGAACGCCAGCCCCGACTGCCCGGGCAGCATCCAGTCGAGGAGCAGCAGTGCCGGCAGCGCGTCGTTGAGGCGCGCGTGCGCGGACTCGGCGTCGGGAACCCCGTCGACCTCGTAGCCGGCGTCGACCAGGTTGACGGTGATCAGCTCGAGTATCGCCGGCTCGTCCTCGACGACCAGGATCCGTGGCGTCATTGCTCGAGCCCCTCCGGTGCGGCCGTCGCCGCGACGCTCATTCGTCCGCGACCTCGGCCCTGATCTGCTCGGCGGAGGCGTGCCGCACGTCCTTGCCGCGCACCACCTGCACGACCGCCTCGGCGATGTTCTTCGCGTGGTCGCCGATGCGCTCGATCGACTTGGCGATGAACACGATCTCCAGCGCCGAGCTGATCGTGCGCGGGTCCTCCATCATGTAGCTGATCAGCTGGCGCATGATCCCGAGGAACGCGGCGTCGATTTCCTCGTCGCGGTCGATCACCTCGGCGGCGGCGGCGGCGTCGAGCCGGGCGAACACGTCGAGCGCCATCTGCAGCATCTCCTGCGCCTGGCCCGCCGCGTGCGCGACGTCGTGGCGGCGGACCTGCGTCAGCCGGTCGCCGCCCTGCGTGCGCGCCGCCTTGTACGCGACCTTCTTCACCTCGTCGCCGATGCGCTCGAGGTCGTTGACGATCTTGGTGATGGTGAGGATCATCCGCAGGTCGATCGCCGCCGGCTGCCGCTTGGCGATGATCTGGCTGCACTGCTGGTCGATCGTCATCTGCATCTGGTTGATCCGCTGCTCGGCGGCGCCGACCTCGTCGACCGCGGTCTCGTCGGCTGTCGTCGAGCACGGCGATCGCCCGCGCAAGCTGTGTCTCGACCATCCCGCCCATCTCGAGGACGCCGCTCCTGATCGCCTCCATCTCGGCGTCGAACTGCTTGTGCGTGTGTTCACTCATGTCGGTGGTCCAGGCTGGGGCGGTGGGCGGTGGGCGGTCAGCCGAAGCGGCCGGTGATGTAGTCCTCGGTCTCTTTGCGCTTCGGCTTGAGGAAGAGCTCGTCGGTCGCGCCGAACTCGATCAGTTCGCCAAGATACATGTACGCGGTGAAATCCGACACCCGCGCCGCCTGCTGCATGTTGTGGGTGACGATGGCGATCGTGTAGTCCTCCTTGAGCTCGGTGATCAGCTCCTCGATCTTCGCCGTCGAGATCGGGTCGAGCGCGGAGGTCGGCTCGTCGAGCAGCAGCACCTCGGGCTTGACCGCGACCGCGCGCGCGATGCACAGGCGCTGCTGCTGGCCGCCGGAGAGCGCCATGCCGCTCTGCTTGAGCTTGTCCTTGACCTCGTTCCACATCGCCGCCTTGGTCAGCGCCCACTCGACGCGCTCGTCCATCTGCCGCGGCGAGAGCTTCTCGTACAGCCCGACGCCGAAGGCGATGTTGTCGTAGATCGACATCGGGAACGGCGTGGGCTTCTGGAACACCATGCCGACCTTCGCCCGCAGCATGTTGATGTCCTGCCCGGGGCGAGGATGTTCTCGCCGTCGAGCAGGATCTCGCCGACGGCGCGCTGACCGGGATACAGCGAGTACATCCGGTTGAGCGTGCGCAGCAGCGTCGACTTGCCGCAGCCGGAGGGCCCGATGAACGCCGTCACGTGGCGGTCGGCGACCTCCATGTTGATGTTCTTCAGCCCCTGGAAATTCCCGTAGAAGAAATCCAGGTTGCGGATCGTCATCTTGTGCGTCATCGGCGGCGCGCCTCGCCCCGCGGCTTCGGGTCGTGCGGCTACGGTCTCGAGATTCATCGTGCGTCTTCCCAGGTTGCCTAGCGACCGGCGGCGGTCTGCCGGAACAGCGTGCGCGCCAGGATGTTGATGAGCAGCACGCGTCAGCGTGATCAGCAGCGCCGCCGCCCAGGCCAGCGACTTCCAGTCCTCGAACGGGCTCATCGCGAACTGGAAGATCACCACCGGCAGGTTGGCCATCGGCGCGTTCATGTCGCCGCTCCAGAACTGGTTGTTGAGCGCCGTGAACAGCAGCGGCGCCGTCTCGCCCGACACGCGCGCGACGGCGAGCAGGACGCCGGTGATGACCCCGCTGCGGACCGCCCGCAGCGTCACCTTGAGGATCACCTTCCACATCGGCGCGCCCAGCGCCACCGCCGCCTCGCGCAGGCTGTGCCGGGACCAGATGCAGCATGTTCTCGGTGGTGCGCACGACGACCGGAACCGCGATCAGCGCCAGCGCGAACGAGCCGGCCCAGCCGGAGAAATGGCCGACCTGCACCACGTACACGGTGTAGACGAACAGGCCGATGACGATCGACGGGGCGGACAGCAGGATGTCGTTGATGAAGCGCGTCGCGCGCGCGACCCAGTGCGCCTTGCCGTACTCGGCGAGGTAGATGCCGGCCATGATCCCGATCGGCGTGCTGATGAACGTCGCGACCAGCACGATCATCACGCTGCCGTAGATCGCGTTGGCGAGCCCGCCGGCCGACCCCGGCGGCGGCGTCATCTGCGAGAACAGCGTCGGCGACAGCGCCGAGAACCCGTTCGCGAACAGCACCCACAGGATCCACAGCAGGAACGCCATGCCGAAGGCCATCATCGCCAGCGACATCACGAGGTTGAGGCGGTTGATGAACAGCCGCTTGCGGTAGATCGGCGTCATGTCTTCCTGCCCTCCCCCTTGGCGAGCTGCGCGAGCAGCATCCGCGAGAAGGCGAGCACGACGAACGTCAGCAGGAACAGCACCAGTCCCAGCGCGAACAGCGACGCGCGGTGCACCGGATCGGAGGCCTCGTTGAACTCGTTGGCGAGCGCCGAGGCGATGGAGTTCCCCGGCTCGAACAGCGACGCGCTGATCTTGTAGGCGTTGCCGATGACGAAGGTCACGGCCATGGTCTCGCCCAGCGCGCGGCCGAGACCCAGCATGACGCCGCCGATGACGCCGACCTTCGTGTACGGCAGCACCACGTTCCAGATCACCTCCCAGGTGGTCGCGCCGATGCCGTAGGCCGACTCCTTGAGCACCGGCGGCACGGTCTCGAACACGTCGCGCATCACCGAGGCGATGAACGGGATCACCATGATCGACAGGATCACCCCCGCCGAGAGCACGCCGATGCCGTTGGGCGCGCCCTGGAACAGCGGCCCCAGGATCCACAGGTCGCCCAGCACGCGCGTGAGCAGCGGCTGGATGTAGTCGCCGAAGAACGGCGCGAACACGAACAGCCCCCACATGCCGTAGATGATCGACGGGAATCGCCGCCAGCAGCTCGACCGCGGTGCCCAGCGGCCGCTTGAGCAGCACCGGGCACATCTCGGTGAGGAAGATGCGCGATGCCGAAGCTCACCGGCACGCCGATCAGCAGCGCGATGGCCGAGGTCACCAGCGTGCCGTAGATCGGCGCCAGCGCGCCGAAGTTCATCGTCACCGGGTTCCAGACGTTGGTGACGAAGAAGCCCAGCCCGAACTTCTGGAAGGCGGGGGCGGACGCCCAGACCAGCGCGGCGATGATCCCGACCAGCGTCAGCAGGACGAAGAGCGCGAAGGCCATCGTCGTGCGCTCGAACAGCAGGTCCTGCCACGGCGCGGCGCCCTTGCGCCTTGCCGGCGGGTCGGGGTCGCGCAGCGCGCGTGACTCGGAATCGGTGCTCATCGGGGTCGGCAGCGCGGCCGTGGCCGAGGTGGACGCCATGATTTTACCCCTTCAACGAAGACCGGCCGCGCGGTGGATGGCGCGGCCGGTGCGTCGGCTCGGCTCAACCGGGATGCCCGGCGAGTCGTGGCGGGAGCGGCATCACTTCCAGACCGGCTTCCCGCTGGCGTCCTTGATCTTCGTCTTCCAGGTTTCCTCGACCTGCGCGATCAGCGCCTCGGGCAGCGGGACGTAGTCCAGCTCGTCCGCCATCTTCTGGCCGTTCTTGAACGACCAGTCGAAGAACTTCAGGACGGCCGTGGCCTTGTCCGGATTCTCCTGCTTGACGTGCATCAGGATGAAGCTGGTCGCGGCGATCGGCCACGACGCCTTGCCCGGCGGAGTCGGTGATGATCTGATAGTAGCCGGGCGCGTTCTTCCAGTCGGCGTACGCGGCGGCGGCCTGGAACGAGTCGTTGTCGGGCTTCGGGAACGCGCCGTCCTTGTTCCGGACCAGCGCGTAGGACATGCTGTTCTTCTTGGCGTACGCGTACTCGACGTAGCCGATCGAGCCCTTGATCCGCTGCACGTACGCGGCCACGCCCTCGTTGCCCTTGCCGCCCACGCCTTCCGGCCAGGCGACGGCGGTGGCCGAGCCGACCTTGTCCTTCCATTCCGGTGCTCACCTTCGACAGGTAGTTGGTGAAATTGAAGGTGGTTCCGGAGCCGTCCGAGCGGCGGACGACGGTGATCGGATCGGCCGGCAGCTTCAGCCCCGGATTGAGCTCGGCGATCGCCTTGTCGCCCCAGCTCTTGATCTTGCCGAGGTAGATGTCGCCGATCACGGGGCCGGAGAGCTTCAGCGCACCGGGCGCCACGCCCTCGATGTTCACCACCGGGACGATGCCGCCGATGATCGCCGGGAACTGCATCAGCCCGGCGGCGTCCAGCGCTTCGGGCTTCAACGGCGCGTCGGACGCGCCGAAGTCCACGGTCTTCGCCTTGATCTGGGCGATGCCGCCGCCGGAGCCGATCGACTGGTAGTTCATGCCCACGCCGGTCTTCGCCTTGTAGGCTTCGGCCCACTTCGCGTAGATCGGGTAGGGGAACGTCGCGCCGGCGCCGGTGATGTCGGCGGCGTGGGCGGAGAGGCCGAGCGCGAGCGTCGCGGCGGCCAGGAATCCGGTGGTGAGGTGCTTGCGCATGGTCGTGATCCTCTTTAGGTTAGCGGACAGCACGCATTCTCGGGGGACCAGATGACAGCACGATGACAGCGCCGTGACCGGACATGGACAGGCGCGGCCGCGCGTCTCCAATCGCGTTGCGGATCAATCGATTGCGGCCCCGCGCCCGCGAAATTGCCGGCGTCCGCCCAGCGACGCCGGTCCAGCGCCGGGTCCGTCCCGGCCGGTGGTCGGCGCAACCCCGGCGGCGGGTTGGAGGCAGGCATTCAAAATCAGGTACGATCGGACCACGCAGCGCCGCGATCCGCCTCCTGCCGAGCCGCCGGGGGCGTGGCGAATGCGACTGCATGGGACAGCGCGCGGCGCGCGCCGAGGGACCGACGATGAGCCAACACCCGCCTCTTCGCCTGCACGTGCCCGAGCCCACGGGGCGCCCCGGCCGGCACACCGACTTTTCCTACCTGCACGTCTCGCCGGCCGGCGCGGTGCGGCGCCCGCCGGTGGACTGCCTGCCCGCCGACACCAGCGACCTCGCCTACGCGCTGGTGCGGGTGCTGGACGACGACGGCCGCGCCGTCGGCCCCTGGGCGACGCCGACCGACCCGCAGCTGCTGCGCCGGGGTCTGTCCGCGATGATGAAGACGCGCATCTTCGACGCCCGCATGCTGATCGCGCAGCGGCAGAAGAAGATGTCCTTCTACATGCAGTGCCTGGGCGAGGAGGCGATCGCCATCGCGCATGCGCTGGCGCTCGACGCCGGCGACATGTGCTTCCCGACCTACCGCCAGCAGGGCCTGCTGCTCGCGCGCGACGACGTGGACATGGTCGAGATGATCTGCCAGCTGCTGTCCAACGAGCGCGACCCGCTGAAGGGCCGGCAGCTGCCGGTGATGTACTCGTACAAGCGCGCCGGCTTCTTCTCCATCAGCGGCAACCTCGCCACGCAGTTCATCCAGGCGGTCGGCTGGGCGATGGCCTCCGCGATCAAGGGCGACACCCGGATCGCGTCCGGCTGGATCGGCGACGGCGCCACCGCCGAGGCCGACTTCCACACCGCGCTGACCTTCGCCCACGTCTACCGCGCGCCGGTGATCCTCAACGTGGTCAACAACCAGTGGGCGATCTCGACGTTCCAGGCGATCGCCGGCGGCGAGGCCACCACCTTCGCCGCGCGCGGCGTGGGCTGCGGCATCGCGTCGCTGCGCGTGGACGGCAACGATTTTCTCGCGGTCCATGCGGCGTCGCGATGGGCCGCCGAGCGCGCGCGCCGCAACCTCGGCCCGACGCTGATCGAATGGGTGACCTACCGCGCCGGCGCCGCACTCCACGTCGGACGATCCCGTCCAAGTACCGCCCCGCCGACGATGGGCGCACTTTCCGCTCGGCGATCCGATCGAGCGGCTCAAGCAGCATCTGATCGCGATCGGCGAGTGGTCGCGAGGAGCAGCACGAGGCAGGCGCAGAGGCGAGCTCGAGGCCGAGGTCGCTCGCCGCGCAGAAGGAGGCCGAGCGCCACGGCACGCTGGCCGACGGCCACCTGCCAGCGCGGCGCGAGATGTTCGAGGACGTCTACAAGGACATGCCCAGCATCTGCGCCGCCAGCGCCAGCAGCCGGATACTGACCATGGTGCGGAACCGACGTCGGCAAGGCGGCCGTGGGCACGGGCACGCCACGATGACGATGATCCAGGCGCTGCGCTCGGCGATGGACGTGATGCTCGCGCGCGATCCCGACGTCGTCGTCTTCGGCCAGGACGTCGGCTACTTCGGCGGCGTGTTCCGCTGCACCGAGGGCCTGCAGGAGAAATACGGGAAGTCGCGCGTGTTCGACGCGCCGATCTCCGAGGGCGGCATCGTCGGCACCGCCGTCGGCATGGGCGCCTACGGGCTGCGCCCGGTCGTCGAGATCCAGTTCGCCGACTATATCTATCCGGCGTCCGACCAGATCGTCTCCGAGGCGGCGCGCCTGCGCTATCGCTCGGCGGGCGACTTCACCGCGCCGATCACGTCCGCATGCCCTGCGGCGGCGGCATCTTCGGCGGCCAGACGCACAGCCAGAGCCCGGAGGCGCTGTTCACCCATGTCTGCGGGCCTGCAAGACGGTGATGCCCTCCAACCCCTACGACGCCAAGGGGCTGCTGATCGCCGCGATCGAGGACGACGATCCGGTCGTCTTCCTCGAGCCCAAGCGGCTCTACAACGGCCCGTTCGACGGCCACCACGACCGGCCGGTGGTGCCGTGGTCGAAGCACCGCTGGGCGAGGTGCCCGAGGGCCACTACACGGTGCCGCTCGGCAAGGCGCGCGGTCTTCCGCGAGGGCGCGGCCGTCACGGTGCTGGCCTACGGCACGATGGTGCTATGTCGCGATGGCCGCGGCGGAGGAGACCGGCATCGACGCCGAGATCATCGACCTGCGCACGCTCTTGCCGCTCGACCTCGACACGATCGTCGACTCGGTGAAGAAGACCGGCCGCTGCGTCATCGTGCACGAGGCGACGCGCACCTCGCGGCTTCGGCGCCGAACTGACGGCGCTGGTGCAGGAGCATTGCTTCTACCACCTCGAAGCGCCGATCGTGCGCGTGGCCGGCTGGGACACGCCCTACCCGCATGCGCAGGAATGGGACTATTTCCCCGGCCCGGCGCGGGTCGCCGACGGCCCTGAAGCGGTCGATGGAGGACTGAGCATGGGCATCGCACGTCATCAAGCTGCCGGATATCGGCGAGGGCATCGCCGAGGCCGAGCTCGTCGCCTGGCACGTCAAGCCGGGCGACGCGGTCGCGAGGACCAGGTGCTCGCCGACGTGATGACCGACAAGGCGACGGTCGAGATGCCCGTCGCCGGTCGCCGGCACGGTGGTCTGGCTCGGCGGCGAGTCGGCGAGATGCTGGCGGTCGGCGCCGAGCTGGTCGCGCATCGAGGTCGAGGGTGCAGGCAACGTGACCGAAGCGCCGCATGCGCGCGCCGGCAAGCCGGCGCGCCGCGCCGCCCGCCGAACCCGCGCCGCCGGACAGGCGACCGGAACGCCGCGGCCGCCGGGCCGGACGCGGCGCACGGACCGACGCCGGCGACGCCGCCAAAGCCGCCGTCCGCCGCACTCGGCGCAGCGACGGCGCGGCGGCCGCGTGCCAGCGGCGCCCGCGCAGCCGCGCCGCGCGCCGCCCGGCGACAAGCCGCTCGCCTCGCCGGCGGTGCGGCGGCGCGCCTGGGACGCCGGCATCGAGCTGCAGTCGCGTGCCGGGCAGCGGCCCGGCGGGCCGCATCACGCACGAGGATCTCGACGCCTATCGTCGGCGCCGGCGCCGGGCGCTGCCGCCGGCGCCGGCGACGGCGCTGCGCCGAGCGCCACGGAGTCGAGCGAGTCCAGGTCATCGGCCTGCGCCGCACGATCGCGCGAGCAGATGCAGGAGGCCAAGCGCCGCATCCCGCACTTCACCTATGTCGAGGAGATCGACGTCACCGCGCTCGAGGCGCTGCGCGCGCGGCTCAACGCGCAATGGGGCGACGAGCGCGGCCGAGCTCACGCTGCTGCCGTTTCTGATGCGCGCGCATCGTGCTGGCGGTGCGCGGGCATCCGCAGGTCAACGCGCGCTATCGACGACGAGGCCGGCGTGGTGCACCCGCCACGCCGCCGTGCATATCGGCATCGCGACGCAGACCGACGCCGGGCTGATGGTGCCGGTGATGCGCCACGCCGAGGCGCGCGACCTCGTGGGAGAGCGCGGCCGAGATCGCGCGGCTCGCCGAGGCGGCGCGCGCCGGCACGGCGACGCGCGAGGAGCTCTCCGGCTCGACGATCACCATCACCAGCCTCGGGGCGCTCGGCGGCATCGTCTCGACGCCGGTGATCAACCATCCGGAGGTCGCCATCGTCGGCGTCAATCGCATCGTCGATGCGGCCGGTGCTGCGCGACGGCGCAGTTGTGCCGCGCCAGATGATGAACCTGTCGTCCTCGTTCGATCACCGCGTCGTCGACGGCTGGGACGCCGCCGTGTTCGTCCAGGCGCTGCAAGCGGCCTGCTCGAAAGCCCGGCGATGCTGTTCGTCGGAGTGAGCCGATGACGCGACGCTCGACCTGCCACTGCTCGTCGTCGGCGGCGGCCCCGGCGGCTATGTCGCCGCGATCCGCGCCGGCCAGCTCGGCCTCGACACCATGCTCGTCGAGGCGACCGGCTCGGCGGCACCTGCCTGAACGTCGGCTGCATTCCGTCCAAGGCGCTGATTCACGCCGCCGACGAAGTTCGACGAAGGCCTCGCCATTGGCGCAGGACTCGCCGCTGGGCATCACGCGTCGACGCGCCGCGCCTCGATCTCGCGCAGACCGTGCGCTGGAAGGACGGCATCGTCGACCGGCTCACCGGCGGCGTGGCCGGGCTGCTGAAGAAGAGCGAGGGTGCGGTCGTCGACGGCTGGGCCCGCTTCATCGACGGCAAGACGGTCGAGGTCGACGACCGGCCCGGGCGACGCGCTGCGCATCACTGCCGAGAACCTTCTTCTCGCGACCGGGCTCGCGTGCCGGTCGCGCTGCCCGTCGCTGCCCTTCGGCGGGCGCGTGATCTCCTCGACCGAGGCGCTGTCGCTCGCCGGCGCTGCCGAAGCGGCTGGTCGTCGTCGGCGCCGGCTATATCGGGCTCGAGCTCGGCATCGCGTTCGCAAGCTGGGCGCGGCGTCACGGTGGTCGAGGCGCTGGACCGCGTGCTGCCGCCTACGACGAGGAGCTGGCGCGGCCGGTGGCCGCCGCGCTGCGCCGGATGGGCGTCGACGCTGCACCTCGGCTGCACCGTGGAGGGGCTCGAGCCGGCGGCGACGCGGTGCTTGCAGTCCGCGACGCGCAGCGGCCAGGCGTCGGCGCTGCCGGCCGACAAGGTTCTGGTGACGGTCGGCCGCCGGCCGCTGCACCGAAGGCTGGGGGCTGGAGACGCTGGCGCTCGACATGGACGGGCGCGCTCGTGCGCATCGACGACCAGTGCCGCACGTCGATGCGCGACGTCTGGGCGATCGGCGACGTGACCGGCGAGCCGATGCTCGCGCACCGCGCGATGGCGCAGGGCGCGATGGTGGCCGAGATCATCGCCGGCGCACGCCGCGCTTCGTACCCGGCCGCGATCCCCGCCGTGTGCTTCACCGACCCCGAGTGGTCGTCGTCGGCCTGCACGCCGGCGGAGCGCGAAGCAGGCGGGTCTCGACTGCATCAGCGTCGAGCTTTCCCCTTTGCCGGCCAACGGCCGCGCGATGACGCTGGAAGCGAGCGACGGCTTCGTGCGCGTCGTCGCGCGCCGCGACGACCACCTGATCCTCGGCTTCCAGGCGGTCGGCCGCGGCGTCTCGGAGCTGTCCGCGGCGTTCGGTCACTGCGCTCGAAATGGGCGCGCGGCTCGAGGACATCGCCGGCACCATCCACGCCCACCCGACGCTCGGCGAAGCGGTGCAGGAAGCGGCGCTGCGCGCGCTCGGGCGCGCACTGCACGTGTAGGGCGTCAGGGCAGCGGCCGGGGCGCGATGAGCGACGCGCCCGGCGCCACGCGCGTGAACCGGACCGGCACGCTGCTCGAGGCCGAGCGCCGCCCTCGGGCGCCTGCGTGACCCGCGTGTAGGCGGACGCCTCCAGCGCGCCCGGCGTCGGGAAA
This sequence comes from uncultured beta proteobacterium, assembly GCA_963768535.1. Classification (GTDB taxonomy): domain Bacteria; phylum Pseudomonadota; class Gammaproteobacteria; order Burkholderiales; family Casimicrobiaceae; genus CAIWHR01. Next base: position 77,067 of record CAVYID010000023.1, on the reverse strand, counting down.
GTCGGCGCGGAAATGCGCGCCGCGCGAGTTCTCGCGCCCCTGCGCCGCGCGAACGATCACCTGCCCGATCGCGATCAGGCTGGCGAGGTTGAGCCAGTCGTGCCAGGTCGGGTTGAACGCCCGGCGATCGCCGCCGGGGACCGCCGTCGCGTCGAGTTCGCCGGCGAGCTCGCGCAGCGCGCGGCCGGCGCGCGCCAGCCCTGCCCCATCGCGGACGATCCCCGCGTCGTCCCACATCACCGAGGACAGGCGCTCGCGGATGGCCTCCAGCGCGGCGGCGTCGGCACGACGGCCGCGGAAAGGCGCCTCGGCCCGGGCGACCGCGGCATCGAGCGCGCCGGCGTCGGGCTCGCGCCACGCGCCGTCGCGCGCCAGCCACGCCGCCATGCTGTCGCCGGCGATGCCGCCGAACACCGTCGAGTTGGCCACGCCGTTCCCGCCGAGGCGGTTCGCGCCGTGGACGCCGCCCGAGTCCTCGCCGGCGACGAACAGTCCCGGCCGTTCGGTCGTGCAGTCGGGCGCGAACTCGACGCCGCCCATCATGTAATGCGCGGTCGGCACCACCTCGACCCGGCCGGCGGCGAGATCGAAGCCGCAGTCGGCGCAGCGCTCGACCATGCCCTTGAACTGGCGGCGGACGTTGTCGGGGCCGAGATGGCCCATGCTGAGCCAGACGCCGCCGTTGGGCGTGGTGCGCCCGGCGCGCATCTCGGCGTCGATCGCGCGCGAGACGATGTCGCGGGTCGCGCGCTCGCCGCGCGGGTCGTAGCGCGCCATGAAGCGCTCGCCCGCGCCGTCGAGCAGGTAGCCGCCGGCGCCGCGCAGGCCCTCCTCGAGCACCGTCCCCGTCATCCGCGTGTGCGCGCCGGCGAGCAGCCCCGTCGGGTGGAACTGCACCATCTCCATGTCGCGCAGCGGCAGCCCCGCGCGCAGCGCCATCGCCAGCCCGTCGCAGCTCTTCTCGCCCGAGGGCGTGTGGAACCGGTACATCGTCGGGCCGCCGCCGGTGGCGAGCAGCACCGCCTTCGCCTGCACGAACACGTAGCCGCCGCTGCGGATGTCGATCAGCAGCACGCCGGCGAGCGCGCCGTCGGCGGCGGCGACGAAATCGAGCGCCCGGTGCTCCTCCAGGCGCCGGATGCCACGCGCCCAGACCTGCTCGGAGAGCCGGTTCATGATCTCGATGCCGGTCAGGTCGCCCTTGTGCACGGTGCGGTCGAAGGTCTGGCCGGCGAAGGCCTTCTGATGGACCGTGCCGTCGGGGTTGCGGTCGAAGAAGCAGCCGAGCTCGTTCTCCAGCTCGTGGATGCGCTCGATCGCGCCGTTGACCAGCGTCCAGGCGAGCTCCTGGTCGGGCAGCCACTTGCCGCCGTCGATGGTGTCCATGAAGTGGCGCTCGACCGAATCGCCGGCCGCCAGCGCGACGTTGTAGCCGCCCTGGACCATCCGGGTGCAGCCGCACTTGCCGAGCAGGCCCTTCACCGCGACGGTGACGGCGAGCGCCGGGTTCGCGCGCTGCGCGTGCAGCGCCGCGAACAGCCCGGCGCCGCCGGCGCCGAGGATCAGGAGGTCGGTGCGCAGACGTTCGATCACGGTATCCGGTCGGTGGCGAAGACGGCGGCGCGCGACGAGCCCGCTGACGCGAGCGGCAGTGGCGCCGATGCGGACTTCAATCGGGGACGCCGCGGGTCACGCCCAGCGCCGCCAGCGCCGCGGCGCGCCTGCCCATCGCCATCGCGTACACGATGTCGTAGAGGCTGCCGCCGCGGCTGTCCATCGCCACGCGCAGCGGGCCGAAGCCGCGGATGCGGAACTTCCACAGGCTCTCGGGGTTGAGGTCGTCGAGGTCGACGTCCTCGATCGCCTCGATCCACGTCGTCTCCAGCGCGGCGGTGCCGCCGATGATCGCCAGGTACGCGCCGCCGAGCTCGGTGAACGCGGCGCGCGAGCCGGCGCCAAGCCCGCCCTTGCCGATGACGAGGCGCACGCCGCACTGCGCGAGCAGCGGGCGCGTGAAGCGCTCCATCCGGCCGCTGGTGGTCGTCCCGATGCACACCGGCGCGTAGCCGGCCGGATGCTCGGGCGACGGCGGAACCTTCTTCACGTTGGGCGCGGTGTGGATGACGGCGTGGCCGGCGAGGTCGAAGCGCGTCGTGCGGCCGTGGTCGAACATCGCGATCTGTGTGGCGTCGCGGATGCCGTAGAGCGTGCCCTGCAGCGTGACCGTGTCGTCGACCACCAGCGCGCGGACCTGCGCTTCGGTCACCGGCGTCGTCAGTTCGTGATGTGCCATCTGCGCCGCGCCCCGGTCAGAATCCGTAGGTGACGCCGTCCGGCGGTGAGCAGCGCGCTCGCCCGCCGCGCCGAGTGGCACTGCATGTTCACCGCCACCGGGTTCATCGTGATGTGCGTCGCCGCGAGCTCGACGTGCACGGCGAACGCGGTCGCGTCGCCGCCCAGCCCCTGCGGCCCGACGCCGAGCAGGTTGACCGCCGCCGTGAGCTGCGTTTCCAGCGCGGCACCGTCGGGGTCCGCGCACGCGGTGCCGAGTGCGCGCGTCGCCGCGACCTTGGCCAGATGGACGCACAGGTCGGCGGTGCCGCCCACGCCGACGCCGACGATCGTCGGCGGGCAGGTCCGGCCGCCGGCGTCGAGGACGCAGTCGACGACGAAGGTCCTGATCGCGTCGACGCCGTCGGCCGGGATCGCCATCTTCAGCCACGAATTGTTCTCCGAGCCGCTGCCCTTCGGGATCATCTCGATGCGCAGCCCCTCGAAGGCGTCGGAGAAGTCGAGGTGGACGACCGGCACGCCGATCCCGCAGGACGTGTGCTCGTTCTTGCGCGTCAGCGGGTGCACGATCGACGAGCGCAGCGGGTACTCGCGCGTCGCCCGCTCGCAGCCGCGACGCAGCGCGGCCTTGAGCGCCGGCCCGTCGACCTCGACGCCGCGGCCGATCACCACGTTGTAGATCGGAACGCCGGTGTCCTGGCACAGCAGGTTGTCGGTGCGCTCGGCCACCGCGATGTTCTCGATCATGGTGGCGAGCACCGCCTTGGCCGTCGCGCCGGTCTCGCGGGCGGCGAGCATGGCGAAGCCCTCCCGAATGTCGGGCGGCAGCGTCTTCAGCGCACGGATGTAGAGCTCCTTCGCCGTTTCCTCGATCGCTTCCCCGGCAATGCGCATGGCAGAACTCACGTCAGGTTGAGTGCGAACAGCAGTGCGCACAGCGTCGCGACGCCGCCGGCGGCGGCGATCAGCGCCGGCTGCCAGCCGGCGCGCCAGCCCGCGAATTCGGCCAGCAGCAGCCGCAGGCCGCCGGTCAGGTGGACGGCGAGCAGCAGCACCAGGACCACCTCGCTCGCCTTGACCAGCGGCTGCTCGGTCCAGGCGAGGAGGCGGTCGAGCGCGCCGGCGCCGGCGAGCGCCTCGCCCAGCACGCCGAAATGCAGCGGCAGGAACACGGCGAGCGCGACGCCCGAGGCCCGATGGACGGCGAACGCCCACCACCCCGCATGGCGGCGCGCGCGCGGGTCGTTGGAGCGGGTGGCGGCGGCACGCATCGGACTCAGCCCGCCGTGACCGCGTAGACCGCACGCAGCCCCGCGGCCAGGAGCAGCAGCGCGAACGCCGCCATCGCGAGGTCGAGCCGGCGGCGGTGCCCGCCCGAGGATTCCGCCAGCACCGTGCGCAGGCCGATCGGCGCGTGGATCGCGACCGCCAGCACGAACACGCCGTAGAACGCCGGCCACACGGCGCTGCCGCGGGTGCGCTCCAGGATCTCGGCCGCGGACAGTCCGCCGCGGACCGCGAGGATCATCGTGGCGAGGTGCACGACCACGCACAGCGCCAGCACCGCGGCGCTCGCCCGCTGCGCGAGCCAAAGCAGCGCCTCGCGCCGTGCCGGGCTCATCATCGGGAGCCGCTCCGGCACCGTCGCCCGCGCCACCGTGGGCGCGGCCGTTCGCGCTCGCAATTCGCGCGGTCATTCGAACTCTCCCGCCAGCGCCGCGAACGCGGACGCGCGTTTCAACCCGGCGATCGACGCCGTCGGCGCGAGCTGCTTGGGGCAGCGCTCGGTGCAGCTCTGGTGCGTGTGGCAGGCGTGGCAGCCGGCATCGCCGGCCACGGCCGCGAGCCGTCCGCCCCTGGCGCCGTCGCGCACGTCGTTGACCAGCGTCCACGCCCGGTTGAGCGCGGCGGGGCCGAGATATGCCGGATTCCACGCGACGACGTCGCAGCTCGAGTAGCAGACGCCGCAGCCGATGCACTCGATCGCCGCGTCGACCGCGCGCCGCGCCGCCGACGCCGGGTCGACGGCGGCGAACGCGTCGTCGCGCGTCGCCGTCGGCACGAAAGCGCCCTTCGCCCGCGTCCACTTGTCGAAGAACTCGCGCATGTCGGTGACGAGGTCGCGGATCACCGGCAGGTGCGCGAGCGGCGCGATCTCCAGCGCGCCGTCGCCGGCGACCGCCTGCACGTGCGTGCGGCAGGTCCAGCGCGCGCGGCCGTTGACCGTCATCGCGCAGGAGCCGCACATGCCGACCCGGCAGGCGAAGCGGTAGGCGAGCGTCGGGTCGATCCGCCGCTGGATGTGGGTGACGACGTCGAGCACCGTCTGCGCCGGCAGCCGCGGCACCTCGTAGGCCTCGAAGCGGCCGCCGTCGCCGGCCGCGCCGCCGCGCCAGACGCGCACGCGCAGCGTGGCCCCCGGTCCGCCTTCGTGCGGCGCGCCCGGGGATTCGCTCTCGGAAAGGACCGGCGTGCTCATGGCAAGGAAGGGGTCACGGATGCGCTGCAGGTAAATGTTCGGAACCGGCGCGCGGCGCGCACCGGGAAGGCCGGGGAACGCTGCGATCATACCGCCACCTGCCGCCACCGTGCGCGGGATCGACGGATACGGCGCCGGCACCCGCCACACGCGGCGTCACGCGGAGCGCAGCGGCCACTTGTCGGAGGCGAGCTTCGCCAGCGGCTCGGAAAGCTCGAAGACGCTGGCCACCGCCAGCTCGTCGCTGAACGGCAGGCCGTCGCGCTCGGCGCGCCGGCGCAGCCGCGACTCGTGCTCCTCAAGAACGTCGCGCGGGAACGGCATCAGCCCCGGGTCGAAGATGCGCAGGCAGCCCTCGGCATCGCGCGCCGGCATCACCCGGCTCCTGACCTGCCGGTTCGGCGACCACGGGATGTCCAGCACGCCGGCCGCGAACGCGCGGACGGTGCCCACGGCGACGTCGCCGTCGCCCATCTCCAGGACCTTGTCGACGATCGGCCGCACCTCGCGCGCGATCAGGTCGCGCTCGAAGCGGAACTCGGCCAGCCCGTCGAGCCGGATCTGGCGCGCCAGGTAGATCGCCATCCGCGTCATGCGCAGCCCTTCGGCGTTGATCGCGGGCGTGGGCAGCCCGAACGCCTCGTGGGTGGTCTTGGTGGTGACGCTGACCGCGCCGCCGATCGCCGCCAGCGTGCCGCCGTAGACGACCAGCGCCGCCGACTGCGCGTCGTCGTGCGGCCACGCACCCATCCACTGCAGCGACGTCACCGACGTGAACACGTCCGGGTACCCGCCCTTGACCAGGTACTCCTGCACCAGCTCGCCGCAGGCGGCGATCGCCGCGGCGTCCTGGACGAGGTGCAGCGTCTGGCCGAGCTCGAGGCCGTAGTTCCTCACCCCCTGCGCCGCGGCGAGCAGCGCGTCGAGCACGCAGGTGATGATCGCGATGCACGGCGGGATGTTGGTGCCGGTGAGAAAGCCCGGCTGGCGCCGGTGCAGCTCGACCCCGCGGTCCTGATACGCCGCGGCGAGGCGGTCGAGGTACTGGTAGTTGCGGATGCCGTCCTCGATCGACATCTCCTTGGTGTACGACGTGGTGTAGGCGATGCCCGACCCGAGGTAGCCGGTGAAGCCGGAGGCGAAGCCGATCTCGCCGGTGAGCTTCGGCATCGCGGTTCCCGTGAGCATGATCGCCGGCTTGTCGATGGCCTCGATCAGGCGCCGGCTCACCGCCACGCCGTAGTTGACGATCGGATAGCCGTTGAGCATCGAGCGGCCCTCCCGCTCGGACTCCTCGACGCCGCGCTGCGCCAGCGCGAACTGCTCGTTGCGGGTGTAGCTGTCGGTGGTCATCGGCACGACGTCGGCGAGGCCTTCCCGGTCCAGCGTCTCCATCAGCTGCTTCTGCAGCGCGAAGGTGCCGAAGCCGCCGCGCGGCTGCGTCAGGCAGCGCCGCTCGGCGACGGCCCGGCGCAGCACCCAGGGCAGGCGCTTGTGCTCGGGCAGCGCGCGATGCAGCGCGACCGCCTCGTCGAGGTCCACGTCGCCGCCGGTCGGCCAGCGCGCGAGGTTCTCCCGCCGCATGGCCGCGAACCGGTCGTCGTCGATGCGCCGCTGCGACAGCGGGAGCTTCGGTTCAGGTCCCGACGGTGCGTTCATCGCCGATCTCCTCGTTCAGCGGCGCAAGATGCGCGAGGCCCAGTGCGAGCGCCTGCTGCGGCGCGACCTGGCCCAGCAGGCCGCAGGCATAGAGTATGTACTCGCGGTCGAGCAGCAGCCGCGGCGCGCGCGGGCGCAGCGAGAACGGCTCGCCCGGATCGGCGAGCGCGGTTTCCAGGATCGCCGCCGGGTCCGGGCTGTGCGCCAGCGCGCCGCCGGTGCCGATCACGGTGCCCACGCGCCGACAGGTCCTTGCCCCGCTGCAGGACCGCCGGGCCGGAGACGGTGTAGACGGTCTCGACGGTGCCGGCGTGGCGCTTCACCGCGAGGCGCACCGCGGCGCGGGCGAGCGCGCGGTCGAGCGCGCGCTCGTCGGCGCTGTCCGGGCACGCGCTCGACCTCGCGCCCCAGCAGCGTCGATCAGCTCGCGCACCCGCGCCGGCGCGAGGCCGCTGTCGGCGGCGATGGCCGCGGTGCCGGCCGCTTCCGTCGATCGCGGCGATGTTGTGGCGCATGCCGAGGTCGCCCTCGACGGTGCGCTTCACCCGCGGCTCGGGCAGTCCGTGCGGGATCACCCCCGGCTGGCTGGGCTCGCCCGAGGCGACCGAGTGCACGTCGGTGGTGGCGCCGCCGGGATCGACGACGAGCAGCTCGCCCAGACCGGCCATCCCGGGACAGCCGTCGGCGAGCAGGCGCGCGCCTTCCATCACCGCCGCCGGCGTGGGCATCAGCACCTGGTCGAACATCGCCTGCGCGCGGTCGATGCCCTTGGCGTGCACGATGCGGTCGATGAACACCGCGCGGATCGCGCCGCGGGCCGGCTCGATGTTGAGCACGTTGAATTCGGGCATGACGTTCTCGGTGACGATCACCGGCCGTCCGGCAGACGCGCTCGCGGCATTCGTCCATCGCGCCGCGGTTGCCCGCCAGCACCAGCGGGCAGGCGAGCCGGCTGGCACCCAGCGCCGCCGCGTTGTGCAGGATCACTTCGCTGTTGCCGCCGTCGGTGCCGCCGGCGAGCAGCAGGATGTCCGGCGCGAGCGCCTCGATCCGCGCCACGTCGGCCGCGGTCAGCCGGTAGGCGAAGGTGCCCACCAGCCGCGCGCCGGCGCCGAGCGCGGCCTGCCGCGCCGCCTCGGCGGTCAGCTCGCGCACGAGGCCGACGGTGACCATGCGCAGGCCGCCGGCGGCGCTGGAGCAGGCGAGGCGCCAGGCGAACGGCGGCAGCGCCCCGAGCTGGCGCTCGAGATCGGCCAGCGCCGCGCGCATGCCGAGCGTGACGTCGGTGGTGACCGTCGAGGGCCCCTGCCCCGAGCCGAGGATCGTCGCGCGGTCCACGTCGACGGCGCGCAGCTTGGTGTAGGTGCTGCCGAAGTCGATGAGCAGCGCGGCTTTCATGGTCGTCGCGCGCGCCTCAGCGCTGCGGCGGCAGGCCGGCCGCGCGGGCGGCGAAGTCCTGCGCCAGGATCCGGATCACGTCGTCGCTGCGCGTGCCCGGCGGGAAGGCGCGGTCGAAGCCCATGGCCACGAAGCGCCGCTCGACCTCGTCCCAGGCCTGCTTGCCGACGACGAGGTTGCCGCCGACGTAGAGCAGGATGTCCTCCAGCCCCGCCTCGACGCACAGGTCGCGGAAGCCGCGGCAGTCGAGCTCGCCCAGCCCGTACAGCGACGACACCAGGATGGCGTCGGCGGCGGTCTCCACCGCCGCCTTGACGAACTCCGCCGCCGGCGTCAGCGCGCCCAGCGCGACCACCCGGTAGCCCGCCTTCTCCAGCGCCATCGACAGGATGCGGTTGCCGACGATGTGCGTGTCGGAGCCGATGACGCCGGTGACCAGGGTTTCGCCGGACATGGCGCGCGCCGGCCTCAGTGGAACGCGGCCTGCGCCACGCGGCAGGCCGCGACCGCGCGCGGATCGAGCCGCGGCGCGCAGCCGGCGTCGAGCAGCAGCGCGCCGTCGGCGAACGGCACGGGCACCTGCAGCAGGCGCGTGACCGGCTTGAGGAAGCCGTTCATCTCGCCGGCGTTCGCGATCAGCGTGCGCGCGACGCAGGCCTCCATCCAGCAGCCGACTTCGCCGGCGACACCGTTGCCCAGCACCGGCTCCATGCCCAGCTCGCGGATGCGCGCGATGCCCTGCGCGAGGCGCTCGAGGCTGCCCATCTTCATCAGCTTGAGCTTGATGTAGCGCGCCGCGCCGAGCGCGGCCGCGCGCTCGATGTCGGACAGGCCGTAGATCGACTCGTCGAGCATCATCGGCACCGGCGACACCGCGGCCACCGCCTGTGCCGCGTCCCAGTCGCCGGCCGCGCAGGGCTGCTCGAACAGCTCGATGCCCTCGGGGTCGAGCGCGCGCGGCGAAGGCGCAGCCCTGGTCGCGGTCGTAGCCCTGGTTGGCGTCGATGCGCAGGCGGCAGCGGCCGGCGACGGTCTTCTGGATCAGCGCGACCCGCCGCGCGTCCGCCGCCGGCTCGAAGCCCACCTTCACCTTGAGCGTGCGGAAGCCGTCGCGCAGCAGGCGGTCCACCTCGGCCTCCAGCTCCGCCGCCTCGCTGCCGTTCACCAGTCCCAGCAGCGGCACGCTGGCCGGCCTGCGGCACCTGCAGCCAGGCGCTGTCCTGCAGCATCTCCATCGCCGTCGTCAGCGCGGTCGCCGCAAACGGCGCCGCCGGGAATCGCGCCGGCGCCGAGCGCGATGCAGCGCGGCCGGCGTGCGCCCCGGACACGCCGCCGCGAGCGCCTGCAGCAGCGCCCACGCGCCGTCGATGGTCTCGTCGGTGTAGCCGGTGAGCAGCGTCGCCTCGCCCAGCCCGATCCGGCCGTCGCCGTCCTGCGCCTCGACCAGGATGGTGTCGAACGCCGTCACCGGGCCGAACGCGAGCTTGTACGGTGTGGTCAGCGGCATTTGCAGCCGGTGAAGATTCAGCCGTTCGACGATGGCCATGGCGTGCCTCACGTGCCGGCTCTCACGGCGCCAGTGTCTCGAGGATGCTGCGCAGCCTGCCGGGGGCCGGCGACCCCGAGCGGCTCGGTCGCCTGCGAGGAATACATGATTCGGCAGGGCATGCGCGGACTCCCCGGTTCGCGATCAGGTCGACGCTGGAAGGGCGCCGGCGATCCGCTCACGCCTGACCCCCCGCGCGGCGCTCGCGCGCGAGCCTGCGCTGCTGCAGCTGGTGCCGCAGCAGCGGATACACCAGCGCGACGCAGGACATCGCCATCAGGATGCCGCTGATCGGGCGGGTGAAGAACACCGTCCAGTCGTTGTTGAAGCTGACCATCGTCGTCATGAAGCTGGTCTCGGCGATCGGCCCCAGGATCACGCCCAGCACCAGCGGCGTGATGGGGAAGCGCAGCCGCTCGAACAGATAGCCGACGACGCCGAAGCCCGCCAGCAGCCACAGGTCGGTGACGTTGTTGCGCGACGCGTAGGCGCCGAGGAAGCAGCACATCACGACGTAGGCCGAAACGATCGCCTCGGGGAGATCGAGAACCTTGACCATCAGCTTGGCGGCGAAGTAGCCGATCACGCACATGCCGATGATGCCGACGAACAGCGACGCGAACATCGCGTAGATGATCTCGGGCGACGTGGTGAACACCTGCGGCCCCGGCTGCAGCCCGTGCAGCAGGAACGCGCCGAGGATGATCGCGGTCGCGCCGCTGCCCGGGATGCCCATGGTCACCAGCGGGATCAGCGCCCCGCCGACCGACGAGGTGGCCGCCGTCTGCGGCGCGATGATGCCCTCCGGGATGCCGGTGCCCAGCTCGTCCCTGCGCCGGCCGTACTGCATCTCGGTGCCGTAGGAGACGAACGACGCGATGGTGGCGCCGGCGCCGGGCACGAGGCCGACGACGATGCCGATGATCGAGCCGCGCAGGAACGTCATCTTCGCCGCGGCGATCTCGCGCCACGACGGCAGCCGGGTCCGGACCTCGCCGGCGCTCTCCACCGCCACCGAGGTGAACCCCTTCTCCATCCGCGAGAACACCTCGCCCAGGCCGTAGGCGCCGACCATCACGACGAGGTAGTCGATCCCGTCCTTGAACAGCGGCACGCCGAACACGAAGCGCTCGGCGCCGTAGATGTCGTCGACGCCGACGGTGGAGATGAGCAGCCCGAAGAACATGCTGATGAACGCGTTGGTCATCGAGCCGCCGCCCAGCGAGCCGACGCTCACCAGCCCGAAGAAGATGATGCCGAAGTACTCGGGCGTCGAGAACGTCAGCGCGATCTTCGCGATGGGCTGCGCCAGCGCCACCATCACCGTCGCCGCGAGCAGCCCGCCGCACAGCGCCGAGACCAGCGTCCAGCCCAGCGCGGCGGCCGCGCCGCCGTTGCGCGCCATCGTGTAGCCGTCCCACAGCAGCGGCACGTCCATCGGCTCGCCGGGCACCCGGAACAGGATCGAGGTCCAGGCGCCGGCGTAGGTCCCCGACACGTACATCGCGGTCAGCAGGATGATCGCCGGCGTGATCTGCATGTGGTAGGTGAACGGCAGCGCCAGCACGACGCCCATCACCAGCGTGAGCCCGGGCAGCACGGCGACCAGCAGGCCGAGCACCAGGCCGACGAACAGCGACAGCAGGTTGGCCGGCTCGAAGACCTGCAGGAAGCCGGTCGCCAGGTGGTGGATGACGTCCATCGCGGGGCCCGTGCCTAGCGCACGCCCATCACCTGCATCAGGTACAGGCTCACCGCGGAGAACGGCGCGTGACCGATCGGCAGCGAGATGTACGCCACCTTCATGAAGAAGTAGAGCAGCAGCAGCGTGCCGGCGAGACTCACCCCGACCGCCACGCCCATGCGGCGGAAGCGCCCGAGCGCCATGAAGCGCGATCAGGTAGGCGACCGTGGTGAGGAAGAACCCGGTGATCGGCACGACCGCCGCGTACAGCAGAGTGATGCCGATGCCGAGGACGAGCCGCAGCGGATAGCTCGGCTCGGTCACCGGCGGCTGGCTGTCGTCGGTGGGCGGCGATGCCGACAGCGTCTGCAGCACGCCGCTCACCCGGTCCTCCCGCGAGAACAGCCCGATCTTGACGATCTCGTAGACGCAGGTGGCGATCATCAGGATCAGCACCATCTTCGGCCAGAAGTCGGGACCGATGCGCCCGGCGGGCGCGTAGTAGTCGATCTGGCTCGGCGCTGCGGTAGAGGAACGCCGGCGATCCCGAGCACGACCACGTACGGCGCGATGCGGGCGGCCTTGCGGCGCGAGAGCATGGCGGGCTTCCTCGGAGACGGCGCGCCGCGGCCGCGGCGGGTGGGTGAAGTGCGGGGTGGCGCGCGCCGCCGCGGCCGGAGCGCCGCCGGCCGCGGCGCGCGTCGGGTGATGCGGCTACTTCGTCATGCCCGCTTCCTTCGCGAACTTCTTCATGTTGTCGAGCTCGTTGGTCAGGAAGCCCTGCGCCTGGGAGCGCCGGCAGGTAGCTCTTCGGATCCGCGTACTGGTCCTTCAGGTACTGCTTGTAGTCGTCGCTCGCCGCGACCTTGGCCAGCGCGTCGGCCAGCACCTTGACCTTGGCCGGATCGGTGCCCGCCTTGACGATCACCATCCGGAACTGGTTGATGATCACCGGGCTGCCGATCTCGACGCAGGTCTGGACGTCGGGAAACAGCGGGAAGCGCTCGGTGTCGAAGATGACGATCGGACGCATCTGCTTGCTTTCGAGGAAGGTCTTGACGTCGCCCAGCTGCTCGTACAGCAGGTCGGCGTGCCCGCCGAGGATCGCCGTGTAGCGCTCGCCCGGCTTGGCGAACGGCACCGACTGCAGGTTCACCCCCTTCTTGCCGAAGTAGTTCACCGTGATGTCGTCCGGCGTGCCGAAGCCCGTCACCGCCACCTTCAGCGGATGCTTCTTCGACTCGGCGACCACGTCGGCCCAGGTCTTGAGGGGGCTCGCCATCGGCACGAAGAACGCCGACGGCTGCTTGATCATGATCGCGACCGGCGTGATCTCCGAGAATTTCCAGCTGGGCTTGCCGGCGGCCTGCGTGCCGAAGGTGTCGCCGGTCATGATCGAGATCGTGTAGCCGTCGGGGGCCGCCGCCAGCATCTTGGCGAGCCCCGTCTGCCCGGACGCGCCGGGGACGTTGACGACCGGGAACGACACCTTGAGCAGCGGCTCCAGGATCGCGCCGGCCTTGCGCGCGACCTGGTCGGCGCCGCCGCCGGGGCCCCACGGAACGATGAACTCGATCGGGCGCGTGGGATACGCTTCCTGCGCCGCGACGAACCCCGCGGCCGCCGCCAGGCAGACGCCGGCCATTGCGCCGACCACGGCGCGACGTGCATTCACTCTTATCATCGCCATCTCCTCTCTCGTGTGGGGCGGGCGACCCGTGGAGGTCGGCCGTCGGGCCCGGGCAGCCGTCGGTGGCCGCCGTGACTCTTGTGCTCGCCAATGTACCTTCGCCGCCTTCCGGGAGCAACCGGCCGCTGCCGCCCACCACGACTCACCCGGGTTTCGCTGGCGCTCAACGCCGGGCTACGGGACACCGGAAGCGACGCCGGTGCGTAGCCGGCGTCGAGCGCCAGCGAACCCGGGCCGTCGCCGACTCCGGCACTCATCGCGGCGAGCTTCAGCCGCTGCACCTTGCCCGACGGGCCCTTCGGCAGCTCGCCGAGGAAGCGGAACCCTTCGGCGTCTTGAAGCGTCCGAGCTCGCGCAGGCAATGCGCACGCAGTTCCTCTTCCGCGCAGGCGACGTCCGGCTTCAGCACGACGCAGGCGACGATCTCCTGGCCGTAGTCGCGGTCCGGGACGCCGACCGCCGCCGCCTCGAGCACCGCCGGATGCCTGAGCAGCGCCTCGTCGATCTCGCGCGGCGCGATGTTCTCGCCGCCCTTGATGATCAGCTCCTTCATGCGTCCGGTGACGAAGATAGAAGCCGTCGGCGTCGCGGTACCCGAGGTCGCCGGTGCGCGAGCCAGCCGTCGGCGTTGAGCGTGCGCGCCGTGGCTTCCGGATCCTTGTAGTAGCCGCGCATCACGTTCGCGCCGCGCACCTCGATCTCGCCGGCCGCGCCGTCGGGCAGCGCGACGCCGCCCGGGCATCGACCACGCGCGCCTCGCACGCCGAGCGGCGCGGCCGGCCGAGCCGTAGCGGCGCGCGGCGGGATCGAGCGGGTTGCTGAACGCGACCGACGCGCACTCGGTGAGGCCCATCGCCTCGATCACCCTGATGCCGAACCGCGCCTCGAAGGCCCGGTGCTGGTCGGGCGGCAGCGGCGCCGAGGCGCAGCGTCCGAAGCGGATGCCGCGGCAGGCCTGGCCTGCGCCGGCGTCAGCGCCGGGCCGTTGATCAGGTAGGCGATGATCGTCGGCACGACGTTGATCCAGGTCGGACGGTGGCGCTCGACCAGCGTCCACCACTGCGACGCGCTGAACCGGTGCGGCGCGACGATGCTGCCGCCGGACACCAGCGGCGCTCACCGTCCGATGCTCTGGCCGTTGATGTGATACAGCGGCAGCGACGACAGCACGCGGTCGGCGGCGGTCAGGCCCAGCGACTCGCTCACCGCGCGGCCGGCGTGGATCATGTTCGCGTGCGACAGCAGCACGCCCTTGGGCACGCCGGTCGTCCCGGAGGTGTACATCAGCATCGCCGGCGCGGCGGGGACCGGCGCCGGCGCGGGCGGCGTCCGCGCTTCCGCGGGCGGCAGCGCGAGATCGTCGGGCGAGGCGCTGCGCACCACCGCGCGGCTGCCGGCGCAGGCGATGCGCTCGCGCAGCCGGTCGACGAACTCCGGCGCGGCGTAGACGACGCGCGTTCCGGAGTGCGCCAGCGTGTACTCGATCTGCGAGTCCTGCGCCAGCAGGCTGATCGGCGACGCGACGTAGCCGCCGTACATGGCGCCCAGCAGCACGCCGGCGGCGCCCAGCACCGTTGGGCAGCATGTACGAGACGACCTCGCCCGGCGCGATGCCCTGCGCGCGCGAGATCGGCGCCGAGCGCGCGGGCCATCGCGCGGAACTCGCCGTAGGTGATCGGTGCGCGCCGGCTCGGGAGCGATCAGGAAGGGCGCGCCGGGCCGCGCGTCCGCCTGCCGGTCGATCGCCTCGCGAACGGTCTGCATCGGGCCGGCGTCACGCGCCGTACTTGCGGCGGTAGTCGCCGAACAGCTCGTCGGTCGTCGGCTCGCGGACGCGCCCGGGGCGAACGGATGCACGATGCGCGTGATGTTGAGGAAGTGCCGGTAGTTGAGGTTGTCGGAGATGCTGTTGCCGCCCCAGGTCCCGCAGCCCATCGAGAGCGAGAACGGCAGCCCGTTGTCGAAGCTGCCGCCGGTGGCGAAGCAGTGCGCCTGGTCGACGATGACGCGCGCACACCGGCAGCGTGAGACCGAGCTCGCAGCGCGCGCTCCGGCGCGCGGCTGTGCAGGCCGATCGAATGCCCGGCGCCCTGATGGCGCAGGATCCGCTCGGCGAGCGCCGCCGCGGCGGCGAAGTCGTCGGCACGGTAGAACGCGAGCACCGGGCAGAGCTTCTCGCCCGAGAACGGGTGATCCGGCACCGACGCCGGTCTCGCCGACCATCAGGAACCGGCGCGGCTGCGCAGCTCGGCCGGTCGAGGCCGGCGCGCGCTGCGCGATCACGCCCGCCGCCTGCGCGATGAAATCGGCCGCGAGCCTGCCTCCGCCGAACATTGCCGTCTCGAGCTGCCGCGCCTCGGCCGCGGTCAGCAGCACGCCGCCCTGCGCGGTCAGTGCCACCAGCAGCGCGTGCGCGATGCCCGCGTGCGCGATGACGCTGTTCTCCGACGAGCAGCTGGTCGCGTTGTCGAAGGTCTTCGAGCGCCGCGATCTTGGCCGCCGCATCGGCAACGTCGGCGGTCTCGTCGACGATCACCGCGACGTTGCCGGCGCCCACGCCGCAGCGCCGGCGTGCCGCTCGAGTACGCGGCCTTGACGTTGGTCTGCGAGCCGGTCGCGACGACGAGGTCCGCCTGCCGCAGCAGCGCGAACGTCAGTTCGCGGGTTACCGGCGCCGGCAGCTGCTGCACGAGCTCGCGCGGCGCACCGACGCGGTCGAGCTCGGCGTGCACGTATTCGAGCAGCAGCGTGAGCGTGGGCTGCGCCCTTGGGCGACGGCGCGACGATGATCGCGTTGCGCCCCTTGAGCGCGTTGACGATGTTGTTGGCCGGCGTCGCGCCGGGATTGGTCGACGGCGTGATCGCGGCGACGACGCCGACCGGGCCGCGCGATCTCGATGATGCCCGCGCTCGGCGTCCTCGCTGATCACGCCGACCGACCTCGCGCCCTTGAGATCGCGCAGCAGCCCGAGCGTCTTGCGCTCGTTCTTGGCGATCTTGTCGGCGACGTTGCCCAGCCCGGTGCGGCGCACCGCGAGCTCCGCCAGCGCGCGGTTGCGCGCCGGCTCGACGATCGCCCAGGCCGCGGCGGTGACCGCGTCGTCGACGCGCCGCTGCGACCAGGCATCGAAGACGCGCTGCGCGGCGCGCGCCCGCGCGACCAGCGCGGCGACGACGGCCTCGGCGGACGGTTCGGCCATGGTCGGGTCCCCCACCCGCGCAGCTGCGCTGCCCGCTAGCGGCGCGGGGCCGCGGTCGACTGGTACTTGGCGAGATGCCGCGTCGGCAGCGCGAGCGCGTCGCGCCGGAACGGGTCGCCCAGCTCGCGCGTGCACCATCATCTCGAGGATCGTCGTCTTGCCCTCGCCTTGCGCCTTCGCCGCGGCGCGCAGCGCGGGGCCGACGTCGGAGAGCTTGTCGATGGTCACGCCCTCGGCGCCCATCGCGCGCGCCACGCCTGCCCACGACGGCTGCCGGTCGAGGTTCACGCCGACGAAGCGGTTTTCGTAGAAGTCGACGTGGTTCTTCTTCTCGGCGCCCCACTGGCCGTTGTTGAACACCACCGCGGTGACCGGGATGTTCTCGCGCACGCAGGTCTGGATCTCGCCGAAGCTCATCCCCCACGCACCGTCGCCGACGTAGGCGATCGCCGGCGCGGTCGGGCGCGGCGACCTTGGCGCCCATGATCGTCGGGAACGCGTAGCCGCAGTTGCCGAAGCTCATCGCCGCGAACATCGAGCGCGGGCGCTCGAAACGCAGGTAGCTGTTCGACACGGAACAGATGTTGCCGATGTCGGTGGACACCATCGCGCCGTCGGGCATCGCGCGCTCCAGCTCGCGCAGCATCTGCCGCGGGTGCATGTAGGCGGAGTCCTTCGCCACCTGGAGCGACCACGGATCCTTCTCGCAGGCCCAGCCGTCGAGCTCGGTCTCCCAGGCCGTCTTCTCGGCCTTGATGTCGGCGAGGCGCGCGTCCTTGTTGGCGATGCACGCGAGCGTCCTGCCGGCGAGCCGCGCGGCGAGCGCCTGCGCCGCGGCCTTCGCGTCGCCGCAGATGCCCACCGAGATCGGCTTCACCAGGCCCAGCATCTTCGCGTCGGCGTCGACCTGGATGATCTTCGCCCCCTTCGGCCAGTACTCCATCCCGTACTGCGGCAGCGTGCCGAACGGCCCCAGCCGCGTGCCGAGCGCGAGCACGACGTCGGCCTTGGCGATCAGCTTCATCGCCGCCTTGCTGCCCTGGTAGCCGAGCGGGCCGACCCACAGCGGATGGCTCGCCGGGAAGGAATCGTTGTGCAGGTAGCTGTTGGCGACCGGCGCCTGCAGCAGCTCGGCGAGCCGGATCGCCTCGGACTGTCCGTTCGCCATCACCACGCCGCCGCCGGCGAGGATCACCGGGAATTTCGCGCCGGCCAGCAGCTCGCGCCGCCGCGTCGAGGCTCTTCTCGCCGCCGGCGCCGCGCTCGATGACGATCGGGCGCGGAATCTCGCACTCGACGTCGCCGTAGAAGAAGTCGCGCGGGATGTTGAGCTGCGTGGGCCCGAGCTCGAGGTGCGCGCGGTCGAACGCGCGCGCGGTCAGCTCGGCCATCCGGGCGCGGTTGTTCACGTGCGCCTGGAACTTGGTGATCTTCGAGAAGATCGGCAGCTGCTCGGTCTCCTGGAAGCCGCCCAGGCCGATCGTCGCGCTGCCGGTCTCGGGGGTGATGACGACCACCGGCGAGTGCGCCCAGTACGCCGCCGCGGTCGAGGTGACGAAATTGGTGATGCCGGGGCCGTTCTGCGCGATGCACACGCCGTGCCGGCCCGACACCCGCGCGTAGCCGTCGGCCATGTGGCCGCCGCCCTGCTCGTGCGCGACCGAGATGAAGCGGATGCCGGCGAGCGGAAAGAGGTCCAGCGCGTCCATGTAGGCCGAGCCGACGATGCCGAAGACGTCCCTGACGCCGTTGGCGACGAGCGTCTCGACGAACGCCTCCGATGCGGTCATCTTCTGGCGGCCGGTGACGGCGGATCTGAATCTCGACGGGCTTGTTCATGGCGTCCTCCTTGCGCTCGACGGTCGCGGACCGGGGTGCCAAGTTTTGCACAGCCGCCGGAGGCATGCAAGCCATGTTCAGTGAAAATCTGAGCTTGATGCATTCCATTTTTCGAGATATTGTCGACTCATGGCCGGCCAAGATCGACCGGATCCTCGCCCCTGCTGCGCGCTTTCGCGCTGCTCGAGCGCATCGCCGGCGCGCGGCGGCCGGTGTCGCTGAGCGACGCGACCGCCGGCGCCGGTGCTGCCGAAGCCGACGGTCTACCGGATGCTGGCGACGCTGGAGGCGGGCGGGCTTCCTGATCCGCGAGCCCGAGGGCCGGCGCGTCGGTCGCCGGGCCGCGGCTCATGCGGCTCGCGCTGGACGTGCTGCGCCACGGCGCGGCGGCGGCGCGCGGCGCGCGATCCTGCAGCAGCTCGTCGCCGCCATCGGAGAGACCTGCAACCTCACGATGCTCGAGGGCGCGCGAGGTCGATCTACCTCGATCGCGTCGAGAGCGCCTGGCCGCTGCGCGTGACGCTGCAGCCCGGCTCGCGCGTCCCGCTGCACTGCACCGCGAGCGGCAAGCTGCTGCTCGCGCTGCTGCCGCCGGCGCGGCGACGGCGCATCGTCGATGCGCTGCCGCTGCCGCCGCACACCGCGCAGACGATCGTCGACCGGCGCCGCTTGACCGACGAGCTCGCGCGCGTGCGCCGCGAGCGCCTCGCCACCGACAACGAGGAATACCTCGCGGGCCTCGTCTGCGTCGCGGTCCCGGTGGCCACCCCCGAGGGTCGCGTCGTCGCCTCGGTCGCGGTTCACGCGCCGGTCGCCCGGATGCCGCTCGCGGCTGCGCTTCGGCACGTGCCCGCGCTGCGGCGCGCGGCGACGGCGCTCGGCACGACCTTCGGTGTCGAACCGCCGGACAGGACGAGGCGCCGCGCCGCGCCGCGCAAGCCTTCGCGCGAAACGGCGTAGCAGTCCCGGCCGATCCCGGCCACGCGGCGCGCATTCGGGACGTCAGCCGCCCGCGGCGCGCCGGGCGAACTGCCCGACGAGCAGCGCCACGATCACCCACAGCGAGCGCCTGAGCCAGGTGCGGTACGTCGCCGCATCGATCCGGCGGCGGACGCGGATTCCCAGCAGGAGGCAGGCGGCGCCGACCGCCGCGAACGGCAGCGTCGACAGCCAGACGGCGGCCGGAATCCCGCCGGCCAGCGCCAGCGTGAGCCCCTGGGTCGACTTGCCGGCCAGGAAGCACAGGTTGAGCGCCTGCACCAGCGCCAACGGGGGCAGCGTGGTCGAAAGAAAATAGATCAGCAGCACCGGCCCGGAAACGTTCGCGGTGCTCTCGAAGGCGCCGGCGGCGAGCCCGAACGCCGCCCGCGCCATGCCCGGATGGACGCCGATCCAGTGGGCCGCGAATCCCTGCAGCCGCTGCAGGTTGAGATACGCCACGATCAGGAGCGCAAGCAGCAGCAGGAACGGCGCCGGGTTAGCGGCAATGAACAGCCGCGCGCCCAGGTAGCTGCCGGCGATCATGTACACGGGCAGCATCCAGTACTGGCGCACCACCTCCATCGGGCGCCCGCCGTTGACGACCGAGATGGCGGTCGCCGCCAGCGCCGGGAGCAGCGTGAAGACGATCGCGGTCCTGACGTCGGTGACCAGCGCCAGCAGG
Organism: uncultured beta proteobacterium; assembly: GCA_963768535.1. GTDB lineage: Bacteria > Pseudomonadota > Gammaproteobacteria > Burkholderiales > Casimicrobiaceae > CAIWHR01. The sequence continues at coordinate 57,617 of CAVYID010000023.1, read as the reverse complement.
GGTGTGGCGATCAGCGGGAAGCCCAGACCCAGCGCGCCGTGAACGAATCCCGCCAACGCCATCACGCCGACGGCGAGTGCCAACTGCAGCGCGTTCAGCGAGCCGGCGTCGGGCATCGCGCGTCGGGCCCCGCGGCGGCGCTCAGTCGTCCACGCACGTCGCCGCCAGTGCGGTGGCGGCGCGGCGCAGCGCCGGAAGATGAGCCCGAGCTTCGGCGATGTTCATGCGCGCGGTGGGCGCGTGCACCGCGACGGCGGCGCACGCCCGCCCGCGGGCATCGAGCACCGGCACCGATATCGCCGACAGCCCGGCAAGGAATTCCTCGTTGTCGGTGCCCACCCTCTCGTCGCGGATCCGGTCGAGCGCCCGTTCGAGCTCGTCGGGGCCAGTGATGGTGTTGCCTGTGTAGCGTTTCAGCGGCGCGGCGGCGATCAGCCGCTGCCGCTTGCGCGGCGGCAGCAGGCTGAGGAGCAGCTTGCCGCTGGCGGTGCAATGCAGCGGCACGCGCGAGCCGGGTTGCAGGATCATGCGCAGCGGCCACTGCGCTTCGACCCGGTCGAGGTAGACCACCTCGTGGCCGTCGAACGTCGTGAAGTTGCAGGTCTCGCCGATCTCGTCCACCAGCGCCTGCAGGATCGCGTGGCGCGGACCGCGCTGCGACGTGCCCCGCAATACGCCCAGCGCCAGCGCCGAAAGCCTCGGCCCGGCGACGTACCGCCTGCCGTCGGGTTCGCGCTGCAGCATCCGCTCCCGCTCGAGCATGGCGAGAAGGCGGTGCGCCGTCGGCTTGGGCAGCGAGGTGGCCTCCATGACATCGGCCAGGGACACCGGCCGCTCCGCGCCGCTGGCAAATTCGAGGACGCCGAGCGCCCGAACGATCGCGGAGCCGGTGCCCGCGCCGGCCATGGCGATGCCGGAGGCCGGCGCCTCACCGCGCGAGCGGGTATTTCCCGGAGCCATCGAACCGGGATTCGCCTAGTGCCGGATCATGCCGATGGACAGCGCCGGCCAGAGCGCGACGATGAACCACGCGATGATCAGGGCGATGAAATACGGCATTACCGGCCCGACCAGCCGAAGGTACGGAATCCGCGTCACCGCGCTCACGACGTAGAGATTGAGCCCGTAGGGCGGCGTGATGAAGCCGATCGCGTCGCCGATCAGGAAGATGACGGCGAAGTGAAACGGGTCGACGCCGGACGCCACCGCGATCGGCGCCAGGATCGGCGCAAAGATCACGGTGTCGGGAAGGCTCTCGAGGATCGCGCCGGCGGTGAGCACGATGGCCATGCTGGCGAAGATCGCCGTGTAATAGCCCCCGCCCAGGCTGTTGACCAGATCGGTGAAGAATTCCTTGGCGCCGAGCAGCGACAGGATCTGCTGCATGACGATGGAAACGGCGATCATCGGCGCCAGCATGCCGGTGAGCGTTCCCGAGCGCAGGATGACGTCGGGCACCGACTTCCATTTCAGCTCGCGGGTGACGAACAGGCCGGCAAGCAGGCAGAAGCCGACGGTGACGCCCGCGGCCTCGGTCGGCGAGAACGCTCCGGAATAGACGCCGTAGACGACGATCAGGATCGCGACGAACCCGAGGTACGCCCGCGCTCCGGCCTTGACCACGCGCTTCGGCTCGAACTTGATGATGTGACCCCAGCCGGTGCTTCTGGCGACGATGTAGGCGGCGAGCATCATCAGCGTCACCATCAGCATTCCGGGAAACATGCCGGCGATGAACAGGTCGCTGATCGACAGGTTCATCAGGAATCCGTAGACGATGAAGATGATGCTCGGCGGGATGATGATGCCCACGGTGCCTCCGGCGGCGGCCGTGGCCGCGGCGAAGCGCGGCGGGTAGCCCCCTTTGACCATTTCCGGATGCATGATCGAGCCGATGGTCGCCGTCGTCGCGGAGTTGGACCCCGATATCGCCGCGAACAGGCCGCAGGCCCCGATGGTCGACATCGCCAGTCCGCCGCGAATCCAGCCGAGCGCCGCGTACGCGAAATCGGCCAGGCGCCTGGCGATGCCCGCCGCGTTGATCAGGTCGCCGGTGAGGATGAACAGCGGCAGCGCCAGCAACCCGAAGAAATTCAGGCCCTCGAACAGCGTGACGCCCAGGTTGGCGAGAGTGAAATCGATCACGATGCTGACGCCGACCACCCACAGCCCGATGACCAGGAAGATCGGCACGCCGATGACGAAGAAGACGACCGCGGCGGCCGAGACCAGTGCAATAAGGGATCCATCGCCCATCGTTCACCCCGTCAATCGCCGAGCGAGACCTGGTGCTGGAACGGCTCGCCGCGGCGAAACGTCTGCCAGTCCTGGAAAAGGTTCTGCATCGCCCGCACGATCAGCAGCGTCCAGGAAAGCGGTGTGGCCAGATAGAACCACCACTGCATCACATGGTCGGTTCCCTGGACGATGGCGAAATTGTCGTGCACGAGCTTGACCTGCTCATAGGTGTAGTAGCTCACCAGGACCCCGAACACGACCCACAGGATGGCGTCCAGCGTGAGACACGCGAACTGCACCGTATAGGGAAAGCGTTCGCGCAACTCGCTGAACGACAGATGCGCCCTGATCTTGGTGTTGTACGACGCCCCCATCCAGGTGACCCAGAGAAAGAGGTAGATGGTGATAGTGCTGGACCACGCCGACTGGTAGCTGAAGAAATAGCGCTGGACCACGGCCATGACGATGATCAGCGCCATCGTCGAGTAGGCGATCAGGATGACCGTCTTCTCCAGGTTTCGATCGAGCCAGCGCAGGATGCTCAGCAGGAAACCCATGGGCGACTCCTCGAAATGGACGCCGATGCGCTGCCGGCGACGGGCGTCACCCGCCGCCGGCACGCAGTACGGGCCGTGCGGTCAGGCACGCCACCAGCGGCGGGCCTCGACGTTCTCGGCCGGCGTGTCGGCGGGAATCTCGCGGGCGATGCCGTAGATCTCCTTGTAGGTATCGATCCCGCCGGCCCACTTGTTGATGCGCTCGCGCCACTCCTCCCAGGGCTTGGGCTGGAACTCCGGCGAGCACATGTGCTCCGCCTTCGAGATCTCGGCGTCCGAAAGTGTCGCCACGCGGACCTTGTTGTTGGCGAAGATGGTCCCCGGCTTCTGTGGATCGGATGCGCCGACGATGTTGAACAGCGCCGCCTCGTTGCTGCCCTGGACGTAGACCTGCGCCGCATAGGCGGACTCGAGCATGACTTCCTGCAACGCCGAGCCGAGGCTCTTGAACTTGCTGTAGTTGATGCCGCAATGCTCGGTGCCGCAGAAGAAGCGCAGGTCGACCGACTGGGAGACGACCGGCGCCATGTTGGCGTAGGCGACCGCGCTGGCCCAGGTCTCGGCGCCGTCGATGAGACCGTTCTTCAGGCCGTCGAGGGTTTCCTCCCAGGCGATCGGCACCGGGTTGAGATCCATGAGCTGCATGGCAATGCGGCCAAGCTGGGTGCCGGTGACCCGGTTCTTGGTTCCCGCCAGCTCGGTGACGCTCTTCACCGTCGGCTTGTCCTTCCACTTCAATCCCAGCTGGATGCCGCGCAGCTCGCAATGGGTGAAGAGGAACTGAAGGTTGTGCTGCTTGCGCAGCGGCTCGCGGAAGATCCTTTCGCTCTTGGGGCTGTAGAAGAAGTGATACTGCGACGCCCGCGACGGAAACATGTAGGCGTAGTCGAGGACGTTGTAGTACGGCGCCGAGCCCGCGGAGTTCTGGGTGGAGGCGGCGAAGATGTCGACGATGCCCTGCTGCGCCTTCTTCACGCAGTCGCCCTGGTTGCAGATCTGGTTGTTGCCGATGAAGTCGACCTGGATCGCGCCGTTGGAGCGCGCCTCGAGGTCCCTGGCGAAGAACAGAAAGCCGGCGTGCTCGATGAGCAGGTTCTTCTCGTTAAAGCCTGCGGCGCCGAACTTCAGCTTGAATTTCGGCGTCGCCTTGGCGCGCTTTTCGGCGGTGGCGTCGGCTGCCGCCGCCAACCCCGACGCGGTGATGACCCCGCCGATACCGCCGGCGGCGAAGACCGTCGAGGTCAGGCCGTAGCGGCCGGCGATGCGAAAGAAGTCTCGACGGGTCAGGTTCCTCAGCTGTTCGTACGTGGTCATGCGTGATCTCCTCTTGATGCGCTCTATTGGCCGAAGTGAGGCGAGTGCGCCTGAGCGTCGCTCAATCCGAATGGATGCGCACACACCGCGGATACTAGAGAACGAGGTTTGCGTTGGCAAGCAAATAATGCTAGAAATGAGACCTTTCGTCTCGCTTATTGAGATTTTGTGCCTTGCAGCATTCGAGGACACCCAAGCCCCGAAACGTCACGCCACCGGGGGGCGCCATGAGGCGCCCCCGCGAAGCGCGTGCGCCGCAATCCGCGCGGGGACCCGGGGGCCATGCTGCGGCGCACCTACGCCGGCCGGCATGTGTCCAACCGCGCCGCACGCCGGATGGTTGAGCCGACGTACGATTACGTGGTCGTCGGCGCGGGTTCGGCCGGCTGCGTGCTGGCCAACCGGCTGTCTGCCGCCGGGAGCCGCTCGGTGCTGCTGCTGGAGGCGGGGCCGGAGGACAACTACCTCTGGATCCACATCCCCATCGGCTACGGCAAGACGATGTTCCACCCGGTCTACAACTGGGGCTTCCATACCGACCCCGACCCCGGGATGCACGACCGCAGGATCTACTGGCCGCGCGGCCGCGGCCTCGGCGGCTCCAGCTCGATCAACGGCCTCATCTGCGTGCGCGGCCAGCCGGAGGACTACGATCGCTGGGCCGCCCTCGGCAATCGCGGGTGGGGATGGCGCGACGTGCTGCCGTACTTCATCCGCTGCGAGCACAACACCCGCGGCGCCAGCGAGTTCCACGGCACCGACGGGCCGCTGTGGAGCTCGGACATCGAGGACAAGCACGAGCTGATGGAAGCCATCATCCGCGGCGCCGGCGAGCTCGGCATCCCGCGCAATGACGACTTCAATGCCGGCCATCAGGAAGGCGTCGGGTACTACCAGCTGTTCACGCGCAAAGGCTGGCGCTGCTCGACTGCGGTGGCGTACCTCCGGCCGGCGCGTTCGCGCCCGAACCTGACGGTGGAAACCGGCGCCCATGCGACGCAGATCGTTTTCGACGGCACGCGCGCCGTCGGCGTGCGCTTCGAGCATCGCGGCCAGGCGCGCACGGTGCGCGCCGCCCGCGAGGTGATCCTCGCCGCCGGCGCGCTGCAGAGCCCGCAGCTGTTGCAGCTCTCGGGCGTCGGTGCCGGCCCGCTGTTGCAGGACCTGGGCATCCCCGTGGTCAGAGATCTGCCCGGTGTCGGCGAAAACCTGCAGGATCACCTGCAGCTCCGCCTGATTTACAAGGTCAGGAAGCCCATCACCACCAACGACGAGCTGGCGAGCCTGCGCGGCCGGATGAAGATCGGCCTCAAGTGGCTGCTGTTCCGCCGCGGACCGCTCGCCATCGGCATCAACCAGGGCGGACTGTTCACGCGCGTCCTGCCGGAGTCGACGACGCCGGACATCCAGTTCCACTTCGCCAGCCTGTCGGCCGACACGGCGGGCGCCAAGCCGCATCCGTGGCCCGGCTGCACGTTTTCGGTCTGCCAGCTGCGGCCCACGTCGCGGGGCACGCTGCGCATCCGCTCGCGCGACGCCCTGGAGGCGCCGTCGATCCGGCCGGGCTACCTCTCCACCGAGACGGACGCGCGCTGCGCGGTGGCATCGATCCGGTTCGCGCGGCGCCTGGCGCGGGCGGCAGCGCTGAAGCCGCTCGTCGGCGAGGAATTTCGCCCGGGCGACGCCACCGCGAGCGACGCCGAAATCCTGGAGTTCGCGCGCGAATACGGCGCCACCATCTTCCATCCGTCCGGCACCTGCAGGATGGGCTCCGATCGGGCGGCCGTCGTGGACGATCGCCTGCGCGTGCACGGTCTGACGGGCCTGCGCGTGGTCGACTGCTCGATCATGCCGACGCTGGTGTCCGGCAACACCAACGCCCCCGTGGTCATGATCGCGGAGAAGGCCTCCGACATGATCCTGGAGGACCGGGCGGCGCCGTAAGGGCGCCCCGCCCTGCGGCGTCGTTGCGTACCGCGGCGTGGTGGCGTACCGCGGCGTGGTGGCGTAGCCCGGCGTTGAGCGCCAGCGAAACCCGGGGGGTGCTTCGTTGCCACAACCACCCGGGTTTCGCTGGCGCTCAACGCCGGGCTACATCAATACCGAGCCACATCATTACCGAGCCACATCAATACCGGGCCGCTCAATTCCGGGCCACAGTATTTCGGGCTACGCGAGCAAGGTCTCGGGCGGGACGAAGGCGTAGCCCAGCGCCTCGGCGACCGGCGCGCAGGTCACCTTGCCGAAGGCGACGTTGAGGCCGTTGCGCAGGTGCACGTCGTCGGCCAGCGCCCGCTTCCAGCCCTTCTCCGCCAGCGCCAGCACGAACGGCAGCGTCGCGTTGTTGAGCGCGAACGTCGACGTGCGCGGCACGCCCCCCGGCATGTTCGCCACGCAGTAGTGCGTGACGCCGTCGACGACGTAGACGGGATCGGCGTGCGTCGTCGGTCGCGACGTGGCGAAGCAGCCGCCCTGGTCGATCGCGACGTCGACGACCACCGCACCCGGCTTCATCCTCCGGATCAGGTCGGCCGACACCAGCTTCGGCGCCGACGCGCCGGGAATGAGCACCCCGCCGATGACCAGATCGGCGGTCAGCAGGTGCCGCTCGATCGCGTCGTGCGTCGAGAACACCGTGTTGAGCGGCCGACCGAACTGGCGCCACAGCGCGCGCAGCACCTCGGTGTTGCGGTCGAGCACCCAAACCTCGGCGCCCATGCCCAGCGCAATGTGGATCGCGTGGGTGCCGACCACGCCGCCGCCGAGCACGACCACCTTGGCCGGGTCGACGCCCGGCACGCCGCCCAGCAGCACGCCCAGCCCGCCGTGCGGCTTCTCGAGGTAGTAGGCGCCGGCCTGCACCGCCATGCGCCCGGCGACCTCGGACATCGGCGCCAGCAGCGGCAGCCCGCCGGCACTCGAGGTGACGGTCTCGTAGGCGATGCACACCGCGCCGCTGGCGACGAGGTCCTTCGCCTGCTCCGGGTCCGGGGCGAGGTGCAGGTAGGTGAACAGGATCTGGCCCTCGCGCAGCATCGCGCGCTCGGCCGCCTGCGGCTCCTTGACCTTGACGATCATGTCGGCGGTGGCGAACACCTCGGCCGCGGTGGCGGCGACCGCGGCGCCGGCCTTGCGATAGGCATCGTCGTCCATGCCGATGCCCAGCCCGGCGTCGTGCTCGACGACGACCGCGTGGCCGTGCGCGACCAGCTCGCGCACGCTCCCCGGCACCATGCCGACGCGGTTTTCCAGGACCTTGATTTCCTTCGGGACGCCGATAAGCATGCGAACTCTCCGGGAGGCCGGGCGGACGACGCCTTGCTGCAGTGCGCAACGATTGCGCAGGCGTCCGGCGCGCAACGCAACCGCAACCGGCGGGTGTAGGATTCGAAAATCATCCTAGCACAGCGACCGCATGTCGCCGCCACGATCGGCGGCGCGCGGCGGCCGGACCGAAACGGAGACGACGATGGGTCACGCAGAACCGACACTCCACGACCAGACGGCGGCGAGGCAGCTCTCGCTCGACGAGTACTGGATGCCGTTCACGCCGAACCGCGAGTTCAAGGCCGACCCGCAGATGGTCGTCCGCGCGGAGGGCATGTACCTGTGGGACGACAAGGGCAACCGGATCATCGACGCGTCGTCGGGCCTGTTCTGCGTCTCGGCGGGGCACGGCCGCAAGGAGATCGCCGACGCGGTCGGCCGGCAGCTGCGCGAGCTCGATTTCTGCGCGCCGTTCATGCGCGGCGCACCCGAAGCAGTTCGAGCTCGCGAGCCGTGTCGCCGCGCTGACCCCCGGCGATCTCAACCGGATCTTCTTCACCAGTTCCGGGTCGGAGGCGGTCGACACCGCGATGAAGATCGCGCTGGCCTACCACCAGGCGCGAGGCCAGGGCGGCCGCAACGTGTTCATCTCCCGCGAGCGCGCCTACCACGGCGTCAATTTCGGCGGCGTGTCGCTGGCGGGGATCGTCAACAACCGGCGCAAGTACGGCCCGGGGCTGCCCGGCATCGCCCACATGCGCCACACGCACCTGAAGGAGAACTTCTTCACCCGCGGCGAGGGCGAGCACGGCGTCGAGCTGGCCGACGACCTGCTGCGGATGATCGGCCTGTACGGTGCCGAGACCATCGCCGCCTGCTTCATCGAGCCGATCGCGGGCTCGACCGGCTGCCTGGTGCCGCCGAAGGGCTACCTCGGGCGCCTGCGCGACATCTGCGACGCCAACGGCATCCTGCTGGTGTTCGACGAGGTGATCTGCGGCTTCGGCCGGACCGGGCAGGCGTTCGCGGCGCAGAGCTTCGGCGTCACGCCCGACATCATGACCATGGCCAAGGGCATCACCAACGGCTCGCAGCCGATGGGCGCGGTCGCCGCGAGCGAGCGCATCCACGACACGATCATGGCGGCCGCGCCCGAGGGTGCGGTCGAGTTCTTCCACGGCTACACCTACTCGGGCCACCCGTGCTCGTGCGCCGCCGGCCTCGCCACGCTCGACGTCTACCGCGACGAGGGCCTGTTCGAGCGCGGCCGCGAGCTCTCGCCCTACTTCCTCGACGCGATGTTCTCGCTGAAGGACATCCCGGTGGTCGCCGACATCCGCGGCTACGGCATGTTCGCGGCGATCGACGTCCACGTCGACGGCGCGCCGGGGCGGCGCGGCAACGCGTTCCAGCGGCGGCTGTTCGACCGCGGGCTGCATCTGAAGACCACCGGCGACGCCGCGCTGATCGCGCCGCCGCTGATCGCCGAGCGCGCGCACGTGGACCTGATCGCGGACACGCTGCGCAAGACGCTGCTTTCGCTGTAGTCGTCATCCACGAGGAGAGAGAAGCATGAAACGACTGCTCATCGGCCTGGTCCTGACGCTGGTCGCCGCGCTGCCCGCCTGGGCGCAGAAGACCGTGACCTTCGCCTACCAGGACATGGTCGTGCCGTTCCGCTGGGTGCAGAGCACAGGCGAGATCGAGAAGGCCACCGGCTACAAGATCAACTGGCGGCAGTTCGGCGGCGGCGGCGACGTGATCCGCGCGATGGCCTCGGGCGACGTGCAGCTCGGCGAGGCCGGCATCGGCGCCGATCGCCACGGCGCATCAGCCAGGGCCTCGACATCGAGCTGTTCTGGATCCTCGACGACATCGGCGCCGCCGAGGCGCTGGTCGCCCGCAACGGCAGCGGCATCAACAGCGTCGCCGACCTCAAGGGCAAGAAGGTCGCGCACGCCGTTCGTGTCGACCAGCCACTTCCATCTGCTGTACGCGATGGAGCTGGCCGGGCTCAAGCCCACCGACGCGCAGGTCCTCAACATGCGCCCGCCGGAGATCGCGGCGGCGTGGACGCGCGGCGACATCGACGCCACGTTCATCTGGAATCCGGCGCTCGCCGACGGCCAAGAAGAACGGCAAGGTGCTGGTCACCTCGGGCGAGCTCTGCGCGAAGGGCAAGTGCACCTTCGACGGCCTCGTGGTCTCGAAGAAGTTCGCGGCCAAGAACCACGGCGACTTCATGGTCGCGCTGGTCAAGGCCATCGCCAAGGCCGACGCCGAATACCGCGCCAACCCCAAGGCGTGGACCGGCGACCCGGCCAAGGTCGCGGCGGTGGCGAAATGGTCGGGGGCGAAGCCGGAGAACGTGCCCGGACGCGATGGCGCTCTACGCGTTCCCGACGCTCGAGGAGCAGGCGTCGGCCAAGTGGCTGGGCGGCGGCGCCAGCGGCGGCGTGGCCAAGGCACTGACCGAGACCTCCAAGTTCCTCAAGGAGCAGGGCCGGATCCAGGAGCTCGCCAACGACTACCGGCACATCGTGACCGCCGCGTACGTCACGCGGGCGACGAAATAGCCGCCGGCCGAGCCCGAGTCGAGCGATCGACCCCGGGGCCGGCGGCGCAACGGTGCACGGCCACCCGGATGACAGCTTGCCCGGGGCATCGCGGCCCGCGTTGCCGGCGCCCGGCGTCGCGCCGCCGAATGCTCGATCCGCGCGCGCCTGACCGTGCCGACCCTCGACATCCGCCAGCTCGGCGTCCGCTACGCGACCAAGACCGGCACGGTCGACGCGCTGGCGAACGTCAATCTCGCGATGCGCGACGGCGACTTCGTCGTCGCCATCGGCGCGTCCGGCTGCGGCAAGACGACGCTGCTCTCGGCGATCGCCGGCTTCCTGCCGCCGACCGACGGGTCGATCCTGCTCGACGGCCGCCCGGTCGCGGGGCCCGGCGCGGATCGCGGCGTCGTGTTCCAGAAGCACGCGCTGATGCCGTGGCTCAACGTCATCGAGAACGTCGAGTTCGGGCTGCGCATGCGCGGCGTCGCGCGCGCCGAGCGGCGGCGCATCGCGCAGGAGAAGCTGAAGCTCGTCGGCCTCGAGGATTTCGGCGAAGCGCGCGATCTACGAGCTGTCGGGCGGCATGCAGCAGCGCGTGGGGATCGCCCGCGCGCTGGCGTCGGACCCTGAGCTGCTGCTGATGGACGAGCCGCTGGGCGCGCTCGACGCGTTCACGCGCGAGGCGATCCAGGAGATCATCCTCGACGTCTGGCACGCGACGGGCAAGATGTGCTTCTTCATCACCCACAGCGTCGAGGAGGCGCTGTTCCTCGCGACGCATCTGATCGTGATGACGCCGCGCCCGGGCAAGATCTCGCACGAGTACGAGCTCGACTTCGGCCGCCGCTTCATCGCCACGCGCGACGCCCGGGCGGTGAAGTCCTCGCCCGACTTCATCCGTGTGCGCGAGGAGGTGCTCGCGGTCATCCACAGGCGCGAGCCGGCGGCGGTCGCCGGCGCCGCCGGCGAGTGACGCATGGCGGCCGGGAAGAAGCGGGGCGACGCGGCGCCCGCGACCTCGAGCTACTCGACGCCGGGCGAGGGCAGGAGCTCCTGGTACAGCGCGCTGTCCATCGTCGTCATCCTCGCGCTGTGGTGGCTCGCGAGCCACCTGCGCTGGCTGCCGCCGCTGTTCCTGCCCACACCGGAGACGGTGCTCACGCGGCTGTACGAGTCGGCGATGGGACAGCTCACCGACGCGCCGCTCGCCACGCACTTCGGCTGGTCGATGTTCCGCGTGTTCAGCGCGTTCCTGCTCGCCTGCGTCACCGCCATCCCCATCGGCATCGGCATGGGCGTGTCGCGGATCGTCCGCGGCATCTTCGACCCGCCGATCGAGTTCTACCGGCCGCTGCCGCCGCTCGCGTACCTGCCGCTGATCGTCATCTGGTTCGGCATCGACGAGTTCTCCAAGGTGCTGCTGATCTACCTCGCCTGCTTCGCGCCGATGGCGATGAGCGCGCAGGCCGGCGTGCGCTCGGTGTCGCAGGAGCAGGTCCACGCGGCGCTGTCGATGGGCGCGTCGCGCTGGCAGGTGATCTGGCACGTCGTCATCCCGGGGGCGATGCCCGAGATCATCACGTCGATGCGGATCGCGATCGGATTCGGCTGGACGACGCTGGTGGCCGCCGAGATGGTCGCGGCCACGTACGGCCTCGGCCAGATGGTGCTCAACGCGTCGAATTTCCTGCGCACCGACATCGTGATCATGGGGATCATCGTCATCGGCGCGGTCGCCTACCTGTTCGACCTGCTGATGCGCTACGTCGAGCGGGTCGCGGTGCCCTGGAAGGGGAAGGCCTGACGCCGTTGCCGGCCCGCGCTCGCATCCCGGCGCCGTAGCCCGGGTTGAGCGCCAGCGAAACCCGGCCTCGGCGCTCACCCGGCCACGGCGCCGGGCCATGCACCGACTGGCAAGCGGCAGGCGCCTTTCGTCGGCATTGCATTGACGTTGCGTACGCGCTTTGCCACGCTGTGCGCATGATCCCCCGGGCGCACTTCCAGCCCCTGGTCGAGCAGGCCCGCCTGTTGCCGGCGCTGCCGGCCGCATTCGTCTACCCGTGCGACGGCGATTCGCTGCAGCTCGCGATTTCCAGCGCGTTCACCGGCACCCTCGCGCCGGTGCTGGTGGGGCCGGAGATCCGAATCCGCGACGTCGCCGGCCGCGCCGGCATCGACATCGTGCGCTTCCCGATCGACGACACTGCCGACGACCCGCAGCGCCAGCGCGCAGCGCGCCGCCGACCTCGCGCGCGCCGGCACCGTCGGCGCGCTGGTCCGGGGCAGCCTCGGCAACGACGCGCTGCTCGCGCCCGTGACGGCGGCGGATTCCGGGCTGCGCGGTCTGCGGCGGCTCTCGCATGCCTCGTTTCTCGATCTTCCCGGCCAGCCGCGCGGCATGCTGCTCGCCGACGCGGCGCTGAACATCACGCCAACGCTCGCCGCCAAGCGCGACATCGTCCAGAACACCATCGAGTTTGCGCGCGCGCTGGGCGTCGCCACGCCGCGGGTGGCGCTGCTCACCTCCCGGGACGCCGTGAGCCCGGCGCTGCCGGCCACCGGGGACGCGGCGGCGCTGCGGGCGATGGCGGTGCAGGGAGCGTTCGGCAGCGCGATCGTCGACGGGCCGCTGGCGGCCGACAGTGCGCTCTCCGCGGCCGCCGCGCACGCCAACGGGCGCGAATCGGAGGTCGCCGGCAACGCCGACGTCCTGATCGTCCCCGGGCTGCAATCCGGCGCACTCGTGCTGCGCACGCTCACCGCGCTGACCGGAGGCTTCGCCGCCGGGCTGGTGCTGGGCGCGCACCTGCCGATCGTCGCGCCGGCGCACGCGGATTCGATGGAGGTCCGGATCGCGTCCTGCGTGCTGGCTTCTCTGCTCGCGGCCTACCTCGCGGCGGCGCGCGCCGCCGAAGGTCAGGCGGGTGCACGCCCGCGCACGGAAGCCGCCGCGCCCGCGCGCGTAGCCCGGGTTGAGCGAAAGCGAAACCCGGGTTGCGGCGCAGCGGCGAGCAACCACCCGGTCGCTTTCGCTCAACCCGGTGCCGCCGGCCGACAGCGGGGCGCGCTACTTCTGCCGGACGCAGTCCATGAAATAGCGCAGCTTGCCGCCGTTCGCCTCCTCCTCGACCAGCCCGTGGATGTCGGTCTCGAAGCCGGGGAACTGCTTGTTGAAGTCGCGCGCGAACTGCAGGTAGTCGACGATCGTCCGGTTGAAGCGCTCGCCCGGGATCAGCAGCGGGATGCCCGGCGGATAAGGCGTCAGCAGCACGCTGGTGATCCGCCCCTCGAGGTCGTCGATCTCGACGCGGTCGATCTCGCGGTGCGCCATTCGCGCGAAGGCGTCGCGACGGCTTCATCGCCGGCTGCATGTCGGACAGGTACATCTCGGTGGTCACCCGCGCGACGTCGTTGGCCTTGTACATGTCGTGGATCTGCTGGCACAGGTCGTGCAGGCCGACGCGCTCGTACTTCGGGTGCTTGGCGCAGAACTCCGGCAGGATGCGCCACATCGGCTGGTTGCTTGTCGTAGTCGTCCTTGAACTGCTGCAGCGCCGTCACCAGCGTGTTCCAGCGGCCCTTGGTGATGCCGATGGTGAACATGATGAAGAACGAGTACAGCCCGGTCTTCTCGACGATGACGCCGTGCTCGGCAAGATAGCTTGGTGACGATCGCCGCGGGAATGCCGGTCTCGTCGAACTTGCCCGATCACGTTCAAGCCCGGGCGTGATGATGGTGGCCTTGATCGGGTCGAGCATGTTGAAGCCCGGCGCCAGCTTGCCGAAGCCGTGCCACTTCTCGTTCGCCTTGCAGCATCCAGTCTTCGCGCGAGCCGATGCCTTCCTCGGCCATGCTTCTCCGGACCCCAGACCTTGAACCACCAGTCCTTGCCCCACTCCTCGTCGACCTTGCGCATCGCGCGGCGGAAATCCAGCGCCTCGGCGATCGACTCTCCTCCACCAGCGCGGTGCCGCCCGGCGGCTCCATCATCGCCGCCGCCACGTCGCAGGAGGCGATGATCGCGTACTGCGGCGACTGGTCGAGGTGTGCATCAGGTAGGCTTCGTTGAACACGTGGCGGTCGAGCTTGCGGTTCTCGGGCTCCTGCACCAGGATCTGCGAGGCCTGGGACAGGCCGGCCAGCAGTTTGTGCGTCGACTGCGTGGCGAAGATCATCGATTCCTTGGCGCGCGGCCGGTCTTTGCCGATCGCATGCATGTCCTTGTAGAACGTCGTGGAATGTCGCGTGCGGCAGCCAGGCCTCGTCGAAGTGCAGCGTGTCGATGCTGCCGTCCAGCATCTGCTTGAGCATCTCGACGTTGTAGACGATGCCGTCGTAGGTGCTCTGGGTCATGCGTCAGGATGCGCGGCTTCTTGTTCTTCGTCCTCGCGGCGAACGGATTGGCCTTGATCTTCTTCTGGATGTTCTCCGGCTCGGAACTCGTCGATGCGGGATCGGGCCGATGATGCCGTAGTGGTTGCGCGTCGGCGTCAGGAACACCGGCACCGCGCCGGTCATCATGATCGCGTGCAGGATGGACTTGTGGCAGTTGCGGTCGACCACCACGATGTCGTCGGGCGCGACGGTGGAGTGCCACACGATCTTGTTCGAGGTCGACGTGCCGTTGGTGACGAAGAACAGATGGTCGGAGTTGAAGATGCGCGCGGCGTTGCGCTCGGAGGCCGCGACCGGGCCGGTGTGGTCGAGCAGCTGGCCGAGCTCGTCCACCGCGTTGCAGACGTCGGCGCGCAGCATGTTCTCGCCGAAGAACTGGTGGAACATCTGCCCCACCGGGATCTTCAGGAACGCCACGCCGCCGGAATGCCCGGGACAGTGCCACGAGTAGGAGCCGTCCTGCGCGTAGTGCGACCAGCGCGCGGAAGAACGGCGGCGCCAGCGAGTCGAGGTAGGCCTTGGCTTCGCGGATGATGTGGCGCGCAACGAACTCCGGCGTGTCCTCGAACATGTGGATGAAGCCGTGCAGCTCGCGCAGGATGTCGTTGGGGATGTGGCGCGAGGTGCGCGTCTCGCCGTACAGATAGATCGGAATGTCGGCGTTCTTGAAGCGGATCTCCTGGATGAAAGCGCGCAGGTCTGACGCACCGCCGGGTCGATCCTCGGGCCCCGAGCCGAACTCCTCGTCGTCGATCGACAGGATGAACGCCGACGCGCGGCTCTGCTGCTGCGCGAACTGGGACAGGTCGCCGTAGCTGGTGACGCCCAGCACCTCCATGCCCTCCTTCTCGATCGCCTCGGCCAGCGCGCGGATGCCCAGACCCGCGGCGTTCTCGGAGCGGAAGTCCTCGTCGATGATGACGATGGGAAAGCGGAATTTCATGGCGCGGGTCCGGACGAACGCGGGGAAAACCCCCGTGGGGCAGGCAGGAAAGGCGCGAATTATGGGACGATTTGCCGGCGATGGCTACCGGAGATTGCGCGCCGGCGGGTCCGGCCCGCCCGGCGCCGCGGCCTGCCCGCTCCCAGGGTGATCGCTGCAGGTGAATCGGCGATCCGCCCGCAGTGCGTCGCGACGTTGCGCTTGACACCGGTCCGGTGCGCTGTTATCCGGAAGAGGTCGGACATTCTTCGAGCCCGCGCGACGAGTCCTGGCGATCTGCCAAAGAGGGGGAAACTCATGCGAACTGCCGTCGCTGCCGGACTCACGCTCGTCCTTTGCATCACCGCCGGCGCCGCCTGCGCCCAGGCACCGGCCGCGGCGCCGGGCCGCTTCAGCTTCGGCGCCGACGCGCTGGCCTGGTGGTTCAAAGGCAGCCCGGTGCCGGCGCCGCTGGTGACCAACGGCCTGGTCGGCCGCCCGACCACGGAGGTCTACCTAGGCGGCGAGGACCTCGACACCGGGGCCAACCCGGGCTTCCGCCTCACCGGGGCCTACGCCCTCACCGATCGCTCCGGCCTGGAAGCGAACGTCTTTTACATCCCTTCGCGCTCGACCCGCACCGGCGTCGCCTCGTCCGGCCGGATCGACTCGACGGACCTCATCGTTGTCTACGTCGACGCGGCCAAGGGCACCGAGAGCGGAACGGAGATCTCCTTCGCGCCGGTCTACAGCGGCACGGCCAGCGAAGAACTGAGCAACAGCCTCCTCGGCGCCGAGCTCAACGGCAGCTGGGCCCGCGGCCCGGCCGGCGCGTGGCGCGTCGACGTGCTGGGGGGATTGCGCTACCTGCGCCTGCGCGAGACCTACACGCTCACCACCAGCAGCCCGTACATCAGCCCGCCCTACCCGCAGGACATCTGGAACACCAGCGACCGGTTCGACGCCACCAACAACTTCTACGGCGCCCAGGCCGGCGTGCGCGCGCGCTACGACCAGGGCCCCGTCTTCGCCGGCGGCAGCGTCAAGGTCGCGCTGGGGGCGATGGCGCAGTCAGTCGACGTCAGCGGCTCGCTCGTCACCAACGACTACACCGATTTCGGCCCCACGCAGACCTACCCGGGCGGCTACTACGCGCTGCCGACCAACATCGGCAGCTACTCGCGCACCGCCTTCGCGGTCGTGCCCGAGGTGGCGCTGAACCTCGGCTACCAGCTCACGCCCGCGGCCGCGATCGTCGTGAGCTACTCGTTCCTCTACGCCAGCAACGTCGTGCGGCCCGGCAACCAGATCGACCGCACCGTCAACTGGACCCAGAGCACCTCGTACACCGAGAATCCGACGCCGACGCTCAAGGGCCCCGCACAGCCGGCGTTCCAGTTCAACGACTCGGATTTCTGGGCGCAGGGCGTGAGCCTCGGCCTCGTGTTCCGCTTCTAGGGAGTCCGCAATGACCCGACCGAATTCGATGACGCTCGCGCCGGCGCTGCTGCTGGGCGCGGCGCTGGCCATCGCCGGCGCCGCCGCGTAGGCACAGACCCGCCCCGTGGGCTGCGGCCTGGACGGGACCTGCCCCTGGTGCAGGACGGCAGCGACATCATCATCAAGAAAAGCGTTTCCGGCGACCCCTGCATGGTGGTGGAGAATCCGGATCGGGAGCCCTACCGGGTCGGGAACGTAAACATCATCGACGGCGGCACGCTGCAGTTCACCGACGCCAAGATCGATTTCTGGGTGGCCAATATCCTGGTGGAGAACACCGGCAGTCTGATCGCCGGCTCGCCCCAGGCGCCCATCGGCACCAACGGCGGCAGCCTGACGATCCACCTCTACGGAAAGGATCAGGGCCCCGGCACCGGCCATGGCGACGGCGGAGTAGGCATCGCCTGCATTGAGGGCAACCACGGCGGACTGTGCGGAGTACCCCCGGACATCTGGAACTCCAATATCGACCCCGTCACGAAGCAGCCGGTCCCGCCGGCCAGCGCCGTCAAGATCTCGACGCTGCCCTCGGGGCCGCTCTATCCCGGCGTCAAGGACGACTACTTCTACGCGTACCGGCCGATGCCGTTCGACGACGGCACGTCCGGCGGTTTCCCGGTCGGCTATTTCGGCTACAAGGTCCTCGGCGTGTCCTACGGCGGCACGCTGCAGCTCTTCGGCAGGAAGGGCGCCAGCTACGCGCCCGCGGTCGACGCGGATTCGTCGAACTCCGGCACCAGCTGGGTCCGGCTCGACGGGACCATCGAGAAGAAGGCGACGACGCTCAAGGTCGACCGGCCAGTGGACTGGCAGAAGCGCGTCGGCAACCAGCCCGGAACGGGCGACCAGATCGTCGTGACGACCACCGACTACCTGCCCGGGCACAGCGAGGTCCTCGAAATCACCGACATCAGCGCAGACGGCATGACGATCACGTTCGTCAACGTCGAACCGACCTGCCAGGATGCCGTCGGCGGCGTCTGCTGGCGGCACTACGGCAAGAGAACGCCCCTCGACCTGCCCGAGCGCGCCCGGCGCGTGGGGCCGGACGAGCCCCTGCGCAGCGCGGGCGCCGAAACGCGCGCGGCGGTTGCACTGCTGACGCGAAGCATCCGCATCGTGTCCGCAGGCGACGACAAGGTCACCGACTTCCCCGCCGCGACGGCGAGTCCCCCCTACTACTTCGGCGGCCACACCGTCGTGCGCCAGGGGTTCAAGACGGTGCAGATCCAGGGGGTGGAGTTCAAGCAGATGGGACAGGGCGGCCGGATGGGTCATTACCCCGTCCATTTCCACCTCGCGCGAGAGCCCGCGCCGGACACGTTCGTGAAGGACAGCTCGATCAACGAGTCGATGACCCGCTGGATCGTGCTCCACGGCACGGGCGGCGACAGCGTCGATCCCGGCGTGACGCTCGCCCGCAACGTGGGCTTCAAGTCCATCGGCCACGGCTACTACCTCGAGGACGGCACCGAGACCGATAACCGCCTGCTGTCCAACATCGGCATCTTCGCGCGCGCCGCCGTCGACAACGTGCAGAACCCGCGCAAGGTCCCCGGCATTCTCGCCGCGCGGATCGAGCCGCCGCCTTCGGCAGCGACAATGTTCCCTTCTACACCGACTTCGACCACCCGTCGGTGTTCTGGATCATGAACGGGTGGAACGACTTCGAGTACAACATGGCGGTCGGGGCGGGAACCTGCGGCCTCGACTACTGGCTGGTTCCCGGCGCCAACAGCGGCCCCTCCCGGAAGATGCGATGGGAGTCCTATGCGTCGCTGCAGGCCGATCCGACGGGGCAGCACCCTCTCGATCGCGCGTCGCTGTCGCCGTTGAAGCGATTCGTCGGCAACTACGCGTCCTCGGCGATGATGTCTTTCAACACCGTCGGCGACACCGCGCCTTGCAGCGGCGTGGGCAACGGCATCGGGCGCGAGGAGGGCCCGCGGGTCGAGCCGGTCGCGAATCCTCTGGCGCCCCGGTCCTGCAGCCAGAGCAATGCGAGCCTCGGCCCGCTCGCCCCCTACGCGTGCAACAAGCCCGAGTACGCCGCAGCCGACGACTACTACCCCAAGGTCGACGCCGGGGGCACCGGACGCCACGCGACCCGGTGCAGCGGGACCGACTGCAGCGCCGTGCGCGGCTGCGACTCCGCCGCGCCCGACAACTGCATGGTCACGGTCCTGGACCACTACACTTCGTCGTTTCACTGGGCGCAGACGAACTTCGCGGCGATCTGGCTGCGCAACCAGTGGTACCTCGTCGAGAACAGCGTGCTGACCGACGTGCAGAACGGCGGGCTGTCGTTCATCACCGGCGGCGGCTACACGAACTCCGACATCATCCCCGGCCACTGGGCGCTGGTGCGCAACAGCGTGTTCATCGGCAACACGCAGATCCCTGCCGAGAATCCGTACGCCTCGAACGCCGGCCCGTTCAACCCGCAGGGCCTGAGCTGCGACCCGCCCTACTCCGGGAATCACTGCCTTTCCGCCGCCGAGGGCATCAGCTTCCTGCTCTCGAATTTCGCGGTGAACCAGCGCATGCTCAACATCTACGACGGCCCCACCTACCAGGATTCGAACGCGTATCTCGACATCAACGAGGTGACGCTGACCGGCTGCACCGACCGCGGCACCTGCAATTCGAGCGCGTGGCCCGTCGGGCGGGTGGCCGGCGTGCCCAAGAGGGACATCTGCTACATGCCCAACGCCGCGATCGGCTGGAAACAGCCGAACGGCTTCTACTACCCGCCCGCCTTCCACTCGACCAACCTGTTCTTCCGGAACGTGGACATCCGCCACTTCGTGATCGAGCCGCTGACCGTGCCGGGGACGCACAAGACGGACCCCGGCCTCGTCGGCAAGCGCTACTGCACGTGGCACCGACGACATGTTCAACAACTTCACGGACATTGACCGGCAGACCGAGCTCAACGACGACGACGGGTCGCTGACGGGGTACGTGAACACCATTTCGGTGAACCTGGATTCGTTCTTCAACGCGCCGGTGGAGACCGAGGAGTGCGCCTCCGACATCACCGCCAACACCAGCCCATACGACTACGTCACGTCGGTCGTCTATCCGGGGTGCGGCGACAATTGCCCGAACGTCTGCGTCCCCCCTCTCGCACCGGGCAGCGCAGCACGCTCACCGCCAACAACGCCACCTACTACGTCGACACCAGAGTCGACGCAAGCGACCAGAGGGCCGCGGTGAAGACCTGGACCTCGCCCGGCGACGCGACGGCGTTCCTAAGCACGTTCGAGAAGGGCAAGCCCTATTACGTCTTCTCTATATTCACCAAGCCGACGACGCGGCAGACCTACGAGCTCTACGTCGGCCCCGGCTTCGACAAGGACAGCACCTCGCAGCTGTGGGCAACGCGGGCCGACATCGCGCAGCAGACGGTGAAGTTCACGCCGCCCGACGCGGTCGCGTGGCCGTCCACCTGGGTGAAGAGCTATGACCAGGCGACGGGCATCCTGACGGTGACGATGGACATGAACAACTTCGACGAATTCAGGAATCAGTTCGAGGGCGCGCGACCGGGCAAGTGCCAGCCGGCAAGCTTCTGCAGCTGGAAGGCCGGCGCGAACGGCAGCCCCGGCGTCTGCGAGGGCGCGAGTCCGCTGCCCGGCGCGAGCGCGGACGCGGACTGCAAGTGGGCGGGCAACGACATCGACTGTCCCGCGGGCGGGTGCTACGGCTTCGGCGTGACGCTGACGAGCACGTTCTCCACCGACCCGGTGGTGCCCTCCCAGCCGAGGCCGCGACCGAAGGCGATGTGCGCGTCGTCGCTGGACGCGGCGTGGAACGTGCCGTTCCGCGACGCACCCGACTGCATCGCCGGAATCTGTCCGGTCGCGGCGCTTCCGCCGCAATTGTTCTGCACAGACGCGCCGAACTGACCGGCAGCACTGCCGGGAGAGTCACCGCTGGCGTCGCGGCGACGCACGCCCTCCACGACTGCCGGCAGTCGCCGCGGCGGCGGCGCTGCGCAGGATCACGCGCCGCGACAGCAGCAACGCTGAACGATACAACCGCTGCATTACCGCGAGCGCGAAGTTTCACCGTGCACGACGGCAGACAGCCGGAGGCACGACGAGCGGTCAGTATCCCCTGCCGAATGGACGCGCGTTCCGATGCTGGACACGCGTCGACCGTTTACGATATCGTGAAAACAGTGGACCGTGCGGGCGAAGAAGCAAGCGATCCACTACTCGAGTCCGAGTGGGCCGTTGCATCCGTTCCCGAGCGACGCGGCGCTTCCGTGGCGCGCGGGCATTTCTGGCCGCGGCGGCTGGCGACTTTCGATACCCCATCGAAACGTCACCGCTGCGTTAACCTGGAGGTAGGTCCGATGAGAATCTTGAACGAGACGACATTAACCGCATCTGCGCTGGTGGCGCGCGCGTGCCTTCATCGTCGCGGCGGCGCTGCTTTCCGCGACCACCCCCGCGTGGGCAGCCCCAGGCGACGATCTGGGCTCGTTTGATGCGGTGGCTGCGGGCGTGCCCGCCTGCGAATTCGGCACCGGGCTGGCCTTCGACGGGTTCAACCTGATTCTGTCCTGCCGGGGCAGCAAGGTGCTCAGTAAAGGCGAGCCCCGCCGCCGGACATGCCTACGGCGGCGCCACAGAGATCGACGGCGTGTCCTCGGGCGGCCTGGGCGCGCTCTCCTGGGATTCCGATCGCGGGATGCTGTGGGCCTGCGACCTTGGAGAGGGGCCACAACCCGTTCCAGAAGGTCGTGCTGATCGACGTCGCGAACCACACCGTCGTAGCGGACCCGGCGCCGTTCGAGGTCCCGGGCTGCGCCTACGGGGTGGCCTATGATCCCGATGGCACCCTGTGGGTCAGCGATCAGGACAACGCAGCGGTCTACATTTACACCACGGCCGGGGCGAACATCCATTCGTACTTTACGGGCGACGGTAGTATTTATCCCCCATACCCACCCCCCAACGGCAATAATAGCGACTACTTTTCGGGGTATCCCAATTCGGGCATCCTGGCCTCGTGTGGCAAGATCTACGTGTCCAACTACGAAGGGGGCGAGATCTACGAGGTTCCCTCGGACTTTGGCGCGTCGCAGGTCCCTCCGTACTCTAGCCCGCCTCCGCAGTTCTATCTGAACGGCTCCGCCTAGTTGTCGGACATGGCCCGCGACAACAAGACCTTCGGCGTGAACGCGCTCTGGGTCCTCGATGCGTTGGGCCTCATTGGGCAGATCCGCGCGCGTGCTCTACGCGGTGGAACTCCCCTCCGGCCGGCAACACGCCGCCGGATTGCTCGGCGGCGACCGCCGGGCCGTCCGACCTGTGGCCGCCCAACCACAAGATGGTGCCGATCTCGATCTTCGGCGTGACGGACGCCGATAATGACCCCGTTGTCATCACGGCGACCAGCATCCGGCAAGACGAGATCGTCAAGGGCAACGGGCTGGGATCCGGCAACACCAAGCCTGACGGGGCTCTGAGCCCATTGACGGTGGCGCCGAGCGCAACGGCAATCCCAAGACGCCGGGCGACGGCCGCGTCTACCACATCGGCTTCACGGCGGACGATGGCCACGGCGGCACCTGCACCGGGACCGCGACGGTCTGCGTGCCGCACGACCAGCGGCCGACCGGAGTGTGCGTCGACGGGGGACCGCTATACGATTCGCTGAGCCCTTGAATCACACGCGGTTCATTCGCCGCGCGGCGTAAGCGCGACCACAAGGCGGGCCCTCGTCCCGGACGAGGGCCCGCCTTCATTTTGGTGCTCCGAACTCTGCGCCGGCCACCGCCTGTTCCGTCACGGACGATCGCCGTCACCCGCTCGTTCGCCGCGAAGCAGGCGCCCTCCGGCGCCGTTCGCGAGACAATGGCGGGACGACGACCCGACGACGAGGTGCCCCATGCTGCGCAGAAGCGTCCTGATGACCCTCGCCGCCGCGCTGGCGGCGGCCGTGCCGAAGCGCGCCGCGTCCGCGCAGCCCGCGGGCAGGCCGGTGCGGGACAGGCTGGTGATGCAGGTCTCCGACGCGGACTCGTCGCGCTGGCTGCTCGCGCTGTCGAACGCCCGCAACGTGCAGTCGGACCTCGGCCGGGACAACGTCCACATCGAAATCGTCGTCTACGGTCCCGGCATCGACATGCTCAGGATGGAATCCGTCGTCGGGCCGAACGTCGCCGAGGCGCTCGCCGCGGGGGTCCGGGTCACCGCCTGCGAGAACACGATGCTCGGGCAGCACATCTCCCGCGACGACATGCTGCCCGCCATCGACTACGTGAAGGCCGGCGTCGTCCGGCTGATGCGCCGGCAGCAGGAAGGCTACGCCTACGTCCGGCCCTGAGGCTCGATCGGCGCCGCCGGCACCGGCAGGCGCGTGTGCGCGAGGTAAGTCCAGCGCGGCCTGCACGCCGCCCGTGCGATGCGGCACGCCGGCGACGGCCAGCCCCATCTCGACGCCGGCGAGCGTGCCCATCAGCATCAGGTCGTTGAAGTCGCCCAGATGCCCGATCCGGAACACCTTGCCGGCGAGCCTGGCGAGGCCGGTGCCGAGCGACATGTCGAAGTGCTGGAGCACGAGGCGGCGGAAGGCGTCGGCGTCGTGTCCCGCCGGCATCATCACCGCGGTCAGCGCGCTCGAGTACCGCGCGGGGTCGGCGCAGAGGATCTCCAGGCCCCAGCCGCGCACCGCGCGGCGGGTCGCCTCGGCGTGCCGGTCGTGCCGCGCGAACACGTTGGGCAGCCCTTCCTCCAGCAGCTGGTCGAGTGCGGCCTGCAGCCCGTAGAGCAGGTTGGTGCCCGGCGTGTACGGCCAGTAGCCCTTGGCGTTGGCCTCGAGCATGTCGTCCCAGGCCCAGTACGAGCGCGGCAGCGTGGCGCCGCGCGACGCGGCGCGCGCCTTCTCGCTGATCGCGTTGAACGACAGCCCGGGCGGCAGCATCAGCCCCTTCTGCGAGCCCGCCGACGGTGACGTCCACGCCCCAGTCGTCGTGGCGGTAGTCGATCGAGCCGAGCGACGAGATGGTGTCGACGAGCAGCAGCGCCGGATGCGCGGCGCGGTCGATCGCGCGGCGGATCTCCGGGATCGGGCTCACGACGCCGGTCGAGGTCTCGTTGTGGACGATGCACACCGCCTTGATCGCGTGCGCCCTGTCGTCGGCGAGCCGGGCGTGGATCGCCTCGGGATCCGCGGCGTGGCGCCAGTCGCCCGGCAGGAACTCGGTGACCAGCCCCAGCCGCTCGGCGAGGCGCTTCCACAGCGACGCGAAGTGGCCCGTCTCCGCCATCAGCACCCGGTCGCCGGGCGAGAGCGTGTTGACCAGCGCCGCCTCCCACGCGCCGGTCCCCGACGCGGTGTAGATGATCACCGGCTGCGCGGTCTGGAACACCAGCCGGATGCGCGCGAGCACGTCGAGGCCGAGCTTCGCGAACTCCGGCCCGCGGTGGTCGATCGTCGGGTGGTCGATCGCGCGCAGCACGCGGTCCGGCACGCTGGTCGGCCCGGGGATCTGCAGGAAGTGGCGGCCGGCGGGATGGAAGTTCAATGGGGTCATGGAAGCCTCGCGTGGCGACGGCGGGCGGCGGCGGCCGGCCGGCTCAGATCCTGGGCAGCGTGACGCCCTGCTGGCCCTGGTACTTGCCGCCGCGGTCCTTGTACGAGGTCTCGCAGACCTCGTCGGACTCGAAGAAGATCACCTGCGCGACGCCCTCGTTGGCGTAGATCTTCGCCGGCAGCGGCGTCGTGTTCGAGAACTCGAGCGTCACGTAGCCCTCCCACTCGGGCTCGAACGGGGTGACGTTGACGATGATGCCGCAGCGGGCGTAGGTGCTTTTGCCCAAGCAGATCGTGAGCACGTTGCGCGGGATGCGGAAGTACTCGACGGTGCGCGCCAGCGCGAACGAGTTCGGCGGGATGATGCACACGTCGCCGGTGAAGTCGACGAACGAGCCGGCGTCGAACGCCTTGGGTCGACGATGGTCGAGTTGATGTTGGTGAAGATCTTGAATTCGCGCGAGCAGCGGATGTCGTAGCCGTAGCTCGACGTGCCGTAGGACACGATCCGGCGCCCGTCCACCTCGCGGACCTGCCCCGGCTCGAACGGCTCGATGATCCGGTGCTCGGCCGCCATCCGGCGGATCCAGCGGTCCGACTTGATCATCTCAGCGCCCCCTCGACGGGCAACGAACCGGGTGAGCGCGGGCGCCGTCCATCCTAGGTGTTCTGGATGACGATGCTCGGGAACTTGGCCGAGAAGTCCTCCGCCTTCTGCGCGACGAAGATCGCGACGCGGCGCGCGATCGCGCGGTACATCTCGGCGATCTTGCCGTCCGGGTCGGCGACCACCGTCGGGCCGCCCGAGTCGGTCTGCTCGCGGATGCGGATGTCGAGCGGCAGCCCGCCCAGGAACGGCACGTTGTACTCGGCGCACATCCGCTGGGCGCCGCCTTCGCCGAAGATGTGCTCGGCGTGGCCGCAGTTCGAGCAGACGTGCATGCTCATGTTCTCGACGATGCCCACGATCGGCACGCCGACCTTCTCGAACATCTTGAGGCCCTTGCGCGCGTCGAGCAGCGCGATGTCCTGCGGCGTGGTGACGATCACCGCGCCGGTGACCGGCACCTTCTGCGACAGCGTGAGCTGGATGTCGCCGGTGCCCGGCGGCATGTCGACGATCAGGTAGTCGAGGTCGTCGCCAGTTGGTGTCCTGTGCAGCAGCTGCTCCAGCGCCTGCGTCACCATCGGGCCGCGCCACACCATCGGCGTGTCGGGCATCGATCAGGAAGCCGATCGACATCGCCTGCAGGCCGTAGGCCTCGAGCGGCTCCAGCGTCTTGCCGTCGGTCGACTCCGGCCGGCCGGTGATCCCCAGCATCGTCGGCTGCGACGGGCCGTAGATGTCGGCGTCGAGCACGCCGACGTTCGCGCCCTCGGCGGCCAGCGCCAGCGCCAGGTTGACCGCGGTGGTCGACTTGCCGACCCCGCCCTTGCCGCTCGCCACGGCGATGATGTTCTTCACCGCCGGGATCAGCTTCACGCCGCGCTGCACGGCATGCGAGGTGATCTTCTGCGTCATGGCGACGGTGACGCGCCCGGCGCCGGGCAGCGCCGCGAGGTGCTCCGCGATCAGCTTCTTCAGGATCTCGTGCTGCGTCTTCGCGGGGTAGCCGAGCTGGATGTCGACGGCGATGTCGGCGCCGTCGATGCGGATCTTCTTCACCGCCTTGCCGGCGACGAAGTCCTTGCCGGTGTTGGGATCGGTGAGCGAGCGCAGGCTCGCCTGGACGTCGGCCTCGGTGATGGCCATCGGTTGCTCCGTGGAAATCGTGTGGAAGTTGCGGAAAAGCATTTGATTTTAACGAAAAACCGCGGCTTCCGATATTCGGACCGGGGTCCTTTGCTAGAATTCGTGTTTTCCCCCTGCAGCACACAAGGTCTTCCCCGATGCCGCCCTCCCCCGCCGGCACCCCGCGCGACGTGCCGGCGCGCCGCCGGCTTTTCGTCACGACGGCGCTCCCGTACACCAACGGGCCGTTCCACATCGGCCACATCATGGAGTACATCCAGGCCGACATCTGGGTGCGCTTCCAGCGGATGCGGGGCCACGAGGTCCATTTCGTCTGCGCCGACGACACGCACGGCGCGCCGATCATGCTGAAGGCGGAGGCCGAGGGCGTCACGCCGCAGGCGCTCGTCGCGCGGATCGCGGCGACCCGGCCGAAGCACCTCGAGGGCTTCCACCTCGTCGTTCGACCACTGGCATTCGACCGATTCGCCGGAGAACGTCGAGCTCTCGCAGGACATCTACCGGCGGCTGCAGCGCGGACGGCCTCGTCTACGCCAGGCCGGTCGAGCAGTTCTACGACCCGGTCAAGGCGATGTTCCTGCCCGACCGCTACATCAAGGGCACCTGCCCGAAGTGCGGCACGCCGGACCAGTACGGCGACGCCTGCGAGAACTGCAGCTCGACCTACGCGCCGACCGACCTGGTCGAGCCGTACTCGACGCTGACCGGCGCGCGGCCGGAGCTGCGCGCCTCGGAGCACCTGTTCTTCCAGCTGTCCGCACCCCGGATCGTCGCCTTCCTCAAGCAGTGGACCTCGGCGCCCGGCCACGGCCAGGCACTGCAGCCGGAGGTGCTGAACAAGATCCGCGAATGGCTGGGCGAGGACGGCGGCGAGAACAAGCTCGCCGACTGGGACATCTCCCGCGACGAGCCGTATTTCGGGATCCCGATTCCCGACCATCCGGGCAAGTACTTCTACGTCTGGCTCGACGCGCCGATCGGCTACCTCGCGAGCCTGAAGGCGCACCTCGCGGCGCGCGGGATCGACTTCGCGGCGTTCCTGCAGGATCCCGCCGTCGAGCAGTTCCACTTCATCGGCAAGGACATCGTCTACTTCCACACGCTGTTCTGGCCGGCGATGCTGGAGTTCGCGGGCAAGCCCTACCGGCCCCCGGACAACGTCTTCGTGCACGGCTTCATCACCTTCGCCAACGAGAAGATGTCGAAGTCGCGCGGCACCGGCATCAGCCCCGACGTCTACCTCGACCTCGGGCTCAATCCCGAGTGGCTGCGCTACTACATCGCCGCCAAGCTCAACGCGAAGGTCGAGGACCTCGACTTCAACCCCGACGATTTCATGGCGCGGGTCAACAGCGACCTCATCGGCAAGTACGTGAACATCGCCAGCCGGGCGGCGCCGTTCCTGACGAAATACTTCGACGGCCGGCTCTCGCCGCCGGCGACCGCGGCCGCGGACGCGGGCGTGGCGATCATCGGCGCCGTCGACATCGCGGATGAAGTCGCCGAGGCCTACGAAGCGCGCGAGTTCGGACGCGCGCTGCGGCTCGTCATGGGCTACGCCGACCGGATCAACGAGTACTTCGACGCGCAAAAGCCCTGGGAGCTCGCCAAGGACCCGGCGCGGCGGGACGCGCTGCACCGCGTGTGCAGCGAGTGCATCGCCGGCTTCTACCGGATGACGATCATGCTGAAGCCGGTGCTGCCGGCGCGTCGCCGCCGCGGTCGAGGCCTGGCTCGGGACCCCCGACCTCGCGTGGGACGACCTCGGCGCGCGGCCCGAGCGCTTCGGCGCCTACCGGCACCTGATGGCGCGCATCGACGCGAAGCAGATGGACGCGCTGCTCGAAGGACCGAAGGCGGCGTCGGGCGCCCGCGGGCGCGCGGGCGGAAGGACGGGCCGCGGCGACGGCCTCGGCTGCGGCACCCGCGTCCGCCGCGCAAGCCGCGGCGCCCGCGGCCCCGCCGGCGACGATCTCCATCGACGATTTCGCCAAGGTCGAGCTGCGCATCGCGCGCATCGTCAACGCCGAGCACGTACCGGGCGCCGACAAGCTGCTGAAGCTCACGCTCGACGCCGGCGAAGGCCGCCACCGGACCGTGTTCGCCGGCATCAAGTCGGCGTACGACCCGGCGGCGCTGATCGGGCGGCTGACGCCGATGGTCGCCAACCTCGCGCCGCGCAAGATGAAGTTCGGCGTCTCCGAGGGCATGGTGCTCGCGGCCGCGCCGGATGCGCCGGCCGCTGCCGCCGGCGAAGCGCCGGGCATCTACCTGCTCGCGCCGGACGCCGGCGCGCAGCCCGGGATGCGGGTCAAATGACCGGGGGCGCATCGACTGCGTCCCGGCCCCGCGGGCGCTAGCGCCGCGCCGCCGACGTGGCCGGTCACGCGCTCACCCTGGTCATCGCCGCGATCGCGGCGTGGATCGCGATCGGAGCGCTCGGCCTCGTGCGGCCGCGCGACCTCGCGTTCGTGAGCCGCACGCTGTTCCCGCTGGGTGCCGTGGCGGGGCTGGCGCTCGCGGTCGTCGCGTTCTCCGCCATCGGCGAGCTGCCGCAGTCGACGGTGCTGCCGCTGGGGCTTCCCGACCTGCCCTTCCACCTGCGCCTCGACTCGCTGTCCGCCTTCTTCCTGCTGCTGCTCGGCGTCGTCAGCGCCGCGATCTCGGTGTTCGCCGCCGGCTATTTCCGCTCCGGCGAGGGCTCCGCCCCCGGGCTGCTGTGCCTCGAGTACCACCTGTTCCTCGCCGCGATGGCGCTGGTGCTCGTCGCCGACGACGCCTACCTGTTCATGGTGAGCTGGGAGGCGATGGCGCTGTCGTCGTTCTTCCTCGTCACCACCAACCACCGGTTTCCCGAGATCCGGCACGCCGGCTTTCTCTACCTGCTCATCGCCCACGTCGGCGCGATCGCCATCCTGCTGTGCTTCGGCGTGCTGCAGGGCGGCAGCGGCGACTACAGCTTCGGCTCGATGCGCTCGATGGTGCTGACCGGGAGGTGGCCCAGCGTCGCCTTCTTCCTCGCGCTGTTCGGGTTCGGCGCCAAGGCCGGCCTGCTGCCGCTGCACGTCTGGCTGCCCGAGGCGCACCCGGCCGCGCCGTCGCCGGTGTCGGCGCTGATGAGCGGCGTGATGCTGAAGACCGCGATCTACGGCTTCCTGCGCGTGACCTTCGACCTGCTCAACGGCCAGCTCTGGTGGTGGGGCGTGTTCGCGCTGGTGCTGGGCCTCGCCACCGCGCTGTTCGGCGTGATCTTCGCCTGCGTGCAGACCGACATGAAGCGGCTGCTCGCCTACTCGTCGATCGAGAACATCGGGATCATCGTCGCCGGCATCGGCCTCACCATCCTGTTCAAGTCCTACGGCAAGACGCTGCTCGCGGCGATCACGCTGACCGCCGTGCTCTACCACGCGCTCAACCACGCGTTCTTCAAGAGCCTGCTGTTCCTCGCGACCGGCTCGGTGCTGCACGCGACCAAGGAGCGCAGCCTCGGGCGCCTCGGCGGGCTCATCCACCGCATGCCCTGGGTCGCGTGGATGGCGCTCATCGGCACGCTGGCGATCGCCGGGCTGCCGCCGCTGAACGGCTTCGTGTCCGAATGGCTGCTGCTGCAGTCGTTCCTGTTCACGCCGACCCTGCCGCAGTCGTTCGTCAACATGCTGGTGCCGCTCGCCGCCGGCGCGCTGGTGCTCGCGGTCGCGCTGTCGGCGTACGTGATGGTCAAGTTCTACGGCATCGTCTTTCTCGGCCGCCCGCGCGAGCCCAGCCTCGCCCACGCGCACGACGCCAACCGGCTCGAGCGCGCCGCGCTGGTGTTCCTCGCGGCGGGCTGCGTGGTGCTGGGCATCTTTCCGGTCTGGGTCATCGCGATGCTGGACCCGGTCAACACGATGCTGATCGGCGCGTCCGCCGTCCACGCCGACTCGGGCAACTGGCTGCTGCTGACGCCGATCGACGCCGAGCGGGCGAGCTACAGCCCGCTGATCGTGCTGGTCGTCATCGTCGTCGTCGTGCTGCTGACCACCCAGGTCGTGCACCGGCTCTACCACGGCCGGGTGCGCCGGGCGCCGCCCTGGGACTGCGGCTTTCCGCTGCAGACCCCGCGCATGCAGGACACCGCCGAGGGCTTCGGGCAGCCGATCCGCGAGGTGTTCGACGCGTTCTTCCGCATGGAGCGGCAGCTGCCGTCGCCGTTCGACACGGCGCCGCACTACGCGGTGAAGGTCGGCGACCACCTGTGGCACTGGCTGTACCTGCCGCTCGCCCGCGGCGCCGACCTGCTGGGCCGCCTCGTCGGGCTGATCCAGCAGGGCCGGATCTCGGTGTACCTGACCTACAGCTTCTTCACGCTGCTGGCGCTGCTGTTCCTCGTGCGATGACGGTCACGGGATTCGCCTCGCAGCTGCTGCAGCTCGCCATCGCGCTGCTGCTCGCCCCGCTGCTCGCCGGCTGGGTGGCCCAGTGCCGCGCGTGGCTCCAGAACCGCAGCGCGCCGTCGCTGCTGCTGCCGTACCGGATGATCCGCAAGCTGTTCATGAAGGATGCGGTCGTCGCCGAGCACGCGTCGCCGATCTTCCGCGTGACACCGTACGTCGTCTTCGGCGCGATGTGCTGCGCCGCGGCGATCATTCCGTCGCTCGCCACCGACCTGCCGTTCGGGCGCGCCGCCGACACCATCGCGCTGGTCGGCCTGTTCGCGCTGGCCCGCGTGTTCATCGCGCTGGCGGCGATGGACATCGGCACCGCGTTCGGCTCGCTCGGCGCGCGGCGCGAGATGTTCATCGGCTTCCTCGCCGAGCCCGCGCTGCTGATGGTGCTGTTCACCGCGTCGCTGATCTCCGGGTCGACGTCGCTGCCGACCATCGTCGACGTGCTCGCGCACCGCGAGCTCGCCATCTACCCCAGCCTCGCGTTCGCGGGGGTGGCCTTCACCATGGTGTCGCTGGCCGAGAACGCCCGCATCCCCATCGACAACCCGGCCACGCACCTCGAGCTGACGATGATCCACGAGGCGATGATCCTCGAGTACTCGGCGCGGCACCTGGCGCTGCTCGAGTGGGCGACGGCACTCAAGCTGTTCAACTATTCGTGCCTCGGGATCGCACTGTTCATCCCGGTCGGCATCGGCGCCGCCGGCGCCGGCTGGCTCGAGGTGCTCGGGGCCGCGCCGATGCTCGTCGCCAAGCTCGCCGTCGGCGGCTTCGCGCTGGCGCTGATCGAGACGCTGTCGGCCAAATTGCGGATCTTCCGCGCGCCGGAGTTCCTCGGCACCGCGTTCCTGCTGGCGGTGCTGGCGATGCTGGTCAACCTGCTGCTGGGAAGCTGATGGCCGCGCTGCCGCTCTACGCACAGCTCATCAACCTGTTCGCGGCGTTCCTGCTGCTGCTGGCGTTCGCGATGCTGGCGCAGCGCCGGGTGCTGTCGCTGATCAACCTGTTCGCGATGCAGGGCTTCAGCCTGGCGCTGTCCACGGCGATCGTCGCGTACGGGACGCACCAGACGCACCTGTACTGGTCGGCCGGCCTGACGCTGGTGCTCAAGGTCCTGCTGCTGCCGTGGCTGCTGCACCGGCTGATCCGCCAGCTCGACGTCAGGTGGGACGTCGAGCGGCTGATCAACATCCCGACGACGATGCTGCTCGGCATCGTGCTGGTCGTGTTCTCGTTCAACCTCGCGCTGCCGATATCGCAGCTCTCGCACACCGTCACCCGGGCCACGCTGGGCATCGCGATGGCGAGCGTGATGCTGTCGTTCCTGATGATGATCACGCGGCGCAAGGCGATTCCGCAGGTGGTCGGCTTCCTGGCGATGGAGAACGGCCTGTTCTTCGCGGCGACCAGCGCGACCTACGGCATGCCGATGGTGGTCGAGCTCGGCATCGCGCTCGACGTGCTGGTCGGCATGATCATCCTCGGCGTGTTCTTCTTCCAGATCCGCGAGCAGTTCGACAGCCTCGACCTGAAGCACCTGGAGAAGCTGAAGGAGGGCGAGTGAGCGCGGCGGTGCGGGAGCCAGCGCGCAGGGAGGGCGCGAGTGATCGCTCTTCGTTCTCGGCCTGCCGGTCGCCGGCGGGCTCGTGCTGGCGGCGATGGGCGAGCGCGACTCGGCGCCGGCCGTCAACGTCGCGGTCAGCCTGCTCACCTTCGTCGCGTCGGTCGCGCTGACCGCCCGGGTGATCGTCGACGGCCCGCTGCTGGTGCTCGACCGGCAGTTCTTCGTCGATCCGTTCAACGTGTTCCTGGTCGCGCTGACCGCGTTCGTCGGCTTCACGACGTCGATCTTCTCGCGGCCGTACATGCGCATCGAGCGCGAGCACGGCCGCCTCACCGCCGGCCGGCTGCGGCTCTACCACAGCATGTACCAGGTCTTCAATTTCACGATGCTGCTGGCGCTGCTGACCAACAACCTCGGCATCCTGTGGGTGGCGATGGAGGCGGCCACGCTCGCCACCGTGCTGCTGGTCTCGCTCTACCGCACGCCGGCGAGCCTCGAGGCGGCGTGGAAGTACTTCATCCTCTGCGGCGTCGGGCTCGCGCAGGCGCTGTTCGGCACCATCCTGCTGTATTTCGCGGCGGAACGGCTGCTCGGCGCCGGCGGCGGCGCGCTGCTGTGGACCGAGCTCAACGGCGTCAAGGACAGCCTCGAGCCCACCGTGCTGTCGCTCGCGTTCGTGTTCCTGCTGGTCGGCTACGGCACCAAGGTCGGGCTGGTCCCGTTGCACAACTGGCTGCCGGACGCCCACGCCGAGGGCCCGACGCCGGTGTCGGCGGTGCTCTCCGGCCTGCTGCTCAACGTCGCGCTGTACGCGGTCGTGCGCTGCAAGGTGCTGGTCGAGGGCTCGCTGCACAACAGCTTCGCCAGGGACCTGATGATGGGCTTCGGCCTGCTGTCGGTGGTCGTCGCCGCGTTCCTGCTCTCGCGGCAGAAGGACATCAAGCGGATGTTCGCCTATTCGTCGATCGAGCACATGGGGATCATCACCTTCGCGTTCGGCATGGGCGGCCCGGTCGCGAGCTTTGCCGGCCTGCTGCACATGACCGTGCACTCGCTGACCAAGTCGGCGATCTTCTTCGCCGTCGGGCACGCGACGCAGAAGGCCGGCACGCAGACGATGGACAGCATCCGCGGCCTGATCACGCTGAGCCCGGGCATCGGCTGGGGCCTGATGCTCGGCACGCTGGCGATCCTCGGCATGCCGCCGTTCGGCGTGTTCACCAGCGAGTTCCTGATCCTGACCACGGCGATGCGCGACCAGTCGTGGGCGACGCCTTTCCTGCTGGCCGCCCTGGGCATCGCCTTCGCCGCCGTGTTCTCGCGCGTGCAGCCGATGGTGTTCGGCGAGACGACGGCCAAGCGGCTGCCGCACCGGCCGGCGATGACGCCGGTCTACGTCCACCTGCTGCTGGTGCTGATGCTGGGGCTGTGGATCCCGCCCTTCCTCGCCGACTGGTACCGGCAGGCCGCACGCCTCATCGGCTAGAAATGCGCCCCCGGAGCTCACTGTCGTTCGCCGCCCCCCGAGGGGGCAACGGCCTCCCTTGGGGCGGCCCGGCGGGAGGCCGGGTGAGCCCCCGGAGCTCACATCCGTTCGCCGCCCCCCGAGGGGGCAACGGCCTCCCTTGGGGCGGCCCGGCGGGAGGCCGATGATGGACTTATCTCCTCTCGGCATCAGCACCGCGACGCTGCCTTCGGCGGTGCCGGCGCAGCGCTGCCAGGTCAGCTCCGGCCAGCTGCTCAACGCCTGCCGCCTCGCCTGGGAGCGCGGCGGCGTCCTTGCCGCGCTCTGGGCCAGCGACGAGCGCGACCGCGGCCGCGGCTACGGCGTGAACGTCGCGCTGCGCAACGACGACGGGCTGCTGCTGCTCGAGTACACGCTGCCCGACGCCGACGCCGGCTGCCCCGACCTGGCGACGATCTTTCCCGCCGCCAACCGCATGCAGCGGGCGGCGTTCGACCTGGTCGGCGTGCAGTCCGACAGCGACGACCAGCGGCCGTGGCTGTGGCAGGCGAGCTGGCCGATCGACCAGTACCCGCTGCGACGCGATTTCGCGGCCTCGCCCAAGTGGGAGCCCGGCGAGGAGGACTACCCGTTCGTCCGCGTCGAGGGCGACGGCGTCCACGAAATCCCCGTCGGGCCGGTCCACGCCGGGATCATCGAGCCCGGGCATTTCCGCTTCCAGGTCGTCGGCGAGAAGGTCCTGCGGCTCGAGGAGCGGCTGGGCTACGTGCACAAGGGCATCGAGAAGCGGTTCGAGGCGCTGGGCTTCGTCGGCGGCGCCCGGCTGGCGGGGCGGGTCTCGGGCGACAGCACGGTGGCCTACGCGTGGGCCTACGCGCAGGCGGCGGAGGCGATCGCCGGCGTCGCGCCGCCGCCGCGCGCGGCCTGGCTGCGCGCGCTGGCGCTGGAGCGCGAGCGCATCGCCAATCACCTCGGCGACCTCGGCGCGCTCGGCAACGACGGCGGCTTCGCCTTCGGCCTCGCCCAGTTCTCCCGCCTGCGCGAGGACGTGCTGCGCACCAACGCCGAGGTCTTCGGCCATCGGCTGCTGATGGATCAGGTGGTGCCGGGCGGCGTCGCCCTCGACCTCGCCCCGGCCGCCGCCGCGGCGATCCGCGACGAATGCACGCGGCTGGAGCGCGAGATCCGCCGGCTGCACGACATCTACGACGATCACGCCGGCCTGCAGGACCGCTTCCGGACCTGCGGCCGCGTCACGCCGGCGCTCGCGGCGCGGCTCGGCCTCACCGGGCTCGCCGGCCGCGCGAGCGGGCAGGCGCGCGACGCGCGCTGCGACTTCCCGGCGGCGCCCTACGACGCGCTGGCGGTGCGCGCGGCCGCGCACACCGAAGGCGACGTCGCCGCCCGGGTCGTGGTCCGCTTCGACGAGGCGCTGGAATCGCTGCGCCTGTCGCGCGGGATCGTCGACGCGCTGCCGCCGGGGGAGTGCCGCATCGACCTGCCGGTGCCGCCGGCGCACCGGACCGGGCTGGGCTACGTCGAAGGCTGGCGCGGGCCGGTGCTGATCGCGCTGACGACCGGCCCGGAGGGAACGATCCGGCGCTGCCACCCGCACGACCCGTCGTGGTCGAACTGGCCGGTGCTGGAGCACGCGGTGATCGGCAACATCGTTCCCGACTTTCCGCTGATCAACAAGTCGTTCAACCTCTCGTACAGCGGGCACGACCTGTAACCTGACCATGCTGCACGTCCTTCTCCAGATCGCCCGCGCGGGCATCAAGACCGAAGCGCCGCCGGCGCCCGCCGACGAGAACGTCGTCGTCTCGCGCCTGCAGCGCGAGATCCTGAAGACGCTCGGGCGCGCGCTCGCCATCCGCCAGGTCGACGCGGGCTCGTGCAACGGCTGCGAGCTCGAGATCCACGCGCTCGGCAACCCGTACTACAACCTCGAGGGGCTCGGCATCCGTTTCGTCGCGAGCCCCCGCCACGCCGACATGCTGCTGGTGACGGGGCCGGTGTCCCGGCACATGGCGATCGCGCTGCGCCGGACCTACGACGCCACGCCGGAGCCCAAGCTGGTGGTCGCCGTCGGCGACTGCGGCTGCACCGGCGGCATCTTCGGCGAGAGCTACGCGAGCCTCGGTCGCGTCGCCAACGTGATCCCGGTCGACGTCGCGATCCCCGGCTGCCCGCCGACGCCGACGGCGCTGCTCGCCGGCATCCTCGCCGCCATCACGAAGTCCGCTCCCGCCGTTGATGCCCCGGCGCGACGAGCGCCGCGCCGGACGCCCGGAGCGTAGCCCGGACGCGTACCCGCGATGCGTAGCCCGGGTTGAGCGCCAGCGAAACCCGGGTGGCGTGCCAAGCACAACCACCCGGGTTTCGCTGGCGCTCACCCGGGCTACGGAAACCGGGCTACGGAACGGCGGGAAGGCGCGCGCGCGGCGGACGTCCTCCCGGCGCGCGGGCCGCGGGCTTGCCGCGGGGTGAGGCTTGCGCATCCAGCACCGGCTTCAGGTAGCGCCCCGTATAGCTCTCCGGCGCCGCCGCGATGACGTCCGGCGCGCCCTGGGCGACGATCATCCCGCCGCCGCCGCCGCCCTCCGGCCCGAGGTCGATGATCCAGTCGGCCGTCTTGATCACGTCGAGATTGTGCTCGATCACGACCACCGTGTTGCCGTGGTCGCGCAGCCGGTGCAGCACCGAGAGCAGCATCTCGATGTCGTGGAAGTGCAGGCCCGTCGTCGGCTCGTCGAGGATGTACAGCGTGCGGCCGGTGTCGCGCTTGGACAGCTCCAGCGCCAGCTTGACCCGCTGCGCCTCGCCGCCCGACAGCGTGGTCGCCGACTGGCCGAGCGTGATGTAGCCCAGCCCCACGTCGAGCAGCGTCTGCAGCTTGCGCGCCACCGGCGGCACCGGCTCGAAGAACGCGTGCGCCTGCTCGACGGTCATCGCCAGCACGTCGTGGATGTTGCGGTCCTTGTAGCGGACCTCGAGGGTCTCGCGGTTGTAGCGCTGGCCGTGGCAGACGTCGCAGGGCACGTACACGTCGGGCAGGAAGTGCATCTCGACCTTGATCAGGCCGTCGCCCTGGCAGGCCTCGCAGCGCCCGCCCTTGACGTTGAACGAGAAGCGCCCGGGGCCGTAGCCGCGCTCGCGCGACTCCTTGACCTGCGCGAACAGCTCGCGGATCGGCGTGAACAGTCCCGTGTACGTCGCCGGGTTCGAGCGCGGCGTGCGCCCGATCGGGCTCTGGTCGACGCTGATCACCTTGTCGAAGTGCTCGACGCCCGCGATCTCGTCGTGCGGCGCGGGCTCGGTGGC
Organism: uncultured beta proteobacterium; assembly: GCA_963768535.1. Classification (GTDB taxonomy): domain Bacteria; phylum Pseudomonadota; class Gammaproteobacteria; order Burkholderiales; family Casimicrobiaceae; genus CAIWHR01. The sequence continues at coordinate 20,778 of CAVYID010000023.1, read as the reverse complement.
GCTGCCGTACAGGTGCCGCGCGACCGCGTGGTAGAGCGTGTCGTTGATCAGCGTCGACTTGCCCGAGCCCGAGACCCCGGTGACGCAGACGAACACGCCGACCGGCAGGTCGAGGTCGATGCCGCGCAGGTTGTTGCCGCGGGCACCGGAGATGCGCAGCATGCGCGCCGGATCGGCGCGGCGCCGCCGCGCGGGCATCGGGATCTGCGCGTGGCCGGCGAGGTACTGGCCGGTCAGCGAGTGCGCGGCCATCCGGATCTCCTCCGGTGTGCCCTGCGCGACGATCTGCCCGCCGTGCTCGCCGGCGCCCGGCCCCATGTCGACGATGTAGTCGGCGGCCTGGATCGCGTCGTGGTCGTGCTCGACGACGATCACGCTGTTGCCCAGATCGCGCAGGTGCTTGCAGCGTGGAGAGCAGGCGGTCGTTGTCGCGCTGGTGCAGCCCGATCGACGGCTCGTCGAGCACGTACATGACGCCGGTCAGCCCGGAGCCGATCTGCGAGGCGAGCCGGATGCGCTGCGCCTCGCCGCCCGAGAGCGTCTCGGCCGAGCGGTCGAGCGACAGGTAGTCGAGGCCGACGTTGTTGAGGAACTGCAGCCGGCTGACGATCTCCTTGACGATCCGGTCGGCGATCGCCTGCTTGTGGCCGTCGAGCTCGAGGCTGCCGAAGAACGCCGACGTCTCCTTGAGCGGCATGCCCGAGACGTCGAAGATCGTCCGCGCCTGCACGCCGCTGCCGACCCTGACGTGGCGCGCCTCGCGCCGCAGCCGCGTGCCGCCGCACTCCGGGCAGGGCTTGGAGTTGAGGTACTTCGCGAGCTCCTCGCGCACCATCACCGAGTCGGTCTCGCGGTAGCGGCGCTCCAGGTTCGGGATGATGCCCTCGAACGTGTGCTCGCGCAGCATCGGCTTGCCGCGCTCGGACAGGTAGGTGAACGGGATCTTCTCGGCGCCGCTGCCGTAGAGGATCACCTGCACGACGCGCTCGGTGAGCTTCGCGAACGGCCGCTCGAGGTCGAAGCCGACGTGCTTCGCCAGGCCCTGCAGCATCTGGTAGTAGAACTGGTTGCGGCGGTCCCAGCCCTTGATCGCGCCGGAGGCGAGCGAGAGCTGCGGGAAGGCGACGACGCGCTTGGGATCGAAGAAGCTGATCGAGCCCAGGCCGTCGCAGCGCGGGCACGCGCCCATCGGGCTGTTGAACGAGAACAGGCGCGGCTCCAGTTCGGCGAGCGAATAGCTGCACACCGGGCAGGCGAACTTCGCCGAGAACAGGTGCTCGGCGCCGGTGTCCATCTCGACGGCGATGGCGCGCCCGTCGCCGTGGCGCAGCGCGGTCTCGAAGGACTCGGCCAGCCGCTGCTTGAGGTCGGCGCGCACGCGCAGCCGGTCGACGACGACCTCGATCGTGTGCTTGGTGCTCTTGGCGAGCTTCGGCAGCGCGTCCATCTCGTACACCTTGCCGTCGATGCGCACGCGCACGAACCCCTGCGCCTGCAGTTCGACGAACAGCTCCGCCTGCTCGCCCTTGCGGTCGACGACCACCGGCGCGAGGATCATCAGCCGCGTCTCCTCCGGGAACGCGAGCGTCGCGTCGACCATCTGCGAGATCGTCTTCGCGGCGAGCTTCTGCTCGGGGTGGTCGGGGCAGTACGGGTCGCCGACGCGGGCGAAGAGCAGCCGCAGGTAGTCGTGGATCTCGGTGACGGTGCCGACCGTCGAGCGCGGGTTGTGCGAGGTCGCCTTCTGCTCGATGGAGATCGCCGGCGACAGCCCCTCGATCAGGTCGACGTCGGGCTTGTCCATCAGCTGCAGGAACTGCCGCGCGTACGCCGACAGCGACTCGACGTAGCGGCGCTGGCCCTCGGCGTAGAGGGTGTCGAAGGCGAGCGAGCTCTTGCCCGACCCCGACAGCCCGGTGACCACGATCAGCCGGTGGCGCGGCAGGTCGAGACTGATGTTCTTGAGGTTGTGCGTGCGCGCGCCGCGAATGCGAATGTAGTCCATGCTTTCCCGAGGTGCCGATGGGCCCCGCGGCGGCGCGTCGCCGGCGATTTCCGGCGCGGCATCAGGCCGTACGTCTAGGCCGCATGACGTAACGGAGGGCCGGGGGCAACCTGCTACTATACCGGCATTCCGCAGCCACTTCTAACCCGCGTTTCGTCGTCCTTTTCCGATGCCTTCCACTCGCGACCCCGCCCCGACAGGTCGCCCCGCCCGATCCGCCGCCGGCACCGACAAGGTGCGCATGACGCCGGCCGAGCGCCGGGCGACCACCGGCATGGCCAGCATCTACGGCCTGCGCATGCTGGGCATGTTCATCGTGCTGCCGGTGCTGGCGCTGTACGCCGAGAAGCTCCCCGGCGGGCGCGACCACGCGCTGGTCGGCCTGGCGCTGGGCGCCTACGGCCTGACGCAGGCGATCCTGCAGGTGCCGTTCGGCTGGGCGTCGGACCGCTGGGGCCGCAAGCCCGTGATCACCGCCGGTCTTCTCATCTTCAGCCTCGGCAGCTTCGTCGCCGCGTGGGCGCCGAACATCTGGTGGACGATCGCCGGGCGCTCGGTGCAGGGCGCCGGCGCGATCTCGGCCGCCGCGCTTGCGCTCACCGCCGACCTCACGCGCAGCGAGGTCCGCACCCGGGCGATGGCGATCATAGGGATGACCATCGGCGCGACGTTCGCGGTGTCGCTGATCGCCGGGCCGGCGCTGACCGCGCGTCATCGGCGTGCCGGGGGTGTTCGCGCTCACCGGCGTGCTGGCGCTCGGCGCCATCGTCCTGCTGCTGCGCGCGGTGCCCCGGCCGAAGGCGCCGGTGGCGCGCAGCGACTCCGCCGGACAATGGCGGCAGGTGCTGGGCAACGGCCAGCTGCTGCGGCTCAACTACGGGATCTTCGCGCTGCACGCGTCGCTGATGGCGCTGTTCCTGCAGGTGCCGTTCATGCTGCGCGACAACGGCGTGGCGTCGGCGCGGCACTGGCTGGTCTACCTGCCGGTCCTCGTCGCCTCGGTGCTGCTGATGTGGCCGGCGATGATGCAGGCCGACCGTCCGGCGCGGAGCAAGCCGGTGTTCATGGTCGCGGTCGCCGTCCTGCTGGTCGGACAGCTGCTGCTCGCGCTGGCGGGACATTCGCTGGCCGTCACCGTCGGCGCGCTGGTCGTCTTCTTCGCCGCGTTCAACCTGCTCGAGGCCACGCTGCCGTCGCTGATCTCCAAGTTCGCGCCGGCGGACCTCAAGGGCACCGCCACCGGCGTCTACTCCGCCGTCCAGTTCCTCGGCACCTTCGTCGGCGCCGCGGTCGGCGGCTGGCTGTCGCAGCACTACGGCCCGGCGGCGGTCTTCGGCTTCTGCCTCGCGCTGACCGCGCTGTGGTTCGCGGTGAGCACTTCGATGTCGGCGCCGCCGACCCCCGCCAAGACCCCCTACTCGATGGGAGAGACATAATGGCCTCCGTCAACAAAGTGATCCTGATCGGCAACCTCGGGCGTGATCCCGAAACCCGCTACATGACGTCCGGTGACGCGGTCACCAACCTCAACATCGCGACCACCGACACCTGGAAGGACAAGAGCGGCGAGAAGCAGGAGAAGACCGAGTGGCACCGCGTCGTCCTGTTCGGGCGGCAGGCGGAAGTCGCCGGCGAGTACCTGAAGAAGGGCCGGCCCGTCTACATCGAAGGCCGGCTGCAGACGCGCAAGTACACCGACAAGGACGGCGTCGAGAAGTACGCGACGGAAATCGTCGCCGACCGCATGCAGCTGCTGGGCAGCCGCGACGGCGGCAGCGGCGGCGACGCCGAATTCTCCGGCGGCGGCGGGGGTGGAGGCGGCCGGCGGGAGGGCGGCGCAGGGGGTGGCGGCGCCAAGTCCGGCGGCGGCGGCAGCGGCGGCAAGTCGGGCGGCGGCGGCAAGCCTCCGGCGGCCGACGACTTCGACGACGACATCCCGTTCTAGATCGAGGTCTGACGCCGGCGCCGCCCCGGGTAGATTGCGTCGCCCGGGATGACCGTAGCCCGGAGCTACGCCTCGTTGGCGGCGCCGGTGATGACGCCGCCGCCCAGGCACACCTCGCCGTCGTAGAGCACCAGATACTGCCCCGGCGTCGGCGCCCACTGCGGCGCCGCGAAGGTCGCGCGGCAGCGCCCGCCAGGCTCCAGCGCGACCGCGCACGCGGCGTCGGGCATCCGGTAGCGGGTCTTGGCACCGAGCGCGGCGAGCGCGGCCGGGGGCGACGGGATTCCGGCGATCCAGTGCATCGACTGCGCGTCGACCACGGTCCGGTAGAGCAGCGGATGGTCGTGCCCCTGCACCGCGATCAGCGCGTTGCGCCCGTGATCCTTGGCGGCGACGAACCAGGGCAGGTCGGCGCCGTCGCGCGTGCCGCCGATGCGCAGCCCCTGCCGCTGGCCGAGCGTGTAGTAGGCGAGGCCATGGTGGGTGCCGACGGCGCGGCCGTCGGGCGCCTCGATCGGGCCGGGCGTGCGCGGCAGGTAGCGGGCGAGGAAGTCGCGAAACGGCCGCTCGCCGATGAAGCAGATTCCCGTGGAGTCCTTCTTGGCCCAGGTCGGGATGCCTTCGCGCCGGGCGAGCGCACGAACGTCGCGCTTCGCCATCTCCCCCAGCGGAAACAGCACCGGCGCGAGCTGCTCCTGCGTCAGCTGGTGCAGGAAATAGCTCTGGTCCTTGGTCGCGTCGAGCGCCTTCAGCAGCGCCACGCCGTGAGCGTCCCGCCGCACGCGGGCGTAGTGGCCGGTGGCGATGTGGTCGGCGCCGAGGCTGCGCGCGTGATCGAGGAACGCGCGGAACTTGATCTCGCTGTTGCACAGCACGTCCGGATTCGGCGTGCGCCCGGCCTCGTACTCGCGCAGGAAATGCGCGAACACGCGCTCGCGGTATTCGGCGGCGAAATTGACCGCCTCGAGCTCGATGCCGATGACGTCGGCGACGGCGGCGGCGTCGACCAGGTCCCCGCGCGACGTGCAGTAGTCGTCGGTGTCGTCGTCCTCCCAGTTCTTCATGAACAGGCCGACGACCTCGTGGCCCTGCCGCTTGAGCAGCCACGCGGCGACCGACGAATCGACGCCACCCGACATGCCGACGATCACGCGGCGGCGCGGCATCACCCGACCTCGGTCGTCGTCGCGACGGTCACCGCCGGACGGTGGCTCTTGACTTCACGCATTCGCGGAGCACCTGCGCGCCGGCACCTTGTCCAGCAGTGGGGCGATGGACAAACAAAAGGGCAGGGGACTTGCGGCCCCTGCCCTTCCGCGAAGCGGGCGGGATTACTTGCTGGCTTCGGTCTTGGTCGCGGTGTCCACGGCCTGGCGCTTGTCGGCCTTGGTCGGCAGCGACTTCGGCTGGCTCTTCTCGGACTTCGCGGCGGCCGCGCCCATCGCGGCGGTCTGGCCGCTGGACGACGGAAGCGCGCCCGACGCGGTCGCCGCGTCGACGGCCTTGGCCTTCTCGGACTTGGGCAGCACATTGGGCGTGCCCTTCATGGCCTTCGCTTCGGCCGAGCCCATGGCCTCGGCCTGGCCGCTGCTGCTCGCGTTTCCGGCGGTGGCGGCGGTGATCATGTCGGCGCACTTCGCCCTTTCCTTCTTGGACAGCTTGGTGACCTTACCGCGCAGGAAGTCGCTGCAGTCCTGCGTTTCCTTGGGCGACATCTGTGCCGAGGCAGTCGCGGCAAACGTGCCGGCGATCAGGGCAATGATCAGCTTGTTCATTTGGATTCCTCTGACTTGGGGTTGTGGGATGGACAGCGGTTTTCCGGAATTCGAAAAAGTGGGAGGCCCCGTTACTATACGCATCGCGCCGGACCGACGCAACCGGTGGTGCCTGCAAGCTGCACCCCGGCCACGGCCCGGCCCGTCAGCCTGCCGGCTTGGGTTCGACCGCCTTCGGCGCGGCCTGCTTGGCCTTGGCCGTCTTCTTGTGCTTCGCCTTCTTCTTCGGCGTCGCATCCGCCGTCTTCGCGGCGTGGCCGGCCGGCTTGGCCGCTTCGGGCGCCATGGCCGACGCTGCGGCGGGTGCCGCAGCCGGTGCCATGGCGGGTGCCGCGGCCGGTGCCATGGTGGTTGCCGGGGCGGGCGCCGCAGTCTTGGCGGGGGCCGCGGGCGCCGGCGTCTGGGCGAACGCGGTAATCGCAAAGGTGCCGGCGATCAGGGTGACCAGGAGCTTGCTCATCGTGTTCCTCAAAAATTGGCAGGTAGTGACACCATTGTCGGTGTCACGGCCTTAACGGGTCCGCCGAGGCGCCGGTTGACAGACGCCTTGCCGGGCGGCCGACACCGCCCTCGCGACGACCCCACGGCCGGCGGCGGGTCCACGGCGCGCGACCCCGACCGGCGACCCGGGCCCGGCATCGTCCCGGGCGCAGCCTGCGGGCAGTTCCGGCAGGCGCTATCGGCCGAGCGAGATTTCGCGCTGCAGCCAATCGCGCAGCAGCGGGACCGTGATCGCCCGCCGGGTCGCCAGCGAGTGCCGGTCGAGGGCGGCCAGCGTCGCGCACAGCGCGCCCATGTCGCGACGGCCGTGGGCGAGCAGGTACCGGATCACGTCGTCGCCCAGCGCAAAACCGCGCCGCCGCGCGTAGTCCACGAGTGCCGCGGGCTTGTCGCTGTCGGCGAGCGGCAGCACCTCGTAGACGAGCCCCCAGCCCAGCCGGGTGCGCAGGTCCTCGCGCACCGGCAGCGCCGCCAGCGGCAGCCGGCTGGCGGCCGACGAAGTGCCCGCCGGCGGCCTTGAGCGCGTTGTACAGCGTGAAGCCCTTCGCCTGCGCGCCGGGCGACGCGACGTCGATGCCGTCGACGGCGACCAGCGCCTGCGCGGCCAGCGCGTCGCCGTCGGCGGCGTCGAGAGCGGCCGCGTCGGCGCAATACGCGGCCGCGAGGCCGCGCGCAGCCGGCCGCGCGCACGGTGGCCTTCAGCAGGTGCGTCTTCCCGGCGCCCGACGCGCCCCAGAGCAGCAGGCCGGTCTCGGTGGCCTCGCCCGCCGCGAAGCGCGCGAGGGTCGCGACGACTTCGGCGTTGGCGCCCGGGAGGAAATTCTCGAACGACGGCGGCTCGGGCGCCGCCAGCTCGAGCACCAGCTGCTCCATCACGGCGCGCGATAGAGCGGCGAGTCGACGTAGCGTCGCGCGCAGTTGGCGCAGGCCGACCAGCAGCACCGCCGACACCGGCAGCGCCAGCAGCACGCCGGCGAAGCCGAAGAGCTGGCCGAACGCCATCAGCGCGAAGATGACGGCCAGCGGATGCAGCCCGATGCGCTCGCCGACCAGCCAGGGAATGAGCACGTAGTTCTCGAGCAGCTGTCCGACCGTATAGACGGCGAGGACCGCGAGGAAGCCGGGCAGTCCGGACCACTGCAGCAGCGCGGCGAGCACGCCCAGGATCAGGCCCATGCCGAAGCCGACGTAGGGGATGAACACCAGCAGGCCGGTGAGGATCCCGATCGGCACCGCGTACTGCAGCCCGGCCACCCACAGCGCGACCGCGTAATACACCGCGAGCGAGCCCATCACCAGCACCTGGCCGTGCAGGAACTCGGAGAGCACGTGGTCGATGTCGCGGGCCATCTGCCGCACCAGCGGCGCCCAGCGCCGCGGCGTCAGCTCGTCGACGCGCGCGATGATCGAGTTCCAGTCGCGCAGCAGGTAGAACATGACCACCGGCGTCAGCGCGACGTTGACCAGCAGGCCCAGCAGCATGGCGCCGCCGGTCTTCATGCCCGCGAGCATCTGCAGCGACAGTGCCTTGGCGCTGTCCGCGTTCTCGGACACGAGCTGGCGGATCGCGGCCAGATCGACCTTGAGCTCGATGCCGAGCGTGTCGTAGAGCCACGGGCCGGCGCGGGCGGCGAACTGGCCGGACAGCTCCGGCAGGCGCCGCGTGACCTGGGCGATCTCGGCCTGCACCAGCGGGATGACGACCAGCAGCAGCGCGAAGATCGCCACGCCCATCACCAGCACCGCCACCAGCGTTCCCGCCGTGCGCGACATCCCCACGCGCTCGCAGCGCCCGACGATGGGGTCGCCGAGGTAGGCGAGGATCGCGGCGGCGAGGAACGGGGTCAGCACCGGCCCCAGCCAGTGCAGCATCGCCGCCAGCACCAGCACGGCCCCGGCGACCCACGCGTACTGCTGCCTCGCCAGGCGCGCGTGCGGCGGCCGCGCCGGCGCGGGCGCCTCGGGCGGCGGCGCGGGTCCCGCGTCCGGCCGGGAATCTGCCATTTCCGGTAAACTCCGTCACCAAAGCGTCGCACTGTACCGTGCCGGCGCGCGTTTCCTCAATCCCGGCGCAGTTGCGCGCCCGGCAGCCCCGGCCGGAAGGCGGCGCGCCCCATCGGCGTTGCGCCCAGTCGTGATGAATCTTCCGCCCTCCTCCCCGCCGGCTTCCCCTGCCCCCGCCCCGCTGTCCTACCGCGACGCCGGCGTCGACATCGAGGCCGGCGACTCGCTGGTCGAGCGCATCAAGCCGTTCGCGAAGCGCACGCTGCGGCCCGAGGTGCTCGCCGGCATCGGCGGCTTCGGCGCGCTGATCGAGATCGGCAAGCGCTTTCGCGAGCCGGTGCTGGTCGCGGGAACGGACGGCGTGGGGACGAAGCTCAAGCTCGCCTTCGAGCTCGACCGCCACGACACCGTCGGCATCGACCTGGTCGCGATGAGCGCCAACGACATCCTGGTCCAGGGCGCGGAGCCGCTGTTCTTCCTCGACTACTTCGCCTGCGGCCGGCTCGACGTCGCCACCGCGGCGGAGGTCATCAAGGGCATCGCCGCCGGCTGCGAGCAGGCCGGCTGCGCGCTGATCGGCGGCGAGACCGCGGAGATGCCGGGCATGTACCCCGCCGGCGAATACGACCTCGCCGGCTTCGCCGTGGGCGTGGTCGAGAAGTCGCGGGCGATCGACGGGCGCAGCATCGCGGCGGGGGACGTGCTGCTCGGCCTCGCGTCGAGCGGCGCGCACTCGAACGGCTTTTCGCTGATCCGGCGGATCGTCGACACGGCGGGGGCCGACCTCGCGCAACCCGTGGCCGGCGTGACCGGCGCGCGGACGCTGGGCGAGACGCTGCTCGCGCCGACGCGCATCTACGTGAAGTCGCTGCTCCCCGTGATCGCCGCGCTGCCGGTGAAGGGCATGGCGCACATCACCGGCGGCGGCCTCACCGAGAACACGCACCGGATGTTCCCGCCGCACGCGGCGGCGCGGATCGAGCGCTCGGCCTGGCCGCGGCCGCCGCTCTTCGACTGGCTGCAGCGCGCGGGCAACGTCGCCGACGCCGAGATGCACCGCGTGTTCAACTGCGGCATCGGGATGGTCGTGGTCGTCGCCGCGGAGCACGCGAGCCTGGCCGAGGCGATGCTCGCCGCGGAGGGCGAGTCGGTCCATCGCATCGGCAGCGTCGTCGCGCGCGACGCCGCGGCGCCGGGCACGACGATCGTCTGAGCGCGCCCTCGCCGCCGCGCCCGCCGATCCGCCCACCCCGACCCGAGCCGCGACGATGGCGCTGCCGCGCATCACGGTGCTGATCTCCGGGCGCGGCTCGAACCTCGGCGCGCTGCTGGCCGCCGAGCGGGCGGGCCGCCTCGGCGGCACCGTCACCGCGGTCGTCAGCAACCGCCCCGACGCCGGGGGACTCGAGCTCGCCCGGCGCCACGACGTGGCGACGAAGGTCGTCGATCATCGGGGCTACGCCGGGCGCGACGCGTTCGACGCCGCGCTCGGCGCCGTCGTCGACGCGGCCGCGCCCGACCTCGTCGTGCTGGCCGGGTTCATGCGCATCCTCGGCGCCGGCTTCGTCGCCCGCCACGCCGGGCGCATGCTCAACATCCACCCTTCCCTGCTGCCGGCGTATCCGGGGCTGCACACGCATCGCCGCGCGCTCGCCGACGGCGTGCGCATCCACGGCTGCACCGTCCACTTCGTCACCGCCGACCTCGACTACGGCCCGATCGTCGCGCAGGGGGCGGTCCCGGTGCTCGCCGGCGACGACGAGGATGCCCTCGCCGCGCGCGTGCTCGCAGTCGAGCACCGGCTGCTTCCCGCCGCGGTCCGGGCGTTCTGCGACGGCCGGCTGGTCATCGCCGGGGCGCAGGTGCGCGTTACCGGGGAAACGGCCGCCGACGGCGCGCTGGTCGTGCCGGCATTCGCCCCCTGACGCCGCGCCGGGCGGCGGCGCGGTGAACCGCGGCGGCGCCTGGAACTCCAATGCCAGTGCACACCTTCCGCCTCGATGCGCCGTCCCCGCTGCTGCCGCGTCCCCGCGACGCGGCGGCGGCGCCCGTGCCCCGGCGCCGGCGCGTGACGCGGCAGCGCGTGCTGGTCGCGGCGCTGGCGATCTCGCTGGCGGTGCACCTGGGGCTGTCGCTGTGGCCGCTGGAGCTCGGCGCGCCGCCGGAAATCGTGCCGCTGTCGGTCACGCTGAAGGAAATGCCGCCGCCGCCGAAGCCGACGGTCGTCGCGGCGGCGCCGAAGCCCACGCCCAAGCCCAGGCGCAAGCGCGTCGCGCGGACGCCGGTCGCGCCGCCGCCTCCGCTGACGGCGCCCGCCCCGGCACCCGCGGCGGTCGTGGCCGAGGCGGCGCCGGCCGCCGAGCCTGCCGTCGTCGCCGCGGCGCCGGAGCCGGTCGTCCCGCCGCCGCCGACCGAGATCGTGGCGCCGCCGGCATCCGCGATTCCCGAGCTGCCGCCGCCGGAGCTGCCGGCGCGCCTCGACCTCGCCTACACCGTCTTCCTCGGCACCCAGGGCTTCATGATCGGCGACGCGACCTACCGCTTCGAGCACACGGGCACCCAGTACCGGATCTCGACCGTCGGCCAGGCGCGCGGGCTCGCCGCGCTGCTGATCCGCGGCCAGGGCAAGATCGAGAGCCGCGGCCTGATCACGCCGACCGGCCTGCAGCCGCAGGAGTTCGCGATCGAGCGCGGCAGCAGCGACCGCCGCGAGGTGGCGACCTTCGACTGGGAGGCCGGCGTGGTCACGCTGCGCGACCAGGCCGCGGCGCCGCTGGAGCTGCCGACCTACGACCCGCTGGCGCTGATGTGGCAGAACTACTTCTCGCCGCCGACCTCCGACCAGCAGTCGTTCAACGTCGCCACCACGCGCCGCGTCCGGCATTACACCGTCACCCGCGAGGGCACCGAGAAGATCGCGTGGAAGGACGGCGAGATCGACACCGAGCGCTGGCACCGGCGCAGCGACGACGGCCGCACCGACGGCTACGTCTGGCTCGCGCCGTCGCTGCACTACGTCCCGGTGAAGATGCGCGTCGTCGCGACCCACCGCGGCACCGTCGAGGCGCTGCTCGACTCGATCCGCGTCGACGAGCCCGTGGCGCTGCAATGACGCTGCGCCCCCACCATCTCGCCACCCTCGCGGCGGCGATCGGCGACCTCGCGCGGCTGTCCGCGCCCGCCGACGCCCTGCTGCACCAGTTCTTCCGCCGCCATCCCGACATGGGCCCGCAGGACCGCGCGTTCGTGACCGAAGGCGTGTTCGCCTGGCTGCGCCGGCGCCGCTCGCTCGAGCAGCTGGCCGGCACCACGCACCCGTCGAAGCTGGCGCTGGCCGTCGCGGTGCGCGAGCGCGGGTACAGCCTGCGCGACCTCGACCCCGTGCTCGGCGCCGCCGACGCGCGAGTGGGTGCGCGGCTTCAAGGCGCGTCTGGGCACCGCGCTGGCGCCGGCGGTGGCCGCGGACCTGCCCGACTGGCTGTGGGAGCGCCTGGGCGCCGCCTACGGCGACGACGAGCGCGCCGCGCTCGCCCGCGCCTGGCTCGCCCCCGCGCCGCTGGACCTGCGGATCAATCCGCTGAAGACGACGCGCGAGGCCGCGCGCGCGGCGCTGGCGGCGTCGGGAATCGCGGCCGAGCCCACGCCCTGGTCGCCGCTCGGCCTGCGCATCGCCGGCCGGCCCGCGCTCGCGCGCCACCCGCTGCAGCTCGAGGGGGCGATCGAGGTGCAGGACGAGGGCAGCCAGCTGGTCGGCTACCTGGTCGCGCCCCGGCGCTCCGACATGGTCGTCGACTTCTGCGCCGGCGCCGGCGGCAAGACGCTGCTCCTGGGCGCGCTGATGCGCTCGCAGGGGCGGCTGTACGCGTTCGACGTCGTCGACCGGCGGCTGGCGAACCTCAAGCCGCGGCTCAAGCGCTCCGGCCTGTCGAACGTCCATCCGCAGCTGCTCGCCTCCGAGCGCGACGCCAGGGTCAAGCGCCTCGCCGGCAAGATAGACAGGGTGCTGGTCGACGCGCCGTGCACCGGCTTCGGGACGCTGCGGCGCAACCCCGACCTCAAGTGGCGCCAGTCCGCGTCCGGGCCGGCCGAGCTCGTCGCCAAGCAGCGCGCGATCCTCGCGGCGGCGGCCACGCTGGTCAAGCCCGGCGGCCGCCTCGTCTACGCGACCTGCAGCGTGCTGCCCGAGGAGAACGAGGCCGTCGTCGACGAGTTCCTCGCCGCGCATCCCGCGTTCGCCCCCGGCGACGCCGCCGCCGAGCTCGCCCGCGCCGGGATCGCCCTCGACACCGGGCCGATGCTGCGGCTGCTGCCCCACCGGCACCAGTGCGACGGGTTCTTTGCGGCGGTGCTCGAGCGCAGCGGGTGATGCAAATGGGGTCAGCTTAAATGGGGTCAGGTCCAATTTTCCTGAGGAAAATTGGACCTGACCCCATACCGTTGAATCCAGGTGACCGGGCACCGAAGCCCCGACCGCCTCACGGGTGGCTCGATTCCAGGGTATAATGACTGGTTAATTTCGAGGCCCTTACGCGGGCCGCAACCAGGACCTCCATGCCCTTCGACTTCCTCTCCTTCGCCGCCCACGGACTGATGCCGCTGCCCTGGTGGGGCTACGTCGTCGTCGCGCTGGCGCTGACGCACGTCACCATCGCCTGCGTCACGATCTTCCTGCACCGCGCCCAGGCGCACCGTGCGCTCGACCTCTCCCCGCCCGTCAGCCACTTCTTCCGCTTCTGGCTGTGGCTCACGACCGGCATGGTGACCAAGGAGTGGGTCGCGATCCACCGCAAGCACCACGCCAAGGTCGAGACGCCCGACGACCCGCACAGCCCGCAGACGCGCGGCATCAAGACCGTCTTCTGGCAGGGCTCGGAGCTCTATCGCGCCGAGGCCAAGAACCAGGAAACGCTGGCCAAGTACGGCCAGGGCACGCCGGACGACTGGATCGAGCGCAACCTCTACACCCGCTACTCGTGGGAAGGCGTCGGGCTGATGCTGATCATCAACCTGCTGCTGTTCGGGCCGATCGGCGCCACGATCTGGGCGGTGCAGATGATCTGGATTCCGGTGACCGCGGCGGGCGATCATCAACGGCATCGGCCACTACTGGGGCTACCGCAACTTCGCCTCGGCCGACGCGTCGACCAACATCGTGCCCTGGGGCATCGTGATCGGCGGCGAGGAGCTGCACAACAACCACCACGCCTACGGCACGTCGGCGAAGCTGTCGTCGCGCTGGTACGAGTTCGACATCGGCTGGATGTACATCCGGATGCTCTCGAGCGTCCGCCTGGCCACCGTGCGCAAGGTCGCGCCGAAGCTGAAGCTGCACCGCGCGGGCAAGCCGGTGCCCGACATCGCGACGCTGCAGGCGGTGATCGCGCACCGGTACACGGTCGCCTCCGCCTACGCCCGCTCGCTGAAGGCCGCGTACGCGGCCGAGCTCGCGCGGCTGCGCGAGCGCGGCGCGCACCTGGGCGAGCTGCCCAGCGCCCGCCGCCTGAAGCGCTGGCTCACCGCCGACAACGCCAATGCGCTGCCCGAGACCGACCGCGCGACGCTCGCCAAGACGCTGGAGAAGAGCAAGCCGCTGCAGACGATCTATTCGATGCGGCAGGAATTGAGCGCGCTCTGGGAGCGGTCGACCGAGTCCCGCGAGCAGCTGCTCGCCCGGCTGCAGGACTGGTGCCACCGCGCCGAGACCTCCGGCATCGCGCCGCTGGCGCAGTTCTCGCTGCAGCTCAAGCGGTACGCTTAAACGCGGGACCTGTTGCGACGCTCCCGTCCTCAGCCTTCCGCTGGCGGAAGCCCCAGGAGTTGCTGCTGCAGAGGCGTGGGCTCGGACTTGAACGCCAGGGCCCGAATCGCGAATGCCTCCGCCGAGGCGGATACGAATGTCTTCGCAAAACCCGCGCGTTCCAGCGCCCGATACAGCGATTTCGGGGTGTATCCCGTCTTGTGCGCATAGAAGTCGTTGCCGGAGGCCAGGATTTCCTTGCCGTATCCGTAAATGACGTCGTGCACCGTGATAGGCCCCACGGGCGCCTGGTAGAGAATCTCTTCGACATCCATTTCGCATTCGACCGCGTGACGCATCACTGCCTGGATGTCCGGCACCAGGACTTCGGCGAAGCCGCCGGGCCTGAGCACATGCAGAAAGCCTTCCAATACTCTGGCGCCGTCGTGCGGATGGTAGTGCTCGAGGTTGTGCGAGCAGTAGACCGCGTCGAACTGGCCTGCGTCCAATGAGCCCAATGTCCGCGCGTCGCATACGATATCCGGCTCGCCGCGGGGATCGATGTCGAGCAGCAAGTGCTCCCAGCCATCGAAATGCGACGGGATAGCGATCGCCTTGCTCCCGCCCCCCACATTCAGAACGCGATGCCGCGGTGGCGAAGGTGGCGAGGCAGTCGCTGACGGCTTTGGCCGGCCGCAGGAGGTCTCGCAGCAGGGCACCTAGCATCGCGCATTCACCGTTTGCACTTGCGACCATCGCATTGTCGCACGCCGGTGCCGAGGAGCTCCGGCCCACCCTTCGGACACAATGCAGAAGGCCCGCAAACCTGGCGGGCCTTCGGGCTCGCAACTCGACGGACGTCGCCGACAGGGCAAGAGCGGTCCGGCATCGGACCGAACCTTCACTTCAGCTTCGTTTCCTTGTACATGACGTGCTTGCGGGCGACGGGATCGAACTTCTTGATCTCCATCTTGCCCGGCATCAGCTTCTTGTTCTTCGACGTCGTGTAGAAGTGGCCGGTTCCGGCCGACGATTCGAGCTTGATCTTTTCACGCATGACGGGTTTCCTCGGGAATCAGCGGCGGTGCCGGCAGCCGGCCGCAGCTCAGATGCGCTCGCCGCGCGCGCGCAGGTCGGCGAGCACGGACTCGATGCCGTTCTTGTCGATCAGGCGCAGGCCGGCGTTGCTCAGCCGCAGGCTGATCCAGCGCTTCTCGCCCTCGAGCCAGAACCGGCGGTTCTGCAGGTTGGGCAGGAAGCGCCGCTTGGTGCGGTTGTTCGCGTGCGACACGTTGTTGCCCACCATCGGGGCCTTGCCGGTAATTTGGCAGACTCGAGCCATGGCTCGCTCCTTTCCGTGTAAGTGCCTGAATCGCAGCCGGGATCGATCCCGGGCGGCGTTTTACGAAGTCGATGATTATAGCGCGTTTTCGGGCTTTGGTTCAACTCGCGCTTCGACCCGAAGGCGCCGCGCAGTCGCCTGAACCCGCCGCGGCTCTCTCGGATTCGGGCGCGCGACGTAGCGCTTGACAGTGATGTTCCTGGCCAACTTCCTTGCCTGGGCCAGGTCGTAGGCGTTCTGCAGGGCGAACCAGGCGACCGCGGTGCCGCCGAACGCCTTGTCGAGACGGATCGCCATCTCGGGCGAGATTCCGCCTTTTCCATTGACCAGGCTGTTCAGGGCTTGGCGCGATACGCCGAGCACCTTCGCACCCTCGGTTACCGAAAGACCGAGCGGCTCCAGGCAGTCATGGCGCACCGACAATCCCGGGTGCGGGGGTTCCTTCATCGGCATGGCTCGCTCCATCGGACGCGGTCAAAGCGAATCTTCTTCAGTGGTAATCCACCAAATCGACCTGCGAAACATCAGTCCCTTCGAAGCGGAAAATGATCCGCCAGTTCCCACTCACCCACACGGACCAGAAGCCCTTCAGCTCCCCCTTCAAGGGGTGCAGCTTTAACCCCGGCAAATCCATCTGCTCCGGGGTCTTGGCCACATCGAGACGGGCAAGAACCCGTGCAACCTTCTCCGCCAGCTCTGCCGGCACTCCCCTGCGCTCATCCTTCTCGTGGAACCGCTTCAAGCCCCTGTGGCGAAAGCTCTCAATCACGGCCCGCTCGGCGCACTGTCTTGTCTACTGTAAAGTGACAAGTGTCTCTTGTCCCTTCCAACCAACCCGCCGGCCCGGTGCCATCCGCGGCAACGGATATCTGCTCAAAGCAGGCCCCTCTCGGCGAACGACACGAGCTGGCTCCCGGCCACCACGAAGTGGTCCAGAGTGCGGATGTCGACCAGCGCCAGCGCCTGCTTCAGCGCCTGCGTGAGCAGCTCGTCGGCGCGGCTGGGCTCGGCCACGCCCGACGGGTGGTTGTGGGCGAAGATCACGGCGGCGGCGTTGCGCGCCAGCGCGGCCTTGACCACCTCGCGCGGGTAGACGCTGGTCTGCGCCAGCGTGCCGCGGAACATCTCCTCGGAGGCGAGCAGCCGGTTCTGGCTGTCGAGAAAGATGCCGACGAAGAC
This sequence comes from uncultured beta proteobacterium, assembly GCA_963768535.1. Taxonomy (GTDB): domain Bacteria; phylum Pseudomonadota; class Gammaproteobacteria; order Burkholderiales; family Casimicrobiaceae; genus CAIWHR01. Next base: position 4,290 of record CAVYID010000023.1, on the reverse strand, counting down.
CTCGTAGGGCCGCGAGCGCAGCGTCAGGCGCAGGAAATCGCGCACGGCCTGGGGCGAGGTCAGCGCATCGGCCGCCTCGGCCTCCTCCACCAGCGACCGGCGGACCAGCTCGACGCCGGCCGCGAGCTCCGCCGCCCTGGCCGGGCCGAGCCCGCGGATGGCGGAGACCTCGGCCGGCGACGCGGCGAACAGGGCATTGAGCCCGCCGAAGCGCGCCAGCAGGTCGCGCGCGAGCTCGAGTGCGCTGCGCCCGGCCACGCCGGTACGCAGAAGCAAGCGCGAGCAGCTCGCGTGTCGGACAGCACGGCCGGACCGCGGCTGAGCAGGCGCTCGCGCGGGCGCTCGTCGAGCGTGGTGTTGGCGACGTCCATGCCTGCCTCCGACTGGTCCGGGAAACGCCGTCGCGCCAGCGTGGCGGCGACCTTCCGGGGAGTCTAGGCAGCGGGGAGGACCGAGCCCATCCATCGCATGGCCGATGCCACGGTGGTCGCCGACACGTAGCCCGGCGTTGAGCCGGAGGCGAAACCCGGGTGGGCGCCGCAATGGCGCACGATTGCCCCGGGTTTCGCCTGCGGCTCAACGCCGGGCTACGAATGTGTCGTTGCGTCCCGACGTCGCGATCGTCGGCGTCACGTACCGATGGGTTCGACCGCGAACCCCGCCGGCGCTTCACCCCGCCGATGACGATCGACCATCGTCACGTACGCCGCTTCGATGTGCCGCCGGAAGCGATCGCTGTCGAACAGCGGAGCGTTCGCGCGATTCCCGGCCAGCCGGTCGCGCAGCCCGCGCAGGCGGGCGGGGTCCGTCGCCAGCGCGAGCGCCAGCGCCTCGTACGCCTCGAGGCTGTCGGTGATGAGCTCGGGCAGCCCGACCGCGCGCAGCAGGCTGCCGGCCACGCGGCTCGCGAACGTCCTGCCGGCGCAGGTCACGACCGGAAGTCCCGCCCACAGCGCGTCGCTGGCCGTCGTATGGGCGTTGTACGGCAGCGTGTCGACGAACAGATCCGCGAGACGGTGCCGCGCGAGATGGGCCGCCAGCGACACCTGCGGCGCGAACACCAGCCGGGCGGGGTCGACGCCGCGCGCCGCCGCCTCGGCGCGCAGGTTGCGCTCCGCCGCGGGGTTGCAGGCGAGCAGCCACAGCACGGACTGGTCGATGCGCCCGAGCAGCCGCATCCAGACGTCGAACACCTGCGGCGTGATCTTGTAGTTGTTGTTGAAGCAGCAGAACACGAAGCCGGCCTCCGGCAGGCCCGCCTCGCGCCGCGTCGGCGTGCGCTCGGCGATCGGGCGCCTGGAATCGTTGACCTGGTAGGAATCGGGCAGCGCGACCACGCGCTCGGTGTAGTGCACCTCGTCGTCGACGGGGATCACGAAGCGGTCGGCGATGATGTAGTCGATGTAGGGCGCGCCCATCGTCCCGGGATAGCCGAGGTAGTTGGCCTGGATCGGCGCGGGCCGGTGCGCGAGCATGCCGGGGCGCGCGTCCATGGTGAAGCCCATCAGGTCGACGGCGACGTCGATCTCGAGCTCGCGCAGCAGCCGCGCCGCCTCGGCATCGCCCTTGCCGCGCACGTCGACGAACCGGTCCATGCCGGCGACGAGCCGCGAGCGCATCTCCGCGCCGCGGTCCGGGCCGAACGAGATCCCGGTGATCTCGAACCGCGCGCGGTCGTGGCGCTCGAACAGCTCGGCCATCAGGTAGGCGGTCGGATGATCGTGAAAGCACGCCGACAGGTAGGCGACGCGAATCCGGTCGTGCGCATAGCGCTGCCCGGTCCACAGCGGCTGCGGGGCCGGCGGGTAGGCATCGTCGACGAACGACGCGGCGCACGCCCGCTGGAGCGCGGGATCCTCGCAGGCGTTGAGAAACGGGAACGGCACGTTCACCAGCTTCCCCGCCCTGACGCCGTCGCACAGGCGCTCCGCGATCCGGTCGTAGTCGCGCCAGTCGCAGAGGTGGGACCGGGCGTGCGCCGCGTCGCCCAGCAGGCGCTTGGCGTCCGGATCGATCGCCAGCGCCCGCTCGAAGCTCGCACTCGCCTCCACGTGCCGGTTGCACTCGGCGAGCACGATGCCCCGGTTGTGCAGGGCGTCGGCGTGGTCGGGCCGGATCGCGAGCACGCGGTCGTAGTCGGCGATCGCCTCGTCGCGCCGCTGGAGGGCGTGCAGCGAGAGGCCGCGGTTGTACAGCGCCTCGACGTGCCCGGGATCGAGTGCCAGCGCGCGGTCGTAGTCGGCGATCGCCTCGGCCTCGCGGCCCAGCGCGTGGAACGCCTGGCCGCGGCCGGTGAGCGCATCGGCATAGGCGGGGTTGAGCGCCAGCGCCCGGTTGTAGTCGGCGATCGCCTCGGCATGGCGACCCTGGTCCGCAAGCGCGTTGCCGCGATTGGACAGCGCCTCGGGATAATCGGGCCGCAGCGCGAGGGCGCGGCCGAAATCGGCCAGCGCCTCGTCGAAGCGGCGCAGGGCGCGCGCCGCGTTGCCCCGGTTGTTGAGCGTCTCGGGATGGCCGGGACGCTGCGCCAGCACCGCGTCGTAGCTGGCGATGGCGTCCGCGTGCCGCTTCAGCAGCTGCAGGACGTTGCCGCGATTGGACCATGCCGCCGTCAGGCCCGGGTTGGCCGCGATGGCCCGGTCGTAGCTCGCCACGGCCTCGTCGTGGCGCGCCAGCGCGTTCAGCGCGTTGCCGCGGTTGAACATGCGCGTCGGCGAACGCCGGCTGCAGCGCGATCGCCCGGTCGTAGCGCGCGACCGCCTCCTCGTTCCGGCCGAGCGCCTGCAGGGCGATGCCGGCATGCGCGAGGACCGCGGGCGAGTCCGGCCTGATCTGCAGCGCCTTCGAGATCAGCGCCAGCGCCTCGTCGTTGCGGCCCTGCTGGAGCCGCAGCACGCCCAGGTAGTGACGGGCTTCGAAATGCTCGGGCCGCGCCTGGAGGACCGCCCGGTACAGCGGGTCCGCTTCGTCCAGGCGGCCCTGCTGGTGGAGGGTGGCGGCCTGCTGCAGCGTCGCGTCGACGTCGGGCGGGCCCTGCCTGCGAGACGGGTCATTCACCATCGGGGCCTGGCCTTTGCGTTGCGCGCGGGTGGAGGGTTGACGACTTCGGACGACCGGGCGGCAGGTGCGCAGCGAGCGTCCGCGAGCGCGCAAACTGCGTGTAAACTGGCGCGCGTCAGAGCATCGAATCTGCCACAGGGACGCCCAGTTGACAACGGAACCCCGGCGACTCGCCCGCATCGTGCTCGGCCTGACCGGCGGGATCGCCGCCTACAAGGCGGCCGAGCTCACGCGGCTCCTGGTCAAGGCCGGCATCGCCGTCGACGTCGTCATGACCGACGGCGCCACCCGCTTCATCACGCCGATGACGCTGCAGGCGCTGTCCGGGAAGCCCGTGCTGACCGACCTCTGGGCCTCCGGCGCCGACAACGGCATGGGGCACATCGACCTCTCCCGCGGCGCCGACGCGATCGTCGTGGCGCCCGCCTCGGCCGATTTCCTGGCCAAGGTCGCGCACGGCCACGCCGACGACCTGCTGTCGACGCTTGTGCAGCGCGCGCGACTGCCCGCTGTTCGTCGCGCCGGCGATGAACCGGCAGATGTGGGCCAATCCCGCCACCCGGCGCAACGTCGCGCAGCTCGTCGCCGACGGCGTCGCCGTCCTCGGCCCCGGCGTCGGCGACCAGGCCTGCGGCGAGACCGGCGAAGGCCGGATGCTGGAGCCCGAGGAGATCCTCGCCGCGCTCGTTGCGTGGGCGCAGCCGAAGGTGCTGGCGGGCAAGCGGGTGCTGCTGACCGCCGGACCGACCTTCGAGGCCATCGACCCGGTGCGCGGGATCACCAACACGAGCTCGGGCAAGATGGGCTTCGCGCTGGCGCAGGCGGCGGCCGAGGCCGGCGCCGAGGTGACGCTGGTCAGCGGGCCGAGCGCGCTGCCGACGCCGGCGAACGTCGCGCGCGTGGACGTGCGCAGCGCGGCGGAGATGGCGGCCGCGGTGATGGCGCGTGTCGGCGCGCTGCGACATGTTCATCGCGGTGGCCGCGGTCGCCGACTACACGCCGGCCGAGACCGTCCGAGCGCAAGCGCAAGAAGGACGGCAAGCCGCTCACGCTCGCGCTGCAGCCGACCGTCGACATTCTGGCAACTGTCGCGGCGCGGCCCGATCCGCCGTTCTGCGTCGGCTTCGCCGCCGAGAGCCACGATGTCGAGCGGCTTGGCGAGGAGAAGCGGCGGCGGAAGAAGCTGCCGCTGCTGATCGCCAATCGCGCGCAGGATGCGCTGGGGAGCGA
>CAVYID010000022.1:0-40033 GCA_963768535.1 uncultured beta proteobacterium | reverse complement strand
GCTCGAGTAGCCGGTACCGAAGTCGTCGAGCGCGATTCGAAAGCCCATCGTCCTTTGAGGGCCAGAAGCACCGCCGAGGTGGGCGTCGAATCCTCCATCAGGAACGTTTCGGTCAGCTCGAGTTCAAGGTCGCGCGGCTCCATGCCCATCTCGCTCACGATGGCATGCGCCCCTGCAACGAAGTCGTTGGCGCGCAATTCCACTGCGGAAACATTGACTGCGATGCGCACCGGCGGCAGACCTGCGTCCCGCCAGGCCCGGGCCTGGCGGCAGCCTTCGCGCAGCACCCAGCGGCCGATCGGCACGATCGATCCGCAATTTTCGGCAATCGGTATGAATTGCGCAGGGGCCACGAGTCCGGCGCCGATGACGCCAGCGGATGAGCGCCTCGAGGCCACTGATCGAAGCCCGTCTCCCAAATCCACCTTTGGCTGGTACTGCAACACAAATTCATCACGCTCGACGGCGTGGCGCAGATCGTTTTCCACGGATTGCCGCTCGACCTGCGCGCACGTTCATCGGTCCTGATTGAAAAACTGACAGTTGTTGCGTCCACTTCCTTGGCGTAGTACATCGCAAAATCCGCATTCTTTATCAACGTCGCGGCATCCATCCCCGTCGTCAGGGTAGGTGACGATACCGATGCTCACCGTGATGTTCAACTCGTGTTGGTCGATGTCATAGGGGGCGCTCAGCAGCAGGCGAATCTTGTCCGCACTTACGGCGGCATCCCGTGCGTGCGCCACTTCCGAGAGCAGGATCACGAACTCGTCGCCGCCCTGCCGGCAGACCGTGTCCGCGCTGCGCACGCAGGCAAGCAACCGTTGGGCGACGGATTCCAGCAGATGGTCGCCGTCGTCGTCTTGTCTCACGGCGTCATTGATGTTCTTGAAGTGGTCCACGTCCAGGTACAGCAGCGCCAGGCTTTTCCGGTGGCGCCGAGCCCGGCCGATCGCCTGGGTCAGTTGGTCGTTCAACAGCACTCTGTTGGGTAGATCGGTGAGGCTGTCGTGCTTGGCCAGGTGAGACATCTTGAGGGACATCGCCCGCGCCATGCGCACGTCGCGAAACACCATGACCGCGCCGGTGACGTGGCCTCGGCGGTCGTGGATGGGTGCGGAGGAATCCTCGATGGCGACTTCGACGCCGTCGCGCCGGACCAGAACGCAGTTCTGGGCGAGGCCTACGTCTCTTTTCCCGAACCGCCAACGCCATGGGATTCTGCGCAGTTTCGCGAGTGGTGACGTCGATGACCCGGAACACTTCCTCGACCGGATGCCCTGCGGCCTCTTCCCGCGACCACCCCGTCATGCTTTCGGCAGCGACGTTGAGATAGGTCACGTCGCCGCGCACGTCGGCGCTTATGACCGCGTCACCGATCGAGTTGAGCGTGAACCGAGCGCGCTCCTGTTCTTCGTACAGCGCTTCGGCGAATGCCGCGCGCTCGACCATGCTACGCAGGGCCTTCGGCAACAGATAACTGTCGAGGCTGGCCTTGAGGAGATAGTCCTGCGCGCCATGCTCCACGGCCAGCTTGGCGACACCCTCATCTGCCGAGGCGGCAAGCACCAGGATCGGAATCTGGGGCGCCGCGCCAAGGAGCCGATCGAAAGTTTCGATGCCTCGGCTATCGGGAAGCGTGAGGTCGAGAAGCACCGCTGCTATGCGGTCCGTTCCTCGCCGATCCTGCTTTTCTTCGCTGGCCAGTCGTGCCAGACCCTCGGCGCGCAGGCTTCTGGCCCATTCGACCTGGAACGGCCAATCGGGTGAGTTGATCAACGCCTCCTGAATGACCCTCGCATGCACGGGATCATCCTGAATGAGAAGCATCTTTCGCAACATGGGGACTTGCCCGCTTGTCGAGATCGCAACTGCCGGATCGAGCACGTTTCCGGACAGCCGTTCGTGCGGTAACGCACATATCTTATTCCCTTTTGCTCGCATGCCCCGCTGCCGGCCGGTTGTTTGCGATTCGCCGCGGTCGCGACGGCCGGACCGGGATGCTAGGATGGCGCCGGTGCGCGCCGGCCGACGCATCGCGGCGCCCTGCTCCCGAAGGCGATGGACGACCTGCCGACGAGATCCCACCCCCACTCCCCCCAAGCGCAAGGAGACCCTGATGAGCAACCACACCTACAAGATGATCGACCTCGTCGGCTCGTCGAACACGTCGATCGACGACGCCATTCGCAACGCCATCGCCAAGGCGGCGGAGACGGTGCGCAACATCCACTGGTTCCAGGTCGTCGAGACCCGCGGCAACGTGGCCGGCGACAAGGTCGACAAATGGCAGGTGACGCTCAAGGTCGGCTTCACGCTGGAGGATTAGGCGCCCATGCCGATCGAGCTGCACGCGTTCGACACCCCCAACGGGCGCAAGATCAGCGTCGCGCTGGAGGAGATGGCGCTGCCCTACGTCGTGCGCATCGTCGACATCCGCAAGGGAGATCAGCGCGAACCCGGGTTCCTGAAGATCAGCCCCAACGGCAAGATCCCGGCGATCGTCGACCCGGACGGGCCGGGCGGCAAGCCGGTCAGCGTGTTCGAGTCCGGCGCGATCCTGATCTATCTCGGCGAGAAGACCGGGAAGTTCTATCCCGCCGACCTCGCCGCGCGCATCCCGGTGCTGGAATGGCTGATGTTCCAGCACGGCGGCTTCGGGCCGATCCCCGGGCAGGTGCACCACTTCGTCGCCCTGGAGAACGAGCACCACCGGAACTACGGGCTCGACCGGTTCTCGAAGGAGACCCGGCGGCTCTACGCCGTGATGGACGAGCGGCTGCGCGAGCGTGAATTCTTCGCCGACGCGATCTCGATCGCCGACTTCGCCATCCTCGGCTGGGCCTGGCGGCATCCGCGGCACCGGGTCGACCTCGACGATTTTCCGAACGTCAGGCGCTGGTACCTCGCGATGATGGCGCGGCCCGCGGTCAGGCGCGGGTTCGCGGTCAAGCTGTCCTGACGCGCGGTCCGGCCGGCCGCGGGCCGCTTTCGATCCGCGCGGGGGCGCGCTATCCTTGCGCGGTGCGCCCGCCCTCCGCGGTGCGCGAGGAGAAGACCGTGGCCAAGGGACGATGCCTCTGCGGCGCGCTGAAACTACGAGCTGGACGGGCCGTTCAGCGCGATGATCCACTGCCACTGCTCGATGTGCCGCAAGCACCACGGCACCGGCTTCGCCACCTTCGTCGTGGCGCCGATCGCGGCTTCCGCTGGATTTCCGGCGAGGACCGGTGCGGGCACTATCAGTCGTCGCCGAAAGGGCACTCGCAACTTCTGCACCGTGTGCGGCTCCGCGGCGCCGGTGACGATGCCCGAGCTCGGCATCGCCGCCGCACCCGCGGCGGGTCTCGATGGCGATCTCGGGATCAAGCCCCAGAGCCACATCTTCGTCGGCTCCAAGGCGCACTGGGACGACATCACCGACGGCCTGCCGGAGTTCGACGCCTACCCGCCCGGCATCGACGCCGAGGGCGTCGACCGTCCCGTGGTGACGCCGCGCGCCGGCGTCACCGAGGGCAGCTGCCTGTGCGGCGAGGTCGGCTACGAGATCACCGGCGAGCCGGTGCGGATGATGAACTGCCACTGCAGCCGCTGCCGCCTCGGCCGCGCCGCGGCGCACGCCACGAACGTCTTCTACAAGCTCGACGGGTTCCGCTGGCTGCGCGGCGCGGCGCAGGTGACCGAGTACAAGGTTTCGGACGCGCGCTTCCACACCGTGGCGTTCTGCTCGCGCTGCGGCGGCAAGGTGCCCCGGCCGTCGCCCGAGCGCGGCATCGTCGCGGTCCCGGCGGGATCGCTCGACACCGATCCGGGCATGCGCGCGCAGGCGCACATCTTCGTCGCCGACAAGGCGCCGTGGCTGGACATCACCGGGGGGCTGCCGCAGTTCCCCGCCATGCCGCCGGGGTAGCGAACGCGCGCGCCGTCCCGCGGTTCACCGCCCGGTGACCGCAGGTTCCTGCGCGTCGCCTTCGAGCAAGACCCGGAAGACGACCCCGGCAATGGCCGCGCCGACCATGGGCGCGACCCACAACAGCCACAACTGCTCGATTGCCCAGCCCCCAACGACGCCAGGGTCATGGCCGGCAAGAGCGGCGGCCGCGGCGCACGCGTAGGTAGAACTACGCAGTTCGGCGTCATCGACGCCGGCGGTGCAATTTCTGCGGGCGGCTCGGCATAGGTACATCTGCGCATTGCCGGCCACTTCACCGATGCCTAGAGTGCATTAACAGGATCCGCCCATCGCATCCCCGGCAGGACGCTCGGTATCACCGCGCACCCGGGGCGAGATCGCGGAGCCCCGAACCTGAAACTCCTCGCGCCATCGGGGCGGAAATTCCAGCTACCTGCGACCGGACAATCCTGTCGAAAGTCAACGAGTGAACGTGAACAAGATGCCCACGGAACGCACGTCGACCCAGCAGCAGCTTCGGCCGCGGTCGCCTGCCCTCGGGACGCGCCCGCACCCGGCGTGGCTCGACCTGATCGAGTTGATGATCGTCATGGCCATCGTCGCCATCCTGGCGACCGTCGCCCTGCCCGCCTACAACTACGCCTTCGTCCGGGCGAACAGAGGCCGCGACCCAGAGCTACCTTCTCGATCTCGCGAATCGCGAGGAACAGTATCTGCTCGACGCCCGAAGCTACACGACTTCGGTCCGACAGCCTCCTCGCGCCACCGTCCCCGGTATCGACGTACTACACGGTAACCATCACGGTCCCGTCCGGCAGCACGATCGCGAATGCCTATCGTGATCACCGCGACGCCGCTCCCGACGAGCATGCAGAAGGACGACGGAGTTCTGACCATCGATCAGGATGGCCAGAAGACCGGCACCTGGTGAGGCCGCCGATCATGACAAGCCACGACGCCTTCGCAGCGACGTCCCGCGCGCGGTCACGCATTCGGGCTGCGCGCGCCGGGGTTCACCGCGGTCGAGCTCCTGGTCGTGCTCTCGATCGTCGCCATCCTGGCGACCATCGCGGTGCCGAGCTTTGCCGCCTTCACGTCGAACCAGAGGCTGCGCATCGCGGCCTACGACCTTCTGGCCGATCTGACCTTCGCACGCGGTGAAGCGGTGAAACGCAACAGCCGCGTGACGATCAATCGCGTCGGGTCGTCCTGGGCCGGCGGCTGGACTGTGCTGGACAACGCCGGAACCTCGCTGCGCACCCACCCGTCGCTCCACGGCTCGCGTCTCCGAGACCACGGGCCCGGCGACGGTCACGTTCGGGCTGGACGGCCGCCAGACCGGATCGACGACGGCGACGTTCAGCTTCGCCGACGCCCACTCCGGCCACAACCATTCCCGTCCGCAGGATCGGCCTCGATCCGAGCGGCCGACCGAGGGCATTATGAACAACATCCGATTCCGCGATTCCGCCTGCGGGGCTTCTCGCTGCTCGAAGTCCTCGTTTCCATGGTCGTCATGGCCGTGGGGCTGCTCGGTCTCGCCGGCCTGCAGGTCCGGGTCAGCATCGCCCAGATCGGAGTCGTACCAGCGTGCGCAGGCCCTGGTGCTGGTGCAGAACATGGCGGACCGGATCGCCGCCAATGCCTCGGCACTGCGCGCCGACATCGGCAACGGGACGAGCCTCGCGGCGTACACGACGGCGCTGAACCAGAGCGACGTCGGCGGCACCGTCCGGACCTGCGCCGGCAGCGGCGCCGCGCTCGACCTGTGCGAATGGGGCAACCAGATCGCCGGCGCCGCCGAGAAGGCCGCCGACAGCCGCAACGTCGGCACCTTGACCGACGGCCGCGGCTGCGTGCGGCAGCCCGATGGCCACCGACCCGTATCTCTACCTGGTGGTCGTGTCGTGGCAGGGACGGATCGCATCGAAGGCGCCGTCGGCGCAGATCGATTGCGGGTCCGGCGGAATCTACACCGCCGAATCCAAGCGGCGGCGTGGTGACGATCCCGGTCCGCATCGCCAGGCTGCAGGGCTGACCGGCAATGCGCCCCGCCGCCATGAGCACCCGGCACCGACGCCGCGGCGCCTCCGCGGGCCTTTCGCTGATCGAGCTCATGGTCGCCGTCGCGGTGACGCTGCTCATGGTGCTTGCCGTCACCACGCTGTTCACGAGCAACAGCGTCGCGCGGCGCGAGATCGACGGTGCCGGGCAGCAGATCGAGAACGGCCGCCACGCGACGGACCTGCTGCGCAGCGACGTCAGGCTCGCCGGCCACTACGGAGAGTTCGTGCCCCCTTACGGAGGCGACACGTGGCAGCTGCCCGCGAATCCCTGCAATCCGGCGCTGGCGAGCCTGGGCTGGGACGCGGCGACCGGCGCGGTTCCGGTGCCGATCGCGGGCTTCGAAGGCCACGATCCGGCGATCGACGCCCTGTCGCCGCAGTGCATCGCCAATCGCGTGCCGAACAGCGACGTCCTCGGTGGTCCGGCGCGCCAGCACCACGGCGTCCGGCACCGCCGCCGGCCGCGGCCAATACCCCGTTCCTGCAGGCGTCGCTGCAATCGGCGCTCTGCACGACGGAGGAAGCCGCGTTCGTTCTCGACGTCGTGCGCTCGCCCAGCCCGTTCACCATGCGCCAGCGCGATGCGCCACGGCATCGAGCATCCGGCAGTACCTCGTCCACGTCTACTACGTCAGCACCTGCGACGACTGCGCGAGCAACGATGGCATCCCGACGCTCAAGCGCGTCGAGCTCGCAGGGAACAGCATGACCACGATGTCGCTGGCCCAGGGCATCGCCGATTTGCGGGTCGACTACGGACTCGACACCACGAAGGACGGTGCGCCCGACACCTACGTGAAATGCGGGGCCACGGCCGCGTACACCGGGCCGTGCAGCGCCGCCGACTGGGCGAACGTGATGACGGTCAAGGTCCATCTGCTCACGCGCAACATCGAGGCGACGCCGGGGCACGTGGACAGCAAAACCTACGCGCTGGGCCTCTCCGGACCGCTCCCGGCCCTGAGCGCCGCCGAACGCCGCTTCAAGCACCACGTCTACGAGTCGCCGATCCGCGTGATCGGGCCGTCGGACCGGAGGGAGCTCGAATGAGGGCGTTGCGGCCCGGCGCGCGCGGCCAGCGCGGTGCCGCGCTCTTCTTCGCGCTGATCATCCTGGGGGCGATGACGCTGCTCGCGGTCTCCGCCTACAACACGGGCAGCGTGAACCTGAAGATCGTCACCAACGTCCAGGCACGGCAGGAGGCGACCGCCGCCGCCGACCTCGCCGCCCAGCGGGTGATCAGCAGCGAGACCTTTCAGACCTCCGCGCAGCCTTACACGACGACCCAGGACGTGGACGTCAACAACGACGGCGTCGCCGACTACACCGCGACGGTCGTCGCGTCCTGCCTGAGCTTCAAGCCGTACCCGGCACCGGGCCAGATCTGGACCCCACGGACGGCTGCGCCAGCTCGGCGGTCCAAGGCAACCCGGCGATCTCGGTCTGCTATCAGGTCCTGTGGGACGTCACCAGCCACGCCACGGCGGCGGCGGGCGCCGCCTACCGCGGCAATGCCGGCGTCGACGTCACGGTCCACCAGGGCGTCAGCACCCGGATGCCCTACACCGAAACGCTCGCCGCCTGCCCCTGAGCGACGGCCGACCGACGCACCCACCCCATTCGAAGGCGAGAGCAACCATGAAACCGAGTTCCCTGCTGAGAATGCTCTGGGTGCTGGCCTTCCTGGCTGCCGGCAACGCGGCGCAAGCGGAGGACATCGACCTGTTCGCCGGAAAGAACATCGGCTCGACGCCGAACCTGCTCATTGTCATCGACAACACCGCCAACTGGAGCAGTTCGTTTCCGGCGCCGGCGACCCCGCTCAATTGCGGAAACAAGCCCGCGACCCGGTTCTGCGGCATCAAGACCGCCCTCTACGCCGGCATCAACGGGATCGCCACGCCGGCGGGCGGCGCCAAGATCAACGTGGGCATCATGCTGTTCAACTACACCACCGCCAAGACCAACACCGCGGTCGCCCCGACCACGCTCCAGACCGGCAGCAGCGACGGCGCCTACGTCCGCTTCGCGGTGCGGCCGATGGACGCCGCGGGCAAGGCCGACCTGCTGGCCGTCGTCGCGGGCCTCGACATAGGGGACGACAAGGGCAGCACCTCGATGAATGCGATGGCGATGGAGGAAGCGCGGCGCTATCTGGGCGGCCTGCCCGTGCTCAACGGCAACAACACCTTCTATTCGAAGAACGGCGGGCCGCAGGTGCTCGACACGTCGGCAAGCGACGCCGCGCACACCACGTACGTGAGCCCGGCCGACAACTCCTGCAAGGCCAACTTCATCCTGTTCATCAGCAACGGACCGCCGGCCAGCGGCGACGACAGCAGGGCCCTCGCCCCGATCACCGGCGCTCAACGGCGGCGTGGTGCCGGCGGTGATCCCGTTCCCGTCCACGGTGAGTTCGTCCTCGGAGTCGAACTGGATGGACGAATACGCCCGCATCATCCACCAGCTCGACAATGCGACCAGCCTTGCCGGCAACCAGTACATCGTCACTTTCGGGATGACGCTGCGCGACCCCAACGACAACGCGGACAACCAGGCTTCGAATACCTCGGGTCGCTATCTCATCAAGAATGCCGCGCTGCAGGGCGGCGGCAAGTACTACGACACGACCAGCCCGACGTCGCTGCAGACCGCGATCACCCGCCTGCTGGCGGAAATCCAGGGGGTCAACAGCACCTTCGTCTCGGCGACGCTGCCGGTGGCGCTCAACGTCTCCAACACCTACCTCAACCAGGTGTACATGGGACTGTTCCGGCCCGACGCGAACCTTGGCCCGCGCTGGGCCGGGAACCTGAAGCGCTACAAGCTCAGGTACGACGCCGGCGATCAGAGTCTCACGCTGGTGGACAACAAAGGCGTCGAGGCGGTGAGCGTCACCACCGGTTTCATTGTTCCCACGGCCTGGAGCAAGTGGACCGAGAACCCCACCACTGGCGAGCAGTGGTATGCCGGCTCGGTTGACTTCTGGAAGAACTCGATGCGGGGCTCGCCCCTCCCGTCGGCGACCGACGGGCCCGACGGCGAGGTGGTCGAGAAAGGCGGTGCGGCACAGCGGCTGCGCGAGCAATTCCTGGTCAACGCGGCGATTTCCGGGGCGGCGGGATACGGCGACCGCAAGGTGCTCACCTGCACCCTGAACAGCAGTTGCACCCCGACGTGCTCGGGTGCGCCCGCGAAATTCGATCTCGCGAGCATCGCGGCGTCGAACGCCACCTGTCAGGCGAAATTCGGCGCGGCCGGCACGGCCGAGCTCCAGAGCATCGTCAACTGGGCCCGCGGCATCGACAACGGCGTGGCGACGGAGTCGGGCCCCGGCCTGACCACCTGGCACGCGAACGTGACCGTCCGCGGCTCCGTGCACGGCGACGTGCTGCACTCCCGGCCGCAGATCATCAACTACGGCGCCGGCGACGGCGAGGGCATCGTGGCTTTCTACGGCGGCAACGACGGCATGCTGCACGCGGCCTGCGTCGGCAACAGCGGGGAAGACCGCGGCTGGCCGGCGGTGTCGAGACAGGGCCAGGAAATGTGGAGCTTCGTCGCCCCGGAAAGTTCGTCCGGTTCAAGCGGCTGTACGACCAGGTCCCCATGGTCTGGATGCCGGACCTCGACTTCACGCTCATCACGCCCGCGCCGCAGCGGCGCGACTACTTCTTCGACGGCCCCATCGGCACCTGTCAAGATTCGCATGCGTCGAGCTTCGGTTACCGTCATCTATCGCCACGTGCGCGCGCGGCGCGGCGGCGACTTGCATCTACGCCGCTCGATGTCTCCGACCCCGACGATCCGCGTCGCCGTCGCTGCTGTGCCCGAACGATCGACAGCACCACCTCCCGGCTTCGGCAGATCTCGGGCAGACCTGGTCGCTGCCGCAGGTGGGCTACGTGCGGGCCAAGGGCAAGAGCAACCCCGTGCTCTTCTTCGGCGCGGGCTATTGCGGCGGCTATTCGGGCTCCGTCGACGGCAAGCCCACCGGCGTCGGCGAGGATTCCACCGCCGCGGCAACCGCGGCGCCGACCTGTCCGTCGGCGGCGAACGGGCGCGGCGTCTACGTGGTCGATCTCGGCAACGACGCCACGTCCACGACGCCGACGGTGCTGAAGTTCTTCCAGACCAGCTGGGACGGGACCTCCACCATCGGCAGCAGCGTCGCCGCCGACGTGACCCTGTTCGACCGCGACCGCGACGGCTACATCGACCGCGTCTACGCGCCCGACACCGGCGGCACCGTGTGGCGGATGGACGTCGACGATGACGACCCCGGACAACTGGAAGCTGTTCAAGTTCGCCGTGGCGAAGCAGCTGGTCGACGGCTCGGGCGTGCGCGAGAAATTCCTGTACCGCGCGGACGTCGTCGCAACCGCCGACTACGATGCCGTGCTGGTGGGCTCCGGCGATCGCGAGGATCCTCTGGCGACGGCGTCCAACAACCGCTTCTACATGTTCAAGGATTTCAAGACCGGCAAGAACGCCACCGCCGCCCCGGCAATGACGACGATCGGCGACTACTCCGAAACTGCTGAATGCGGCGACCGTCCCCGCGGAGGAGCTCGATGGCCGCGGTCGCGAATGACGCCGTCGCCGGCTGGTACTACCCGCTGCTGACCGACGGCGAGAAAGTGGTCAACGCGCCGTTCGCCATCGCCGGCACGGTCTACTTCGCCACCAACCGGCCGAACGCATCGCTGCCGATGGACCTCTCCTGCTCGAACCTCGGCGAGGCCCGCGCCTACCGGCTCAGTTATGCCAGCGGCGCCGCCGCCGCGCAGACGCCCAGCACGCTTTTCACCGGCGGCGGGCCTCCGCCGTCGCCAACGGGGGGGATCGTGCAGGTCGACAACGCGTTCGTGCCGTTCTGCATCGGTTGCGGCCCCGGCGCGAATGTTCCGCTCGGGACCCCGGGCACCGGGGCATCGCCGCTCGATCCGATCAAGATCTTCGTCGATCCGCCGCGCTCGCGCAAAAAGACATTCTGGTTCAACAATGCCGATCAATAACGGTTGCGGCAACCGGCCGGCAGCGAATGCGGCCTGCGACGGCATCGTGCGCAGTTCGAGCCGCACGCCAGGCGCCGTTGTGCCGATCATATCCAGCCTCGAGAGGACCGCCGGGAACGGGTGGCACCATCGTTCGACGCGGGTGAAGACATGACGGATGCGACGTTCGATCTCGACCAAGGGCCGGCGTGGGGCCGCGGCACGTCGGCGCAGGCGACGCGAATCCTCGCGCACATGCGCCAGTGCTGCGCGCGGCGCGCGCATCTGCTCGAGGTGACGGAGACGATCCGGATGCTGGTGGCGACGAATCGCCAGCCTCGCGAGCCAGTACGGCGCGGCGCCGGCGGCAGCGAACATCGCACGGCCTGGTTCGGATCGACGCGAGAGTGGCCAGGGAAATCGCGCATCGCCCGGCCGACGTCGCGGCCGATCCGGAGAGCGTCGACCGGTACTGCGCGGCCGTTGGCCGGTTGATTCGCGCCTACGCGGTGACGGAGTCGATGCTCGACGACGAATGCCTCGCGATGCTTGGCTGGGTCGACCGGCAAATCCGCCTCGAATACCTTCATGCAGGACTGCTCGCCCGGCAAGCGGATGCCGTACGCGCGTCGATCAGCGAGCAGCGACCTGCGCCCGGTCGGGGGTTGCGCGCCCCGACGGACGCGTGCGTGCTTTCCGGATGGCGCGCAGATGCGTCTTCGGGGAAATTGTTCCTGCGTCAGGACCGCTCCCTGCCATCGGCTTCCGCGACAGCACGGGTGCCGGTCCGCGCGGTTCGACGCCGGGTCTTCCTCGCGCGCCGCATTCGAACCTCTGGAGCCGCCATGTCCTACCTCTACCCGCAATGCAGCTGGCTGGAGCGCATGCTCGTCCTCGACGTGCCGATGGACGAGGAAATTCACGTGGAACTGGACGACATTTTCCGGACCTACCGGTTGACGCGGGGAATCGGTGGCGTCGAGGACGACTGGGCAGACGCCTGCGAGGATTGAACCTCGACGCCCGAATCCGCCAACCGCGAGGCGGCGCACTTCGAACCCACGAGGCGGCGTAGGCATGCGCCCTGACGTTCGCCCGCTGCGCGCCCGTACAAGTACCTACAGATTCGCTCCCGCCCTGGGAGCACAATAGTGACTACACCGTCGCCACTGCCGCACGACCGCGGACCGGGACCACGCGACACCGGCGCGAGAGGAAACGAGGAACCCCATGTCGACCGTCAACGACGAACAAGCGCGCGAATTCCTGCACCGACTGCTCGCTGCAATGAGCGGGGCGGGCGCCTCCGACCTGTTCATCGCGAACGATTTTCCGCCCAGCATCAAGGTTCACGGCAGCATGCAGCCGCTGCCGTCCGGCAAGCTCACCGGAGAAATCACGCGCAAGCTCGCCCACGCGATGATGAACGAACGCCAGCGCGAGGAGTTCGCGCGCGAGATGGAGTGCAACTTCGCGATCTCCGTTCCCGGCGTGGCGCGCTTTCGCGTGAACGTCCTGGTTCAGCAGCAGCACGTCAGCATGGTCTTCCGCACGATACCTGCGGAAATTCCCGGCTTCGAGACGCTCGGATTGCCGGAGAGCCTGAAAGTCGATCGTCATGCACAAGCGGGGGCTGGTGCTGGTCGTCGGCGGGACCGGGTCGGGAAAATCCACGTCGCTGGCGGCGATGATCGACCACCGCAACCGCAACTCCGCCGGTCATATCATCACCGTCGAGGATCCGGTGGAATTCGTGCACCAGTCCCGGCGCTGCCTGGTCACGCACCGCGAAGTGGGCGTGGACACGCATTCGTGGCATCACGCGCTGAAGAACACGCTGCGCCAGGCGCCGGACGTGATCCTGATCGGGGAGATTCGCGATGCGGACACCATGGAACATGCGATCGCGTTCGCCGAGACCGGCCACCTGTGCCTGGGCACCCTGCACGCCAACAGTGCCAACCAGGCGCTCGACCGCATCGTCAACTTCTTCCCCGACGAGCGCCGGAAGCAGCTGCTGATGGACCTCTCGGGCAACCTGCGCGCGATCATTTCGCAGCGCCTGATACCGACCGAAGACGGGAGCGGACGCCGGCCCGCCATCGAGATCCTGATCAATACGCCGACCGTCGCCGACCGCATATCTCAAGGGCGAGTTCAACGAGCTCAAGGAGATCATGGGCAAGTCGCGCGAACTCGGCATGCGCACCTTCGACTGGGCGCTGTTCGAGCTCTACAACGAGGGCCACATCGGCTACGACGACGCCATCCGCAACGCCGACTCCGCCAACGAATTGCGGCTGAACATCAAGCTGAAGAGTGAGCGCGGCGAGCCGGCCGCAGGCTCCGGCGTGGAGCTCTCGCTCCACGCGATGGAGGAAGCGCTGCCGGCGGAGGACGAGGGACGAATGCGGGGTCTCGGCACCGGGATGCGACGTCGCGAAGCTGGCGACGATCGGGCGAGCGCCGGTGGCGGGTCGGACCGCCCATTCCTGCGCCCCAGGGGACGGCAACGGGGGCCTAGGCAGGCACCGGGAGAACGCGCCTGCGCGTCCGTCACGGCCGCCTAGCCGAGTGCGGGCGAACGCTCGTACCAGCGCCTGGTTCGCGTGACGAACCGCACGACGAGCAGCATCACCGGCACCTCGATCAGCACGCCGACCACGGTCGCGAGCGCGGCGCCGGACTCGAAGCCGAACAGGCTGATGGCGGTCGCCACCGCCAGCTCGAAGAAGTTGCTCGCCCCGATCAGCGCCGACGGGCACGCCACGCTGTGCGCGACGCCAAGGCGCCGGTTGAGCCAGTAGGCGAGGCGTCGAGTTCGCGAAGACCTGGATCAGGATCGGCACGGCCAGGATCGCGATGATCAGCGGCTGGTCGAGGATCTGCCGCCCCTGGAAGCCGAACAGCAGCACCAGTGTGAGCAGCAGCGCCGAAAGCGACACCGGGTGCAGGCGCGCCAGGACGGCGTCGAGCGCCGACGTGTCGCCGCCGCGCAGCAGGCTTCGCCGCCACAGCTGGGCGACGACGACGGGCACGAGGATGTAGAGCACGACGGACGTCGCGAGCGTCGCCCACGGCACCGTGATCGCCGAAATGCCCAGCAGCAGGCCGACGAGCGGCGCGAACGCGAACAGCATGATCGTGTCGTTGAGCGCCACCTGCGTCAGCGTGAAGTTGGCGTCGCCGTCCGCGAGGTTGCTCCACACGAACACCATCGCCGTGCAGGGCGCGGCGGCGAGCAGGATCAGGCCGGCGACGTAGCTGTCGAGCTGGTCGGCCGGCAGCCAGCGGGCGAAGACGTGGCGGACGAACACCCACGCGAGCAGCGCCATCGAGAACGGCTTGACCGCCCAGTTGATGAACAGCGTCACGCCGATGCCCCGCGACTGCTTCCTCACCTCGTGCAGCGCGCCGAAGTCCACCTTCAGCAGCATCGGCACGATCATCAGCCAGATGAGCACCGCGACCGGCAGGTTGACCTCGGCCACCTCGAGGCGCCCCACGGCCTGGAAGAACGTCGGGAACCAGCTGGCCGGCGGCGATCCCGGCCGCGATGCAGCCGAGCACCCACCACGTCAGATTGCGCTCGAAGCCGCCCATCCGCCTGGAGGGCGCGGCGGTCGCCGCGGCGGTCACGTCACACCCTGCTCGCGCTGGTCTCGTCGGCGATCCGACGAGTCTGCGACTGCAGGGACATGCGATCCAGGGTGGCCATCGGCAGGCTGAGCAGCAGCGAAATGCGCCGCTGCATCAGGTGGAACACGTCGCGGGCGAGCGCGCGAGCCCGGTCCGGCTGGTCCATGTGCGCGGCGGGGTCCGGGGCGCTCCAGTGCGCCCTGGCCGGCATCCCCGGCCATACCGGACACACCTCGCCGGCCGCCTGGTCGCAGACCGTGATGACCAGGTCCATCTTCGGCGCGTCCGGCCGCGCGAACTCGTCCCAGGACTTGCTGCGCGCCCCGGCGGTGCTCATGCCCACCGATTCGAGATACTCGGCGACGTACGGGTTGATCGATCCGCCGGGGCGGCTGCCGGCGCTGTAGGCGCGGAACCGGCCCTTGCCCATCGCGTTCAGCAGGGTCTCGGCGATGATGCTGCGGGCCGAGTTTCCGGTGCACAGGAAGAGGACGTTGTAGACGCGCCCGCTCAGCAGATGCCCGCGGGATCGGTCACCCAGTACTTGTCAGCGCACATGGAATCGCTTCATGAAACCTTCCTCTTGCGTTGCGGTGACGGCACGCAGCCGACCACGCAGCTCGCGCCCTTGCAGCAGTTCTCGGTCAGGTAATCCACCAGGGCGTTCACCGTGGAGAAATTGGCCGAGTAGTAGATGAACCGCCCCGCCTGCCGGCCGGTGACGAGACCCGCGTGCGAGAGCTCCTTGAGGTGGAACGACAGCGTCGCGTTGGCCATGCCCAGACGCCCGGCGATCTCCCCGGCGGGCATGCCCTCCGGGCCCTGCTCGACGAGCACGCGGAAGATGTCCAGCCGGGACTCCTGGGCGAGGCCCGCCAGCGACGCGAGGGCGGCTTTCTTTTCCATGTTTCCAATTATATGGAATTATGCTCCGGTGTCAAGCCCGGTTCGACGGGGTGCGATCATCCGCGCATGGCGGCCGCCGGCGGGCAAGGTCGACGACCGCCCGCGCCAGCGCTCGTGCGCGGCCAGCGCTCGCGACATTCCCTCCCGGTCCTGGTCCCACAGGCGGGTGCTCGATTCGATGTCCGTGAACAGGATGGTGAGGACTGCGGCAGGGTCGTGCGCGTTCAATGCGATTGGGCCAGCCACTTCACGAGGACCTTGTACAGCGCCTCCGGCTCGACCGGCTTGGCGATGAAGTCGTTCATTCCCGCTTCCAGGCACTTGCCCCGGTCTTCCGCGAAAGCGAGTGCGCTCAGGGCGATGATGGGCATGTTGGCGCCACGGTCGGTGGCGCGGATGCGGCGGGTCGCTTCCAGCCCGTTCAGGCGAGGCATCTGCAGGTCCATCAGGATCAGGTCGTAGCCGGTGCGTCCGGCAGCTTCGACGGCCTCCACGCCATCCTTGGCCGAATCGACGGACAGCCCGGCGAGTTGCGCCAGCTCCCGCACGATCTCGCGATTCAATGGGTCGTCCTCGGCGAGCAGGATGCGCTTGCCGTGATGGTCGCGACGGAGGACTGCCTCAGCCGATGCCGCCGGTGCCGGGCAGGCGGCAGGTTCGGCCGGCAGCGCCTTCTTCAACCGGGCCGTGAACCAGAACGTGCTGCCCACGCCAAGCTGGCTCTCCACCCCGGCGTCACCGCCCATCAGCCGAGCGAGCTTGCGGGCGATGGCGAGGCCGAGGCCCGTACCCCCGTACTGCCGGGTGAGCGAGCTGTCGACTTGCTCGAAGGCGGCGAACAACCGTGGCACGACCTCCGGCGCGATGCCGATGCCTGTGTCCCGCACCTCGAAGCGGAGCAACGCGCTGTCGGCGGACTCCTCGTCGAGCCGACAGCTCAGGGTGACGCTGCCGGTCGCGGTGAACTTGACGGCGTTGGCGGCGAAGTTGAGCAGCGCCTCCTCCAGGCGCACGGGATCGCCCGAGCACCGGGTGGCAGCCGCATCGACGTGTCGACGTCGAGCTTCAGCCCCTTGGCGCTCGGCCCGCTCGCCGAGCATGGCGACGACTTTGCCGATCAGCGCTTCGGCGCTGACGACCGTCTCGTGCAACTCCATCCTGCCCGCCTCGATCCGGGACAGGTCGAGGACGGCGCTGATGGTCTCCAGAAGGTGCTGTCCCGCGCCGCCGATCTTGTCCACGCGGTCGATCTGTTGCGGCGTCAGGCTGGAGCGCTTCAGCAGGTACGACAGCCCGCTGATGGCGTTGAGCGGGGTGCGCAACTCGTGGCTCATGTTGGCCAGGAAGGCGCTCTTGGCCGCGTTGGCTGCCTCTGCGGCTTCCTTGGCCTCGATCAGCGCGGCCTCCGCCGCCTTGCGGTCGGTGATGTCGCTGACCACCCCTTCCATGCGCTCGGGAGTGCCGTCGGGAAAACCAAACGTTCGCCCCGAGGCCGCGAGCCAGTGCTCGGACCCGTCCGGCCAGATCACCCGGAATTCTTCGCCGTAGTGCCCAAGGGTGGCGAGCGATTCGGACAAGGCCTGCTCGACCCGCTTGCGCTCTCCCGGGGGCACCTTGGACAGCAGCGTCTCGCGGCTCATCGGTGCATCGGGCGATACCCCGAAGTACGAGCGGCAGACCTCCGACGCCCGCCACCGGTCGGTGAGGATGTTCCAGTGCCACGCCCCGAGTCGGGCCCCTTCCATCGCCAACTGCAGGCTCTCCCGGCCTTCCTTGACGTGAGTCTCCGACCGCTTGTGCGCGGTGATGTCCTGCACCAGCGCGACGAACTGGAGCGGACGGCCGTCCTCATCGCGGATCAGCGTGACGGCGGCGGTGGCCCAGACGAGCCCGCCGTCCGCGCGGGAATAGCGCTGCTGGATCGTGCGCGGGCCGCCACCGGCCAGCAGCTGATCGAGCGCCGTCCGCGCGCTCGTCCGGTCCTCGGCGATCGCGGCGTCCGCAAACGGCGTTCCTATCAGCTACTCGCGCGGGAGCCCGGCAATTTCGCAGAACCGGTCGTTGACGCGAATGAGGCTCCCGGTGAGGCTCATCTTGGCCAGGCCGATGATTCCCTGCGTCGAAGATCGTCAGCAGCCGCGACTCGCCGAGGTCCTGGACGATTTCGCTCATGCGCGGCCTCGGCGTTCTCCCCTCCGGCCTACTTGCGGGCCCTGCTGGCCGCCGCGCAGCCTCGTGCGCCGCCTTGACGGCATCAGCCGCCGATATGGCGGCTTGCCGCGCCGCCTCGGCCGCCTGTGCGGACGCTTGCAGTGAGAGTTCCTCCGCCTGCTGCGCGACCGCGGCCGCTGCGGCTGCGGCCGCTGCGGTGGCCGCAACTGCTGCCTCCGATGCTGCCTCGGCCGCCGCTGCCGCCGCCTCAGCCGCCGCCTCGGCAGCCTCGGTCGCCTCCCTGCTCGCCGCGGCCGTCGCCGCTGCTGCCGATTTGCGGCTCGCCAGCAGGGAGCTGGCCGCCGAGGTCGCCGCCCTGACCGCGGCATCTCTGCGTGCATGGTCAGCGATCGGAGGGAGGAGATGGCGCCGGCGTAGCGCTTGTTGACGACCAGATACCCCTCCCGCAGGCTGGCCGATTCGGCCTCCAGCTCGGCAAGCCGTTCGTTGATCCTGGCCAATTCGTCGCCCATCATCCCCTCCGGCCGGCCTGATATTCGCGCCTGCAAGTTGTCGCGCAGCACGGCGACGGCGCGCCCCATTCAGCCTGGAAGGAACCCTGCATCCAGTCTATGCTGGCGTACGCGACCTCTCTTCGCCGCGACGGTTTCGTGGCGCGGTTCGCGGGCGGCCGCTGGCGGTTAACGCGCGGGCGCTCCTTGCGTGCGTTCACCCTCGTCGATTCCGCCAAAAAAAGGCCCCACGGTCGGCCGTGGGGTCTTTGCGCAATGCCGGTTCCCGCGAAGTGCCGCGCCGGATCCGCGGCCGGGGCGCGCGCCCGGCTCTACATCCGCTCGATGACCCCGGCGATGCCCTGCCCGCCGCCGATGCACATCGTGATGAGCCCGTAGCGCCCGCCGGTGCGGTGCAGCTCGTACATCGCCTTGACCGTCAGGATCGAGCCGGTCGCGCCGATCGGGTGGCCGAGCGCGACGGCGCCGCCGTTGGGGTTCACCTTGGCGGCGTTCATCCCGAGCTCCTTCGCCACGCCCAGCGCCTGCGCGGCGAACGCCTCGTTGGACTCGATGACGTCCATCTGGTCGAGCTTGAGGCCGGCCTTGGCCAGCGCCCGCTGCACCGCCGAGACGGGACCCAGCCCCATGATCTTGGGATCGATGCCGGCGTGGCCGTAGGCGACCAGCCGCGCCATCGGCTTCAGCCCCTTCTTCGCGGCGGCCGACTTCTCCATCAGCACCACGGCGGAGGCGGCGTCGTTGATGCCCGAGGCGTTGCCGGCGGTGACCGTGCCGTTCTCCTTGATGAACACGGCCTTGAGCTTGGCCATGCTCTCCATCGACGACTCGCCGCGGACGTGCTCGTCGGTGTCGAAGACCACGGTGCCCTTCCGGGTCTTCAACTCGACGGGCATGATCTGGCTCTTGAAGTGCCCGGCGGCGATCGCCGCCGCGGCGCGCTTGTGGCTCTCGACGGCGAACGCGTCCTGCTGCGTCGCGATTGAGGCCGCATTTGGCGGCGACGTTCTCGGCCGTGACGCCCATGTGGATGGTGTCGAACGGGTCGGTCAGCGCGCCGACCATCATGTCCATCATCTTGGAGTCGCCCATCCGCGCGCCCCAGCGCTGCGTCAGCGACGCGTAGACGGCGCGGCTCATGCTCTCGGCGCCGCCGGCGACCGCGGCGTCGGTCTCGCCCAGCAGGATGTACTGCGCCGCCGAGACGATCGCCTGGAAGCCGCTGCCGCACAGCCGGTTGACGGTGAAGGCGCCGGTGTCGTGCGGCAGGCCGCCGTTCACGCAGGCGAGGCGCGAGATGTACATGTCGCGCGGCTCGGTGTGGATGACGTTGCCGATGACGCACTGGCCGACGTCCTTGGGGTCGATCTTGGCGCGGCTGACCGCTTCCTTGACCACGCGTGCCGCCAGGTCGGCGGGCGCGATGTCCTTCAGGCTGCCGCCGTAATCGCCGATCGCGGTGCGCACGCCGGAAAGGATGACGACTTCTCGTTGCTCGCTCATGGGGGGCCTCCTCGAATGGGGAGGTCAATTATCCGACGATTCCGGTTTTTTCGCACCCCGGGGGTGCGCCGGGCCCCGGGATGGCGCGGTCGGCGGCCATCCGTGGCCGGGCTACGGGTCCGGTTCGTCGATGACGGCCGCGGGATCGCCGCGGACCTCGAAGGCGACGCGCGAGAGCGTCGTGCCGGTCGCATCCTCGAGCGCCAGCGTGTGCCGGCCGGGCCGGGGCGTCCACGACGCGCGGCCGCGCTCGTCGGGCAGCACGGCGTCGTCGAGCCGCCACGCCAGCCCGGGCACCGCCGGGGCGGCCTCGAACACGACGCGCTGCCGGCCCGGCGGCAGGTCGGGATCGACGGCGATGATCGTGTCCGCCGCCGGATAGCGGATGCGCGGCGTCGTCGCGCCGCCGGTGCCGCGCACCAGCGCCATCTCGGTCCCGCGCAGGAACCACTCCTCGCGCTCGGGCTCGAGCGCCGGATCGTAGCGCACGCTCGCCCGGACCAGGCCCGCCGGCGGCGCGGCGCGCGGCGGCGCCCCGCCGGCGTGCAGGAACGCGACGAGGTCGCGGAAGATCGGCGCCGCGCCGGTCACGCCGGAGACGTCGTGCATCGGCGCCCCGGAGAAGTTGCCGACCCACACGCCGACGGTGTAGCGCGCGGTGAAGCCCACGCACCAGTTGTCGCGCATGTCCTTGCTGGTGCCGGTCTTCACCGCGCTGGGCACCGCCGTCGCCAGCGCGTTCTCGAGGCCGAAGGTGAGCGCGCGCGCGCCGCGGTCGGCGAGGATGTCGGCGACGACGAAGCTCGCGTCGGCGCCGAACACGCGCCGCGGGGCGGGGCCCGCCGCCGCCGGCAGCACGCGCGTCGGGCCCCAGACGCCGCCGTTGGCGAGCGCGCGGTACGCGTTGGCCAGCGCCAGCAGCGTCACGTCGGCGCCGCCCAGCGCCAGCGCGGCGCCGTAGTGCTCGTCGGGCTCGGTCAGCGTGTCGAAGCCCAGCTCCCGCAGCTTCTGGTGGAAGCGGTCGAGGCCGGCCAGGCCCAGCGTGCGCACCGCCGGGACGTTGAGCGAATTGCCGAGCGCGGTGCGCACGCTGACCAGGCCGTGGAAGTCGCGGTCGTAGTTCTGCGGCGCGTAGAGGCCGCGCTCGGTGGCGATGGTGAGCGGGCTGTCCTCGACCAGCGACGCGGCGGTGAGCAGCCGTGCGTCGAGCGCCAGCGCGTAGAGGAACGGCTTCAGCGTCGAGCCCGCCTGCCGCGGCGCGACCACGCCGTCGACGCGCGCCGCCGTCGAGCGCTCGCCGCTGCTGCCGACCCAGGCGAGCACGTCTCCGGTCGCGTTGTCGAGGACGACGATCGCGCCGTCCTCGACGCCGTGGCCGTCGAGCTCGGCCAGCTGGTCGCGCAGCACGGCGACGGCGTGGCGCTGGACGCCGGCGTCGAGCGTGGTCGTCACGCGCTCGCCCGGCTGCCGGAGCAGCTTCACCGCGAGGTGCGGCGCCAGGTTCCAGCGCGGCGCCAGCCGGTAGCGGCCCCCGAGCGTCGCCGTGGCCAGCGAGCGGATCTCGGCGCAGGGCACCTCCGGCGAGGCCTGCGCGGCGACGCCGCAGGCGCGCTCGGCGACGATCCGCGCCGGCGCGCGGGTGCCGCGCAGCAGCGCCACCAGCAGCGCGGCCTCGCGCGCGTCGATCCCGGCGGCCGTCTTGCCGAACAGCCCGCGCGCCGCCGCGTCGAGGCCGACGAGCTCGCCGCGGTAGGGCACGAGGTTGAGGTAGGCCTCGAGGATCTCCGCCTTCGACCACTGCCGCTCCAGCGCCAGCGCCATCTGCGCCTGGTCCCATTTCTGGCCGAGCGTGCGCCGCGCGCCCCCGGCGGCGAGCGCGGGGTCGAGCAGGCCGGCGAGCTGCATCGTCAGCGTCGAGCCGCCGCGCACGCGCCGCCCGTCGAGCGTGCGCCAGACGCTGTCCCAGGCCGCGCCGGCGAGGCCCTGCCAGTCCACGCCGTGGTGCTGGAGGAAGCGCCGGTCCTCGGCCGCGATCAGCGCGCTCGACAGCGCCGGGGAGATCTCCGGCAGCGGCACCCAGTCGAGCCGGCGCAGCTGATGGTCGACGCGCCGCTCCGCCAGCGGCTCGCCGTGACGGTCGACGAGCACGGCGTCGGAGGACACGAACGCGGCGCGCACGCCGGCGAAGGTCGGCAGCGGTGGCGTCGGGGCGGCGTGCGCCAGCGCCGTCGCCGCCAGCAATGCCGCGAACGCGCAAACTCGTAGCCCGGCATTCCGTAGCCCGGCGTTGAGCGAAGCGAAACCCGGGTGGGCGCCTCGGTCGAAGCGCCCACCCGGGTTTCGCTCCGCTCAACGCCGGGCTACACACCGGGTTACACCCCGGACTACGCGCCGGGTTCCCCGCCCGCGTTTTCACGGCTGCACCGTCCACGGCGCATTCGGCGCTTCGCCGAACATCTCCGGCGCGTACATCGCCTCGACCCGCGTCGGCGGCAACCCGAAGCTGCCGGGATTGTCCAGGCGCAGCGTGTACTCGACGACGAAGCGGCCCTTGGCCACGTAGCGGTAATACGCGCGGAAGCCCTCGAACGTCCGCTCCTCGAACGCCGGCCAGACCGCGCCCTGGCGCCGCTCGCCGGCCGTGGACAGCGTCGAGTCGCCGCCGAGGCCGCGACCGAGCACCGCGCTGCCGGCGGGGATCGGGTCGCTGACCACGACCCAGGTCATGTCGGACTGCGCGTCGATCGCGAGGCGCACGCGGGCGACGTCGCCGCGGCTCCAGCGCCCCGGCACCTGCTGCTCCACCGGGGTCACGCTGCGCGCGACCGCGAAACCGCTGGCGAGCGGCGCGGTGAGCGGGATCGCCGCGATGCTCCGCACGCCGACCCACGGCGCCCCGGTGCCGTCGTGGCGCAGCGCGAGGCTCTCCGGCGCCGCGGGCCACGCGAGCGTGCGCGCGAACGCCGCGCTGCCGGTCGCGTCCTGCCATGCGTGCTCGAAGTGCTCGCCGCCGAGCGTCGCGGTGGTGGTGCCGGTCACCGGCGCCGCTTCGAAGCGCTGCGCGAAGCGCGCGAGCGCCAGCACGCCCCAGGCGTTGGCCACCGTCGTGTTCCAGTGGCCGCGCTGCATGCGCCCCAGCGCGCCGGTGGCGAGCCGCGGCAGGTCCTCGCGCCACTGCGGCGCGTCCATCACCGCCAGCAGCAGCCGGTTGGCGTTGACGTCGGCGGAGACCATCAGCCACCACAGCGCGTCGCTCTTCTCGGTCGAGAAGCGCAGCGTCGTCCCGCGGAAATCCAGCCGCGCGCGCAGGATCCCGTGCGCCTGCTCCAGCCGCGCGTCGCGCTGCGGCAGCGCCGGGGCGCGCGTGAGCAGCAGCGTCCAGTCGATGACCGCCGACGTCGGCCACAGGTCGGGCTCGATGGCGATGCTGTCGAGCCACGCCGGCTTGATCGGGTCCTTGCCCCGCGCCAGCGCCGCGAGCGCGGCGAGCTTGCGGATCGCGAGGTCGGCGGTGGGCAGCGGCGACGCGCGGACGATGCGGCCCTCGACGAACGCGACCAGCGCCTGCTCCATCCGGGCGCGCAGTTCCGCCGGGATCGCGTAGCCGGCCTCGTCGGCGATCGCGAGCACGTACGCGGTCAGCGCATCGTCGCCGTCGCGCAGCAGCGTGAAGTACTTGACCAGCCCGTCGCGATCGAGGTAACCCGGCAGCGCACGCATCAGCGCGTCCCAGCGCTTCGCGTCGCCCAGCCCGACCGCCGTCGAGACCCGCTGCTCGAAGCAGGTGTACGGATAGCGCTCGAGGTACTCGCGCACGCCGGGCAGGTCGCCGCCGAGCCGCGCCTGCAGCCGCACGGCGATCCCGCCGCGGCCGGGCAGCGCGTCGGCGGGGCGCGCGACGGCGATCTCGCGCGGCGCGTCGAGCTGCAGCAGCGTGGCCTCGAAGGTGCGCGCCGGCACCGCGGCGATCACCTTCTGCGTGACCTTGAGCGCGTCGCGCACGGGCGCGGTCTGGCCCTCGACCCGGGCGGTGGCGCCGATCTGCCACTCGAGCCGACCGGTTCCGGCGGGAACGCTGACGTCCCAGCCGAGCTCGCGCGCCTCGCCCGGCGGCGAGTGTCCCCTCCTGCGCGGCCAGCGCCGGGCCGGCGCGACCGGGCGCGGCCGTGAAGCCGGCGGTGACGGTGACGCGCTGCGTGGCCTGCGACGCGTTGCGGACGGTGACGCCGGCGCGGAAGCGGTCGCCCTCGCGCACCAGCGGCGGCAGCCCGGCCTGCAGCATCAGGTCCTGCGTGCTGCGGATCGACGCTTCGCCGGTCCCGAACAGCCCGGCCCCGGCGCTCGCCACCGCGACGATGCGAAATCCGGTCAGCGAGTCGTTGAGCGGGATCTCGACGCTGGCGTCGCCGGCGGCGTCGAGCGGCACGCGCGCGCGCCACGCGAGCAGCGTGTCGAAGAGCTCGCGCGTGGGCTGGCGGCCGCCGCCGCCGCCCGCGGGCACCGCCTTGCGGCCGAAGTGCCGGCGCCCGATCACCTGCATCTGCGCGGTCGCGGTCTCGACCTCCTCGCCGCGCCGGGTCATCATCGCGTCGAGCAGCTTCCACGATTCGTTGGGCCACAGCTCGAGCAGCCCCTCGTCGACCGCGGCGAGCGCGACCTCGGCGCCGGGCGGCGGCGCGCTGCCGTCGGCGCGCCGGACCGCGATCGCCACCTTCGCCTTGCCGCGCACCGGGTAGGCGGCGGCATCCGGCGTGACCTTCACGCCGAGCTCGTGCGCGGCCCAGCCGACGCGCACCTCGGCGAGGCCCATCTTGTACGCGGGCTTGGCGAGGTCGAGCAGCGCGGTCGGCGCGACGCCGCCGATGCGCCCGCGCACCAGCAGCGCGGAGACGAACACGTTCGGCGCATAGCTGCCCTTCATCGGCACCTCGAGCACCGGGTCGGTGCGCTCGAGCGTGCGCACGAACGCCTCCAGCACGCCCTCGCGCTCGACCGTGACCAGCACCGTCGCTTCCTTGAACGGCGTGCGCACCTGGAAGCGCGCCGTCTCGCCCGGCTCGTAGCGCTTGCGTTCGGGCAAGAGGTCGATGCGGTCGTTGTCGGAGCCGGCGAACGACCATTCCTCGTCGGCGGCGACCCAGGCGTCGGCGCGGGTGACGGCGGCGTTGCCGTCGGCGTCGCTGCGCCTGCGCGCGCAGGATGAGGTCGCCCGCCGCAGGCGGGCGTCACGTCGCAGGCGAGCAGACCGTGGGCGTCGGTCTCGCCCGCGCACAGCTCGCCGCTGCCGACGGCCGTGGTCTCGCTGCCGTAGTCGTAGGCGTAGAAGCCGCCGATCAGGCGGCGGCGGTGCGAGTAGTACTCGCGCTTGAACGCGTCGACGCGCACGCGCAGGCCGGCCGCCGGCCTGCCCGCGAGGTCGACCGCGGCGACGGTGAACTTCAGCCGGTCCTTCGCCGCCGCCCAGCTGTCGGGCTTGACCGCGAGCAGCACGCGCGACGGCCACAGCGGCACGCGGGTCGCCGCGGTCAGCGTCTCGCCGTTGGGGTCGCGGTAGGCGAGCTCGGCGACGAGATCCTGCGGCACGTCGCGCGCGCCGCGGCCGTCGCCGGAATCCCCGGCCGGAATCGCGGCCGGCACGTCGGCCGTGATGCGCCCGCCGCCCGTGGCGTCGAGCGTGAAGCTCTTCGTGTTGCCGGCGGCCGGCGCGGCGGCGCCGGCCCGGTCCTGGTCCTCTTCGCCGGCGTCGACGCCGGCGAAGAGGTAACCGTCGAAACGCGCGACGCTGTCGCCGCGCTCCTCGCGACCCGCGGTCACGTTGCCGGTCGCGAAGGCGTAACCCTCGAAGTCGGGGAAGCTCGTCGTGCGCGGCGCGAGCGCGGTGCGCAGCCGCACCGGCAGCCCGCCCGCGCCGCCGCCCGACAGGTGGCTCACCTGCACGTCGAAGGCGATCGCCTTCGGCCGCACCCACGGCATGGCCACCGGCTGCAGCCGCGCGCGCAGCAGCGGGACGCGGAACGCCTCGACCCGGAACTCGCCGGCGCGCCGCTCCTGCGGCTCGCGCCGGTCGGCCGCGAGCGTGTCGCGCAGCACGATGTCGTAGGTGCCGGTCAGCGCATCCGGCGGGATGGCGAACGCCGCCTCGCCGTGCTGCGCACTCTGCCAGCGCACCGGCACCATGTACTTGCGCTCGGAGCCGCGGTGCCGCAGGTCGAGCGTCGCCGGCAGCGGCGCGCGCGGCACCAGCGCGAAGCCGTCGCCCGTCTGCCGGCGCACGAACAGTTTCATCGACACCGTCTCGCCGGCGCGCAGCAGCGTGCGGTCGAGCACCGCGTGGGCGACGAAGGGCCCGTCCCAGCGTCCCGTCGGCACGTTGAAGCGCCAGGGCGCGATGCCCTCGCCCCAGTCGGAGAACGCGAACGCGAGGTCCTGCTCCAGGCGCGCGGTGACGAAGTACTCGGTGCGCCCATCGGTGTTGCAGTCGGGCAGCCGGTCGCGGCCGGGGAGCGCCTTGCCGATGAGCACGAGGCCGTCGGCGCCGGTGGTCGAGCTCCAGTAGCGGCGGCCGGCGCAGTCGCGCACGTCGACCCGCGCGCCCTCGACCGGCTTGCCGTCGTCGAGCCGCGTCACCCAGACCAGCGACGATTCGCGGCCGAGCTTGAAGTGCACGGCGAGGTTGGTGACCAGCGCCGCGGTGCGCACGTAGATACGGCTTGCGCTCGCCGAACAGCGCGGCGCCCAGGCGCGGGCTCGCCAGCTCGACGACGTAGAAGCCGGGTGCGGCGAGCGGGATGCCGATGACCTCGAAGGCCTTCGCGCCGAGCGGCTTCGGCACCGCGATGGCGGTGCGTTCGTCGCCCGGCATGAAGATCGAGTGCGCGCCGCCGTGGCGCACCACCGTCGAGCGCCCGGTCTTGTCGTCCCACTCGCGCTCGATGCGGCTGCCGGCGTCGACGCGGCGCAGCCACTCGACGACGCGCATTTCCTCGCCCGGCTTGACCCGGGCGATCCGGCCGGGGATGGCGCCGGAGGACGCTGCGGCCGGCGCCGCGGCGGAACCTTCCTTCGCGCCGGGCTTGCCGAGCGTCCCGACGGCGCCGGCGATCGTCGGCTCGAGGTTGCGCACCGTCACCGGCAGCAGCGGTGTCGCCCCTCCCGGCAGCCGGCTTTCGAGGATCCCGAAATCGGCGGGGAACTTGGCCAGCGGCGGCAGCGCGTCGGTGGCGACCTTCAGCGGAAACGTCGCGGCGTTGGTGAGCGTGCGGCCGGCGTCGTCGACCAGCCCGGCCGGCACCTCGAGCCGGAACGCCGTGCTCTCCGGCAGGCCGGGGCCGAAGCTCACCGCGTCGACGCCGTCGTTGTCGCCGCCCTTCGGCAGCTTCGCCTCGTAGACCTTGCCGGCCGCGTCGACCAGCCGGACCTGCGCGGCATCGCCGCGCGCGATCGGCGCGGTGAACGACAGCGTCAGCGGCCGCAGCGACAGGCACTGCGCGTTGCGGTTCACCCGCTCGCAGGAAAATGCGGCGCGGAACGCGGGGCGCACCTTGAACGCCAGCGCCTGGTCGGCCGTGGTGGCGACCCCGCTCGCCGCCGCGATGGCGCGGCCCCAGACCAGCTTGACCTCGGCGCCCGAGCGGCAGGGTGCGCGCGCAGGCGAGCGTCACCAGCGGCGAATCGGGGGCGTCGCGCAGTTGCCGGAAACGGTCCTCGTCGCTGCCGGTGGCGGGCAGCGTGAACGCGAACGCGCGGCTGCGGCCGGTGCCGGCGTCGAGC
Organism: uncultured beta proteobacterium; assembly: GCA_963768535.1. GTDB lineage: Bacteria > Pseudomonadota > Gammaproteobacteria > Burkholderiales > Casimicrobiaceae > CAIWHR01. Next base: position 12,555 of record CAVYID010000022.1, on the reverse strand, counting down.
AGCAGCACCCGCAGGTAACTCGCCGCGAACGCCTTGCGGTGATCGAGCAGCACGCGGCGCACCTCGCCGCCGACGACACGCACCGGAATGCGCTCGTTGATGCCGGCTGCGGCGCACCAGGCGTGCTCCGCGATCGAGGCCGCGCTCGCCGGCGCGTCGAGGCCGAGGATGAAGACCTGGTTCTCGTCGATTTTGTTGCCTTCATACGGCAGGCTGCGGACGATCGCCGGCCCGCCGGTGTCGAACTCGAAATTCGCCTCGCCTTCCAGCGCCTGGCCGTCGAGCGACCTGAGCCCCGGCTTGAGCGTGAAGCTGCAGCGCACGCCGGCGGGCAGGTCCTGCGCGAAATCGTAGACCCAGTTCTTCATGTCGGCCCAATGCCCGCGGCCCTGCGTCGGACAGTCGACGACGAAGGGGTCGAGCTCGCGCGGATCGCCGAAGGGCACCATCGGCGCGGCGAAGCGCGCGCGCGCCTGCCGAACGCCCTTGACGGTGCCCTGCGGCGAGAAGAGCTCGACGGGCTCGGCGGCCGCGGCGAGCGCGGCGGCGCAGGCGGAGCAGCGCGAGAGCGTGCGCCGCGCGCCGGGCGGTCGACATTGCGAACGGGGCCATGGGCGGGTCGGGGAAGCGGCCGCAATCAGCCGGCGAGAAAGCGCGACAGCCGCGCCACGCCGTCGGCCAGCCGCGCTTCGCTGGCGGCGAAGCACCAGCGGACGTAGCCCTCGCCTTCGGGTCCGAACGCGCTGCCGGGGGCGAGCCCCAGGTTCGCCTCGCGCACCAGCCGCTTGCAGAACGCGAGGCTGTCGGTGACGCCGTCGACGCGGAAGAACGCGTACATCGCGCCGGCCGGCGGCGCCGCCTCGATGCGCGGGATCGCGTTCAACTCGCGCAGCAGCAGGTCGCGCGCCCGGCGATAGCGGGCGAGCGTGTGCGCGATCGTCGGCTCGCCGTCGCGCAGCGCGACCACGCCGGCGCGCTGCACGAACACCGGCGAGCAGGAGGTGTTGTACTCGATCAGCTTGCCGAGGTCGGGCATCAGCGCGCCGCGGCGCGACGATCCAGCCCAGGCGAAAGCCGGTCATCAGCCACGACTTGGAGAAGCTGTTGGTGCTGACCACGCGGTCGTCCGGCGCGGCGTGGTCGAGGAACGACGGGGCGCAGGGGACAGCGGTGCCGGCGTCGGCGAACGACAGCCGCTCGTAGACGTCGTCGGCGACGATCCAGATGCCCAGCCGGCGGCAGTGCGCGAGGATTGCCCGCTGGTCGCCGGCATCGAGCGTCCAGCCGGTGGGGTTGTTGGGCGAGTTGACGATGAGCGCGCGCGTCCCGGGCGTCAGCGCGTCGAGAAGGCGGTCGAGATCGAGCGTCCACCCGGCCGGCCGGAACGCGAGCGGGACGCACACGACCTCGGCGCCGAGGATCTTCGGAATCTCGGTGAGGTTCGGCCACACCGGCGTCACCACGACGACGCGGTCGCCGGGATCGACCAGCGCCTCGACCGTCAGCATCAGCGCCGACATGCCGGAGGCGGTGACGGCGATCCCGTCGGCAGCGGTCGGCCGGTGCAGCCGCGACAGGTACGCGGCGATCTCCTCGCGCAGCTCGGGGATGCCGAAGTTTCCGGTGTAGAACGTCTCGCCGCGGGCGAGCGCCGCGGCCGCGGCGTCGCGGATGAACGCCGGCGTCACCTCGTCGGGCTCGCCGAACCAGAACGCCAGGATCGCCGGGTCGTCCATGCCGGCATTGGCCACCTCGCGGATCTGCGAGGCGACCAGGCGCTGCACCGCGGCGCGGGCGGTGAGCGCGGCGGGCGCGGGCGGGGCGGTCATCGGCGGGCGGGCGGCAGGACGGGGGGAGCAACGGATGTTATACGTGGTCGGCGCGCCGGTCGGCAAGTGTCCGGTGCGGGTTGCCCGGCGTCGCAATGGTCATTTACAATCACGAAATGGACATTTCGGTCACCGAGTTCAGGCAGCGCTGCCTTGAGATCATCCGCCGCGTCGAGAAGACCGGCCAGGTGGTCGCGATCACCCGCCGCGGCAAGGTCGTGGTCCGTGTGGCGCCGTCATCCGTCGCGTCGGCGAGCGACGCGCCGCGGCCCTGGGTGCAGCTTCGTTCGCTCGGCGGGCGACTGCTGGCCGAGCCGGGCGAGTCGGCGCTGCGCGACGATGACTTCGAGGCCTTGCGTTGAAGGTGCTGCTGGACACCCACATGTGGATCTGGTGGCTGACGCCAGCATCGCCGCTGACCCGCGCCGAGCGAGCCGCACTCGACGCGGCGGCGGAAGCGCGCGGGCTCGGCCTCCCGGCCATCAGCATGTGGGAAGCGCAGGTGTTGCATGCCCGGGGGCGTCTCGATCTGCCGCTGCCGTTCGCCGAATGGCTTACGCGCGCGACGGACGAACGGATGCTCTCGGTACTGCCGCTCGACCGCGACGTGGTGCTCGCACTCGACGGTCTGCCGTCGGGTTTCCACGGCGATCCCGCCGACCGGCTGATCGTCGCCACGGCCCGCGCCCACGCCTTGCCGCTCGCGACCCGCGATGCCGCCATCCGGCGCGCGCGCGTCGCGCGGCTGTGGAGTCCCGCATGAATTCGTTGCCCGGTCGGCTCGTCGGCATCGCCGTCTGCGGCACGCTCGGCGCGGTCGCGGCGTGGGGGCTGGTGGACTGGATCGCGCTCGACGGCGTAGTCGGCGCGGTGGCTGCGGTCGGTGTCGGCATGGTCGCCGCCACCGCCGCGTTCGTCGGCTGGACCTCGCTGGGGCGGCGGCTGGAGCGACGCGGATGACGTGCAACGGCATGCTGAAACGGGGGCGGAGCGCGTGCGATGACGCCCGTCGCCATGCTGCCGCGGGATCCGCAGCGCGCCCGGTGACGCGCGTCGGCAGGCCACGCCCGAGTCCGGAGCCGACGGCGTGACCCGCGCCGAGATCGACGCGATCGCCGACCGGCTGATCGCGGCGTACGACAGCGCGACGACGCTGGCGCCGATCAGCGCCGGCGCGCCGGGCTTCGACGTCGCCGCCGCGTACGAGGTGCTCGCGGAGATCGAACGGCGCCGGCGCGCGCAGGGCTGGCGGCCGGCGGCGCGCAAGATCGGGTTCACCAACCGCACGATCTGGGCGCGCTACGGCGTCTACCAGCCGATGTGGGCGCACGCCTGGACCCGCACCGTGCAGCTCGCGCCCACGGGCCGGGCCTCGCGCCCGCTCGCCGGACTGGTGCAGCCGCGCATCGAGCCCGAGGTCGTGTTCCGGCTGAGCGCGCCGGTGCCGCCGGTCGACGATCCCGAGGCGATCCTCGAGTGCGTCGAGTGGATCGCGCCCGGCTTCGAGATCGTCCAGAGTCACTTTCCGGACTGGAAGTTCACCGCCGCCGACTGCACCGCCGCGTTCGGGCTGCACGGCGCGCTCGTCATCGGGCCGCCGGTCGCGCTCACCGCGGGCAACCGCGCGGCCGTCGCCGCGGCGCTGCCGACGTTCGCGCTGCAGCTGCGCCGCGGCGGCGCGCTGGTCGACACCGGGGTGGGCGCCAACGTTCTCGGCAGCCCCGCGCTCGCGCTGGCGCACCTCGCGCGGGTGCTGGCCACCCAGCCGTGGGCGCCGCCGCTCGCGGCCGGCGAGGTGATCACCACCGGCACCGTCACCGACGCCTGGCCGGTGGCGCCGGGCGAGACGTGGACGAGCGACTACGGCGCGCTCGGCCTCGGCGGGCTCGAGCTGACGTTCACCTGAAGCGTCGCGCGGGCCGCGACGGTGCGGGCCGCCGGCGGCGGATCACGCGACGACCAGCCCCCGCTTGCGGTGCCAGTCGATGATCGACTCTTCCGGATACTCGGCGAAGTGCGCGTGCTGCGGGCCGGAGGGGACCTCGGCCCACGGCGCGGCGTAGTTCAGCATCAGCTCGACGCCCTCCGCCGGCTTCGGCAGCGGCGTGTCGATCGCCGACGCGAACGGGTAGATCCATTCCGGCCACTGCGGGTCCGCGACCCACAGCGCGCTCGCGCAGCGCGCGCAGAAATGCCGCTTCGCCGGCGACCTGACGCGGCGCCCGCCGCCGGCGGCGGCAAGGCGCGCCTGGTAGACGCCGATGTTGCGCGTGCCGCGGATGCGCAGCGTCGGCGCCTCGCCCATGATGTTGATCGCATACCCGCCGCCGCCCGCGGTCTTGCGGCAGATCGAGCAGTAGCAGCGCATGAACGGAACCGGCGTGTGCGACTCGACCGAGAAGTGCACGGCACCGCAGTGGCAGGAGCCTTCGAGCTTCATCGCGTCCTCCTTTCGAGGGTCGACTGCGCCGCAAGCGAGACGTTCGGGCCGATGGGGTCGGAGCAGCAGCGCCTGCCCCGGCCACTGACCGACGCCCGGTGCCCGCGGCGCCTGCGATGGCCGCAGCGACGCCGGCGTCATCATGATAGTCCGGCCGCGTCCTCGGCGATAATGCGCGGTCCCGCTGCCGTTTCCGGTCCCGCCGTCACAGCCGCCGATCCCCGTGCCGATCCCGTCCCCCGCGCCCGCGCCGCGCTTTGCGCACCTGTACCTTCCGTTCGCGGCCGGCTACCTGCTGTCGTACACGTTCCGGATGGCGAACGCGGTGATCTCGCCGGACCTCACCCGCGAGCTGGCGCTGACGCCGGGCGCATTGGGCTTTCTCACGGGCGCGTACTTCGTCGCCTTCGCCGCGATGCAGCTCCCGGTCGGCATGCTGCTCGACCGCTATGGTCCGCGCCGCGTCGAGCCCGCGCTGCTGGCACTGGCCGGGGTCGGCGCGATCGCGTTCGCGACCGCGCAAAGCGCGTCCGGACTGGTGGCCGGGCGGGCGCTGATCGGCGCCGGCTGTGCCGCCGGCCTGATGGCGCCGCTGAAGGCGATCTCGACGTGGTATCCACCCGAGCGGCAGGCCTCGCTCGGCGGCTGGATGATGGTCGCCGGCGGCAGCGGCGCGCTGCTCGCCACCGCCCCGCTGGCGGCCGCGCTGACGGTGGTGTCGTGGCGCACGGTCTTCTACGCGCTGGCGGCGGCGACGTTCGCGGTTGCCGTCGCGATCTGGCTGCGGGTGCCGGACACGCCCGCGCACCCGCACCCGCAGGCCGCCGGTTTCGCGGCGCAGTGGCGCGGGGTCAAAGGCGTGTTCGCGCACCCGCGCTTCTGGTGGATCGTCCCGCTGGCGGCGTTCGGCATCGGCTCCTTCATGGCCATCCAGGGCCTGTGGTCGGTGCCGTGGCTGATGGAGGTCGAGGGCGGCTCGCGCGCAGTCGCGGCGGACCACCTGCTGGCGATGGGCGGCGCGATGCTGACGGGCTACCTCGCGATCGGCATGTTCGCCACCCGGCTCGCGCACCGCGGCATCGCCGCGCGCCACCTGTTCGCCGCGGGCTTCGCGGTCTCGGGGCTCGCGCTCGCCGCGATCGTCTTCCGCGTGCCCGGATCGTACCTGTGGTGGCCGGCGTACGGGCTGGGCGTCGTCGTCAACGTGCTCGGGTTCACGGTGCTGAGCGACGGCCTGCCGCGCGAGCTGACCGGCCGCGCCAACACGGCGATGAACCTGCTGATGTTCGCGACCAGCTTTGCCGCGCAATGGGGCATCGGCGTCGTCGTCGACGCGGCGCGCGGCGCGCTCGGCCTCGACGTCGCGGGCGGGCTGCGGCTCGCCTTCGCGCTGGTGCTCTGCCTCTACGTCGTCGCCTACGCCTGGTTCCTGCGCGGCTGGCGCCGCCACGCGCGGCCGCGCGACGCCACCACCACCGGCGCATGAAGGCGCTGCGCGACTGGCTCGAAGAGGCCACGACGGAGGCGGCCGCGGGCCGAACCGCCGCCGCCGTCGCCGCGTACCGCGAGGCGATCGCGCTGGCGCCCGCGCGCGCCGACCTGCGCTACAACCTCGGCGTGCTGCTGTTCGGCAGCGACGAGCACGATGCGGCCGCAGACGCCCTCGCCGCCGCGCAGCGCCTGCGCCCCGAGTGGCCGGCGCCGCCGCTGGCGCTGGGACAACTCGCCTACCGGCAGCGCCGCTACGCCGAGGCGCAGGAGCACTTCGAGCGCGCGCTGGCGCTGGCGCCCGACGCGGTCGAGGCGCTCGGCAACCTCGCGCTGACGCACGCGGCGCGCCGGCGCTTCGACCTGGCGCTGCCGTGCCTGCAGCGCGCGCGGGCGCTGGCGCCGTCCGACGAGGACGTCTGGTTCGCGCTGCGCGGCGCGCTCGTCGCACTTGGCCGCGAGGAGGAGGCGGCGCAGGATTTCCTCGCCTTCGAGCGCACGGCGCCGTTGTCGGCGCGGCTGGTTGCCGCCGGACTGGCTTCGGCAATGCTCGACGCAGGCGACGCGCGCGTCGAGAACTGCCTGCGGCAGGCGCTGGCGTGGCCCTATCGGCCGGAGGACGCGGCGCTGGTTGCCGGGTTGATGGCGCGGCTGCAGTACCTCGACGTGCCGCGCGCCACGATCCTCGAGCTCTATCGCACCTACGACCGGCTGCAGCAGGCCAATCGCGGCGGCGTCGCGCCGCTCACGCCGCCGCCGCGCCCGTCCGCGGCGGTGCTGCGCGTGGGCTGCCTCTCGGCCGACTTCCGCGATCACGTGATGGGCCGGCTGCTGTTGTCGATCTTCGAGCAGCACGACCGCGCGCGGTTGCAGCTGCACGCCTACTCGCTCACGCCCTCGGAGAACGAGGACGCGATGACGGCGCGCTTTCGCGCCGCGTTCGACTCGTTCACGGTCGTCGCCGACCTGGGCGACCTCGAGGCGGCGCGCCGCATCGCCGCGGACGGGCTCGACGTGCTGGTGGACCTGATGGCGCACTCGTCGTTCGCGCGGCCGACGATCCTGCTCTACAAGCCGGCGCCGGTGATCGTGACCCACCTGGGCTACCACGGCTGCGTGGGCCTCGAGCAGGTCGACTTCAAGCTGACCGACCGCCACGCCGACCTGCCGGACGCGGCGCAGTTCCAGATCGAGGCGCCGCTGCCGCTCGCCACCTGCGTGCTGCCGGTGCGCCGCGTCGTGCCCGACGGCGCGCCGCTGGCGCGCGCGGCCGTCGGCATCGCGGCGGACGCGATCGTGTTCGGCGCCTTCGTCGGGCCGGTGAAGCTCTCGCCGCGCTGCCTCGCGCTGTGGCGCGAGATCCTCGAGCGCGTGCCCGGCGCGCGGCTCGCGTTCTCGCCCTACCAGGACAGCGACCGGCCGCTGCTGCTGCGCCGGCTCGCGCGCGGCGGCATCGCGGCTGAGCGCGCCGTGTTCCTGCCCACGACCTGGGACGAGGCCAGGGACCGGACGCGCTACGCTGTGGTCGACATCGCGCTGGACACCATGCCCTACACCGGCGGCGACACCACGGTGGCCGCGCTCGACATGGGCATCCCGGTGGTCACGCGCTGCGGCGAGCGGCACGCCGAGCGCGTGGCGTACAGCATCCTCGCGCACCTCGGCGTGACCGATACCGTCGCGCACTCCGACGCGGAATACGTCGCCATCGCCTGCCGCCTCGCCGCCGATCCCGCGTCGCGCGCCGAGGTGCGCGAGGCCATCCGGCGGCAGTTCGCGGCCACCCCGCTCGCCGATCCCGCGCACTACGCGCGCTGCCTCGAGAACGCGCTGCGGCACGCGGTGGCGCTCAAGGCCGGCGGCAGCGCCTGAAGGAAGACCATGCACCTGCACATCCTCGGCATCTGCGGCACGTTCATGGGCGGCGTCGCCGCGATCGCCCGGCAGGCCGGCCACGCGGTGACCGGCTGCGACGCCAACGTCTACCCGCCGATGAGCGACGCAGCTCGAGGCGCTCGGCATCGGCCTCATCGAGGGCTGGGACCCGGCGCAGCTCGACGGCGCGGCGGCCGGCGCCGACGTGTTCGTGGTCGGCAACGTGGTCTCGCGCGGCAACCCGCTGATGGAGGCGATCCTCGACGCCGGGCGGCCCTACGTTTCCGGCCCGCAGTGGCTCGCCGAGAACGTGCTCCGCGACAAGTGGGTGCTCGCCGTCGCCGGCACGCACGGCAAGACGACGACCGCGGCGATGCTGGCGTGGATCCTCGACGACGCCGGCCTCGATCCGGGCTTCCTGATCGGCGGCGTGCCGCTCGACTTCGACGTCTCGGCGCGCCTCGGCCACGAGCCCGTTCTTCGTGATCGAGGCCGACGAGTACGACACGGCGTTCTTCGACAAGCGCTCCAAGTTCGTCCACTACCGGCCGCGCACGCCGATCCTCAACAACCTCGAGTACGACCACGCCGACATCTTTCCCGACCTGGCGGCGATCGAGACGCAGTTCCACCATCTGGTGCGCACGGTCCCGGCGACGGGCCGGATCGTCGTCAACGCCGGCGAGGCGAGCCTGCGCGGGTGCTCGCGCGCGGCTGCTGGAGCGAGGTCGAGCGCTTCGGGCTGGCGGAAGCTGCCGGCGCAGACCCGCGGCTGGACGATCGCGGTCGACGGCGCCATCCGGCTCGGCGCCGCGCCGCAGGGCACGCTAGCGCTCGATCAGGCTGGGCGGCACAACCAGTTGAACGCGCTGGCGGCGATCGCCGCCGCGCGGCACGCGGGCGTCCCGGTGGCGGCGAGCCTCGCCGCGCTCGCGCGCTTTCGCGGCGTCCGGCGGCGCATGGAGGTGCGCGGCGTGGTGAACGGCGTCACCGTCTACGACGATTTCGCGCACCACCCGACGGCGATCGCGGTCACGCTGGACGGGCTGCGGCAGCAAGGTCGGCGCCGCGCGCATCCTGGCGGTGCTCGAGCCGCGCTCGAACACGATGAAGCTCGGCGCAATGAAGGACGCGCTGCCCGGCAGCCTCGCCGCCGCCGACCGCGTGTTCTGCTACGCGGCGAACCTCGGCTGGGACGCGGCCGCGGCGCTGGCGCCGCTGGGGGCGAAGGCGACGGTGTGCGACGATCTCGACGCGCTGGTCGCGGGAATCGCCGCCGAGGCGCGGGCCGGGCGATCACGTGCTGGTGATGAGCAACGGCGGCTTCGGCGGGATCCACGGCAAGCTGCTCGCGCGCCTCGCGGTCGATCGCTGAACGCGCCGCTTCGGCAGCCGAATCGCGTATCGCACAACGCACATCGCATAGCCCGTATCGCGTAGCCCGGGTTGAGCGCCAGCGAAACCCGGGGGGTTGCCGGAACAGAGCGTCGTCACGTCGACGATCAACCCGGATGGCGACCTGTTCGCGTTCCTCGGGCGCCCGGTCGTCGCCGACGCGCGGGCGTGGCAGCGTGCCCCGCAATTCGTTAGACTCCCCGGACGTGCAACACGTACGCGGAAAGGGTTTGCGCGCTTCAGCATGGCCGTCGCACCCGGCGCAGAACGATCGCCCGGGACGCTCGATTACCTCGAAAGGAGAGAGCAAATGAAGACCCTTGCAAAGCTGGCGTTGGCTTTTGGATTGCTGGTCGGCGTTGCCACCACCGCCGAAGCGCTCGTGATCCTGCGCGTGGGCAGTGTCGCGAGTTCCCGGTTCCAGACGACCTGGACACTGAACGGCAGCAGTTTGACCGCCACCCGGGCGAAGCTGCTCAATGCGGCCAACTTCGGGCCCGGCGGCATCGACCTCCCACAGATAACGATCAGCGACACGGCCGCCGCCGTCGATTCGGTCAACGCGGCGCTGCTGGCCGACTTCGACGTCTTCTTCATCGGTTTCCTCAGCGATTCCAACGCCAACGCCTTCACCCCGGCGGAGCTGGCAGCCTTCCAGAAATGGGTGTACGAGGGCGGCACGATGATCGTGACCTGCGACTCGGCCAGCTATGACGCCGTCTGCGCCTACTTCGGGCACCCGGTGAGCGCGGGTGCGACCTCCCCGAGCGAGGTGGCATTCAATGCAGCGGCCCACCCGGTCTTCAGCGGCCCGTTTGGCACGGTTTCGTCGCTGGTTATGTCCGGAGTCAAGGGCGGCTTCGGCCCGGCGGGAAGCGCAACGGTCCTCGCCTACGGCGCCGGCCTCGACTCGCCGCCGACGATCCTGGTCCAACGGTTCGGCGCCGGCAAGATCGTGTTCCTGTCCGACATCGACATGATTTCCAACACCACACTCTCGGCAGGTGCGTCGATCAGCAACCAGAACGACTACTTCCTCGGCAACCTGTTCGCGTTCGCCGGCTCGATCACCCCGGTCGTGGGGTTGTGGTGGAATCCGGCGGAATCCGGCAGCGGCTACAACATCGACATCAAGCACAACGTGATGGTCGTCACCACGTACAGCTACAAGCCCAGCGGCGATTCGGAGTGGTACATCTCCAGCGGCGTGCTCCTGGGAAACATCTTCAACGGCGTGCTTCTCAAGGCGCGCAACGGTCAATGCATCAGCTGCGCCTATCCCGGCCTGTCGGTTCCGGGCGGCACCGACGGCAGCATCACCATCGCGTTTTCGTCGCCGACTTCCGGCACCGTCTTCCTGCCGGGCGGCCGCGTGGTGCCGATCCAGCCGCAGCCGTTCTGACCGCTCGGCCGCAGTCGCGGCGATCGCCCCGTCGGCGCGCGGCGGGGGGGCGGTCGTCGCATCGGGCGCCGGTGCGGGCCCCGCCCGTCGACGGACAGGAATCGACGTTGGTACCCACTGTTACCGCCGCCCCGCAGACCTAAACCTCCGCCAACGCAACCGCGAGGAGACAGACTGGCTTCTTCGTAGACTTGAGATGTCCTTCAGGAGTTGATGACTCGCCGAGCCACGGAAATGGTCGGACGGCTCTTGAAAGGCGCTGACGCCCACGCCCCACCAAACGCGTGGAGATACGCGCGGGGAGCCTGGATTGCGGTTGCATCTTGCGAAGTGACCCATCGCCCCGGACTCCCTGGCGGTCCCGCTGTCGTAGGGCTTGTGGCGCCTTGGACCCGTGACTTTGCGCCCCCGCGTTTCCACGGGTTTGCCCCATTGTTCAAAGCCGGCGTTTTCTGTGGGAGGAAACGCCGACCGTGCACTCGGGGTCCCGCTTCCCGAATCGTCGCCAATCGCCGCGGCGTTCACGGCTGAAACCGGTGGCGGAACCCATGATCTCAATTTACCGTTGCGAGCGGGCGCCGGCAATCCGGGATTCCACCGACGCCATCGCAATCGGACGCGCGTCCTGACCGGCGAGCGCGCCGCGTGAATGGATTGCGCGCCGGCGCGCTAGCCCCAATACTCTTCACTTAAGAATGTAATCGCGCTATTCTGTTGCTTTCCACAGCAGGAGAGCTGGCGATGGCGCGTACGCTTGCGGCACTGCCCGAGGGCAGCCGGATCACCGACTACATCAGCCTGGGTGTGATCACCAAGACCTTCCCGTTGAAGCGCGTGCGCGGGTCCTCGCAGCCACTGGCAAAGCCAGTCAGCGCGAGCGGGATCTGCCGGCCCATGTGGTGGTCTACTACGCCATCGCCCTGGGGCTGTACCTGCACTCGTCCTACCGCGAAGTGTTGCGTTGTCTGCTCGAAGGCGTGCAGTGGCTGCTGGACCCCGCGGCGGCGCTCAAGGTGGCGGGCAATTCCGGGATCTCGCAGGCGCGCACGCGCCTGGGCTGGGAACCGCTGCGCCAGTTGCACGACGAGGTGGTCAAGCCCATCGCGGTGGCCGCCACCAAGGGGGCCTGGTACCGCGGCCTGCGGCTGGTGAGCGTGGACGGCAGCACCTTGGAGGTCGCCGACGAGAGCGCCAATAGCCGCCTTCGGCCGCCCGGGAGCCAGTCGCGGCAGAGCGCCTTTCCGCAGCTGCGCTTCGTGGCGCTGGTCGAGAACGGCACGCATGTGCTGTTTGGCACCCAGATGGGCACCTATGCGAGCAGCGAGATCACGTTGGCCAAAGACGTGCTGACCGCCTTGGCAAGGGGATGTTGTGCCTGGCCGACCGACAATTCTTCGGCTTCGAGCTCTGGCAGCAGGCCGCGCCACCGGCGCCGATCTGCTGTGGCGGATCAAGAGCAATGCCGGCCTGCCGTGCGAGCAGCCCTTGGCCGATGGCTCCTATTTGAGCCGCATCTACCCCACCGACAGCGATCGTCGCCACCAGCGCAACGCGCTGAGGTGCGGGTCATCGAGTACCGGCTGAAGGCGTGGTCGACGCCGAGCCGATCTATCGACTGTTGACCAGTCTGCTCGATCCGGCGCAGGCCCCGGCCCCGAACTGGCCGCCCTGTATCACGAGCGCTGGGAAATCGAGACCGCCCTGGCCGAACTGAAGACGCACCTGCGCGGGGCCAAGATCGTCCTGCGCAGCAAGACCCCGGACCTGGTTCGCCAGGAGTTCTACGGCCTGATGATGGCCCACTTTGCCATTCGCGGCCTGATGCACGAGGCGGCCCTGAAAGCCGATGACGACCCCGACCGGCTCTCGTTTCTGCATGCCGTGCGCGTGGTCCGGCGCAAACTCGCCGCCTTCAACGCTATTCCCCCCTCGGCTGAGGAAGACCTTTCATGACCGGGTACTCGAGGAAATCCTCCAAGACCGCGTCGCCCCCCGCCGCGGCCGCCGCAATCCGCGCGGCGTCAAGCGCAAGATGAGCAACTTCCCGCTGCGACCTCGTCACGCCAAGCCCCTCAGGTCGATCGGCATCGAAAAAGCCATCAAGATCGTTAAGTGAAGAGTATTGG
>CAVYID010000021.1:0-150313 GCA_963768535.1 uncultured beta proteobacterium | reverse complement strand
TTAAATGGGGTCAGGTCCAATTCGACGCATGCGTTAAATCGTTAAATGGGGTCAGGTCCAATTCAGCCCATGGGCTGAATTGGACCTGACCCCATTTAACGCAGGCCGGTCGGCGCGATCCACCCCATCCAGTAGGAGATGACGAGGAACGCGACCAGGCTCGCCGACAGCGCGACTCTCACGGCCAGCATCTTGACCATCCGCGTGCCGTGACCGCGATCGTGGTAAAGGTAGTACAGCGCCGAGAACAGGCTGACGATGACCGCGGCGAGCCCGGCAATGACGATGTATTTCACGATAACCTCCGCTCCTTGCGGGTCAGTGTAGAGGAATGCGAGCGGCGATGCCAAACCCGATCGACGCCGCCGCGGCCCGCGCGCCGCGCCGTTTCCGGCCGGCCCTGCTGCCGACGCTGGCGATGGTCGCCGCCGTCGTCGTGTGCGTGGCCGCGGGCCGCTGGCAGCAGGGACGCATGCACGCGAAGGAGGCGCTGCGCGCGCAGCTCGACGCGGCCGCCCGGATGCCGGCGGTCGAGCTGTCCGCGCTGCCTCGCGCGGCGGACTGGCCGGCGCTGCGCTACCGGCAGGTCGTCGCCGCGGGAATCTATCGCGCGCCGGTGCAGATTCTCGTCGACAACCGGATCCACGACGGACGCGCCGGCTATCACGTGGTGACGCCGCTCGAGCTTCGCGACGGCCGCACGGTGCTCGTCAACCGCGGCTGGGTCGCGCAGGGCGCCTCGCGGGCGGTGCTGCCCGCCGTGCCGCCGCCCTCCGGCCAGGTCACCGTCGAGGGGCGCATCGAGCTCCCGGCCGCGGGCTACTTCGAGCTCGAGCGCGAGGCCGGGACCGGGCCGGTCTGGCAGAACCTCGATCCCGCGCGCTTCGCCGCCGCCACCGGCGTCGACGTGCTGCCGGTGGTGATCGAGCAGACCGCGGCGCCGGCGCCTGGCGACGGCCTCGTTCGCGACTGGCCGGCGCCGGATTTCGGCGTCGACCGGCACCGCATCTACATGGTGCAGTGGTACGCGTTCGCGGCGCTGGCGTTCGCCCTCTGGCTCATTCTCAACCTTCGCCGTTCTCCCGCCACGCGATCATGACCGACGCCCCGCGCGCACCGGCGCGCGCGCCGACCCCCGGCGCCGCCCGGCGCAAGCTGCTGCTGATCGCCGCGATCTGCGTCGCGCCGGTCGTCGCGTCGTACGCGTTCTACTACCTCGCGCCACGCGACGCCCGCGTGAACTACGGCGAGCTGCTGCCGACCGCGCCGGCACCCGCGCTCGAGGGGACGACCAGCGACGGCGCGCCGTTCCGGCTCGCCGGGCTCCACGGCCGCTGGGTGCTGCTGGTGAACGTCGCCGGGCGCTGCGACGCGGTCTGCGAGCGCCTCCTGTATGCGTCGCGGCAGGCGCGCACGATGCAGGGCAAGGAAGAGGACCGCATCGTCCGGGTGCTGCTCGTCGCCGAAGGCGGGACGCCGGGCGAGGCGTTGCTGGCCGGACACCCGGGCCTCGTCGTCGCGCAGGTTCCGGCCGCCGTCCGCGCCGGGCTGCCCGGCGGCGGCGACGCGATCTACGTCATCGACCCGCTCGGCAATCTCGTGCTGCGCTACGACGCCGATCCCGAGCCCGACATCAAGGGGATCAGCAAGGACCTCACCCGGCTGCTGAAGGCGTCGGGGATCGGATGACGCGGCGGCGGGGCCGGCCGGCGCGCGAATGCTGCTAGAATCCACGGTTCGCCCGCCGCCGCGCCCGCGCCGGGCGCACGCCACGATGACCACACTCGCATACACCGAAAGCCGTGCCCAGCAGTTTCTCGCGCTGACCAAGCCGCGGGTGGTCTCGCTCGTCGTCTTCACCGCGGTGATCGGCATGTTCCTGGCCGCCCCCGGCCTGCCGCCGGCGTCCGCGGTCGTGTTCGGCACGCTGGGCATCGCGCTCGTCGCCGGCGCCGCCGCGGCGATCAACTGCCTCGTCGAGCAGAAGATCGACGCGCTGATGGCGCGCACCCGCCGCCGGCCACTGCCGAGCGGAGAGCTCACTTCGCTGCAGACGCTGGTCTTCGCCGGCGTGATCGGCGGGGTCGGGCTGTTCGTCCTCCACAACTACGTGAATCCGCTCACGATGTGGCTGACGCTGGGAACCTTCGTCGGCTACGCGATCGTCTACACGGTGCTGCTCAAGCCCGCGACCCCGCAGAACATCGTGATCGGCGGCGCGTCGGGCGCGATGCCGCCGGTGCTGGGCTGGGCCGCGGTGACGGGAGACGTCGCGCCGGAAGCGCTGCTGCTGTTCCTGATCATCTTCGTGTGGACGCCGCCGCACTTCTGGTCGCTCGCGCTCTACCGTGCGCGGGACTACGCCAAGTCGGGCCTGCCGATGCTGCCGCTGACGCACGGCCCGCAGTACACGCGGCTGATGATCGTGCTCTACACCTGCGCGCTGATCGCGGTGACGATGCTGCCGTTCGCGATCCGGATGAGCGGCTACCTGTACCTCGCCGCGGCGCTCGGGCTGGGCGGGTTCTTCCTGCTGTACGCGGTGCAGCTGTATCGCGACTACAGCGACGAACTCGCGCGCGCGACGTTCAAGTACTCGATCTGGTACCTCGCGGCGCTGTTCTCGGCGCTGCTGATCGACCACTACTGGCAGTGATGGTCCGGCGGGCGCTCCGTGGGCTCGCCGTGGCGGCGGTGCCCGCGCTGCTGGCGCTGCTCGCGGGCTGCAGCTCGGGGCCGGACGCGCCGACGTTCAAGGCCTCCGACGTCACCGGCACGTCGTACGGCCGCGATTTTGCGCTCAATGACCACCACGGCAAGCCGCGCACGCTGGCCGATTTCCGCGGCAAGGTCGTCGTGCTGTTCTTCGGCTACACGCAGTGCCCCGACGTCTGTCCGACCACCCTTGCCGAGCTCGCCGAGGTCATGCGGCAACTCGGGCCGGACGCCGCGCGCGTGCAGGTGCTGTTCGCCACCATCGACCCCGAACGCGACACGACGGAGCTGCTCGCGCAGTACGTGCCGGCGTTCAACCCCACGTTCCTGGGCTTGCGCGGCGATGCCGACGCGACGGCGCGCACGGCGAAGGAATTCCGCGTGTTCTACCAGAAGCAGCCCGGCCGCACGCCGGACACGTACACGATGGATCATTCGGCGGGCACCTTCGTGTTCGACCCGCAGGGGCGGCTGCGCGTCTACGTGAGCTACGGCCAGGGACCGGAAGTCTTCGTGCATGACATCCGCGAGCTGCTGCGCACCGCCGGCTGAGGCGCCGGCCCGCCGCGCCCTGCCCGGCCTCCGGCCGCTGCCGTGATCACGCTGCAAGAGGCGTTCGCGCGCGGGTTTGCGCACGAGGCGGCGGGACGACGGCGCGAGGCGCGCGCAATCTACGAGCAGATCCTGGCGGCAGTGCCCGAGCATCCCGGCGCGCTGCTGCGGATTGCCGCCGACGAGGCGGGGCAGGGGCGGCTCGAGCCGGCGCGCGAGCGGCTCGAGCGCGCGCTGCGCTCCGCCGAGCAGGCTGCGCTGCCGGCCGGCGAGATCTGGCTGGCGCTCGGGCAGGTGCACGTGGCGCGCGCGGACCGCGTCGCCGCCCGCAGCGCGTTCGAGCGCGCCCGTGCGCTCGGTCACCCCACGCCGGACGCCCACCGGATGCTGGCGTGGCTGGCGCTGGAGGACGCCGATGCGGCGGGGGCCGAGCTCCTCTGCCGCGCGGGCCTCACGGCGTTCCCGAGCGACGCGCAGCTGCTGCACCTGCGGGGCAAGGCGCTGAAGGCGGCGGGTGCGTACGCCGCTCGCGTACACCGCGCTCGCCGACGCCGCCGCGGTCGCGGCCGACGATCCGGCCGTGCTGATGTCGCTCGGCGCCGTCTGCATCGACCTGGGCCGCCCGGCCGAGGCGAGCGAGTGCCTGCGGCGCGCGATCGCCGGCGGCGAGGACACCGGCGCGGCATGGGACAACCTCGGCCTCGCGCTGCGCGACCTCGGCGATTTCAGCGAGGCGGCGCGCGCGTTCGAGCGTGCCGTGACGCTGGACCCGGCGCTCACGGTGGCGCTGTCGAACCTGGTCAAGACGCTGCGCGACATCTGCCGCTGGGACGAAGCCGAGGCGCGCGAGCGCGAGCTGCTGGGGCGCCTCGCGCACGACGGCGACGACCCGGGCTGCGGCCCGTTCTCGGTCGCGCTGCAGACCACGCCGGCGCAGCAGCTCCGGATCGCGCGGGCGTTCTCGCGCGCGCGGCTGCCGGCGGTCGCGGCGCCGGCCGTGATCGCCGAGCGCGGGTCGCGGCTGCGGATCGGCTATCTCTCCTGCGACCTGCACGACCACGCGACGGCGCGGCTGATGGCCGGGTTGTTCGAGCGCCACGACCGGGCCCGTTTCGCAGTGCATGCCTACAGCTACGGCCCCGACGACGGCAGCCCGCTGCGCCGGCGGCTGACCGCGGCCATCGAGCACTGGACCGAAGTCGGCGCGATCGGCGATGCGGACTGCGCGGAGCGGATCCGCGCCGACGCCATCGACGTGCTGGTCGATCTCAAGGGGCACACCGGCGGCGCGCGGCTCGGCATCCTCGCGCACCGGCCGGCGCCGGTGCAGCTGCACTATCTCGGCTTTCCGGGGACGCTGGGCTACGACGGCGTCGACGGCCTCGTCGCCGACGCGCTGCTGGTGCCGCCCGGCGCCGACGCCGACTATCACGAGCGCGTCTGGCGGCTGCCGCGCTGCTACCAGGTCAACGACGACCGCCGAGCGCTGCCGCCGGCCACGCCGCGCGCAGCGCTCGGGCTGCCCGACGACGCGCTGGTGCTCGCCTGCTTCAACCAGACCTACAAGCTCACGCGAGCGTTCTTCGCGACCTGGCTGGAGGCGCTGCAGGCTGCCGGCGACGCGCTGCTGTGGCTGTACGTGCCGCAGCCCGCGGCGCAGGAGCACCTGCGCGCCGAAGCGGTGCGCGCCGGCATCGATCCGGCGCGGCTGCGCTTCGCGCCCCGCGTCGCGCAGACCGAGCACATCGCGCGGCTGGCGGCGGCCGACCTCGCGCTCGACACGCTGCCGTACGGCGCGCACACGACCGGGAGCGACGCGCTGTGGGCGGGAGTGCCGCTGCTCTCGTGCCGGGGAACGACGTTCGCCGGCCGCGTCGGGGCGAGCCTGCTCGACGCGGCCGGGCTCCCCGAACTCGCCGCCGACTCGCTTGCCGCCTACCGGTCCACGCTGGTCGCGCTCGCCACCGACCGCGAGCGCCTGCGCGGCTATCGCGCGTATCTCGGGCGCGAGCGCCGCCGCCTGCCGCTGTTCGACACCGAGGGCTTCACCCGCGATTTCGAGCGCCTGCTCGGCACCGCGTACGACGCGGCGGTGTCCGGCCGCGGCCGGTGAGACGGGCGCCGTCCGCGGGACGCCGGATCAGGCCCTGCGGCCGATCAGCTCGACCTTGTAGCCATCGGGGTCGCTGACGAACGCGATCACCGTGGTGCCGGCCTTCATCGGTCCGGCCTCGCGGATGACGTTGCCGCCGCGGCGCTTGATGTCGGCGCAGGCGGCGTAGACGTCGTCGACCTCGATGGCGACGTGGCCGTAGGCGGTGCCCAAGTCGTACTTGTCCACGCCCCAGTTGTAGGTGAGCTCGAGCACCGAGTTCTCGCTCTCGTCGCCGTAGCCGACGAACGCGAGCGTGAACTTGCCTTCGGGATAGTCGTGGCGCCGGAGCAGCTTCATCCCGAGGATGCCGGTGTAGAAATCGAGGGAGCGATCGAGATCGCCGGTGCGCAGCATCGTGTGCAGCAGTCTCATGGCGTGGGGCCTCCTGCGTTCGCCGGCCGGCGAACGGATGGGACAACGGTGGTGGGGGAATCGCGGCGCGCCGGGCCGCGCGCTAGAATCACGGCACGCCGCCTCCGGCGGACGACCGCCGCGGCGGGACTGCCGAAATGAAGATCCTGTTCGTCGACGCGACCGCCGCCTACGGCGCGCGCACCAGCTCGGACGCGCCGCTGGGCGGCACCCAGTCGTCGGTCATCCATCTCGCGGTCGCGCTGGCGCGCGCCGGCGTCCCGGTCGTCGTCGCCAACCGCCGGACCGACGACGCCACCGACGACGGCGTGGCCTGGGTGAGCCTCGCACGATTCCAGAGCAGCTTTGCGCACCACCTGCACGCGGAGGGGGTCACGCACCTGGTCGTGGCGGGTTCGCCGGCGGTGTCGACCTTGCGGCCGAAGGTCGCCTGGGACGGCCCCTGGCTGCTGTGGAACCAGCACTGGATCGATCAGCCGGCGCTGGCGGCGCTCGCCGATCCCGCGGTCCGCGACGGCTGGGACGGCATCGTCAGCATCAGCGAATTCCAGCACTCCGGGGTGGCGCGCGCGTTTTCCGTCCCGCCGGAGCGGCACTGGATCCTGCGCAACGCGATCAGCCCGCATTTCGCCCGGCTGTTTTCCGGCTGGGACGACTTCCGCGCGGCGCGCGAGCGGCGGACGGGCGCGCGCTTCGTCTACAGCTCGACGCCGTTTCGCGGCCTGAACGTGCTCGCCGCCGCGTGGCAGCGCCTCGGCGCGACTCCCGGCTGGTCGTGCACCGCCGTCAGCGGCATGCAGCTCTACGGCCACAGCGACGAGGCCTTCGCCCCGCTGTTCGCGCTGCTCGCCGATACCCCGGGCATGATCCGGCGGGAACCGATGGGCCAGGCGGCACTCGCCCGCGTGCTCGCCGACCACGACTTCTGGGCCTATCCGTGCACGTTCCCCGAGACGTCGTGCATCTCGGCGCTGGAGGCCGTCGCCGCCGGCCTCTACCCGGTCACCACGGCGCTCGGCGCGCTGCCGGAGACCCTCGAAGGCTGGGGGAGCTTCGTCGCCCCCGACGGCGAGGCGCTGGTCGAGCGCTGGTGCGAGGCCGCGCTGGCGCAGGCGCGCCTCCGCGACGCCGACCGCAGCGGCTGGCTCGCCGCGGCCTGGGCACGGCGCGAGCGCGTCGTCCGCGACTGGAACTGGGACCGCCGCGCGCGCGAGTGGATCGCGTGCCTCGAGGCCGTCCGACCGCGCGCGCGCGACTCCCGCGTGTGACCGGCGCTTGCGTCCGCCGCGCGCGGCAAACCTGACAGCTTCGGATCGGCCGTCACGAGCCACTAGAACTCGATCATCTCGAAATCCTCCTTGCGCGCGCCGCATTCGGGGCAGGTCCAGTTCGGCGGCACGTCGTCCCACCGGGTCCCTGGCGCAATGCCTTCGTCGGGCGCACCGGCGGCCTCGTCGTAGATCCAGCCGCAGATGAGGCACATGTACTTTTTCATTCGCCGGGAGTCGATGGGGTAAAATCGAATTCTATCAAGCCCGGTCTCCGCCGCGCGGCACGCCGCCGTCGTCGCCGCCCCATGCCCGCCGCCGAATCCGATTTCCCTCCGATCGTCCTGACCTTCGCCGCGTCGGATCCGTCCGGCGGTGCGGGCATCCAGGCCGACATCCTGACGCTCGCCAGCATGGGCTGCCACCCGCTGTCGGTGCTGACCGCGATCACGGTGCAGGACACGCTCGGCGTCGAGGCCGTCCTCGCGCTCGACGCCGAATGGGTCGCCGACCAGGCGCGCTGCCTGCTCGAGGACATGCCGGTCGACGCATTCAAGATCGGCGTGCTGGGCAGCGTCGAGAGCATCGCCGCGATCGCCGAGATCCTCTCGGACTACCCCGACGTCCCGGTGATCCTCGACCCGGTGCAGGCATCCGGGCGCGGCGACGAGCTCGCCAGCGACGACATGGCGCACGCGGTGCGCGAGCTGCTGCTGCCGCAGACGACGATCCTCACGCCCAACAGCATGGAGGCGCGCCGCCTCGCCGAGACCGACGACGACGACAATCCGTCGCTCGCCGCCTGCGCCGAGCGGCTGCTGGCGACGGGCGTCGAGTACGTGCTGATCACCGGCACGCACGAGCCGACGCCGCAGGTCGTCAACACGCTCTACGGCCCCAGACGGGGTCGTGCGCAGCGACAGCTGGCAGCGGCTTCCCGGCAGCTATCACGGGTCGGGCTGCACGCTCGCCTCGGCGGTGGCCGCGATGCTCGCCAACGGCCTCGAGCTGCCCGAGGCGGTGCGCGAGGCGCAGGACTACACCTGGCATACGCTCAAGCGCGCCTACCGGCCCGGCATGGGCCAGTTCCTGCCCGACCGCCTGTTCTGGGCCCGCGAGGAGCCCGAGGTGCGGGCCGGGGACGCCGACGCGCCGCAGGCCGCCGATGTCCGCGGCAGCCACTGACGCCGCGCCGGCACATGGTCGCGCCGGCGCGCGGTAATCCCGGCGCTGCCGCGGGCGCACGCGCCGTCGCGCCGGACCCGTCGCCTGTCGCAGCGAGCGCGGCGTAGCCGCAACCAAACCAGGAGGCCCCGAACCGTGGACAGCCGCAACGATCAGCTCTTCGCCCGTGCCCAGCGCACGATTCCCGCCGGCGTCAATTCGCCGGTGCGCGCATTCCGCTCCGTCGGCGGCACGCCGCGCTTCTTCGAGCGCGGCGAAGGCGCGTACCTGTGGGACGCGGACGGCCGGCGCTACATCGACTACGTCGGCTCGTGGGGGCCGGCGATCCTCGGCCACGCCTGGCCGCCGGCGGTGTCGCGCGGTGCAGGAAGCCGCCGCGCGCGGCCTGTCGTTCGGCGCGCCGACCGAGGACGAGGTCGAGATGGCCGAAGCTGCTCGTGCGCGGCTCGTGCCGTCGATGGACCTGGTGCGGCTGGTCGTCCTCGGGCACCGAGGCGACGATGTCGGCGCTGCGGCTCGCGCGCGGCTTCACCGGGCGCAGCAAGATCGTCAAGTTCGAGGGCTGCTACCACGGCCACGGCGACAGCCTGCTGGTGAAGGCGGGCTCCGGCGCGCTGACCTTCGGCCAGCCGTCGTCGGCCGGCGTGCCGGCCGCCATCGCCAACGAGACCATCGTCCTGCCGTACAACGACCTCGCCGCGGTCGAGGCGGCGTTCGCCGCCGGCGGCGGCGACATCGCCTGCATCATCGTCGAGCCGGTCGTCGGCAACATGAACCTGATCGCGCCGCGCGCCGGGCTTCCTGCAGGGGCTGCGCGCGGTGTGCGACCGCCACGGCGCGGTGCTGATCTTCGACGAGGTGATGACCGGCTTCCGCGTCCACGCGCAGGGCGCACAGGGGCTCTACGGCATCACGCCCGACCTGACGACGCTGGGCAAGGTGATCGGCGGCGGCATGCCGGTCGGTGCGTTCGGCGGCCGGCGGGAGATCATGGAGCGGATCGCGCCGCTCGGCCCGGTCTACCAGGCAGGCACGCTGTCGGGCAATCCGGTGGCGGTCGCGGCCGGCCTCGCCACGCTGCAGGCGGTCGCGGCGCCGGGCTTCCACGACGCGCTGGGCGCGCGCACGCGGGAGCTGACCGACGGCCTCGCCGCGGCGGCGCGGCGACGCGGGCGTCGCGTTCTCGGCGCAGGCGGTCGGCGGGATGTTCGGCATCTACTTCAGCGCGACGGTGCCCGACACCTACGACGCCGTGATGACCTGCGACAAGGAGCGCTTCAACCGCTTCTTCCACGCCATGCTCGACGCGGGCGTGTACCTGGCGCCGAGCGCGTTCGAGGCCGGGTTCGTCTCGGCGGCGCACGCAGCGGCGGACATCGCCGCGACGCTGGAGGCCGCCGAGTCGGCGTTCGCCGCGGCGCGCTGACCGGCGACACTCGCGTGCGGCCCGCGTGCGCGGCGCCGGGCGACGATCCGGGGCGGCGAGCCCGGCGAACCCGATTTGCCGCGCGGCGCGAACCGGCGACCGGGACCGGTGTCTGAACGTTGCCTGAACGCGCCGGCGCGGTCGTCGGCCGGTTCGCACCCGCGCGGCGAGTGGATGCCGGCGGCGTCGGGCATCCGTGACAAGGACGCGCAGGCGTCGCCGGGCAGCGACGGATTCGGTTGCGGAAACTCACGCAAACCCTTGATTCATGCGGCGAAAAGGGCGATCGACCCCGGTCGCCATGTTATGATTGCAGATTGATTTCCGGGCCTCGAACCGCGTGAACGCACCGCAACGCAAACGTCTTGGCGAGATCCTGATCGAGCGCGGCAAGCTCGACACCGCGGGACTCGAGCGCGCGCTGCGCCTGCAGCAGGACGGCGGCGAGAAGATCGGCGCGCTGCTGGTCACGCTCGGCGTTTGCGCGCAGCGCGACGTCGCCGAGGCGCTTGCGGCACAGCTCGGGCTGCCGCTGGTCGATGCCAAGGGCTACCCGGAGTTTCCGATTCTCGAGGAGCGGATCTCCGCGCGCTTCCTGCGCGAGGCGCACGCGCTTCCGGTCCGCGAGGACGAAAACGAGCTGGCGCTGGCGATGACCGACCCGACCGACGAGTACACGATCGGCGCGTTCCGCATGGTGACCGGGCGCGAGGTCCGCCCGGCGGTCGCGATCCCGAGCGAGCTCGAGGCGGCAATGGAGCGCCTGTACGGCGCGGGGAAATCGGCGCTGGGGCAGCTCGTCGGCGACGTCGAGACGCGCGTCGACGACGTGGCGTTCGACGCCGACATCCAGCAGCTGAAGGACCTCGCCTCCGAGGCGCCGGTGATCCGGATGGTGTCGCTGATCATCACCAACGCGCTCGAGATGCGCGCCTCCGACGTCCACGTCGAGCCGTTCGAGAACCGCCTCATCGTCCGCTACCGGGTCGACGGCGTGCTGCACGAGGTCGAGTCGCCGCCGCGCCGCCTGTCGGCCGCCGTGATCTCGCGGATCAAGATCATGGCGAACCTCGACATCGCCGAGCGCCGGCTGCCGCAGGACGGCCGCATCCGGCTGCGCGTGCAGGGCAAGGAGATCGACCTGCGCGTCTCGACGGTCCCGACGATGCACGGCGAGTCGGTCGTGATGCGGATTCTCGACAAGGGCGGCGTCGCGCTCGACTTCAACCGCCTGGGGTTCGAGGAAGACACGCTCGCCGCGTTCCTGAAGGTGCTGCTCGAGCCGCACGGCGTCCTGCTCGTCACCGGTCCCACCGGCTCGGGCAAGACGACGACGCTCTACACGGCGCTCGACCGGCTGAACAAGCCCGACGTCAAGATCCTGACCGTCGAGGACCCGGTCGAATACCAGATGCCGGGGATCAACCAGATCCAGGTCAAGCCGCAGATCGATCTCACGTTCGCCAACGCGCTGCGCTCGATCGTCCGGCAGGACCCGGACGTGATCATGATCGGCGAGATCCGCGACCTCGAGACCGCGCAGATCGCCGTGCAGTCGGCGCTGACCGGCCACCTGGTGCTCTCGACGGTGCACACCAACGACGCCCCGTCGACGGTCAACCGGCTGCTCGACATGGGCGTCGAGGACTACCTGCTGACGTCGACCGTGATCGGCATCCTGGCGCAGCGCCTGGTGCGCACGCTCTGCGAGCTGTGCAAGGAGCCGTACACGGCGCTGCCGGAGATGGTCGCTCAGCTCGGCCTCGCGCGCTACGCCGGCGCGGGCGAAATCACGCTCTACCACCCGAAAGGCTGCCCGCACTGCGCGCAGACCGGCTACACCGGGCGGATCAGCATCATGGAGATGCTGCCGATGACCGATCCGCTGCGCCGCCTGGTGATGAAGCACGCCAACGCCGGCGAGCTGCGCGACGAGGCGGTCCGCGGGGGGATGCTGACGATGTACGAGGACGGCCTGCGCAAGGCGATCCGCGGCATCACGACCTTCGAGGAAGTCCTGCGCGTGACGCGGGAAAGCTAGGCCACGCGCGGCGATGCCGATATATCGCTACAAGGCCGTCGGTCCGGGCGGCGACGTCGCCGTCGGCGAGCTCGAAGCCGCAAACGAGAGCGAGATCGTCGAACGTCTGCGCGACCAGGGCATGCTGCCGATGCAGGTGGGTCCCGCGACCGGCGGCGCGCGCCGACCGCGCCGGCGGCTCCGGGCGGCCCGGCGCGCGGGCGCAGCGGCGCTGGTTCACGCCGAAGACGGTCACCCGCGACCACCTGATGGCGGTGACGCGCGAGCTGGCGACGCTGCTGCGCGCCGGCCTGCCGCTCGACCGCGCGCTCGAGCTGCTGATCGGTCTCGCGCCGACGCCGCCGGTGGCATCGCTGCTGCAGCAGATCCGCGACGACGTCCGCGGCGGCAAGTCGCTGTCGCAGGCGCTCGACGTGCGGCGCGACATCTTCTCGCGCTTCTACGTCAACATCGTGCGTGCGGGGGAGGCCGGCGGGGCGCTCGGCGTCGTGCTCACGCGCCTCGCCGACACGATGGAGCGCAACAAGGACCTGCGCGAGAGCGTCAAGTCGGCGCTGATCTATCCGACGATCCTGATCTGCGTGGCGATCACGTCGGTGATCGTGCTGCTGATCTGGGTCGTCCCGCAGTTCCAGCAGACGTTCGCGCAGGCGGGCAAGGCGCTGCCGCTGCCCACGCAGATGGTCGTGCTGCTGGGCACCGCCATGCGCGAGTGGTGGTGGGCGATCGCGGGTTCCGTGGTGCTGTTCGCGCTGTGGCTGCCGCGCCATCTGCGCCGCCCCGAGGTCAAGCGCCGCTGGGACCGGCGGCTGCTGTCGATGCCGTTCCTCGGCGATCTGCTGACCAAGCTCGAGGTGGCGCGGTTCGCGCGCACGCTGGCCACGCTGCTCGGCAACGGCGTCACGCTGCTGGCGGGGCTCGCGATCGTCCGGGAGACGCTCAGCAACACGACGCTCGCCGGTGCGCTCGACGGCGTGATCAGCCGGCTGCGCGAGGGCAAGGGCTTCGGCCAACCGCTCGCCGAGACGGGGCTCTATCCCAAGCTCGCGACGCAGATGATCCTGGTCGGGGAGGAGTCCGGCCGGCTGGAGGAGATGCTCAACCGTGTGGCCGAGGTCTACGACCGCGAGGTGCAGATGGCGATCAAGCGCTTCCTCGCGGTGCTCGAGCCGATGATGATCCTCGGCCTCGCGGTGATGATCGGCGGGATCGTGTTCTCGATCCTGCTCGGGGTGATGGGCATGAGCGAACTTGTGCAGTGACCGGGGTCTAACGGGTTGCCGCGCCGGCGTGCCGGCGAAGGCGGCCGGCAGCATGGCAATCGAGGGATCACGATGGCGCAAATGAGAATGGAACCCAGTACGGCAATTGCAGTGCACGCTCGGGCGGTGACGTCGCGCCGCAGGAGAATGCGGCCGGCCGCCCCGCGCCGCGACGCAGGGATGACGCTGATCGAGATCCTGGTGGTGCTGGTGCTGATCGGCATCGTGCTCGGCATCGTCGGCGGCAACTTCATCGGGCGCGGCGAGAAGGCGAAGGCGGACGCCGCCAAGATCGAGATCGGCCAGATCGGCCAGGCGCTCGACCTGTACAAGCTCGAGGTCGGCCGTTATCCGACGTCGCAGGAAGGCCTGCAGGCGCTGATCCAGGCGCCCGCCGGCGCGAGCAACTGGAACGGCCCGTACTGGAAGAAGTCCACGCTGCCCAAGGACCCGTGGGGCAACGAATACAAGTACACGTCGCCAGCCGCGGGCGGCGGGCCCTACGACATTCTTTCCTTTGGCGCGGACGGGAAGGAAGGCGGCGAGGGCACCAACAAGGACATCCTGAGCTCGCAGTGAGCACCGCACGTGCCGCCGGGACGGCGGCGACCTTCCCCTGTCCGTCGTCCTCCCGGCCGGCGCGCCTGCCCCGGCGCGCCGCGGGAGTGACGCTGATCGAGCTGCTGGTCGTGCTCTCGATCATGGCGCTGATCGCGGGGATGACGGTGCCGATGCTGTCCGGCGGCGTCTCGGGCAGCGCGCTGAAGGGCGCCGCCCGCGAAGTCGCCGCCGGCCTGCGCTACGCGCGCAGCGACGCGGTGGCCACGCGGCAGGAGACTCGGCTGGTGTTCGACCTCGCCAAGCGCACGTTCCGGATCGACCGCAGCGCGCGGATCCACAACCTGCCGGAGAAGGTCGAGCTCAAGCTCTTCACCGCGCAGAGCGACATCGTCAACGACAGGATCGGCGCCATCCGCTTCTTTCCGGACGGCGGCTCCAACGGCGGACGCGTGACCATCGCCGCCGGCGAGCGCAAGTACGAGGTGGACGTTGACTGGCTCACCGGCCGTGTCGCGATCCTCGATTGACGCGGTCCGGGCTCCGGCGCGGCGAACCGGCGGCGGCATCGCGGTCACGGCCGGCGCGGCTCGCTTGCGCGGTTTCTCGATGCTCGAGGTGCTGGTCGCCTTCGTCATCCTGGCGCTGGTCGGTACCGCGCTGTTCCGCCTGTTCTCGGGGGCGCTCACCAATGCGGCGGCCGCCGACGACTACAGCCGCGCCGTGCTCGTCGCCGAGAGCGTGCTGGCGGAGGCCGCGGGCACGCACCCGCTGCGCGAGTCCGCGCAGTCCGGAAGCGCCGACGACGGCCGCATCGAGTGGACGACCCGCGTGACCCCGTACGTCGCGCCGCAGGTCAATCCGGACGCCCAGGGCGGATCGGAGCTGCTGCCCATACGCCTGTGGCGGGTCGTCGCCGACGTGCGCTTCAGCGCGCCCAACGGCAAGCCGCGGACGCTGACGCTGGCGACGCTGCGCGTCGGCGCCAGGGAGGCGCAGTGAAGCCCGGGCGCTGCGCAGGCGCGCGCGGCCTGGCGCCGCGAATGCGCGCGCACCGCCGTCCGGCGACGGCGTCGGCCGCAACGACGCGCGCCGCCGGCGGGACACAGCGGGGATTCACGCTGCTGGAGCTCACGATCGCGCTGGTGCTGCTGGCGATGATGGCGGCGATGATGTTCGGTTCGCTGTCGTTCGCCGGCCGCAGCTGGGACGGCGGCGAGGCGAAGGTGACGCAGGTCGACGAAATGCGCCAGACCGAGGAATACCTGCGCGCACAGCTCGGGTCGCTGTTTCCGCTGCGCGCGCGGAAGGTGATCGAGTTTCCGCTGCGCTTCACGGGGGAGCGCGACCAGATCCGCTACGCCGCGGCACTGCCTTCGCGCGTGGCCGAGGGCGGCGTCTACTACTTCAGGCTCGCGGTCGTGCGCGACGGCGACAAGTCGCTGCTGGTGCAGCAGCGCGTGATCCCGGATCCCGACGCGGTCGACGAGCCCGACTTCTCCGACGCCGCGCGCTCGGTGCTCGCCGCGGGAATCGGCGAGCTGCGGATTTCCTACTACGGCCGCGACGCCGGTGCGGCCGAGACCGAGGCGCCGACGTGGCGCGACCGGTGGGACGACAAGCAGCGGCTGCCGCTGCTCCTGCGCATCGACGTGCTGCCCGAAAAGGGTTCGCCCTGGCCGCAGCTCGTCGTCGAGCCGAGGCACGCGCCCGATGCCGGGTGTCGCGGGTGGGATGCCGCGCGCCAGCGCTGCGGCGCCGTCTGATCATGAGCGCCCGCATTCCTTGCCTGCGATCCGGTCGGGGGCCGTACGCGTCGGGCCGACGCCGGTCGCACCGTCAGGCGGGCATCGCGCTGATTGCCGTGCTGTGGCTCACGGTGCTGCTCACGGTGATCGCCAGCGGCTTCGCGTTCAGCATGCGCAGCGAGGCGCTGGCGGCGCGCAATGCGCTGTCGCTGGCGCAGGCGCGCGCCGCGGCCGACGGCGCGGTCGAGCGCACGGCGTTCGAGCTGCAACGGCCGCGGAACCTCACCGACGCGTGGGTGGCCGACGGCTCGCCGCACACCTGGAAGGATGGCGAAGTGAGTGTATCGGCGTCGGCCGTCGACGAGTCGGCCAAGATCGACATCAACGCCGCCGCCGAGCCGCTGCTCAAGAGCCTGCTGCAGAACGTCGGCGGGCAGGACGCGGAATCCGCGCAGCGACTGGTCGAGGCCATGGCCGACTGGAAGGACGCCGACGACCTCAGGCACCCGAACGGCGCGGAAAGCGCGGACTACACCGCCGCCGGCCGCAAGTACGGGCCGACCAACGCGCTGTTCGCAACCACCGGCGAGCTCCAGCGCGTGCTGGGCATGACGCCGGCGCTGTTCGCGCGAATCGGCGACTCCCTGACCGTGTATTCGCGCCAGCCGGGCATCAATCCGCTCACCGCATCGCGCACGGTGCTGCTCGCGCTCCCGGCCGCGACGCCCGAGGCCGTCGATGCGTATATCGCGCAGCGCGAGGACGCGCTGGCAAACAAGCTGCAGGTGCCGATGTTTCCCGCGGCGCAGGGGTTCGCCGTGGGCGCCGCTCCGGTGTGGCGCATCCGGGCGCAGGCGACGATGCCAGATGGTGTAACCTTCGTGCGCGACGCGGTCCTGCGCCCGTCGACCGACCCCAGGCGGCCGGTGGTCGCACTGCTTTGGCAGGAGGGCGCCCTTGCCGCGCCGTCCGCCCGGTCCGGCGATGCCGGGAACGGGGCCGCTGCGAGATCCGATGGAACAGGCACTCAATAACTTCCGGCATGCGCTGCGCAACGTCGCGGCGAAGATGGGCCTGCCCGCGTTCTGGCGCTGGTGGACGGGCGAGCTCGCATCGCTCGCGCCGACAGGGGCGCGAACGGCGCTGCAGCGCCGCCGCCTGAGAACCGTGCTTGCGTTCGGCGACGGCGCCGCGGTGCTGTGGGAGCCCCGCGTGGTCGATGCCGCGCTGGTGCTCGCCGAGGCGGCGCGCATACCGACGACCGGCGACCCGGCGGCGGTGGCGCAGTCCGGCCGCGCGCTGATCGACGCGCTGCCGCGGCCGGCTGCCCGCGGCGCGCCGGTCAAGGTCGTCATCGCGCTGCCGCGCGCGCAGATCCTGCGCAAGCAGATCACGCTGCCGGCGGCGGTGGAGGAAAACCTCCACGAAGCGCTCGCCTACGATCTCGACCGGCACACGCCGTTTCGCCCGGAGCAGCTCTACTTCGACGCCGTCGTGATCGGGCGCGACCTCGCCAAGAAGGAGCTTCGCGTCGACTGGGCCGCGGCGCTGCGGACGACGGTGGACGCGGCGCGCCGCCACGCGGAGAACTGGGGGGCGCAAGTGGTCGGCGTGACGCCGGAAGCCGCGGATGCCGGGTGGGGCACCGTCGTGCCGCCGGAGCGCTGGTCGAAGCTCAACCTGCTCCCGGAAGAGGAGCGGCCCGAGGCCGTGCTGTGGCGCCGGCCCCAGGTTCTCGTTCCGGCCGCGCTGCTCCTGGTGATCGCGCTGGTCGCGGTCGTGCTGCCGATCTGGCAGAAGCGCGATTACGTGATCGCCCTCACCGAGATCACCGAGGAGGCGCGCGTGCAGGCCGCCGCGTCGGACGCGCTGCG
Source organism: uncultured beta proteobacterium (assembly GCA_963768535.1). Lineage (GTDB taxonomy): Bacteria > Pseudomonadota > Gammaproteobacteria > Burkholderiales > Casimicrobiaceae > CAIWHR01. The sequence goes on along the minus strand of CAVYID010000021.1, from coordinate 133,157 downwards.
CGAGCAGCTCGACCGGGCGACCGGCGACTACAACTTCGCGCTCGGCAAGAAGTACGCGTATCCGAGCATGGTCCAGCTCCTCGACGACGTGACCCGGATTCTTCCCGACGACACCTGGCTGACGCAGTTCGAGGTCAAGAGCACGACCAGAGGAAAGGAACCGCACCGCGAGATCATGTTGCGCGGGGAGAGCGTCAACGCCGGGCTGCTGGTTTCGAAGCTCGAGGAGTCGAAGCTGGTCGAGCAGGCCGCGCCGCGGTCGCCGACGACGAAGATCCAGCCGGGGCCGGGCGAGGTGTTCGACATCGGCGCGCAGCTGAACACGTTGCCGCCGCCGACGCTGATTCAGCTCGTGAGCTCGACACGCCCCGCCGCGCCGCCGCCCGCGCCGGTCGCCGGCTCCGCGGCAGCCCCCCGCACCGGCGCTGGCGCGGGGGGAATGCCCGCGCCGGCGCCCGGCGGGGCATTTCCGACGGCACCCGGCGGCGTCCCTGCCGTTGCCGGGCCGCCGCTCGCACCCGGCCGTTGCCCCGGCGGCAGCGGACGCGACCGGGACCCCTGCCGGTGCCGCGCCCCCGTCCGGCGAACCCCTCGCGACGCCCCGGGCACCGCCACCGGTTGCCACACTGCCCCGCCCGGCCCCGCCCGGTGGGAGGCCGCCACCGGGCCGCGCAGCGCTGCCGCCGGTCGGCGCAGGACCACTGCTGACCTTGCCGCGGTCGAGATTCCCGCTCGGCGCCGCGCCCGGCGCCGCGCCGCCCGTTCTTGCGCCGGGCACTGCGCCGCCTCTTCTTGCGCCCGGCGCTGCGCCACCGGACGCGGCCGACGGTTCCGGTGCAGCCTCGCCGGATACGCCGGACGCGCCGGATGTGCAGGGCGCTCCGGACGCGCCCCCCGGGGAGGTGCCGCAATGATCGCGCTGGCGCTGGCGCGGCTCACGCCCGCGCAATCGCGCGCGCTCGCGGTCGGGCTGCTGGTCGTCGCCGTCGCCCTTGCGCTCGGCGTGCTGCTGCTTCCCTTCGTCGCGCTCCACAACCACTACTCGGACGCGATCGGGTCGCTGACCGACCGCGAGGCGCGCTATCGCCGCATCGCAGCGCAGGCGCCGGGGTACCGCGCGGCGCTCGCCGCGATGCGGGAGAAGAATGCCGGCAGCTTCTTTCTCAGGAACAAGGCGCCGAACCTCGCCGGGGCCGAGCTGCAGGAGATCGTGCGCGGCGCGATCGAAGCCAACGGCGGGCGCATCACGACCAGCCAGAACCAGGCGCCGAAGGACGACGGCCGGTTCAAGCAGATCACCGTCAGCGTGCAGTTCTTCGCGACGACGCCAAACCTCCAGAAGATTCTGAACTCGATCGAGACCCAGCAGCCGTACCTGGTCGTCGACAACATCACGATCCGGCCGTTGAATGCGTTTCGCGGATTCAAGCCGGGGCCCGGCCAGGAGCCGGAGCTCAACGTGCAGCTCGAAGTGGCCGCCTTTGCGTTCCCGGAGCAGGAGAAGAAGCAGTGAGGCGCCGATGAACGAGCTCACGGCATTCCTTCGCGCCTCGCTGTGGTGGCTGCTGCCTGCTCGCGCTGCTCGCGGTGCTGGTCGGATGGGAGATCGACTGGGGCGCTGCGCTGCGCATGCACCCGCCGCCGGCCGAATCGGTCGCGCCGAAATCCGTCGCGACCGGTCTGCTCCCCGACTACGTGATCGCCGGCGGCATCGACGGACACGCGGAAACCGTGGACCGGCCGCTGTTCAATCCGACGCGCCGTCCGGCGCCGGCTGCGGCGATCGAAACCGCGAAGCCGGTGATGCAGAAAGGCCTCTACACGCTGACCGGCACTACGGTCACGGGCGAGCGCAGCCTCGCTTTCCTCAAGGAAACCAAGGGCGGCAAGTTCCGCACGGTGCGCCAGGGCGAGACCATCGACGGCATGCTGGTCGCCGAAGTGAAGCCGGACCGCGTCACGCTGACGCTGGACGGGGATTCCGAGGAGCTGTTGCTCAAGGTCGCGACCAATCCCAAGCCCACGCCCCAGCCGGTGGCGCCGCGGGGCGCGGGCGCGATATCGCCGGGCGCGCGGCCGCAGTTGCCGGGCGCCCGGCCGCAGTTGCCGGGCGACAGCAGGCGGCGGCGCAGACGCTGGCGGAACGCCGGCGCGCGGCGCGCGCGGCACAGGCCGCCGCCGCTGCAGCGGGCGCCGCGCCCGGCGGCGTTCCGGTGCCGCAGCCCGGCGCGCCGGTCCCCGTCCCGGTGGCTCCGTCGCAGCCCGCGGCACAACCTGCCGCCGGCGCGGGGGCCGAATCCGGCTGGGCGCAGGTCTACCAGCGCTACCAGCAGCGCCGTCTGCAGAAATGACGGCGTGGCGAATCCGATGCAGCATCCACACGACACCATTCCCCCATCGCCGGCGCAGCCGTTGCGCGCGCCGTCGCGCGGCGCCTGATCGGCACCGCGAACCTGGACAACAACAATGCCCATGATCCGACCTTTTCCCGCGGCCCTGCTTTGGCTGCTGCCGCTCCTTGTCGCCGGCTGCGCGACGCCTGGCGGCGAGATCCAGGTCCCCGGCCCCTACGGCGCCAAGAAGTCCGGTCTCGCGGTCGTGCCGTCGCCCGATGCCGTCAGTGCCGCTGCGCAGGCGCGCGCCGCCGCCGACGCCGCCGCCGAGCCCCGGATCTACCGCGGCACAGGAGTCATGGTGAAGGGCCAGCTTCCCGGAGGTGAGCTTCCCACGGGGAAGGTCACGCCGGTGACCGGCGGAGGCGTGGTCCTCAATTTCGAGGGGGCGGACCTGCGCGAGGTCATCCGCAACATCCTCGGCGACATCCTCAACGAGAGCTACACCATCGACCCGTCCGTCGGCGGCCAGGTCACCATCCGCACGGCGACCGGGATCCCGCGCGACGCGCTGCCCTCGACGCTAGAGATGCTGCTGCGGATGAACGGCGCGACCATGGTCAAGGACGCCGGCATCTTCAAGATCGTCCCGCAGGCCGCGGCGGTGCGAGGCAACGTTACGCCGCAGCTCGGCACGTCGAACCGCGCGCTGCCCGTCGGCTTTTCGGTGCAGATCGTTCCGCTGCACTACGTCGGCGCGAAGGAGATGCTCCGGCTGCTCGAGCCGTTCGCGAAGGACGCGCAGGCGGTGCGCGCCGACGAGCTGCGCAACCTGCTGGTCCTCTCCGGTACCGAGCGCGAGCTCAGGTACCTGATGGACACGATCTCGATGTTCGACATCGACTGGATGGCGGGGATGTCGGCGGGGGTGTTCGTCCTGCAGAGCGCCGACGTGAAGACCGTGGTCGCGGAGCTCGACAAGATCATCGGCGACAAGAACACCAGCCCGCTCGCCGGGATCCTGCGCATCGTGCCCATCGAGCGGATGAACGCGCTGCTGGTCATCACGCCCCAGCCGGCGTACCTCGAGCAGGCGAAGAAGTGGATCGAGCGCCTCGATACCGGCACCGGCGGCGACGGCCCGCGCTTCTACGTGTTCCAGCTCCAGAACCAGCGCGCGGAGAAGCTCGCCCCGCTGCTCCAGCAGGTCTTCACCGGGAAGTCGGCGCCGGCGTCGGCGCCGAGCGCGCCGACGCTCGCCCCCGGGACGCCCGCGGGGACGATCGTCAACGCGCCCACGTTCCAGACGCAGCCGTCGACGCCGCAGCAGGCACAGCCGACGCCACCGCCGGCGCAGGCCAGCGCGACGAACCCCGCGGCCGCCGGCGCCGCCGGCCGCGCCGGAGAGGGGGGGCTCGGCATCGTGCGCAATCTCCAGGTGGTCGCCGACAAGGACAACAACGTGCTGCTCGTCGTCGCCACGCCGCTCGAGTACACGGTGATCGCGGCGGCGCTCAAGAAGCTCGACGTCCCGTCGCGGCAGGTGATGATGGACGTGACCATCGCCGAAATCCAGCTGAAGGACGAAATCGATTTCGGCGTCGACTGGCTGTTCAAGGGCGCCGCGCCCTCGGGCCGCGGCGCCGGCGGGCTGATCGTCGGCAAGGGCTCGGTGGCCGGGAATCCGGGCGTCCCCGGCGGGGGTGGCACCTCGAGCACGGGTGGGACTACGGCATCGACGAACCCGGTCCTCGCGCTCGCAACCGGATTCACCTACATCATCAACAACAGCAACTTCCCCGGCGGCATCCAGGCGGTGCTGCGGCTGATGGACACCTACGGCAACACCAAGGTCATCGCCAATCCGCGGCTCGCCGCGCTCGACAACCAGAAGGCGACGATCAAGTCGGGCGACAAGATCCCGATCAACCAGCAGACGAACGTCGGGGGCACGACCAACACGTTCGTGACGACGACGTCGCAGTACATCGACACCGGCGTTCTGCTGCAGGTGACGCCCCACATCAACGCCGGCGGGCTGGTCACGCTGGACGTGCAGGCGGAGGTCAGCAATCCCGGCAATTTCACCCCGGGCGAGGCGCCACCGATCAACACCCGGTCGGTGCAGACGATAATCAGCGTGCCGAGCGGGCAGACGATGGTGATGGGTGGGCTCATCAGCGAGACCAAGCAGAACTCGACCGCCGGGCTGCCGTGGATCTCCAGGATCCCGTACCTCGGCGGACTGTTCGGCCAGCAGGCGATCACCAACAACCGGACCGAGCTGGTGATGTTCATCACGCCGCACGTGATCGAGAACGAGCTCGATCTCAAGGCCGTCATCGACGATCTGCGCAAGAGCATGGTGAACATGGACCAGCTCTTTCCGGTGAAGGCGACCGCGAAAACGCTGCCCGAAGCCGCAGCGCCAACGCCGCCGCCCTCGGGCCTGCCGCCGCCGCCGGCACCGTACGAAGCGGGTCCGCAGGCGCCGGCGGAGAGCGACGGGTCGCACTGAGCAGGGCGCCGCTGTTGCGCTCCTGCAACAGCAGCGCAGATAGGCTTGCGGGGGCACCGGCTGCGATTGACGCCCGCAGGCGATTTCTATAGGCTTCCCTTGAGGATTGCGGCGCGGACGCGCACGCCCCGAGAGGGTTTTGGAAAAATCTCGCGGCGTTTGGGCGCGACCGGGCAAAAGAGGTGGTTTCTGTGGCAATCCAGGTGCGGAAGGGGTTTCTGGGCAAGGGGATCGCCCGATACGGGCATAGGACTGTGGATCCGGGGTGTTGCGGCAGCGGTGGCCGGCTTGGTGCTGGCGGGCTGTGCGACCACGGGTCGGGTGACCGCAGAGTCGCCTCCGGCAGAAAAGCAGGCGGCGGTGACCGAGCGTGCCAAGGCGCGCTGGCAGGCGATCATCGACGGCGACGTGGAAAAGGCCTACGGGTTCCTGAGCCCGGGGTCGAAAGCACTGACGTCGATCGAGAGTTACAGGTCGCGCGCGCGGTTGACGGGATTCAGGGCCGCGGACGTAGAGTCGGTGGCCTGCGAGACGGAATCGTGCAAGGTGAAGCGTCAGGGTCACCCTGGACCACCGTCTGATGAAAGGACTGCAGGTGCCGGTCGAAGAGACCTGGGTGCTTGACAACGGACAGTATTGGTACGTCTGGCGGCTCTGAGGAACCGGACGGCCGTTGCAAAAATTCCACAGGGGGACCCGTGGGCAGGATCAAACATTTGGACAAGTGGGGTGGGGTGTAATAAGATTCGCACGCTGTTGGTTCTAAAGTGATCACTTTAAAACGGCAACTAAAGGAGTTTTTACTCATATGAACACGTTCAAGAAAAAGTCGCTGTATGCCGCTCTCGCCGGCGCGAGCGCACTGGGCGTGACGGGCGCCGCGCACGCGGTCAACGTCAACCCGGACGGCCTCGGCCAGGTCCTGATCTATCCGTACTACACGATCCAGGACAAGGTGCCGGGCGCCGCGTTCTCGTCCCTGCTGTCGGTCGTCAACTCGACCGCGTCGTCGAAGGCGGTCAAGGTCCGCTTCCTCGAAGGCAAGAACAGCCAGGAAGTTCTCGACTTTAACCTCTTCCTGTCGCCCAAGGACGTCTGGACCGCCGCGGTGCTGCCGGCCGGCGTAGGTGCCGGCGTGGCGACGTTCGACAAGTCCTGCACGGTGCCGAAGGTCTCGAGCGACGCCGACGAACCCGAGCGCGTTCGTCAACTACTCGTACGTCGGCGACCTGGCCGGCGACGGCCTCGAGCGGACCAAGGAAGGCTACGTCGAAATCATCGAGATGGGCGTGCCGTACGACACCACGGTCATCAAGAGCATCACCCACGTCAACGGCGTGCCGCCCTGCACCAGCCTCACCGGGCTACATCAACGTGGCGCCCCCCACGGGCGGCCTGTTCGGCGGCATGACGCTGATCAACGTCCTTGCGGGCGAAGACTACACCGAAGACGCGATCGCGCTGGCCGACTTCCGCAATTTCGGCGTGTACGACCTGGCGGGCTCGATCAAGCCGGACCTGACCGACGTCTTCCCGCCGATCTCGGTCGTCACCCAGTCTGGCCAGGGCGGTGGCGTTGGCGGCACGGTGCTGTCGCAATGGGGCCAACCGTTCTCGTTCCAGGCGATCGACGCGATCAGCGCGCTGTTCATGCACGACCACGTGTACAACGAGTTCGTTCTGGACTCCGACACCAAGTCGGGTACCGACTGGGTCGTCACCATGCCGACCAAGCGTTACTACTACACGCCGGTCGGCCTGTCCGACGTGAGCTACCAGGTCCTGTATCTGTTCCAGCGCAACTTCGGTGCAAACGGTGCCTGCGACGACATCCTGTTCGACCTGTACGATCGCGAAGAGGCGCAGATTCCGGTCACCGTCGGCTTCTCGCCGCCGCGGCCGGGCCAGAAGGCCAACACGCTGTGCTGGGAAGCGAACGTGCTGTCGTTCAACGCGACCAACGTTCTCGGCTCGAAGAACAACCGGAACATCTCGTCGTCGTACATGAACGGCTGGGGCGATCTGCAGTTCCCGCTGGCCGTCGGCGATACTGGCGGGGTGGCGCACCAGTTGATTTCGACCAATTCGATCCTGACGAGCCTCTTCGGACAGTCGGCGCAGGCGGTCGGCAACGTACTACGGCCTGCCGGTCGTCGGGTTCGCGGTGCAGTCGTTCGCGAACGGCACGCTCACGGATCCGGCCGGGAAGCTGGTGCAGTCGCAATACGGCGGCAACTTCGTCCACAAGACGAAGAGCACCATCAACTTCTCGATCTACCCACAGTTGGGTGCCAACTAACGGCAGCATTTTTTTCGACTAGCCAGTCGAAAGGGCGGAACTTCGGTTCCGCCCTTTTTTCTTATGCAGGCGACCCGCGCTTTGTCGATTGCTTCGTGCCCCGTCGTGCCGCGTAGTGCCCATGGGACGCCGGCATTGCATATTCGTCGCATAGTGATTATAATTATGAAAACAGCATAACCCTCAACGTTCGCACCGGTTCCCGGTGCGGCGCCACACCAGGATTCAGGAGTCACCGATGATTTCAGGCAGTTTCCGCAGCATCCTCGCGATCGCCGGTGCGGCGCTTGCGCTTGCCGCCGCCACCCCGGCGTCCGCCGCATCATTCACGATCACGATCGACGACGGCGGAAGTTGCGTGGGCACTTGGCAGACGACCGGCACGGTGAACAACCCGACCGTCACCTGTGTGCCCGACGTTACGACGCCCCCGGTCGGCGCGCCGACGTGCACGATCACGCCGTCGCAGACGGTCGCAGCGACGAACTCCGGCGTCGCGCTGGCGCTCACCAGTTGCAACGCGCCCGGCGGTGGCACGCTGACCTACGCTTGGCACCAGGGCTCGGCGCAGGGCACGCTGATCTCGACCAACGCGAGCTTGGCCACCGCGGCGCTGACGTCGACCACGACGTTCTACGGAACGGTCAGCGCGGACGGGCAGTCCACCACCTATCTGACCACGGTGACGGTATCCGCCGCGCCGCCGCCCGTGAGCAGCTGCTCGCAATATTCGACGACCAACCTGGGTGATCTGAAGTTCGACGGCAATCAGACCAATTCGGTCAACATGCGCGGCGCGACGGTGGCGTACGGGCGCATCGTCATCCCGAATCCGCTGCCCGCGGGCTGGTTCGGCAAGACCGCACAGATTTCGGTCTTCGAATACGCCGAAGGCTCGTTCTGGAAGAAGATCTACCTGTCGAAGACGCCGTGCGACTTCTCGACCACTGCGGCAACGTGGAGCCAGGGCGTGGGGGCCAACCTGTACGTGAGCTTCGGCACGCCGGGCTACTGGTCGGCGATGGTGCAGGCGGGCGAGATCTGGTACGTCAACGTGAAGAACGAGAGCCTCTTCGGAGGATCCTCCTGCGGAGCCGGTCTCAGCTGCAATTTCGGCATCCGAGTGTATCCGCCCAACCTCTGATTCACGCCGGGCACAGGCGCCACGGCGCCAACGGATCGGGCTCCGCCGGACGGAGCCCGATTCTTTTTGCGCGACACCGCCGGCCCCGCTCTACACTATCGCTTTGCGCCCCGCCATGCTCAAGTTGCCGAACCCTTTCCTGATCCTTTCCCTGCTTGTGCTGTCGACGGCGGCGGTGGCGCAGTCGCCGACGCCCGCGGCCGTCAGCCCTGCGCCCGCGGCAACGCCGGCGCCGGACGCATTCGCCGCGCCGGATACCGTGCTCATCAGCAACGGGCTGACCACGCTCACCCGCGCCGACTACGACCTCGAGATCACTCGCCTGCCCGCCGACGCGCGCGGCGGGTTCAGCACCGACCCCGCCCGCATCAACGGGCTGCTCAACCGCATGCTGGTCACCAAGACCACGGCTGCGGAAGCGCGCAGGGCCGGCATCGACAAGCTGCCCGAGACGCAGCAGCGCATCGAGTGGGAAGTCGAGCGCGTCCTCTCCGCGCTGTACATCGAGCGGATCGAGGCCGACGCCGCCAGGGAGTTCGACGCGCGCCCGGGAATCGAGGCCGCTGCGCACGAGCGCTGGATCGTCGACAAGGACAAGTACCGCGTTCCGGAGAGCGCCGCCGTCACGCAAATCCTCTTCAGCTTGACGAAGCACAGCAAGGAAGAGGCGCTCAAGCTGGCGCAGGACACCCGTGCGCGCATCGTCGCCGGGGCGGACATGAACGAGCTTGCGGTCGAACTCTCGGACGACCCGCTGGCCCCGCGCACCGGGGGGCGAATCGAGAACATCGTCCGCGAGAAGATGGACCCCGCGTTCGCGGGCGCGGTGTTCTCGCTCGAGAAGCCCGGCGATCTCAGCGAGCCGGTGCTCTCGCGCTTCGGTTATCACCTGATTCGCCTCGATAGCAAGCGAGCGTCGACACTGCCGTCGTTCGCCGAGGTGAAGCCCCAGATTCTTGCCGAAATGCGCCGCCAGTACGTCGACCAGCGCCGCACCGAGCGCCTGGCGGCGATCCGCAACGATCCGAAGATCGTCGTCAACGAGCCGGCGGTAAATGCGCTGGTGACGCCTGTCGACCAGCAGGCGATCCGCAAGGCGGTACGGGAATTTTCGGGCTCCGCGTCCGGCGACGCTGCCGCGGCCGGCACGCCGCCGAAGTAGGACGGGCACTCCACCCCCGGGCCGGGGCGCGCGGCAGCTGCAGCCGGCGCCGCAGGACACCACCACCGGCGCTTGAGTTACGATTCGCGCATGCCGTCCCCGTCCGTCCCGAACCGCGCAGCCGTCCCGGCGGCCGCCGTCAGGCTGGGCCTCGCCGGGCACTCGGACGGCGCGCGCGACCGTGCGCTGTTCGCGAACTTCTTCCGGCGCGAGCTGACGACCCGCTACCTGGGCAGCGCGACCGGGCTTGCCTGGGCGCTGATCCATCCGCTGGCGCTGCTCGCCGTCTATCATTTCGTGTTCACGATGGTGTTCCGTGCCCGCGGCTTCGGGGGCGGAAGCTTCCTGCTGTTCGTCGCCGTCGCCCTCTGGCCGTGGCTCGCCGCGCAGGAAGCGCTGCAACGGGCGACGATCAGCATCGCCGGCTACGCGGGACTCATCCGCAAGGTGGCGTTTCCGCACGAGCTCGTCGTGTACGCCTCGATCGCGGGGACGCTGGTGCTCCAATTCGCGGGCTACCTCGTCGTCCTCGCGGTCCTCGCGGCGGTCGGCGAGCCGGTGCGCATCGAGGGCCTGCTGATCGCGCTGCCGCTGTGGATCGTGCTCGGCATCGCCGTGACCGGCGTCGCGCTCGCGCTCGCCGCGCTGCAGGTCTTCATCCGCGACGTCGAGCACGTCCTGATGCCCGTGCTGATGGTCCTCATGTACCTCACGCCGATCCTCTATCCGCTGTCGCTGGTTCCCGAATCGATGCGACCGTGGGTCGCCGCGAATCCGTTCGGCTGGCTGGTGGGGCGCCTGCGCGACGCGCTGCTCGACGGCCGGCTGGCGCTGCGTTGGGGCGACGCGGTCGCGCTTGCCGTCGCCCTGGCGCTGTTCGCTGCGGGGCGCGCCATGTTCCGCCGCCTCTCGCCGCACTTCGAGGACTTCGTATGAGCCCGAAGGGCCGCCCCGAGGTCGAATTGCTCCCTCTCGGAGGGACGGCGCGCAGCGCCAAGGGTGCACCAGTGATCGCCGCGGGCCACGTGCCGCCCCGCGAGGCGCCCAAGGCTCGCCAATGACCGCGCTGCTCTCGCTGCACGGCGTCGGAAAGGACTACGCGAAGATCGAGGCGCGCGGCGGACGGGCGCGACTGGTCTGGGACCTGCTGCGCGGACGGGCCGCCGCCCGCGTGTTCCGGGCGCTCGACGACGTCAGCTTCGACCTCGATCCGGGCCAGTCGCTGGGCGTGATCGGCGAGAACGGCGCCGGCAAGTCGACGCTGCTGAAGACCATCGCCGGCGTGATCCAGCCGACGCGCGGCAGCGTCGAGGTCAACGGCCGCGTCGGCGCGCTGCTCGAGCTGGGCTCGGGCTTCCATCCGGAGTACACGGGGCTCGCCAACATCGACCTCGCGGCGGCGCTGCTCGGCCTGGCACCGGCGGAGATCGCCGCGAAGCGCGACGACATCATCGCCTTCGCCGACATCGGCGAGCACATCCACGAGCCGATCAAGCACTACTCGTCGGGCATGGTGGTGCGGCTCGGCTTCGCGATCGCGACCACGATGCGCCCCGACATCCTGATCACCGACGAGGTCCTCGCGGTCGGCGACGAGTCGTTCCAGAAGAAGTGCATCGCCTGGATCGAGAACTACCTCGCCACCGGCGGCACGCTGCTGCTGTGTTCGCACAGCATCTACCACGTGCAGAAGCTTTGCCGCCATGCGCTGTGGCTGAAGGACGGCCGGGTGGTGCGCTACGGCGCCGCTGCCGACGTCGCGCAGGCGTATCACGCCTACAACGAGGAGAAGAGCGCGACCGAGCGGCGTCCGGTGGGCATCACCGATGCCTCCCAGGCCGCCGCGGCGGGCTACTACGCGATCAAGACGTTCACCATGGAGCCGGCGGCAGAGGCCGGCGAGCGCTCGCCGCTCGTCGTCGCGGGCGAGGTGTATTCGCCCGATGGCCGACCGCCGGTGGTCCTCATCGGGCTGGTGCGCGCCGACGGCACGCCGGTCTACGGCGTGACGACCGACATGGACGGTGTGCGGCCGCGCGCGATCGCCGCGGACTGCTACGCGTTCGAGATCGAGTTCCCGGCGCTGCCGCTGCTGCCCGGCAAGTACTCGGTGCGCGTGCACGCGCTCGACCCCGAAGGCGTGCGCATGTTCGACACGCTCGAGAAACCGCTGCTGGTGACCGGAAGCGGGCGCGAACTGGGGCTGGTGCGCATCGAGCACCACTGGCGCGTCGCGGAGCCCGGCCCGCGCCGCTCGGAAGCGCGCGAGCCCGGCGACGGAGTCGCGGCCGAGCTGCAGCTGTGACGCCGCTCGCCGTGGTCGAGGTCGACCCCGCCGCGGTGTTCGCCGCCGACCTGTTCCGCGCCGCCTTCGGGCACCCGATCCCGGACTTTCCGCGGCATTTCGTGGCGCTGTTCCGCGATCCCGCCGGCGTGCTGACGGTCGCCGCCTACATCCATTACACGGCGTGGGAGGACGACGCGTGGCTCTGCGGCGGACTGTGCGTCGATCGCCAGGCGTACGCGCGCGCGCGGCCCGACGACGCGGCCGCGTGGAAGCGCGCCGGCGGCATCGGCGAGATCGTGCTGCGCGACACCTTCGCGCGGCTCACCGACCGCGCGGCGATCCTCGGCTACTGCGGCGACCCGCGGCAGTGGCAGCACGACCTCAACGCCGGCTTCGTGCCCGCCGGGCCGCCGTGCCTGCTCGTGCGCTGGAACCGCGCGCTCCCCGACGGCGAGCGCGCGCGGATGATCGCGCGCGCCGCCGCGCTGGGGCCGTTCTGACGCCATGCGCGCGTACGTCCTCACCTACCACTCCGGCAACATCGCCGGCAACGACTACGCGAGCAACGACCTGGTCGCGCTGGCGCAGGATCTCGAGTGGCTGCACGAGCGGCGCATCCCGATCCTGCCGCTGCGCGACGTCGTCGACGCGCTCCTCGAGCGGCGCACCGACGCGGCTGCCGGCGCGGCTTGCGGCCCTGACGCTCGACGACGGGCTGGACTTCGACTTCGTCGACCTCGTGCACCCGTTCCACGGCCCGCAGCGGTCGGTGGACACGATCCTGCGCGAGTCGTCGCACAGGCATGGTGCCGCCGCGCACGCGACTTCGTTCGTGATCGCCTCGCCCGACGCGCGCCGGCAGATCGCCCACCACGAGATGCTCGACCATCAGTGGATCGGCGACCACTGGTGGAGCGCTGCCGCGCGCTCCGGCCGGTTCCACGTCGGCAGCCACAGCTGGGACCACCTGAGCCCGTCGGTCGCGCCGGTCGGCCAGCAGGACGGCAGGACCGGCTCGTTCACGTGGGTGACGACGTTCGCCGACGCCGAGCTCCAGGTGCGCACCGCGCACGACTTCATCGCGGCGAAGGCGCCGAACCCGGGCGCCGCGCTCCTCGCCTATCCGTACGGTGAGCCGAGCGCCTATCTCGCCGACGAGTACCTGCCGGCGCACGGCCCCGCCGGCGGCACGCTCGCGGCATTCTGCGCCGTGCCCGAGCCGATCCACGCCGGCAGCGGGCGCTGGCGACTGCCGCGCTTCACCTGCGGGATGGACTGGCGCTCTCCCGACGGGCTCGCGGCGCTGCTGCGCGCCTGAGCGGGGGCCGCTCGCGATGGACCGCCGCGTGACCCTGCCACCGCCGATCGCCGCCGCGGTGCCGGCGCCGGTGGAGATTTCCGCCCCCGTCGCCCGCGGCGGGGAAACGGGCCCGCGATGAGGCTGGGCGACCTCACTGCCGGCCGGGACAACAATTTCCAGCTGATCAGGTTCCTGGCGGCGACGGCGGTGATCCTCTTCCATTGCTACGCGCTGACCGACCACTGGACCGACGAGCCCGTGTGGCGCATCGCCCCCGAGCTCAATCTCAGCGTGCTGGGCGTCGGCGCGTTCTTCGTCGTGAGCGGCTTCCTGGTCACGCGCAGCTGGCTCGCGCGCGACCGGCTGCTGCCCTTCGTCGCGGCGCGCGCGCTGCGCATCTACCCGGCGCTGATCGGCGCGACCGCGCTGACCATCGCGCTCGCCGCGTGGTCGAGCGCGGTGCCGTGGCGCGCCTTCATCGCCGACCCGCGCACGGCCGATTACGCCTGGCGCAGCGTGCTGGCGTGGGACTTCGTGGTCGGGCTGCCGGGCGCGTACGCGACCAATCCGTACCGCGACGCGGTCAACGGCTCGCTGTGGACGCTTCCCGTCGAGTTGCGGCTCTACGTCGCCATCGGCATCGCCGGCACCGCGGGGCTGCTCCGCAGCCGGTGGGCATGGGCCGGCGCGGCCGTCGCGCTGGTCGCGCTGTTCGCAGTGAAGCCCGGGTGGTTTCCGATCGTTCCCAACGAGAAGTCGACCCGCACGCTGGCGCTGCTGTTCGGCCTCGGCTCGATCGCCTACGTCTTCCGCAGCGCGTTGCCGGTGACGCTGGCGGGCCTCGCGGGCGTCGTGGCACTGGTGGCGGTCAATCCCTGGGGCGCCGGCCGCGGCGCGCTCTTCCCGGCATTCCTCGCGTACGCGGTGCTGGTCGCCGCGTATCACCCGCGCCTGCGCTGGCGCGCGTTCACCCGGCTCGGCGATTACTCCTACGGGCTCTACGTGCTGTCGTTTCCGATCCAGCAGATCCTGATCGCCAAGCTTGGCGCGCCGATGGCGTCGTCGCCGCTGGCGCTGTTCGCGGCGGCCTTCCCCCTGACGCTGTTGCTGGCCGCGCTGTCCTGGCACGTCGTCGAGCAGCCCGCGCTTCGCCTCAAGGCACGGTTCGAACGGCCGCGCGTCGTCGCGCCGACATGAGCCGGGCGTGCCGTCCCGAGCGGGGATGCCGGAGCGCCCGACGCGAAGCCCGTCCCGTGACCCACTCCCCGTGTGCGGCGTGCCGGCCGCGGCGCGGTCGCCGGCCGGCGATGCGGTAAAATCCGGGCTCGGGCGTCTGCCGCGGCTGCGTGCGCCGCCGGACACTGCGGTCGTCCCGCCATCGTCGGCCGCCCGCAACCCTGCCCAGAGGCGCCCCTCCCATCCGCATGTCCGCTGCCCTCGATTTCACCGGCGAGCGCTTCATCCCCGGCGCCGAGGGCGAAATCGCCTACGAGCACTGCCACCGGTACGCGTTCGCACGGCGCTTCGTCGCCGGCGCGCGCGTCCTCGATGCCGCCTGCGGCGAGGGCTACGGTGCCGCGCTGCTCGGGGCCGTCGCCTCGGCCGTGACCGGCGTCGACATCGACGCGGCGACTGTCGGCCACGCCGGTTCCGTCCACGGTCGCCGGAACGTCCGTTTCGTCTGCGCCTCGGCGACGGCGCTGCCTTTCGCCGCCGCCTCGTTCGACGCGGTCGTATCGTTCGAGACCATCGAGCACCTCGACGCTGCAGATCAGCCGCGGATGCTCGCCGAGTTCGCGCGCGTCCTGGTTCCGGACGGGGTGCTGGTGCTGTCCTCGCCCAACCGGCGCCGCTACAGCGACGAGCGTGGCTCCCGCAATCCGTTCCACCGGCACGAGCTCGATCGCGACGAGCTCGCGCGGCTGCTCGACCCCGTGTTTCCGCATCGCCGATGGTTTCACCAGCAGCCGGCAAGCGTCTCCGCCATCTGGGGCGAGGCCGAGTCGGCGACGACCGATGCCTGCGAGGCATGGTGGGGCGGACCCGACGGCGTCGAGCCGGCCGTGCCCGCCGACGGCGTCTACGACATCGTCGCCGCCGTCGCGGCGGCCGCCGCGCTGCCGCCGGCGGGGCCGCGGGTGTCGCTGTTCGCGGATCGCTACGACAGCGAGCTGCAGCGGGCGCGGCGCAACGCCGCCGAGGTGCTGCGGCTCGACGGGCTGCTTGCGCAGCGCGACGCCGCGCTCGACCGGCAGTCCGCGCACGTCGCGCACCTCGAATCGCTGGTCGACGAGCGCGAGCGCATCGTCGAGGAGCGCGACGCGCAGCTCGTCGCGGTGAACGCGGCACGCGAATCGTTCGAGTCGTCGCTGGCCGCGGCGCAGGCCGCGCGTGGCGCGCTCGAGCGCGGGATCGCCGACGCCCGCACGGCGCTGGAAGGCTCGCGGCAGGCCCTGGACGAATCGGGCCGGATGCTCGCGCGGCGCGAGGCCGAGCTGGCGAAGGCGCGGGCCACGGCGACGGCGCTGCAGGACGAGAACGCGCGGCTGGAGGCCGCGGCGCTCGCGCAGGAGCGGGTCATCGCCTACCAGCAGAGCCTGCGCGGGTGGCTGCGGGCGCCATGGCGGTGGCTGCGGCGGGCGCGGCGGCCCGGGGCGGGCGCGTGAGCGCCCGTCCGGCGGCGACGGCCGGCGACGCTGCGGCCGGCGGCCAGGCCGCCGTCGACGTCGTCGTTGCGGTCTACAACGCGCCTGCCGACCTCGCCCGCTGCGTCGACAGCGTGCTCGCGCACACCCGCGGCGCGTACCGACTGGTGCTGATCGACGACGCGTCGGAGGATCCGGCGATCGGCACGCACTTCGCCGCGCTGGCCGCGCGGGCGCTGCCGCAGGTCGTGCTGCTGCGCAACGACGTCAACCTCGGATTCACCGGCACGGCAAACCGCGGGCTGCGGCTGTCCTCCTCCGCCGACGTCGTGCTGCTGAACTCGGACACCATCGTCACCGCGGGCTGGCTCGATGCGCTCGCGCGCTGCGCGGCGTCCGAACCCGCCGTCGGCACCGCGACGCCTTTCTCGAACAACGCCGAAATCTGCTCGTTCCCGCGCTTCTGCGCCGACAACC
Source organism: uncultured beta proteobacterium (assembly GCA_963768535.1). Taxonomy (GTDB): domain Bacteria; phylum Pseudomonadota; class Gammaproteobacteria; order Burkholderiales; family Casimicrobiaceae; genus CAIWHR01. The sequence continues at coordinate 116,992 of CAVYID010000021.1, read as the reverse complement.
CATGGCCCGAAGGCGCCGACCCCGAGTTCGTCCGGGCCGCGCTCGCGCGCGCGGCCGTGCCGACGTATCCCGATCTGCCGACGGGAGTGGGCTTCTGCCTGTACGTGCGGCGCGCGCTGATCGACGCCATCGGCATCTTCGATCCGGCGTTCGGCAAGGGCTACGGCGAGGAGAACGACTTCTGCCTGCGCGCGGTGCGCGCAGGCTATCGCAACGTGCTCTGCGACGACGCGTTCGTCGTGCACGCCGGCGAGCGCTCGTTCGCGGGACGCAAGACCGAGCTCGGCCCGCGCAACATGGCGCTGCTGCTCGATCGCCACCCGCAGTATCTCGATCTCGTGCGCGCGTTCATCGCCGCCGACCCGCTGCAGCCGCTGCGCGCGGCGGCGCAGGCGCAGCTGCGGGCGCAGGCCGGGGGCATCGGCGTGCTGCACGTCGTCCACGGCCACGGCGGCGGCACCGAGCACCACGTGCGCGCGCTGATCGATGCCTCGCGCAGTCGCTACCGGCACTACCTCGCCATCGCCACCGGCGAGCGCTGGCAGGTCGAGGAGCACCTGGAGGACGGCGCGGTGCGCAACTTCGAATTCCTCCGCCACGACGGCGAGCCGTGGCGCGATTTCGTCGGCGGCCTGGCCGCGACGCTGCGCATCGGGCTCGTGCACCTGCACAACATCTCCGGCTGCCGCGAAGGCATCCTCGACGCGCTCGCCGGACTCCCGCTGCCGTACGGCTACACGGTCCACGACCTCAATTTCGCGTGCCCGACGATCACCTTCCTCGGACCCGACGCGACGTACTGCGGGGCGCAGACCGACACCGCCACCTGCGAGCGCTGTCTCGGGGCACAGAGCGCGTTCGCCGGCGTGGACATCGTCGCGTGGCGCGCGCGGCATCGCGAGCTTCTCGCGCGTGCGGCTTTCCTGATCGCGCCGGCGCAGTGGACCGCGAACACGCTGCGGCGCTATTTTCCCGAGCTGGCCGTCGACGTGATCGCCCACGGGGCGCCGGGCGCATGGGCGGCGCAGACCGCCCCGGCCGGCGCAGGCAGCGACGGTGACGACAACCGTGAGCCGCGCACCGCGCCTCGCGGTGGTCCTGCCCGACGACGAACTCCCGACCGTCGCCGTGCTGGGGGCGATCGGCCCCGACAAGGGCGCGCGCCGGCTCGACCGCATGGTCGAACTCGCGCGTGCGGGCGGCCTCCCTCTGCGATTCGTGCTGATCGGCTATCTCGACCGGCTCCAGACGCCGTGGCAGAGCGACGACGCCGTGTTCACGATCCACGGCCGCTACCGGCCGCGCGACCTTCCCGACCTGCTCGCGCACTACCGGGTGCGCCTGGTCGCGTTTCCGTCGGCGGGGCCGGAGACGTTCAGCCTGACGCTCTCGGAGGCGTGGGCCGCGGGGCGGCCGGTGCTGGTGCCGCCGATTGGCGCGCTGGCCGAGCGCGTGGCAGGCACCGGTGCCGGCTGGGTCCTGGCCGACGACGAATGGCGCGACGACGCGCGGATGCTCGCGCGCGTCGCCGGACTGGTCGCGCCGAGCGGCGCCGCGGCGCTGGCGGCGGCCGCCGCGCGCGCCCGCGACCTCCCGCAGCCGACGCCTGCGGCGATGGCCGGGCAGACGCTGGCGCTCTACGAGCGGACGCCCGCCGCAGCGCCGGAGGGCGTGGCGCGACCGCTCGCACCGGCGCGCGTGCGCGACGCGCTCGGGTACTTGCCGTGGACGGCGCCGGTGCCGCCGGCCGCCACGCCGGCGGTTGCGACGGCCTTGCCGCCGGCACCCGGGGGCGCGGCGCCCCGCGGCGCCCTCGCGGTCGTGGCGCGGACGGCGATGCGACTCGGTCCGACGCTGCCGGGGCGCGTGCTGCGGCGGCTGACGCCGGTGCGCATCCTCGAGGCGCTGAAGGCGCGGTTGTCCTGATGGCCTCCCCTGCGTACCCGGACTGGCTCGCCCGCGGCCGCGGCCACCTGCAGCAGGGCCGGCCGATCGACGCGATGCTGTGTTTCCGGCGGGCGATCCGGGCCGGACCGCGGGCCGTCGAGGCAAGCTTTCATCTGGGCGAGGCGCTCTGGCAACTGGGGCAGGTGCGCGACGCCATTGCGGCGTGGCGCGAGGCGTCCGCCCTCGCACCGGACAGCGCGGCCGTGCTGCTGCCACTCGCGGAGTCGCTGCTCGCCACCGGCGACGCGGCGGGTGCCCGGGACGTCGCGGCGCATGCGCTCGCCGTCACGCCGCCGGCCGAGCAAGCGATCGCGCTCCACGCCACCGCGTTGCACGCCGTTGCCCGGCTGACGCTCGGCGACGCCGGCGCGGGCGAGGATCCCTTTGTCGCCCTCACGCGGGTGCTCGATCGCCACCTGCCGCTGTTCGCGATCCCCACGGTGGCGGGGCCGCTGGCGCTGGCGCTCGACGCGGCGCGGGAGCGGCCGGGGCGCGCTGCGTTCCTCGCGCGGCTCGCGCGCCGGCCCGCCCCGCTCGCCGAGGCGCCGCCGCTGCTGCTGGCGCTGGTTCTGGAACACGCGCTGGCGGACACCGGCGGCGACGCAGACGACGTGCGCGGCGCGCTGCTGCAGCAGGCCGCCGCGCGCGGCTACGCACCCGACGATCACGACGCGCTGCGCCGCATCGCGCTGGCCGCGGCGCGGCTGCGCGCGCCGGCAGCGGCCGTGCTTGGTGCGCACTACGCGAGCCTCGTCGCGTTCGCCTGCGCTGCGCCGCTGCCTCTGCCGTGGCCGCGCCGCTGTGCCGGCGATCGGCTGCGGGTGGTCGCGCTGGTCGGGCCCGACGGCGACGAGGCTGCCCACGCAGCGCTGGCGCGGCTCGCGGCGGCTGCCGGCGAGGATTGCGACGTGACGCTGGCGCTCTTCGGCGCGGCGCCGCGTGATCCCTCGCCTGCCGACGCCGTCCGGGCGCTGCCCGCGCTGGCGCTGTCGCCGCTGCCGGACGTGGCCGAGGCCAGGCGCATCGCCGCCATCGATCCCGACGTTCTCGTCGACCTCGCGGGGCTCACCGCCGCGACGGGACCGCTGCTGGCGCAGCATCCCGCCCGCCGGGCCCTGACGCTGGCCCGACTCGCCGCGCCCAATGCGCCGCCCCTCGTCGACCGCGTGTTGTCGGCGGAAGACGACCTCATCGCCGCGGTGCGCGCACTGGCCGCGCAGACCCCGGCGCCGCAGGCGGATGCGCTGGATCCGCGGGCGATGACCGAGGCCTGGGAGCGCGCCGTTCACGCGCATCAGCAGGGTGACCGCGCATCGGCGCGGACGCAGTACGCCCGCATTCTCGAGTCGCAGCCGGGTTTCGCGCCGGCGCATTACCTGCGCGGCCTGCTCGGGCGCGAGGCGGAAGACCTCGCCGCCGCGGGCGAGGACTTTGCGGCGGCGCTCGCCGCCGCGCCCGGCTACGTCGATGCGCGCCTGGCCGCGGCCCGGCTCGCGCTCGCCGCCGGCGATGCCGCGGCGGCGGGCGCGTTGTGCGCCGGGGGGCTCGCGCTGCTGCCGCACCACGCCGAGCTGTTGCGCACCGGCGGGTTGGCGGAGCTCGCGCGCCGCGACGGTGCCGCCGCGGCGAAGCTGTTCGAGGCCGCCGCCGCGGTGGAGGCGACCGACGGCGACACCCACTACAACCATGGCGTCGCGCTGCAGATGGCGCGCGACTTTCCGGCGGCGGCGCGCGCATATCAGCGCGCGCTGGCCTTCCAGCCGGACCTCGTCGCCGCCGATTTCAATCTCGGCGTGATCTTCCAGGAGCAGGGCAACGCCGACGCGGCCATCGCGGCCTACGGCAACGTCCTGACCCGCGACCCGGGACGCGTCGCCGCCTACCGCAACCTCGGCGAGACGCTGCTCGCCGCGGGGCGCCTCGACGCCTGGTTCGCCAATTTCCGCCGGTTCGAGGCGAACCGGCCGGAAGCGCTGGCGCTGGCGGTGCAGGCGCTGGAAGTGCTTCAGCACCATGGCGACTTCGCCGGGCTCGAGCGCTATCTCCAGGGCCTGCAGCACGAGCGCTACCGCGCCGCCGACGAGCTCGAGCTCTGCGACAATCTCGAGCAACTGCTCTACCTGCTGCTGTTCTTCGACGTCGCACCGGACGTCGCTTTCCGCTTCGCGCAGACGTACGACGCGACCGCGCAGCGCGTCTACGGCACGCCGCTGTCGCCGGCGGCGCGACGGCCGGGGCGGATCCGCGTCGGCTACCTCTCCGCCGACCTGCGCAACCACGTGATGGGCAAGATGGTGTGGCAGGCAGTCGAGCATCACGACCGGTCGCGCTTCGAGCTGCACTTCTACTCGCTGTCGCGAGAGCGGGACGAATGGACCGAGCGCTTCGCGCGGCTGGCCGAGCGCTTCGAGGTCGTGGCGGACCTCTCCGAGCGGGAGGCGGCGCGGCGGATCGCCGCCGCCGACCTCGACCTCCTCGTCGATCTTTCGACGCACACCCGCGGCGCGAAGCCGGGGATCCTGGCGCTGAAGCCGGCGCGGGTGCAGCTGACGCACGTCGCCAGCGCCGGCAGCGTCGGGCTGTCGGCGATCGACTTCAAGCTCACCGACCGCTACGCCGACGTTCCCGAAAGCCAGGCACAGCAGATGGAGACGCTGCTGCCGATGGAGGGCTGCGCCTACCCGTTCCGGCGCACCGCGCCGGCCGCAACGCACCCGTTCCACCGCGCGGCGCTGGGCATCCCTGCCGACGACGTGCTGATCGGTGCGTTCGTCACGCCGCTCAAGCTCTCGCAGCGCTGTCTCGGGCTCTGGCGCGACGTCCTGGCGCAGGTCCCGCGCGCGCGGCTTGCGTTCTCGCCGACGCGGCCGTCGTTCCAGGCGTCGTACCTGCGGCTCGCCGCGGCGGCCGGCATCGCGCCCGAGCGGCTGCTGTTCCTGCCGCAGGGCCGCGACGACGCCGAGAACCAGGCGCGCTACGGGCTCGTCGACTTCGTGCTCGATCCGATGCCCTACGGCGGCGCCAACGGTACGCTCGAGGCGCTGGACATGGGCGTGCCGGTGGTGACGCTGGTCGGCCGCCGGCACAGCGAGCGAACTTCGTATTCGATGCTCGCCAACCTCGGCGTCACGCAGACGGTCGCGCAGGGCGGACGCGAATACGTCGACATTGCGGTGCGGCTCGCGCGCGAGCCCGCGTTCATGCGCGAGGTGCGCGCGGCGATTGCGGCAGGGCTCGCCCGCTCGCCGCTGACCGATGCGATCGGGCACACGCGCCATCTCGAGGCGGCTTACGTCGAGGCGCTGCGGCAGAGGGCTCCGGACGCGCTGCAGGCGGCCGAAGCTGGGCGAGCGGACCGTGACCGAAGCCCGGATCGCGGACATCCGGCAGCGGCTCGCTGCAGGAGATGCGCCGGGTGCCCGCGCGGGCGCTGCCGCGCTGCTGGAGTCACCCGCGCTGCCCGATGCGCAGCGGGCGTTGGCATTCTGGCTGCGCGCCCGCGCGCAGGAGGCGCTGGGCGAGCCGGCGGCGGCGGCGGCGGACCTCGAGGCCGCGGCGCGCCTGGCCCCTGGGGACGCCCGGATCTGGAACGAGCTGGGCGTGCTGCGCAGCGTCGCCGGCGAGCGGGAGCGCGCGACCGCGGCGTTCCGGCAGGCAGTGGCCATCGATCCGTCAAACGCCCGTGCGTGGAACAATCTCGGCAACGCGCTGCGCGCCACCGGCGACCTCGCCGAGGCGAGCGCGGCTTTCAAGCGGGCCGTCGCGATCAAGCCCGACTATGCGCTGGCGATTGCCAACCTCGGCGAAGTCCATCGCGATCTCGGCGACGCCGCCGCGGCCCAGCTGTCGTTCGAGGCAGCTCTGGCAATCGATCCGAAGCTTGCCGCGGCATTGTTCGCGCTGGGGTCGCTCAGCCTGCGCAGCGGCAATGTCGACAAGGCGGTGGCGATGTTCGCGCGCGCCGCTCAATCCGACCGGAAGGATCCCAGGCCGTGCCTGCGGCTCGCGGACGCCCTCGCGCAGCGCGACGACCTCGCAGCGGCGCGGCAGGTGTACGCCGAGGCGCAGGCGCGCGACCCCAAACAGATCCGCCCGCTGCTCGGCACGCAGCTCACGCTGCCGATGGTGCCGGAAAGCGCTGCTGCCGTTGATGCGGCGCGTGCCGGATTCGAGGCCGGCCTGACGGTGCTCGAGCGCGAGATCCCGACGCTGGTGCAGACACTCGGCCCGACGACGACGCTCGATTCGCTTTCGTGGAGCAATTTCCTGCTCGCCTACCAGGGCCGCGACGACCGCAGACTGCAGGAACGCTACGCGGCGCTGGTCGGGAACGCCGTCGAGCGCGTCGCCCCCGCGTGGCGCGCCGCGGTTCCGGCACGCAAGTCGAGCGCCGGGCGCATCAGGGTGGCATTCCTGTCGTCGTTCCTTCGCGATGGCACGGTGGGCCGCTACTTCGAGCACTGGATGACCGACCTCGACCCGGAGCGGTTCGAGGTCCTGCTCTACCAGCTGCATCCCGGCCGCGACGCGCTGTTCGAGCGGCTGGCCGCGGTCGCGGGCGTCGTGCGCGCCTGCCCGCGCTCGCTGCCGTCGCTGATCGCGCCGCTGGTCCGGGAAGACGCCCCGGACGTGCTGATCTATCCGGAGCTGGGCATGGACGCGACCGTGTTCGCGCTCGCGGCGCTGCGCCTCGCGCCGCTGCAGTGCGCGGCGTGGGGGCACCCGGTGACCACCGGCCACGCGACCATCGACGTCTTCTTCTCCAGCGCCGCGATGGAGCCGCCCGACGGCGAAGCGCACTACACGGAGCGCCTCGTCCGCCTGCCCGGCATCGGCACGCGCTACGCCCGCCCGCAGGCGACGCGCGCGGCCGCGCGCGCGCAGCTGGGCCTGCCCGAGGAGGTGCCGCTGCTGCTGTGCCCGCAGTCGCTGTTCAAGATCCACCCCGACAACGATCCGCTGTTCGCGCGCGTGCTCGCCGCGGCGCCGGACGCCCGGCTGGTGCTGTTCGAGGGCCGCCATCCGGCGTTGACCGCGCGCTACCTGGCGCGCCTCGACGCCGCGCTGGCCGGGCTGGGCATCGCCCGCGAGGGACGCGTTCACCTGCTGGCCCAATGCGGCCACGACGACTACCTCGCGATCAACGGCGCCTGCGACGCGATGCTCGATACGCTGCACTGGTCGGGGGGCAACACCAGCCTCGACGCGCTCGCCTGCGGGCTGCCGCTGGTGACGCTGCCCGGGCGGTTCATGCGCGGGCGGCAGAGCGCCGGGATGCTGCGGCTGATGGAGATCGACGAGCTCGTCGCCGGCGATGCCGACGACTACGTGCGAATCGCGGCGCGGCTGGCCGGCGATCGGCCGTGGCGCGAGGCGCTGGCGGCGCGCATCGTCGCGGCTCACGCACGCGTGTTCGACGACCGCGCGCCGGTCGAGGCGCTCGCGCGCTTCCTTCAGGACGCGGTACCCCGCGCCGCGAAGACCTGAGCTTCCCGTGATCGCGGCGGATGCCGGCGCCCGGTGGGCGCGCGCAGGCCGCGCAAGGCGCGCACGGTGCCGCGACCGGCGCCGGCGCGATCAGCGCCGCGCGGCGACGAGAGCCTCGAGTGCGCGCTGCACTTCCGTGATCACGGCCGGCCAGTCACCTGCCCGCGGCTGCCGGAACAGGCGCGCCGTCGGGTACCAGGGGCTGTCCGCGCGATCGAGCTGCCAGCGCCAGTCGGGAGCGAACGGGAGCAGAACCCACAGCGGCCGCGCCAGCGCACCGGCGAGATGCGCGGTGCTGGTGTCGACGCTGACGACGAGGTCGAGCGCGGCAATCAGCGCGGCCTTGCGCTCGAAATCGCGTCGCGCGTCGAGCAGGACCAGCCTGTGCGCCGCGGGCACGGCCGCGATCTGGTCCTCGCCGTCATCCTTCTGCAGCGAGAACCAGGCGACGCCGCTCATTTCGAGGAGAGGGGCGATCGCGGCGAGCGGGCAGGACCGGCGGCGGTCGTTGGCATGGGCGCGGCTGCCCGCCCAGGCGAGGCCGACTCTCAGCGTGTCGCGGAACGGCGCGAGTTCCTCCGCGATCTTCGCCGCGTGGCGCGGCTCGCACGCGAGGTAGGGCACGGCGTGCGGAATCGACGCGCCGTCGACGCCGAGCGCCCCGGCCACCGACAGCAGCGGCAACTGCGCGTCGAAGGCGGGCAGCGCGTCGGCGCTGCCGTAGGCGCCGGCCACGCCCGGAGCGCTCGCCAGCAGCGGGGCCAGCGCGGGCTGGGTCTGCACCAGCACGCGGGCGCCGCGCGCCGCGAGCACGCCGGCGAATCGGATGAACTGCAGCGTGTCCCCCAGCCCCTGTTCGGAGGTCAGCAGCAGCGTCCTGCCCGCGGGATCGCCGCCGTCCCAGCGCGGGCCCGTTGGCCTGGGCAGGTCCCGCCCGAGCTCGGGAATGGCGAGACGCCAGTCGTATTCGCGCCAGCCCTCGGCGAACTCGCCGCTGCGCCAGCAGCGCGAGCCCGAGGTTCCAGTGCGCCTGCGCGAAGCCGGGCGCGTGCCGCAGCGCCGCGCGGTACGCGGCGACGGCGTCGGCGAGCCGATTGGCCGCCTGCAGCGCCAGGCCGAGGTTGTTCCACGCGGTCGCGTGATCGGGCTTGAGCGCGAGTGAGCGGCGGTACGCGGCGACGGCGTCGTCGCTGCGGTCCGCGGCCGCGAGGGCGAGGCCGAGGTTGTTGTGGAATTCCGGCTCCTGCGGGATCAGCGCGGCGGCCTGCTCGAGCAGCGGCAGCGCGTCGGCGAGCCGATCACGCTGGTAGAGGATGACGCCGAGGAAGTGCAGCGCGTGGGGATGCCGCGGCGCGGCGGCAAGCGCCGCGCGGTAGTCGCGCTCGGCCGCGTCGAGGTCGCCGCGCTGGTGGGCGGAGAGCGCGCGGGCGACCAGCGTGTCCGGCGCGGCCGGCGCCGGCGCCGTCGCCACGGCGGGCGCCGCTCCGCGCGACGCAGGCGTGGCGGTGGCGGGCGGTGCGCCGGACGCGCCGTGGCAATGCTTGTAGCGCCGTCCGCTGCCGCAGGGGCAAGGGTCGTTGCGTCCGATCGCCGGTCCGCGCGCCGCGGCGGCGCTGACCTGCTCGAGCAGCGCCCGCATCGCCGCGTCGCCGGGTTCGGCGGCGACGATGCGCCGCGCGATCGCCTCGGCGGCGGACCATTGCCCGAGCGCGACGCAGTTGCGCAGCAGCGATTGCAACTGCGGCGAGCGCGCGATCGCGTCGGAAAATCCCGGCACCAGCGCGGCCAGCTCCTCCGGCGGCACGACACGGCAGAAGTTGAACAGGCCGTGGAAGCCGAACGGCCTGCCGATCGGATACGCCACCTCGAACGAGAAGCGCTCGGCCAGCGCCTCGGCGGCGAAGCGGATGCCGTGCTCGGCTTCGAGCAGCGGGCGATAGGCACGGCAGATCGTCTCGTCCTCGACCCCGGCCAGGACGATCCGCGGATCCTGCAGCGCTTCGAGCAGGCGGCGCGAGCGCAGCGAGAAGCCGCCGTTGCCCACGCGCATGCCGTCGTCGTGCCAGTGCCAGGGCGCGCCGATGTAATCGCAGTCGAGGAAAGCCGGATCCCACGCCTCGGGGTTCGTCACGTAGCCGTCCCATTGCACGAGCAGCACCCGCGGCGTCGCGACGTGCGGCAACAGCGACTTCAGCACGAACTGCGAATAGTCGTCTCGGGTGGCGAGCGGCGCGATCGTCTCGACATCGATGCCGTCGGGAAGCGCGAGCGCCGGCGGCATCGCCGCGGTCAGCAGCAGCGTGCGCGCATAGCGCACACCCTCACGCGATCGCGCCAGCGCGCGCAGTGCAAGCGCGTGATTGGCGGTGTCGATGCAGCAGAGCGTGACGCCGGGGAGATCGAGCATGCGAAGCGGGGCGCCCGATCAGGCGCCGGCCGCCGGCACGGGGGATGCGGCGGGCGGAGCGGGTGCGGCGGGCGTGGTCGTGACGTCGGACGATTCGCCCGGCGTCGTTGCCTCCGGCGTCGACGGCGCAGCCGGGGCGGCAGGCGCCGGATGCGCGGCGCGCCAGTGCTCGGCGAACGCGCAGAACGCCAGCACCATCAGCACGATGATCGACGGGGCGAGATGCAGCGTGGCGCGGCTGACGGTGGGGGGATCGGTGACGAACGCGCGCGCGCCGGGGAAGGCGAACAGGACCAGCGTGAACAGCATGCCCGCGGCCACGATCACCGCGAGGGGAAGCAGCGGGGCCGAGCGCAGCGGACGCCAGGCCAGGATCAGGACGCCGACCACGCCATACCACAGCAGGTTCCAGCTTCCGTTGACGAAATAGTTCTCGGCGAGCGCGGTCCAGGCCGGGGCGAAATCGAGATGCAGCGCCCGGCCCGCGACGACGAAATGCGTCTGCGCCAGCACCGCGAGCGCGAACAGTACGAGCCCGAAGAAGGCTGCGACCACTTTCGGTCCGTGCCTCGGCATGAGCGCGACGACGATGCCGGGCAGCAGCGCCAGCGCGTACAGGCCCCCCGCAGCCTTGATCAGCGTACAGGCGGCAGCGAACGCAACGGCGCTCGCGGCGTCGCGCAGCGCGCGCGTGGCCAGCCATCGCCGGAACGCGAGCAAGGCGCCGGCGATGAAGACGGCAAGCGGCAGGTCGGCGTAGCCGGCGAGCGCGACGTGCACGTTGGCGAGCGGCAGCGACGCCACGAAATACGCGCCCAGCAGCGCGGCCAGCGCACCGGTGCCCGATCGCCGCAGGCCGCCGTAGACCATCACGACCAGGGAGAGCGCGAACTGCCACCAGGGCCAGTTCATCAGCGTGTCGTCCCAGCGGCCGAGAGACAGGCAGGCCCAGACCTGCAGCAGCGGCAGCGTGGCCGGATTGTGCGGCGACGCGTCGAACCACGCGTCGCCGGTTCCCGCGAGCCATTGACCGGCGTCGACGAACGGCGCGATCCGGCCGAGTTCGAGCCATACGCGCGCCTTGGTCGCCCATTCGATCCACGCGTCCCACGGATAGAGCGGCCGCGCGCCGACCTCGAGCCCGAGCAGCGCGAAGCGCAGCGCCATCCACGCGATGAGGCACCACCAGATCACCTTCGTGGTGCCGCCGATCCCGTCGGGCACCTGCCGCGCCCGATCGGCGGCGGCCAGCACCGCGTCGCGGCCGCCGTGACGACGCAGTGCGGCGAAGACGAGCAGCAGCGCGGCCGCGAGCAGCGGCAGCACGATCGCCGCGGCGCCGAAGCGCACGCCTGCCGCCGACAGCGCGCGCATCCACAGCGTCAGCGCGAGCGCCCCCGCCGGATAGCCCGCGCCGACGAGCCACGCGAGCTCGCCCGGCGCCCACAGCGGCTGCCGCGCATCGCGGGCCGCGAACAGCATCGCGATCCCGAGCGCCCACGGCAGCAGCAGTCCGAGAAAAAGCGTGGTCGTGCCCATGTCAGTACCCGCCCGGCCGCCCGAAGGGTACTGACCGCGCCCCCTCGGGGGGCAGCGAACGTAGTGAGCGTGGGGGTCGTTTCATCCTATTGAATCCGCATCAGCGCCGCGCCGGGCCTGGTCAGGATCGCCTCGGCGCCCAGCGTTGTTCCGTCGGGAAAGCGCAGGCGCTGCGCGCCGGCATCGTACTGGATGCCGCGCCGCTGGTAGATCACCACATAGTCGCCGGGGCGCAGCGCCGTCACCGGCGGCAGCGTGTCGGCGTACGGATCGAAGAACACGTTGTGCGGGTAGAGGTGGAACGCGCCGCGATCGCGAAAGTAGTGCGCGTCCGCCAGCATGAACACGCGTGTCGGAGCGTCCGGCAGCTTCGCGCGCACCTCGTCGATGAAAGCGAACAGCGGCGCGTCCTCCGCAGCGAGGTGCTTCTCGTGCCAGTCCTTGCCGGCGTAGCGGGAACGGGTGTCGGCGACCTGCCGCGCGAGGTTCCACTGCCAGCGGATATCGGCGATCAGCCACGCGGCAGTGAAGACCGCCCCGACCGCCAGCGGATAGGCCCACCGGCGCGGCGACCGGCGCAGCAGCAGCCACGATGCGAGCACCGCGAGCAGCGCGGCGACGGCGAGCAATGGCGGCAACGGCACGTCCTGGATGCCCGCGCCGCCGGCAACCACGTTGATCGACGTGCCGGTCCAGGGCTCGAAGGCGAACCATTCGCGGGCGCGGTCGCGCAGCAGTTCCAGCGCGCCCATCGGCTTCGCGGTGACGCCGCGCACGGTCACCGGGTCGTGGAGCGGGGCGCGAATCGCGAGCGCGATGCCGGTGATCCGGCCCAGCCACTCCGGGTGTGCCGAGACGTCGACCGGCTGGATGCGTCCGGCGACGACGGTCAAGGGCACCGAGCTGAGCTTGGACGGGGCGAAGTCGCTGCGCCAGAGCAGTTGCACGTCGGCCCCCGCCGGGACACCGGCGGCGTCCCATGCCACGGCGCGATAGTCGATCGACCGGATGTCGGTGGTGATCGAGACCAGCGCGGTGCCGGTCGGATCGACGGCGTCGATGTACAGCACGCCGCCGCGCACGGTGCCGCTGCCGCGGGCGACGCTGAAGTTCTTGATCCCCCAGGAAACCGGCGCCGCCTGCGGAAACCACGTTCCGGGAACGGCGGCGGCGAGGTATGCGAAGAGGCAGAGCGCGATCGCGGCTGCGAACAGGGCCAGTGCGGCGGGAATCGGGCGCACCGCCCGCGCGGGAGGGCGGCGGGCGGCCGCGGCCGCCTCCGCGGCCGCCTCGGCGGCGAGCCGCGCGGCAACGCGGTCCTGCGGCGTCATCGGTCGCGGTGGGGCTCTTCGGGATGGGTCACTTCGTCAGGACGCGGTTTTCGGCGCGCGCGCAATCGGCGGCGCGCCGGTGCGGGACAAGACGCATTGTAGCCGCTGGGTCGGTGGCCATCACGGCCCGCCGCCGGGCGCGGCACCGCCTCGGTGAAGCCGATGCGGCCGACGGAGCGCGCACCGTCGGCCGCTGGATCGCATCAGGTGTTGACGACCCTTCGAAATCGTTGTATAATCGCGCCTCTTTGCCGGTGTTTTTTCGGGTTCGCCCGGAAGCCGGCCTGTTCTTTAAAAATAAGCAACCGATAGGTGTGGGTGCTGGGGTGGTGGGTGTCCTGGCGGGAGGGGCTTTCGGGCTCTGACGGCTGGGGGATTCAAGAAGCTTTGGTGCTCACACGACGCAACAGGCGAGCCTGCCCGAAGGGGTGGGGTCGCAGTCTTGTCTTTGTCCTGGGGGCGCGAGTCTTTGGGATGGGGATGGGGCCAACGTCGATTGAGTTACTTGTAATGGATTGAACTGAAGAGTTTGATCCTGGCTCAGATTGAACGCTGGCGGCATGCTTTACACATGCAAGTCGAGCGGCAGCGCGGGGGCAACCCTGGCGGCGAGCGGCGGACGGGTGAGTAATGCATCGGAACGTATCCCGTAGTGGGGGACAACCCAGCGAAAGCTGGGCTAATACCGCATATGCTCTACGGAGGAAAGTGGGGGACCTGCAAGGGCCTCACGCTATGGGAGCGGCCGATGTCCGATTAGCTAGTTGGTGGGGTAAAGGCTTACCAAGGCGACGATCGGTAGCTGGTCTGAGAGGATGATCAGCCACACTGGGACTGAGACACGGCCCAGACTCCTACGGGAGGCAGCAGTGGGGAATTTTGGACAATGGGGGCAACCCTGATCCAGCCATGCCGCGTGCGGGAAGAAGGCCTTCGGGTTGTAAACCGCTTTTGGTCGGGAAGAAAGGGTTCTCCCTAATACGGAGGACTGTTGACGGTACCGGCAGAATAAGCACCGGCTAACTACGTGCCAGCAGCCGCGGTAATACGTAGGGTGCGAGCGTTAATCGGAATTACTGGGCGTAAAGCGTGCGCAGGCGGTGAGTCAAGTCTGATGTGAAAGCCCCGGGCTCAACCTGGGAATGGCATTGGAAACTGGCTCGCTAGAGTGTGGCAGAGGGGGGTGGAATTCCGCGTGTAGCAGTGAAATGCGTAGAGATGCGGAGGAACACCGATGGCGAAGGCAGCCCCCTGGGCCAACACTGACGCTCAGGCACGAAAGCGTGGGGAGCAAACAGGATTAGATACCCTGGTAGTCCACGCCCTAAACGATGTCAACTGGGTGTTGGGGAAGCGATTCCTTGGTACCGTAGCTAACGCGTGAAGTTGACCGCCTGGGGAGTACGGCCGCAAGGTTAAAACTCAAAGGAATTGACGGGGACCCGCACAAGCGGTGGATGATGTGGATTAATTCGATGCAACGCGAACAACCTTACCTACCCTTGACATGTCCGGAACCCTGCTGAGAGGTGGGGGTGCCTGAAAGGGAATCGGAACACAGGTGCTGCATGGCTGTCGTCAGCTCGTGTCGTGAGATGTTGGGTTAAGTCCCGCAACGAGCGCAACCCTTGTCCCTAGTTGCTACGCAAGGGCACTCTAGGGAGACTGCCGGTGACAAACCGGAGGAAGGTGGGGATGACGTCAAGTCCTCATGGCCCTTATGGGTAGGGCTTCACACGTCATACAATGGACGGTACAGAGGGTTGCCAACCCGCGAGGGGGAGCCAATCCCAGAAAGCCGTTCGTAGTCCGGATCGCAGTCTGCAACTCGACTGCGTGAAGTCGGAATCGCTAGTAATCGCGGATCAGCATGCCGCGGTGAATACGTTCCCGGGTCTTGTACACACCGCCCGTCACACCATGGGAGTGGGGTGAACCAGAAGTAGGTAGGCTAACCGCAAGGGAGCCGCTTACCACGGTCTGCTTCATGACTGGGGTGAAGTCGTAACAAGGTAGCCGTATCGGAAGGTGCGGCTGGATCACCTCCTTTCTCGGAATCGCTCATGATTCCAGTGCCCACGCCTATCGGTTGCCGCAGTTGGACGCTGGCGATTCCGAGGCGGAAGCGGGCCTGTAGCTCAGCTGGTTAGAGCACCGTCTTGATAAGGCGGGGGTCGATGGTTCGAGTCCATCCAGACCCACCAGAATCCGGGATTGGCGGTTGGGGATCAGAGGGCCGGGGCTGTAGCTCAGCTGGGAGAGCACCTGCTTTGCAAGCAGGGGGTCGTCGGTTCGATCCCGATCAGCTCCACCAGTACCAGGGATCGGAAAGGCCATAGCTAAGCCGAGGGGTTTAGCTCTGGTTTTTTGGCCAGATGATATCGGTTGTTCTTTAACAATTGGGAAGCAGCAAAGAAGCTTGCTCGAGCGATCGGGGATGGCGCGAGCCGTCGTCGGTGGCGCGGGCGAGCTGGGTTGATTGTATGGGTCCGGTCATGTTCACTTGGTTGGGGGTTTCGAGCCGGTCCTGAGGCGTGTTGACGCGAAACACCTGTAATGGTAGGCCGCAGTGCCTAGTGTTATGGGGTCAAGCGACTAAGTGCATGTGGTGGATGCCTTGGCGATCACAGGCGACGAAGGACGTGGCAGCCTGCGAAAAGCTGCGGGGAGCTGGCAAACGAGCATTGATCCGCAGATGTCCGAATGGGGAAACCCGGCCCGCAAGGGTCACTCCCACCTGAATCCATAGGGTGGGTAGAGCGAACCCGGTGAACTGAAACATCTCAGTAGCCGGAGGAACAGAAATCAACCGAGATTCCCAGAGTAGTGGCGAGCGAAATGGGAGTAGCCATCGCGATTTAGCATGGGCTTCAGGGGAACGGTCTGGAAAGGCCGGCCGCAGTGGGTGAGAGCCCCGTACCTGAAGGGGTCCGTGTGGAACCAGGCGCGAGAGAAGTAGGGCGGGACACGTGAAATCCTGTCTGAAGATGGGGGGACCATCCTCCAAGGCTAAATACTCGTGATCGACCGATAGTGAACCAGTACCGTGAGGGAAAGGCGAAAAGAACCCCGGGAGGGGAGTGAAATAGATCCTGAAACCGCATGCATACAAACAGTCGGAGCCTGGCGCTTAAGCTTCGGCGTGACGGCGTACCTTTTGTATAATGGGTCAGCGACTTACGTTTACCAGCGAGCTTAACCGAATAGGGGAGGCGCAGCGAAAGCGAGTCCGAACAGGGCGACTGAGTTGGTAGGCGTAGACCCGAAACCGGATGATCTACCCATGGCCAGGCTGAAGCGGGGGTAACACCTCGTGGAGGGCCGAACCCACTACCGTTGAAAAGGTAGGGGATGAGCTGTGGGTAGGGGTGAAAGGCTAATCAAATCCGGAAATAGCTGGTTCTCTCCGAAAACTATTTAGGTAGTGCCTCAGGTATCACCGGCGGGGGTAGAGCACTGTAATGGTTGCGAGGGTCATTGTGACTTATCGCGCCATAGCAAACTCCGAATACCGTCGAGTGCGAGCCTGGGAGACAGACTCCGGGTGCTAACGTCCGGGGTCAAGAGGGAAACAACCCAGACCACCAGCTAAGGTCCCCAAGACACAGTTAAGTGGGAAACGAGGTGGGAAGGCTCAGACAGCCAGGATGTTGGCTTAGAAGCAGCCATCATTTAAAGAAAGCGTAATAGCTCACTGGTCGAGTCGTCCTGCGCGGAAGATGTACCGGGGCTCAAACTGTGCACCGAAGCTGTGGATTATCGCGTCATTCTTCGGAGTGGTTGAATGGATGGTAGGAGAGCGTTCCGTAGGCCGGTGAAGGTGAGGGGTGACGCCTTGCTGGAGGTATCGGAAGTGCGAATGCTGACATGAGTAGCGATAAAGCGGGTGAAAGGCCCGCTCGCCGAAAGCCCAAGGTTTCCTGCGCCACGTTCATCGGCGCAGGGTGAGTCGGCCCCTAAGGTGAGGACGAGAGTCGTAGCCGATGGGAAGCGGGTTAATATTCCCGCACCGGTTTGGGATGCGATGGGGGGACGGAGAAGGTTAGCGCGGCCGGGTGTTGGATGTCCCGGTTTAAGCGTGTAGGCGTGTCCTTAGGCAAATCCGCGGGTCTTAGCTGAGGCGTGATGACGAGGGTGGGCTTGCCCACCTGAAGTGCGTGATACCCTGCTTCCAGGAAAAGCCTCTAAGCTTCAGTCTCAAGCCGACCGTACCGCAAACCGACACAGGTGGGCAGGATGAGTATTCTAAGGCGCTTGAGAGAACTCAGGAGAAGGAACTCGGCAAATTAGCACCGTAACTTCGGGATAAGGTGCGCCCCGGTTAGGTGAAGGTCTTGCGACTGGAGCCGAGCGGGGCCGCAGTGAAATGGTGGCTGCGACTGTTTAACAAAAACACAGCACTCTGCCAAGACGAAAGTCGACGTATAGGGTGTGACGCCTGCCCGGTGCCGGAAGGTTAAGTGATGGGGTGCAAGCTCTTGATCGAAGCCCCGGTAAACGGCGGCCGTAACTATAACGGTCCTAAGGTAGCGAAATTCCTTGTCGGGTAAGTTCCGACCTGCACGAATGGCGTAACGATGGCCACACTGTCTCCTCCTGAGACTCAGCGAAGTTGAAGTGTTTGTGAAGATGCAATCTCCCCGCGGCAAGACGGAAAGACCCCGTGCACCTTTACTGTAGCTTTGCATTGGACTGTGATGAGACTTGTGTAGGATAGCTGGGAGGCGTTGAAGCGCAGGCGCTAGCCTCGTGGAGCCGACGTTGAAATACCAGCCTGGTGTCATTGCGGTTCTAACCTGGGTCCACAAACTGGATCGGGGACCGTGCATGGTAGGCAGTTTGACTGGGGCGGTCTCCTCCCAAAGAGTAACGGAGGAGCTCGAAGGTCTCCTAGGTACGGTCGGACATCGTACTGATAGTGCAATGGCACAAGGAGGCTTGACTGCGAGCCTGACAAGGCGAGCAGGTGCGAAAGCAGGACATAGTGATCCGGTGGTTCTGTATGGAAGGGCCATCGCTCAACGGATAAAAGGTACGCCGGGGATAACAGGCTGATACCGCCCAAGAGTTCATATCGACGGCGGTGTTTGGCACCTCGATGTCGGCTCATCACATCCTGGGGCTGTAGCCGGTCCCAAGGGTATGGCTGTTCGCCATTTAAAGTGGTACGTGAGCTGGGTTCAAAACGTCGTGAGACAGTTTGGTCCCTATCTGCCGTGGGCGCTGGAGATTTGACGGGAGCTGCTCCTAGTACGAGAGGACCGGAGTGGACGCACCGCTGGTGTACCGGTTGTGACGCCAGTCGCATTGCCGGGTAGCTATGTGCGGAAGCGATAACCGCTGAAAGCATCTAAGCGGGAAACGTGCCTGAAGATGAGATCTCCCGGGGCCTTGAGCCCCCTGAAGGGTCGTGGCAGACCACCACGTTGATAGGCCGGGTGTGGAAGGGCAGCAATGTCTTGAGCTAACCGGTACTAATTGCCCGTGCGGCTTGACCCCATAACCGTAGGCACCGCCACGGTGTTTGCCCGCAATCAACCCCCCTTGCTGCTTCCTCCCGTTGGCCCCGACCGCCAACGCCCCTCAATGCCTGACGACCATAGCCCGCCGGAACCACCCCTTCCCATCCCGAACAGGACCGTGAAACGGCAGCACGCCGATGATAGTGTGGATTGCCCATGCGAAAGTAGGTCATCGTCAGGCACCCCTTCCCCGCCAAAGCCCAACCCCCTCCGGTTGGGCTTTGGCGCGTCTGCAGCTGCATATCGGAGCGGATTGCCCTGCGCTGCGGGGCGCCGCTTCGCAGCGCCTCCAGGCCGCGCGGGGTCGCGCGGCAACCCGGGGCATCAGTTCATGCGCTCGGGAAACAGTGCGGCGATGCCCTCGGCCGACGCGCCCGCGATCGCCGCGCTCGGTCACCAGTCCGGTCACCAGGCGGGCGGGGGTGACGTCGAACGCGTAGTTGACCGCCTGCGTGCCCGCCGGGGAAATGCTGACCCTCGCGACATGGCCGTACTCGTCGCTGCCGGCGACCGCGAGAACTTCGCCGGGGTCGCGCGCTTCGATCGGGATCGCCGCGCCGGAAGCGAGCGCGGGATCGAGCGTCGGCGACGGCACCGCGGCGTAGAACGGCACGCCGTTGTCGGCGGCGGCCAGCGCCTTGTCGTAGGTCCCGATCTTGTTGCAGACGTCGCCGTTGCGGGCGACGCGATCGGCGCCGACGAGGACGATGTCGACGTCACGCCGCTGCATCAGCAACCCGCTGGCGCCATCGACGAACAGCGTGTGCGGGATGCCGCGCTCGCGCAGCTCCCAGGCCGTGAGGTTCGCGCCCTGCAGCCGTGGCCGCGTCTCGCTGACGAGCACCTGCAGCGGAATGCCCTCGGCGTGGGCGAGAAACAGCGGCGCCGTCGCGGTGCCCCAGCCGCAGGTCGCGAGCGCCCCCGCGTTGCAGTGGGTCATCACCCGGACAGGTCCGGAGCGCGTTGCCGCCAGCGCGCGCAGCAGCCGCAGGCCGTGGCCTCCGATGGCATGATTGATCGCAATGTCCTCGGCCGCAATGGCGTCGGCCTCGCGCCACGCGGCATCCGCCCGCGCATCGGCCGGAAGCGCCGCCACGGCCGCCACGACGCGGTCGAGCGCCCAGCGCAGGTTGACCGCCGTGGGCCGCGTCGCGTCCAGCGAGCGATGGCCGCGCTCGAGCCCGGCATCGCCGGGATCGGCGTCGAGCGCCAGCGCCAGCCCGTAGGCGCCGACGGCTCCGATCAGCGGCGCGCCGCGGACCCACATCCCGCGGATGGCGAGCGCCGCGGTCTCGGCATTGTCGATACGGATCGTCGTGCGCGCGTGCGGGAGCAGGCGCTGATCGATGATCTCGATCACGCGCGTGCCGGCCGGATGCACCAGCGCGCGGTACGACGCCGGGTCGGCGACGCGATCGGCGGCGGAAGCGGCGAGGCTGATGGCGGTCACGGCTGGATTCTAGCCTCTGCAGGAAACGGCGTGCACCGTTCGGTGACTTCGCGGCCCGCAGTGAGGCCCGGCGAACCATGGATCCGTGGGATCCGTAGCCCGGGTTGAGCGCCAGCGAAACCCGGGGCCGCTCGATCCCGCGATCCCCCGGGTTTCGCTGGCGCTCAACCCGGGCTACTTGAGCACCTGGAAGATATTGTTGTAGTCGTCGGACCACAGGCGCCAGTCGTCGCGCCGCTCGATCGGCGTCGAGTACTTCGCCAGCTCCGGCCGGTCCAGCGTTTCGGGGTTCTCGCAGAGCAGCACCCAGTTGCTGGGCGAGGCCATCGGGGCCTCGCCTTCGTCGACGAAGTAGCGCGCGTGCAGGCCGTTGGCGCGCGCCAGTGCCTCGATCACGGGCGCCAGGTCCAGGTAGCGATTGGTCACGTGGAAGGCGATGACACCGCCCGGCGCCAGGTGCCGCTTGTAGAGCGCGACGGCCTCGCTGGTGATGAGGTGCACCGGGATCGCGTCGCTCGAGAACGCGTCGACGGCGAGCACGTCGAAGCGCTGGGGCGGCTCGCGCTCGAGTTGAAGGCGCGCGTCCCCGAGCACCACGTCGACGGTCGCCTCGCTGTCGGACAGGAAGGTGAAATCGCGCTTGGCGATCGCGATCACCTCGGGATTGATGTCGTAGAAGCGGTAGACGTCGCCCTTGCTGCCCCAGGCCGCGAGCGTGCCGGTTCCGAGTCCGATCACGCCCACGCGCAGCGGCGCGAGGCGGGGATGCAACGCCTCGAGCAGGCGGCCGATCCCCGACGTGGCCGTGTAGTAGCTCGAAGGCAGCCGCCGCAGCTCCGGCGCCAGGTACTGGGTGCCGTGGCGGATCGAGCCGTGCATCAGCGACCACCGGTCGTCGGCGCTGCCGGTGCGGAATTCCAGCACCCGCAGCACGCCGTAGAAATTGCGTGCGGTGACGATCGTGCCGTCGTAGAACTCGATGGTGCCCCATATGCCGCAGCCCAGGGTGACCAGCACCGAGACGACGGCGAGCGCGGGGAACACGACGACCTCGCGCCGCGTCTGCCACAGCAGCAGCGCCGCACAGGCGACCAGCCCCGCCGCAAGCTCGAAGTACGCCGGCAGCACCAGCGGCGCGACGATGCCGACGAGCGCCGATCCCGCCGCGCCGCCGAGCGAGATCATCAGGTAGAACCGGGTGAGGTACTTCGGCGCGGGCTTCAGGCGCACGAGCTCGCCGTGGCAGAACATGCAGGCGACGAACAGCCCGGCGCAGAAGACGCCGATCTGCAGGCCGAGCTTGAAGGTCAGGCGGGCGTCGGCCAGCGTCCACGCCATGACGCCGAGCCCGATCGCGACCGCGACGAGCACGGTGCGGCGACGATACCAGCGCGGGCTGTCGAAGCAGAGGATGAACGTGAGCAGGTAGAGCGCGAGCGGGACGATCCACAGCAGCGGCACCGACGCGATGTTCTGCGTGATGTGGTTCGTCACCGCGAGCAGCAGCAGCGAGCCCGTCGCGGCGAGGGCGCACCAGAGAACCTGCCGTGCCGCGTGGGCGTCGGTTCGACGGCCGGCGCGTCGCCCGGCGCCGCGACACCCGCGCGCATGTGCAGCACCGGCGCGCGCGGCCGGCGCAGGCTCGCCCAGCCGGCGGCCGCGCACAGCGCGGCGAACGCCACGTAGCCGGCGGACCAGCCGAGCGCCTGCGCGCGCGTCGCCGCCCAGGGCTCGAGCAGGAACGGGTAGCCCACGAGCGCGAGCATCGACGCCAAGTTCGACAGCGCGAACAGCCGGTAAGGGCTGGCGCCGCGCCGCGCCCGCGCGAACCAGAGCTGCACCAGGGGCTCGTCGTCGAGAGCAGGAAATACGGCAGGCCGATGGTCGCGACCAGCAGGCCGAGGATCCGCCACAGCGGTTCCTCGCTGCCCGCCGGCTTCCAGTGCGCAGCGGGGACGATCGGCAGCACCGCGAGCGAGACCGCGAGCAGCACCACGTGCAGCCTGACCTGCGCCGCAGGCCGGAGCCGGCGCGCAACCAGGTCGCAATAGCCGTATCCGGCGAGCAGCGCGGTCTGGAAGAACACCAGGCAGGTTGTCCACACCCCGGCCGAGCCGCCGAACCAGGGCAGGATCTGCTTCGCCATCAGCGGCTGGACGAGGAAGAGCAGAAACGCGCTGAGGAAGATCGTCGCGGCGTAGAGGGGCATCGGAACCGGAGCAGGCACGGCGGCGGCGCGCCGCGGGGTCGCGCGGAATCCCGCATTGTACGGGCAGCGCGAGCAAGTGCTTCAGTAGCTCGTCCGCGGCCGGAAATAGTCGACGCGATCGATCGAGCGGACCTCCACGTCGTTGACGTCGATGCCCTGCACGACGCGCAACGGGATCGGCGTGCCCGCGGCCCCGTGGCTCCAGACCCGGCGGTAGAACTCGGCCCGCGTGCGCACGCCCTCGCCACCGACGGCAAGGACGATGTCGCCGGCCCGGATCCCGGCACGGTCCGCGGGGCCGTCCGGCGACACCCGGGCGACGAACAGCCTCCCGTGCGCCTCGTCGGCGGCGATGCCGAGCCACGGCCGCGCAGGGCCGGCGCGGCGCCCGGTCGCGATCAGGTCGGCAAGCACGGGCTTCAGCACGTCGATGGGGACGAACAGGTTGCCGGGCAGCTCGATGCTCGCCGGTCGTCGCCGCCTTTACGATCAGCGAGCCGATGCCGACGAGCCTGCCGTTGCGGTCGATCAGCGCTGCACCGCTCCAGTTGAGCGTCGGCGGCGAAGTGTAGATGGCATGGTCGAGCATGTACTCCCAGCTTCCGGTGAACAGGCGGCGCGACACCACGTAGGCGAAGCTCACGTCGTCGACGCCGGCGTTGCTGACGATCATCACCGGATCCCGCTCGGCGAGCCGGCTCGAGTCGCCGAGCGGCACGGGCTCTGCATCGAGGGGAGCGATGGCGCGGACGAGGCCGAGCCCCGTCGCGTGGTCGTAGCCGACGATCTTCGCGGGGAGCGTGCGGCCCCTGCTGTCGACGACGGTCACGTCGTCGGCCTCGACGATCAGGTAGCCGATGGTGAGGATGAGGCCGTCGGCGTCGATGACGATACCGGTACCCTCGCGCTCCTGCCCGAGCGTGGCGGAACTGCGCGCATCTGGCACGGCACGCGTTTGCACCTTGACGATGGCGCCGAACAACCGCCGGGCGTCGACGGTGTCGCCGGCGGTCGTCCCGGCGACTTCGGGCGCGGGCGCCGACTTCGCGGTATCGGCTGCGGGCGGCGGCGCGGTCCCTTCGGCTGCGGCCGGCGGAGTCCCGCCTTCCGGCGCGCGCGCGGGCGACCGTTCGATCGGCGCCGGTGCCGCCGCGGACGTGGGCGGCGCACCGGAGACGTCGGGCGGCACGAACGAGCATCCAAGCGTCACGGCGGCCGCCGACAGCGCGGCAACGACGCTGCGCCGAAACGACGCCGAGCACGGCCCGCGAAGACGTCGTGGGGTCATGGCGGCTTTCGGAGCGACGCAAGCCGCGGGGTGGCCATGATGGCGGAATCTTGCGGGTTTCGGACCCGGTTGCACGATCGATGCCGGCGCCGGGCGCGCCATGCCAGCACTATAACGCGGCGGCGTCGCGATGCAAGCCGCGTCGGCCTCCCGGGATCGGCGGACCGCGGTGCCTATAATGACGTGAGCGCAACGACAGGGGATGGCCGTGAACGTCGATACGCCGGCCGCCGGCCGGGAACCCGAGGGCAACGCGGCCGTGTCGCGCCCGCCGCCGTCCGGCCTGTTCCCCGGATTCGAGCCGCGGCGCATCCGCACCGCGGGGGCGGAAATCCACTGCGTCGTCGGCGGCAGCGGCCCGCCCATGCTGCTGCTGCACGGCTACCCGCAGACCCACGCGATGTGGCATCGGCTCGCGCCTCGGCTGGCGGAGGAATTCACGGTCGTGTGCAGCGACCTGCGCGGCTACGGCGACTCGGCCAAGCCCGCGGGCGGCGAGCAGCACGTCAACTACTCGAAGCGGGAACTCGCCGCCGATCAGGTCGAGGTCATGCGCGCGCTGGGCTTTCCGCGCTTCCGGCTGGCAGGCCACGATCGCGGCGCGCGCGTCGCGCACCGGCTTTGCCTCGACCACCCGGACGCCGTCGAGCGCGTCGCCGTGCTCGACATCTCCCCGACGCGGATCATGTACGGCCGCACCGACATGGCGTTCGCGACCGCGTACTACCACTGGTTCTTCCTGATCCAGCCGTTCGACCTGCCGGAGCGCCTCATCGGCGCGGACCCGGCCTACTACCTGCGCCGGAAGATCGGCGCCTGGTCGGGCAAAGCCTCGCATTTCGATCCGCGCGCGCTCGCCGAATACGAGCGCTGCTTCCGCGATCCGGCGACGATCCATGCGAGCTGCGAGGACTACCGCGCCGCGGCGACGATCGACCTCGAGCACGACACCGCGGACGGCGAACGCCGCGTCGAGTGTCCACTGCTCGCGCTGTGGGCCGCGGCGGGCGTGGTCAATCGGCTGTTCGATCCCCTTGCGGACTGGCGCAGCGTGGCCGCCGACGTGCGCGGCACGGCGCTGCCGGGCGGGCATTTTCTCGCCGAGGAAGCGCCCGAGGAAACGCTCGCGCAGTTCCTCGCGTTCTTCCGGGAATGACCGGGCAGGAGCGGGACCCTACCGGGGCCCGACCGATGAGGTAGAATGACGACCTTTCGCCAGCGCCACGGGCATCGTGGCGCGACCGGAAAGCTTCGAAGCGACTGCCCCGACGGATCGCTGCGATTACGGCCAAGTAGCTCAGTTGGTAGAGCAGAGGACTGAAAATCCTTGTGTCGGTGGTTCAATTCCGCCCTTGGCCACCAGATTCCAGAGCGCGCAAGCCAGTCGCGCTCGTTCCTTCCCCCCCGCCGAGGTCACGCCGGGACGATCGTCCGGTCGATGATCGAGGCGCCTTGTGCCGCCACCGCGGACCGCCATGAATGCCGGGCACGACCTGCCTAGCGCATCAATTGCCGGATCGACCCGCAGATCGACAGCAGCTGCTGTCCATCCATCCGTCCGATGATGTTGCGGATCACCGTGCCCATGAGTTGCATGACGCCGGCCACGCCCACGCTCGCCGAGGTGCGGATCACGAAGCCGACCTCCGCACGTTCGAGTTGCCTGATGAAGTAGTAGTCCAGCCCCGCGTGTGCCAGCTCGACGGCGATGTCTGCCAGGGCAACCCGATGTCGCGTGGGCTGCGGGGAATTCTCGATGCCCGCGAGGACCGCGAGCGTTCTGGCGCGCAGATCTTCGGAGTGATAGAAGCGCAGGAACGGCTGCGAGGCGGCAGGTTGCCTCGGCAACGACCGCGCGGCTCGCTCGCCCGCGGGCTTGATCTGACGTTTCGATGGCGCAGCCATGTAATCCTGAAGCCTTCAAGCGCCCCGTTTGCGGTCCACTGAACGGTGCAAGAAAATAGATCGTGGTCGTCGTCGGCTTCGATCTCGAACATCTTCGCTCCGATGCGCGCGTCGCCGACCATCGCATTATCGGCCCCCGGGCCCGGTCGGCAAATCGGAGTCGGCCAGGCGGACGGTCCGGGGGCATGCGCCGTCCGCCTGCGTGCCGGGCCGCAGGTCACGGCGCCCGTTGTCGCGGAGACAGGCGCTTGACCGACCCCGGTGCCACGGCCACAATCATCCTCGCGCGATCGAATCGCATGCCCCTCCTTTCGACGGCCGAAGCCTCATGCGCATCCTCCTGGCCGAAGACGAACGCGAACTGGCCAACTGGCTCGTGCGCGCGCTGCAGCAGAGCGGCTTCCAGGTCGATTGGGTCGACAACGGCGGCATGGTCCGGCGTTCTCTGGAGGCCACGCGCTACGACGCGCTGGTGCTCGACCTCGGGTTGCCGGGGGTGGGCGGCCACGACGTGCTGGCCGAACTGCGCAAAGCCGACCAGCGCCTGCCGGTCCTGATCCTGACCGCGCGCGACTCGCTGATCGAGCGCGTGAGCACGCTCAACGAGGGCGCCGACGACTTCCTCGCCAAGCCGTTCGAGCTGGCGGAGCTCGAGGCGCGGCTGACCGCGCTCATCCGCCGCGCCCGCGGCAGCGAGCATCCGCGGCTGGCCTGCGGCGCGCTGGTCTACAGCCCCGCGAGCAGGCAATTCACGCTCGGCCGCGAGCCGCTGGTGCTGACGCCGCGCGAGCACGCCGCGCTGCGCGCGCTGATCCAGCACAGCGGCGAGCCCATGTCCAAGCAGGAAATCCTCGACCGCGTGTTCTCCGACGAGCAGGACGTGAACCCCGAGGCCGTCGAAGTGCTGGTGCACCGGCTGCGCAAGCGCCTCGGCCATTGCGCCGTGCAGATCACGACGCTGCGCGGCCTGGGCTACGTGCTCGAAAGCGTTCCCGAAGGCGGCGCTTGAACCTGGACGCCTGGCACGCGCGGAGCCTGCGCCGCACGCTGCTGCTGGTGCTGTTTCCCGGCCTGCTGCTGGTCGTCGGCGCCGAGCTCTGGTCGACCTGGCGCACCGCGCTCGACGCCGCCAACGCCGCCTACGACCGTTCGCTGCTGGGCGCGATCAAGGCGATGGACGCCAACATCTCCACCGCCAGCGGCGGCCTCGGCGTCGAGCTGCCCTACCGGATGCTCGAGTTCTTCGAGCTCACCGCCAGCGGGAAGGTGTTCTATCGCGTCGCCACCGAGGACGGGCTGGTCGAGATCGGCAACGCCGACCTGCCGCCGCCTGCGCGGCCGCTGGTGACCGGGCGGCCGCAGTTCAGCGACGCCACCTACTTCGACGAGCCGGTGCGCGTCGGCTCCTACGCGCGCACGCTCGACCCGCCGCTGGCAGGGCATCCCGCGCCGCAGCGCATCGTGATCCAGGTCGCCGAGACGCTGCAGTCGCGACAGGCCTTCACCCGCGCGCTGGTGTGGCAGTCGCTCGCGCGCGACCTGGCGCTGGTGATCGCCGCCACCGGCCTGCTGGTGCTCGCCGTCGGCTGGGCGCTGCGGCCACTGGCACGGCTGCGCGCCGAGGTCCGGGCACGGCCGGCGCAGGACCTGAGACCGATCTCGACGACGGGCATCCCGGCCGACGTGCGACCGCTGGTCGAGGCGATCAACCATCACGTCGAGCGCAACCGGCAGCAGGCCGAGGCGCGCCGGCGCTTCGTCGACGACGCCTCGCACCAGCTGCGCACCCCGCTGACGACGCTCGCCACGCAGGTGGGCTTCGCGCTGCGCGAGACGGATCCGCTGCTGCAGCGCCAGGCGCTGGCGGCGATCAAGTCGCAGCTCGAGGAGACGGTGCGCCAGACCAACCAGATGCTGGCGCTGGCGCGAGCCGACAGCGCCGATGTCTCGCTCGAGCCGGTCGATCTCGAGGCCCTGGCGCAGGCGGTGACGCGCGAGTGGTGGGCCGAGGCCCGTGCCGGCGGCATCGACCTCGGTCTGGAGGCCGCCCCCGAGGCCTCCCGTGCGCTGGCCCAGCCCGCGCTGCTGAAGGAAGCGCTTTCGAACCTGCTGCACAACGCGATCCGCTACACGCCGCGCGGCGGGCGGGTCACCGTGAAGGTCCGCCCCGCAGGGCCGCGGGCCTGGATCGAGGTCGTCGACGACGGTCCGGGCATCCGCCCGGACGAGCTCCCGCGCGCCGGCGAGCGCTTCTTTCGCGGCAGCAATGTCCGGCAGCCGGGCACCGGCCTGGGGCTCGCGATCGTGAAGTCGATCGTCGAGCGCCTGGGCGGCGAGCTGCGGCTGGCGCCGGGACCCGGCGACAGCGGGCTGCGCGCGATGATCGGCTTGCCCGCCCTCGACGCGTGAGGACCCGTCCCGGGGATAGGCCGCATTTCCGGGCGCATTCGTTGAAAGCACGCTGAAAGCTGCAATCCGGTAGAGTGTTTCCATGCCCCCGCCGCAGCGTATGGCCGGGGCCCGATCCCAACCCGTGGAGAACCGAAGATGAACCGCAAGATCCCCCTGTTGACCCTCGTTCTGGCCTGTGCCGCCGCCGCCGCCGTGGCCGGCCCGCTCGACAAGACCGAATGCATCGCCCCGGCCAAGCCCGGCGGCGGTTTCGACCTGACCTGCAAGCTGGCGCAATCGGCGCTGATGGAGGGCAAGTTCATCACCGACCCGATGCGCATCACCTACATGCCCGGCGGCATCGGCGCGGTGGCCTACAACGCGATCGTCGCCCAGCGCCCGGCCGAAGCGAACACCATCGTCGCGTTCTCGGGCGGCTCGCTGCTCAACCTGGCGCAGGGCAAGTTCGGCCGCTACAACGAGAACGACGTGCACTGGCTGGCCGCCGTCGGCAGCGACTTCGGCGCCATCATCGTCGCCGAGAACTCGCCCCTCAAGTCGATGAAGGACCTGGTCGCCGCGGTCAAGGCCGACCCGACCAAGGTCGTCTTCGGCGCCGGCGGCACCGTCGGCAGCCAGGACTGGATGAAGGCGGCGCTGACCGCGCGCGCCGCCGGCCTGGACCCGAAATCGATGCGCTTCGTGGCCTTCGAAGGCGGCGGCGAGGCCAGCACCGCGCTGCAGGGCGGCCACGTGCAGGTCTACTCCGGCGACGCGTCGGAGGCCGAGGAGCAGATGAAGGCCGGCGCCAAGATCCGCGTGCTGGCGGTGATGTCCGACAAGCGGCTGGAAGGCAAGCTGTCGGGGGTTCCGACCGCCAAGGAGCAGGGCTTCGACATCGAGTGGCCGATCATCCGCGGCTTCTACGTCGGGCCGAAGGTCAGCGACGCCGACTACAAGGTCTGGGCCGACACCTTCACCAAGATGATGGCCACGCCGGAGTTCAACAAGCTGCGCGCCGAGCGCGGCCTGTTCCCGTTCGCGATGACCGGCGCCGACGCTCGACAAGTACGTCAAGGAGCGCGTCGCCTTCTACCGCACGCTGGCCAAGGACTTCGGCCTCAACGTCACTCCCGCCAAGTAGGCGGCACCCGGACGCGCGGGCCTCGAGCCCGCCGGCCGTCCGACGCGCGAGCCCCGGAGTACGCCGAACAATGGCGACCCGGTGAGCTCGCGCACCACCCCCTGGAGGAGAACCCCCGATGAGTGACCGCATCCTCGGTGCGGCGTGCCTGGTCGCGGGCGCAGGCATGGCCTGGGCCGCGCACGGACTACGCCGCCCCCATCTCGTACGAGCCCGTCGGCCCGCGCGCCTTTCCGCTGCTGCTGGCCGGGCTGATGGCGCTGGCCGGCGCCTGGCTGATCGCGCGACCCGGGCCGCAGGTCTTCGGACTGGGCCGCGAGCACTTCAGGACGATCGGGCTGGCGGTGGTGGCGGTGTTCGCCTACGCCGCGCTGTTCGAGACCCTCGGCTTCCCGCTCGCCACGGCAGTGATGGCGCTGCCCGTCGGCATGGCCTTCGGCGGCAGCTGGAAGCAGTCGCTGGCCGGCGGCGTGGCGATGGGCCTCGCTGCTCTACCTGCTGTTCGACAAGCTGCTCGACGTGGTGCTTCCCACCGGGCTGCTGTCGTTCGTCCTCGGAGGCCGCTGATGGACACGCTGCAATTCCTGCTCAGCGGCTTCGCCGTCGCGTTGACGCCCGACCAACCTGATGGTGGCGGCGATCGGCGCCTTCATCGGCACCATCGTCGGCATGCTGCCCGGCCTGGGGCCGATCAACGGCGTGGCGATCCTGATGCCGCTCGCCTTCGCGCTCAAGCTGCCGCCCGAGACGGCGCTGATCCTGCTGGCCGCCGTCTACATGGGCTGCGAGTACGGCGGGCGCATCTCGTCGATCCTGCTCAACGTGCCCGGCGACGCCGGCGCGATCATGACCGCGCTCGACGGCAACCCGATGGCCAAGCAGGGGCTGGGCGGGGTGGCGCTGTCGATCTCGGCCTGGAGTTCGTTCATCGGCTCGATCGTCGCCACCGTCGGCATCGTGCTGTTCGCGCCGCTGCTGGCGCGCTGGGCGCTGGCCTTCGGCCCGGCCGAGTACTTCGCGCTGATGTGCTTCGCCTTCGCCTGCATCACCGGGCTGATGGGCGACGCGCCGATGAAGGCCGCGCTGGCCGCGGTGATCGGCCTGTCGCTGTCGACGGTGGGGCTCGACTCGAACTCGGGCGTCTACCGCTTCACCGGCGGCGACGTGCACCTGTCCGACGGCATCCAGTTCATCGTCGTCGTGATCGGCGTGTTCTCGGTCAGCGAGATCCTGCTGATGCTCGAGCAGCACCACGCCAGCGAGGGGCTGATCCAGGTCACCGGCCGCAAGCTCTTCAACCTGAAGGAGATGGCGCTGACCTGGTGGGGCACGCTGCGCTCCGCCGTGGTCGGCTTCGTCGTCGGCGTGCTGCCGGGCGCCGGCGCGACGATCGCCAGCGCGATGACCTACGCGATGGAAAAGCGCATGGCCGGCGCCGACGGCCGGTTCGGCGAAGGCGATATCCGTGGCGTGACGGCGCCCGAGGCGGCCAACAACGCGTCGGCGGCGGGCTCGTTCGTGCCGATGCTGACGCTGGGCGTTCCGGGCTCGGGCACGACGGCGGTGATGGTGGGCGCGCTCTCGCTCTACAACATCACGCCCGGGCCCGGCGCTGTTCACGCAGAACCCGACGCTGGTCTGGGGCCTGATCGCCTCGCTGTTCATCGCCAACGTCGATGCTGCTGCTGATCAACATCCCGATGGTCGGCGTGTTCACCAAGGTGCTGCGGCTGCCCAACTGGGCGCTGGTGCCGGGCATCCTGGCCGTCAGCGCGGTCGGCGTCTATTCGGTGCACGCCACCACCTTCGACCTGCTGCTGATGTCGGGCCTGGGCGTGGCCGGCTACCTGCTGCGCAAGCAGGGCCTGCCGATGGCGCCGCTGATCCTCGGTTTCGTGCTCGGCGACCTGATGGAGCAGAACCTGCGCCGCGCGCTGTCGATCACCAACGGCGAGCTCGGCATCCTGGTCGAAAGCCCGATCTCCATCGGCCTGTGGATCGGCGGCCGCGGCGATGGTCGTCGTGCCGCCGCTGATGCGCCTGCGCGCCCGCGCCGCAAGCCCGCTGCGCGCGGCGGCCTGAACCCGGATCGACTCGCGCATGCAACTGACCGGACTTGCTGCACGGCGCGCCTCTGCTCAGGCACGTCGACTTCCCGACCGCCGAGGTGCTCGGCCCCGACGCCTCGGAAGACCAGATCCGGGACCTGATCAGGCGCCACGGCCAGGTCTTCGTCAAGCCGCTGTTCAAGGGCGGCGTCGGCAAGAAGGGCAAGTCGGGCCTGATCGGCCGCGCCACCGACCTGCGCGGCGCGCTGGCCGAGAAGGAGCGGCTCTACTTCGCCGAGCACCGCCACGGCAACGTCACCGCCAAGGCCAACGGCGTCACCTTCGAGGGCGGCGTGCCGGCCGAGCACGAGGTCTACTTCTCGATCACCGACGACACCCGCTATCGCGCGCCGACGATGACGCATCACGCACCGCGGCGGTGTGGACATCGAGGAGCTCGACAAGTCCGAGATCGTCACCGTGCCGTTCGACGCGCTGACCGGGCTGAAGGCCTTCGTCGTGGCCAACGCGCTGGCCGACATCGGCGCGCCGCGCGAGATCGTCTCGCCGCTGGTGCAGCACCTGCCCAAGCTGTGGGAGCTGCTGCACCACTACGGCATGACGACGCTCGAGCTCAACCCGATCCGCATGCGCCCCGACGGCAAGGGCCGCCTGACGCCGGTGGCCTGCGACTTCAAGTGCGGCTTCGACCGCGACGATCCGCGCGTGGCGCGGCTCGGCCTGCCGGCGCACCTGTTCGCGGCCGACGTCGGCGCCTTCGAGCAGGAGGTCAACGAGCTGCGCACGCACCAGGGCCAGTCCGACGTGTTCGTCATCAACGACAAGGGCACGATCCTGGCGCCGACCTTCGGCGGCGGCGCCAACAGCCTGGTGACCGAGGTGCTGGGCGAGGCCGCGAGCATCAGCTCCGACTTCGGCGGCAACCCGCCCTACGAGAAGATGAAGGAAGTGGCGCGCATCTGCTACCGCCACTTCCTCGAAGCAGTCCAACGTGCTGTTCATCATCGGCGGCAAGTCGAACAACACCGACATCCACGAGACGCTGCGCGCGATGGGCGACGCGCTGCGCGAGCACTTCTCGAGCGCAGGGCGCGACGCCGCTGTACGTGGTCGTCGGCCGCGGCGGGCCGAACCTGATCCGCGGCTTCGGCGCGCTGGCCGACACCTGCGACGCGCTCGGCCTGCCGTACCGCTTCTTCGGCTTCGACAGCGCGATCTCCGAGGTCGTGAACTACGCGAAGAAGATCGACGACTGGATGAAGGCCGGCGGCCGCGAGGCCATCGCCCGCCGGCTCGGCCTGCCCGCCGGCGCCTGAGGAGACTCCATCATGCATTCCCAGGGCCTGCCCGGTTTTCCCTACTACCTCGGCGTCGATTCGCTGTCCGACCTCGCGAGCCGCGGCGACCGCGTGTGCGTGCTCAACATCCTCGGCGGCGAATCGCGCCAGGTCACGCCGACGAGCCACGAGTTCTCCGGCGGCAACGTCGTCTTCGGCACCTCGCCGGGGCGCGGCGGCCAGGTGCTGGCGACCGCGGCCGGCGACATCCCGGTGTTCAACAACGTGCGCGAGGGGCTGAACGCCGGCCACGCGTTCAACACCGGCGTGGTGTACCTGCCGCCTTCGGGCGTGCGCGACGGCGTGGCCGAGCTGATCCGCGTCAACCCGGGGCTCAGGAAGATCGTCATCGTCACCGAGAAGATCGCGGTTCACGACGCGCGCGAGATCCGCGCCATGGCGCAGGGCGCCGGGGTCGACGTCATCGGCGGCAACTGCCTGGGCGTGGCCGACTCGTGGAGCCGCGTGCGCATCGGCGGCGCGCTCGGCGGCGACCACCCGGAGGAGACGCTGATCCAGGGCACCGTCGCGATCTTCTCCAACTCGGGCGGCTTCACGACCACGATCGCCCAGTACCTGGCGACCGAGGGCTGGGGCACGACGACGCTGGTCTCCTCCGGCAAGGACGTCTACATCCACTACGCGGCGCGCGACTTCGCCCACGCGCTGCGCAACGACGGCCGCTCGCGCGCCGCGGTGCTGTATTCGGAACCGGGCGGCTACTACGAGAAGGACGTCGACTTCGGCAAGCCGGTGGTGGCCTGCGTGGTCGGGCGCTGGAAGAGCAAGCTCACGCGCGCCGTCGGCCATGCCGGCGCGATGGCCGGCAGCGGCGACAGCGCGCAGGACAAGGAGCGCTGGTTCATGCAGGCCTTCGGTGTGGACGCGATCTACACGCCCGAGAACCCGGTGGCGTCGAAGAAGGGCGCGGTGGTCACCAACATCGCGCACATCCCGGCCGCGCTGACCGCGGTGATGGCGGCCAGCGGCGCCAGGCCGGACTTCGCGCCGCGCGGCAGCCTGTCGCTCAAGCCCTGGATGGCCAACGACCAGGGCATCGACGCTGCCGTCCGAACTGGCGCTGAAGCCGGTGACCGCGCCCGAGCCCTATGCCCAACAGCTCGCCGGGCTCGCCGCGCAGGTCGGCGCGGTGATCGCGCGCCAGAACATGAAGGACCGGTCGGGCGCGTCGCAGATGGACCCGACCACGCAGGTCACGTCGGTGCACGGGCACTCGGTGCTCGAGCTCGCGCTGCAGCCGCTGCAGGCCAATTTCGCGCTGCCGCTGGTGCACGAGGCTGCAGGCCCGAACGACCGGGCGATGCTCGACATCGCCGTCGCCGCCGAGGTCAACCTGGTCGGCGACCCGATCCTGGGGGCGGTGGACGCGGCGCGCCAGGCCGGCAACTCGCCGAACACGGTGATGGCCGCCGCCGCGGCGATCGTCGGCCCGAAGCGGGTCGAGCGTGCGCTGGCCTGCACGCGGGCGCTGATCGACGCCGTTCGCCGGCTCGGGGCTGCAGGAAGGGCACCACGTCGAGTTCGACCACTCGGGCATCCGGCTCGACGACGCGACGCGCGCGCTGTTCGTCGCACGCGACGAGGAGTCCGGCGACACCGCACCCCGCGGCGATGC
The DNA here is from genome assembly GCA_963768535.1 of uncultured beta proteobacterium. GTDB lineage: Bacteria > Pseudomonadota > Gammaproteobacteria > Burkholderiales > Casimicrobiaceae > CAIWHR01. The sequence continues at coordinate 83,330 of CAVYID010000021.1, read as the reverse complement.
TGAAAGCGGTGCGGGCGCGCGGCGCGAAGTCGGTGTTCCTGGATTTCCTGCTGCGCATGGACATCACGTCTCTCGCGCGACGCCATCCTCGCCGCCATCGCGACGACGATCGCCTGGGGCCCGCTCACGCGCAAGCGCATCAGCCGCCTGACGGCCGAGACGCTGCCGTGGTACCTGCGCCTCTACGGCGTGATGGTGGGCGCGACGATCCCGGCCGATCGCCACCAGTGGGGCATGCTCGCCGGCATCTCGCAGGCCGAGCGCTACGGTTCCTGGACCATGGCCGACCTGTGCTACCTGGCGATGACGGGCAAGAAGCCGACCGCCGAACAGGCGTTGCCGTTGCAGATCCTGATCGGGCTGCTGATCTCGAACGGCCCGGGGTCGATCTCCGCGCAGGGCGCGAAGGGCGCGGTCTCCGCCGACGGTCCGCAGACGCCGGCGCGCGTGCAGATCAACAAGGCGATGGTCGGCTTTCTCACGCACACCGGCTACAGCCACGGCGGCAACGGCTTCGAAGGCATGGCGTTCCTGCTGCAGCAGTTCAAGGGCGCATGCGCTGAAGGATCCGACCGATCCGCAGCACGGACTGGACCTGAAGGCGATGGCCACGGCCTTCGCCGAGTCCTACAAGGCGGAGAAGCTCGCCGCGAAGGAGGCGGGACAGGAACTGCGCGCGCTGCCGGGCGTGCACCACCCGGTCTTCAAGGGCAAGCCGGTCAACCACGACCCGCGCGAGCGCTTCATCGCCGCGTTCATGGCGGAGCGCGGGCAGTACAACGTCTTCCACGCCTACTATCGCGAGCTCGCGCAGGCGCTCTACGACGTCGGCGCGACGCCCTACGTGTTCTGCGTGAACATCGACGCGGTGATCGCCGCGCTGCTGCTGGCGCTGCTGTGGCCCGACTACACGTCCGGCGCGCTTACCGAGCGCGACCTGGAGACCGCGGCGTTCACGGTCTTCCTTTACGGTCGGATGATCGGGGCCGCCGCGGAGATCGACGACCACCTGAATCGCGGCCGCAACATGGACACGCGCACGCCCGAGTCGCGGGTGGCGTTCGTCGCCTGAGTCTCCCCGGGACGCGGTGGATCGCCCTTCGTCCCGGACCGGCTCAGGTCGGCGCGCGGGGCCGCGCCGCGCGCGCTACGCCGGATTCGGGACGTGCACCAGAAACTCCGGCATGTCCGGCAGCCCGTCGATGAACGTGCCCTTCTTCTTGCCGTCGATTGAGAAGCGCCGCACGCGTTGATTGAGACGTTCGGCGACGTAGAAATCGCCGTCCGGGCCGATCGCAAACCCGGAGGGGGCCTCGAGCTTGGCATCGATCACCACCCGCGCCTTCAGCTTGCCCTGCGGAGCCCGCTTCGGGATTTCGCAGGCGAGGATGCTGCCGGTGCCGGCGGCGCCGATGTAGAGGGTTCCTTCGTGAAGGATGAGGTGCACGGGCTTGCGCAGCCGCTTCCCCTTGATCCGCGCCACGAACCGCCCGGTCTTGATCTCGAAGATCTTGACCGCGTCCCCCGCCTCGTCCGCCACATAGAGATGCCGGCGACTGACGATGATCCCGCGCACCGAGTGGCGGGGCCGTCCGTGCACGTCGAGCACTACCTCGAGGCCCTGCGGCGAGGGCACGTCCAGCGGCGCGTGGTCGCCGACCTCGGGCAGCCGGCCGTGGCTGGAAGCGACCAGCGTTCCTGGCAGGAAGTCCCCGTCCGGGAAACTTCTGCGCAGATGCAGCGCCACCGGCGCCGGCTTGCGCGTCTTCGGCTGAATGGCAAGGACGGTATTGGTGTCCTGGCACGAGACGTAGAGGCGGCCGTCGTCGCCGAGCTCCACGTCGAACGGGTGGACCATCGCCGAAACGTCCTCGGTGGTCACCACCACGTCGACGAAATGGAAGGTGTCCCCGCGGCGCCGGTAGCGGGCGACGTGGCTGTCCTTGCGCCAGGCGTTGGCAATGTAGAGATCCTCGCCGACCAGCGCAAAGCCGCGGGCGATGTGCAACGGGCACGCATCGGGCGACGGATCGAGCAGCAGCGGATGCTTCCCGCGGGGCGTGCCGTCATCCTCGAAGACGCCGATGTTCTCGACGCCGCCCCTGCCTTCACCTCGGTAGCTGATCCACCACACGATGTCCTTCCTCCAACGCCGCGGAATTCCGCGAATGCGTCCGCTGCGCGAGCCACGCGCTCCGGCAGTCCCGGAGCATCGGTGTCTGCGGCGCGGCCTCCCTACTTGTCTTCCTTCGTCTTCTCTTCCTTGGCCGGGAACCGCCGCGTGTAGTCCGCCTGCATCCGCCGAAGCTTGAGGATGCCGAAGAACACGGTGGCGCCCAACCCCAGCACCAGCAGTCCGGTCAACACTCTTTCCACGATGTAGGCGCCTTCGCGGTTGGCGACGTAGCCGACGACGATCAGGACGAGTATGGCAATGTTGATGGCCCAGTTCACGGGCTTCGAAACGACGAAATGCAGGGTGCCGAAGCCGGCGAGCTGGTAGATCATGAACGGCAGGATCGCCACCATGGGCAGCATCTCGGAGGCGCCAAGCGGGACGCTGGCGGCAGCGGTTGCCCTGGCGTGCAGCAGTGCGCTGGTCGCGATTTCGTGGAACAGGGGCGGCACCGCGCACAGGAACGGCACCACGGCCAGGAGTTCGAGCACGAGCGACCCGCTCCACACTCCGGTCCGGGACGAGTCATCGGCGCCCCTGCCCTCGGACTCGGTGGCGACGAACAGCCCGCCGACGATGGCCGCCGCACTGGACAGCATCAGCAGCTCCACCGTGATGCCGAAGCTCGTCGGCTCGCCCGCCTTGAGCAGCAGCAGGGCCAGGAAGCCCGGCGTGTAGAACATCACCCGGACCAATCTGGCCCATACCCGCGCGTCGCGCTGCGGCGGAAGGACGGGCAGCGGAAGACCGTCGGTCCCGACGGTCGGCCTTTCTTTCGACATCTTCACCTCCGAATTGATCCGTGCTGCCTGCGCGATGCGGACCGTTCTGATAATAATCCACCCGCCCGTGCCGGTGCCACTACCTGCGGTCCGGCGCCCGGTCGGCGCCGCATCGCGCGCCTGGCGCGCCGGGACGCGGGAACTTCGTCGCGCAGGGCCGCCGCATCGCTCTCGCCCGCGTGTCGCAGGCGTCGGTCCTGGAAACCCCGTCCAACGCGGCTTCACGGCGGGGGGTGGCTGAGGCCAGGGCTTCGGCCCTCAATGCTGCCACGCCTGAAGCGATTTCCAAAGCATGTACGCGGCCAGCACGTAGAGCAGGCCGGCGAAGGCACGGCGCAGGCGCGCCACCGGCCAGCGGTGCGCGGCGCGCGCGCCGATCGGCGCGCAGACGACGCTGCCGGCGACGATGGCGAGGAGCGCCGGGATGTAAACGTAGCCTATCGCGTAGGGCGGCAGGCCTTGCGTGTGCAGCCCGGCGAAGACGAAGCCTACGGTGCCGGCAGCGGCGATCGGCAGTCCCAGCGCCGCCGACGTCGCGACGCCGTTGCGCAGGCTGACGTTGCACGCGACCATGAACGGCACCGACAGGAACGCCCCGCCCGCGCCGACCATGCTGGAGACTAGGCCGATGCCGGCGCCGACCGCGAACAGCCCGCCGCGCCCGGGAAGCTCGCGTGTCGGCCTGGGCTTGCGGCCGAGCAGCATCTGCGTCGCGGACACGGCGACGAAGACGCCGAAGAACGCGGCCAGCGCCGCAGTCGAAAGGCCGCCGACGATCTGCGGCCCGAGCAGCGATCCGGCGATGATGCCGGGTGCCATGCCGGCGACGACGTGCCACCGCACCGCACCGTGGCGGTGGTGCTCGCGCGCCGACGAGATCGACGTGAACAGGATGGTCGCGGTCGCGGTCGCGATGGCCAGATGCACCACGTGGTCGGGCGCGAAGCCCTGGCGGCCGAAGGCGATGGTGAGCAGCGGCACCATGGTCATGCCGCCGCCGATGCCGAGCAGCCCGGCGAGGAAGCCGACCGCCGCGCCGAGCGCGACGAAGGCGGCGATCAGCGCGGCGTCCACGCGCTCAGCCGGCCCCGTCGGAAGCTTGCGCGGCCGAGGCTAGTGCACCACATTCGACGATTGCCAGGCGGAGAGGATGCCGTCCTTGAAGGTGAGACGCAACTCGGTCGTAATCTCCAGGTTCACGTGCGCACCGCGGTCGGCGAGCGGTTCCGCGGCGACCTGGAACTGCAGGATCTGGGTCCGGCTGTCGACGGGAATCGTCTTCTCCGGCTCGCCGTAGCGTTCGATGAAGTAGGCGATCGGCGCGCGGCCGACCAGTGGCCCCAGCTCTTGCGCGAATTCGCGCCTTTCGGTGTTCGCGCAGCCGGCGCCGGCAGCGAGCGCCAGCAGCGCGGAGACGAGGAGCAGGCGGCGGCGGGGGGATGGCATCTGGCTCTTGTGCACGGGCGGGCGCGGAGGCCCTCAATCGGAGAAATACCGCACCGCTGCCTCGGGCAGCCCGGCGAGGTCGGGTTCGAACAGCTCGAGCAGCACGCCGTCGGGCGCCTCGACCATCAGGTAGCTGCCCTCGGGATGGCGGCGAACGTCGCTGCGCAGCGCAACGCCGCCGGCGCGCAGGCGCCGGGCGAGCGCTTCCAGTCCGCGCACGCGCAGGCCGAGATGGTGGACCGCGCCGCGGCCGCCGTCGCGCGGCGGCTGGGCGTAGAAATGCAGCCGCCCCGACCCGATGCGCACGAAGACGTTGCGCGCGCCGGCGAAGATGCCGTCCCAGGCGACCTCGGCCCCGAACCACCGCAGGTAGAACGCAAGCGAGGCGTCGAGATCGGACGCGAAGAGGTGCGCATGATGGAAATCACAGATTGCCGCTTTGGGTGCTGGATGCGCGGTCATGAACGCGAAGGATGGAGCCGCCCGGACGCCGATTGTCGAACACTCGGCGGCACCGCGCAACCGGATCGCCGGCGCGGCCGAGGTGAAGCGGGAAACCGAGAAGAAGGAAGGCGACCGCATCCTGCGCAGCGAGCGCTATTTCGGCAACGTGTATCGCAGCTTCGCGGTGCCGGCCGAGCTCGACGAGCCGAAATGCGTCGCCACCTGCGAAAAGGGCGTCCTCGAACTCAAGCGGGTGACCAAGGCCGCGCCGACCGGGACAGAAGCTGGAAGTCGAGTAGCGGCGCCGCTGCCGCGCGGGCCCCGGCATCCCGCCGGGGCTTTTCTTTTGGCGCGCGCAGGCTTTCTGGCATACTCCGCGGGGCGAGCGGGGGCGGCGGCGTCGCGCCGGGTCGGGCATCCCCCGGGTCTCGCCGGCGCCCCACCCGGGCGCCGGATCGACGGGCCGCGGAACCCCGCCGGCCGTCAACCGCAACAGAGGATCGAAGAGATGGAAAAAGTGGGCCGTTACCAGGTCCGCGAGCTGATCGGCGAAGGCGCGATGGCCAAGGTGTTCAAGGCCTACGACCCGGACATCGATCGGGAGCTTGCGATCAAATTCCTGAAGTCGCAGCTGCAGGGCGACTCGGAATACCACACGCGGTTCCTGCGCGAGGCCAAGGGCGCCGGCGTGCTGTCGCATCCGAACATCGTCACCGTGTTCGACGTGGGCGACGAGTCCGGCCACCCGTACATCGCGATGGAGCTGATCGAGGGCCCGACGCTCGGCGACCTGGTGAAGGACGAGAAGCCGCTGCCGGTGAAGACCGTCGTCGAGATCGGGATCCAGCTCCTGAAGGCGCTCGACTACGCGCACAAGAAGGGCATCGTCCACCGCGACGTGAAGCCGGGCAACATCATGATGATCCGCGACACGACCACGATCAAGGTCGCGGACTTCGGGATCTGCCGCATCGACAGCGGCGAGGCCACCCAGGCCACGCAGGTCGGCAACGTCCTGGGGACGCCGAACTACATGTCGCCGGAGCAGGTGCTGGGCGAGAAGGTCGATTCGCGCTCCGACCTGTTCTCCGCCGGGGTCGTCCTGTACCAGCTGCTGACGGGGCACCTGCCGTTCGACGGCGAGACGCTGATCAGCGTCGCCTACAAGATCACCAAGACCGAGCCGCCCTCGCTCGACAAGCTCCGCCCCGACGTTCCGCTGAGCCTGCGCCGCATCGTCGACCGCGCGCTCAAGAAGCAGCCCGAGAAGCGGTTCCAGACGGGAGAGGAGTTCGCCGCGGCGCTGATCGGCGTCGCGAAGGAGCTCGCCGAGCAGGACGACAAGAAGGGGCGCGCGCGGCGCATTCCGCTGGGCGTGCGCTGGGCGGTGATGATGGCGGTGCTGGTGGCGACGACGATGACCATCACCGCGACCTTCCTCTACCAGAAGCAGTACGCGGCGATGCTGGACCAGGTGAAGGGCTACGGCGGATCGCTGGCGAAGTTCATGGCCACGCAGAACGCGGTGCCGATGCTGTCCGAGGACTGGACCGCGATCGACGTCTTCATCCAGGACACGCTGGGCCGGCAGGACTTCAACTACATCGCCGTCACCGACGACAAGGGCGTGATCCGCGGCGCCAACGACCCGGGGCGGATCAACCAGAAGTTCGCGCTGCCCGACGCGAAGACGCTTTCGTCGCGTGACGAGGGGGTCACCGTGCAGAGCCATCAGATCAAGGACGGCCGCGACGTGCTCGATTTCGGTGCGCCGATCCTGTTCCAGAACAAGCCGATCGGTGAGGTCCACGTCGGCATCTACCAGGCTCCGCTGACCGCCGTCGCCAACCTGATGCTGGTGCTGCTCGCCATCCTGACGCTGGTCACCACGGCGGCGGGCGCGGTCGGCAGCTACCTGCTCGCGCGGCGGCTCCAGGCGCCGATACGCGTGCTCCGCAATTCCCTTGACGAGCTGGCCAAGGGCCGCTACGACTACCGCATCGCCGAGGCGCGCAAGGACGAATTCGGCGAGCTCTATGCCGCCTTCGACCGGACCGCCGCCGCGATGGAAGCCCGCCATGAGCCGCAGCCTGCGCCGCCCGCGCCGTGAGCGCGTCGACTGGCGGCTCGTCCTCGGGCTGCTGGTCGTCACGCTGATCGTGCAGGGCTGCGCGGCACCGACGCCGCGCCCTCCCGAGCCGGAGCCCGCGCCGGTGCGCGCGACGCCGCTGCTCGGCCGCGACCAGGATTTCGCGATCGTCGTCGCGCAGAACGGCGACGACTTCGCCGCGCTCGCCGAGCGCTACCTGGGCGACCGGGGCAAGGGCTGGTGGATCGCCGAGTTCAATGGCGTCGATCGCGTGCACCCCGGGCAGGACGTGGTCATTCCGCTGCGCCCGCGCAATGCCATCGGCGTGCATCACGACGGGTTCCAGACCGTCACGATCCTCTGCTACCACCGGTTCGGCCCGAAGCGCAGCGCGATGACGCTGACGGAGTCGTCGTTCGCGTCGCAGATGGAATACCTCGCGAAGAACGGCTACCACGTGACCACGATGGAGCGGCTCGCGCGCTTCCTCGAGGGCAAGGAGCCGTTGCCGAAGAAGACCGTCGTCATCACCATCGACGACGGCTACCGCGCGACCTACCAGGTCGCGTACCCGATTCTCCGCAAGCACGGCTTCCCGGCGACCGTGTACCTGTACAGCGACTTCGCCGGCGCCGGCGACGCCATGACCTGGCCGCAGATGCAGGAGATGATCAAGTCCGGCCTGATCGAGATCCAGCCGCACTCGAAGACGCACGCCAACCTGACGGTCCGGCTGCCGGGTGAATCCGAGGCGAAGTATGCGGCACGGATCCGGCGCGAAGTCGACGCGCCTGTCGAAGCGATCCGCAAGCACCTGGGAGTGGCCAGCTTCAGCTACGCGTATCCCTACGGCGACGTGAACGAGCTGGTGGCCGACCTGCTCGAGCGGGAAGGCGTGACGCTGGGCGCGACGGTCACCGCCGGCGGCAACGCGTTCTTCGCCGACCGCTACATGCTCCGGCGCACGATGGTGTACGGGAACGACGACCTCGAGGTCTTCAAGTCGAAGCTCGCGACGTTCACCCCCACGTCGGCGCAATGAGCGGCCGCCGCGGACTCCAGCGCGGGCTGCTCGCCGCCGGCGTCGCGCTGCTGGCGGCTTGCGCGCAGGTGCCGCCGGAGCCGTCGCCGCCGCCGGCGGTGAAGGTCGCGCCGCAGGACGGCGAGCTCGACCGGGCGATCGCCCGGCACCGGGAGCTCGCGCGGCAGGCCGCGAGCGCGGGCGACCTTGCCGGCGCGGCGGCGCAGTGGCAGATCCTGACCGCGATCGCGCCCGGCGACGAAACGTTCCGGCGCGAGCTCGACGGCACCCGTGCGGCGATCGAGCGCGCCGTCCATGCGGATCTCGCCGCCGGTCTCGCGGCGGCGAAGCGCGGGGACGGCGACGGCGCGACCGACGCCATGCTGCGGGTTCTCGCCCTCGACCCCGGAAACGCGCAGGCGGCGCAGGTGCTGCGCGACGTCGAGCAGCGGCACATGGCGCGGATTCAGGCCGGCCGCGCAGCGAAGGCCGGGGGGACCGCGATGGCGGCCCCCGCGTCGCGCCGCCCTGCGGCGAAGACCGCGCACGCGGCCGACCCGGCCGACGCCTACGCGCTGGAGCAGCCGCTGGAAATGCTGGCGGCGGGAGACACCGAGGGCGGCCTGCGCGACCTGCGCCGGTTCGTCGACGCGAACCCGGACGACCGGGCGGCGCGCCATCGCATCGGCGCCGCCGTCTACGATCGGGCGAAGGAGCTGGAAGCCGATGGCAAGCGCGAGGACGCGCTCGAACTCTACCAGCAGGCGGTCTCGCTTCGCGGCGGCGCGGCGCCGGGCTGGACGGGCCGGATCCGGTCGCTGCAGCGCGCGCTCGGCGACGAGTACCTCGACAAGGGCGTGAAGGCGTACCCGAGCGACCCGGCGCTTGCGGTCAGGCTGTGGCAGACGAGCCTGCGCTTCGATCCGCAGAACGCCAAGGCCGCGGCCCGGCTGCGGCAGGCGCAGGCGGCGCAACGCCCGGACAAGCGAGCCCGCAGCGCGAACTGACGCGCCGCGGGCAGCTCAGCTCACTTCGCGGCCGCGGGCGGCGCCCCGGTGGTGCCGAATTTCTCGGCCATCTTCTTCTGGAGCTCGACCGCGCGCTCGCGTTCGAGCCTGGCCTTTTCGTTGCCGGGATCGATCGCCAGCAACTCGTCCCACTTGCTGATCGCGAGCTTGAGGTTCTGGCGCCGGAAGGCCTGCAGCGCTTCGCGGTCGTACTGGCGAATGAGCGCCGACTTGGTGGATTCGCGCAGCATCACCGCTTCCTGGTTTCCGGGCTCCGTGCGCGCGGCCTCGCTGAACGACGCGTAGGCCCCTGCCAGGTTGCCGCTCTTCTGCTGCGCCCGGCCCTGCTGCATGAGGCTCGAGCCCGCCTTGGCCGCTGGCGGCTCCGGCTCCGCGGCGGCCGCGGGCGCAGGCCGCGGGGGCGGGCGCAGGGGCGGCGGGTGCAGCGGCGGGCGCTGCGGCGGGCAGGCGCAGCGGCCGCGGGCGCAGCAGCGGGGCGCAGGCTCGGCGGCATGCGAGGGCGCCGCCGCCGGGCGCGCCGCCGGTGCCTTGCCCGGGATCTTGAGGACCTGTCCGGCCGCCAGCTTGCTCGGATTCGGAATGTCGTTGTACTTGGCGAGTATGTAGAACTTGAGCCTGTCGCCCATGTAGGTCTGCGCGATCTTGGACAGCGAGTCGTTGGGCTGCACCGTATATCGGAAGAACGTGGCCCCGAGTTCGGTCTTCGCGTCGGCGTTGACCTGGTCGAGCAGCTTGCGCGCGAGGTCGTTGCCGGAATCGAGCGCCGTTGCCTCTTCCAGCGCCGTGCGCGCCTCGTCCTCGTTGCCGTTCTGCAGCATGTCGATGGCTTCGATCGCCAGCTTCTGTGCCTGCGCCTTCGCCTCGGCGGGCGACAGCGTCGGCTCGGCCGGCTTGGCGGGCATCGGCGCCGGCGCGGCGCGGACAGGCGCCGGGGCGGGTGCGGCCGGCTTCGTCGGCTCCGGGGGCGGCGTGGCACATCCGGCGACGATCGCCACTGTCAGCGCGACCGTGGCCCAGCGCAGGATTATTTCGCGGGAAGTTGGATTGTCCATGCGGGTCGGGAGAGTGTGATTGCCCTGGCAGAGCGGACGGGCCAGGTGGCCGGAAGATCGTGATTCTGCGCCGAGTTTGCGTCCGACGCCAACCACTTCCGCGCCCGTTTCCGGCTCCTGCCCCCGTCGCCGCCGGGCGCCCATGAAAAAAGCCGGGCAGGAGCCCGGCTTTCGGCGGTCACCGGCACGGCGCGAGCCGTGCCGGGTGCTTACGCGCCCTGGATGTTGCTCGCCTGCTTGCCCTTCGGGCCGGTCGTGACTTCGAAGGAGACCTTCTGGCCTTCCTTCAGCGTCTTGAACCCCGGCATGTTGATTGCCGAGAAGTGAGCGAACAGATCCTCACCGCCGCCGTCCGGCGTGATGAAGCCGAAGCCCTTGGCGTCGTTGAACCACTTTACAGTTCCGGTAGTCATTTCAGAATTTCCTCAAGAACAAAAAATAACGGGTAGAGAACCCGGCCAATGTTTCGATCTCAAGGAAAGGAAAGTACGTCGAACGACTGCTTTTGGGGTCGTACCGCGCGAGCTTTGCGACTTGCTTGAAACAAAACACTGGGCAGGATCATACGCCCTTTGTTCCGCTGGCGCCAGCGGCGTTCTTGCCCAGGTGGCGGGCGGCGGGCCGGGTTTCCCCGACTCGGCGGCGCCATGGCCCCGGCGCCGGGCCGCGCGCGTCAGCCGCCGGCAAGCTCCGCGCGGACGAGCGCCGCGCCGGCCGCCAGCGCCGCGAGCTTGCCGCGGGCGGTGTCGCGCGTCAGCGGCACCATGCCGCAATTGGTGCAGGGGTACAGGCGCGTCGGCCGGAACGTGCTCGAGCGCGGCGCGGATCGTCGCCGCGACCGCCTCGGGCGATTCCACGTGATCGGTGGCGACGTCGATGGCGCCGACCAGCACGTCCTTGCCGGTCAGCAGGCCGATCAGCTCGATCGGCACCCGCGAATTGGCGCACTCGAGCGACACCTGGTCGATGCACGAGCCCGCCAGCAGCGGGAACGTGCGCTCGTACTGCCGCCATTCGCCGCCCAGCGTCTTCTTCCAGTCGATGTTGGCCTTGATCCCGTAGCCGTAGCAGATGTGGACGGCGGTGGTGCAGGCAAGTCCCTGCGCGGCGCGCTCCAGCGTGCGCACGCCCCAGTCGGCGACCTCGTCGAAATAGACGTTGAACGCGGGCTCGTCGAACTGGATCACGTCGATGCCGGCCGCCACGAGCGCGCGCGCCTCGTCGTTGAGGATCTCGGCAAACGCCCAGGCGAGCTTCTCGCGGCTCTTGTAATGCGCGTCGAACAGCGTGTCGACCATCGTCATCGGGCCGGGCAGCGTGAACTTCACCTCGCGGTCGGTCTCGCCGCGCAGGAAGCGCGCGCCGGCGACGTAGACCGGGTGCCGGCGCGCGACCGGACCGACGACGACCGGCACGTCGGCATCGTAGCGGTCGCGGATGCGCACCGTCCGGCGGTGCTCGAAGTCCACACCCTCGAGATTCTCGATGAACGTGGTCACGAAATGGCGCCGCGTCTGCTCGCCGTCGGTGACGATGTCGATGCCCGCGCGCTCCTGGTCGCGCAGCACCAGCCGCACGGCGTCGCGCCAGCCCTCGGCGAGCGCCTCGCCGTCGAGCAGCCAGGGCGCCCAGAGCTGGCCGGGGGTCGCCAGCCAGGCGGGCTTGGGCAGGCTGCCGGCGATCGTCGTTTGCAGGAGCTTTTTCATCGTGGGCACCGGTGAAGAGGGCGGCGGGCGGCCGGCACCCCGGCCGCGACGGCGGGAGGCCGGGTCGGATGCGGCAACGGGAATTATAGCGGCATGCCAGGGGCATACCGCGGATTGGTCAGGCCACTTGACCTCCTTGCGGCGACCACGTACGTTTGCACGTTCGCAGTCCCGGATGTCCGCGCCCCGCTCCATGTCCAAAGCCCTGTTCGCCGACTACGATTTCCCCGACATCGAGCTCGAGCGCAGCCTGTTCGCCGCGGCGGGCGTCGAGCTCGTCACCGCGCAGTGCCGGACGGAGGACGAGGTGATCGCGGCGGCGGGCGGCTGCGCCGCCGTCCTGAACCAGTACGCGCCGATCACCGAGCGCGTCGTGACGGCACTGCCCGGCCTCGCGATCGTCAGCCGGATCGGCGCCGGATACGACACCATCGACACCGACGCCTGCGCCCGGCATGGCGTGTGGGTCGGCAATTCCCCCGACTACGGCGTCGGCGAGGTGGCGACGCACGCGCTGGCGCTCGCACTCGCGATGATGCGCAACGTCGTCGCGTATCACCGCGACATCGGCGCCGGCAGGTGGCACTACGAGTCGTCGGGCAAGCTGCGCCGCGCGACGAACATGACGCTCGGCATCGTCGGGCTCGGCCGCATCGGCAAGCGGATGGCGCACATCGGCCGCAACGTGTTCGGGCGCGTCGTCGCCTGCGATCCGTACATCATCGACGGCGATTTCCCGGCGTACGTGGAGCGGCGCGGCCTCGCCGGGCTGGTCGCCGAGAGCGACGTCGTTTCGCTGCACGTGCCGCTCACGCAGGAGACGCGCGGGATGATCGACGCCGGCGCTGCTCGCAGCGGCGAAGCCGGGCACGCTGCTCGTGAACACCGCGCGCGGCGCGGTGGTCGACGTCGACGCCGCGCTGGCCGCGCTCGAGCGCGGAACGCTCGGGGGCCTGGCGCTCGACGTGCTGCCGGTGGAGCCTGTGCCCGCGGATTCGGCGCTGCTCTCGCATCCGCGCGTGATCCTGACGCCGCACGCCGCGTTCTACTCGGTCGAGGCCGAGCGCGAGCTGCGGCGCAAGGCGGCGCAGAACATCGTCACCTTCCTGCGGACCGGCCGGCCGGACTACGTCGTGGTCGCCGGGACGCGCCGGCCTTGAACCCTTTCCCGACCGCGGTCCGCGACCCGATGCGGCACCCGATACCCGTAGCCCGGGTTGAGCGGAGCGAAACCCGGGGCCGCCGCGCCCACAGGCACCGCCCCCCGGGTTTCGCTCGCGCTCAACCCGGGCTGCGCGCCGGCCTGAGACCATTGCCACAAACCCGGGATACACTATCGCCAATGGCAGCCGTAACCATCAGTGGCGTGCACAAGCGCTTCGGATCGACGCACGTGATCCGGGGCGTCGACGTCGACATCGCCGACGGCGAGTTCTGCGTGCTGGTCGGGCCCTCGGGCTGCGGCAAGTCCACGCTGCTGCGGATGATCGCGGGCCTGGAGGAAATCGCCGAGGGCGAGATCTCGATCGGCGGGTGCCGTCGTCAACCGCATGCCGCCGAAGGAGCGCGACATCGCGATGGTGTTCCAGAACTACGCGCTCTACCCGCACATGACGGTGCGCGACAACATGTCGTTCGCCCTGATGCTGGCGAAGCAGTCGAAGGCGGCGATCGGGGAGCGGGTCAGGAAGGCGGCCGACATCCTCGGCCTCGAGCCGTTTCTCGACCGCTACCCGCGGCAGCTCTCCGGCGGGCAGCGGCAGCGCGTCGCGATGGGCCGCGCGATCGTGCGCAACCCGCAGGTGTTCCTGTTCGACGAGCCGCTGTCGAACCTCGACGCCAAGCTGCGGGTGCAGATGCGCACCGAGATCAAGGAGCTGCACCAGCGGCTGAAGACGACCTCGATCTACGTCACGCACGACCAGATCGAGGCGATGACCATGGCCGACAAGATCGTCGTGATGAAGGACGGCGTGGTCGAGCAGACCGGCGACCCGCTCACGCTCTACGACGCCCCGGCCAACACCTTCGTCGCGGGCTTCATCGGCTCGCCGGCGATGAACTTGGTGCCCGGCACCGCGCGCGTCAATGGCGGCGCGCCGGTCGTGGCCTTCGACGGCGGCACGACGCTGCCGCTGCCGGTGGGCGCGCGTGCGGCCGACGGGCAGGCGGTGCTCTACGGCATACGCCCCGAGCATTGCAGTGTCGGCGGCGAGGGCCTGCCGGTCGAGGTGATCGTCGTCGAGCCGACGGGCGCCGACACCCAGCTGTACTGCCGCTTCAACGGCCAGGAGATCACCGCAACGGTCCGCGACCGCACCGACTGCCGGCCCGCGGACCGGATTCAACTCGCGCCCGATCTGACCCGGGCGCAGCTGTTCGACGCGGCGAGCGGCAAGCGCCTGGTTGCCTGACATTCGAACGGGCCCTCGAGCCATCGACGAGCCCACAACCCGAGGAGGTAGTCATGAGTGAATTCAAACGTCGCCGGTTCCTGAAAACGTCCGCGGCAGTTGCCGCCGGCGCCGCGGCCGGGCCGCTGCTCTGGGTCAAGGACGCGAACGCGCAGTGGAGCAACACGCCGGAGAAGGGCGCCAAGCTGCGGGTCCTGCGCTGGAAGCGCTTCGTCCAGGGCGACGAGGACCAGTACATGGCCAACGTCAAGAAGTTCAGCGACAAGTACGGCATCGAGGTCCGCGTCGACGCCGAGGGCTGGGAGGACGTGCGCCCGAAGGCGGCGGTGGCCGCCAACACCGGCGCCGGCCCCGACATCATCCTGTCGACCAACGACGACGCCAACCTGTATCCCGAGAAGCTGGTCGACGTCACCGACGTGTGCACCTACCTCGGCAAGAAGTACGGCGGCTGGTACCCGGTCTGCGACCCGTATCTCCGCCCGGACGGCAAGAAATGGATCGGCGTCCCGCTGGGCGTGGCCGGCGTGTGCATGGTGTACCGCGAAAGCCACATCAAGGCCGCCGGATTCGACAGCTTCCCGAAGGACACCGACGGCTTCCTCAAGCTCTGCCAGGCGCTGAAGGCGAAGGGCACGCCGCCCGGATTCGCGCTCGGCAATGCGACCGGCGACGGCAATACCTGGTGCCAGTGGCTGGTCTGGTCGTTCGGCGGCAAGCTGGTCGACAAGGACAACAAGGTCGTGATCGACAGTCCCGAGACGGTCAAGGCGCTCGAGTACGCGAAGGAGATGTACGGGACGCTTCGTCCCGGGTACGCTGTCGTGGCTCGATCCCAACAACAACAAGGCGTTCCTCGACGGCCAGATCTCGCTGACCAACAACGGCATCTCGATCTACTACGCCGCCAAGACGTCGAAGGACCCGAAGCTCAAGGAGCTGGCGGCGGACATCAACCACGCCAACATGCCGATCGGGCCGGTCGGCCGGCCGACGGAGTTCCAGCTGTTCTTCAACCAGATGATCTTCAAGTACACCAAGTACCCGAAGGCGGCGAAGGAGTTCCTGCGCTTCATGATGGAATCCGACCAGATGGATCCGTGGGTCGAGGCGGCGATCGGCTACGTCACGCCGGCGCTGCGCTATTACGAGAAGAACCCGATCTGGACATCGGACCCGAAGCACACGCCGTACCGCAACTCGATGATCAACATGCTGCCGTCCGGGTACGCGGGGAAGATGGGCTACGCGTCGGCCGGCGCGCTGTCCGACTTCATCGTCGTGAACATGGTCGCCGAGGCCGCGTCCGGGTCGAAGACGCCGAAGGAAGCGGCCGAGCGCGCGCAGAAGCGGGCCGAGCGCTACTACAAGGTCTGAGCACGTCGCCCGGGCGCGAGGCGTAGCCCGGCGTTGAGCGAAGCGAAACCCGGGTGACGCGCTCCGTGGCCGAAGCGCCCACCCGGGTTTCGCTCCGCTCGACGCCGGGCTACGTCCGGACCGCGCGCCGCCACGACCAAACGCCACCGGGCCGCATACGCCCGCGCCACGGCGCATTGATGACCACCAGGCAATCCGCGCTCTCGCGCATCCTCGACGACCGGCATCTGCTGGGGCTGATCTTCATGCTGCCGGCGGCGGTGCTGCTGCTGCTGTTCCTCACCTACCCGCTCGGGCTGGGAACCTACCTCGGCTTCACCGACACCAAGATCGGGCGCGCCGGGTCATGGATCGGCCTCGAGAACTTCGAGTTCCTGTGGGGCGACGACGTCACGCGCCTCGCGCTGTTCAACACGATCTTCTACACGACCGTCGCGAGCGTCATCAAGTTCGGCCTGGGCCTCTGGCTCGCGCTGCTGCTCAACCGGCACCTCCCGTTCAAGTCGTTCTTCCGCGCCGTCGTCCTGCTGCCGTTCATCGTGCCGACGGCGCTGTCGGCGATCGCGTTCTGGTGGATCTACGACGCGCAGTTCTCGATCATCAGCTGGGCGCTCGAGCGGATGGGCATCATCCACGAGTACATCGACTTCCTCGGCCAGCCGTGGGCCGCGCGGTTCTCGACGATCGCCGCCAACGTCTGGCGCGGCGTGCCCTTCGTCGCGATCACGCTGCTCGCGGGGCTGCAGACGATCTCGCCGTCGTACTACGAGGCGGCGAGCCTCGACGGCGCCTCGCCGCTGCAGCAGTTCCGCTACGTGACGCTGCCGCTGCTCACGCCGATCATCGCGGTCGTGATGACGTTCTCGGTCCTGTTCACGTTCACCGACTTCCAGCTGATCTACGTGCTCACGCGCGGCGGGCCGCTCAATGCCACGCACCTGATGGCCACGCTGTCGTTCCAGCGGGCGATCCCTGGCGGAAACCTCGGCGAAGGCGCGGCGATCGCGACGGCGATGGTGCCGTTCCTGCTGGCGGCGATCCTGGTCAGCTATTTCGGGCTGCAGCGCCGCGCGTGGCAGCAGGGGGGCAGCGACAAATGACCGGAGTCCGCCAGTGAGCAACGCCAGCGCCACGCCCGATTCGTCGACTCGCAGGGGATGAACTACCTCGTGTCGCTGCCGCGGCGCGTCGTCACCGTGTACGTCCCGCTGGGCGCGTTTCTGTTCGTGCTGCTGTTCCCGTTCTACTGGATGGCCGTCACCGACGTTCAAGCCGAACGAGGAGCTCCTCTCGCACAGCAGGCAACCCGTTCTGGGTGAAGCATCCGACGCTCGCGCACATCAACAAGCTGCTGTTCGAAACCGCGTACCCGAGCTGGCTGTGGAACACGATCCTGATCTCGGTGGTCGCGACGTCGCTGTCGCTGTTCGCGAGCGTGCTCGCCGCGTACGCCATCGAGCGCCTGCGCTTTTCCGGGTCGCGGCTATGTCGGGATGAGCATCTTCCTCGCCTATCTCGTGCCGCCGTCGATCCTGTTCATCCCGCTCGCGCACCATCGTCTTCAAGCTCGCACCTGTTCGACACCCGGCTGGCGCTGATCCTCACCTACCCGACGTTCCTCATCCCCTTCTGCACCTGGCTGCTGATGGGGTATTTCAAGTCGATCCCCTTCGAGCTGGAGGAGTGCGCGCTGATCGACGGCGCCACGCGGCTGCAGATCCTGGTCAAGATCATCCTGCCGCTGGCGGTCCCCGGGCTGATCTCGGCCGGCATCTTCGCCTTCACGCTGTCGTGGAACGAGTTCATCTACGCGCTGACGTTCATCTCGTCGTCGGAGGTCAAGACGGTGGCCGTCGCGGTCGTGACCGAGCTGGTCGAGGGCGACGTCTACCACTGGGGCTCGCTGATGGCGGGCGCGCTGCTGGGCTCGCTGCCGGTGGCGGTGCTCTATTCGTTCTTCGTCGAGTACTACGTCTCCGGGCTGACCGGCGCGGTGAAGGAGTGAACGCGGCTCGCTCAATACGCCCGAGGGCGCCGCTGCCGTAACGCGTAGCCCGGGTTGAGGGGGCACGGCCCCGGGACCGCGCCTCAGCCGGCGCCGACCGAAACCCGGGGCAGCCGCGCCCGTCGGCTGCCCCCCGGGTTTCGCTGCGCTCAACCCGGGCTACGCCGAGCCTTGCCGTCTAGAACGGGCGGCGGGTCCGATGCGATAGAATGTGCGTTTCCCGTACCACGAGCCACGGAGCAACCCCATGAGCGTCCAGGACACCATTCGCGACCAGGTCACCCGGCATCGGGTCGTGCTGTACATGAAGGGCACGCCGCAGTTCCCGCAGTGCGGGTTCTCGAGCGCCGCCACGCAGATGCTGAAGGCCTGCGGCGTCGACGAGTTCTTCACCGTCAACGTGCTCGCCGATCCGGAGATCCGGCAGGGCATCAAGGAGTTCGCGAGCTGGCCGACGATCCCGCAGCTCTACGTCGACGGCGAGTTCGTCGGCGGCAGCGACATCATGCGCGAGATGTACGAGTCGGGCGAGCTCGCGCAGCTGCTGGGCAAGCAGGCGGCCTGAACGCACCCGGCGCCGCGCCCGCAGCGCGCGGCGCCCGCCGGTATCGCGCCCGGGGCATGATCGCGCGACCAGAAACGAGCCTGCGGCACGCACCGACGTGACCGCGGCCGGACCCGGCAGTCATTGCCAGGAAGGGGGAAAGCCATGGAATCCTTGAAGGCCGGCAGCGACGCGCTGTTCATCCTGCTGGGCGCGGTGATGGTGCTCGCGATGCACGCGGGTTTCGCCTTCCTCGAGCTCGGCACGGTGCGGCGCAAGAACCAGGTCAACGCGCTGGTGAAGATCCTGGTCGACTTCAGCGTCTCGACGATCGCGTACTTCTTCATCGGCTACTCGATCGCCTACGGCATCGACTTCTTCGCCGGCGCCGAGGCGCTGGCGCAGAAGAACGGCTACGAGCTGGTGAAGTTCTTCTTCCTGCTCACCTTCGCCGCGGCGATTCCCGCGATCGTCTCCGGCGGCATCGCCGAGCGCGCGCGCTTCAATCCGCAGCTGGCGGCGACGTTCCTGCTCGTCGGCTTCGTCTATCCGTTCTTCGAGGGCATCGCCTGGAACCGGCACTTCGGGGTCCAGGCCTGGCTCCAGGGCAGCTTCGGCGCGGAATTCCACGACTTCGCCGGATCGGTGGTCGTCCACGCGATGGGCGGCTGGATCGGGCTGATGGCGGTGCTGCTGCTCGGCGCGCGCCGCGGCCGCTACACGCGCGAAGGCGGCATCTCCGCGCATCCTCCGTCGTCGATCCCCTTCCTGGCGCTGGGCGCGTGGATCCTCTCGGTCGGCTGGTTCGGCTTCAACGTGATGTCCGCGCAGACCATCGACAAGATCTCCGGGCTGGTCGCCGTCAACTCGCTGCTGGCGATGGCCGGCGGGACGCTGGCGGCCTACGTCGCCGGGAAGAACGACCCCGGCTTCGTCCACAACGGGCCGCTGGCCGGGCTGGTCGCGGTGTGCGCCGGATCCGACGTCATGCATCCGCTGGGCGCGCTCGCCACCGGCGCCATCGCCGGCGGGCTGTTCGTCGTCCTGTTCACGCAGACGCAGAACCGCTGGAAGATCGACGACGTGCTCGGCGTCTGGCCGCTGCACGGCGTCTGCGGCGCCTGGGGCGGCATCGCCGCCGGCATCTTCGGCGCCAAGGCGCTCGGGGGACTGGGCGGCGTGGCGCTGGGGTCGCAGGTCGTCGGAACGCTCGGCGGCGTGCTGGTCGCCGTCGCCGGGGGGCTCGCGGTCTACGGCGGGCTGAAGATGGCGGTCGGGCTGCGCCTGGACCCCGAAGAGGAGTACCACGGCGCCGACCTCACCATCCACAAGATCAGCGCGACGCCCGAACGCGAAGCGTCCTGGTAGGACGCGCTGCTACGTCCGCGCGCGCTGGATCCGGCGCACGTCGGGGACGCGCTTCACCGCGCGGATGACGTGCGCGAGGTGGCGGCGGTCGCGCACCTGCACGCTGAAGAACATCGCCAGCACCTCGCCGCCGTCGGGACGCTCCAGCGAAACGTTGTCGATGTTCGCGCCGGCGTCGGCGATGGCGGTGGCGACGGCGGCGAGCAGCCCGCGCCGGTCGGCGACCAGCAGGCGGATGCCGGCGTCGAACACGCCCTGCACGTCGAGCGCCCACTCGACGTCGACCAGCTGCTCGGCATCGACGCGCTGCTTGCGCAGCGTCACGCAGTCGCGGGTGTGGACCTGCAGGCCCTGTCCCTTGCGGAACTGGCCGATCAGGACGTCGCCGGGCACCGGCCGGCAGCAGCGCGCGTACTGGATTGCCACGCCCTCGACCCCGCGCAGCGTCAGCGGCGGCGGCCGACCGTCCGCCGTCGCCGCGCTGGCGCTCCTGGACTCGTCGCCGGGCTTGCCGACGGGCCGCGTCAGTGCCTGCGCCACCGCGAACGACAGCCGCTTGCCCAGGCCGATGTCGGCGAGGATCTCGAGCTGGCTGCGCGCGCCGAACTCCTTCGACAGCGCCTCCCAGCGCTCCCAGGTGATCGCCTCGGGCTCGACCTTGAGCGTGGCCAGCGCCTGCTCGAGCATCCGCTCGCCCAGCGCCGCCGATTCCTTCTGCTGCAGGCCCTTGAGGAAGTGGCGGATCCGCGAGCGCGCCTTGCCGCTGGCGACGAACTGCAGCCACGACGGGTTGGGCCGCGCCGTCGGCGAGGTCAGGATCTCGACCTGGTCGCCGTTCTTCAACTCGGTGCGCAGCGGCATCTGCTCGTAGTTGATCCGCGCGGCCACGCAGTGATGGCCGATGTCGGTGTGCACGGCGTAGGCGAAATCGACGGCGGTCGCCCCGCGCGGCAGCGCCATGATCTTGCCCTTGGGCGTGAACACGTAGATCTCCTCGGGAAAGAGGTCGACCTTGATGCTCTCGAGGAATTCCTTCGAATCGCGCGATTCGGACTGGATCTCGAGCAGGCTCTGGACCCAGCGGTGCGTCTCCTGCTGCGCCTCGGCGATGTCGAGCTCGCCGCCGCTCTTGTAGAGCCAGTGCGCGGCCACGCCGGCCTCGGCGATCCGGTGCATGTCGTGGGTGCGGATCTGCGCTTCCAGCGGCGTGCCGAAGGGGCCGAACAGCGTCGTGTGCAGCGACTGGTAGGCGTTCGCCTTGGGGATCGCGACGTAGTCCTTGAACTTGCCCGGGATCGGCTTGTACAGGCTGTGCAGCACGCCGAGCGCGGCGTAGCAGGCGGTGGCGTCGACCACCAGCACGCGCACGCCGTAGATGTCGAACACCTGCGAGAACGTGTAGTGCTTCTCGCGCATCTTCTTGTAGACCGAGAAGGTCGTCTTCTCGCGGCCGGAGACGTGCGCCGGTATCCCGGCGGCGGCGAATCCGTCGCGGATCACGTCGAGCAGCCGGTTCATGACCTCGCGGCGGTTGCCGCGCGCGGCCTTGATCGCGGCGGCGAGCACGCGGTAGCGCAGCGGGTGCAGGTGCTTGAACGCGAGGTCCTGCAGTTCGAGGTAGAGCGCGTTCAACCCCAGCCGGTTGGCGATCGGGGCGTAGATCTCGACGGTCTCGAGCGCGATGCGCTGCCGGTGCGCGTGCGCCATCGCGTCGAGCGTGCGCATGTTGTGGAGCCGGTCGGCGAGCTTGATCAGGATGACGCGGACGTCTTTCGCCATCGCCAGCAGCATCTTGCGGAAGTTCTCCGCCTGCGCCTCCTCGCGCGTCGTGAACTCGATCTGGTCGAGCTTCGACACCCCGTCGACCATGTCGGCGACCGGCTTGCCGAACGAGAGCTCGAGCTCGGTCTTGGTGACGGTGGTGTCCTCCATCACGTCGTGGAGGAGCGCGGCGGCGAGGCCGTGGGCGTCGAGCCGCCACTGCGACAGGATGCTGGCGACCGCCAGCGGGTGCGTGATGTAGGGCTCGCCGGACTTGCGGAACTGGCCCTGGTGGGCCGATTCGGAGAACTCGAAGGCGCGCTCGACGAGCGCGATCTCAGGCGCCGGCAGGTAGTTGCCGAGATGCCGCGTGAACTCCGCGATTTCGGACATTCGCGGCAGCGGCACGCATCAGAGCCGGCGGCGCAGCCGGGTCAGCTCTGGCCCTTCAGCAGCAGCTCGATGCCGACCTTGCCGGCGGCGACTTCGCGCAGCGCGATGACGGTGGGCTTGTCGCGGTCCGGCTCGAGCAGCGGCGCCGAGCCGGCGGTGATCTGGCGCGCGCGGTTGGTGGCCGCGAGCGTCAGCTCGAAACGGTTGGGGATCTTGGCAAGGCAGTCGTCAATGGTGATGCGGGCCATGGTGTCGGTACCGGTCGATGTGCGTCAGGTTGGGGGCGCGAGCAGCGAGTCCAGCAGCGCTGCGTGCCGCGTGCATTGCGGCGCCGCGCGCAGGCGGCTCGCGCGGACGATGGCGGTCAGGTCGGCGACCGCGCTCGCAAATTCCTGATTAATAATAACATAATCGAATTCCCCGCAATGGCGCATTTCGTCGCGCGCGGCCTCGAGCCGGCGGGCGATCACTGCCGGGCTGTCCTGGCCCCGTTTCTCCAGGCGCTCGCGTAACGCGGCGAGCGACGGCGGCAGGACGAAGATGGTCACCGCCGACGCGATCAGCCGGCGCACCTGGTGCGCACCCTGCCAGTCGATCTCGAGCAGGACGTCGCGGCCGGCGGCGGTCTCGGCGGCGAGCCAGGTCGCCGACGTCGCATACCAGTTGCCGTGGACCTCGGCGTGCTCGAGAAACTCGCCTTCCTCCCGCCGCGCGTGAAAGCCGGCCGCGTCGACGAAGTGGTAATGGACGCCGTCGACTTCGCCGGGGCGCGGCGGCCGGGTGGTGAAGGACACCGACAGGCGGATTCCGGGCTCCTGCCCCAGCAGCGCGTTCACCAGCGTCGTCTTGCCGCCGCCCGAGGGCGCGGCGACGACGTACAGGTTGCCGGCCGGTACCGCGGCGGGCGCTGGATCAGGCCCGGCGGCCTTCGCGCCGGGTGGCTCGGCGGCTCTACTCAATGTTCTGCACCTGCTCGCGCATCTGCTCGATGAGCACCTTGAGCTCGAGCGACGCCTGCGACAGCTCGGCGTCGACCGACTTCGAGCCCAGCGTGTTCGCCTCGCGGTGCAGCTCCTGCATCAGGAAGTCGAGGCGCTTGCCGGCGCTGCCGCCGGCCTTGAGCACGCGCCGCACCTCGGCGACGTGCGTGGAAAGGCGCGAGAGCTCCTCGGCGACGTCGACCTTGGTCGCGAACAGCGCGAGTTCCTGCTTCAGCCGCTCCTGGTCCGGATCGAGGCCGGCTTCGCGCAGCCGGGCGGAGAGCTTTTCGACGTACGCCGCGTGGATGGCGGGAATCCGCGGCGCGACCCGCGCGACCTGCGCCTCGATCGCGGCGCAGCAGGCGTCCAGCGCCGCGGCGGTCTTCGCGCCTTCGCGCGCGCGCGCCGCGGAGAGCTCGCGCAGCGCGTCGCGCACCAGTTCGTGCGCCCGGCCGGCAAGCGCCTCGGGGGCGACGGTGGGTTCCGCCAGCACTCCGGGCCAGCGCAGGATCTCGTTGACCGACAGCGGCGCCGCCCCCGGGACGTGCCGCTGCACCTCCGCCCCCGCCGCCGCCAGCTGCCCGACGCGCGCCGGATCGACGGCGAGCGCCGCGGCGCCCGGCGCGGTCCGGCCCAGCGCGACGCGGCATTCGACCTTGCCGCGCTTCAACTCCGCGGCGATGCGCTCGCGCAGCGCCGTCTCCAGGCCGCGCAGCTCGTCCGGAAGGCGCAGCTGCAGGTCGAGATAGCGATGGTTGACCGAGCGCAGCTCGACCGAGAGGGAAACCCCCGGCAAATCGGCGGCAACCGCCGCGAAGCCGGTCATGCTGACGATCATGGGGTCTTTTTCGCAGCTTTATGCATGTTTTCCGGCTTTACATTGGCCGCGGGGATGCCGAGAATGTATGCGTTATCCACCCATGGCGCAAGGCCGCAATGCGGTTGCGGGCGCGCGCGAACCCCGCGCCGCCGCGCGAACGCACCCCCGATGGCAGTCACCAACCAGGCGCTCCCCGCCGACTACCGGCTGCTGAACTACCGGATCGACCGGCAGATCAGCCGCGGCGGATTCTCGATCGTCTACCGCGCGTACGACGAGACGACGACGCCGGTCGCGATCAAGGAATACCTCCCCGCGTCGCTGGTGCTGCGCACGGAGGGCGACATCGTGCGCGCGAGCTCGGCGGAGAACCTCACCTCGTTCCGCTACGGGATGAAGTGCTTCTTCGAGGAGGGCCGCGCGCTCGCCAAGATCAACCACCCGAACGTCGTGCGCGTGCTCAACTTCTTCCGCGCCAACGAGACGGTGTACATGGTGATGCGCTACGAGCGCGGGCGCACGCTGCAGCAGCAGATCCAGCTGCGGCAGGACGCGATGTCCGAGCGGCTCGTCCGCCAGGTGTTCACGCAGCTGCTCAACGGCCTGCGCGAGGTCCACACGCACAAGCTGCTGCATCTGGACGTCAAGCCGGCGAACATCTACCTGCGCACCGACGGCTCGCCGGTGCTGCTCGATTTCGGCGCCGCGCGGCAGACGCTCGCGTCGACGCGCCCGAAGCTGGCGCCGATGTATACGCCGGGCTTCGCCGCGCCCGAGCAGTACCGCGACCCCGACCGGCTCGGACCGTGGACCGACGTCTACGGCGTGGGTGCGAGCATGTTCGCCTGCCTGGCGGCATTCGCGCCGCAGGCCGCCGATGCGCGCGTCCAGGAGGACCACCTGGTCTCCGCCAAGAAGAT
Organism: uncultured beta proteobacterium; assembly: GCA_963768535.1. Classification (GTDB taxonomy): domain Bacteria; phylum Pseudomonadota; class Gammaproteobacteria; order Burkholderiales; family Casimicrobiaceae; genus CAIWHR01. The sequence continues at coordinate 59,004 of CAVYID010000021.1, read as the reverse complement.
CTGGTCGGGCCAGTACTCCGACGACGTCCTCGAGGTCATCGACTGGTGCCTGCGCCTCGATCCGCTGGAGCGGCCGCAGTCGGTGTTCGCGCTGCAGAAGGCGATCCGCGACATTCCGCCGAAGCCGCGCAAGCGGACGTTCCTGGGCGCGCTCAAGCGCAAGCTGTGGAGCGAGATCGGCGCGTGAGCGAGCGGCCGACCGCGCACGGCAAGGAGCGCCGCTGATGCGATTCACGATCTACCAGGACAGCCGCAAGGGCTCGCGCAAGGTCAACCAGGACCGGACCGCATACACGTACGGCCGCGATACGCTGCTGCTGATCGTCGCCGACGGGATGGGCGGGCATGCCGGCGGCGAGATCGCCGCCCAGATCTGCGTGCGGCTGTTCGTCGAGCGCTTCCAGCGCGAGGCGAAGCCGGTGCTGAAGAACCCGTTCCAGTTCCTGCAGGACTCGATGATGCGCGCGCACCAGGCGCTCGGCTCCTACGCCAACCAGTTCTCGATGCTGGAGACGCCGCGCACCACCTGCGTGGCGTGCGTGGTGCAGGCGGGCCACGCGTACTGGGCACACGTCGGCGATTCGCGCCTCTACCTGTACCGGCGGGGGAAGCTCGTCGCCGAGACCAAGGACCATTCGCGGGTCCAGTACCTCGTCGACCAGGGCATCATCGAGGCCGGCGACGCCGCCACCCACCCCGACCGGAACCGGATCTTCAGCTGCCTGGGCGGACTCGTCGATCCGGTGATCGACATCGGCAAGCGCACGCCGCTGCACGACGGCGACGTCATCGTGATGTGCACCGACGGCTTCTGGGGCGTGCTGACCAAGGACGAGCTCGCCGGCTGGCTCACGGCGGCGCCGATCCTGCAGGCCGGCCCCGACGTGATGCGCGAAGCGGAGCGGCGCGGCGGCGCCGAGGGCGACAATCTGTCGGCGATCGTCGTGCGCTGGGGACCCGAATCCGATCCCGGACCAGGCGCCGTCGACGACCAGGACCGAGACGATGGGACTGGGCGAGTTCGAGACCCAGATCGACCGCACGATCACGCTGACCGACCGCGCCGGCGCGCAGCGCGACCTGACCGACGACGAGATCGAGCGCGCGATCGCCGAGATCCAGGGCACGATCCAGCGCTACCGGCGCTGACCCACGATCCGCGGACGCCATGCGCCAGCTCATCATCGACACCGAGACCACCGGCCTCAATCCGCAGCAGGGCCATCGCATCATCGAGTTCGCCGCGCTGGAGGTCGTCGACCGCCGCGCGACCGGGAACAGCATCCACTACCGCGTCGACCCCGAGCGCGACATCGATCCCGGCGCCACCGAGGTGCACGGGATGACCTGGGAGGACCTCAAGGGCCAGCCGAAATTCCGCGACGTCGCGGCCGAATTCGCCGCCTTCGCCGCCGGGGCGCAGTGGGTCATCCACAATGCGCCGTTCGACCTCGCCTTCCTCGACGCCGAATTCGCGCTGGCGCGCATGCACCCCTGCGCCGAGATCCACGCCGGCGTCGTCGATACGCTGGCGCTCGCGCGCGAGATGTTCCCGGGCAAGCGCAACAATCTCGACGCGCTGTGCGAGCGCTTCGGGATCAGCAACGCCCAGCGGACGCTGCACGGCGCGCTGCTCGACGCCGAGCTGCTGGCCGAGGTCTACCTGGCGATGACCCGCGGCCAGGATGCGCTGACCATCGACATCGCCGCGCCGGCCGGGCTCGCGGACGCGGCCGCAGCGGCGGCCGGCGCGCTGTCGCCCGGCCACCGGGCGCCGTTGCGGGTCATCGAGCCGACGGACGCGGAGCTCGCCGCGCACGCCGACTATCTGGCCACGCTCGACGCGGAGTCCGGAGGTCGCTGCGTGTGGCTGCGCTCCGCGGGGGGCGAGCCGGGCGAGGGGGACGGCGAGGGCGGGCGGCATGCCCCGTAACGCCGCTGTCACAATCGACGCGCATGATGCCTCGACCTCGACGCGCGCCACGCGGCGGCGCGGGCGCGCGCCGCGATCCCCGCCGCCGACCGCCCCCATGATTGCGTCCCAGCCCTCCACCCTCAATCGCGAGCTGTCGCTGCTCGCGTTCAACCGCCGGGTGCTGGCGCTGGCGCAGGATCCGGACGTGCCGCTGCTCGAGCGGCTGCGCTTCCTGTGCATCGTCTCCAGCAACCTGGACGAGTTCTTCGAGATCCGCGTGGCCGGGGTGAGGGAGCTGTTGCGCGCGAAGGTCCCGCCGGCGGGGATGACGCTGCAGGAGGCCCGCGCGCTGTTCGACGAGCTCGGCATCGAGGCGCGCGCGCTGATCGCCGACCAGTACCGCGTCCTCAACGTCGAGGTGCTACCGGCGCTGGAGCAGGAGGGCGTGCGGCTCATCCGCCGCACCGAGTTCACCGCCGCCGAGCGGGCGTGGACGGCGCGGTTCTTCGAGCGCGAGGTGCGCCCGCTGCTGACGCCGATCGGGCTCGACCCCGCGCACCCGTTCCCGCAGGTGGTCAACAAGAGCCTGAACTTCGTGATCGAGCTCGCCGGACACGACGCCTTCGGACGCGAAGGCGGGATCGCGATCGTCAAGGCGCCACGGGTCGTGCCGCGGGTCATCAAGCTGCCGCCCGGGGTCGGCAGCGGCGACAACGCCTTCGTGATGCTGTCGTCGGTGATCCACGCCCACCTGCACGAGCTCTTCGCCGGGCGCGACGTCGTCAACTACTCGCAGTTCCGCGTCACCCGCGACGCCGACCTCTGGATCGACGAGGAGGAGGTGAAGAACCTGCGCCAGGCGCTGCAGGGCGAGCTGCCGCAGCGCCAGTTCGGCTCGGCGGTCCGGCTCGAGGTCGCCTCGGCCTGCCCCGACGCGCTGGTGCGCTTCCTGCTCCAGCAGTTCGAGCTCGACGACGCCGACCTCTACCGCTGCGACGGGCCGGTCAACCTGGCGCGGCTCGGATCGCTGGTCGACCACGTCGACGTCGACGCCCTGAAGTACCGGCCGTTCGTGCCCGGGCTGCCCGAGGAGCTGCGCGGCGCCCCCGACATCCTCGCGGCGATCCGCGGACACGACATCCTGCTCCACCATCCGTACCAGTCGTTCGAGCCGGTGGTCGAGTTCATCCGCCGCGCCGCCGACGATCCGGACGTCGTCGCCGTCAAGCAGACCGTCTATCGCACCGGCGTCAATTCGCTGCTGATGGAGGCGCTGATCGAGGCCGCCAGGCGCGGCAAGGAAGTCACCGTCGTGGTCGAGCTGATGGCGCGCTTCGACGAGGAGGCGAACATCAACTGGGCCGAGCGGCTGGAGCAGGCCGGCGCCCAGGTGGTCTACGGCGTGTTCGGGCTCAAGACCCACGCCAAGCTGGCGCTGCTCGTGCGCCGCGAGACGGACGCCCGCGGCCGGCCGCGGCTGGTGTCGTACGCGCACCTGGGCACCGGCAACTATCATCCGCGCACCACGCGCCTGTACACGGACTTCGGGCTGCTGACCGCCGATCCGGCGATCTGCCACGACGTCAACGAGGTGTTCGCGCACGTCACCAGCCTCGCGCGCGCGGGCCGCCTGCGGCGGCTGCTGCTGGCGCCGTTCACGATGCACCGGCGGGTCGTCGAGATGATCCGGCGCGAGGCGCGCCACGCGCGCGCGGGCAAGCCGGCCCGGATCATCGCCAAGATGAACGCGCTGCTGGAGGAGGGCGTCATCAATGCGCTGGTGGCGGCGTCGCAGGCGGGGGTCGAGGTGGACCTCATCGTCCGCGGCGCCTGCGCGCTGCGCCCGGGCGTGCCCGGGCTGTCCGACAACATCCGGGTGCGCTCGGTCCTGGGGCGCTTCCTCGAGCATCACCGGGTCTGGTGCTTCGCCAACGACGGCGACCCGGACGTCTGGCTGGCGTCGGCCGACTGGATGGGGCGCAACCTGTTCAAGCGGATCGAGGTGGCGTTTCCGGTGCGCGACCCCGTGCTCCGGCGGCGCGTGCTCGACGAGGGCCTGCTGCTCTACCTCGCCGACAACAAGGACGCCTGGACGCTCGGCGCGGACGGCGGATGGAAGAAGACGGCGGCGCGCCGGCGCGGCCCGTCGCGCTCGGCGCAGTCCGAGCTGCTCGCGCGGCTGCGCGGCGCGGACGAACCGGCATGAGGAGGGACGACTGAATGGACCTGATCCTGTGGCGCCACGCGGAAGCCGAGCCCGGCGAGCCCGATCTCGGGCGGCGCCTCACGGCCAAGGGCCTGAAGCAGGCCGACCGGATGGGGAGCTGGCTCGAGCATCACCTGCCGGACTCGACGCGCATCCTCGTCTCGCCCGCCGACCGCGCGCAGCAGACGGCACTCGCGCTCAAGCGCAAGTCGAGGACCGTGGCCGACCTCGCGCCCGGCGCGACCGTGGCCGCCGTGCTCGCCGCCGCCAACTGGCCCGATTCGCGCGAGCCGGTCGTCGTCGTCGGCCACCAGCCCACGCTCGGCGCCGTCGCGTCGTTCCTGCTCGCCGGCGACGAGGCCTACTGGTCGATCAAGAAAGGGGCGGTCTGGTGGCTGTCCAACCGCGACCGGTCGGGGCCGTCGGCGGTCATCCTGCGGGTGGCGATCGGGCCGGATTTCGTCTGAGACGCCCGCCACGCCCGGGGCTTTGCCGGGCATCGAAACCTCTGGGGGCAATTCGCCGGCGTTCGGGCATCTCGTAGACATCATGTATTGACCTGCCGCACCTCAAGCGACGCGGATTAAGCTTGGGGTGTGTCAACCACCACCGGCTCAGAGCCGCAATTGAGGGGGCAGGTCATGAAAGAGTTTAGCAAGTACGTGGGTATGGATGTGCATAAGCGGACGATTGCGGTCTCGGTCGCCGAAGCGCATGGCGGCGAGGTGCGCTATCTGGGGGAGATCGCCAATACGCCGGAGGCGATCGAGAAGTTGGTGAAGCAGCTGCGCAAGAGCGATGCGCAACTGTCGTTTTGCTATGAGGCGGGCCCGTGCGGGTACGGGATTCATCGCCAATTGACCGATCTGGGCTGGGCCTGTCAGGTGGTGGCACCGTCGCTGATTCCGAAGAAGGCCGGCGATCGGGTCAAGACCGACCGGCGCGACAGCCTGTCGTTGGCGCGTCTGCATCGGGCGGGGGAGTTGACGCCGGTGTGGGTGCCGGACGAGGCGCAAGAGGCCTTGCGTGATCTGACGCGGGCGCGGGAGGACATGAAGCTTCTGCAGCGCCAGGCGAAACAACGGCTGTCGGCGTTTCTGCTCCGCCATGGCCAGAGCTATAGCGGCAAGAGCAACTGGACGCAGGCGCATTACCGGTGGCTGGAAGGCATGAAGTTCAAGCAGCCGGTACAGCAGATTGTGTTCCAGGAGTATGTCGATACCGTCCAGCTGCTGAGCACGCGGGTCGCGGCGCTGGATAAGCAGCTCGAGAGCGCTGCCGCCGAGTCGGTATTCTGGCCGGTGATCGAAGCCTTGATGGCGCTGCGCGGAGTCAATCTGCTCACGGCGACCACGATCGTGGCCGAGATCGGCGATTTGCAGCGCTTCACCGGGGCGCCGCAATTGATGGCCTATCTGGGGCTGGTGCCGAGTGAGCACTCCAGCGGCGGCAGCACGTCGCGCGGTGGCATCACCAAGACCGGCAACGGTCACGTGCGCCGCGTCCTGGTCGAAGCCGCCTGGACCTATCGGCACCCGGCGCGAAAGACAGCTTGCCTGCAGCGGCGCGCCGAACGCACGCCGGAAGCGGTGCAGGAGATCGCGTGGAAGGCGCAAAAGCGCTTGTGCGCGCGCTACCGCTCGATGGAAGGCCGCGGCAAACTGAAGGTGCAGGCCTGCACCGCCGTGGCCCGCGAATTGGCGGGCTTCATCTGGGCGATCGGGCAAGCGTTGCCCGCGCCCGCGGCCCGGACATAAGGGGCAACGATCATGCGCGTACAGTGTGTCGGCAGCAGAATGGACAACGGTGGGAGAACCCTCGACCGGGCTATGAGGCGTCCGGCAACGGAATGACCCTCGATCGTAGAACGAGGCAGCTCCCCGACGAATCGGTTGTCATGCGGTAACCAACCCGCGCATATCAGACTGATCAACCGTCGGCATGCTGTCCGTTCTGCTACCCACGCACTGTACGATGATTCAAAAACCTTTTTCCAGCCACACTTGACAGGTCAATACATATCAGCCCGGGTTTCGCTGCGCGGGCTACGAACTTGAATCGCATCGGCAGCACGCGCCGTTCGCATCGGGGGGCGAAGGCCGGAGTGCGCAGCCCGAAGGTAGTCCGGCAGGCCCCGGTCAGGCCGGCAGCCAGCCGTGGCGCAGGTCGGCCCATTCGCGCTGCTCGCGCTCGAGCAGGTGCGCCGTCAGCGGGTGCGACTTCAGCCAGCGCGCCGGCACGCCGAAGCGGATCCTTGCGCCGACCGCGAGCCGGACGCGCGGCAGGGCGATCGGCGCCCGCGCGTGGTGGAACAGCACCGCCAGGCGCAGCGCCAGCAACTGGGCGCGGAACTGCGGGCTGGCCAGCGCGGTCGCCGACTTGCGCAGGCCGCCGCGGCAGCCGAACACCAGCGCCGAAAGCGTCTGCTGCTCGCCGGCCGAGAAGCCCGGCATGTCGGCATTCTGCAGGATGTACGCGCCGTGCTTGTGAAAGCCGGTGTGCGACACCGAGAAGCCGGTCTCGTGCAGCAGCGCGGCCCATCCGAGGTACCGGATCGCGACCGGATCGGGCTCCCGGGTCGCGCCGCGGAACAGCGCGACCGCCATCGCGGCCACCCTCGAAGCGTGGCCGCGGTCGACGCGCCAGCGCGCCTGGAACTGCTCGACCGTCGCGGTGCGGATGTCGCGGTGCACGGTGCGTCCGAGCAGGTCGTAGAGCACACCCAGGCGCAGCGCGCCGCCGACCGGGTTGATCCGGTCGACGTCGAGCTCGGCCATCGCCGCGGACATCACCGCCAGCCCGCCCGCCAGCACCGGCGCGCGCTCGGGCTTGAGCGCGGCGAGGTTGAGGCGCTTGACGTGCCGGGCGGAGAGCATGCGCCGGCGCAGGCCCGCCAGGCCCTCGCGGGTGATCCCGGCCGCCGACAGCCCGTTCTGCTCGAGGATTTCTGCCAGCGCCAGTGCCGTGCCGGACGACGCGTAGGCGGTGCTCCACTGCGCGCGGTTGAATTCACGGGCGATGGCCTCGATCTCGGCGCCGGCCGCGGTCTCGGCGGCCACGAACGCGGGCGCCGTCAGCCTGCCGCCCGGGAAGAAGCGCCGCGTGAGGCCGACGCAGCCGATCTTCAGCGACTCCAGCCGCTCCGGCACGAGGCCGCGGCCGATGATGAACTCGGTCGAGCCGCCGCCGATGTCGATGACCAGCCGCGCCGCGTCGCTGGGCGGCAGCACGTGCGCGACGCCGTTGTAGATGAGGCGCGCCTCCTCGTAGCCGGTGATGACGTCGACCGGAAAGCCGAGCGCGCGCTCGGCCTGCGGCAGGAAGGTCGCGGCGTTCTTCGCCTCGCGGAAGGTGTTGGTGGCGACCGCCCGCACCGCCGACGGGTGCAGCCCCTTGATCCGCTCGCCGAAGCGGGCGAGACAGGCCAGCGCGCTGCGGCGGGCGTCGGCGGTCAGCCGGCCGCGGGCATCGAGCGCCGCGCCGATGCGCAGCGTCTCGCGCCAGGTGTCGAGGCGGTAGATCTGGTCACCCTCGACCCGACCCACCTCCAGCCGGAAGCTGTTCGAGCCCATGTCGACGACGGCGAGCGTGGCGGCGGTGAGCGCGGTGGGCGGCATCGTGCCGCGAGCGTAGCAGAATCCGGCCCGCGAACGCAGCGCCCGCCGCGGCGCCGGCGGTATCCGCGCCCGCCGCTTTCCTGCTACGCTCAACGGCTGCACTCCCGCGAAGCGCCGGCCGCCGCCCATGCCCATCGACTACCTCCAGAAGATCCTCACCGCGAAGGTCTACGACGTCGCCATCGAGTCGCCGCTCGAGCCGGCGCCGATCCTGTCGCAGCGCCTCGGCAACCTGGTGCTGTTGAAGCGCGAGGACCAGCAGCCGGTGTTCTCGTTCAAGCTGCGCGGCGCGTACAACAAGATGGCGCAGCTGTCGCCGGCGGCGCGCGAGCGCGGCGTGATCGCGGCCTCCGCCGGCAACCACGCGCAGGGCGTGGCGCTGGCCGCGCAGAAGCTCGGCTGCAAGGCGACGATCGTGATGCCGGTGACCACGCCGCACATCAAGATCGCCGCGGTCCAGGCGCGCGGCGCGAAGGTGGTGCTGCACGGCGACTCGTACAGCGACGCCTACGCCCACGCGCTCGCCCTGCAGAAGGCGTCGAACGCGACCTTCGTCCACCCCTACGACGACCCGGACGTCATCGCCGGCCAGGGCACCATCGGCATGGAAATCCTGCGCCAGTGGCAGGGGCCGCTCGACGCCATCTTCGTCGCCATCGGCGGCGGCGGGCTCGCCAGCGGCATCGCCGTCGTACGTCAAGCGCGTGCGCCCCGAGATCAAGATCATCGGCGTGCAGCCGGCGGATTCCGACGCCATGGCCCGCTCGCTCGCGGCCGGTCGCCGGGTCCGGCTCAAGCACGTGGGGCTGTTCGCCGACGGCGTGGCCGTCAAGGAGGTGGGGAAGGAAACCTTCCGCATCTGCCGCGCGCTGCTCGACGACATCGTGCTGGTCGACACCGACGCCGCCTGCGCCGCGATCAAGGACGTGTTCGAGGACTCGCGCTCGATCCTGGAGCCCGCCGGCGCGCTTTCGGTGGCGGGGATCAAGGCCTGGTGCGAGCGCCACCGCGTGCGCGACCGCACGTTCGTGGCCATTGCCTGCGGCGCCAACATGAACTTCGACCGCCTTCGCTTCGTCGCCGAGCGCGCCGAGCTGGGCGAGAAGCGCGAGGCGATCATCGCGGTGACGATTCCCGAGCGGCCCGGCAGCTTCCGCGAGTTCTGCCGGCTGCTCGGCAAGCGCTAGGTGACCGAGTTCAACTACCGCTACGCCGATCCGCGGGTCGCGCACCTGTTCGTGGGGATCGAGGTCGCCGACCGCAGCGAGACCGCGCAGCTGCTCGCCGAGCTCAAGCGTTGCCGGATCGAGGCCTACGACCTGTCCGACAACGAGATGGCGAAGCTGCACGTGCGCCACCTCGTCGGCGGTCACGCGCCGACGGCCGAGAACGAGATCCTGTACCGCTTCGAGTTCCCCGAGCGGCCCGGCGCGCTGATGCGCTTCCTGGACAGCATGAGCCGCGGCTGGAACATCAGCCTCTTCCACTACCGCAACCACGGTGCCGACTACGGACGGGTGCTGGCCGGGATCCAGGTCCCGCCCGCCGACAACGCCGAGTTCCGCGCCTTCCTCGACCGTCTCGGGTACGACTTCGTCGACGAGACGGCGAACCCGGCGTACCGGATGTTTCTCGGCCGCTGACCTCGCTGCCGGCCGGGCGCCGGCCCAAGAAAATTGGCGTGGCGTTGCAAAAATGCCCGCAAGCCATCGGGAATCGCTATTCTTGCAAGGTTTATGCTCTAGGCAAGCGCCGCCGCACGTGGCAAACTGAGCCGCGAACGCACTTCGCGGCCGGGCGTCCCGCCCCTGCCGCGACGGCCAGATTCAAGGGGAAGCACGTTGGCGGAGCCGGGTCCGTTGTCTGGCGTCAAGGTCATGGTGATCGACGACTCGAACACCATCCGCCGCAGCGCCGAGATATTCCTGCTGCAGGCGGGATGCTCGGTGATCCTGGCCGAGGACGGGTTCGACGCGCTGGCGAAGATCGCCGACCACCAGCCGAACATGATCTTCGTCGATATCATGATGCCGCGCCTCGACGGCTATCAAACCTGCGCGCTGATCAAGAAAAGCGCGAAATTCCACGCCACGCCAGTGGTGATGCTGTCGTCGAAAGACGGACTCTTCGACCGTGCGCGCGGCCGGATGGTCGGATCCGACCAGTACCTGACGAAGCCGTTCACCAAGGAGAGCCTGCTGAAGGCGGTCGCCACGCACGTCGGACGCGCCGGCGGATGACCGGAGGGCGGCGGCACGGCCCCGGGGAAGGGGCGCACAGGACGGGACACGCAACATGGCCATCCGGAAGATCCTCATCGTCGACGACTCGCCCACCGAGCGGCACGTGCTCAACGAGATGCTGACCAAGGCCGGCTTCGACGTGATCGCCAGCGACAACGGCGAGGACGCGATCCGCAAGGCGAAGCACGACCGACCGGACCTGATCCTGATGGACGTCGTGATGCCCGGCCTCAACGGCTTCCAGGCCACGCGGGTGATCACCCGCGACCCGGAGACGCGTACGATACCGGTCATCATCTGCACGTCCAAGGGCCAGGAAACGGACAAGATCTGGGCGATGCGGCAGGGCGCGCGCGGCTACGTCGTCAAGCCGATCGACCGGGACGAGCTGCTCGCGAAGATCGCGGCGCTCGCCTGACCCCGGCAACGCCATGGCGCGCGCCGGCAAGCTCGATCTCCGCGTGTTCCAGCAGGAGCTGGCGACCCGGCTCGCGAGCAAGACCGCGGCGCAGGTGGCGTCGTCGCGGCTCGGGCTCGCCGCGGCGGGCCAGCAGTGGCTGCTGCGGCTGGACGACACCGGCGAGGTCGTTCCCCTGCCGGCGCTGGTGACGGTTCCGCTGACGCGGCCGTGGTTCCTCGGGGTCGCGAACCTCCGCGGCAACCTCTGCAGCGTCGTCGACTTCGCCGGATACCTAGGCGCCGCCCCGGCCGCTGCGCATGCCTCCGGCGGGAACGCGCGGCTGGTGCTGTTCAGTGCACGCACCGGCGACCTGCGCGCCGGCATCGCCGTGCCGCGGGTGCTGGGGCTGCGCAACCTCGCCGAGCTGGCGCCGGCAGTTCCGGCACCCGACGCGCCGGCATGGCATGGCCAGCGCTGGATCGACGCCGACGGCGCGGCGTGGCAGGAGATCGACCTCGCCGTGCTCGCCCGCGAACCCCGCTTCCTGCAGGTCGGACTGTGACGCGCCCGGCGACCCCGGCCGCGGTGGCAGGGCGGCGACCGCAGCCGGAACGCCCGCCCACGAATTCACGCGGCATCGGAGGACACATGGCGTTTGGACTGAAGCGGCCGAAACCGCCCGCTGCCGGCGGCGGCGATGCGCCGCGCAAGGGCGCGACCGTCGAGATGCCGACCACGCAGGTGCGGATGGGCGCGCCGGTCGGCTACGACGCGCTGGCGGGCGTCTCGATCATGGAGCAGCTGCGCAGCGACGGCGCCGACGCGCGGCTGCCGCGCCGGCTGCCGCTGATCGGCCACCTGCCCAACGTCCGCCAGTTCCAGATCCTGGGCGCGCTGATGGCGGCGTTCTTCGTGCTCGCCGCACTGCTGGTCTTTCTCGACGGCCGGCTGGCGGCGCAGGCGACGACCTCCTCGGCGACCGCGACCGAGATGCAGATGCTCTCGCAACGACTCGCGCGCGGCACCGCGCTCGCCGCGCAGGGGCAGACCGCGGCGTTCGCCGCGGTGACCGACAGCCGCGACCGCTTCAAGGCCGACCTCGCCGCGCTGAGCGTGGGCGGGGTCGTCAAGGGCATCCCGCTCGTCGCCTCGACGGACCCCGCGGTCGCCGCGCTGGTGCAGCAGATCACGACGCGCTGGGACCGCGTCAGCGCCAACGCCCAGCGCGTGGTCGACAACCAGCAGAGCCTGACGTCGCTGGCCAAGGGCCTCGACGCCATCAACGGCGGAAACAATGCGCTGCTCGAGCTCGCCCAGCAGGCCGCGCAGCAGATCGGGCAGGCCGGCGGCACGCTGCGCGAGCTCGAGTACGCGAACCAGCTTTCGGTGCTGTCGCAGCGAATCGCCAAGAACGCCAACGCGCTGGCGGCGAGCGACGAGATCGATCCCGAGGTCGCGTTCCTGCTGGGCAAGGACGCCACGACGTTCCGCGACATCGTCAACGGCCTGCTCAAGGGCAGCGACGCGCTGCGCCTCGCGCCGACCCGCAGCGACGACGCGCGCGCGACGCTGACCGAGCTCGCCAAGCGCTTCGCCGCCTACGACGAGGGCGTGGGCGCGATCCTGCAGAACATGACGCGGCTGGTCGCGGCCAAGCAGGCGGCGCGCGGTGTCAACAACGACGCCGAGGCACTGCTCGCCGAAACGACGCAGCTGGCCGACGCCTTCGGGGACCGCCGGACGCGCGCCTACGCGCTTTGGGCGGCCCTCGCGCTGGCCGCGCTGGGGGTCGCCGCGCTGCTGGCGCTGGGCAAGGTGTTCGTCGACGACGCGCGCGTCCGCGTGCTCGGGAGCGAGCACGAGAACAAGCGCAACCAGGAGGCGATCCTGCGGCTGTTGAACGAGATGGGCAACCTCGCGGACGGCGACCTCACCGTGCAGGCGTCGGTGACCGAGGACGTGACCGGCGCGATCGCCGACTCGATCAACTTCACCATCGAGGAGCTGCGCACGCTGGTCAGGGGCATCAACTCGGCGACCGACGAGGTGACCCGGGCCACGCAGGACGCACAGGCGATCTCGGACCGGCTGTTCGAGGCGTCGCAGCGGCAGAGCCGCGAGATCCAGCAGGCGTCGGGGTCGGTGCTGCAGATGGCGCAGTCGATCGACGAGGTCTCGCAGTCGGCGGCGCAGTCGGCGAAGGTGGCGCAGCGGTCGCTGGCCGCGGCGGAGCAGGGCGCGCAATCGGTGCAGAACCAGATCGCCGGCATGAACGAGATCCGCTCGCAGATCCAGGACACGTCGAAGCGGATCAAGCGGCTGGGCGAATCCTCGCTCGAGATCGGCGAGATCGTCGAGCTCATCTCCGACATCACCGAGCAGACCAACGTGCTCGCGCTCAATGCCGCGATCCAGGCGGCGTCCGCCGGCGAGGCCGGCCGCGGCTTCACCGTGGTCGCCGAGGAGGTGCAGCGCCTGGCGGAGCGCTCCGGCGAGGCGACCAAGCAGATCGAGGCGATCGTGAAGTCGATCCAGGCGGACACGCAGGATGCGGTGGCGGCGATGGAGAAGAGCACGGTCGGCGTGGTCGAGGGGGCGAAGCTCTCCGACGCCGCCGGCCAGGCGCTGGAGGAGATCCGCCGGGTTTCGCGCGAGCTCGCCGAGCTGATCGGCGGCATCTCGGCGCAGACGCAGAAGCAGTCGACGTCGGTGTCCGACGTGACCCGCGGCATGCAGGACATCCTGAAGATCACCGACGAGACGACCGAGGGCACGAAGCAGACCAACGTCTCCATCGGCCAGCTCACGCGCCTCGCGGCGGAGCTGCGCAGCTCGGTCGCGGGGTTCAAGGTCTAGTGCGCGCCGCGGCACCGCACCCGCCCGCCCTTCCACGCCCCCGGCGGACGACGAGCGCCGCACGCGCCCTCTGGTGAGCTCCGTGACGACCGACACCTCCGCCGAGTTCGACGTCGGCCCGCTGTCCTGGGTCCAGGGCGAGATCGAGCAGGCGCTCACCCGCGCGCAGGAAGCGCTCGCCGCCTTCCGCGCGGCACCGCAGGATGCGACGCCGCTCAAGCATGCGCGCGCGCACGTCCACCAGGCCGCCGGGGCGATCCAGATGGTCGGGCTGGACGCGCTGGTGGCGTTCACCGACGAGATCGAGCGCGGGCTCACGGCGCTCGACGGCGCCGATCCTGCCGGCATCGACGCCGCCTGCGGCGCGATCGACCGCGCCTGCCGCAAGCTCGCGGTGCTGCTCGCCGGCGTGGTGCAGGGAGCGCCGATGGTCGCGCTCGACCTCTTCCCCGAGTACGAGGCGATGCAGCGCGCGCGCGGCATCGAGGCGGTGGCGGCGAGCGACCTTTTCTACCCGGACCTGTCGCCGCGGGCGCCGCCGCGCCTGGCCGCCGACGCCGTGCCGGCCGGCGCGCTGCCGGCGCAGCTGATGCAGCACCGGCGCGCTTTCCAGCACGGACTGCTCGCGTGGCTGCGCGGCGACGCCGCCGGGGCGCGCGCAATGCGCGACGCCGTCGCCGGAATCGAGGCGGTCACCGCGCAGGCGAACCCGCGGGCATTCTGGTGGACCGTCGGCGCGCTGATGGACGCGATCGTCGCGGGGGGGCTCGCGCCCGGCTTCGGCGCGAAGCAGCTCACGGCGCGGATCGACCTGCAGATCCGCCGCGTCGTCGAAGGCTCGACCAAGGTCGCCGATCGCCTGCGGCGCGAGGTGCTCTACCACGTCGCGATCAGCGCGCCGGTCACCCCGGTGGTGCGCGACGTGCAGCAGGCGTTCCGGCTGGCGGCGCTGCTTCCGGCGGCGGAATCGCCCTCCGCCGATGCCGTGCGGCTCGAGCCGCTGCTGCGTGCCGGACGCGAGCAGATCGGCGCGGCCAAGGACGCGTGGCTCAAGTTCACGTCGGGGCGCTCGGAGAACCTGCCCCTGCTGCGGCAGACCCTGGACGCGGTCCACCGGCAGGCGACGCAGATCGGCAACGCCGCGCTCGCCCGGCTCACGGAGTCGCTCGCGGCGCGCCTGCCGTCGCTGCCGGCCGCCGGCATGTCGGAGGCCATGGCGATGGAGTTCGCGACCGGGCTGCTGCTGGTCGAGAACGCCTTTGCCGCCTATTCGGGCCTGACGCCCGATTTCCCGCGGCAGGTCGAGGCGATGCTCGCGCGCCTCGACGCGGTCGCCGCCAACCGCAGCGTCGACGCGGCGGGGGCCGCGCCGCTGCTCGACGAGATGTCGAAGCGGGCGCAGGAGCGGCTGCTGCTCGCACAGGTCGTCCGCGAGATCCAGGTCAACCTGCGCCGCATCGAGCAGGTGCTCGACGCGTTCTTCCGCGACCACGCCAAGCGCTCGGAGCTGGCGACGCTGGCGCGGGACAGCCACCAGATCGGCGGCGCGCTGCGCATACTCGGGCTCGACCAGGCGGACGCGCTGCTCGCGCTGTGCCAGGCGCAGATCGAGGCCTACGCAAACCCCGAAACCCCGGTGTCGAACGACGATCTCGAGCTGCTCGCCGAGTCGTTGTCCAGCCTCGGTTTCTACGTCGAGGCGGTCGAGCAGCAGCGACCCGACCGCGAGCGCCTGATCGCACCGCTGCTCGCGCGGCTGCTGGGACAGGCGCCGGAGGAAAGCGCGGCCGATCGCGGCGAGTCGGCGGAGAGCGCGGTCGAGGCGCTGCGCGCCGCACTGCCGGAGATCGTCGCCGAGGTGAGGCGGGCGCCGGCCGACGCGGCGGTGCGCGCCGGGCTGCGGACCAAGCTCACCGACCTGCGCGACGACGCGCGGCTGATCGGCGACGAGAGCCTGGCCGGGCAGGCGGAAATGGCGCTGCGCGAGCTCGACGGCGGCGGCACCGCGGCGCTGACGGCGGCCGTGGACGTCATCGCCGGCACCGGCGCCGCGGCCCCGGCGATCTCCGCCGAGACGCAGCGGCTGCTCGCCACCGACGAGAACGCGCTCGACGCCGAGTTCGTCGAGATCTATCTCACCGAGGCCGGCGAGGTGCTCGACGCCGTCGCCGCGCATCGCGCGATCCTGGGGCGGGACCCCGGCGCCCGCGAGGCCCTGCGGACGGTGCGCCGCGGCTTCCACACGCTGAAAGGCAGCGGCCGGATGGTCGGGCTCACCGAGCTGGGCGAGCTCGCATTCGACGTCGAGAGGACGCTCAACCGGCTGCTCGAGGACGAGCGCGCCGTCACCCCGGCGGTGCTGGCGATGATCGACGTCGCCGAGCAGAGCTTCCGCGCCTGGGTATCCGAGCTGCGGGAGACGGGCCGCGTGCGGCCCGACCCGGGGGCGCTGGATGCGGCGATCCTCGCCGTCCAGGCGCAGTTCCCCGGCGGAGGCGACGCGCTGCCCAGGCGCGAGGCGCCTGCCGCCCCGGCAGCCGCCGCACCGCCGGCCGTGCCGACGCCGCAGCCGCCGGAACCGCTGATCGAGGTGATCGACCTCGCCGAACTGCCCGAGGTCGGCGCGGACGGCGCACCGCCGCCGGAGATCGTCGCGCTGGACGAAGACTACGGCGACGGCGTCGTCGAGGTCGAGCCGGCAGCAGGCCCGTCGGTTCCGCTCGAGGCGCCGGGTCCGCCCGCGCACGAGGGCGAGGCGGCGCCGGAGGAGGCGCCGGCGGACGTCACCTTCGGCGGCGTCACGCTGTCGGCGTCGCTGTACCGCATCCTGTGCGACGAAGCCGATTCGCATCTCGCGGCGCTCAGCGCCGAATTCGAGGCGATGCAGTTCGATCCCCGGCACGGCGTGTCGGCGGCGATGGTTCGCGCCGGCCATACGCTGTGCGGAATCCATCGCACCGCCGGCTTCCCGCTGGTCGCGCAGACCGCCAGGGCGCTCGAGCAGTGCCTGCTCGGACTGCAGCACGCCGCGGCGCCGCTGCCGGATGCGGCGCTGCCGACGCTCGCCACGGCGATCGCCGGGCTGGCGGATCTCGTCGCCCGCATCAAGGGGCGCATGGCGTTCACGTTCGCCGACGAGGCGGCGGCCGCGACCATCCAGGCCGAGCTCGACGCCCTGCGCGCCGGCGCGGCCACCGGGCGCGCCGCCGACGACGCCGAGGCGCTGGCCGCGCGGGAAGCCGCG
Source organism: uncultured beta proteobacterium (assembly GCA_963768535.1). Taxonomy (GTDB): domain Bacteria; phylum Pseudomonadota; class Gammaproteobacteria; order Burkholderiales; family Casimicrobiaceae; genus CAIWHR01. The sequence continues at coordinate 42,523 of CAVYID010000021.1, read as the reverse complement.
CGCGACGACGAAGCGGCGCCCCCGGTGCCGGCGGAATTGGCGGCTCTTCGAGTTTCGCGGCGCCGAACCGGATGCCCAGGCCGTTGGCGCTGCCGAGGCCGAAGCTGCTGCCGCCGAAGCTGCTGCCGCCGAAGCTGCTGCCGCCGAAGCTGCTGCCGCCGAAGCTGCTGCCGCCGAAGCTGCTGCCGCCGAAGCTGCTGCCGCCGAAGCTGCTGCCGCCGAAGCTGCAGCCGCCGAAGCTGCTGCCGCCGAAGCTGCAGCCGCCGAAGCTGCAGCCGCCGAAGCTGCGGCCGCTGCTGCCGAAGCTGCCGCCGCCGCCGAGTCCGCGGCAGCATCCCCGGTCACCATGCTGCACGCGGTGCCGCGGGACGGGATCCCGCCGTCCCCCGAGGACGTCATCCGCGCGCCGGAGCCGGAGCCCGATGCGCTCACCGATGTGCGCGACGACGTCGACGCACAGATCCTGCCGATCTTTCTCGAGGAGGCGGCGGAGCTGTTCCCCAAGGCGAGCGCGGAACTGCGCGCGTGGCGCAGCGAGCCTTCCGACGAGCGCTGCGCGGCGATGCTGCGGCGCACGCTGCACACGCTGAAGGGCAGCGCGCGGATGGCGGGGGCCATGCGGCTGGGCGAGCTCACGCACCGCATGGAGTCGCGGCTGGAGGACAGGGAGGCAGGGACCGCGCCGCCGCCGGCGCGCTTCGACGTGCTCGAGACCGATCTCGACCGGATGGCGTTCCTGCTCGACGCGCTGCGGCGGGGGGAGGTCGACATCGAGCTCCCGTGGCTGCCCGCGGTCGCACCCGCCGCCGGCGCACCGGACACCGCGCCTGCGGCGCCACCGGAAGCGCCCGCGCCTGCCGGCGGCCGTCCGGGCCGCGGTCGTCGCGCTGGCGCCGCGCGCGGCCCCGCGCGACGCCTTCGAGACCGAGACCGGCCAGCGGGCGCTGCTGCGCGTGCGCGCCGACGTCATCGATCGTCTCGCGAACGAGGCCGGCGAGGTGGCGATCACCCGGGCGCGCATCGACGGCGAGCTGCGCTCGCTCAAGGCGAACCTGCTCGAGCTGACCGCGAGCGTGATCCGGCTGCGCGCCCAGGTGCGCGAGATCGAGATCGAGGGTGAGTCCGAGATCCAGTCGGGGCGCTCGCCGCTCGACGGGAACGCGGCGGGCTTCGATCCGCTCGAGTTCGACCGCTATACGCGATTCCAGGAGCTCACGCGGTCGCTTTCCGAGGGCGTCAACGACGTCGCGACGGTGCAGCAGTCGCTGCTGAAGAACCTCGACGATGCCGACGCCGCGCTGCTGGCGCAGGCGCGGCTGTCGCGCGACATCCAGCAGCAGCTCTTCGCCATCCGGACCGTGCCCTTTGCCAGCCTCTCCGAGCGGCTGTACCGGATCCTGCGGCAGACGGCCCGCGAGCTCGACAAGCGGGCGAACCTCGAGATTCGCGGCGGCCAGGTCGAGCTCGACCGCTCGGTGCTGGAGAAGCTCGGTGGCCCGCTCGAGCACCTGCTGCGCAATGCGCTCGACCACGGCATCGAGCCGCGCGCGGTGCGCACGGCGGCCGGCAAGTCGGAGACCGGCGAGATCGCGCTCACGGTCCGCCAGGTCGGCAACGAGATCGCGATCGAGATCACCGACGACGGCGCCGGTCTCGACCTCGAGCAGATCCGCGCCCGCGCGCTGGCGCAGGGCGCGCTGGCGGCCGACGCGGCCGCGACCGACGCACAGGTGATCGAATCGATCTTCGCGCCGGGGCTCACCACCGCCACCCGGGTCACCGCGCTGTCCGGTCGCGGCATCGGCATGGACGTCGTGCGCTCCGAGGTCGCGGCGCTCGGCGGCCGCGTCGAGGTCTCGACCGAACGCGCTTGCGGCACGACGTTCCGGGTCTATCTCCCGCTGACGCTGGCGGTGGCGCAGGCCGTGCTGGTGCGCGCGGGCGGCAGGCTTTGGGCGCTGCCTTCGCCGATGGTCGAGCAGGTGCTGCAGGTCAAGCCCGACGCGCTGCTCGCGGGCTATGTCGCGCGGGCCGTCGAGTGGCAGGGCCGCAGCTACCCGCTCCACTACCTGCCCCATCTGCTCGGCGACGCCGGCCGCAACCCCGAGACCGCGCGGCACAACCCGGTGCTGCTCCTGCGCGCCGGGCAGGGGATCGCCGCGGTGCACGTGGACGAGATGGTCGGCAACCAGGAAGTCGTGGTCAAGAACGTCGGGCCGCAGCTCGCGCGCGTCGCGGGGATCGCCGGCGCGACGGTGCTGGGCACCGGCGAGATCGTGCTGATCATCAACCCGGTGCAGCTCGCGCAGCGGGCCGGCGCGCCGGCCTTCGATCCGATGGCGCCCGACCGCATGGCCCCCGGCCGGATGGCGGCAGCGAAGGCCATCGCCGGCCCGCCGCTGATCATGATCGTCGACGACTCGCTCACCGTGCGCAAGATCACGAGCCGCCTGCTCGTGCGCGAGGGCTTCGAGGTGATCACCGCCAGGGACGGCGTGGAGGCCCTCGAGATGCTGGCAGAGGAGACGCCCGACGTCATCCTGCTCGACATCGAGATGCCGCGCATGGACGGCTTCGAGTTCACCCGCATGATCAAGCGCGATGCGCGGAGCTCGCACATCCCCATCATCATGATCACGTCGCGCACGGCCGAGAAGCACCGGGCGCTGGCACGCGATCTCGGGGTCGACCTCTACCTGGGCAAGCCGTTCCAGGAGGAGGAGCTGGTGCGCAGCCTGCGGGAGATGCTGGCGCTCGCGTCCTGAGCTGCACCACGGGCCGCGAGCCGCGCTTGTGGAGCCGGTCCGCCGTCGCGGCAAGCGGCCAATTCGCGGTCGAAATCGCGGCTTCCGGCCGAAACCCGGGTCGACCCGGTGTGGAAATGGGGTCAGGTCCAATTTTCGGGTCCAAATTGGACCTGACCCCATTTCCACGGGTCGACCCGGCGCGTTTTCGGCGACAATTGGCGTCTGGACCACAAAGGAGGAAAGGGTAATGGCGCAATTCGCCACAGAGAACATCCGCACCCTCGCGCTCGTCGGGCACGGCGCATCCGGCAAGACCACGCTCGCCGAGGCGCTGCTGCACCAGGCCGGGATGATCACGGCGCCCGGCAGCGTCGAGCGGGGCACGACGGTCAGCGACTTCGACGTGCTCGAGAAGACCTACCAGCACTCGCTGCGCGCCTCGCCGCTGCACCTCGAGACCGCCGGCACGCGCGTGCACCTCGTCGACACGCCCGGCTTCCCGGATTTCATCGGCCAGGCGATCGGCGCGCTCGACGCGGTGGATACCGTCGCGGTGGTGGTCAACGCGCAGGCGGGCCTCGAGATGATCACGTCGCGGATGATGGATTGGGCCGGGAACCGCAGGCTGTGCCGCGTCGTCGTCGTCAACAAGATCGACGCCGACAACGTCGACCTGCCGGTGCTGCTCGAGCAGATCCAGGCCGCCTTCGGCAAGGAATGCCTGCCGATCAACCTCCCCGCCGGCGGCGGGACGCGCGTGGTCGACTGCTTCTTCAACCCCGCCGGCGAGTCGGACTTCTCGTCGGTCGCGGCCGCGCACCAGGCGCTCGTCGACCAGGTCGTCGAGGTCGACGAGGAGCTGATGTCGCTCTACCTCGAGCAGGGCGAGATCGCGCCCGAGCAGCTGCACGCGCCGTTCGAGAAGGCGCTGCGCGAGGGGCACCTGATCCCGGTGTGCTTCGTGAGCGCGCGCAACGGCGTGGGCATCGCCGAGCTGCTCGAGATCATGGTCAAGCTGCTGCCGAACCCGACCGAAGGCAATCCGCCGCTGTTCTACAAGGGCGAAGGCGAGGCGACCGAGGAGTTCCGCTCCGAGCCCGACCCGGACAAGCACGTGCTCGCGCACGTGTTCAAGGTGGTCGTCGACCCGTTCGTCGGCAAGCTCGGCGTCTTCCGCGTCCACCAGGGCACGGTGACCAAGGACACGCAGCTCTTCGTCGGCGACGGGCGCAAGCCGTTCAAGGTCGGCCACCTGTTCCTGCTCCAGGGCAAGAAGAACATCGAGATCGACCGCGCGGTGCCCGGCGACATCGCCGCGGTGGCCAAGGTCGACGAGATCGACTTCGACTGCGTGCTGCACGATTCGCACGACGAGGACCACATCCACATGCGTCCGCTCGAGTTCCCGGTGCCGATGCAGGGCGTGGCGATCAAGCCGAAGAAGCGCGGCGACGAGCAGCGGATCTCGGAGGTGCTGCACCGGATGATCGCCGAGGACCCGACGTTCTCGCTCGAGCACGACGCGGCGCTCAACGAGACGGTGCTGCGCGCGCTGGGCGAGCTGCACCTGCGCTCGGTGCTGGAGCGCATGGCCTCGCAGTTCAAGGTCGAGGTCGACACCCAGCCGCCGCGGATTCCCTACCGGGAGACGATCACCGCCAAGGCCGAGGGCCACCACCGGCACAAGAAGCAGACCGGCGGCGCCGGCCAGTTCGGCGAGGTGTCGCTGCGCGTCGAGCCGCAGGAGCGCGGCGCCGGCTTCGAGTTCGTCGACGCCACCAAGGGCGGCGTCATCCCGCACAACTTCATGCCCGCGGTGGAGAAGGGCGTCGAGCAGGTGCTCGTCGCCGGCGCCGTCGCCGGGTTCCCGCTGCAGGACGTGCGGGTGATCGTCTACGACGGCAAGCACCACCCGGTGGACTCCAAGGAGGTCGCCTTCATCGCCGCCGGCAAGAAGGCGTTCCTCGACGCCGTGGCCAAGGCCAAGCCGATCGTGCTCGAGCCGATCGTCAGCGTCGAGATCATCTGTCCCGAAGCCAACACCGGCGACATCGCCGGCGACCTGTCGTCGCGTCGCGGGCAGATCACCGGCACCAAGGGGATGCAGCCCGGGGTGATCGCCGTGCACGGGCTGGCGCCGCTGGTCGAGCTCGACGGCTACTCGGCGCGGCTGAAGTCGGTCACCGGCGGCCACGGCTCGTGGTCGCTGCAGCTGTCGCACTACGAGCCCGCGCCGCCGACGCTGCAGGCGCAGCTCGCGACGGACTTCAAGAAGTCGCGGAAGCAGGAAGAGGACTGAGCCGCCGACGGGTTCCCGGCGCCGGTTCGCGGCCCGCGACGAATCGTCGAATCGTCGGGATTACGCCCCGGCGTCGCGAATCTCCTGATACAACGCCAGCGCCTGCGCGCGCGCCGCCGCGTGGTCCACGATCGGCGCCGGATAGTCGCGGCCGACCACCACCCCTTTCGCCTGCTGGACCGCGGCCGGGACGCGCCACGGCGCGTGGATCGCGCGCGCGTCGAGCGCCGCGAGTTCCGGCACGTAGCGGCGGATGAACCGGCCGTCGGCGTCGAAGCGCTCCGACTGCGTCACCGGATTGAAGATCCGGAAATACGGCTGCGCGTCGCAGCCGGTCGACGCCGCCCACTGCCAGCCGCCGTTGTTCGACGCGAGGTCGAAGTCGATCAGCCTGTCCGCGAAGTACCGCTCGCCGATGCGCCAGTCGACGAGCAGGTCCTTCACCAGGAACGACGCGGCGACCATCCGCAGCCGGTTGTGCATGTAGCCGGTCTGGTTCAGCTGCCGCATCGCTGCGTCGACGATCGGATAGCCGGTCCGGCCTTCGCGCCACGCCGAGATCCTCGCCGGATCGTTCGCAAAGACGAGCGCGTCGTACGCAGGCTTGAATGCGCGCCCGGCGACCTGCGGGTGGTGCCACAGGATCTGCGCGTAGAACTCGCGCCAGACGAGCTCGGACAGCCACGCCGCCGCCCCCGCGCCGTCGGCCTCGAGCGAGCGGGCGTGCGCGTACGCGGCGAGCTCGCGGATCGACACCGTGCCGAAGCGCAGGTGGACGGAGAGATACGACGGCCCCCTGACCGCCGGGTAGTCGCGCGCCTCCCGGTAGCGGTCGATGCGCTCGCAGAAATCGCCGAACAGCGCGGCGCCGCCGTCCATGCCGGGCACCACGCCGAGCGCGGCGAGGTTGGTGCGCCGGAAGCCGAGCGCCGAGAGCGTCGGCACGCCCGCCCGGAGCGTCGCGGGCGGCGGCGCCAGTGCGCCGGCGTCCGGCGCGACGACGCGCGGGCGCAGGTGCGCCGGCGTCAGGGCCTTCAGCCAGGCGTTGCGGTACGGCGTGAACACCGAGAACGGCCTGCCCGCCTGCGACAGGACCTCGTCGCATTCGAATACGACGTGGTCCTTGACCGTGCGCCAGTCGATGCCCAGCCCGGCGAGCGCCGAGGCGACCGCCGCGTCGCGCTCGCGTGCCGCCGGCTCGTAGTCGCGGCCGGCGTACACGGCGCCGACGCCAAGTGCGGCGGCGAGCGGCGGAATCGCGTCGCGCGCGGGGCCGTGCACCACGATGAGCCCGCCGCCCCGGGCCTGCAGCGCGCGGTCGAGCCCGGCCACGCTCTCGCGGATGAACTCGACGCGGCGGTCTTCCGGGTCCGGCAGCCGGTCGAGGATGTCGCGGTCGAACACGAACGCGCAATGAACCCTGCGGGCCGCGCCGAGCGCCGCGTGCAGCGCCGCGTGGTCGAAATCGCGCAGGTCGCGCCGGAACCAGACCAGCGCGCGGTCGACCGCCGCGGTCACGGCCGGGCGCGCGGAAAGCGCGGGTCGCCGGCGCGGCGGATCCGGGACAGGCGCAGCGGGGTCATGCCGAATTGTGCCGGGGGGGCGCGGCGTTTACAATTGGCCGCATGAGCGTCGCGTCGGACAATTTCACCGCCCACTTCCTGATCGCCATGCCCGGGATGGTCGACCCCAACTTCGCGCACACGCTGACCTACGTGTGCGAGCACAGCGCCGAGGGCGCGCTCGGGATCGTCGTCAACAAGCCCATCGACATGAAGCTCTCGGTGCTGCTCGACCAGATCGACGTCTCGCTCGCGGTCGCCGAGCGGGGCGAGGCGCCGGTGCACTTCGGCGGCCCGGTGCAGGTCGACCGCGGCTTCGTCCTCCACCGGCCGCTCGGCAACTGGCAGTCCACGCTCGCGGTCAGCGACGACATCGGCCTCACCACGTCGAAGGACGTGCTCGAGGCGGTCGGCCGCGGCGAGGGTCCCCGCGACGTGTTCGTGTCGCTGGGCTATGCCGGGTGGTCCGCCGGCCAGCTCGAGCAGGAGATCGCGCAGAACGCCTGGCTGACGGTGGCGGCGGATCCGGAGGTGCTCTTCGAGACCCCCGCCGACGCGCGGCTGCCGGCGGCGATGAGGCTCCTCGGCATCGATTTCTCGCGGCTGTCCGAAGACGTCGGCCACGCCTGACGCTTGAACCCGAATCCCAAGCGCGCAACGCCTGCGACCGCGGACCACGCCACCGTGCTCGCCTTCGATTTCGGGACGCGCAAGACCGGGGTCGCGTTCGGGAACACCTTCGTTCGCGTCGCGCATCCGCTGACCACCATCCAGGCCGAGACCAGCGCCCGGCGCCTGGCCGCGATCGACGCGCTGGTCGCCGAGTGGGCACCGGGCGCGCTGGTGGTCGGGCAGTCGCTCGACGGCGACGGCAGCGAGCACGAGATGACCGTGCGCTGCGGAGCGTTTCGCCCGGCAGCTCGAGGCCCGCTACGGGCTGCCGGTGGCCCGCGTCGACGAGCGCTTCACCACCCGCGCGGCGTCCACGGTGCTGGGCGAGGCGGGCGTGTACGGCCGCGCGCGCGAAGCCGCCCTCGACGAGGTCGCGGCGCAGGTGATCCTGCAGGCCTGGTTCGACGAGCCGAACCCCGCGCTGACGGCCTCGCCGTGACGCTTCCCGACGCCGAGCAGACGCTGCAGACGCTGGCCGGGCGCATGCGCGGCGCGATCGCCCACGACGCCCGGTTCGTCGGCATCCATTCCGGCGGGGCGTGGGTCGCCGACCGCCTGGCGCTGCTCGTTCCCGGCGACCACCCGGTCGGCTACCTCGACGTCTCGTTCCACCGCGACGACTTCCACCGCACGGGCCTGAAGCCCGAGGTCAAGCGCACCGAGCTGCCCTTCGAGGTCGATGGCGCGACGATCGTGCTGGTCGACGACGTGCTCTACACCGGCCGCAGCGCGCGCGCGGCGATCAACGAGCTGTTCGACTACGGCCGGCCCGCCTGCGTCGAGCTCGCCGTGCTCGTCGACCGCGGCGGCCGCGAGCTGCCGATCGAGGCGACGTATGCGGGTGCGCGCCTCGCGGTCGCGCGCGACCTCTCGCTGGTGCTCTCGCGCGACGCGGACGGCCGGCTCGCGCTCGCGGCCGCGAGCGCCGGCGACGGCGAGCGGGCACGGGGCCGCGATGCGTAACCCGCAGCTCGACGCCAGGGGCGAGCTCACGCACCTGCTGACGCTCGAGGGCCTTCCGGCCGAGATGATCGTCCGGATCCTCGACACCGCGGTGCCGTTCACGTCGATCGCCGAGCGCGACGTGAAGAAGGTCCCGCTGCTGCGCGGCAAGGCCGTGTTCAACCTGTTCTTCGAGAATTCGCACGCGCACGCGCACCACCTTCGAGATCGCGGCGAAGCGCCTGTCCGCCGACGTGATCAACCTCAACATCGGCGCGTCGTCGACGTCGAAAGGCGAGACGCTGCTCGACACCGTCGACAACCTGGTGGCGATGAACGCCGACATGTTCGTCGTCCGCCACGCGCAGTCCGGCGCGCCGCACCTCATCGCCGCGCACCTGAACCGCACCGGCCGCACGCACGTCCACGTCGTCAACGCCGGGGACGGCCGCCACGCGCATCCGACGCAGGGGCTGCTCGACCTGTTCACGATCCGCCACTACAAGCGCGATTTCCGCAACCTGACCGTGGCCATCGTCGGCGACGTGCTGCACTCGCGCGTGGCGCGCTCGCTGATCCACGGCCTGACGACGCTGGGCGCCGCGGAGGTGCGCGCGGTCGGCCCGCAGACGCTGCTGCCGACCGCGCTGAGCTCGCTGGGCGTGCGGGTGTGCAACGGCATGCGCGAGGGGCTGAAGGGCTGCGACGTCGTCGTGATGCTGCGCCTGCAGAGCGAGCGGATGCGCGGCGCGCTGCTGCCGTCGGCCGGCGAGTACTTCAAGCACTACGGGCTGACGCCGGAGAAGCTCGCGTACGCGAAGCCCGACGCGATCGTGATGCACCCGGGGCCGATGAACCGCGGCATCGAGATCGATTCCGCGGTCGCCGACAGCGCGCGCGCGGTGATCCTGCCGCAGGTGACCTTCGGCATCGCGGTGCGGATGGCGGTGCTGTCCATGCTCGCGGGGAACTGAGCGGTGAAGATCGAGATCCGCAACGGCCGCCTGATCGATCCGCGGCACGGCATCGACCGCGTGTCGGCGCTGTACATCGCCGCCGGCAGGGTCGCCGCCGTCGGCGCGGCGCCGGAGGGCTGGCACGCCAACCGGATCATCGACGCCGCCGGCATGGTCGTGTGCCCCGGCCTGATCGACCTCTCCGCCCGCCTGCGCGAGCCGGGGCTGGAATACAAGGCCACGCTCGCCTCCGAGATGGCCGCCGCGGTCGCCGGCGGCGTCACCAGCCTCGCCTGTCCGCCCGACACCGACCCGCCGCTCGATGAGCCGGGACTGGTGGAGATGCTCAAGCACCGCGCGCGCTCGCTCAACCAGGCGCACGTATACCCGGTCGGCGCGCTGACGGTGGGGCTGAAGGGCGAGGCAGCTCACCGAGATGGGCGAGCTGACCGACGCCGGCTGCGTCGCGTTCTCGCAAGCCGATGCGCCGCTCGTCGACACTCAGGTCCTGCTATCGCGCGATGCAGTACGCGGCGACGTTCGGCTATCGCGTGTGGCTGCGGGCGCAGGACCCGCACATCGGCAAGGGCGGCGTCGCGCACGACGGCGAGGTGGCCACGCGGCTGGGCCTGCCGGCGATTCCGCCGTCGGCCGAGACGATCGCGCTGGCGATGATCCTCGCGCTGGTGCGCGAGACCGGCGTGCGCGTCCACCTGTGCCGCCTGTCGACCGCCGAGGGCGTGGCGATGGTCCGCGCGGCGCGCCAGGAAGGGCTGCCGATCACCTGCGACGTCGCGATCCATCACCTGCACCTGTCCGATTTCGACATCGGCTGGTTCGACGCGCAGTGCCACCTCGTGCCGCCGCTGCGCGGCGTGCGCGACCGCGCGGCGCTGCGGGCCGGCCTGGCGGACGGCACCGTCGACCTCGTCTGTTCCGACCATGCGCCGGTGGACGACGACGGCAAGCAGGTGCCGTTCGGCGAATCCGAGCCCGGTGCGACCGGCCTGGAGCTCCTGCTGCCGCTGACGCTCAAGTGGGCGGCCGAGGACGGCGATCGCCCTCCCCGTCGCGCTGGCGCGCATCACCACCGCACCGGCGGCGCTGCTGGGGCTGGATGCCGGGCATCTCGCCGTCGGCCAGCCGGCCGACGTCTGCGTCTTCGATCCGGCCGCGTACTGGGTGGTCGAGCCGAAGGCGCTGAAGAGCCAGGGCAAGAACACGCCGTTCCTGGGTCTCGAGGTTCCCGGCCGCGTGCGCTGGACGCTGGTCGGCGGGCAGGTGGTCTACGAGGCGGCGGGGTCGGAGCCGTAACCTCGCGGCGCCGGCCCCGCGGCAGATGCGCGATATTCGCGCGCGGCCCGCGCGTTTACGTAGCGACCGCGATTCCGGGGTACACGCCGGGCTACGACTTCCTGGGCAGCCGCCCCATCAGGTAGAACTCGTCGTTGGGCCGCATCCGCGTGAGTCCGGCCATGCGGTTCGACAGCGCGAAGAACGCCGCGATCGCGCCGATGTCCCAGGCGTCCTCGTCGGTGAAACCGTGCGCGGCGAGCGCGGCGAAGTCCTCGTCGCCGACGTCCGAGGCCTTGTCCGCGACCTTCAGCGCGAATGCGAGCATCGCCTTCTGCCGCGCGGTGATGTCGGCTTCGCGATAGTTGACGGCGACCTGGTCGGCGACGAACGGGTTCTTCGCGTAGATGCGCAGGATGGCGCCGTGGGCGACGACGCAGTACGGGCAGTCGTTCGCGCCCGACGTCGCCACGACGATCATCTCGCGCTCGGCCTTGGTGAGGCCGCCTTCCTTGAGCATCAGCGCGTCGTGGTAGGCGAAGAAGGCCCGGAATTCCGCAGGGCGGTGCGACAGCGCCAGGAAGACGTTGGGGACGAATCCCGCCTTCTCCTGCACCTCGAGGATCCGGGCGCGGACGTCCTCCGGCAGCGTCGCTCGATCTCGGGGACGGGATAGCGGCTGATCGGGATGCGCAGTCATCGCAGCCAGTCTACCAGCCGGAAACCAGCCTATCCATGTGCGCCGCCGCGAGCGAGGCGCGACGCGCCGTCATGCCGATCGCGCCTGGCCCGGCGCGCGGGAGTAGCGGCCGCGGCCGGGAAGCGACGACGTCGCTGTCGGCAGCGGGGTGACGCGAGACGATCCCAGCGCGCCTCCAGCGCGTACAATGGCACAGCCGCCCGGCATTCTTTCGAGCCGTCGGAGGAACTCATGTTGACACGTCGCCGAGCCCTCCTGGCGCTTGCAGCAAGCGCACTCGCCGCGCCGCGTGCCCTTTCGGCGCAGCGTGAGCCGGTCGAAGATCCCGCGCATCGACTACCTGACCCAGGGGTCGGAGAAGAGCCGGCGCCCCCTTTCTCGAAGCATTCAGGGACGGGCTGCGCGAGTTCGGCTGGACCGACGGCGAGAACGTCGTCATCGACGTGCACGGGGCTCTGCCCTACGAGTTTCCGCAGACTCGCCGCGTCGCTGGTCAAGCGCAGCCCGGCCGCGATCGTGGGCACCTGCATCCCGTCGACGCGCGCGGCGAAGGATGCCACTGGCACGATTCCGGTGGTCATGGCCGTGAACGGCGATCCGGTCGAAGCCGGGCTCGTGGCGAGCCTCGGGCATCCCGGCGCGAACGTCACCGGCACCTGGACGCTGTTCGAGAAGCTGATTCCGAAGTGGCTCGAGATCATCACCACGATGGTTCCCGACGCCGGCACTATCGCGATGCTGGCCAACCCGGATGGCGTCGCCGACGAATACTGGTGGGCGCAGGCTCGACAGGCTGCCGAGCGCGTTCGCGTGGACGCCGTGCGCGCGGAGGCGCCGGAGTCGCAGGCGGCGGGCCTGGACCGCGCGTTTGCGACGATGAAGGAGCAGCGTGCCGGCGCCTACATCCTGATGGCCGACGCCTATTACCTCAGCGAGATCCCGCGCATCGTGAGGCTGGCGAACGAATACCGGCTTCCCGGCGTGTACGGCTTCAGCGAGTACGTGGAGGCGGGCGGCCTCGTCAGCTACGGCCTGAGCTACCGCAAGTACTACCGGGGCGTCGCGCGCTACGTCGACAAGGTGCTCAGAGGATCCGATCCGGCGAATCTTCCGGTGGAGCAGCCGGCCAAGATCGAGCTCGCCGTCAATCTCGCGGCGGCGCGGAACCTCGGGATCCGCGATCCCGACCCAGATCATGGTGCGCGCCGACAGGGTGATCGGGTGAGGCGCGCAGGGACGTGACGGCGCGGCACAGGGCGCGAGGACGGCGAGGCGCCGCCCGCCCGGTGCAATTCCGCGGCCGCGCCCTCAGGCCGACGGCGGAACGTACCCCGCAGGCATCTCCGCGCCGCCGCCGAAGAAGTGCTGCTCCATCTGCTCGGCCAGCCACTTGCGTGCGCGCGCATCGGCCAGCGACAGCCGGTTCTCGTTCACCAGCATCGTCTGGTGGCGCAGCCACGCCTGCCACGCTTCCTTGGAGACGTTCTCGTAGAGTCGCTTGCCCATCTCGCCCGGGTACGGCGGGAAATCGAGCCCTTCGGCCTCGCGGCCGAGCTTGATGCACTGAACCATCCGCGCCATTGTCCTAATTCTCCTTTGTCAAAGCTTCTTCGCGTAGACCTGCGACTTGCGCTGGTAATTGTAGAGCGATTGCTTCTCCTCCGGCAGGTCGGCGATCGTCGCATTGCGGTATCCGCGCTCGAGAAACCACTGCGACGTGCGCGTCGTCAGCACGAACAGCCGGCCGATCTTGAGCTTCCGCGCGCGCGCCTCGATCTCGACCATCAGCGCCTCGCCGTAGCCCTCGCGCCGGAAATCCGGGTGCACGGCCAGCGCCGCGAGCTCGCCGACCTTCTCCTCGGGAAAGGCGTAGAGCGCCGCGCAGCCGATGACCACGCCGTCGTGCTCGGCGACGACGAAGCGCTCGATCTCGGTCTCGAGCCGCTCGCGCGAGCGGCGGACCAGGATCCCCTGCTCCTCGAGCGGACCGATGATCGCGATGATGCCGCCGGCGTCGTCGATGGTCGCGCTGCGAAGGTGCGCGAGCGGGGCCGAGGCGACCATCGTGCCCACGCCGTCGCGGGTGAACAGCTCGAGCAGCAGCGCGCCGTCGAGGTGGCGGCTGATGAGGTGCGTGCGCTTGACGCCGTTGTCGCAGGCGCGCACCGCGCAGGGGAGGTAGTGCTGCACGTCCGGCGGCAGCCTGGCGCCGCCCGCGGCGAGCAGCGCCTCGGCGTCCTTGGTCGACAGCTCGGTGAGCAGCTGCCGGCGCGTGTTGCGCACCCCGTCGGTCTCCATCAGGAACACGAGCTTGTGCGCGTCGACGCGCACCGCGACCTGAGTGGCGACCTCCTCCAGCGCGAGGTTGAAGATCTCGCCGGTGGGCGAGTAGCCCAGCGGCGAGATCAGCACGATGTCGCCGTCGTCGAGGCGCTGCTGGATCGCGTCGACGTCGACCCGCCGCACTTCGCCGGTGAGCTGCATGTCGACGCCGTCGCGCACCCCCAGCGGCTTGGCCATGATGAAGTTGCCGCTGGACACACGGATGCGCGCGCCCGCCATCGGCGAGTTGGCGATGCCCAGCGACAGCAGCGCCTCGATGCGGCTGCGGACCTGTCCCGACGCCTCGAGCACGCAGTCCATGGTCTCGGCGTCGGTGACGCGCAGGCCGAACGCGTAGCGGCTTTCGATGTTCTGCTGCCGCAGGATGGCCTCGATCTGCGGCCGCGAGCCGTGGACGACGACGAGGTGGACGCCGAGGCTGTGCAGCAGGTTGAGGTCGTGGATGATGCCGAGGAAGGTGTCGTCGGCGACGACCTCGCCGCCGAAGGCGATGACGAAGGTCTTGCCGCGGAAGGCGTGGATGTACGGCGCCGCCGAGCGGATCCACTGGACGAACGCGCGCGTCGTCGCGGACTGGGCGGCGGGCGCGGCGTTGCGGGTCGGCGGCATCGATGGAAGGCGTGGAATCCGCAGCCGGACACCGGCGCGGAACCGGGCGATTATAGCGCCCGGCGGCCGCGGGGCTGCGCTCCGCCACGTATAATCCACGACGACCGCGCCGCGTCGATCCGGCGCCGCGGCGCCCCCCGGGGGACGCGCGTTCCCGGTTCACGATGGCCTCCGTCCTACTCGACAATCTCAATCCCGAGCAGCTTGCCGCGGTGACGCTGCCGCACCAGTCGGCGCTGATCCTGGCCGGCGCCGGCAGCGGCAAGACGCGCGTGCTGACCACGCGCATCGCCTGGCTGCTGGCGACCGGGCAGGCCACACCGCTGTCGGTGCTGGCGGTCACGTTCACCAACAAGGCGGCGAAGGAGATGCTCCTCCGCCTGTCGGCGATGACGCCGGTGTACACGCGCGGCATGTGGATCGGGACGTTCCACGGCCTGTGCAACCGGATGCTGCGCGCACATTACCGCGACGCGGAGCTGCCGCAGCTCTTCCAGATCCTCGACAACCAGGACCAGCTCGCGCTGATCAAGCGGCTCTACCGCGCGCACGGCATCGACGACGAGCGCTTTCCGCCGCGCCAGCTGCAGCAGTTCATCGCCGGCGCCAAGGAGGAGGGCCGGCGCCCGAACCAGGTCGAGGCGGGCGACGAATTCGTGCGCCGCCAGGTCGAGCACTACGCGCTCTACGACGCGATGTGCCGGCGCGAGGGCGTGGTCGACTTCGCCGAGCTGCTGCTGCGCAGCTTCGAGCTCCTCGTCCGGCACGAGGGCCTGCGCGAGCACTACCGGCGGCGCTTCGCGCACCTGCTGGTCGACGAGTTCCAGGACACCAACGTGCTGCAGTACCGGTGGCTGCAGCAGCTCGCCGGCCCCGACGCCGCGGTGTTCGCCGTCGGCGACGACGACCAGTCGATCTACGCCTTCCGCGGCGCGAACGTCGCCAACATGCAGCACTTCGAGCGCGATTTCGGCATCGACGGCGATTCGGTGCGCGTGATCAAGCTCGAGCAGAACTACCGCTCGCACGGCAACATCCTCGATGCGGCCAATGCCCTCATCCGACAGAACAGGACGCGGCTGGGCAAGAACCTGTGGACCGCCGACGGCAAGGGGGATCCGATCCGCGCCTTCGCCGCGTCGTCCGACTTCGACGAGGCGGCGTTCATCGTGGACATCGTCAAGGGCATCGCGGCCGAGGGCATCGAACTGTCCGAGGCGGCGGTGCTCTACCGCTCCAACGCGCAGTCGCGGGTGCTGGAGCACGCGCTGTTCAACGCGGCGGTGCCGTACCGCGTGTACGGCGGCATGCGCTTCTTCGAGCGCGCCGAGGTGAAGCACGCGCTCGCCTACCTGCGCCTGCTGGCGGTGCCGGACGACGACGGCGCGTTCCTGCGCATCGTCAACTTTCCGCCGCGCGGCATCGGCGCACGCACGCTCGAGGCGCTGCAGGACGCCGCCCGCGGCGCCGGGACGAGCCTGTGGCAGGCGGCCTGCGGCGGCAAGGCGACCGGCAGGGCCGGCGCCAGCCTCGCCGCCTTCGTGAAGCTCGTCGAGGCGATGCGCGCCGCAACGGCGGAGCTGCCGCTGCCCGAAGCGGTCGAGCACGTCAACCACGCGTCGGGCCTCGTCGCGCACTACAAGGCCGAGAAGGACGGCCAGGACCGGCTGGAGAACCTGGAGGAGCTGGTCAATGCCGCGACGTCGTTCCTGCGCGAGGCCGACCTCGCCGTCGATGCGCCGATCGCGACCGGCGAACCGGAGCCGGAGGGGGACGCCGCTGCCGCCGCGGAGGGCGCGACCGATCCGCTGACCGCGTTCCTCGCGCACGCGGCGCTGGAGGCCGGCGACACGCAGGCCGCGGAGGGCCGGCCGGCGCTGCAGCTGATGACCGTCCACGCGGCCAAGGGCCTGGAGTTCCACACGGTGTTCGTCACCGGGCTCGAGGAGGGCCTGTTCCCGCACGAGAACAGCCTGTCCGAATTCGACGGCGTCGAGGAGGAGCGGCGGCTCATGTACGTCGCGATGACGCGCGCGAAGCGCCGCCTCTACCTCACGCTGGCGCAGAGCCGCATGCTGCACGGCCAGGTGCGCTACCACGTCGCCTCGCGCTTCCTCGACGAAGTGCCGGCCGAATTGCTGCAGTGGTACTCGGCGCGCCGGCGCGCGGTCGAGGTCGACGCCGCCGAGTGGGGTTCCGCCGCCGCCGCGGACGCGCCGCGCGCGGCGCCGAGGGCGGCGGCGGTCAGCGCCGGCCCCGGCTGGCGCATCGGCCAGAGCGTGCGCCACGGGAAGTTCGGCGTCGGCGTCATCATCGACGCCGAGGGACGCGGCGCCGACCAGCGCGTGCAGGTCAACTTCCGCGAGGTCGGCGTGAAGTGGCTCTCGCTCGAGTACGCGAAGCTCGAGGCGGCGTGACTGCCGGGCGCCGGGCGGCGACCCGGGCGCCGGGTTACGGTTCGGCGCTGTCGGGCGTTTCCGCCGCGCCCGGCTCGTGCATCTCGTCGCGGTGGAAGATGTCGCGGTAGCCGACGTAATCGGAGATGTGCAGCGTCGCGATGAACAGGAACAGATACGGCAGCAGGACGAACAGCGCCACGGTGAGCGCGAGCGACGCCGGCACGACCAGCGTGATCAGCGTGGTGACCATGCCGGGGACCACGCCACCGTAGAAGAACACGAGCATCCCGTAGACGGTGATCGCGCGCCAGTTCGCAAGCGCCGCAACGAAACTGGTGCGCAGCGCCCGCCACGCCGAGCAGTCCTGGAACACCACCAGCGCCGGCGCGAACCACAGTGCGAGCATCACCGGCACCGTGCAGGCGGCGGCGAAGAGCATGGCGAGCTGCACGCGCCCGTCGGCGAGCAGCGCGTCGTCGACCTTGACCTTGCCCGAGAGCGCGTCGAGCAGCTTGCCGTCGTCGACCAGCGCGGTTCCGAGCACGGCCAGCGTGACCCCCAGCACCAGCACCACGCCCAGCGGAATCAGCGCCCAGAGGTTCGAGCGGAAGCCCACGAACAGCTGCTTCGGCTCCGGCGTTCCCCCGCGCTCCTGCGACCAGGCGGCGGCGAGGAAGCCCACGGCGAACACCGGTTTCAGGATCGGCGCCGCGATCTGCCCCAGGTAGGGGATGAAATCGACGACGCCGAGGATCAGGTAGTAGAGCAGCAGCAGCGCGAGCCACGGCAGCCGCGCCAGCGTCAGCATGCCGTACGCGTCGCGCAGCCACTGTGCGCCGCGCAGCGCCGGCAGGCGCTCGAAGGCGATGCCGTCCTCGGCCGCACTCATTGCCGCGCGCTCTTCGTGCCGGCCGCCGTGCCGGACACCGGAAACCGGGGTCCGACGCGGACGCGGTCGCGCAGGATGCACTCGAACTGCCGCGGGTCGTGCGCATGCGTGAGCTCGCCGGGGCGCGGGAGGTGCAGGTCGTAGAGCCGGGAGAGCCAGAAGCGCAGCGCCGCGGCGCGCAGCAGCGCCGCCCATTGCAGGCGCTCGTCGTCGGTGAGCGGGCGCACCGCGTCGTACGCGCCGGCCATCGCGGCGACGAGCTCGGGGATCAGGGCGCCCTCGTCGGGGCCGTTCCTGACGATGCACCAGTCGTTGACCGCGATCGCGAGGTCGTAGGCGAGGAAATCGGTGGCGGCAAAGCCGAAATCGATGATCCCGGTCACCGTGCTGCCGGAGAAGAGCACGTTGTCACAGAACAGGTCACCGTGGATCGCACCCTTGGGCAGCGCGCCGCGGCCGAAGCCGGCGAGGAACTTGAGTTCGCCGGCAATGAGCTCGTTCTGGCCGGCGTCGAGGTAGGGCTGCACCGCGCGCGCCGCCTGCCGCCACCACGCGGGGCCGCGCCGGTTGGTCAGGCGCGCGCGGTACGTGGTCGTCGCGACGTGCAGCCGGCCGAGCGCCGCGCCGACGGCCGCGCAATGGTCTGCCGTCGGCGCGATCACCGGCGTGCCCTCGAGGCGGGTGACCAGGCTGGCCGGCTTGCCGTTGAGCATGCTGAACAGCGCCCCGGTGCGATCGGGCTCCGGGGCCGGGCATTCGACGCCGGCCCGCGCGAGGTGCGCCATCAGGTTGAGATAGAACGGCAGCTCGTCGGCCGGCAGCCGCTCGTAGAGCGTCAGCACGTACCGACCTCTGGCCGTGGTCACGTGGTAGTTGGTGTTCTCGATGCCGGCGGCGATCGGCTGCAGTTCGACCAGCGCCCCCACGCCGTAGCGGGTCAGCCAGGCAGTGAATTCCTCGGCGGTGACGGGGGTGTAGACGGACATCGGCATCGCGGCGGGCGCCAGCGGCGCCGCCGTCTCGGATTGTGCGGAAGGAAATGGCCTTGTCAGAACGTCAACAGCACCCACAGCGGGACCTTGAGTCCCGACTCGAGGCTGTCGCGCCGGATCAGATTGGATTCGTTGCCGTCGGGGACGAGGTAGTAGGGCCGGCCGTGGACGGGCGTGACCTTGATCCATATCAGACGCCCGCCGATGCGCGCCTCCTCGACGGTCTGATCCTTGCGGCGCGTGATCGTCACCTGCGGCTCGAGCTCGGCGTCGGCCTCGGGCAGCGGCTCGAGGCCGGGCGGCGATGCCGGCGGGGACACCGCCGCCGGCGGCGCGCCGACCGCGCCGGCGACGGCCAGCGCCGCGGCGGATGCGAGAACGGCGAGGGGAAGCGGGCGGCGCACGCGGATCATGGAGGGGCCTTTCGACAGTCGAATTTTACCAGACGCGGCGGCTCGCGGCCGCCGGCGCACGAGCGCCGCGACGGCGCCCCGGCGCAGTACGCTACAGGTTGAGCATCCGCTCGCGCTCGGCCAGCGTCGGCTGGAAGCCGCGCCCTTCGTAGAAGCTGAAAATCGCCTCGACGATGGCCGCCGGCTCGTCGATGATCTGCATGAGCTCGACGTCGGCGGCCCGGATCGTGCCCTCCCGGACCAGCGTGTCGCGCATCCAGTCGAGCAGCCCGCGCCAGAAGTCGCCGCCGACGAGGATGATCGGGATGCGGCGGCTCTTCCCGGTCTGCACCAGCGTGAGGCACTCCGAGAGCTCGTCGAGGGTGCCGTAGCCGCCGGGCAAGACGACGTACGCCGACGCGAAGCGCACGAACATCATCTTGCGCGCGAAGAAATAGCGGAAGTCGAAGGCGATGTCCTGGAACTCGTTGCCGCTGGTCTCGTGCGGCAGCGCGATGTTGAGGCCGACCGCCGGTGACGTGCCGGCGTAGGCGCCGCGGTTGGCGGCTTCCATGAGGCCCGGACCGCCGCCCGATATCACCGTGAATCCGGCGTCGGAAAGCAGCCGCGCGATCGTCTCGGTGCGGGCGAACCAGGGGTGGTCGCGGCCGATCCGCGCGCTGCCGAACATCGACACCGCCGGCCGGATGTCGCGCAGCCGCTCGGTCGCCGCGACGAACTCTGCCATAATCCCCAGCACCCGCCAGGCCTCCTGGCCGTTGCTCGTCTGCAGCGCACGCGGATCGATCGGGTCGGGGATCTTGGTGGTCCGGGACATGCCTACGCTCGTGCTGGTGGATGGGTCGTCGTACCTGTACCGCGCGTTCCACGCGCTGCCCGACCTGCGCACTTCGCAGGGCGAGCCGACGGGGGCGCTGCGGGGGGTCGTTTCGATGTTGCGCCGAATGGTCGCGGACGGCAAGCCGGACTACTTCGCCGTCGTGTTCGACGCACCGGGCAAGACGTTTCGCGACGAGTGGTACCCCGAGTACAAGGCGCAGCGGCCGCCGATGCCGGACGATCTCGCGCGGCAGATTGCGCCGCTGCACGAGCTTGTGCGCGCGAACGGCTGGCCGCTGCTGATGGTCGACGGCGTGGAGGCCGACGACGTCATCGGCACGCTGGCGACGGCGGCCGCGGCGCGGGGCATCGACTGCGTGGTGTCGACCTCCGACAAGGACTTGGCGCAGCTCGTGCGCCCCGGCATCATGCTCGTCAACACCATGAGCAACGAGACGCTGGACGAGCCGGGCGTGCAGGCCAAGTTCGGCGTGCGCGCGGACCAGGTGCTCGACTGGCTGACGCTCACCGGCGACGCAGTCGACAACGTCCCCGGCGTGGCCAAGGTCGGGCCCAAGACCGCGGCCAAGTGGCTGGACAAGTACGGCTCACTCGACGCGATCGTCGCCCATGCGGAGGAGATCCCGGGGGTCGTCGGCGCGAACCTGCGCGACGCGCTCGACTGGCTGCCGCAGGGCCGGCGCCTGCTCACCGTCAAGACCGACTGCGCGCTGCCGGCCGGGCCCGACGATCTGCGGCCCGCAGCTCCCGACGTGCCGGTGCTGAAGGCGCTCTACCAGCGCTTCGAGTTCAAGTCGTGGCTGCGCGACCTCCCGGACACCGCGGCGGACGATTCCGGCGCCGCGGACCGCCACGACGCGGGCGCCGCGCTCGCCGACCTCGCGGCGCGCGCCGAGCCCCGGGTGTTCGCCGGGCGCGAGGCGCCGGCCAGCGACGCGCCGGCGAGCGTCCCGCGGCACTACGAGACGGTGCAGGACGCGGCCGCGCTCGCGCGCTGGCGCGAAGTCATCGCCGGCGCGGAGCTGGTCGCGTTCGACACCGAGACGACCAGCCTCGACCCGATGCAGGCGCGCATCGTCGGCCTGTCCTTCGCGGTCGAGCCGGGTCGCGCCTGCTACATCCCGCTCGGCCACCGCTATCCCGGCGCCCCCGACCAGCTCGACGCGGACGACGTGCTGCGCCGGCTCGCGCCTTGGTTCGCCGATCCCGCAACGCGCAAGCTCGGGCAGAACGTCAAGTACGACGAGCACGTGCTCGCCAACCACGGCCTGACGCTCGCCGGCGTGGCGCACGACACGCTGCTCGAGTCGTATGTGCTCGAGTCGCACAAGCCGCACGACATGGACAGCCTCGCGTGGCGCCACCTCAACGTGAAGACGATCGCGTACGCGGAGGTCACGGGGAAGGGCGCGGCCCGCATCGGCTTCGACCAGGTGAGCATCGAGGACGCCACCGCGTACGCGGCCGAGGACGCCGACATCACGCTGCGGCTGCACCGCCGGCTCCACCCGCGGCTCGCCGCGGAGCCGCAGCTCGAGCGCATCTACGCGACGATCGAACTGCCGGTGCGCGACGTGCTGTTCACGATGGAGCGCACCGGCGTGCTGCTCGACAGCGCGCTGCTCGCCACGCAGAGCCGGGAGCTGGGCGAGCGCGTGCTCCGGCTCGAGCAGCAGGCGTACGAGGCGGCCGGGCAGCCGTTCAATCTCGCCTCGCCGAAGCAGCTGGGCGAGATCCTGTTCGGGAAGATGAAGCTGCCGGTGGTGAAGAAGACGGCCACCGGCCAGCCGTCGACCGACGAGGACGTGCTGCAGGAGCTGGCGGCCGAGTATCCGCTGCCGAAGCTGCTGCTCGAGCACAGGGCGCTGTCGAAGCTCAAGTCGACGTACACCGACAAGCTGCCGCAGATGGTCAACGCGCGCACCGGCCGCGTGCACACCAACTACTCGCAGGCGACCGCGGTCACCGGGCGGCTCGCGTCCACCGACCCCAACCTGCAGAACATCCCGGTGCGCACCGCCGACGGGCGCCGGATCCGCGAGGCGTTCATCGCCCCGCCGGGGCACGTGCTGGTCTCGGCCGACTATTCGCAGATCGAGCTGCGGATCATGGCGCACCTGTCCGAGGACCCGGCGCTGCTGAAGGCGTTCCACGAGGGTGCGGACATCCACCGCGCGACCGCGGCCGAGATCTTCGGCGTGCCGCTGACCGACGTCACGTCCGAGCAGCGCCGCTACATCAAGGCGGTGAACTTCGGGCTGATCTACGGGATGGGCGCGTTCGGCCTCGCCACCCAGCTCGGCATCGAGCGCGCCGCCGCGCAGCAGTTCATCGACCGCTACTTCGCGCGCTATCCCGGCGTGGCCGAGTACATGCAGCGCACCCGCGAGCTGGCCCGCGCGCAGGGCTACGTCGAGACGGTCTTCGGGCGGCGGCTGTGGCTGCCCGACATCAACGCCGGCGGCGGGCCGCGGCGCGCCGCGTCGGAGCGCGCGGCGATCAACGCGCCGATGCAGGGAACCGCCGCCGACCTGATCAAGCTGGCGATGATCGGCGTGCAGGAATGGCTCGTGCGCGGGCGGATGGCGACGAAGCTGATCCTGCAGGTCCATGACGAGCTGGTGCTGGAGGTCCCGGAGGCCGAACTGGCCCGCGTGAAGGCCGAACTGCCCGAGCGCATGACCGGCGTGGCGAAACTGTCGGTGCCGCTGGTCGTCGACGTCGGCGCCGGTCCCAACTGGGAGCAGGCGCATTGATTTGCCCGAACGCTCACTCCGTTCGCGGGCTGGTTACGCAACGGCGGCGAAATGGGGTCAGGCGGCGAAATGGGGTCAGGTCCAATTTTCTGAGAAAATTGGACCTGACCCCATTTCGCCGCCTGACCCCATTTCGCGTTTCGCGGCGATGCCGCGGGGGGCGAAGATCGCGGTTCCGGTCGCCCGGTCAGGCAGGCTCGCCGTAGATGTCCTTGTAGCTCGCGTACAGCGACAGCGCGTAGACCGGCAGCAGCACGATCCAGCCGAGCGCCAACGGGATCGAGGCCAGGATCGCGAGCAGCAGCCCGAGCAGGCTGAAGACCAGGAACGGCGGCACGTTGCGCATGCAGGCGGCGAAGCTCGCCTTCATCGCCGCGAGCGGCTCGTCGCCGCGGAACAGCACCAGCGCCGGCGCGAACCAGTAGGCCATGATCAGCGGCATCCCGAGCAGCACGGCCACCAGCACCACGACCAGCGCGCTGCCGGTCATCATCGCCAGCAGCGCATCGGGTGCCTGCAGCGGGTCGCCGCTCACCAGCGAGGCGACGGTGCCGAAGCCCGCCAGTCCTACCAGCAGCGCCGCCGCCCCCAGCCAGATGACGAACCAGGCGCCGAAATACAGCAGCGCGACGATGATCAGCGGCATCGCCTTGTCGTTGAAGCACGCGAAGAGGTGGCCGATCGTCAGCGGGCGGCCGCGGTCGACTTCGCGGGCGCCCACCAGCACGCCGGCGCCCAGCACCGGGTAGAGCAGCGACGACACGATCTGCCCGAGGAACGGGATCAGCGAGAGCGCGAACATGATCACCAGGAACAGGATCATGATGACGAGCCACATGCCGGGCGCGTTGCGGAAGATCTGCCATCCGCCACGCCACCACTCGACGCCGCGGCCGGCGGCGACCGCCCAGCCTTCGCGCGGCGGCACGGGCTGCGGTTCGGGCTCGGGAACGGACGGTGCGGCGGGCGTCAGGGAGTCCATGGCGGTGGCCGGAGAATGGCGATCACGCTAAGGTAGCACGCGACGGTCGGCCCGGGCCGTGCCGGTGCGTGCAATCGGGCGGCGAACCGCCGGGCAGCCTGGGGCGCAATCGCGGCGGCGGCGGCGCCGCGGAAGCAGCGCCAGCCCGCGGAAGTCGCGCCTGGCAGCGACCGCGATCAGTGCATCGACTTGCGGTTTTCCCGGGCGGCGAGCAGGCGGGCGGCGAGTGCCGGCGGCGCGTCGCCGCGAATGAACCACGACGTCTGCTGCGTCTTCTCGTCGGTCAGGGTGTAGTCGAAGGACCCGAGAAGATGCGCCATCACCGGGCTGTCCTTGCCGAAGCGCTGCAGCCGCACGACGTACGCCCTGCGGCCTGCCGGCGTGGCAAGCAGCCCGCGCAGCATGGCCCGGCCGTGGCCGTTGCCGCGCCATGCCGGATCGACACCCGTCAGCCACAGCTCGAACCCTTCCGGGATCGCCTTGAACAGGCCGAAGCCGACCGGCTGGCTGGCGCCGCCGCCGCGATCGGGGTGTAGATGTAGCCCGGCACCGCCACCGTCGACAGGTCGCCGGTCGTCGGATCCTCCTCGATGAAGTAGCCGGTCGTCAGCGCGCGCCGCAGGTTGGAGAAGAACAGTGCCGATTCGCGCGAGTCGGTGGCCAGGGTGCGGTCGAATCCGCCGCGCGAGGCGCCGTCACGAATCAGCGCGCGCAGAACCCCAAGGTGGCCGACATGGGCAGGATGCAGCATCAGCGGTGACCTCCACGATGACTCGCGCCGAAGATACAACAAAATCGCCCATCGTGTACTACAACCTTACGGGCGGCGCTTCCCGGGTTCCCGGCGGTCCGTCCCGGCGGCCGCCCGCCGCGGCCGCCTTCCCTGCCCGGTCGAAGCCCGGCTACCATACGGTGGCGACCGGCGGGAGCGGCAACCCCGGCGTTCCGGGCCGGGCCCCGCGGTCCCGTTCTCCCGGCGACCGCCACGGCCACCCAACCGGCAGAATCCGATGCGCAGGCTCCTCCCTTCCGACACCGCCCCGCAGGTACCCGCCGATCGCGAACCGCAGCACGACCGCGCGCCCGATGCGCTGGCGACCGGAACGCCGGATTCCCTGCGCGACGACCTGCGCGCGCTGGTCGGCCCCGACCGCGTCCTGACGCGCGCCATCGACCTCGTCCGCTACGCCACCGACGCGAGCCCGTACCGGTTGTTCCCCAAGGCAGTCGTCATCGCCGGGAGCGTCGACGACCTGCGCGCGATCCTCGCCTACGCGCGCGAGCGCGGCGAGAGCGTCACCTTCCGCGCGGCCGGCACCAGCCTCTCCGGCCAGGCGCAGGGCGACGGCATCCTGGTCGACGTGCGCCGCGACTGGTCCGGCGTCACCGTCGAGGAGGGCGGGCGGCGGCTGCGCGCGCGCCCGGGCACGATCCTCTCCCGCGCCAATCTCGCGCTGGCCGCGCACGGCTTCCGCCTCGGGCCCGATCCGGCGAGTGCGAGCGCCTGCACCGTGGGCGGGGTCGTCGCCAACAATTCGAGCGGCATGTGCTGCGGCACCACCCAGAACTCGTACAAGACGGTGTCGTCGCTGACGCTGCTGCTGCCATCCGGCACGCTGATCGACACCGCGGACCCCGCCGCCGAGGCGCGCTTCGCGGCGGCCGAGCCCGCGCTCGCCGCCGGGCTGATGGACATCAAGCGCGAGATCGAGGCGGACGCGGCGCTCGTCGCTCGGCTGCGGCGCAAATTCCGGATCAAGAACACCACCGGCTACCACATGGAGGCGTTTCTCGACGGCGATACGCCGCTCGCGATCTTCCGGCGCCTCGTCGTCGGGTCGGAGGGAACGCTCGCCTTCATCGCCGAGGCGGTGTTCGACACCATCGCCGACGACCAGTATCGCCTGACGACGTTCATGATCTTTCCCGACCTGCACTCGGCCTGCGCGGCGGTCAAGCCGTTCGTCGACGACGGCGCGGCGGCGGTCGAGCTCACCGACCGCGCGTCGCTGCGGCGGTCGAGGGCAAGCCCGGGGTCCCCGAGCGCTGGAAGTCGCTGCCGGAGGCCGCCGCCGGCCTGCTGGTCGAGTTCCGCGCGCCCAGCGCCGCCGCCCGCGCCGAGGCGCGAGCGCCGCGCCGGCGCGACGCTGGCCGGGCTGGCGCTGCTCGAGCCGGCGCAGTTCACGACCGACCCCGCGGTCGCAGGCGCAGTACTGGAACGTGCGCAGCGGCCTGCTCGCCTCGGTCGGCGGCGCGCGGCCGAGCGGCACGTCGTTCATCCTCGAGGATGTCTGCTTTCCGCCCGAGCGCCTGGCCGACGGCGCGCTCGACCTGCAGTCGCTGTTCGCGCGGCCACGGGTACGCGGGCGTGATCTTCGGCCACGCGTCGGCGGGCAACCTGCATTTCCTGGTCACGCCGTCGCTCAACGCGCCGGCCGAGATCGCGCGCTTCGACGCGTTCATGCACGACGTCGTCACGCTGGTCGTCGACAAGTACGACGGCTCGCTCAAGGCCGAGCACGGCACCGGCCGCAACATCGCCCCGTTCGTGGAGAAGGAGTGGGGCGCGAAGCTCACCGGCCTCATGTGGCGGCTGAAGCGGCTCGCCGACCCCGCAGGGCATCCTCTCGCCCGGCGTGATGCTGTCGAACGATCCGGGCAGCCATCTGCTCCACCTGCACACCGCGCCGCCGGTGGAGGAGGAGGTCGACCGCTGCATCGAATGCGGGTTCTGCGAGCGCGTCTGCCCGAGCCGCGCCTGACGACCACGCCGCGGCAGCGCATCGCGCTGCGCCGCGAGACGGCCCGCCAGCCGCAGGGGTCGCCCGGTGCAGCGGGCCGATCGCCGCCGACTACGACTACGCGGCGGTGCAGACCTGCGCCGGCGACGGCAGCTGCGAGCTAGCGTGCCCCGTCGGCATCAACACCGGCGACCTGATGAAGCGCTTCCGCCGCCGGGCACGGTGCCGTCGCCGAGGGCGTCGCCGGCGACGCTGGCCCGGCCTTTTCCGTCCGGTCGAGCGTCGCCGCGCGCGGCGGTCGCGGGCGCCGGCGCGGCCGCGCGTGCTCGGCCACGGTCGCTCGCCGCCGCGGCGACCGGCGATCGCGCCGCCTGCCGTCGGCGCCGACCTGATGCCCGGCTGGACGCACCGCGATGCCGGCCGCGGCGAAGCGGCGGCGCCGGTCTATCTGCCGTCGCGCCCGGCGCGAGGTGGCCGCCGGCTACTTCACCGCCTGCGTCAACCGCATCTTCGGCCACGCGCCGGACGACGAGCGCGACACGTCGATCGCGGAGGCGCTGGTCGCCGTGTCGCAGCGCGCGGGCCTGCCGCTGTGGATTCCGGAAGACGTCGGCGGGAACTGCTGCGCGACGATCTGGCACTCCAAGGGCTACGAGCAGGGCAACGCGCTGATGGCCAATCGCACGCTGGAGAGCCTGTGGCGCTGGAGCGACGGCGGCCGGCTGCCGGTCGTCTGCGACGCGAGCTCGTGCTCGCTGCGCCTCACGCGCGAGATCGTCGGCTACCTCACACCGGAAAACCGGACCCGCCACGCGGCGCTGACGATCCTCGACTCGATCGTCTGGGCGCACGACCGCCTGCTGCCGAAGCTGGCGCTGCGCGCAAGATCGGCTCCGCGGTGGTCCATCCGAGCTGCTCGACGCAGCACCTCGGCGTTCGCGGGAAAACTGCACGCGCTGGCGGCGGCGATGGCCGACGAGGCGGTCACGCCGCGCGCCGCCGGCTGCTGCGGCTTCGCCGGCGACCGCGGCTTCCTGCATCCCGAGCTCACGCACTCGGCCACGCGGGACGAGGCCGCCGAGGTCGGCACGCGCGCGTTCGACGCCTACCTCGGCAGCAACCGCACCTGCGAGATCGGCCTCGGCCTCGCGACCGGTCGGAACTACGTGTCGTTCGTCTACCTTCTCGAAGAACTGACGCGCCCGCCGGGCTGATCGGCCGCGAACGCCGCGCGTCCCGCGCATCGCCCCACGGGCGTTGCGTGACGGCGCTCTGGGCGCTCCCCGCCCGACCGGGCGGGGGCCGTTGATCCATGTCAACACCCCCGGCGGACGCGAATGTCATCCTACAGCCCCAAGTGGCAATGCGGCGCGCGTGCGCTGTGGAGGTCGAAATCGCCTCGAGCCACGCTTACCTGCGGGCCTCAACATTGCCATGAGCGCTGCCCGATCGATTCGAGCGATCCTTTTCGCGGCCCTCGCCGCGAGCCCCGCCGCGTTCGCCGCGACGACGCCGGCCCCCGCGCCTGGCGTCAACGAGACCTGCCTCATGTGTCACGCGGACAAGGACGCGAAGGACGCCGCGGGCCGTTCCATCACCGTCGACGGCGCGAAGTTCGCCGCCTCGGTGCACGGTGAACTGCAGCTCGAGTGCACCAGCCTGCCACACCGACGTCTCGGTCGACAAGCTGCCACACGCGGAGAAGCTCAAGCCGGTCCAGTGCGCGACCTGCCATGAAAAGGCGGTCAAGGCGTACGCCGGAACCGTTCACGGGCAGGCGCGCAAGGGCGGCAACACCGTCGCCGCCAACTGCACCGACTGTCACGGCACGCACGACATCCTGCGGCCGAGCAACCCGGCTTCCAGCACCAATCACGCGAACATCGAGGCGACGTGCTCGAAATGCCACGGCAGCGACGCCATGGCGGCGACGGGAAAGATGCCGGGCGGGAACATCGACAACATGTTCCACGACAGCATCCACGGCAAGGCGCTCAAGGGCGCGGCGCAGGGCTCGGCGCCCACCTGCACCAACTGCCACGGCGCTCACGACATCCGGCCCAAGTCCGACGAGGCAAGCCGGACCAATCGCGCGCGGGTTCCGGACACCTGCGGCAGCTGCCACAAGCCGGAGCGCGAGGCCTATCTCAACGGCATGCACGGGAAGATGCGCCAGGAGGGCGTGCTGGCGGCGCCGGGCTGCAACGACTGCCACTCCGCGCACAGCATCCAGCGGCACGAGACGACGAAATTCCAGACCGACGTGATCAAGGAGTGCGGCACCTGCCACGCCGACAAGCTGTCGACGTACCGTGACACCTTCCACGGCCAGGTCACGGCGCTCGGCTATACGCGGGTGGCCACCTGCGCGTCGTGCCACGGCGCGCACGAAGTCCTTCCCGCGTCGAACCCGGCGTCGAAGGTGTCGAAGCAGAACCGGCTGAAGACCTGCCAGGCCTGCCACGCCGACGCGGGTGCCGAACTTCGCCACGTTCGACCCGCACGCGAACCGCCACGACCCGGACCGCGATCCGATCTACTACTATGCCGCGATGTTCATGGAGCTGCTGCTCTTCGGCGTCTTCGCGTTCTTCGGCGTGCACACCAGCCTGTGGTTCTACCGGGAGCTGCGCGAGAAGCTCGCGCGCGCCGGCCGACCGACGGGCGGCGACAAGGGCAAGGAGAAGCACTGATGGCGATCGCAGCGGACAGCCCGGCCGGCGGCCGGACGGACGGGGCGGGTGCCTCGCGGCGCTACTACCGGCGGTTTGGGCCCATCGAGCGCGTGCTCCACGCCTGCCTGATGCTCACCTTCGTCGGCTGCGCGCTCACCGGGTTGCCGCTGCTCTTCTCCGAGCGGCCGTGGGCGACCACGCTTGCGCAGATCTTCGGCGGGTTCCAGAGCGCCGGGGTCATCCACCGGACCTGCGCGGCGGTGATGATCGTGGTGTTCGTGACCCACGTCGCGACCCTGCTCTCGCGGGCGATGGCTGCCGGCGACATCACGAAGTTCCTCTGGGGGCCGGACTCGATGGTGCCGCAGCCGCAGGACGGCATCGACATCTACCGCAGCTTCCTGTGGTTCGTCGGCCGCGGCCCGCGCCCGCAGTTCGACCGCTGGACCTACTGGGAGAAGTTCGACTACTGGGCCGTGTTCTGGGGGATGGTGATCATCGGCGGTTCGGGGCTGCTGCTCTGGTTCCCGGTGTTCTTCTCCCGGGTGCTGCCGGGCTGGATGTTCAACATCGCGGCGCTGGTGCACGGCGAGGAGGCGCTGCTCGCCGCGGGTTTCATCTTCACCTTCCACTTCTTCAACGGCCACCTGCGGCCCGACAAGTTCCCGATGGACACCGTCGTCTTCACCGGCCGCATCTCGGAGCACGAGCTCAAGGGAGAGCGCGCCGCGCAGTACGAGCGGATGCAGCGCGAGGGCACGCTCGAAGGCGCGCTGGCGCCGCCGCCGACCGAGGAGGCGAAGTGGTTCGGCTGGGTCGTGGGAGGCACCGCGCTGTCGCTGGGCATCGTCGCGATCGTATTGATCGTGTACAGCTTCTTGTAGATACTGGCATCCGGCGACCGGTGCAGCACCGCGCGACGGGCGCCGGGACCGCAACGTGGCAAGGGGGAGATCGGCGATGAAGATCAGCTTGGGACGGCGGACGTTGATGCTGGGAACGGTGACGACGCTGGTCGTCGGCGCGATCGCCCTCGCGGTGCTCGGTGCCGGCGGCATCGTCGCCTGGGAGTACAGCAACAGCAACGCGTTCTGCACCAACAACTGCCACGCGGTGCACCCTGAGGAGCCGCGGGCGTACGCCGTGTTTTCGCACGCCCGGGTGCAGTGCGTCGAGTGCCACATGGGGCGCCTGCCCACGCTGCAGCTGATGACGCTGAAGG
This sequence comes from uncultured beta proteobacterium, assembly GCA_963768535.1. Taxonomy (GTDB): domain Bacteria; phylum Pseudomonadota; class Gammaproteobacteria; order Burkholderiales; family Casimicrobiaceae; genus CAIWHR01. Next base: position 12,491 of record CAVYID010000021.1, on the reverse strand, counting down.
CCGCGCACTACCACGAGCTGCTGGGCATGATCACCGGGTACCACCGTCCGCTCACGGCGACGACGCTGCGTCCGGCGCGCGACTCCTGCGAGGGCTGCCACTGGCCGTCGGTCAACCACGACGACAAGGTGCGCATCAAGGTCCACTACGACACGGATCCGAAGAACACCGAGACGCGCACCCGGCTGATCGTCCACACCGGCAGCGGCGCGGCGCGCGACAAGGCGACGCGCGGCATCCACTGGCACATCGACCAGAACGTCGAGTACGTCAGCGACGACGTGCAGAAGCGGACGATCCCGTGGGTCCGGATCACGGGCAAGGACGGCAAGACGACGACGTATTTCGATGCGGCGAGCAAGGTCGCCCGCGCCGAGATGGACGAGGCGCCCAAGCACCGGATGGAGTGCGCCGACTGCCACAACGCCGCCGGCCACCCGTTCGTCAACCCGGCCGACCGCGTCGATGAAGCCATCCTCGAGGAAAGGATCGACCGCAACCTGCCGGGGATCAAGGCGCGCGCGGTCGCCATCATCGCGAGCGCGGCGCCGATCCACGGCCCGCTGGACGAGCAGATCCCCAAGCTCAAGCAGATCATCGCCGACGCGGCGCCCAAGGGCGAGATGAAGCCGGAGGTCAAGGCGGCCGAGGCGCAGTTCGCGGCGACGATGCTCGAGATCCTGAAGCTCTCGGAGTTCGAGGACAAGGACCTGTCCTGGAAGTCGTTCCCCAACCACCTCGGGCACAAGGATTCCTACGGCTGCTTCCGCTGCCACGACGGCAAGCACTTCAACGAGAAGGGCGAGGCGATCCGGTTGCAGTGCACGCTCTGCCACGACATCCCGCAGGTCAGCGTCGACGGCGAGCTGAAGACCGTCGCGTCGACCGTCATCCCGGGCGTCACGCCGCTGGACAGCCACAACGAGCCCAACTGGATGCGCGATCACCGTTCGCAGATAGACGACACCTGCGCGTCGTGCCACGGGCCGATCACCTGGGGCAAGGACGGCGGCAGCTTCTGCTCCAACCCGGCCTGCCACGGCCGGACCTGGCCGGGCCTCGATCTCAACGTCGAGCCGGCGGTGCCGGCTGCGGCGAAGACGGCGGCCGCTCCGGCAAAGGCGGCTGCCGCGCCCGGCAAGACCGCCGCCGCCGGCGCCAAGAAGGCGCCGGGCAAGTAGCTCCGCGGGCTCCCGCAGCAGCGCCGCCTGGGGCGACCCTGGCGGCGTTTTGCATTGCTGCGTACCGGCGCGTCGGCCCGGCGGCAGGGCCTCTCGTCGCTGGCGCCGGGTGCGGCGCCGCGACGGTCACCGCGCCACCGCGCAGGACGAACGGGGTTGATTTATCCGCGCGCTGCCCCTATTATTAGCACTCGCATCAGGCGAGTGCTAGCAGCGCGACCCCGGCCCTCCTCACCGGGCCGCCTGCCGCTTCCGAGCCTCCGCCGGCGGACCCAATCGGTTCACAAGCGATTGATTCGAAACAAAATTACACTTGGAGTGAGTGCTAACCATGAAGATTCGTCCTTTGCACGATCGTGTGATCGTTAAGCGCGTCGAAGAGGAAAAGAAGACCGCCGGCGGCATCGTCATCCCCGACACCGCGGCCGAAAAGCCCTCGCAGGGCGAGGTCGTCTACGCCGGCCCGGGCAAGACCGACGACAGCGGCAAGCTGATCGCGATGGGCGTCAAGGTCGGCGACCGCGTGCTGTTCGGAAAGTATTCGGGGCAGGAATTCAAGCTCGACGGGCAGGACCTCCTGCACATGCGCGAAGACGACATCATCGGCGTCGTCGGCAAGTAGGTTCCGTCCCCAACCACAGCATTCAGGAGAGACAACATGGCAGCTAAAGACGTCCGCTTCGGCGAGAGCGCGCGCAACAAGATGATGGTCGGCGTGAATGTCCTGGCCAACGCGGTCAAGGTCACGCTCGGGCCCAAGGGCCGCAACGTCGTGCTCGAGCGCAGCTTCGGCGCGCCGACGATCACCAAGGACGGCGTGTCGGTCGCGAAGGAAATCGAGCTCAAGGACAAGTTCGAGAACATGGGCGCGCAGATGGTGAAGGAAGTCGCGTCCAAGACCTCCGACGTCGCCGGCGACGGCACGACCACCGCCACGGTGCTCGCGCAGTCGATGTGCAACGAAGGCTTCAAGTTCGTCGCCGCCGGGATGAACCCGATGGACCTCAAGCGCGGCATCGACAAGGCGGTCATCGCCGTCGTCGAGGAGCTGAAGAAGATCAGCAAGCCGTGCACGACCAGCAAGGAGATCTCGCAGGTCGGCTCGATCTCGGCCAACGCCGACGAGGCGATCGGCAAGACGATCGCCGAGGCGATGGACAAGGTCGGCAAGGAAGGCGTCATCACCGTCGAGGACGGCAAGGGCCTCGAGAACGAGCTCGACCTGGTCGAGGGCATGCAGTTCGACCGCGGCTACATCTCGCCGTACTTCATCAACAACCCCGACAAGCAGATCGGCGAACCTCGACGACCCGTACATCCTGCTGCACGACAAGAAGATCAGCAACATCCGCGATCTGCTGCCGCTGCTCGAGCAGGTGGCCAAGGCCGGCAAGCCGCTGCTGATCATCGCCGAGGACGTCGACGGCGAGGCGCTCGCGACGCTGGTCGTCAACAACATCCGCGGCATCCTGAAGACGACCGCCGTCAAGGCGCCGGGCTTCGGCGACCGCCGCAAGGCGATGCTCGAGGACATCGCGATCCTCACCGGCGGCACCGTGATCGCCGAGGAGCTGGGCCTGAAGCTCGAGAACGCGACGCTCAAGGACCTGGGCCGCGCCAAGAAGATCGAAGTGGCGAAGGAAGACACGACGATCATCGACGGCGCCGGCGAGAAGTCGGCGATCGAGGCGCGGGTCAAGAACATCCGCAAGCAGATCGACGAAGCGACCTCCGACTACGACAAGGAGAAGCTGCAGGAGCGCGTGGCCAAGCTCGCCGGCGGCGTCGCGGTGATCAAGGTCGGTGCCGCGACCGAAGTCGAGATGAAGGAGAAGAAGGCCCGCGTCGAGGACGCGCTGCACGCGACCCGTGCGGCCGTCGAGGAAGGCATCGTCGCCGGCGGCGGCGTGGCCTACCTGCGCGCCCGCGCCAACATGCTGAAGGGCCTGAAGGGCGACAACCACGACCAGGACGCCGGCATCAAGATCGTGCTCCGCGCGCTCGAGGAGCCGCTGCGCCAGATCGTCGCCAACGCCGGCGACGAGCCGTCCGTCGTCGTCAACAAGGTCGTCGAGGGCAAGGGCAACTACGGCTTCAACGCCGCGACCGGCGAGTACGGCGACCTGGTCAGATGGGTGTGCTCGACCCGACCAAGGTGACGCGCTTCGCGCTGCAGAACGCGGCTTCGGTCGCCGGCCTGCTGCTCACGACCGATGCGATGGTCGCCGAGCTGCCGAAGGACGAGAAGGGCATGGGCGCCGGGATGGGCGGCGGCGGCATGGGCGGCATGGGCGGCATGGGCGGCATGGGCGACATGGACATGTAAGGTCCGCGTCCCCCGCAGTCGCAGTACGCGAAGGCCCGGCATGTCCGGGCCTTCGCACATTTTGGCGCGCCGCGCGATGTCTATTCCGCTGTCGAGCGCAGCAAATCGCCGTGGAGATCTTCGTCGGCCCGCAGCCCAGCGGGCGCGGCCTTCGCGGTCCACCCCGGGTTTCGCTGCGCTCAACACCGGGCTACGTATCCGCGGGCCACGTTGCCGCGGCGCGCGCGGCTCGCGTCAGGTCCAGCCGCCGGCGAGAACGCGCGCGTAGACGTCGCGGTCGACGTTGCCGCCGGAGAGGATCACCGCGGCCCGGGGCCCTGCACGCTCGCCTTCCTTGAGCAGCGCCGCGAGCGGCGCGGCGCCCGCGCCCTCGGCCACCTGGTGCGTGTCGGCGAAGTACGCCCGCATCGCGTCCTCGACCTCGGCGTCGGCGACCTCGACGATGCGCGCGGCGCCGCGGCAGATCACGTCGAGCGCCGCCGGAACGGGCACCCGCACCGCCATGCCGTCGGCCACGGTATTCGCGGTCGCCGTCTCGACCGGCCGCCGCGCGGAGAACGACTGCGCGTACGCGTTGGCCTGGCTCGAGACGACGCCGACGATGGCGGTGGGGTGCCCCAGCGCATCGCGAGCGCTGATCAGGCCGCAGATGCCCGAGCCGCAGCCGATCGGCACGTAGACCGTCGCCAGGCCGGGCACCGCGCGCAGCAACTCGAGCGCGTAGGTGGCCACGCCGGCGACGAGCGCGCGCTCGAACGGCCCGATGAAACGCAGGCCTTGCTCGCGCGAGAGCTCCGCCGCGTGCAGCCGCGCCTCGTCGAAATCGCGCCCGAATTCGATCAGCTCGGCGCCGAACGCGCGCATCGCGGCGTTCTTGTCCGCCGAATTCCCGTGCGGCACGACGATCACGCAACGCGTCCCGTACCGGCGCGCGGCGAAGGCGAGGCTCTGGCCGTGGTTGCCGCGGGTGGCGCTGACGATGCCCGGTACGCCACCGCCGGCGGCGAGCGTCGCCAGCAGGTGCAGGCCGCCGCGCACCTTGAACGCGCCGGTCGGCGTGTGGTTCTCGTGCTTGACCCAGACTTCGCGGCCGGCGCGCTGCCCGCACAGCGGCCACGCGTACTGCGGCGTCGGCAGCATCGCCGCGTAGACGTCGCGCGCGGCGGCCTCGATCTCCGGCAGCGGGATCATCGCGCGATCATCCGTGGCCGGTGGCGGTGAGCGCGCCGGCCGGCACGAGCGGGACGCCGGTCAGCCGCTGCAGCTCGGCGAACGGCAGGCCGTCGACGATCTCGACGACGACGAGCCCCGCCGGCGTGACGTCGATGACGGCCAGGTCGGTGTAGACGCGGTGCACGCAGGCGACCCCGGTCAGCGGGTAGGTGCAGCGCGCGACGAGCTTGCTCTCGCCGCTCCTGGTCAGGTGCTCCATCATCACGAACACGCGCCGGGCGCCGATCGCGAGGTCCATCGCGCCGCCGACGGCGGGGATCGCGTCGGGCTCGCCGGTGTGCCAGTTGGCGAGATCGCCCGCCGCCGACACCTGGAACGCGCCCAGCACGCAGAAGTCGAGGTGGCCTCCGCGCATCATCGCGAACGAGTCGGCGTGGTGGAAGAACGACGCGCCGGGCAGCGCGGTGACCGGCTGCTTGCCGGCGTTGATGAGGTCCGGGTCCTCGCGGCCCTTCTCCGGCGCCGGCCCCATGCCGAGCAGGCCGTTCTCGGTGTGCAGCACGATCTCCCGGTCGGCGGGCAGGTGGTTGGCGACGAGCGTGGGCAGGCCGATGCCGAGGTTGACGTACGCGCCGTTCGGAATGTCGCGGCCCACGCGCGCGGCCATCTGCTCGCGGGTGAGCCGGTTCATCGCGGCACCCTCGCGCCGGCGCCGGCCGTCGGCGCGGATTCGCCGCCGCCGGGGACCGCGACGACGCGCCGGACGAAGATGCCGGGCGTCACGATCGCTTCCGGATCGAGCGCGCCCAGCGGCACGATCTCGTCGACCTGCACGACCGTGCACCGGGCCGCCGTCGCCATGACCGGGCCGAAGTTGCGCGCCGTCTTCCGATAGACGAGATTGCCCCAGCGGTCGGCTTTCTGCGCCCTGATCAGCGCGAAGTCGGCGTGGATCGGGTGCTCGAGCACGTGGTGGCGGCCGTCGATGAGGCGCGTCTCCTTGCCTTCGGCCAGCGGCGTGCCGTAGCCCGTCGGCGTGAAGAACGCGCCGATCCCGGCGCCGGCGGCACGGATGCGCTCGGCGAGGTTGCCCTGCGGGACGAGCTCGAGCTCGACCTCGCCGGCGCGGTAGAGCGCGTCGAAGTGCCAGGAGTCGACCTGCCGCGGAAACGAGCAGAGGATCCGGCGCACGCGCTTCTCGCGGAACAGCAGCGCCAGGCCGGCGTCGCCGTTGCCGGCGTTGTTGGTGACCAGGGTCAGGTCGCGCGCACCGAGTGCGAGCAGCGCGTCGATCAGCGCGAACGGCATGCCGGCGCTGCCGAAGCCGCCGATCATCACGGTCGCGCCGTCGGCGATGCCCGCCACTGCCGCGGCGACGTTGTCGACGGTCTTGTCGATCATGATCGCCGCGGTCGCGGCGCGCGCGTCGTGTTCATCGGATCAGGTACGGATAGCCCCACAGCACCAGTATCGCGCCGGCGATCGACAGGATCCAGCCGGCGGGACGGAAGTGCCCGCCCGGCGTCCCCCAGATCACGCTGCCGACGATGCCGCCGACCACCGCGCCGCCGATGCCGAGCAGACTGGTCGCGATCCAGCCCATTGCCTGCGCGCCTGGCATGATCGCCCGCGCGATCGCGCCGACGATCAGGCCGACGATGACGAGCTTGATGAAGCCGATGAAGCCCATGACGGATTCCCCGGATGGATGGTGGCGCCGGTCCGGGGCTGCAGGCTGCAACCCGGCCGGCCGGGCGCTTCGCGCGGCGTGGAGGTCGGATCGACCTGCCGGCGCCGCGGCGTAAGGCGCGGGTGGAATCGCTCGACTATACGACGATTTCGACGAGGCCACCATGATCAGACGCCCGCACACGACTCTCGCGACCGGAGGCATCGCCGTGCTGGCGGCCGTCGCCGCAGCCGCCCTTCCGCTGCCCGCCGCCGGTGCCGCCTGTACCGCCCGCAGCGGCGAGCGGACCGTCGCGCTGGTCGAGCTCTACACGTCCGAAGGCTGCAGCAGCTGCCCGCCGGCCGACCGCTGGCTGGCGGCGACGTTCCGGCGACGCCGCGGCGGCGGCGCACGCCATTCCGCTGGCGTTCCACGTCGACTACTGGGACCGGCTCGGCTGGAAGGACCGGTTCGCGACCGCCGCCTATACCGAGCGCCAGTACGCCGAGATGCGCGCCAACGGCGAGCGTTTCGTCTACACGCCGCAGGTGCTCGTCCAGGGCCGCGACCATCCCGGCTGGCATTCGCTGTCGCTCGGCGCGGGTGGTGCGGTCGCCGCGGCGAATGCGGCACCGGCGCGCGCGGCGATCGCGCTCGAGGTTGCGCCGCTGCCGGGGGGCGCGCTGGCGGTCAAGGCGCGCGTGCAGGTTCCCGCCCCCGCCGAGCGCAAGGGCGCGACGACCTACGTCGCGCTGGTCGAGAGCGGGCTCGCCTCGGAGGTCAAGGCCGGCGAGAACGCCGGCGCGCGCCTGGTCCACGACCACGTCGTGCGCGACTTCCGCGCGGGCGCCGCGGCGGACGCGTCCGGGGCGGCGGCGACGGATGTCGTTCTCGCGTGGCCGGACGAAGCCGGCGCCGCGGCGACCGTCGTCGCGTTCGTGCAGAATCCGGGGACGGGGGAAGTGCTGCAGGCGCTGGCGCTGCCGCTGGCGGGATGCGGCGTCGAGCGTTAGGACGAGTGCGAAGCTTCGCGGCGGGCGCAGGGAGATAGAAAGCTTGCCGCGTCCCCCAGGGTTTCGCTGGCGCTCAACCCGGGCTACGGGGACGCGGACGGCGGCGGGCGCCGCGGACGCGGGGGCTCAGCGCACGACCTGCGAGAGCTCCCCGGACTTGTACCTCGCGGCTACCGCAGCCAGCGACAACGGCTTGATCTTCGACCCCATGCCGGCGCAGCCGAACTGCTCGTAGCGCGCCTTGCAGATCTGCTTGGCCGCCTCGCGCGCGGGCTTGAGGTAGTCGCGCGGGTCGAACGCGCTCTTGTGCTCGTTCAGGAACCTGCGCACCGCCGCCGGTCATCGCCAGCCGGATGTCGGTGTCGATGTTGATCTTGCGCACGCCGTGCTTGATGCCTTCCTGGATCTCCTCGACCGGCACGCCGTAGGTCTCCTTCATCTCGCCGCCGTTGTCGCGGATGATCTGCAGCAGGTCCTGCGGCACCGACGAGCTGCCGTGCATCACGAGGTGCGTGTTCGGGATGCGCGCGTGGATCGCCTTGATGCGGTCGATCGCGAGGATGTCGCCGGTCGGCTTGCGCGTGAACTTGTACGCGCCGTGCGAGGTGCCGATGGCGATCGCCAGCGCGTCGAGCTGGGTGCGCTTGACGAAGTCTGCCGCCTGGTCGGGGTCGGTGAGCAGCATCTCGCGCGTCATCGTGCCCTCGGCGCCGTGGCCGTCCTCCTTGTCGCCCTTCATCGTCTCCAGCGAGCCGAGGCAGCCGAGCTCGCCCTCGACGGTGACGCCGATCGCGTGCGCCATGTCGACGACGCGGCGCGTGACGTCGAGGTTGTAGTCGTAGCTGGCGATGGTCTTGCCGTCGGCCTCCAGCGAGCCGTCCATCATCACGCTGGAGAAGCCCAGCCCCATCGCCGACTTGCACACGTCGGGGGACTGGCCGTGGTCCTGGTGCATCACCACCGGCACCTTCGGATAAGCTCTCGACGGCGGCCTCGATCAGGTGGCGCAGGAACGACCTCGCCCGCGTATTTGCGCGCGCCGGCCGACGCCTGCATGATCACCGGGCTGTCGGTCTCGGTCGCGGCGGCCATGATCGCCTGGACCTGCTCGAGATTGTTGACGTTGAACGCGGGCAGGCCGTAGTCGTGCTCGGCGGCGTGGTCGAGCAGCTGGCGCATCGAGACGAGGGGCATGGCGATCTCCTTGCAGGCGGGGTTGCGGGAACCAGTGCATTTTACCGGCAAATGCTGCACCGCCGCATCGGGTCAGGCGCGATGGTCGCCGACGCGCACGATCTTCATCGCGTTGGTGCCGCCCGACTTGCCCATCGGCTCGCCGCTGGTCAGCACGATCAGGTCGCCGGGCTGGACCTGGCCGCTGGCGAGCAGCAGGTCCTCCGCCGCCTGGAGCACGGCGTCGCGGTCGGTGCCCTGCTCGAAATACACCGGGCGGACGTTCCGGTACAGCGCCATCTTGCGCTGCGACGCGATCTCCGGCGTGAGCGCGTAGATCGGGCAGCCGGCGTTGTGGCGAGACATCCACAGCGCGGTCGAGCCCGACTGCGTCAGCGCGGCGATCGCCTTGACCTTCAAGTGGAACGCAGTGAACAGCGCGGCCATCGCGATCGACTGGTCGATGCGCGTGAACGTTCGGTCCAGGAAGTCGCGGTCGAGCTCGACCGGCAGCGATTTCTCGGCCTCGGCGCAGATCTGCGCCATCGTCTCGACGGTCTCCACCGGGAAGCGCCCGCTCGCCGTCTCGGCCGAGAGCATGACCGCATCGGTGCCGTCGAGCACCGCGTTGGCGACGTCGGAGACCTCGGCGCGCGTCGGCACCGGATTGTTGATCATCGATTCCATCATCTGCGTGGCGGTGATCGTCAGCCGGTTCTGCTCGCGCGCCATCCGCATCATGCGCTTCTGCAGCCCGGGCACCGTCGCGTTCCGACTTCGACCGCGAGATCGCCGCGCGCGACCATGATGCCGTCCGAGGCCTCGATGATCTCCGGCAGCGCGGCGATCGCCTCGGCGCGCTCGATCTTGGCGATCAGCAGCGCCTGCCCGCCGGCGGCGCGCAGCATCTCGCGCGCCATGTACATGTCGTCCTTGCTCTTGGGGAAGGACACGGCGAGGTAGTCGGCCTCGAACGCCACCGCGGTCTGCATGTCGTCGATGTCCTTGGTCGACAGCGCCGGCGCCGTCAGCCCGCCGCCGAGCCGGTTGATGCCCTTGTTGTTGGACAGCGTGCCGCCCTGCACGACGCGGGTGACGATCCGCGACCCGCTCGACCTGCTCGACGTCGAGCCGGATCAGGCCGTCGTCGAGCAGCAGCACCGCACCCGGCGCGACGTCGTCGACCAGCTCCTTGTAGTCGAGACCCACGCCCGCCGCGTCACCGAGCTCGCAGTCGGCGTCGAGCACGAACCGCTGCCCGGTCTCGAGCGTGACCTTGCCGTCGGCGAAGCGGCCGATGCGGATCTTCGGGCCCTGCAGGTCGGCCATGACCGCGACCTCGCGTCCGATCTGGCCGGCGAGCTCGCGCACCAGCCGCGCTCGCTCGATGTGGTCGGCCGCCCGGCCATGGGAGAAATTGAGGCGCACGACGTCCACACCGGCGCGCAGCAGGCGCAGCAGCACGTCCGGCGCGCTGCAGGCCGGGCCGAGCGTGGCGACGATCTTGGTGTTGCGGGGCAAGGAACTCTCCGACGGCGGTGGCAAGACGCGCAATGGTACGGGAATTCCGGCGCCGCCGGTCCCGCGTGACCCGCGCCATCCGGCGGCAAATGGGGTCAGGTCCAATTTCCGTTGGCGATGTCCTTGACCCGATTCTATGGGTCGATGGAAATTGGACCTGACCCCATTTTCCGAATTTCCGCTGACGGAAATTGGACCTGACCCCATTTTCTGCGGCGGTCAGTCGGTGGCGCGGGATTCGAGCATCGCCACGGCGGGCAGCGTCTTGCCCTCGAGGAATTCGAGGAAGGCGCCGCCGGCGGTGGAGATGTAGGAGATGCGCTCGGCGATGCCGAACTTGTTGATCGCGGCGACGGTGTCGCCGCCGCCGGCGATGGAGAACGCGCTCGACGCCGCGATGGCGTCGGCCAGCGCCCGGGTGCCGCCGGCGAAGGCGTCGAACTCGAACACGCCCACCGGGCCGTTCCAGACGATGGTTCCCGCCCGGGCGACGATCATCTTCAGCGCCGCCACCGTCGACGGGCCGACGTCGAGGATCATGTCGTCGGGCTCGAGGTTCTCGATCGCCTTCAACACCGGCGTCGCCGTGGCCGAGAACTCCTTGGCGCACACGGCGTCGACCGGCACCGGCACCTTGCCGGGGAAGGCGTCGAGGATCGCCTGCGCCTCGCCGACCAGATCGGCCTCGACCAGCGACTTGCCGACGTGGCCGTGGGCGGCGAGGATGAAGGTGTTGGCGATGCCGCCGCCGACGATCAGCGCGTCGACCTTCGCCGCCAGCGCCTTGAGCACGGTCAGCTTGGTCGAGACCTTGGAGCCGCCGACGATGGCGACCAGCGGCCGCGCCGGGTGGGCCAGCGCCTTGCCCAGCGCGTCGACCTCGGCCGCCAGCAGCGGGCCGGCGCAGGCGACCGGCGCGTAGCGGGCGATGCCGTGGGTGGTGGCCTCGGCGCGGTGCGCGGTGCCGAAGGCGTCGTTGCAGTAGACGTCGCACAGCTTGGCCATCTTGCGCGCCAGCGCCTCGTCGTCCTTCTTCTCGCCCGGGTTGAAGCGGCAGTTCTCGAGCAGCACCACCTGCCCGGGGGCGAGGGCGGCGTGCCAGGCGCCGCCGTCGACCCAGTCCTTGACCAGCGGCACCGGCGCGCCGAGCAGCTCCGAGAGCCGGGCGGCGACCGGCGCCATCGAGTCCGCGGCGCTCCACTGGCCTTCCTTGGGCCGGCCCAGGTGCGAGGTCACCATCACCGCGGCGCCGCGCGCCAGCGCGTCGCGGATGCCGGGGACCGAGGCCCGGATCCGGGTGTCGTCGGTGATGGCGCCGGCGTCGTCCTGCGGCACGTTGAGATCGGCGCGGATGAACACCCGCTTGCCGCGCACGTCGAGATCGGAAAGACGTTTGAAGTTCATGCAGATTCCCGTTTCGGGGTGGGGTGCGCGCGCGCGGCGCCGCGGCGCCGCGCGCGGCGCGGTCACTTCACTTCGACATCACCCGCACCATGTCCAGCACCTTGCACGAGTAGCCCCACTCGTTGTCGTACCAGGCGACGACCTTGACGAAGGTGCCGTCGAGCGCCATGCCGGCGTCGGCGTCGAACACCGAGGTCCGGCTCTCGCCGCGGAAGTCGGTGGCGACGACCTTCTCCTCGGTGTAGCCCAGCACGCCCTTCATCGGGCCCTCGGCGGCGGCCTTCATCGCCGCGCAGATCGCCTCGTAGCTGGCTTCCTTCGCCAGCTCGCACGGTCAGGTCGACCACCGAGACGTCCGAGGTCGGCACGCGGAACGCCATGCCGGTGAGCTTCTTGTTGAGCTCGGGGATCACCTTGCCGACCGCCTTGGCCGCGCCGGTGGACGACGGGATGATGTTCTCGAGGATGCCGCGGCCGCCGCGCCAGTCCTTGTTCGACGGGCCGTCGACGGTCTTCTGGGTGGCGGTGGCGGCGTGCACGGTGGTCATCAGGCCGCGCTTGATGCCCCAGTTGTCGTGCAGCACCTTGGCCACCGGCGCCAGGCAGTTGGTGGTGCACGAGGCGTTGGAGATGATCGCCTCGCCGGCGTACTTCTCGTCGTTGACGCCGAACACGAACATCGGCGTGTCGTCCTTGGACGGCGCCGACATGATCACCTTCTTCGCGCCGGCGGCGAGGTGCTTGCCGGCGCTCTCCTTGGTCAGGAACAGCCCCGTCGACTCGACCACGACGTCGGCGCCGACCTCGCCCCACTTGAGCTCGGCCGGGTCCTTCACCGCGGTCAGGCGGATCCGCTTGCCGTTGACCACCAGCGTGCTGCCGTCGACCGCGACCGTGCCCTTGAAGCGGCCGTGGACCGAGTCGTAGCTGAGCATGTAGGCCAGGTAGTCCGGCTCGAGCAGGTCGTTGATGCCGACCACCTCGATGTCGGGGAAATCCCGTATCGCCGCCCGCAACACCATGCGTCCGAT
>CAVYID010000020.1:0-96126 GCA_963768535.1 uncultured beta proteobacterium | reverse complement strand
AGGACGACCAGCAGCGAGATCGACGTCGCCTTCTTGTCGAGCCGGACGCGCACGACGGTGCCGTCGAGGATCAGTCGAACAATGTCCTCCTCGCCGAGCGAGCGCTTCGACCAGGCTTCCCAATCGGTTTTCACCCGGCGCCAGACCCGGCGGACCGTGTCCTTGCCGATCGCGCCCTTGAACAGCGCCGCCAGGGCCCGGCGCACCCGCCGGGTGTTCGTCCCGGCGAGGTAGGTGCCGGCAATCAGCCGTTCCACCTGGCGGGTCATCCGGGCGTAGCGGGGCAACACCTTGCTCTTCCACTCATCGGTCCTGCCGTCAGCGGTTACGGTGCCCCGGCGGGACGGTGATCTCGACCGGGCCAAAGGAGCCGACGAGCTGGCGCTCGCGATGGCCGTGCCGGTGACCGGAAAGCAGCGCGGCATCGCTCGCATCGACGCCCGGGCGTCGTCATCGTGGCGCCGGCGTTCGTAGCGTCCTCGTCCCAACGCCGCGGCCAGCTCCTCCTCGATCAGCTCCTCGATGAAATCCCGGATCCGATCGCGAATACCCGCCTCGGTCTTCTCTCACCACGACGATTCCCACAAACGTCCCGTTGGCGAGCGGCGCCCGGTCCGTCCGACCTGCCCGCCACCACCTCCCGCGCTACAGGCCGCCCTTGGGTCCAAAACAACCCGGAGATTACGCCACCTTCAAATTCCAACCACTTCCGCGACACCACCCGCGGGCGATGTGCCGGCGGATGGTCTTCACGTCCTTGCCCGTCTCCCGCGCGATCGTGGCGACGGACAATCCCTGTCGATGAAGGTCGAGTATCATCATGAGCTCCCCAATTTTGACCACCGCCTCGCTCCCGTCGTTCTGGCGGGAACCATCATCGGCGATCGATCGGCCATCCGCTCTGCCGGGATGCGTCCCGGCAGAGCGGGTCATCAAACGCCAATCAGGGAATTTTCAATCGGCACAATCAGGGAGAATTCATCCGGTACTGACACATGAGTTCATCCGCCGCTTTCTGCTCCACACCCTGCCGGACGCCTTCCATCGCATCCGTCACTACGGCTTCCTCGCCAATGGCCATCGCGCCGCAAAGCTGGCGCTCTGCCGCAAGTTGCTGGCCGCTCCGACGATCGAGCCCGTCCCACCCGAAGCGGAAAGCACCGCTTTCGACCGCTGCCCCTGCTGTGGCGGCGTGATGGTGACGGTGGCCATCCTTCCGCGACCGTCACCGCCACGTCCCCCGTTCCGGCAGGACACCTCGTGAGGCTCTGCCATCCCCGCCGTCCCGGCCGTCCGGCAGCCATGCGCGTCGGCAGGGATGGTCTTGCTCACCGGCTTTCTCGCCACCCCCGCGCCCGGTTCGACGGCGCTCGAACGCGCCGTTCCGCTTACTGTCGGCATCGACCGCCGAGCCTCGCCGGCCTCTTGCGCCCCGAGTTGCCCACCTTGTGGCGCCGCACCAAAGCTCCCTCGGACCAGGGATCGCAACAACAATCCCCATAGCTGCCCAGCCATCCGCGGGTTTGTTCAATCCGGCTTCAATGAGGTCGCTCTGGATAAGCCCAAGACCTCGTCGGCGACCTCACAGAAGCCTCCAGATTCCGCTTTTTTGCGGTTCGTGATTCCTTTGGGGCCTGGGAAGTGGCCTTGGAGGATCGCCATGAGCAGGCCTTGCGACGAGCGGCAGGACGACCTGTTCCGGCCAGCGCTGGTGGACATCGTCGATCCGGCCACCCGCTGACGCGTTTGGCCCACGCGATCGACTGGGGCTTTCTCGACCGCCGCTTTCGCTCGGTGTGCACGCCGGGGCCGGGTCAGCCGCCGTTGCCGACGCGGCTGGTCGCCGGGCTGATGATCCTCAAGCACATGCACACACTCTGCCGACGAGGCGTTGTGCGCGCGTTGGCTGGAGAACCCGTATTTCCAGCTGTCTGCGGCGAGCTGAGCTTTCAGCACGCCTTGCCCTTCGACCGCTCGTCGCTGACCCGCTGGCGGCAACGTCTGGGTGAGGAGCATCTCGCGGCGCTGCTTCAGGAGAGCCTGTCGGTCGCCCACAAGACCGGAGCGCTGGCTGCGAAGGACCTGGAGCGGGTGGCGGTCGACACCACCGTCCAGCCCAAGGCCGTCGCCCATCCCGACCGACGCGCGGCTGATGCATCGCGCCCTGGTCAAGCTGGTGGCGCTGGCCAAGCGGCATGGGGTCAAGCTGCGCCAAAGCTACCTGCGGGTGGCCAAGCGCGCCGCGATCATGGTCGGGCGCTACATCCATGCCCACCAGTTCAAGCGCGCCCGCCGGGCGCTTCGCTTCCTCCGCACCCGGCTCGGCCGGGTGATCCGCGACATCGCGCGCAAGACCGCCCACGACGACGGCTTGCGCCAGGCCTTCGCGCCGCTGTTGCGGCTGGCTTCGCGGGTCCACGATCAGGACCGGCGCCAGCGCGGGCGCAAGCTCTATGCCCTGCATGCGCCGGAGGTCGAGTGCATCGGCAAAGGCAAGGCGCGGGCGCCCTACGAGTTCGGCTGCAAGGTCAGCGTCGCGACCCCGGTGACGCAGCCGAAGGGCGGCCAGTTCGTCCTCCATGCCCGCGCCCTGCACGGCAACCCGGGAGCCTGTCCTCGGGCCGGCGAAGCCGGACCCGTGGGATGGCCACACGCTGAATGCCGCCATAGCCGATGTCCAAACGCTCACCGGCATCGAGGTCCGCCGCATTCACGTCGACAAGGGCTATCGCGGCAACGACTATCCCAATCGTTTCCGGGTCTGGATCTCCGGCCAGGTCCGCCGGGTCACGCCCGCCATCAAGAAAGAGATGCGACGACGCGCCGCCGTCGAACCGGTCATCGGCCACCTCAAGGCCGAGCACCGGATGGGCCGCAACCACCTCAAGGGCTACGAGGGCGACCGCGCCAATGCCATCCTCGCCGCCGCCGGCTACAACTTCCACCTGCTGCTGCGCTGGCTGGCGCAGCTTTTGCGCGCCCTGCTCCGACTCATCGCTTCATTGATCACGATCCGAACGCCCGCACCGCAGGCGCCCGCCATCGCCTGAACCGGCCACCGGCAAAGTTCTTCACGACCGACTAAAGCCGGTCCATGTCGTTTCCGGAGTGCTCACCCGCCATGGTTGATCCTACCCTGCCGCTGCCTCACCTGTCACCGCTTGAAGACAAGGAGATTGTCGCCCGCTTCGACGGCGGCCGGTTGTCGTCCGTCCTCTCAGGAGTTGGAGCCTCCAATCAACCCGGGGCGGTTCACTGCATCTGGGCGTCTCCCATGTGTGGATCCTTGCGCTTCCACACTGGCAGATCCAGGCCGTCAGCGGGAGGCGTCCATCTCACTATCAAGGCCTGGAAAACCCATCTCGCCGCCGACCGCACGTCTTGTCCCAGGCCCACCGCCAACCAGTTTCGGCTGTTTCTGCACGCCGGCGCCTATTGGCTCCTATGGAGCTTGCGCGCGCTGATGCCACGACGCTCTGCTTGGCGCGTCGCCCAATTCGACACGCTGAGACTCCGTCTGATCAAAACCGCCGCCCGCGTCGTCGAGATCAAAACCAGGATCAAGATCCACTTGCCAACCAGCGCCCCCGACCAAGCGATTTGGCACTTGGCCCTCGGCCGTCTGCCGCGGCTGATCACATGAACACCGGGGCAGAAAGCCCCGCCTTCACCCTTTCCCGCCAACCCCCAGCCCAAGCAAAACCAACCGCCAGCCGCGGCGAAATTCGGCGTGCCTAAACACAACCAGAAGATGATAAACCTGGAACATCCGGAAAGACTAAAGTACCGGCGTGCATAAAGCGGGCTAGGTTCGTCATGACAGACGCGGTGTGGCTGTGATAGCGTGACCCCAATGGAGGCGGTGGATGCGGGCGGCGACTTAAAGGCTTGGCAGCGACCCGAGCGTTCCGGGACCGGACCAGACCAAGCCGACAAGTGAGAGCCTCGGCACCCCGCCTTGGTGACGTGACTATGGGCTTTCCGCCATGGCGCTTAAGTTAACAATCAGCGCCCCCAGGGATGCCTTCGCGGATCAAGACGCAACCCGCGTCTTGATCCGCGGGCGGCTAACGATCGGTCGTAGCGTCGGCAACAACTGGACGCTCCCGGATCCCACTCGGATCATTTCCAAGTTTCACTGCGTCGTTGAGGGGTCCGGGAACAGCTTTCGCATCACGGACAACAGTTCCAACGGCATTTTCATCAATGGTTCCCAGCGGCCGCTTGGTCGCGGCAACAGCCACGACGTGCACCACGGCGACCAAGTAAGTCTTGGCCCGTACTGCGTGGATGTCGCGATTATTGAGCCCGTCGATGACGAACGTGAGCTGACTCCACCCGACACGAGGGAGGAACCCTTGGAGAACGCGGCCCTGCTGTTCGACAACGAGAGACGCGACGCAGTGTTCGCACCGCAGTATTACCCTGGGTCAATCTCAACCTCGGCAGAGGGCTCTAAAGACGGGCAACTATTCTCCCTCGATGCCCGGTTAAGCACCGGCCGGCGCAGCCGCGGGTTGGCGGATCTCGATGGCCCGTTGGGGCTGGACGATGCCTTTGCCCCGCCGGCGGCCAATCCAGCGAAGATGGAAGCGGCGCGTATCGGCGTTCAGGATGCAGCATCGCCAGCGTCGCCGCGACAGAGCAGCACCATACCCACGAACTGGAATGTCGTCGCCATTCCAGATGCGGCCCCTGGTCGTCAAAGTGCAGCAACCTCAGACAGTACGCCACGCCCCTCCAGCGTCCCGGCGGCGGCACCCGGAGTTCCTGGGAATGGGCGTGCCGGCCTCGCCCCAAGGAACGAGTGCCACCGACGCCAATCTGCTTGCCGCCTTTCTCGACGGAGCCGGGATTGGCGGGCTCGCTGGTCACATCAGCGACCCCGGTGCGACGATGCATAGCATCGGTGAGATCTTTCGCACGGTCATCGAGGGCGTCATCGTAACTCTGGAGGCGCGGAAAACGGTCAAGCGAGAGCTCGGTGTCGCCGCAACCGAATTCCGGTCGGCCGAAAACAACCCGCTCAAGTTCACCCTCGGCGTCGACGATACCATGGAAACGCTGCTGACCGGCGACGAGCGTGGCTACCTTCCGGCGCCGCAGGCTTTCCAGGACGCGTTTGCCGACATCACGCAGCATCAAATGGCGGTGCTGGCGGGGATGCAAGAAGCCTGGACCGACCTCCTGCGCCGCTTCAACCCGGAATTTATCAAAAGGCGCGCAGGTGATGATGGCGGGGTCGGCGCGCTGCTCACATCCAAGAAATCGCGTTACTGGGACGCATTCGTACAGCTGCACGCCGCCGTCACCAGCGACGCCGACAACGAATATCGTAGCTTGTTCTATCGCGTTTTTGGCGAGGCCTACGAAAGATACCTAAGAGCGCGCCGGGCCGCTGTCCGGTAGACGCCCCGCGATGAGCCGGCGCCGAGCCGTCGAGAGGGGGAGAAGGATGCAGACGCGGTCGTGGAAGGGTCTCGCGACAATCATCTCCGTTGGCGCGGCGATCGCGACTGCTGGCTGTGGCAGCGACGAGCCGGAGCCGGAGCCGTTGCCACCGCCAGCAACGCGCATCGAAGGCCAGATGGCCGCTGCCATCGACGTCAACCCGGACATCTACGGCAACCCGTCCCCAATCGTGGTACGGCTGTACCAACTCTCGGCAACGACAGCGTTCAGTAACGCCGATTTCTTCCAGCTGTATGACGACGACGCAGCGGTGCTCGGCAACGACCTCGTCTCGCGAAGCGAGCACAGCTTGGTTCCCGGGGAAATCGTCAAGGTCTCAAAGACACTGCCCACGCACGTCCGCTTCCTTGGCGCCACCGCCGCGTACCAAGCGATCGAAACCGCATCGTGGCGGGCGATCATCCCGCTGCCATCGAATCAGACGACGACGTTTACGGTGGCTGCAGACCAACTCAGCTTGTTCTTCGAGGACGTGTCATCGATCGATCCGTCGAAGAAAGGCGCGAAGAAATGATTTGCCGGGACCCCAGCGGGGACCGAATACCGCCGACCGGACCCGAACAAGATGTCTTGGCACAATAAGCCGATCTGGTCGGAAGGAATGTTCCTTCGGCCACAGCATTTTCAACAACAGGATCGCTGTTTCGAGCATCTGGTTCGCGAGGCGCTGCTGGTCCAGCGTCCATATGCGTGGGGCGTCGCCTCGATCGAAATCGATCACGGCCTGCTTGAGACGGGCCAGCTTTCAGTGCCAAGAGCGCGAGGCATCCTGCAGGATGGCATCCCCTTCCGCATCCCGGAGGATCAGGATCCACCCACACCTGTTGCAATTCCCGATGATGTTCATGATCGGGTTGTTGTGCTTGCCGCGCCGGTCGACCGGGAACCGGCTGCCGCGGCGGAAATTGTATCGGCAGCGGGTTTGTTGCCGCGCTACGAGCAACGGGAAATCACGGTCTATGACACGGCACCTGTGAGCCTTGGCCGCAAGGCCGACATCGAGATCGGCCGGCTGCGGCTGGAGCTGAAGCTTGAGGCCGAAGCGCGCGACGGCTGGAACGCCATCCCCATCGTGCGCGTTCGTGAAGTCCGCGGCAGCGACGGCAAGATCGTCCTCGACGAAGACTTCATCCCGAGCTGCATCGACCACCGGGCAAGCAATCAGCTGGCGAGCTTCGTGCGACAGGTTGCGGGCCTGCTTGCGCAGCGCGGCGAGGTCTTGGCTGGGCGCGTGTCGCTGGCCGGCCGCGGCGGAGTAGCGGAGCTCTCGGACTTCCTGTTGCTGCAGATCGTCAACCGGATCGAACCGGTCTTCCGCCACCTCGCTGAAGCCGGAGGCGTGCATCCGGAGGAGCTCTACCGCCACTTCCTCGCTATCGCCGGCGAACTGGCAACCTTCACGACCGAGGCCAAGCGCCTCGAAGTCATTCCGGAGTATCGCCATGACCGGCTGATCGAGAGTTTTCGCCCGGTCGAGGATGCGATCATCCGTTCCTTGACCTTGGTCATGGACCCGACCGCAACCGCCATCCCCATCGAAGAACTGAACTTCGGCATTCGCCGCGCAATTATCCACGACCGCAGCCTGCTCGACAGCGCCGCCTTCATTCTTGAGGTTAGTGCCGACATGGACCCGGACCAGCTAACCCGGGCCTTCCGCGACCAGAGCAAGGTCGCCTCGATCGAAAAGATCCGCGACCTCGTCAACCACGCGCTCCCCGGCGTGCCTTTGCGTACGCGGCCGACAGCGCCGCGGCAGGTACCGTATCACGCTGGCGCCAGCTACTTTGAGATCGACAAGAACCACGAGTTGTGGACGGAGATCGCCCGCTCGGGCGTGTTGGCCTTGCATGTCGCTGGCACGTTTCCGAACCTGACCATGACGCTCTGGGCCATCAAGTGGTGAGGCGATGCAGAACGACGCCGACCCGTTTCGCCCGTCAGATGAATCCGACCGGACGGTGTTCATGCCAACCCCCGGCGGTCGGCGCCGCGGCCTATCCGATGCGGCGCGTCCCGCAGCGACTGCGCCTGAACGGCTAGGGGACCCGTCTGCGGACGGCATTGCCGAGGTCTCCCCTGAGGCGTTCGGCGCCAACCGCCTGCTTGCGGAAAGCGGCCCGATCCTGACCCTCGTCCGTCAGCTGCAGCAGACCCGCCGCCACGACGACGTCGCCGGCCTCAGGCACGAGGTCATCGCGGCAATCCACAGCTACGAGAAGAACGTGCACCACGCCGACGTCGATCCGCGGACAGCGGCGTGGGCCTGCTACGCGCTGTGCGGCCTGATCGACGAGGCCATCCTCAACACACCGTGGGGCGCGCAAAGCATTTGGAGCAAGCAGAGCCTTCTGATCACCTTCTACAAGGAGGCTTCCGCGGGCGAGACCTTTTTCCGCATTCTCAAGGACGCCCAGTCCGCGCCGAAGGAACATCTCGATCTCCTCGGGTTGCTCTTCGTCTGCCTGAGCCTCGGCTTTCAGGGCCGCTATCGGCTCGCCGCCGACGGCAGCGATCAGCTCGCGCGGATCCGCGAGATGACCTACGAACTGATCCGCCAGCACGGCGGTGAGTATGAGCGCGAATTGTCGCCGCATTGGCAGGGCGTGCAGGATCGACTGCCGAAGGTTGCAGGTTCGTCCCGCTCTGGGTCGCTGGAGCGGTCGCCGCCGCCGTTGTCCTGTTCGCGTTCTTCGGCTTAAGCATGCGGCTGACCGAGCAAGCGGACCCGGTTTATGCCAAGATCAGAAACCTCATTCCGGCAACCTGGTGCTCCAGCAGGTCCGTCGGGACGCGCCCGGACCCGGTGAACGCGCCGGGTACCGTCGACGCCACCTGGCGTAGGCCATCGCCCACATCAGGCCGAGCAGCAGGTAGAGCACGATCGCGCCGAAGATCCGGTCGGCCAGCGCGCGGCCGGACGCGAACACGTTGATGCCGACGGCGGCCGCGAGCACCAGCAGCGCCGCCAAGGTGGAGACGTCGCGCAGCGGCGGCAGTATGCGTGCCGGAACCGTCCACTCCGCCCAGCGCCCGACGACCACGACGATGCTCAGCGCGGCGAGCGCGATCGCAAGCCGGCGGTGCTCGACCACCGCAACGACGCCGGAGAGCAGGATCAGCGTCAGCAGGACGTCGTAGGCGAAACGCGACGCCGCAGCGTTCGTGAGCGCTGCCGGGAAGACGAACATCCCAAGCACGAGCAGCACCAGCAGGCCGGACATCCCGCTGTTGCGGACCCATTTCATCTGGCGTTCGTGCAGCCGCGCGAACGTCGCCTGCGCGCGGGCACGCGCTGTCGATCCGCCTGCCGCCGCGTCGCTCATCGTTTGCCCCCCGTATCGAACCGTGACGGGCGATTATAGGGCCGGGAACGCCCCGGCCGGGCATCGCCGTCCGCGACAAGGCGCGGGGAGCGGGGCGCCGCCCGTCCGGCCGCCGGTATCGACGCACCGCCGCGCGCGTCGAGCCCATCGCGTTTAACATTCGGTCTGGGCGGGCTCGCACATTGCATCCGTGCCGGTCGGCGCGCCTTTGCGCCATGCGCGATATCGCCCGCGAATGCCATGACACCGTCCCCGATCCCGAACGAGACGCCCGATCGCGCCTCCTGGCGCCGCGAAGTCAACGCCGGTCTCACCGGCGCATTGGTGGCGTTCTCGGTCGCCGTCCCGATCGGGACGTTGACGCTGGCGCCGCTCGGCGCCAGCTTCGCCGGGCTCGGCGTGGCGGCCGGGCTGGTGGCGGCGGCGGTCGGCGGGCTCGCGGCCTGCCTCGCGGGTGGCAGCCTGCAGCTGCGCAGCGGTCCGGCGACGGCGTCGTGCCTGGTCGTGAATGCGCTGATCGCCACCATGCTCCTGACGCCGGGAATGGGCGAGCCGACGGCTGCGGGGCTGCCGCGGGTGCTCACGGCCGCGTTCCTGTGCGTGGCGCTCGCGGGCGTGCTGCAGATCGGCTTCGGCGCCCTCCGGCTGGGCAACGCCGTTCGCTTCGTTCCACTCCCGGTTCTCGCCGGCTTCCGCAACGGCGTAGCCCTCGTGATCGCCGTCTCGCAGCTGTCGCCGCTGCTCGGCCTGGCGCATTCGCCGTGGCATTACGGGCTGGCGGAACTCGCCGCCGAGGTGCAGCCGCGAAGCCTGCTCGTCGGCGCGATCACCGTCGCCACCATCGCGCTGGCGCGGCGATTGCGCATCGGCCCCGTGGCGCTGTTCGGCGGGCTGATCGCCGGCGCGGCAAGCCACTACGCCCTGGGCTCGCTGCTCGCCGGAGCCGGGGCGGGCGCGACCATCGGGCCGCTGCCCGGATGGGAGGACCTTCCCGGCGCGTGGCGAACGGTGAGCGGATTCACCACCGGAAACGCGCTGCGCACCACCGTGCTCGCGATCGGGCCCGCGCTCGGGGTCGCCCTCGTCGGCGCCGTCATGTCGCTGCTCGTCGCCCGGATCGTCGGCGATCTCAGCCATGAGCGCTTCGACAGCAACCGCGTGCTGATGGGGCAGGGCCTGGGCAACGTGCTCTGCGGGCTCTGCGGCGGCGTGCCCATTGCGGGCGTGGCGTCGAACAGCCTCGCGTCGTTCCGGGCGGGCGGCCGCGGGCGGCTGTCCGCGGTGCTCACTTCGGTGATCCTCGTCGGCGCCGTCGTCACCGCATCGCGGTGGATCGCCGCCATCCCGCTCGCGGCGCTGGCCGGGGTGATGCTCGTGATCGCCGTCGACATGCTCGATCGCTCGACGCTCGCGCTCGTCGCCGAACTCCGCGCCCGCGCGGGCACCGCGACCGAGAGCGTCGCGGACCTCGTCATCGTCGCCGCGGTCGCGCTCACCTCGCTGCTCGTCAACGTGCTCGCCGGCGTTGCCATGGGCGTTGCCGTCTCGGTCGCCATCTTCGCGGTCAAGAGCAGCCGCAAGGTCGTGCGCCGCTACGCGACCCGGGCGACCCGGCATTCGCTGCGGCAGCGCAGCGCCGAGGAGATGGGGCTGCTGCAGGAGTCGGGCGGGGAGATCGCGCTGTTCGAGCTGGAGGGGCAGCTGTTCTTCGGCACCGCCGACCGGCTCGCGCACGAGGTCGCCGCCAAGGCCGGCGCGGCGCGCTACGTCGTCCTCGACTGCGGGCGCGCGAACGCGGTCGATGCGACCGCGGCTCACGTCATCGGCGACCTCGCGCGGCGGATGGCGCGGCGCGACGGGCAGCTCGTGATCGCCGGGCTGCCCGAGGGGGACGACCGGCGCCGGTCGCTGGAGCGGGGCTGCCCGCCGGCGCTGGCGCGGTGGATGCCCGATGCCGACCGCGCGCTGGAGTGGTGCGAGGAGGCCGTCCTCGCCGCCGCCGGGGATCGTCTCGCCGTGCGCGGCGAGCTGCCGCTCGAGCGTGCCGATCTGTGCCGCGACATGGATGCGGCCGACGTCGCCGAGCTGCGCGAGGCGATGGTGCGCGAGGCATTCCCGCGCGGGACGATCCTGTTCCGGGAGGGCGATCCCGGCGACCGCATGTACGTCCTGGTCCGGGGCACGGTGACCATGGTGCTGCGCGATCCCGCCGACCCGCGGAAGACGAAGCGCCTGGCGACCTTCGCGCCGGGTGTGGTCTTCGGCGAGATGGCGCTGCTGCAGCACATCGCCCGCTCCGCCGACGGCATCTGCGACACCGACTGCACCGTCTACTCGATCTCGCGGTCGGCGCTGGAGCAGCTCGGCGAGCGCAATCACTCGATTGCGATCAAGACCTATCGTGCGCTGGCGCTCACCATCGCCGACCGCCTGCGCCGGACGACGACCGAGTTGCGGCACGTGACGGCGCAGTAGCCCGACCCTGCCTGCAGGCGATGGCGGCTCACCCGGGAGCGACCCCCTCGGGAACCGCGAACCGGACCGTGACGCGGGTCCCGGTGCCCGACCGGCTCTCGATCCCGATCTTCCAGCGGATCATTTCGGTGATCCGGGCGACGATCGACAGGCCGAGCCCGCTCCCGCTGCTCTGCTCGCCCTTGACGTGGCGGTCGAAGATCTCCGGGAAGCGGTGCTCGGCGATCCCCGTACCGGTGTCGATGATCTCGACGCGGTCGCTCGTCAGCCGGATGGTGATGCTGCCCTCGCGCGTGTGCACGCAGGCGTTGCGCAGCAGGTTGCTGATGACGACGTAGGCGAGCGAGCGTTCGACCGCCACGATCGGGCGCTCGCGGATGTCGAACACGATCTCGATCGGGTGGCCGTAGAGCCAGGGCCGGCAGTCGGCCATCGCCTCCTCGACGACTTCCGCCATCGCGCAGGCGGGGTCCCCGGAGAGGCTGTTCTCCCGGGCCAGCAGCAGCATGGCGTCGACGATCTCGCCCATGCGCACCGCCTGCCGGTGGATGGTCAGCAGCCGCTCGCGGACCGGCTCCGGGAACTCGCGGTACTCGGCCAGCACCTCGGCGGCGCCGCGGATCACCGCGATCGGCGTGCGCAGCTCGTGGCTGACGTCGGCGGCGAAGTCGCTCTCCCGCTGGACGAACCCGTGCAGGCGCAGCGCGAACTCGTCGAGTGCGCGCACCAGCTGCCCGATCTCGTTGTCGGGATAGTTCGCCGCCGAGAAGGTGAGCGGCGCGCCGGCGCGGATGTCGATCGCCGACGACTTCTCCGAGATGTCGGTGAGCAGGCGGCGGATCGGGCGCACCACCTGGCCGGCGAGGACGTGGCCGACCAGCGCCGACAGGATCCCCATCAGAATCGAGCCGATCGCGAGCACCCACGCGAGGTCGGTCAGGCCGGCGTCGATCACCGTCCGGTCGTGGAGCAGCGCGTAGGGCCGGCCGGCGATGTCCTCGACCAGCACGGTGTACTCGCGGCCGTCGATCGTCCGCCGCTGGAAGCGTTGCGCCTCGGTCTTGGGCGGCACGATCGAGGGGAAAATCGGCAGACGGCAGGAAATCGCCGTGGATCAGCGACGCCGACGGCGGCGATGCGGCCGGATCGCGCTCGCGCCGGTGGCGGAAGCTCTCCATCTCGACCTGCAGCACCCGCTCGGTGGCGTATTCCTCGATGTCCGCCACCAGCCAGAAGGTGATGCCGCTCAGCAGCGCGCTGACGAACAGTCCGAGCAGCCCGAAGGGCAGCACCAGCCGCTTGCGCAGGCTTTCATAGCCCGGGCTGGACAAGGGCCACCCGATAGCCGAAGCCGCGCACCGTGTGCACCAGCTGCCGGCCGAACGGCTTGTCCACCGCACTGCGCAGCGTGTGCATGTGGACGATCAGCGCGTGGTTGTCGCCCGGCTCCTGGCCCCAGACCTCGCGCTGGATCATCGACCGGTGCACCACGTTGGGCGAGCGGCGCATCAGCAGCTCCAGGATCTTCAGCGGGACCGGCGGCAGCGCGACCGCCTGGCCGGCGCGCTCGAGACGCATCGTTCCGGTGTCCAGGCGCAGGTCGCCGACCTCCAGGACTTCGCCGTCCAGCTCGCGCCCGGCGGCACGGCGGATCAGCGCCCGGATGCGGGCCTCGATCTCCCGCAGCGCGGCCGGCTTGACGACGTAGTCGTCGGCGCCGACGTCGAACGCGGAGACCTTGGTGTCGATCTCGTCCTTCGCGGTCAGCATGACGATCGGGACGCGATTGTGCAGCTCGTTGCGGATCCGGCCGCACAGCGTCAGGCCGTCCTGGCCCGGCAGCATCAGGTCCAGCACGATGAGATCGTAGTCGTTGCCGCCCAGCAGGTGCACCGCCGAGTGGGCGTCCGACGCGTAGTCGGTCAGGTACCCCTGCATCTGCAGGAAGTCGGCGAGGTTGCGCGCGAGATCGCGGTCGTCTTCGACGATGAGTACCGAATTGCCCATGTCGCGCCTGTGCCCGTGGTCCGGAATCGCCGCGCGGCGCGGATGCGGCTTCCCGCCGCGGGCGAAGCCGAAGGATGCGGCGGCCGGCGCGCGCCGTCAACGTGTCCGGCGCACCGGCCGGCTCACGGCTTGCGGCCCGCGCCGATGGGGTGCGCGTGCCGGCGGAGGATGAAATTGGCGATGATCTTGCACCACAGGGTCGAGCCGGCGATCGCCGTCCAGGTCTTGTATTCGAGTTCGCCGGCGGCCACGCCCAGGATGACCAGGACGGCGATGCCGCCCGCGATCAGATTGATCGCGGCATCGAACGGCGCGAACTTCGCGGGGTTGGCCGGCGCTCTCGCCGCCCTTCAGCGCCACCTGCGAAAAGTCGCGGCGGACGAAGATGCGCCAGGCCCGGCGCAGCCAGAAAAACGCCATCGGAAACAGCGCCAGGAACAGAATCCAGGTCAAGGCGACGCTGACGTCAAAAACCATGCGGGCCTCCCGCGTGCCGGCATCCGTCAAGATTCAGCCGGTGACCGTTCACAAAGAAGAACCCCGCCGGTGAGTCCCGGCGGGGTTCGGGGTTGCGCTGCGCGCCCGACGCAGTCAGGCGCGCAGTCCGGGCTGGTGCCGCGTCAGGCGTGGGCGCCGTCCACCGCCTTGGAGCCGCGCGGAGTACGCACGCTTTCCACCAGGTGCTGGATGTGCTCCGGCGGCTCCGGGGTCATCTTGTCCACCACGAAGGCCACGACGAAGTTCACCATCGCGCCGACGCCACCGAAGGCCTCCGGCGTGATGCCGAAGAACGAGTTCGGCCCGCCGATCAGGTCCAGGTACTCGGTGCCCTTGATGAAGAAGATGCCCTTGTGCGCGAACACGTAGAACAGCGTGATGAACAGGCCCGCCAGCATGCCGGCGATCGCGCCTTCCTTGTTCATCTTCTTGCTGAAGATACCCATCATGATCGCCGGGAACAGCGAACTGGCCGCGATACCGAATGCCAGCGCCACCGTTCCCGCCGCGAAGCCGGGCGGATTCAGCCCCAGATAGCCGGCGACCACGATGGAGCACCGCCATCGCGACCTTGCCGGCCATCAGTTCGCCCTTCTCGCTGATATCCGGGTTGAACACGTTCTTGACCAGGTCGTGCGAAATGGCCGAGGAGATCGCCAGCAGCAGCCCCGCCGCGGTGGACAGCGCCGCCGCCAGACCGCCGGCGGCCACCAGCGCGATCACCCAGTTCGGCAGCAGCGCGATCTCCGGGTTGGCCAGCACGATGATGTCGGCGTTGACCGTCAGCTCGTTGCCCTTCCAGCCGGCGGCTTCGGCCTTCTTGATGACCTCCGGGTTCTTGGTCTTGTCGTTGTAGTACTGGATGCGGCCGTCGCCGTTCTTGTCCTCGAACTTCAACAGGCCGGTCTTTTCCCAGCGCTTCATCCAGTCCGGACGCTCGTCGTACTTGAGGCTGGCATCCGGCGCGAACAGGTCGGTGTTCGGCTGGACCGCGACGTTGACCGTGCGCAGCAGGTTCACCCGGGCCATCGCCGCGACCGCCGGAGCCGTCGTGTAGAGGATCGCGATGAACACCAGCGCCCAGCCGGCGGACGAGCGCGCGTCCTTGACCGAGGCACGGTGAAGAAGCGCATGATCACGTGCGGCAGGCCCGCGGTGCCGATCATCAGCGAGAACGTGTAGACGAACATGTTGAGCGTGCTGCCCGCCGTCGTCGTCGTGTACTTGCCGAAGCCGAGCTCGGTCACGACGTGGTCGAGCTTGGCCAGCAGCGTCATGTCGGTGCCCGACCAGGTCGGAGCCCAGCCCCAGCTGCGGAATCGGGTTGCCGGTCAGCTGCAGCGAGATGAAGATCGCCGGAATGGTGTAGGCGAAGATCAGCACCACGTACTGCGCGACCTGGGTGTAGGTGATGCCCTTCATGCCGCCGAACACCGCGTACAGGAACACGATGCCCATGCCGACGTAGACGCCGGTCGTCGTTCGACACGCCGAGGAAGCGCGAGAACGCCACGCCGACGCCGGTCATCTGGCCGATGACGTAGGTCAGCGACGCCACCAGCAGGCACAGCACGGCCACCGTCGAGGCCGACTTCGAGTAGTAGCGGTCGCCGATGAACTGCGGCACGGTGAACTTGCCGAACTTGCGCAGGTACGGCGCCAGCAGCATCGCCAGCAGCACGTAGCCGCCGGTCCAGCCCATCAGGAACAGGCCGCCGCCGTAGCCCATGTTGGAGATCAGGCCGGCCATCGAGATGAACGAGGCCGCCGACATCCAGTCGGCCGCCGTCGCCATGCCGTTCAGCACCGGGTGGCACACCGCCGCCGGCGACGTAGAACTCGCTGGTGGTGCCGGCGCGAGACCAGAAGGCGATGCCGATGTAGAGCGCGAAGGTCGCGCCCACTACCAGATAGGTCATTGTTTGGAGATCCATGGTCGCGTCCTCAGTCGTCTTCGTGAACGTCGAATTCGCGGTCGATCTGCGTTCATCTTCTTGGCGTAATAGAAGATCAGCACCACGAACACGTAGATCGAGCCCTGCTGGGCGAACCAGAAGCCGAGCGGATAGCCGCCCAGATGGATGTTGTTCAGCAACGGCGCGAACAGGATGCCGGCGCCGAACGACACCAGAAACCATACGACGAGTACCTTGGTCAGCAATCCCAGCGTTGCCGACCAGTACGCTTTGCCACTCGTGTCCATTCATCCTCCTTGATTTTTGATCACGATCCCCGTACCTGCTCCACAGCGCGGTCCGGGCGCAATGCGCCCAGCCACGGCGGAAGAATATACGCCTGAAGATCAAGGAAACGTCAACGCGCGGCCGCCGGATGCGGGGCATCGGCGGCCGGGCGGCAGGAAACGCGATCGCGCGGGCGGCGTCGCGGCGCCGCACCATGTTCGCCCGGCCCGGAGCCGGGTATATTTGCCACAGGGAGCCGGCCGGTCCCGCGCGCCGAACGTCGTTCGCGCCCGCCACCTCATCCGGGAACAACGTGGATCCTTCCTGCGAGTTCATCCTTGCGGATGAATTGAAAAGAATCAGCAGCTTGCCTCCGTTCGACCGCGTGCCGGGCGATCGCCTCAGGGCGCTTATGGCGCACTGCAGCATCGTCTTCTTCCGTCGCGGGAGCACCATCTTCCACCCCGAGATCGCGCTGGCGGCTCCCAGCTTCTGGATCGTCCGGGACGGCCGGGTGCGCTCGACGGAGTTCGATCCGGCTCGGGCATCGCTGGGTGCGGACGCCAGCCTCGGGCCCGGCGGGCTGTTTCCGGCGGAGTCGATCCTGGACCGCGGCGCGAGCTGGCGGGTGTACTCGGCGGACGCGGACTGCTACCTGTGGCAGGTCGACGGCGAGGACATCGAGCGCTGGCTCGCCGAGCCGGCGCTGCTGCGCTGGATCGGGCTCCGGCTGCGCGACGAGCACCTGCAGCTGCGCGCGGCGGTCGCCGAGCTGGCGCGCTCGCGTCAGCAGGCGGACCAGGCGCTGGCGCTGCCGGTGCGCAGCGTCGGCGCGGCCGACGTCGATCTGCGTGGCGCCCGGGGATTCGATCGCCGACGTCGCGGCGCTGATGGTCGAGCGCGGGATCGGCTCGGTGCTCGTCGGCTCGCCGGATGCCGTCGAGGGCATCGTGACCCACACCGACCTCATCGCGCGCGGCATCGCGCAGCGGCTTGCGCACGCGACGCCGGTGGCACAGGTGATGACGCCGGCCCCGCGCAGCATCGAGGACACCGCGACGGTGCTCGAGGCCGGCATCGAGATGGCGCAGAGCCAGTTCCGCCATCTGCTGCTGAAGAGCTCCGAGGGGCAGGTGGTCGGCCTGGTGTCCGAACGCGACATCTTTCGCGCGCAGCAGCAGGGAATCGCGCACGTGTTCCAGCCGATCGACGAGGCGCGCAGCGTCGACGAACTGGTGGAGCTCGCGCGCAAGGTGCGGGAATTCGGCGAGCGCGTCTTCCGGCAGGGGATGGAGGTCAGCCAGTTCATGCGCCTGGTGTCGTCGATGAACGGCCGCATCTCGCGGCGCCTGCTGGCGGTGCTGGGGGCGGGAAGGGAACTCTCCGCGCCGTTCTGCTGGCTCGCCTTCGGCTCGGAGGCGCGCGAGGAGCAGGGGTTCGTCACCGATCAGGACAACGGCATCGTGTTCCTGCCGCCCGACGGCGGCGACAGCGAGCGCATCCGCGCCGGCCTGCTCGATTTCGCGCGGGCCGTCAACGAGGCGCTGGACGCCTGCGGCTTCACGCTGTGCAAGGGCAACATCATGGCGAGCAATCCGGACCTGTGCCTGAGCGTCGCCGAATGGCAGGCGAAGTTCTCCGGGTGGATCCGCGCGACGACGCCGACGGCCCTGCTGAACGCGACCATCTTCTTCGATCTGCGGGGCGTGCACGGCGACGAGCGCCTCGCCGACGCGCTGCTCGAGCACGTGCTCGCGGAGGCCAAGGGCAACACCATCTTCCTCAATCACATGGCGCTGAACGCGCTCGAGGTCGGGCCGCCGATCGGCCGTTTCAGCCGCTTCGCCACCGACGGCGGCCGGCACCAGGGGCACCATCGATCTCAAGACCCAGGGCAGCCGGCTGTTCGTCGACGTGGCACGGATCTACGCGATCGCCAACGGCGTGCGCGCGGCCAATACCGTCGAGCGGCTGCGCATCGTCGGCCAGCGCATCAACCGCTCGCTCGGCGCCATCGGCGGCGACATCGCCGCTTTCCGCTACGTCCAGGCGATCCGCCTGCGGCGCCAGCTCGATTCGTTCAAGGACGGCGGGGACGCGAACCGCGTCGACCCGTACGCGCTCGACGAGCTGCAGCAGCGGATCCTGCGCGAATCGCTGAGCCAGGCCGAGTCGCTGCAGGAACGGCTCAAGCTGGACTTCTGCCCGTGATGCTGCCGCGGTGGCTGGCCGACGGCGTGCGGTGGCTGCTGTTCCCCGTCGAGCGCGAGGACCGGCGGCTCGCGGACGTCCGCTTCGTCGTGATGGACGTCGACGTCACCGGCACCAGCATCCGCCGGGACCGCGTCACCGGCATCGCGGCGCTGCCGGTGGCGGCGGGGGCCTTCCGGGTGTCCGACCTGCGCTACTGCGCGCTGCCCGACCCGGCGGTCGCCGGCGGCTCCGCCTGGCGCGAAGACTGCGCGCGCGCTGCTCGACCTCGCGGCCGGCGGCCCGATCGTCACCTACAACCCCGACTTCGTCCGGCAGATGATCGCGCGCGCCGCCCGGCTTCACCGCCTTCCGGCGCTCGACGGCGAGTGGATCGACCTGGCGGCGGCGGCCGCCGTCGTCGGCGGGGAGGACAACGAGCTGGCCACGATGGACTACTGGCTGGAGAAGATGAAGACCGGCGGCCGGCGCCCGCACGACGCGACCTACGACGTCTTCGCGATGGCGCAGCTGCTGCAGGCGGTGCTCGCGTATGCCGAGGACGCCGGCATCAAGACGGTGTCGGCGCTCGCCCGCACGCGGGAGACCCGGTTCTGGTTCCGCGGCGGATGACGCGGCGCCGCGCGCGTCGCCGCGCCGCGGTCAGTGGGCGATGCAGATCTTGCCGAACTGCGCGCCGCTCCTGAGGTAGGCCAGCGCCTCCTTCAGCGCGTCGAAGGCGAAGACCCGGTCGACGACCGGCCTGACCTGGTGCTGCTCGATGGCCCGCAGCATCGCCTCGAAGCCGTCGCGGTGACCGACGGTCACGCCCTGGAGGCGCACCTGGCGGGTGACGACGAGGCCGAGCGCGCTCGCCATCGTGCCGCCCGACAGCACGCCGATCAGCGCCACCGTTCCGCCCGGCCGGATGCAGCGCAGCGACTGCGGCAGCGTCTTCTCGCCGCCGAGCTCGACGATGAGGTCGTAGCCGCGGCCGTCGGTGATCTCCCGCGTCGCCCGGGCCCACTCGGGCACGGCGCGGTAATTGACCGCCGCGTCGGCGCCGAGCTGCCGGGCGCGCCCGATGCGCTCGTCGCTGGAGGAGATCACGGTGACGTGCGCGCCCAGCAGCCTGGCGAAGGTCAGCGCGAACAGCGCGACGCCGCCGCAGCCCTGCACCAGCACGCGGTCGCCCGGCTTGACGGCGGCAAAGGCGGTCAGCGCGCTCCACGCCGTCAGCGCGGCGCAGGGCAGCGTCGCCGCCTCGACGTCGGTCAGCCGCTCCGGCACCTTGACCACGCCCTCCTCGGACAGGCACATGAATTCGGCCATCGTCCCGTCGAGCGGGCCGCCGAGCGAGCCGGTCAGGCGGGCGAGGCTCGCCTCGCCGCCGATCCAGTGCTGGAAGAAGGTCGGGCAGACGCGATTCCCCGGGGCCACCCGCCGCACGCCGGCGCCGACCGCGCTCACCACGCCGACGCCGTCCGACACCGGGATCAGCGGCAGCGTGCCGGTGTGGCTGCCATAGCCGCGCTCGGGAACGACGAGATCGCGGTAGTTGAGCGACGAGGCCTTCATCCGGAGCACGACCTCCCCCGGCCCCGGCTCGGGATCGGGCCGGGTGGCGAGCTTCAGGTGGTCCATGCCCCAATCGCCTTCGATCTGGAATACGCGCATTGCCGGCTCGCTCCCGTGATGAGCCCCGTGGCCCGGGGCATCCTGCACCGGCACGCTACAATCCGCCTTCGGCCAACGTCAACCCACCCCGGAACCCATCGATGCGAGCGATCAATTTCAGCGCGGGACCCGCCGTGCTGCCCGAGGAAGTGCTGCGCCAGGCCGCCGCCGAGATGCTCGACTGGCACGGCAGCGGCATGTCGGTGATGGAGATGAGCCATCGCGGCAAGGAGTTCGTCGGCATCGCCGCCAAGGCCGAGTCCGACCTGCGCACGCTGCTGGCGATCCCGGCGGGATACAAGGTGCTGTTCCTGCAGGGCGGGGCGATCGCGGAGAACGCGATCGTGCCGATGAACCTGCTCGGCGACAGGAAGAGCGCCGACTACGTCAACACCGGCGAGTGGTCGAAGAAGTCGATCAAGGAGGCGCGCAGGTACTGCGCCGTCAACGTCGCCGCGTCGGCCGAGGACGGGAAGTTCACGTACGTCCCGGCGCGCGGGACCTGGAAGCTCGATCCGGGCGCGGCGTACGTCCACGTGTGCACCAACGAGACCATCGGCGGCGTCGAGTACCACTGGACGCCGGAGACCGGCGACGTGCCGCTGGTCGCCGACATGTCGTCGCACATCCTGTCGCGGCCGATCGACGTCGCGCGCTACGGCGTCATCTACGGCGGGGCGCAGAAGAACATCGGTCCGGCGGGACTCACGCTGGTCATCGTCCGCGACG
Source organism: uncultured beta proteobacterium (assembly GCA_963768535.1). Classification (GTDB taxonomy): domain Bacteria; phylum Pseudomonadota; class Gammaproteobacteria; order Burkholderiales; family Casimicrobiaceae; genus CAIWHR01. The sequence goes on along the minus strand of CAVYID010000020.1, from coordinate 75,569 downwards.
ACCTGCTCGATCGCGCGCTGCCGATCACGCCGTCCGCGTTCCACTGGAAGGAGCAGGCGGCGGCCGACTCGATGCTCAACACGCCGCCGACCTACGCGATCTACGTCGCCGGGCTGGTGTTCGAGTGGCTGCTGGCGCAGGGCGGGCTCGCCGCGGTCGAGCAGCGCAACGTCGCCAAGGCGAAGCTGCTCTACGACGTTCTCGACGAGAGCGCGTTCTACGTGAGCCCGGTGCGGCGCGAGGACCGCTCGCGGATGAACGTGCCGTTCAAGCTCGCCGACGAAGCGCTCGACGCGGCGTTCCTCGACGGGGCGAAGGCGCGCGGCATGGTCCAGCTCAAGGGCCATCGCTCGGTCGGCGGCATGCGCGCGTCGATCTACAACGCGATGCCGGTCGAGGGCGTGCAGGCGCTGGTCGACTACATGAAGGACTTCGAGCGCCGGCACGGCTGAGCGGACGATGAGCCACCATCGCATCCTCACGCTCAACCAGATCTCCGCGCGCGGGCTGCACCGCTTCCCGGGCGCGCGCTTCACGGTCGGCAAGGCGGTCGAGGATCCCGACGCGATCATCGTGCGCTCGCACGACATGCACGCGATGGCGATTCCCCAGAGCGTCAAGGCGATCGGGCGCGCCGGCGCGGGCACCAACAACATCCCGGTCGCCGAGATGTCGACGCGCGGCGTGCCGGTGTTCAATGCGCCGGGTGCGAACGCCAACGCGGTCAAGGAGCTGGTGCTGGCCGCGCTGCTGATCGCCGCGCGCAACCTGATGCCCGCGGCAGGCTACGTCGCGGGCCTCGACCCGGAGGCGCCGGACCTCGAGGCGCGCGTCGAGGACGGCAAGAAGCAGTTCGCCGGCGTCGAGCTCCCGAACCGCACGCTCGGCATCGTCGGCCTCGGCGCGATCGGCAGCCTGGTCGCCGACACGGCGATCAAGCTCGGCATGAAGGTGATCGGCTTCGACCCGGAGATCACCGTCGACGCGGCGTGGCGGCTGCCGTCGAGCGTGCGCAAGGCCAATTCGATCGACGAGGTGCTCAGGCACGCCGATTTCGTCACGCTGCACGTGCCGCTGGTGGCCGCGACGCGGCACCTGATCGACGGCGCCCGGCTCGCGGTCGCGAAGCCCGGGGCGGTGCTCCTCAACTTCGCGCGCGACGCGATCGTCGACGAGGCGGCGGTCGCCGCGGCGCTGCGCTCGCACCGGCTGAAGTGCTACCTGTGCGACTTCCCCAGTGCCGCGCTGCTGCGCGAGCCCAACGTCATCGCGCTGCCGCACCTGGGGGCGTCGACGGCGGAGGCCGAGGAGAACTGCGCGGCGATGGTGGTGGACAGCGTCCGCGAATTCCTCGACAACGGCACCATCGACAACGCCGTCAACTTTCCCGCCGTCGAGATGCCGCGCGAATCGCCGCACCGGGTGGCGATCGCCAATGCCAACGTTCCCAACATGCTCGGGCAGATCTCCACGGCGATGGCGGAGGCCGGCCTCAACATCCACAACATGGTCAACAAGTCGCGCGGAGAGATGGCGTACACGCTGGTCGACGTCGACAGCCCGACGGACGCGGCGGTGATCCGCGCGATCGCCGCGATCGACGGCGTGCTCTCGGTGCGGGCGATCCCGGCGGAGCGCGCGCCCTGACGACCGACCCGGGCGCGCGGGCCGCCGCCGGACCGACGGCAGAAGAGAATCACCCTCGGGCGCCCGACAGCCTGCTTTCGTGACGAAGATGCGCGACCACTCCCCCGACTTCTGGCGCAACCTGCGCAACGAACTTGCCGGCGGGCGGCAGTGGGTCGATCGTGCCGTCGTTCTCGCCTACGCGGTGCTCACCGGGCTCGTGGTGGTGGGCTTCACGCTGCTGTCCGATCTGGCCAGCGGCGCGTACGCGCTGCTGGGCGCGCTGGGCGGTGCAGGCCCCTGGCTGCCTCTGCTGTGGACGCCGGCCGTGACGGTTGCCGTGCTGTGGTGGACGCGGCGCTTCATCCCCGCGGCGCAGGGCTCGGGCATCCCGCAGGTCGTCGCGGCGCTCGACGACGCGATGCCGGCGCCGCAGCGGCTGCGGCTGGTGTCGCTGCCCATTTCGTTGCACAAGATCGGGCTGGTCTCCGCCGGCCTGCTGGGCGGGCTGTCGATCGGACGCGAAGGGCCCACCGTGCAGATCGGCGCCGGGATCATGCAGAACGCGCAGCGCTGGCTCTCGCCCGGCAGCGGCATCGACGCCCACGACCTGATGGTCGCCGGCGCTGCGGCCGGCATCGCCGCCGCGTTCAACACGCCGCTGGGCGGCGTCGTGTTCGCGCTCGAGCAGCTCTCGCGCCGCCGCAGCCTCTCGCACAGCGGGCTGGTGATCATCAGCATCGTGCTGGCCGGGCTGGTCGCGGTATCGGTGTTCGGCAACCTGAGTTACTTCGGCGAACTGCGGGTGCAGCGGCTCCAGTGGTCGATCTTCGGCCCCGGGCTGCTGGTTGCACTGGTCGCGGGGCTCGCCGGCGGCCTGTTCTCCAGGCTGATCGTGGTCTCGGCCAGGGGCCTGCCGGATCGGTTCTGCCGGTGGCGCGCGCGCTCGCCGCTGGGCTTCGCCGCGGGCTGCGGTTTCGCGGTGGCCGTGATCGGGATCGCCAGCGGCGGTGCGACCGCCGGTGCCGGGTACGAGACCACGCGCGCGCTGCTCGAGGGCCAGACGCAGCTGCCGGCGATCTACACGGTGCTCAAGTTCTGCGCCACGTGGCTGTCGGCATGGGCCGGCGTGCCGGCCGGCGTGTTCGCGCCGTCGCTGGCGATCGGCGCCGGAATCGGCAACGACGTCGCCTTGCTCACCGGCGTCGGAGCGGAGGCGGCGATCCCGTTGATCGCGCTGGGCATGGTGGGATTCCTCGCCGCGACCACGCAGGGGCCGCTGACGGCGTTCATTATCGTGATGGAGATGGTCGCCGGGCACGCGATGGTGCTGAGCCTGATGGCCACCTCGCTGCTCGCCAGCGGTGTGGCCCGCCTGCTGACGGAGCCGATGTACCTGGAACTCGCGGCGTTGATGGTCCACCCGGCGTCGAAAGCCGCGCCGCGCGTGCCTGACGCGCCGGAGGCGTCCGCGCCGCCCGGCGCGCCGCCGCCGAACCCCTAGCCCGGCGGCCGCCGGCGAATCCGGCCCGGAGGCGTTGTGCGACGCTCCGGCCGGTCCGGGAGTTGCGTTAGCTCAAGGTGTCGCGGCGTCCGTCGCGCTATCGTGGCGCGACCGTGCCGGGACCCGGGCTGGAATCCGTTCCCGGCCATGCCGACCGGCATCGAACCGCAACGCTGAAACCGCGAAGGAGAATCCGCAATGAGAAAGGTCCTGCCAGTGCTCCTGATGCTGCTCGCCGGCATCGCATACGCTGCGCCCGGCGCGCCGCCCGCGCAATCGGCGCCGCCCGCGCTCAAGGGCGAGGTGATCGAGGTCAAGGACGTCGACGCCTACACCTATCTGCGTCTGAAGACCGACAGTGGCGAGGTGTGGGCCGCGGTCACGAAGACCCCGGTCCGCAAGGGCGCCGAGGTCAGCATCGAGAATCCGATGGTGATGCAGAACTTCACCAGCAAGACGCTGAATCGGACTTTCGACCGGATCGTGTTCGGCAACCTCGCCGGTGCGGGAACCGGATCGGCGCCCGCCGGGATGCCGCGGGGCGCGAGCGCCGGCAACGTGAAGGTGCCCAAGGCCACCGGCCCCGGCGCTCACACCGTCGCCGAGATCATTACCGCGAAGGCCGAGCTCAAGGGCAAGCCGGTCCAGGTGCGCGGCAAGGTCGTGCGCTACACGCCCGAGGTCCTCGGCAAGAACTGGATCCATCTGCAGGACGGCTCGGGATCGGCGGCGGACAAGACCAACGACATTCTGGTGACGTCGAAGGACGCGACGAGGATCGGCGACGTCGTGGTGGCCAGCGGCGTCGTGCGCACCGACGTGGATCTGGGCTCCGGCTACGCCTACGCGGTGATGGTCGACGAGGCGAAGCTGGCGAAATAGGCTTCGTCGCGGGTCGCCGCGCCCGCCGCGGCGCTCAGTGCGCGCCGCCGGCGTCGTGCGCGCCGCTGCGCTGCGGGCGCGCGAGCCACACCAGCGGCACCAGCAGCAGGAACAGCACCGCCGACCCGTAGAAGATGTCGTCGGCGGACAGCACGTACGCCTGCACGTTGACCAGGCGATCGAGCATCGCGAGCGCCTGCGTCGCGTCCAGGCCCCGGGCCTGCAGGCCGGCGAGGGCATCCGTCGCCGCCTGGCTCCCCGGATGGATCGCCTCCGCGAGGTGCGCGTGGTGCATCGCCGCGCGGTTCTGCCAGAGCGTGGTCGCGATCGACGTCCCAAATGCGCCCGCGGTGATCCGCGCGAAGTTGGACACGCCGCTCGCGCTGGCGATCCGGTCCGGCGGCATGCCCGACAGCGTGATCGACATCAGCGGAATGAAGAAGCAGGCGACCGCCGCCCCCTGGATGATCGTCGGCAGCATCAGCGTCGCCATGTCGACCTGGGCGTTGAAATGCGAGCGCATCACGCTGATCAGCGCGAACAGCAGGAAGGCGACCGAGGCGATGTAGCGCGGATCGACGCGGCCGATCATCCGCCCGATCAGCGGCGAGAGCAGGATCGCCAGCAGGCCGACCGGGGCCAGCACGTAGCCCGGCGTCGGTGGCGGTGTACCCCAGCTGCGTCTGCAGCCACAGCGGCAGGATCACGATGTTGCCGAAGAACGCGCAGTACGCGGTCGCGAGCGCCAGCGTGCCCATGGTGAAATTGCGCCCGCTGAACAGCCTCAGGTCGACCACCGGGTGCTCCTCGTACCACTCCCAGATCACGAAGAAGACGAAGCCGACGGCGGCGACGATCGCCAGCGCGACGATCTGCCGGCTGGCAAACCAGTCGAGCTCCTCGCCCTTGTCGAGCATGATCTGCAGCGCCGCGACCCAGGCGACGAGCAGGCCGAGGCCGACGGCGTCGATCGGCAGCTTGCGCACCGGCGACTCGCGATGGCGGTAGATTCCCCAGGTGACGTAGGCGGCGAGGATCCCCAGCGGGATGTTGATGTAGAAGATCCACGGCCACGAGAAATTGTCGGTGATGTAGCCGCCGAGCAACGGCCCCGCCACCGGCGCGACCAGCACCGTCATCGACCACATCGACAGCGCGATGCCGCGCCTTGTGCCGCGGATAGCTCGCCAGCAGCAGCGCCTGCGACAGCGGGATCATCGGCCCGGCGACCAGGCCCTGCAGCACGCGGAACACGATCAGCATGCCGATGCTGGTGGCCAGTCCGCACAGCCACGATCGCGGCGACGAACAGCAGCGTGGCCAGCGTGAACAGCCGAACCTGGCCGAAGCGCTGCGTCAGCCAGCCGGTCAGCGGCACCGAGATCGCGTTCGCCACGGCGAACGAGGTGATGACCCAGGTGCCCTGGCTCGGGCTGACACGCGAGGTCGCCGGCGATCGCGGGGATCGACACGTTGGCGATCGACGTGTCGAGCACCATCCATGAACGTCGCCGGCGACAGCGCCACCGTGCCGACCACGAGCGGGACCCCGGACAGCGGGACGAGGTGCGGCGCGTCGGCGGGCGGTGGCGCCCGGCGCCGGCGCGGCGTCGGCGGTGGTCGTGGCCAACGGGATGGCTCGGTCGCGCGAAGCGGGCTTACGGGGACGCCGGGGCCGCGCGTCAGAGCCGCGCGGCGGCCGCGGCCGGCGGCGATGCGGCGGGCGACGCGGTCTCGCCGAGTGCACTCGCGCGCGCGCTCCCGGGCGCGCTGCGCGTGCGGCAGCCCGCGGCCCGGCACGGGGTCGCGGCTCCGATGTTGGCCGCAATAGTTTCGCGCACCACGCGCGTCGGCTTCGCGTCGTCGATGCGGTGAACACATCCGTCTCGTAGGTCGCGTTCGTCCGCGGTCCGCGGCAGCATGCGGCCCGCGGTTGTTCGGCGACGTCGACGTCGGCCTGCATCGACAGCCCGATTCGCAGCGGATGCGCGGCGAGTTCTTGCGGGGTCGAGCGCGATGCGCACCGGCACGCGCTGCACCACCTTGATCCAGTTGCCGGTCGCGTTCTGCGCCGGCAGCAGCGCGAATGCAGCGCCGGTGCCCGCGCCGAAGCCCGAAACCCGGCCGTGATACTCACCTTGCCGCCGTAGATGTCGGCGGTCACGCGTCACCGGCTGGCCGATGCGCATGCCGGCGCAACTGCGCCTTCCTTGAAGTTGGCGTCGACCCAGACCTGGTCGAGCGGCACCACCGCCATCAGCGGCGTGCCGGGGCGACGCGCTGGCCGACCTGCACGGTGCGCTGGGCGACGTACCCCGACACCGGCGCCGGCAGCGTCGTGCGGGCATAGTCGAGGTACGCCTCCTGCACCCTCGCGGCGGCGCGCGCGACGGTCGGATGCTGCGCGATCGAGGTTCCCGCGGTCAGCGACTCGTTGGTGGCAAGCGACTGCCGGGCCGACGTGGCGGCCGCCTCGGCGGCCGTGAGCGCCGCGCGGGCATTGGTCACGGCGGAGCGGGCGTGGTCGATTTCCTCGCCGCTCACCGCCCCCGAGTCGATCAGCGCCGCGCGGCGGGCGAGGTCGTCCTCGGCGCGTGCGAGCTCGGTGCGCGCGCGGCCGATCTCCGCCTCGCGCTGGGCGATGTTTGCCGCAAAGGTCGTGTTGCCGATGTACATCGTGCGCACCTCGCGCACCGTCTGCGCCAGCGCCGCCCTGGCCTGCTCCAGCGCGACCGCGGCGTCGGCGTGGTCGAGCACCACCAGCGGCTGGCCCGCGCGGACGAAGTCGGTGTCGTCGGCGTCGACCGACAGCACGACGCCGGGGACCTGCGGCGTGACCTGCACGACGTTGCCCTGCACGTAGGCGTCGTCGGTGCGCTCGTGGTAGCGCGAGAAGACCGTCCAGTAGCCCGCGTACGCCAGGCCCGCGACGACGACGGCGCCCCCTGCAATGAGCATCATCCGCAGGCGCTCGGCCTTGCGCGGGCCGCGCCCGGTAGGGGTGGAGGTCATCGGGGAGTCCTTGGCAGCGGGGCGTCCGGGGCGCCGACGCTCGCGGCGGAGACGGTGACGGGTGCCGTGTCGACGTAGCCGCCGCCGAGCGCCCGGGCGAGATCGACGTCGAGCTCGAACGCGCGCGACTTGAGGTCGGCGTCGAGGCGGTCCTGCACCAGCCGCTGCGTCTGCGCGGTGAGCACGGTGAGATAATTGCCCAGGCCGGCCTTGTAGCGGATGACGGCGAGGTCGTAGGCGTTGGTGGTCGCGGTACGTGCCTTCGCCTGGGCCGCGGCGACCGGACCGAGGTGTCCGATCGACGCCAGCGCGTCGGCGACGTCGCGCACGGCGTCGACCAGCGCCTCGTTGTACGCGCTGATTGCGAGATCGCGGTCAGCGGCGCGGGCCTGCAGGTTGGCGTCGAGGCGCCCGCCCTCGAAGATCGGCAGGTGGATTGCCGGGCCGACGCCGGCGACGGCGCTGCCGGCTTCCAGCAGCGTGGACAGGCCGATCGACGTCAGGCCGATGAACGCCGCCAGGTTGACGTTCGGATAGAACACTGCCCTGGCGACTTCGACGTCGTTGCCGGCGGCTTCGACCCGCCAGCGCGCCGCGACGATTTCGGGACGCCGCGAGACGAGGTCGAGCGGGACCACCGCCGGCAGCTGCGTTGCCGGCGGGTGCGCGCTCGCGCGCGCCACCAGCGCGGCACCGCGCTCCGGGCCGGCGCCGACCAGCGCGGCGATCGCGTGCCGCGCGTTCGCGATCAACGCGTCGTACTGGGCAAGCTCGGTGTTCACGGTCGCCAGCGCCGCCTCGGCCTGCTCGACCTCGACCCTGGTGTCGAGCCCCGCCGCGAAGCGCCGGGCGGTGATGCGGACGATGTCCTCGCGCTGCGCGATCGCGGCGCGCGAGACCTCGCGCTGCGCGAACAGCCGCTGCAGGTTGAAGTAGGCACGGGCGACGCTGCTGGCCAGCAGCACCCGCGCGCCTTCGCCGTCGGCGGCTGCCGCCTGCGCGCGCGACAGCGCCGCCTCCAGTGCGGCGCCGTTCTTGTTCCAGAAATCGATTTCCCAGCCGAGGTCGATGGCGAGCCGGTTGTCGCTGTTCCAGCTGCCGGCGAACGGCGGCGGAAACACGTAGTGCTCCGAATAGCGCTGGTAGGTCGTCCCGGCGTTGCCGGAGACCTGCGGGAACAACGCCGCCCGGGCGACACCGGAGACGGCGACCGCCCGCGCCAGCCGCGCGCGCGCCGCCGCGAGCGACGGACTGCCGGCGAGACCGTCGGCGATCAGCGCGTCGAGCTGCGGGTCGTCATAGCGTCGCCACCAGTCCTCCCGCGGCCATTGGATGGCCCCTGCGCCGGCCCCGAGCGCGGCGGGCGTCGTTGCCGGCGCCGGGACCGGCCTGGCCGGGAAACCCGCGCACGCGGCGAGCGCCAATGCGGCGGCCAGCGCCGCCGCCGCCGGCAGCATCGCGCGGACCGGCGACCGGCGCCGCTGTGCGCCGGGGGGGGCGAGGCGCGGGGCGCGCCGCTCAGTCCGACTCGGCATTCGCCAGCATCCGGCGGATCAGCGCCTTGAGCGTGCCCAGCTCGGCTTCGGTGAAGCCGCGCAGCAGGTGATTGAGCACCCGCGACAGCGCGTAGGGTATCTCGGCGCACAGGCGCTTTCCGTCGGCGGTGAGTTCCAGGCGGAAAACGCGCGCGTCGCGCTCGCAACGGCGCCGGCGCAGCAGCCCCTTTGCCTCGAGGCGCGCCAGCATCCGGGTCATCGCGCCGGTGTCGACGTGCGCGAAGCGCGACAGCGCGGCGGCAGTGTCGCCGAGCCCCATGTCGATCGCGAGCAGCGGGCCCCATTGCGCGCCGGTCAGGTCGTACTCGGTCATCTCGGCGTCCTGCGCGCGGTCCATCAGGATGCGCAGCTGCCGCAGCAGAAAGCCGATGCTTTCGGCGACCGCGTAGGCGTCGCCGCGATAGAACTCGGGGTCGCCGGGGCGCGCCGACAGCGCGCGCCGGCGCGAGCGCGGAGGGGATTTTTTTGCTGTCACGGCAGCGATGTTACTGCCCAGGCAGCGATTGTCAAGCGCTCGCGCCGCAGGCTTATCACCGTCGGCGATCCCCGGTAAAGTGGGCGGGCCCACTGATCCCGATGGCGCCCGCCGGCCGGCGCCGAACCCGATGCCACGGCTCTGGATTCAATTCCTCTTCCGGCGCCCACGCCTCAGCTTTGCGCTGATGGGCGCCTTCTTCCTGCTGTTCGGCGTGACGTCGGTGAACCTGTTCGTGCTGCTCAAGGCGAACCTCGACCTGTTCCTCGAGTACGGGCTGATGGTGATCGCCGACGGGGCGCTGGAGCAGCTCGTCGACCTGCTCTGCTCGGCGTACCTCAGCATGGTGTTCTGGCTGCTGTTCAAGATCTGCGAGCGGATTCTCGTGGAGCGCCTCACCGCCAAGCGTTTCGGGCCCCGACGCATCCGGAGCCCGTGATCCGGGCCCGAATCTTGCATAGTCGCCGGAGACCGGTCCCGTCCCGCTCGGCATTGTGTTGCATCCAGCACACCGGGGCCGGCCACGGATGCGCCGCGCGGCGCCCGCGGATCCGCCGCGCGCACCCGATTTGCTACATTGTGACGCTATGCGACGCCTGTCCCGGTCGCCGGCTCAGACCGGCATCACCCACCGCGCTGCCCGATGACGGCGTGGCCGGCGTTGTTTCGATTCGCGCGCGGTAACGTCCGGCACGACACCCGGCTGCTCTATCTGCTGCCCGTGTTCGGGATCCTGCTGCTGGTCCTGATCTGGGTCCCCCTGCTCGATTTTCTCAAGGCGGAGCACGCCCGCGTCGTGCACAACGCCGCCGACGAGGCCGCCAGCGACGCGCGCGCGTTCGAGCGCTCCACGCGGCAGCAGCTGCTCGCGGCCGACCAGGCCGCGCGGCTCGTCCAGTACGCCTTCGAGCGAGCGCGCGCGCGCGGCGAGCCGTTCGACCTGGCGGAGGTGACGAAGCGGGCGCTGGCGCCCCTCGATGGCTACCGCTTCATTTCGCTCGCCGACCGGGCCGGGAACGGCATGGCGCTGTACGTGCCGCCCGCGGGCGCGGCGGCCGCGGCCCCGGCCGCCGCCCCGGCGGTCGCCGGCCAGGCCCTCGACGTGCATCGCGAGGCCGACACGCACCAGCTCCACGTCGGCACCGCGGTGAGCGTGCCCGGACTCGCGACGCCACTGCTGCCGATGACGCGCCGCATCAACGCCCCGGACGGCTCCTTCGCGGGCGTCGTCGCGATCTGGGTCGATCCGGCAAGCCTCACCGAGACCTACGATCCGGCCGAGCAGGGCCGTCGCGGGCTGCTCGCGGTGCTGGGACGCGACGGCGTCTATCGTGCCTACCGGTCGGGCGACGTCACCTCGACCGGCGCGGTCGCCGACTACGCCGGGGCGCTGGCGCTGGCGCTGCAATCCGAGACGGGCGGGGTCGCGGTGAGCGGCCTGATCGACGACCTGCCCCGCTTCGTGGCGGCCCGATCGCTCGCGCCCTACGGCGTCACCGCCATCGTCGGAGCGCCCGAGGACGAGGTGCTGGCGGCCCATCGCGCGCAGCGGCGCTATTACCTCGTCTACGCGCTGGCGGCGTCGCTGGTGATCGTCGGCGTCCTCGTGGTGGCCATGCTGATGGTCCTCCGGATGAAGCAGAGCCACCTCGACGCGGAGGCGGCGCGCGCCCGCTACCGGGCCGCCGCCGAGGGCAGTCTCGACGCCTTCCTCCTGCTGCGCACGCTCAGGGGGCGTGACGGCCGCGTGTCGGAATTCCTGGTCGCGGACGCCAACAGCAAGGCGCTGCAGCTGCTCGCGATGCCGCGGGAGCGCGTCGTCGGCATGCGTATGCGGACGCTGCTCCCGAAGCAGGTCCGGCGGCGCCTGTACCGGCGCTATTTCACGGTGCTCACGACCGGCGAGCCGATCGAGGAGGAGATCGAGACCGACTGGGGCCCGCAGGGCACGCGGTGGTTCCGGCACCAGGTCGTCCCGATCGAAGGCGGCCTCGCCGTCACGCTGCGCGGCATCGACGACGCGAAGCACGTCCAGCACACACTCGAGCGGGCCGCCAACCTGGACAGCCTGACCTCGCTGCCGAACCGCCGGCAGTTCATCGAGCATGCGGTCAAGTCGATCGAGCGCTGCAAGGCCGAGGGGACCAACCTCGGGGTGCTGTTCATCGACCTCGACAACTTCAAGAACGTCAACGACACGCTCGGTCACGACGTCGGCGACCTGCTGCTGCAGGCGGTCGCCGTGCGCCTGCAGTCGTGCATCCGGGCCGACGACATCCTGTGGCGGCTGGGCGGCGACGAGTTCATCGTCACCATGGAAGGCGTGCGCAACCGGGCCGAGGCCGAGATCGTGTGCCGCCGGATCGCCGACGTCTTCGGGCACCCGATCATCGTCCGGGAGATCAGCATCTCGACCACCGCCAGCATCGGAGCCGCCTTCTGCCCGGAGGACGCCGAGGATGCCAACACGCTGCTGCGCCACGCCGACCTCGCGATGTACGAGGCCAAGGAGTTCGGCAGCGGCGCGTACCAGTTCTTCACCCCGGCGATGGGCGTGCGCCGCGCGGCGCGCATAGACGTCGAGCAGGATCTGCGCGACGCGCTGCGCCGCTACGAGCTGTTCCTCGTCTACCAGCCCCAGGTCCGGCTCTCCGACGGCAAGGTCACCGGGCTCGAGGCGCTGGTGCGCTGGCAGCACCCTGAAAGCGGCGTGATCTACCCGGGCGACTTCATCCCGATCGCGGAGGAAGGCAACCTCATCCACCTGCTCGGCGACTACGTCTTCCAGATCGCCTGCTCGCAGATCCGCCGCTGGCAGGCGATGGGACTGGAGCCGATCCCGGTCGGCGTCAACGTGTCGCCGCGGCAGTTCGCCTGGGACGGCGTGGCCGAGCGGCTGCTGTCGATCATCGAGGCCAGCGGCGTCTCGCCCCGGCTGATGCAGATCGAGCTCACCGAGAGCGCGATCATGAAGGACACCGAGGGCGCCCGGCGCAAGCTCTTGGCGCTCAAGCGCCGCGGGATCTCGCTTTCGGTCGACGATTTCGGGACCGGGCACTCGAGCCTTGCGTCGCTGCAGTCGTTCCCGATCGACGCGCTGAAGATCGATCGCGCGTTCGTGGAGCGCTCGGAGACCCAGGACGGCGTAGCGATCCTGCGGGCGATCGTGCTGATGGCGCACACACTGCGCATGACCGTGGTCGCCGAGGGCGTCGAGACCGAAGCGCAGCTCGAGCTGCTGCGCACGATCGGATGCGATCAGGCGCAGGGGTACCTGCTCGCGCGTCCCGTCCCGGCCGACGAGGTGCCGGAGATGCTGCGGCGGCTCGAAGCGCGCAGCGATTCGCAGCAGAGCCGCGAGGTCGCGCATACCTGAGCGGCCGCGGGGCGGCAGGCGGCCCCGATGTGCGATCATTGCCGGGCGGGCACGCGCCCGCGCAAGCCTGGATCACGATGGGAGCAGGAACGGACAGCGTCGAATCTTCGGGCGCCCGATGGACGGGGCCCGCCGCCCGGGCCGGGAGAGCCGCGACCGCGGCAGTGCTGATCCTCGCCTCCTTCGCGTACGCCTGCAGCGGAATCGCGGACACGGCGCCGCCCGCGCCGTCCTGCCTCGATCCCGCCCGGTGGACGCTGCTCGACGGCGAGCAGCCGCGCACCGGCCCCGGTACTGCACTGCTCGCGGAGATGGCGAAGCGCGACGTCGTGCTGCTCGGCGAGCGGCACGACGAGCCCGACGATCACCGCTGGCAGCTGCAGGTGCTGGCCGCGCTGCACGCGCAGCGCCCCGACATGGTCATCGGCTTCGAGATGTTCCCGCGCCGGGTCCAGCCGGTGCTGGACGACTGGGTGGCCGGCAAGCTCACCGCGGCCCAGCTGCTCGAGCGGTCGGATTGGGCCACCGTCTGGCGGCTGCCGGCCGAGCTCTACCTGCCGCTGTTCGAGTTCGCGCGCATCAACCGGATCCCGATGGCGGCGCTCAACATCGACCGCGAGCTCAGCCGCGCGATCTCCGAGAAAGGCTGGGACGCGGTGCCCGACGCGGCGCGCGAGGGCGTCGGCCGGGCGGCGCCGGCGTCCCCGGCGTATCGCGACTATCTGCGGGAAATCTACGGCCAGCATCCGGCCGTTCACGCCAGGGCCGGCGCCAAGGACGGCGCCAAGGCCGAGCCTGAAAGCGACGCCGCCTTCGGGCGCTTCGTCGAGTCGCAGACCGCGTGGGATCGCGCCATGGCCGAGGCGCTGGCCCGCCGCCTGAAGCCGGGCGCGGGCGGGGAGAAGCCGCTGGTGGTGGGCATCATGGGCGGCGGCCACGTCCGCTACGGCTTCGGGGTGCCGCACCAGCTGCGCGACCTCGGCGTCAAGGCCATCGGGACGCTGCTGCCCGTCGACGCCGGGTTCGACTGCAAGGAGCTGCGGCCCGAGCTGGCGGACGCGGTCTTCGCGCTGCCCGAAGCGCCGCAGGCGAAGCCGCCGCCGCCGCGCCTGGGCGTGCGGCTGGAGCAAAAGGAAGGCGCGGTGCGCATCGTCTCCGTCACGGCAGGCAGCCTGGCGGAAGCGACCGGGCTCAAGGCCGGCGACCAGATCGTCGACGTCGCCGGAGTCCCGGCGAGCGGAATGGCGCGCGGTGATCTCCGCGGTCCGCCTGCAGCCCGCGGGCACGTGGCTGCCGCTGCGGGTGAAGCGCGGCGGCGATACGCTGGAGCTGGTGGTCAGGTTCCCCCCGAAGCCATGACCGGCGGGCCGGCCCCGCGGCCGCGCCGGGCACGCGTGGCGGGCGTCGGCGTGGCGGCGGTCCTTGCGCTTGTCGCGCTTCGCTCGCGTTCGCCGCGGTCGCCGCGCCGCCGGCGCACCGTGCCGCGGCGCCATCGCTCGAGCTCGACGTCACGCTCGACCCGGCGTCGCGCAAATTCGAGGCGGTCGCGCGGATCGCGCCGGCGGCCGGAGAATTCCGCTTCGAGCTGCACGAATCCCTGCGCATCGCCGCCGCGTCGGCCGGCGGCGCGCCGCTGCGCGTCGTTCCCGCGGGACGCAGCGGCCCGGTGCGTCGCTGGCAGGTGCAGGTTCCCGCCACCGCGAACGAATTGCGGCTGGAGTACGGCGGCACGCTGCCGGAACTGGACCGCCGGCTCGACGCGCGCGGCGTGATGCGCGGCCTGCCGCCGATGGCGGCGGACGAGGGCAGCTTCCTGCCCGCGGAAGCTGCCTGGTACCCGCTGCCGGCGCCGCGGTTCGCGTACCGGGTCACCGTGTCGGTGCCGGCCGGCCAGCGCGCAGTGGTGCCCGGCCATCTGCGCTCCGAGACCCTGCCCGGGGATGCCGCGGGGCGCTACCGCGCCGTGTTCGAGTCGGCGCAGGCGACCGGCATCGACCTCATGGCCGGGCCGTGGATCGTCCGCGAGCGGACGATGGCGCGCGCCGACGGCGCGGCGGTGCGGCTGCGCACGTATTTCACGCCCGCGCTCGATGCCATCGCCGGGCTCGCCGACGCCTATCTCGACGACTCGCGGCGCTACCTCGAGCGCTACGGCGAGGAGATCGGCGCGTATCCGTTCACCGGGTTTTCGGTCGTCGCGAGTCCGCTGCCGACGGGCTTCGGCATGCCCACGCTCACCTACATCGGCGCCGAGGTGCTGAAGCTGCCCTTCATCCGCGCGAGCTCGCTCGGGCACGAGGTGCTCCACAACTGGTGGGGCAACGGCGTCCTCGTCGACTACGCGGCGGGCAACTGGTCCGAAGGTCTGACCACGTTCATGGCCGACTACGCGTACAAGGAGCGCGAGTCGGACGCGGCGGCGCGGGCGATGCGGCTCGCCTGGCTGCGCGACTTCGCCGCCGTGCCCGCGGAGGACCGGAGGCCGCTGGCGTCGTTTCGCGCCCGCACCCACGGCGCCGCGGCCGCCGTCGGGTACGGCAAGTCGGCGATGCTGTTCGTGATGCTGCGCGACGCCATCGGCGACGACGCCTTCCGGCGGGGCATCCGCGATTTCTGGGAACGGTACCGTTTTCGGACCGCGTCGTGGGCCGACCTGCAGGCGGCGTTCGAGTCGGCCGCGGGGCGGCGCCTGTCGTCGTTCTTCGACCAGTGGCTGAACCGCCCCGGCGCCCCGGCGGTGACGATCGCCTCGGCCGCCGCGACGGCGGCCGGCGGCAAGTTCCGCCTGACGCTCGCGCTCGAGCAGGCGGCGCCGGTGTACGCGCTGCGCCTGCCGGTGGAGATCGTCTACGCGGACCGCTCCGAGATGCGTGCCGTCGACCTCGACCGCAGGCACGAAGCGGTCACGCTGGAGGTCGATGCGCTGCCGCTGGGCGTGCGCCTCGATCCGGAGCTGCGCGTGTGGCGCGTGCTGGAGCCCGGGCAGTTGCCGCCCATTCTCCGCCAGTGGATCGTCGCGCGTGCGCCGCGGCTGGTGCAGGCGAGTGCCGCCGCCGACGTGCGCGCGGCCGCCACGGCGCTGGCGCGGCGCCTGTGCGAGGTCCCGCCGCAGCCTGCCGCGCCGGAGGCGCTCGGCGAGGGCACCGAGCCGGTTCTCCTGGCCGGGCTGCCGGCGGACGTCGACGCCGCGCTGGCGCGCGCCGGCCTGCCGCCGCGCCCGCCGGCCCTCGCCGGGCGCGGCACCGCGCAGGTCTGGACGATCGCGCGCGCGGCGGGCCCGCCGGTGGCGGTGGTTTCCGCCGCCGACGCCGGTGCGCTGCAGGCGCTCTCCGCCCCGCTGCCGCATTACGGTGCCCAGAGCTGGCTCGTGTTCGACGGCCGTCGCGCGCTCGATCGTGGCGTGTGGCCGGCGCCCGGGCGGCTCGTCGCCGTGGCGCAGACGCGCTGACCTGGCCGCCGCGGTCAATGCCGCGCAGACCGGAACACCTATAATTGCAGTCCATGCACGATCCGCAGCGACCCCGGCCATGAACGCGCCCCTCGAGATTTCCGCGCCCGAGGCGGCGGAGCACGCCGCCGCGGAGCGCCTCCGGGCGTCGTTCGCCGCCCAGCGCACCGCGTTCGCGGACGAGATGTTCCCGAGCCGCGAGGTCCGCGTCGACCGCCTGAACCGCCTGCAGCGCCTGACCGAGAAGTACGAGAGCGCAATCGAGGCGGCGATCGCGGCCGATTTCGGCCACCGGTCGCGGCACGAGACCGAGCTGAGCGAAATCTACCTGGTCCTCTCCGGGATTCGCCATGCCCGCCGCCACGTCGGCCGGTGGATGCGGCCGCGGCGGGTCGCCACGCCCGTGCACATGTGGCCCGGACGCAGCGAGATTTTCGCGCAGCCGCTCGGCGTGGTCGGCGTGATCAGCCCGTGGAACTACCCGTTCCAGCTGGCGATGCTGCCCGCGCTCGGCGCGCTGGCCGCGGGCAACCGGGTGCTGCTGAAGCCCAGCGAGCTGACGCCGTCGTTCTCCGACCTGCTGCGCGAGATCGTCGCCGAGTTCTTCTCGCCCCGCGAATTTGCCGTGATCGTCGGCGATGTCGAGGCCGCCCGGGCGTTCTCGCGGCTGCCCTTCGACCATCTGTTCTTCACCGGGTCGACCGCGGTCGGACGGGAAGTCGCGCTCGCCGCCGCGGCGAATCTCACGCCGGTGACGCTGGAGCTGGGCGGCAAGTCGCCGGCGATCATCGACACCGACTGCGACGTCGCGGTCGCGGCGCCGCGCATCGCCTACGGCAAGCTGCTCAATGCGGGCCAGACCTGCGTGGCCCCGGACTACGTGCTCGTGCCGCGGGCGCGCGTCGACGAGGTGGTCGCGGCGATCGCGGCGGCGGCAACCGCGATGTACCCGTCGTTCGCGGACAATCCCGACTACACCGGCATCGTCAGCGACCGGCACTACCGGCGCCTCGCCGCGCTGGTGGCCGATGCCGAGGCGGGCGGCGCGAAGGCGGTCCGCGTCGACGCGGCGGGCGAGGCGGCTGCGGGGGCGGCGCGCAAGTTCCTGCCCACGCTGCTCGTCGGCGTCGGCGACGACATGGCCGTGATGCGCGAGGAGATCTTCGGCCCGGTGCTGCCCGTCGTGCCGTACGACACCCTCGACGACGCGATCGCGTACGTCAACCGGCACCCGCGGCCGCTGGCGCTGTACTGGTTCGGCCGGCGCGCCGCGAACCGCGACCGTGTGCTGCGCGCGACCGTCTCCGGCGGCGTGACGACCAACGACGCGTGCTGGCACGTCGCGCAGGAAAACCTGCCGTTCGGCGGCGTCGGCGCCAGCGGCAGCGGGGCCTATCACGGCGAGCAGAGTTTCCGGACCTTCTCGAAGGACAAGCCGGTGTTCCACCAGGCGCGGTTCAACGGCTTCTGGCTGTTCCGGCCGCCGTACGGCCGCCGTTTCGAAGCGGCGATCGCGCTGCTGAAGCGCTTCTTCTGATGGCACGACGACGCGCGCGGCGCCGGGAGGAGCCCATGCCGGAAATCATGCAGGAGTGCCCGCTGCCGGCGGTCGTCAACGGCTGCCGCAGGCCCGATGGCGGCTGAGTGAAGGCCCCGGCACGCCAACGCGCCGCGGTCCGCGCGGCCGGACCCGGCGGCGACGGCGCGGATGCCGCGCCGCTGACCTGGTTCGACGCGTTCCGCGATCTTCTCGCCGGCGCGGCCGATGCCGCCGCGCTGCCGCTGGGCTATTTCGCGCTGTCGCGCGCGCCCCGGGGCGACGGCCATGCGGTGCTGGTGCTGCCGGGCTTCCTTTCGCCGGACCAGCCGACGTGGCCGCTGCGCTGGTTCCTGACGCAGGCCGGCTACGCCGTGCATCCCTGGGGGCTCGGCTACAACATGGGCTTCTCGACCGCCTACCACTACGACATCGAGGCGCTGGTCGAGCACCGGCTGAAGGAGGTCTACATCGAATCGGGCGGCCGCCCGATCAGCCTGATCGGCTGGAGCCTGGGCGGCGTCTACGCCAAGTTCCTGGCGCGGCGCCACCCGCGGCTCATCCGCGACGTGATCACGCTCGGCAGTCCGATCAGCGGCGACACGTCCAAGGTCAGCGTGTGGCGCGTCTACCAGTGGGTGAGCAAGATGGACTTCGCCGACCCCGAGTTCCGGCGCAAGCTGCGCGAGATCAACCGGCCGCTCGAAGGCGTCCCGATGACCGCGTTCTACTGCCGGAAGGACGGCGTGGTGCCCTGGCGCAACGCGCGCGAGAAGCCGGGACCGCTGGTGCAGAACATCGAGGTCGGCGTGGCGCACGTGGCGATGGGATTCGACGCGTTCGTGCTCTACCTCGTCGCACACCGCCTGGCCCGGTCGGCGGCCCGGTCGTGGCGGCCGCTCGACGTGCCGGCGCTCGCGCGGCGATTCGCGCGCGAGCGCCTTCCTTTCTGAGCGCCCCGGCGCCGCGTGGGGGGACGACGATGGAACGACTGACCGGGCTGGAGAGCCTCTACCTGCGCCTGGAGACCGACAGCATGCCGATGAACGCGTCGGCGCTGACGATCTACGACCGCTCGGCCGCCCCCGGCGGCAGCGTCGGGTTCGCCGCCATCCAGCGCTTCATCGCCGAGCGGGCGTACCGCGCCGGCCTGTTCCGCCGGCGGCTCGCCGCGCTGCCGCTGTCGATCGCGCGGCCGTACTGGATCGACGACCCGGGGTTCGACATCGAATTCCACGTTCGCCACATCGCGCTGCCCCGGCCGGGCGACTGGCGGCAGCTGTGCACGCAGGTCGCGCGGCTGCACGCGCGCCCGCTGGATCGCAGCCGCCCGCTGTGGGAGTGCTACGTGATCGAGGAGCTCGACAACATCCCGGGCCTGCCCTCGGGCAGCTTCGCGCTGTTCTTCAAGACCCATTTCGCCGCGCTCGGCGGCGTGCCCGGCGCGCAGCTGTTCTCGGCGCTGCACGAGCTGGCGCCCGATGCGCGCGCGTCCGCCCCCAAGCAGCGCCGCTACTTCGACCATCCGCCGACGCTGGTCGATCTCACCGCGCGCGCGGGCGCCGACGCGATGATGACCCCGCTCGCGCTCGCCCGCTACGCCGCCGCGAGCGTGGGGCCGCTGCTGCGCCTGGCTGCGCGCGAGGGCGGCGCGCTCGCGCAGCGCGTGCTGCGCGGCGCGGCGGGCGGGGCGGCGGGGCTCGATCGCCTGCCCGCGCCGCGCGTTCGCTTCAACCACCCGGTCTCGCCGCATCGCGTCGTCGACGGCGTGCGCTTTCCGGCGGCCGAGGTCGCGCGCGTGATCGAGTGCGTGCCGGGGGCGAGCGTCGAGGACGTCGCGGTGACCGTGATCGGCGGCGCATTGCGCAAGTACCTCGAGGCGCACCTAGAAGCGCCGGTCGACAGCCTGGTGGCGGAAATTCCGGTCGGACCCCGCGCCGCGCGGTCGCGGCCGGGCGCGGCGTTCGTCGATTCGGCGGTGATGCCCATCTACACCGACATCGAGAATGCGGGTGAGCGGCTGCGCCGCGTCGTCGCCGGCGGGCGCCGCCTGCACGCCGACGGGATCGCGCGCCAGGGACGCAAGCTCGTCGCCGATGCGATCCAGTTCGTCCCCTCGCCGGTCCTGGGCGTCGTCGGCGACCTCGCGCAGCGGCTGCGGCTCGGCAGCCGGCTCGCGCCGATCGTCAACACCTCGATCGCGAGCGTGCGCGGGCCCGACGTCCCGCTGTATTTCGCGGGCGCGCCGCTGGTCGGCTATTACGGGCTGTCCGTTGTCGACGACCTCGCCGGCATCGCTCACGTCGTCGGCCAGTACCACGGTGCGGTGACCATCGGCGTGACGGCCTGCCGTGCGATGATGCCCGATCCCGGCCGCTACGCCGCGTGCCTCTACGAGAGCTACGACGAGCTCGCCGATGCGCTGGGACTGCGCACCGACCACCGCCACGCGGCGCGGGTCGAACCGCACCTGCCCGGGCAGGGCGTCGCCGCGCCCGGCCGCGAGAAGGCGCTGGGCGCGGCCGCCGCCTGAAGCGGCGCGCCGGCGCGCCTCCTCCTCAAGCCCCCACAGGACCGACCCGATGGAACAGCTCGCCGGCACCGACAGCTACTTTCTCTACACCGAGCGCGGCAACGTGTACAACCACGTGGCGTCGCTGGGAATCTACGATCCGTCGACGGCGCCGGGAGGCAAGGTCCGGTTCAAGGACCTGCTGCGCCACTTCAGCCGTCGGCTCGACGCCAACGCGCTGTTCCGGCGGCGGCTGGTGACGGTGCCGCTGGGCGTCGACCGTCCGTACTGGGTCGACGATCCGGACCTCGATCTCGAGTTCCACGTCCGCCACATCGCGCTGCCGGAGCCGGGCGACTGGCGGCAGCTGATGATCCAGGTCGCGCGCCTGCACTCGCGGCCGCTGGACCGCAGCCGGCCGTTGTGGGAGGTGTACGTGATCGAGGGGCTGGACCGGATCGCGGGCCTGCCCCGGGGCTCGTTCGCACTGTTCATGAAGTTCCACCACGCGTCGATCGACGGGCAGGCGGGGGCGGAGCTGCTGCGCGCGGTGCACTCGCTGGCGGCGGATGCGGACGACGCCGACGCGCTGCCGGCGACGCTCTACGCCGAGCGCGACCCGAACACGCTCGAGCTCTACGCGCGGGCGCTGACGCACGGCGCGGGGCGCGCCGCCAGCGTCGCCAGGCTCTACGCGATGACGCTGGGCCGGGTCGCGGGGCTCGCTCTCGGGCAGCTTCGGCGCAGGCGCCGGCCGGGTGCGCCGACGGACGACGCGACGGACGACGCGACGGACGAGGCGGGGGCCGCGGCGGCGCGGGAGGCGGGCGCGGCGCTCCCGTCGTTTCTCAGGGCGCCGCTGACGCGCTTCAACCGGCCGGTCTCGGCGAACCGGGTGGTCGAGGCCGTGGCGCTGCCGCTGCCGGCATTGCAGGCGGCGTGCAGGAAGCTCGAGGGCGTGACGATCAACGAGCTGTTCCTCGCCATCGTCGGCGGGGCGCTGCGCCGCTATCTGCAGAGCAAGGACGAGCTGCCGGCGACGTCGCTGATGGCGCTGATGCCGATCAGCGTGCGCGACGCGACGCGCCGGAGTGCCGGCGGCAACCAGGTGGGCGGCGCGCCGGTCCCGGTGCACTCGGATATCGCCGACCCGCTGTCGCGGCTGCAGGCGGTGCACCGCGACTCGCGCGCCGCGAAGCACGGCGCCGACGCGCTGGGCCGCGGGTTCCTGAGGTCGGTGCTGGACGACCTGCCGCACGTCGCGGCGGACGCGTTCCTGCGCTACTACGTCTATCCGCAGCTGAACGTGACCGTGTCCAACGTCCGCGGACCCGAGGCGACGCTGTACGTGGCGGGGGCGCGGCTGGTGCACTTCTATCCGGTGAGCATCGCCACCGACTACGTGGGGCTCAACCACACCGCGTTCAGCTATCGCGGCGTGATGTGGATCTCGGCGGTGGCGTGCCGGAACATGATGCCCGACCCCGGCTTCTACGCCGACTGCCTGCGCGAGAGCTTCGAGTCGCTGATGACCGCGGTCGACGCACTGCCGGCGGCGACGGCGCGGGTCCCGGGGAAGAAGACCGCGGCACGGCGGACGCCGGGCCGGAAACCGGCGGCGGAAGCGGCGGCGAAGAAGAAGTCCGCGCGCAAGACCGGCGCGCCTGCGCGCCCGGCCCGCCGCGTTCGCACCGGTCGCGCCGCGGCGAAGGCGACCGCCGAATGAGCGTCGGGCGCGGGCGACGGACACTGGCGGCGGACGGACGGCGATGAGCCGCGCGCGACGCGACCGCGGCGCCGCTGCCGCCCTACCTCCGGCGGATCACGCATCCCGGCGGCCGGCTGCGGCGCTGGTGGCTGCACGCGACGCTGCGGCTGACCGTGAAGCGAATGCAGGTGCTCGACGTCGACCTCGCCTCGCTGCGCGCGCAGCAGGCCGCGATGGACGCCCGCTTCGCGCGCGTGGACCCCGACGCGCGCCGCACCCCGGTCGATTGCGACGGCGTGCGCGCGGAATGGATCGAAGTGCCCGAGACGCGGGCCGAGCGGGTGCTGCTGTATTTCCATGGCGGCGCGTTCCTGTTCCGTTTCCCGTCCACGCACGCGGGGATGGCCGCGCGCTGGTGCCGGCCGCTGGCGGCGCGGACGCTGATGGTCGACTACCGCCTCGCGCCCGAGAGCCCCCATCCGGCGGCGGTCGAGGACTGCCACGCCGCGTACCGCTGGCTGCTCGCGCAGGGGCATGACCCGCGCGGCATCGTCCTCGGCGGCGATTCGGCCGGCGGCAATCTGGTGCTGGCGACGCTGCACCGGATCAGGTCGGCCGGCGAGCCGATGCCCTCGTGCGCGGTGATGCTCTCACCCGTCGTCGACTTCACGATGAGCGGTCGCAGCCTCATCGTCAACGAGCGCCGCGATCCGATGTTCAGGCTCTCGTCGATGCTCGCGATGCGCGCGCTCTACGCGCCGCCGGAGCGGTTTCTCGATCCGACGGTTTCGCCGCTGTTCGGAGATTTCTCCGGACTTCCGCCGCTGCTGTTCCAGGTGGGCGGCATCGAGGTCCTGGTCGACGAGTCGGCGCGCGCCGCCGCGCGGGCGCACGCAGCCGGAGTGCCGGTCGAGTTCGAGATCTGGGAGGGCATGGCCCACGTCTTCCAGGCGTTCGCGTCGCTGCCGCAGGCCGCCGCGGCCGACGCCGCGATCGTGCGCTTCATCCGCGCGCGCGCCGGCTGGGCAGCGTGAGCGGCAGCGTGCGGCCGGCTCAGCTTCTCGGCGGCCGGTAGGGTGCGAGTTCGAGGCGTGCGATCTGGTTGCGGTGCACCTCGTCGGGACCGTCGGCGAAGCGCAGCGTGCGCGCCTGCGCGTAGAAGAACGCGAGCTGGAAGTCGTCGCACAGGCCGGCGGCGCCGTGCGCCTGTATCGCCCAGTCGATGACCTGGCAGGCCATCGTCGGCGCGGCGACCTTGATCATCGCGATCTCCTTCTTCGCCGCCTTGTTGCCGGCGACGTCCATCTTCCAGGCCGCGTGCAGCACCAGCAGCCGCGCCTGGTCGATCATGATCCGCGCGTCGGCGATGCGCTCCTGCGTGACCGTCCGGTCCGCCACCGGGCGCCCGAACGCGACGCGCGCCGTCGCGCGCCGGCACATCGCCTCGAGCGAGCGCTCGGCCTGGCCGATGAGCCGCATGCAGTGATGGATGCGTCCAGGACCCAGGCGGCCCTGCGCGATCTCGAAGCCGCGGCCCTCGCCGAGCAGGATGTTGGCCGCCGGCACGCGCACGTTCTCGAAGTCGAACTCGGCGTGGCCGTGCGGCGCGTCGTCGTAGCCGAACACGCGCAGGTGCCGGACGAGCTTCACGCCCGGCGTGTCCAGGGGCACCAGGATCATCGACTGCTGGCGGTGGCGATCCGGATTCGCCGGATCGGTCTTGCCCATGAAGATCAGGATGCGGCAGCGCGGGTCCGGGCCTCCGGTCGTCCACCACTTGCGGCCGTTGATCACGTAGTCGTCGCCGTCGCGAACGATGGACGCCTCGATGTTGGTGGCGTCCGACGAGGCGACGTCGGGTTCGGTCATCGCGAACGCCGAGCGGATCTCGCCGGCGAGCAGCGGGACCAGCCACTGCTTCTTCTGCTCCTCGGTCGCGTAGCGCACCAGCACCTCCATGTTGCCGGTGTCGGGCGCGTTGCAGTTGAACGTCTCCGGTGCGATCCACGAGCGCCCCATGATCTCGCACAGCGGCGCGTACTCGAGGTTGGTGAGGCCCGCGCCGAGGTCCGATTCGGGCAGGAAGAGATTCCACAGGCCGGCGGCGCGCGCCTTGGCCTTGAGCTCGTCCATGATGCGCGTGGCCACCCACGCATTGCCGCGGCGGCCGTTTTCGTCCACCTCGGCGGCGAACACCGGCTCCGCCGGATAGACGTTCTCCTCCATGAAGCGCGTCAGGCGCGCCTGGAGTTCCCTGACCTTGTCGCTGTAGGCGAAATCCACGTGTGTCTCCTTTTGCCGATAGATGCAGGCCGCTAGGCCCGCGCCTGCACCATGTTCCAAGCGACGTCGGCCACCAGGCGCGCGCGTCCTCCCTGCTCGATCGCGTTCCCGCTCGCGGCGTTGCCCTGCAGCGCGCGCGAGTGCACGCCGTGCAGGATCGCGGCGACCCGGAACATGTTGAAGATCAGATAGAACTCCCAGTTCGCGATGCCGCGCCGCCCGGTGCGCCGGCAGTATGCGGCGACGTAGTCGTCCTCGGCCGGTATCCCGAGCGCGGCGAGGTCGCAGCCCTTCAGGCCGCGGAACTCGGTCGGCGACAGGCGCCAGGCCATCACCTGGTAGGCGAAATCCGACAGCGGATGACCGAGCGTGGACAGCTCCCAGTCGAGCACCGCCAGCACGCGCGGCTCGGTCGGATGGAAGATCACGTTGTCGAGGCGGAAATCGCCGTGAACGATGCTGGTCTCGTCGCCGGGCGGAAGGTGCTGCGGCAGCCATTCGATCAGCCGGTCCATCGCCGGTATCGGCGGCGCGCCTCCCGCCTGGTACTGCTTCGACCAGCGCGCGACCTGCCGCGCGATGTAATCTCCCGGACGCCCGAAGTCGCCAAGGCCGATCGACGCGTAGTCGACCTGGTGCAGCGTCGCCAGCACCCGGTTGAGCTCGTCGTAGTGCGCGGCCCGGTCGGCGGGCGACATCCCCGGCAGCGTGGGGTCCCACAGGACGCGGCCGTCGACGTATTCCATCAGGTAGAACGCCGTGCCGATCACCGCGGCGTCCTCGCACAGCGCGAGCATCCTCGCCACCGGGACATCGGTGGCGGCGAGCGCCGCCATCACGCGGTACTCGCGATCGACGGCGTGCGCCGACGGCAGCAGCGCCCCCGGCGGCTTGCGGCGCAGGACGTAGCGGCGGGCGGCGGTCGTCACCCGATACGTGGGGTTCGACTGTCCCCCCTGGAACTGCTCCACCGCGAGGTCGTCGGCCGGGTCGCCGACGTGCGCGCGCAGCCAGGCAGCGAGCGCCGCGGCGTCGAACGCGTGGACGGGCGCGACGAGTTCCGCCCCGGGATTCGCCGCGCCGGAGGGCGGCGGATTCGGCGAGCGCGGGGGCCGCTGCATCGTCAGACGACGGTGCAGCCGCCGTCGACGGCGATGATCTGGCCGGTCACGTGCCGCGAGGCTTCGGAGGCGAGGTAGACGACGCTTCCCTTCAGGTCCTCGGCGCCGCCGAGGCGGCCGAGCGGCGTCATCGCGATCACCTTCTGCTCGATGCGGTCGAGCAGGACCTCGGTCATCTTCGAGCGGAAGAAGCCGGGGCAGATTGCGTTGGCGTTGATGTTGTGCGGGCCCCATTCGGCAGCCAGCGTGCGCGTCAGCGCGATGAGCGCGCCCTTGCTGGTGTTGTACGCCGCCGTCGTCATCTCCCACTCCGGAGGGTTGCCGCCGAGACCGGCGATCGAGGCGATGTTGATGATCTTGCCGCGCCGGCGCGGGATCATCGAGCGCCGGGCGACCTCGCGCGACAGGAAGAACGCGGCGTCGAGGTTCAGGCGCATCACCTTGTGCCAGCCCTCGTCCGGGTATTCCTCCGCGGGCGCCGCCCAGTTGCAGCCGGCATTGTTGACGAGGATGTCGACGGCCCCCCAGCGCTCGAGTACGGCGTCGACGAGGCGCGGAATCGCCTTCGGGTCGGAGAGGTCGCCGGCGAACGTCAGGCATTCGACACCCTGACCGGCGAGGTGCGCGGCGGCGGCGTCGAGCTCGCTCACCTTGCGCGCGGTGATCGCCACTTTCGCGCCCATTTCCCCGAGCGCCTCAGCCATCTGCAGGCCGATGCCGCGCGAACCGCCGGTGACGATCGCAACCCGGTTTTCGAGATCGAGCAGATTCCTGACGCCCACCGCATTTCCTCCAGGCTGTGCCATCGGCGACGCCCGATCGGCCACCCGTATCATAAGTTGCGTTGCCGTGCGCGCAAAGCGCGCGTCACGGTCGCGGATCCGATGGTGCGTCCGCGGTCGGGCCGCCAGACGGCAAGGGTGGCGAAAAACCCGGGGGGCACGGCGATCGCGTGCAGCCGCCACGCTTCCGGAGCGTAGGGGGGCGGCCCCGAGATCAGCGCGACGCC
This sequence comes from uncultured beta proteobacterium, assembly GCA_963768535.1. Taxonomy (GTDB): domain Bacteria; phylum Pseudomonadota; class Gammaproteobacteria; order Burkholderiales; family Casimicrobiaceae; genus CAIWHR01. The sequence goes on along the minus strand of CAVYID010000020.1, from coordinate 49,520 downwards.
GGCGTCGACGTCGACGTCGACGGTGAGACGGGCGAAGGGCGCGACGAGCCCGTCGCCGGTCGCCTTGCTCATCGCCTCCTTGCAGGTCCAGGTCCGCAGAAAGCGCAACCGGCGCTGGTCGGCGTCGAGGCCCTGCAGCAGCGCCTGCTCCCGCGCGGACAGGAACTTGCGCGCGAGGCGGTCCGCGGCGAGCGATCGGTCCCGTCGCTCGACGTCGACGCCGATGCGCGCGCCGGGCGGCAGGCCGGGCGCGACGCCGATCACGGCGCCGCCGCCCGTGTGCGAGATGTTGAAGTCCGGCGCGGGTGCGCCGAGCGCCAGTTCCGGGCGCCCGCGCGCGCCGCGGCGTATCGGAACCGCGGCCGGATCGATTCCCAGCGTTCGCCCGAGCACGAGCCGCAGCGACGAACGGCCCGCGACGTACCGTCGGCGCAGCGCGTCGGTACCGAAGCGCGCGGCGCGCGCGGTCTCGGCCGGCGAGAGCCACGCGGCGCCGCGCTCCAGCGCGACGGCGTCGTGGGCGAGGTCGCTCCACCACAACGCGACGCCCGGCGCGGCGCCCGGCAACGCGATCGGCTCGCCGGCGACGGGCACGCCGGGCCGATTGCCCGGGGCAACAAAGTCGTCTAGGCTCACGTCCTGTTCCGGCGTCCGGTTGCGCTCGACCGCCACCGCGTGTCCATGCGCGTCTTCCTCAAGCTTCTCTCCCGGCTTCCACTTCCCGCGCTCTACGCGATCGGCGACGCGCTGTTCTTCGTCGCGTACTACGTCCTGCGCTGGCGGCGCCGGCTCGCGTCCGAGAATCTCGCGCGATCGTTCCCCGAGAAGAGCGGCGCCGAGCGCGCGGCGATCCTCAGGCAATCCTACCGCAACCTCGGCGATCTCATCGCCGAGATCATCTGGAGCGACGGCGCGAGCCCCGCGGACATCAAGCGGCGGGTGACGGTCGAGAATCCCGAGCTGATCGTCGACGAGACGCGCGCGGGACGATCGGTGCTGCTGATGACCGCGCACTTCTGCAACTGGGAATGGCAGGTGCTCGCGGGAAACACCGCGCTCGACCGGCCGATGTTTCCCGTCTACAAGCCGCAGCGCGTGGCGGCGATAGACCGCTTCCTGCGCGAGGTTCGTTCGCAGTTCGGAGGCACGCCGATACCGCACAAGGCGCTGACGCGCCAGTTGATCCGCAGGCGCAGCGAGGCGCAGGTCTACGCGATGGTCGCCGACCAGACGCCTACCGTCGAGGAGCCGAAGCACTGGACCCGCTTCCTCAATCAGGACACCGCGTTCTTCGTCGGCGCCGACGCGATCGCGCGGATCCTGCGCGCGCCGGTCGCGTTCGTCGAGATGCGCCGCGTCGCCCGCGGCCGCTACCGGATGCGCGTCTCGATGCTGACCGAGCCGCCTTACGATCGTGCGACCGGAACCCAGGTCATCGAGCGCTACGCGCGCGCACTCGAGAACCAGATCCGCGCGAGTCCTGCCGACTGGCTGTGGATTCACCGGAAATGGAAGTATCCCAGGCCTGCTGCGGGCTGATGCCGGCCGATGGCCCGGCAGGCAGGGAGCCTCGCATTTCCGGGCGTCGTGCCGCGCCGGAAAAGGTCGCCGGCCGGACGCTTGCCGGTCGTCACGAGGCTTGCATTGCACTGCATCAAGCCCTATAATCGTCCCTCTCAGCTGGTCTCGATCCCGCAGCCTCTTTGCGGGCCTCCCGGAACCGGCCTGTTCTTTAAAAATAAGCAACCGATAGGTGTGGGTGCTGGGGTGGTGGGTGTCCTGGCGGGAGGGGCTTTCGGGCTCTGACGGCTGGGGGATTCAAGAAGCTTTGGTGCTCACACGACGCAACAGGCGAGCCTGCCCGAAGGGGTGGGGTCGCAGTCTTGTCTTTGTCCTGGGGGCGCGAGTCTTTGGGATGGGGATGGGGCCAACGTCGATTGAGTTACTTGTATGGATTGAACTGAAGAGTTTGATCCTGGCTCAGATTGAACGCTGGCGGCATGCTTTACACATGCAAGTCGAGCGGCAGCGCGGGGGCAACCCTGGCGGCGAGCGGCGGACGGGTGAGTAATGCATCGGAACGTATCCCGTAGTGGGGGACAACCCAGCGAAAGCTGGGCTAATACCGCATATGCTCTACGGAGGAAAGTGGGGGACCTGCAAGGGCCTCACGCTATGGGAGCGGCCGATGTCCGATTAGCTAGTTGGTGGGGTAAAGGCTTACCAAGGCGACGATCGGTAGCTGGTCTGAGAGGATGATCAGCCACACTGGGACTGAGACACGGCCCAGACTCCTACGGGAGGCAGCAGTGGGGAATTTTGGACAATGGGGGCAACCCTGATCCAGCCATGCCGCGTGCGGGAAGAAGGCCTTCGGGTTGTAAACCGCTTTTGGTCGGGAAGAAAGGGTTCTCCCTAATACGGAGGACTGTTGACGGTACCGGCAGAATAAGCACCGGCTAACTACGTGCCAGCAGCCGCGGTAATACGTAGGGTGCGAGCGTTAATCGGAATTACTGGGCGTAAAGCGTGCGCAGGCGGTGAGTCAAGTCTGATGTGAAAGCCCCGGGCTCAACCTGGGAATGGCATTGGAAACTGGCTCGCTAGAGTGTGGCAGAGGGGGGTGGAATTCCGCGTGTAGCAGTGAAATGCGTAGAGATGCGGAGGAACACCGATGGCGAAGGCAGCCCCCTGGGCCAACACTGACGCTCAGGCACGAAAGCGTGGGGAGCAAACAGGATTAGATACCCTGGTAGTCCACGCCCTAAACGATGTCAACTGGGTGTTGGGGAAGCGATTCCTTGGTACCGTAGCTAACGCGTGAAGTTGACCGCCTGGGGAGTACGGCCGCAAGGTTAAAACTCAAAGGAATTGACGGGGACCCGCACAAGCGGTGGATGATGTGGATTAATTCGATGCAACGCGAACAACCTTACCTACCCTTGACATGTCCGGAACCCTGCTGAGAGGTGGGGGTGCCTGAAAGGGAATCGGAACACAGGTGCTGCATGGCTGTCGTCAGCTCGTGTCGTGAGATGTTGGGTTAAGTCCCGCAACGAGCGCAACCCTTGTCCCTAGTTGCTACGCAAGGGCACTCTAGGGAGACTGCCGGTGACAAACCGGAGGAAGGTGGGGATGACGTCAAGTCCTCATGGCCCTTATGGGTAGGGCTTCACACGTCATACAATGGACGGTACAGAGGGTTGCCAACCCGCGAGGGGGAGCCAATCCCAGAAAGCCGTTCGTAGTCCGGATCGCAGTCTGCAACTCGACTGCGTGAAGTCGGAATCGCTAGTAATCGCGGATCAGCATGCCGCGGTGAATACGTTCCCGGGTCTTGTACACACCGCCCGTCACACCATGGGAGTGGGGTGAACCAGAAGTAGGTAGGCTAACCGCAAGGGAGCCGCTTACCACGGTCTGCTTCATGACTGGGGTGAAGTCGTAACAAGGTAGCCGTATCGGAAGGTGCGGCTGGATCACCTCCTTTCTCGGAATCGCTCATGATTCCAGTGCCCACGCCTATCGGTTGCCGCAGTTGGACGCTGGCGATTCCGAGGCGGAAGCGGGCCTGTAGCTCAGCTGGTTAGAGCACCGTCTTGATAAGGCGGGGGTCGATGGTTCGAGTCCATCCAGACCCACCAGAAACCGGGATTGGCGGTTGGGGATCAGAGGGCCGGGGCTGTAGCTCAGCTGGGAGAGCACCTGCTTTGCAAGCAGGGGGTCGTCGGTTCGATCCCGATCAGCTCCACCAGTACCAGGGATCGGAAAGGCCATAGCTAAGCCGAGGGGTTTAGCTCTGGTTTTTTGGCCAGAAGATATCGGTTGTTCTTTAACAATTGGGAAGCAGCAAAGAAGCTTGCTCGAGCGATTCGGGGATGGCGCGAGCCGTCGTCGGTGGCGCGGGCGAGCTGGGTTGATTGTATGGGTCAGGTAATGGAGTGCGGGGAGCGGGGGCAGGTGGTTTCTGAGTCCTGGTTCCTGAGCTCTGTGTCCTGACGCGCAAACACCTGTAATGGTAGGCAGCAGTGCCTAGTGTTATGGGGTCAAGCGACTAAGTGCATGTGGTGGATGCCTTGGCGATCACAGGCGACGAAGGACGTGGCAGCCTGCGAAAAGCTGCGGGGAGCTGGCAAACGAGCATTGATCCGCAGATGTCCGAATGGGGAAACCCGGCCCGCAAGGGTCACTCCCACCTGAATCCATAGGGTGGGTAGAGCGAACCCGGTGAACTGAAACATCTCAGTAGCCGGAGGAACAGAAATCAACCGAGATTCCCAGAGTAGTGGCGAGCGAAATGGGAGTAGCCATCGCGATTTAGCATGGGCTTCAGGGGAACGGTCTGGAAAGGCCGGCCGCAGTGGGTGAGAGCCCCGTACCTGAAGGGGTCCATGTGGAACCAGGCGCGAGAGAAGTAGGGCGGGACACGTGAAATCCTGTCTGAAGATGGGGGGACCATCCTCCAAGGCTAAATACTCGTGATCGACCGATAGTGAACCAGTACCGTGAGGGAAAGGCGAAAAGAACCCCGGGAGGGGAGTGAAATAGATCCTGAAACCGCATGCATACAAACAGTCGGAGCCTGGGCAACTGGGTGACGGCGTACCTTTTGTATAATGGGTCAGCGACTTACGTTTACCAGCGAGCTTAACCGAATAGGGGAGGCGCAGCGAAAGCGAGTCCGAACAGGGCGACTGAGTTGGTAGGCGTAGACCCGAAACCGGATGATCTACCCATGGCCAGGCTGAAGCGGGGGTAACACCTCGTGGAGGGCCGAACCCACTACCGTTGAAAAGGTAGGGGATGAGCTGTGGGTAGGGGTGAAAGGCTAATCAAATCCGGAAATAGCTGGTTCTCTCCGAAAACTATTTAGGTAGTGCCTCAAGTATCACCGGCGGGGGTAGAGCACTGTAATGGTTGCGAGGGTCATTGTGACTTATCGCGCCATAGCAAACTCCGAATACCGTCGAGTGCGAGCTTGGGAGACAGACTCCGGGTGCTAACGTCCGGGGTCAAGAGGGAAACAACCCAGACCACCAGCTAAGGTCCCCAAGACACAGTTAAGTGGGAAACGAGGTGGGAAGGCTCAGACAGCCAGGATGTTGGCTTAGAAGCAGCCATCATTTAAAGAAAGCGTAATAGCTCACTGGTCGAGTCGTCCTGCGCGGAAGATGTACCGGGGCTCAAACTGTGCACCGAAGCTGTGGATTTCCGTCTTCTTCGGAGGATGGAGGTGGTAGGAGAGCGTTCCGTAGGCCGGTGAAGGTGAGGGGTGACCCTTGCTGGAGGTATCGGAAGTGCGAATGCTGACATGAGTAGCGATAAAGCGGGTGAAAGGCCCGCTCGCCGAAAGCCCAAGGTTTCCTGCGCCACGTTCATCGGCGCAGGGTGAGTCGGCCCCTAAGGTGAGGACGAGAGTCGTAGCCGATGGGAAGCGGGTTAATATTCCCGCACCGGTTTGGGATGCGATGGGGGGACGGAGAAGGTTAGCTCGGCCGGGTGTTGGATGTCCCGGTTTAAGCGTGTAGGCGTGGTCCTTTGGCAAATCCGGGGATCTTAGCTGAGGCGTGATGACGAGGGTGGGCTTGCCCACCTGAAGTGAGTGATACCCTGCTTCCAGGAAAAGCCTCTAAGCTTCAGTCTCAAGCCGACCGTACCGCAAACCGACACAGGTGGGCAGGATGAGTATTCTAAGGCGCTTGAGAGAACTCAGGAGAAGGAACTCGGCAAATTAGCACCGTAACTTCGGGATAAGGTGCGCCCCGGTTAGGTGAAGGTCTTGCGACTGGAGCCGAGCGGGGCCGCAGTGAAATGGTGGCTGCGACTGTTTAACAAAAACACAGCACTCTGCCAAGACGAAAGTCGACGTATAGGGTGTGACGCCTGCCCGGTGCCGGAAGGTTAAGTGATGGGGTGCAAGCTCTTGATCGAAGCCCCGGTAAACGGCGGCCGTAACTATAACGGTCCTAAGGTAGCGAAATTCCTTGTCGGGTAAGTTCCGACCTGCACGAATGGCGTAACGATGGCCACACTGTCTCCTCCTGAGACTCAGCGAAGTTGAAGTGTTTGTGAAGATGCAATCTCCCCGCGGCAAGACGGAAAGACCCCGTGCACCTTTACTGTAGCTTTGCATTGGACTGTGATGAGACTTGTGTAGGATAGCTGGGAGGCGTTGAAGCGCAGGCGCTAGCCTTCGTGGAGCCGACGTTGAAATACCAGCCTGGTGTCATTGCGGTTCTAACCTGGGTCCACAAACTGGATCGGGGACCGTGCATGGTAGGCAGTTTGACTGGGGCGGTCTCCTCCCAAAGAGTAACGGAGGAGCTCGAAGGTCTCCTAGGTACGGTCGGACATCGTACTGATAGTGCAATGGCACAAGGAGGCTTGACTGCGAGCCTGACAAGGCGAGCAGGTGCGAAAGCAGGACATAGTGATCCGGTGGTTCTGTATGGAAGGGCCATCGCTCAACGGATAAAAGGTACGCCGGGGATAACAGGCTGATACCGCCCAAGAGTTCATATCGACGGCGGTGTTTGGCACCTCGATGTCGGCTCATCACATCCTGGGGCTGTAGCCGGTCCCAAGGGTATGGCTGTTCGCCATTTAAAGTGGTACGTGAGCTGGGTTCAAAACGTCGTGAGACAGTTTGGTCCCTATCTGCCGTGGGCGCTGGAGATTTGACGGGAGCTGCTCCTAGTACGAGAGGACCGGAGTGGACGCACCGCTGGTGTACCGGTTGTGACGCCAGTCGCATTGCCGGGTAGCTATGTGCGGAAGCGATAACCGCTGAAAGCATCTAAGCGGGAAACGTGCCTGAAGATGAGATCTCCCGGGGCCTTGAGCCCCCTGAAGGGTCGTGGCAGACCACCACGTTGATAGGCCGGGTGTGGAAGGGCAGCAATGTCTTGAGCTAACCGGTACTAATTGCCCGTGCGGCTTGACCCCATAACCGTAGGCACCGCTACGGTGTTTGCCCGCGATCAACCCCCTTTGCTGCTTCCTCCCGTTGGCCAACACCGCCAACGCCCCTCAATGCCTGACGACCATAGCCCGCCGGAACCACCCCTTCCCATCCCGAACAGGACCGTGAAACGGCAGCACGCCGATGATAGTGTGGATTGCCCATGCGAAAGTAGGTCATCGTCAGGCACCCCTTCCCCGCCAAAGCCCAACCCCCTCCGGTTGGGCTTTGGCGCGTCTGCAGCTGCATATCGCGCACGGCCAGGCGGCCGGACCCGTCGCCGGCCGAACCGAAAGGAGAACCGAATTGCGCCACCACACGTATTCGCTTGTCGTCGCCGCGGGCCTGGCGCTCGCGGCCTGCGGTAAGGGCGGCGACGTCGCCCCGGATGCCACGCGGGCGGTGCCGGCGAGCCCGCCGCCCGCAACGGCGCCGGCATTGGCCGCATCGCTGGCCGACGGGATCGCGTTCGCGAACCCCGACTACCCTGGGTTCGTCGCCCGGACGGAGGGGATATCGCAGCCGGAGCCGTTCGGCCGATGGACCGACGGCCCGAAAGCCGTAATCGAGTTCAAGGAACCGCTGCCGCTGAAGTTCGAGCTGGTGCTGCAGGGCGCCGCGTATGGCCCGAACATCGGGCAGCAGGTCAAGGTCAGCATCGGCGCCGTCACGCAGGAACTCTCGTTTGCGTCGGACCCGGGCCAGGAGGCGCAGACCCACCGCCTGTCCTTCAGCCTCGAGCAGCCGGCGAACCGGATCGAGTTCACGATCCCGCGCCCGACGCGTCCGCCCAACGGCGACGCTCGCGCGCTGGGCATCGCGCTCGTCGAGCTGAAGATCGAAGCCGCCCCGAAGTAGCGCCAGCTCAGCGCCGGCCGCGTCCCAGCAGCGACCCGAGCACGCCGCGCACGATCTCGCGTCCGACGGTGGAGCCGACGGTGCGCGCGGCGCTCTTCGCCATCGCCTCGACCATGCTGTCCTTGCGGCCGCTGCCGGTCATGAGCCCGCCGAGCGATCCGGTGATCGAGTCCAGCCAGCCGCCGCCTTGGGCGGCGGCCGGGGCCGGCGCCCCCGCGGCGGGCGCGGCCTGCGCCGCGCGTCCCTTGAGGCGCTCGTAGGCCGACTCGCGATCGACGGCCTTCTCGTAGACGCCCGCCACCGGCGAGGCGGCGATCGCCGCAGCGCGCTCGGCCGTCGTGATCGGGCCGATGCGGCTCGCCGGCGGCAGCACGTAGGCGCGCTCGACGACTGCGGGCCGGCCCTTCTCGTCGAGGAACGACACCAGCGCCTCGCCGACGCCGAGCTCGGTGATCGCTTTTTCGGTGTCGAGCTTCGGATTGGCGCGCATGGTCTCGGCGGCAGCCTTGACCGCCTTCTGGTCGCGCGGCGTGAACGCCCGCAGCGCGTGCTGGACCCGGTTGCCGAGCTGGCCCAGCACGGTTTCGGGCACGTCCAGCGGATTCTGCGTGACGAAGAACACGCCCACGCTCTTGGACCGGATCAGCCGCACCACCTGCTCGATCTTGTCGAGCAGCGCCTTCGGCGCATCGTTGAACAGCAGGTGCGCCTCGTCGAAGAAGAAGACGAGCTTCGGCTTGTCGCGGTCGCCCACCTCGGGCAGCCGCTCGTAGAGCTCGGAGAGCAGCCACAGCAGCAGCGTCGAATACAGCTTCGGCGCATTGAGCAGCTTGTCGGCGGCGAGGATGTTGACGTTGCCGTGGCCCGCGCCGTCGGTCTGGATCAGGTCGTCGATGTTGAGCATCGGCTCGCCGATGAACTTGTCGGCGCCCTGCTGCTCGAGCGACAGCAGGCCGCGCTGGATCGCGCCTATCGACGCCGACGAGACGTTGCCGTAGTTGGTCTGGAGCTCCGCCGCGTGCTCGCCGACGTGCTGCAGCATCGCCCGCAGGTCCTTGAGATCGAGCAGCAGCAGGCCGTTGTCGTCGGCGACCTTGAACACCAGGGAGAGCACGCCCTCCTGCGTCTCGTTGAGGTTGAGGATGCGCGCGAACAGCAGGGGGCCGAGATCCGACACCGTGGCGCGGACGGGGTGGCCCAGCTCGCCGAAGACGTCCCAGAACACGACCGGGCAGCCGGCGAACTTCGGCGCGTCGACGCCCAGCAGCTTGAGGCGGTCCTGGAACCTCGGCGACGACGCCCCCGGCTGGCTGATCCCGGACAGGTCGCCCTTCACGTCGGCCATGAACACCGGCACCCCGGCGGCGCTGAACCGTTCGGCCATCACCTGCAGCGTCACGGTCTTGCCGGTCCCGGTCGCGCCCGTGATGAGCCCGTGGCGGTTGGCGAGTGCCGGCAGGAGCCCGAATTCGGCGGTCGCGTTCAGGGCGATGGGCATGGAGTCTGGCATGGATGCGTTCCCGTTCGTGGCTCGGCCGGCAATCTTACCCCGAGCACGGGTGGGCGGCGACCGCCGCGGCAGGGGCGTGCCTCCATGCCCGGCGCATGCCGGCAGACTCTTCAAATCCGCTTGATTTTCTGATACAATTCGGCCGAGAGGGACGAAGAAATGGGCTGGGCACAGCCCATTTTTTTTTGCTGCGCGTGTTGCGAAAGACCGATGAACCTGGGCGAACTGCTGGAAGCCACCATCCCCCCGCTGGGGTACGAACTCGTCGATTGGGACCTGTCTCCCAGGAGCGGGCTCGTCCGCGTCTTCATCGACAAGCCGAACGGCGTGGACGTCGAGGATTGCGCGCGGGTCAGCCACCATCTGACGCGCCTGTTCGCCGTGGAGAACGTCGAGTTCGACCGGCTCGAGGTCTCGTCGCCAGGGCTCGACCGGCCGCTGACCAAGCCGGCGGACTACGTGCGCTTCGCCGGCGAGGAAGCCGACCTGCGCCTGGTCGAGCCGATCGCCAGGGCGCGCCGGGTCAAGGGAATATTGCGTGGCTGCGCGGACGGCGCGGTCCTGATCGAGACCGGCGACGGGGTGCTGACGATCCCCCTCACCGGCATCGGCAGGGCGCGCCTCGTGCCGAAGATCGAGTGGAGAAAGAGGACATGAACCGCGAACTGCTGCTGCTGGTCGACGCCCTCGCGCGCGAGAAGAACGTGCCGAAGGACATCGTGTTCACGGCCGCTGGAGTCGGCGCTCGCCTCGGCGACGAAGAAGCGCTTCAACGACGAGGTCGACGTGCGGGTGTCGATCGACCGCGAGACCGGCGACTACGAGACCTTCCGCCGCTGGCATCGTCGTGCCCGACGAGGAGCTCGAGGAGCCGGCGCACCAGACTCGCCATCACTGACGCCGAGGCAGCGAGCAGATCCGCCGACATCGCGCTCGACGACGTACATCGAGGAGCCGCTCGAGCCGGTCGAGTTCGGGCGCATCGGCGCGCAGGCGGCCAAGCAGGTGATCCTGCAGAAGATCCGCGACGCCGAGCGCGAGCAGATCCTCAACGACTTCCTCGACGCGGCAGGAGATCTTCGTACCGGCACCGTCAAGCGCATCGAGCGCGGCAACGCGATCGTCGAGTCCGGCCGCATCGAGGCGCGTGCTGCCGCGCGACCAGATGATCCCGAAGGAGAATCTGCGCGTCGGCGACCGCGTCCGCGCCTACGCTGACCAAGGTCGACCGCACCGCCGCGGGCCCGCAGCTGATGCTGTCGCGCATGCGCGCCGGAGTTCCTGATCGAGCTGTTCGAGCTCGAAGTCCCCGAGATCGAGGAGGGCCTGCTCGAGATCAAGGCCGCGCGCGCGCGATCCGGGCGTGCGCGCCAAGATCGCCGTCAAGTCGAACGACCAGCGCTCGACCCGATCGGCACCTGCATCGGCGATGCGCGGCTCGCGCGTCACACGCCGTGACCAACGAGCTCGCCGGCGAGCGCGTCGACATCATGCTCGTGGTCGGAGGATCCGGCGCAGTTCGTGATCGGCGCGCTGGCGCCGGCCGAGGTCGTCAGTCGATCGTGGTCGACGAGGAGCAGCACAGCATGGACGTCGTGGTCGACGAGGAGAACCTCGCCATCGCGATCGGCCGCAGCGGGCAGAACGTGCGCCTCGCCTCCGAGCTGACCGGCTGGCAGCTCAACCTGATGACGGTCGAGGAATCGCAGCAGAAGCACGAGCCGAGGAAGCGCGACGCGGTGCGCGCGCTGTTCATCGAGAAGCTCGACGTCGACGAGGAGGTCGCCGACATCCTGATCGAGGAAGGCTTCTCGACGCTGGAGGAGGTCGCCTACGTGCCGATCAGCGAGATGCTCGAGATCGAGAGTTCGACGAGGAGACCGTCAACGAGCTGCGCAGCCGCGCGCGCAATGCGTCCTGCTGACGAGGAGATCGCCCGCGAGGAGAGCGTCGGCGACGTCGTCCAGGACCTGCTGCCACTCGAAGGCATGGACAGCCCGAGCTGCGCGGCATGCTGGCGACAGAGGGGTGCACACGCGCGACGATCTGGCCGACCTGGCCGTCGACGAGCTGGTCGAGATTACCGGCATCGACGAGGAGCGGGCGAAGGCGCTCATCATGAAGGCGCGCGCGCACTGGTTCGCCGACGAAGCGGCCGCCGCAGGCCGAGAGCGCCGACCGGCCGGCCGAAGCGCGCGACCGGGGTGCGGGCTGCATCGCGACAGGCGCGCACGCAGGAAGCGTGAAGGAGCAATACATGGCACTCGACGAACGTCGACCAATTCGCGACCGAGCTCAAGTGCTCGCCGCGGCGCTGCTCGAGCAGCTCGCAGGCGGCCGGTGTCGGCAAGAAGGACCGAAGACAGCGCTGACCGAGCAGGACAAGACGCAGGCTGCTCGACTACCTGCGCCGGCGCACGGCGCGGCGGCCGGAGCCGAAGAAGAAGATCACGCTGACCCGCAAGCAGACCACCGAGATCAAGGCAGGCCGACTCCACCGGCGGGCGCGCACCATCCAGGTCGAGGTGCGCAAGAAGCGCGTCTTCGTCAAGCGCGACGAGAGCCGACGCCGCCGTCCGCGGCCGTCGAGGAAGCCGTCGCAGCGCCGGCGAGCGGCGCGCGGTCAGGCCGAGCAGTCGCGCCGGTCAGGAAGAGGGATGCCGAGCAGCGCCGTCGCGCGAGGCGCAGGAACGCCGAGCGCGAAGCCGTCGCAGCGCCGAGGCGCGTGCGCGCGAGGCGAGCGAGAAGCGGCGGCCGAGGCGGCGTGCTACGGCGCTGCACCAGCGAAGCCGGCCGGGCAAGGCCGGCAAGGCCGAGCTGCCAAGTCGAGGCGACGCCCGCGCCGGCGCCGGCGAACCGCCGAAGCCGGCGGTGCGAATGATCAAGGCTGCCGTCGTCGAGAACGAGGAGAAGCAGCGCGCCCTCGACCTTGCCAAGCGGCGCAAGGCCGCCGAGGACGAGGCGGAGGCGATCCGCGTCATGATGGCCGCGCCGAAGAAGGTGCTGGTCGCCAAGAAGGCCGAGGAAGCAAGCCGGCCGAGGCCGCCAAGGACGGCATCAAGGGGACGATCCACAAGAAGGCGGTGCCCCCTGCACCGGACGGCGGCCAAGCCGGGCGAGAAGAAGTCGCCCAAGTCGGAGAAGCTCACCTCGAGCCTGGACGGACGACGCCGCCAAGAAGCGCGCGCTCAAGCCCGCCGCGCGCGGACCGGCCGGGCGCGGCGGCGCCGGCTGGCGCGCGCCGCGTGCGGGCCGCCGCGGCGAGCGCAACGACGGCGCGCCGTCGACGTTCGTGCGCGCCCGTCGAGCAGCAGTCGCAGGAAGTGCACGTGCCGGAGACCATCACCGTCGCCGATCTCGCGCACAAGATGTCGGTCAAGGCTGCCGAGGTCATCAAGCACCTGATGAAGATCGGCGCAGATGGTCACCATCAACCAGGTGCTCGACCAGGAGACCGCGATGATCGTGGTCGAGGAGATGGGGCACAACGCGAAGGCCGCCAAGCTCGACGACCCGGACGCGCTTCCTCGAGGAGACCGAGGCCGAGGCCGCAGCATCGAGGCGAAGCCGCGCGCGCCGGTGGTGACCGTGATGGGCCACGTCGACCACGGCAAGACCTCGCTGCTCGACTACATCCGCCGCGCGCGCGTCGCCAGCGGGCGAAGCCGGCGGCATCACCCAGCACATCGGCGCCTACCACGTCGAGACGCCGAGGGGCATGATCACCTTCCTCGACACGCCGGGCCACGAGGCGTTCACCGCGATGCGCGCGCGCGGCGCCAAGGCGACCGACATCGTGATGCTGGTGGTCGCGGCCGACGACGGCGTGATGCCGCAGACGAAGGAGGCGATCGCGCACGCCAAGGCCGGCCAACGTGCCGCTCGTCGTCGCCATGAACAAGATCGACAAGCCCGAAGCCAACCCCGAGCGGCTCAAGCAGGAGCTGGTGGCCGAGGGCGTCATTCCCGAGGAGTACGGCGGCGAGTCGCCGTTCGTCCCGGTGTCGGCGAAGATCCGGCAAGGGCATCGACGAGCTGCTCGACGCGGTGCTGCTGCAGGCGGAGGTGCTGGAGCTGAAGGCGCCGACAGAACGCGCCGGCCAAGGGCATCGTCATCGAGGTCGCGCCTGGACAAGGGCAAGGGGCCGGTGGCGACCGTGCTGGTGCAGTCGCGGCACGCTGAAGCGCGGCGACGTCGTGCTGGCGGGCTCGGTGTTCGGCCGCGTGCGCGCGATGCTCGACGAGGACGGCAAGCCGATCACCGAGGCCGGGCCCGTCGATCCCGGTCGAGATCCAGGGCCTGTCCGACGTGCCGCTGCGCGGGCGAGGAGGTGCATGGTGCTGGGCGACGAGCGCAAGGCGCGCGAGATCGCGCTGTTCCGCCAGGGCAAGTTCCGCGACGTGAAGCTCGCCCGGCAGCAGGCGGCGAAGCTCGAGAACATGTTCGACCAGATGGCCGAGGACGCGAAGTCAAGACGCTGCGCTTGATCGTCAAAGCCGACGTGCAGGGCTCGCACGAGGCGCTGACGCAGTCGCTGACCAAGCTTTCGACCGGCGAGGTCAAGGTGAACATCGTGCACGCGGGCGTCGGCGGCATCACCGAGTCGCGACATCAATCTCGCGCTGGCCTCGAAGGCCGTGGTCATCGGCTTCAACACGCGCGCCGACGTCGCCGCGCGCAAGCTGGCCGAGTCGCAGCGGCGTGGACATCCGCTACTACAACATCATCTACGAGGCGGTCGACGAGATGAAGGCGGCGCTGTCCGGCATGCTCGCGCCGGAGAAGAAGGAGAGCCGGCTCGGCACTGGTCGAGGTGCGCGAGGTCTTCCGGATCTCCAAGATCGGCACGGTGGCCGGCTGCTACGTGCTCGAGGCGGCTGGTGCGCCGCGGCGCGCGCGTGCGCGTGCTGCGCGACAACGTGGTCATCCACGACGGCGAGCTCGATTCGCTGAAGCGCTTCAAGGACGACGTGCGCGAAGTCAAGGCCGGATTCGAGTGCGGGCTGTCGGTGAAGAACTTCAACGACATCGAGGAAGGCGACCAGCTCGAGGTCTACGAGATCGTCGAGGTGTCGCGTACGACTCGGCCTCGACCTGCCGCGGCTGCAGGCCCGGGCCGCGGCGACCTGCAAACGGCGGCCCCGCCTGAAGGAGCACGAATCGTGAAGAGGTACTCGCAGCGCGCGCCAGCGCGTCGCCGACCAGATCCAGCGCGAGCTGGCGCCGCTGCTCGCGCGACGAGGTCAAGGATCCGCGCGTGGGCCGGATCACGATCACCGCGGTCGAGGTCTCGGCGGACCTTTCGCACGCGAAGGTGTTCTTCACCCACCTCGCCGGTCGAGCACGCGGAGGAGGCGGTCCGCGCGCTGCAGCACACCGCCGGCTTCCTGCGCTCGGAGCTCGCGCACCGCCTCGGCCTGTACACCGTCCCGCAGCTGCACTTCGTGTACGACGACTCGATCGAATCCGGCCTTCGCCTGTCGCAGCTGATCGACGCTGCGGTCGCCGCCGACCGCAAGCCGCAGTCCTGATGACGCCGCGCCCCTCGCCCGGCGCGCGCGGCGGCGCGGTGGACGGCGTGCTGCTGCTCGACAAGCCGTCCGGGCTGCTCGTCCAACGCCGCACTGCAGCACGCCAAGTCGGCTGTTCGCGGCCGAGAAGGCCGGCCACACGGGCACGCTGGATCCGCTGGCTATCGGGCTGCTGCCGCTCTGCTTCGGCGAGGCGACCAAGTTCGCACAGATCGCTGCTCGACGCCGGCAAGACGCTACGTCGCCACGGTGCGCTTCGGCATCGCCGACGACGACCGGCGACGCCGAGGGCGACACCGTCGCCGAGATGCCGGTCGCGTTCACGCGCGCCGACGTGGAGCGCACGCTGCCGCAGTTCACCGGCGTCGTCCGCCAGCTGCCGCCGCTGCACTCGGCGCTCAAGTACCAGGGGCGCAGCTACTACGAGTACGCGCGCGCCGGGGTGGCGATTCCGCGGGTCGCGCGCGAGGTGGAGATTCACGCCATTGCGCTCGTCGAATGGGCGCCGCCGATCGCGACCTTCCGCGTCGCCTGCGGCAAGGGTACCTACATCCGGGTGCTGGCCGAGGACATCGCCGTGGCGCTCGGAAGCTGCGCCCACCTCGCCGCGCTCCGGCGAACGCAATCCGGCCCGTTCGCGATCGACGGCGCGGTCACGCTCGACGCCCTGGAGGCGGCGGATGCCGCCGGCCGCGACGCGCTGCTGCTTCCGGTCCACGCGCCGTTGGCGGACCTGCCCCGACTGGACGTCGACGCCGCGACCGTCCGGGCGCTGTTCGAGGGACGCGTCGCCGCGGCACCGGCGGTCGTCGCCGGGCGCTATCGCTGCTTTGCGCCGGGCGGCGCCTTCGTCGGCGTTGTCGACGTTGGCCCCGACGGTGTTCGGGCCGCCAGGCTGGTCCGCGCGGCGCCGGGTTCGAACGGCTGAGCGCGTCTCCGGCAACAAGCGTGTTGCCACGGATACGGAACGACGAATCTGCAATATTGTGCGCTACAGCACGCAAATCGAATTCGATTTGTCGATTACAGACAGGGGTCTCGACGTGGTCGCGTCCGTCGAAAGCGTGAGAAAAGCAACAACAGTTGTGCTGCAACGAATATTTGGCGGATACTTCCTTTGATATTTGTCAACGCCTGGCGGTAGTATCGCAACGGTTGACATCCCCGGCATCCAGAACGGCACCGTCAACGGGCTCGATCAGAGCTGTCAATCGCGGGCCATTCTCGCTGGTATCCAACGCGAGAAGGAAAATACGATTATTTTGGTGGAAGATATTCCAATGGTCTGCAAATTTGAGGCTCAACATATGCATTGCGTGAACGACGGGAAGTCCGGACGGGCTGTGGTCGGAGGCGATCGACAGAATGATGCCGGGTTTCGGTCCGTCTCGGTGGCCGCCGCCGAAGTGCGGATTCCGCGCCCGCGCACGCGGACAGCGCGAAGGAACGCCGACAATTTTCTGGGCGCGATGTTCCTTGCGGCAGGCGCGTTGCTTGCCTCGGCGAGCCCCGACGTCGCCGCGTTTGCAACCGACGCGTGCCTGGTTGCGCGCGGCGGGACGAATTGCACCGCGAACGACGGCAGCATTGCCGCCGTTAACCTCAATACGAGCAATATGACGCCCGGGGTCAATCCTACGACCTGCATGGAGGGCAGCACGATCACCGTCGACCTTTTGGTGGAACTGGGCACGATCAACGCCAGCAACAGAAGTGACGTCGGCGTGTATTTTTCCAAGGACGGCAAGTCGATCTCCGTCGCGGCGGGCCCCACCGGTGCCACTACCTGTTCCGTCCTGTCGACCCCTGTTCCGGCGGGCGTGCCGCCAGTCAACGGGACCTTTCCCTCGCCCTTTACGGGGACATGGTCCAATTTCGATGGCAATGCCTGCGGCGACCTCGATAAGAGTTTCGGCCAAGGCACGGTCGGCAACCCGGCGTGGGTGCTGCCGACTGGCCCGATCCAGGTGACCTGCGTGGCGGGCGCCGGCGGCAAGCTGGCGATTCCGGCCGGCGTGTCCTACCGGCAGAATGCGGGCACTTGCGTGGTCCCGGCAGCTGACGTAAGCCCCGGCACGTCGTCGAAGTGCAACTACGCCAATGCCTTGGTCAACATCGACGTGGTCAACACGATCACGGTTTCCAAGAACTTCGTCCCCGACAGCCCTGGGACGACAGTCCCCGTCGGCCTGGTCTGCACGTCCGGGACGGTGACGTCGACGCCGCTACCCGTCGCCGAAGGCTCGCCGGCGGTGTTCACCGTCGCGGGAGCGTCCGCCGGCGCGACCTGCACGGCGACCGAGACGGTGCCGTCGGGCTACACGGTGAACCAGGCCGGCTGCGCCGGGGTGGCGCTCAACGGCAGCTGCACGATCACAAATACGGCCATCACGCCGCAGATGACGATCGTCAAGAACACCGTCGGCGCGAACGGGACGTTTGGCTTCTCGGTAACCGGTGCAACGCCGGTTTCGCCGAGCATCACGACCGTGGGCAACACCGGAACGCAGGTTCTCGGGAGCCTCGCCGTCGGGAGCGTCGTCAACGTGGTCGAAACGATCCCGCCGGGCTGGGACCTCACGAACACCGTTTGCACCAACGCGCGGACCGGTGGTTCCGTGGTGGCACTGCCGGTGACGCTGGCGCCGGGCGACAACATCACCTGCACGTTCACCAACACGGCGATCGCGCCGCAGTTCCACCTGCACAAGATCGCCGTCGGCGCCGATGGCACCTTTAGTTTCGCGATGACCAACGCGACGCCGAATCCGACCGTCATCACCACGACCGGCGGCACGGGCGACCAAGTGACCGGCGGGCTGTCGATCGGTTCGGTGGTGAATGCCGTGGAAACGGTCCCAACGGGATGGTCGCTGACCAGCACGTCGTGCACCAACCTGCGGCCGGGGTCCCCCCGTTCACGCTCGGCACCACCGCGCTGGCACCCGGCGACGACGTCGACTGCTTCTTCACCAACACGGCCGTCGCGCCGAAGGTGAAGATCGTCAAGAACACCGTGGGCGCGAACGGCACGTTCGGCTTCACGGTGACCAACGCGACGCCGGTCTCGCCCAGCATCGCCACCGTGGCCAACACGGGTGAGCAGGTGCTCGGCGGGCTCGTGCTCGGGTCGGTGGTCAACGTGACCGAGACGCCGCAGGCGAACTGGACGCTGAACACCACGGTTTGCACCAACGCCCGGGCGGGTTCCGGCCCGTTCACGCTGGGCACGACCGCGCTGGCACCCGGCGACGACGTGACCTGTACCTTCACCAACACGGCGACCGCGCCGCAGATGAAGATCGTCAAGAGCACCGTGGGTGCGGACGGCACGTTCGACTTCACGGTGACCAACGCGACGCCGGCCACGCCCAGCATCGCCACCGCGGGCAACACGGGGCAGCAGGTGCTGGGCGGACTGGTGATCGGTGCGATCGTGAACGTGATCGAGACGCCGCAGGCGAACTGGACGCTGAACACCGCGGTTTGCACCAACGCCCGAGCGGGTTCCGGCCCGTTCACTCTGGGCACGACCGCGCTGGCACCCGGCGACGACGTGACCTGCACCTTCACCAACGCGGCGACCGCGCCGCAGATGAAGATCGTCAAGAACACCGTGGGTGCGGACGGCACGTTCAACTTCACGGTGACCAACGCGACGCCGCTCTCGCCCAGCATCGCCACCGCGGGCAACACGGGGCAGCAGGTGCTCGGCGGGCTCGTGCTCGGGTCGGTGGTCAACGTGACCGAGACGCCGCAGGCGAACTGGACGCTGAACACCACGGTTTGCACCAACGCCCGGGCGGGTTCCGGCCCGTTCACGCTGGGCACGACCGCGCTGGCACCCGGCGACGACGTGACCTGCACCTTCACCAATACGGCGACCGCGCCGCAGATGAAGATCGTCAAGAACACCGTGGGTGGGGACGGCACGTTCGACTTCACGGTGACCAACGCGACGCCGGCCACGCCCAGCATCGCCACCGCGGGCAACACGGGGCAGCAGGTGCTGGGCGGACTGGTGATCGGTGCGATCGTGAACGCGACCGAGACGCCGCAGGCCGAGTGGTCGCTCAACAACACCAGTTGCGTCAACGCGCGTCCGGATTCCGGTCCGTTCAACCTCGGCACCAGCGCGCTGGCGCCCGGCGACGACGTCACCTGCACGTTCACCAACTTGAAGGTCGTGATCACCACGCTGACGAAGTCGTTCTCCCCGGATACGTTCTCCGTCGGCGGAACCACGACACTGACGTTCACCGTGACCAACCCGACAGGCGGTTTGGCGCACAACGACATTGGCTTCGTCGACAACTTGCCGGCGAACCTGCAGGTGGCGCCGGGCCCCGTCATCGGCGGGACCTGCACCAATGCGGCGGCCGCTACGTCGGCACCGGCGAATGGCGGCACCATCACCGTTGCCAACCTCCAGGTGCCCGCGGGTCCGTCGTCGTGCACGGTGACCGTGGCTGTCACCAACAAGCCGTTCGAGACGAACCCGAGCTGCACGGGCTCGCCAGCGGAATTCACGAACGGCAGCGGCAACGTCGCGTCGGTGACCAATGTCGACAACCAGGTAAGCAACAGCTGCGTGACCGTCACGCCGCTCTCGCCGACGGTGACCAAGTCCTTCTCGCCGAACACCTTCGTGGTGGGTGGCACGACGACGCTGACGTTCACGGTGAGCAACCCCGCGAACAATCCTGCGCTGAGCAACATCAACATCGTCGACCAACTGCCGCTTGGGCTGCAGGTCGCGGCGACGCCCGCGATCGGCGGCAGCTGCGTCAATGCGGCGGCCGCTACGTCGGCACCGGCGAATGGCGGCACCATCACCATTGCCAACCTCCAGGTGCCCGCGGGTTCGTCATCGTGCACGGTGACCGTGGCGGTCACCAACGTGCCGAGGCAGGTGAACCTGAGTTGCGACAGCTCGCCGGCGCTCTTCACCAACGCCGCCGGCAACCTCACGGTGTCCAATGTGACCAACGGCGTCCTGGCGAGCTGCGTGACCGTGACGCCCAAGCTGCCGACGCTGACCAAGTCGTTCGCCCCGCCGACGTTCCCTGTGGGCGGCACAACGACGCTGACGTTCACGGTGACCAATCCAGCCGAGAATCCGGCGCTGTCCAATGTCGGCTTCGTCGACACGCTGCCGGCGGGCCTGCAGGTGGCGCCGGGCCCCGTCATCGGCGGGACCTGCACCAATGCGGCGGCCGCTACGTCGGCACCGGCGGGTGGCACCTCGATCAGCGTGGCCAATCTTCAGGTCCCGGCCGGCACGGCGGCTCCCCCCGCCGATGGCTCCTGCACGGTGACGGTCGCCGTGACCAACAAGCCCGGGCAGGTGAACGCGAGTTGCGATGCAACGCCGCCGGAATTCACGAATAGCCCGGCCAGCATCACCAGCGTCAGCAACGTGGCCAACGGCGTCGTGAACAGCTGCGTGACGGTGACGCCGCTGCCGCCGGTGTTGGCGAAGTCGTTCAGCCCGAACACGTTCTCGGTGGGCGGCACGACGACGCTGACGTTCACGGTAACCAATCCGCTGGGGAACCCGGCGTTGTCCAATGTCGGGTTCGTCGACACGCTGCCGTCCGGCCTGCAGGTGGCGCCGGGCCCCGTCATCGGCGGGACCTGCACCAATGCGGCGGCCGCTACGTCGGCACCGGCGGATGGCGGAACGGTCACCGTGGTCGGTCTCGCGGTGCCGACCGCGGCCTTGGCCGACTCTTCTTGCACGGTCACGGTCGCGATCACCAACAAGAACGGGCAGGTGAACCCGACGTGCGACGCCGTGCCGGCGGCGTTCACCAACAAGTCGACGAACGTCACCGTGACCAACGTCACCAACGGCATCTCCGACAGTTGCGTGACGGTGACGCCGCTTTCGCCGACGCTGAACAAGGCGTTCCTCCCCCTGACGTTCGAGGTGGGCGGGACGACGACCCTGACGTTCACGGTGACGAACCCCGCGGGCAATCCGGCGGTGGCCGACGTCAACTTCGTCGACACGCTGCCGCATGGTCTGAAGGTCGCGGCGACGCCCGCGATCGGCGGCAGCTGCGCCAATGCGGTCGCGGCGACGACGGCGCCGGCCGATGCCGCCGTGGTCCGCGTGGAAATCTGCAGGTACCTGCCGGACCCAGCTTCTGCACGGTCACCGTCGACATCACCAACGAGACCCAGCAGGTCAACGCGAGTTGCGACAGCTTGCCGGCGCTCTTCACCAACGCCGCCGGCAACGTCACGGTCGAGAACGTGACCAACACGGTCACCGACAGCTGCGTGACCGTGACGCCGAAGCTGCCGACGCTGGCCAAGGCATTCAGCCCGGTCACGTTCCCGTCGGGCGGGACGACCACGCTGACGTTCACGGTGACCAATCCGCTCGAGAATCCGGGCCTGTCCAACGTCGGCTTCGTCGACGCGCTGCCGTCGGGCCTGCAGGTGGCCGCGGTGCCTGCCATCGGCGGCACCTGCGTCAACGCAACGACGCCGGGCGTCACGACGGCCGCGCCGGGCGCCACCAGCATCACGGTGGCCAACCTCCAGGTTCCCCCCGGCGCCTCGTTGTGCACGGTGACGGTCGCCGTTACCAATAAGCCCGGGCAGGTGAACGCGAGCTGCGACAGCCTGCCAGCGGCATTCACCAATGGTTCCGCCAGTATCACCGCGGTTTCCAACGTGAACAACTGCGTCACCGACAGTCTGCGTGATCGTGACGCCGCTGCCGCCGACGCTGACCAAGTCGTTCTTCCCGACCACGTTCGACTCAGGCGGCACGACGACGTTGACCTTCACGGTGAACAATCCCGCGACCAACCCGGCCTTGTCCAACGTCGGGTTTGCCGACGCGCTGCCATCGGGCCTCCGGGTGGCGGCGGCGCCGGCGATCGGCGGTACCTGCGCCAACGTACTCACGCCGGGGTGGTTGCGGCCGCGGCAGGCGGCACAGAGCATCACGGTGGCAGGCCTCCAAGCGGAGGCCGGGGCGTCCTCCTGCACGGTGACGGTGAACATCACCAACATGCCGGGCAAGGGAACGTGAGCTGTGTCGAGCTGCCAGCGGCGTTCACCAACAGCGCCGGCAATGTGATGGTCACCAACGTGACCAACGGCGTGCAGACCAGTTGCGTCGTCGTGCACACTTCACCATCGGGATCACCAAGGTGCCGAGCGCCACCACGTTGTCGCCGGGCGACCCGTTGTCGTTCTCGATAACTGTGACCAACAATGGGCCTGCGAGCGCCGCAGGCACGCTGCTGACGGACCCGGTGATCGCGGGCTACACCGCCTCGGGCATTGCCTGTAGCAGCGCGGCGAACGGCGCAGCTCTGTCCAGACCCTGGACTGGTCACGCTGGCGAACCTGCAGGGCGGTGGCATTCCGCTGTCGACGTTGCCGGGGGGAGGTACGATTACGTTCACGCTGACCGGCACCTACACGCTTTCGAGCGGGGTGCTCGTCAACACGGCAATCGCCACCCCGCTAAACGGCTCCGGCGTGACGGCGGTGACCGCGCAGGCGTCAGTGAGCGGCCAGCCGCAGCAGATCCCGGCGTTGCGCTGGAACGCGCTGATCGCGCTGATGTTGGTGCTTGCGACGCTCGGCGCGATGTCAGTCTTCAAGAAGCGTGACTAGCGCGTAACCGCGGCGTACCGCGAACGCCAGCGCTGCGTCCCTGACGCCAGGGCGCGCCCGCCGGAGCCACGAGCTCCGGGAGCGCGCCCTTTTTCTTGCCGACGCTCGGGCCCGACCGCGACGGCGGGGCCGCACGATAGAAGTGCGCCGCTGAGAGGCCCACGGTTGACGTCCGGCGGCGGCGCCGGCGACCTGCCACTGGACGGCGTTCCGGTCCCGGCTCCCGGCGCAGCCGCGGCCACCGGTTCGATTGAATCCGAAGCCGATTTCAGGCTATAATCATCGGCTTCACAGCGCAGAACATCAAAAGAGGGAAGGGCTTCAGCAATGGTAGCGACCGTGCAGGACAAGGCGAAGACGATCGCCGATTACCAGCGAATCAAGGGCGACACCGGGTCGCCGGAGGTGCAGGTCGCGCTGCTGACCGCGCGCATCAACGGCCTTTCCGATCATTTCAAGTCCAACACCAAGGACCACCACTCGCGGCGCGGGCTGCTGCGGATGGTGTCGCGGCGGCGCAAGCTGCTCGATTACCTCAAGTCGCGCAATGCCGACAGCTACCGCACGCTGATCGACAAGCTCGGGTCTGCGCAAGTAGCACTCGTCCCGAGACCCAAGTGAGGGCGGAGAGCGGTCGTCAGCGCAGGGCCGATGGCGTTCCCGCCGGCATCCGCCGGCGCTGCCGCTCCGGCAAGCAGGCGGATCGCGCACCGGCCGGGATGCGGCGTGGCCCCGATGCCGCCGCAGCGCCCTTTCTGAACCCAACCACGATGGCCGCGCCGTTCCCAGCGCGGCCATTGTCATTTCCGAATCCGAGGACAACGTGAACCCAATCAAGAAATCGATAAGCTACGGCCGCCATACCCTGACGCTGGAAACCGGCGAAGTCGCCCGCCAGGCCGGCGGCGCCGTCATGGCGAGCCTCGACGATACCGTGCGTGCTGGTCACCGCCGTCGCCGCGCAGCGAGGCCAAGCCCGGCCAGGACTTCTTTCCGCTGACCGTCGACTACCATGGAGAAGACCTACGCCGCGGGCAACATCCCCGGCGGCTTCTTCAAGCGCGAGGGCCGTCCGTCGGAGAAGGAAACCCTGACCTGCCGCCTGATCGACCGCCCGATCCGGCCGCTGTTTCCGGAAGGCTTCTACAACGAGATCCAGGTCATCGCCACGGTGATGTCGGTCGAACAAGAGATCGACCCCGACATCCCGGCGATGATCGGCGCATCGGCCGCGCTGGCGCTGTCCGGCATGCCGTTCGACGGCCCGATCGGCGCCGCGCGCGTCGGCTACATCAACGGCCAGTACGTCCTCAATCCCACGCAAGACCGAGCTCACGACCTCGCAGCTCAACCTGGTCGTCGCCGGCACCGAAGCCGCCGTGCTGATGGTCGAATCGGAGGCCAACGAGCTGCTCCGAGGAAGTCATGCTCGGCGCCGTCGTGTTCGGCCACGAGCAGATGCAGGCCGTGATCAACGATGATCAACGAGCTGGTGGAGGAGGCCGGCAAGCCGTTGTGGGACTGGGCTGCCGCGCAGCCAAGGACCAGGCGCTGATCGACCAGGTCACGGCAGCTCGCCGAAGGCCCGCTGCGCGAGGCCTACGCGCTGCGCCAGAAAGCAGGCCCGGCAGCAGCGGCGAAGGAGATCACACGCGAAGGTCGATGGCCGAGCTGCATCCCCGCCGCCGCCGACGCCTGCCGACTACGAGAACCAGGTGGCAACCCATGTTCACGACCTGGAAGCGAAGATCGTGCGCGGCCAGATCCTCACCGGCGAGCCGCGCATCGACGGGCGCGACACGCGCACCGTCCGCCCGATCTCGATCCGCACCGGCGTGCTGCCGCGGACCCACGGCTCGGCGCTGTTCACCCGCGGCGAGACGCAGGCGATGGTGGTTGCCACGCTGGGCACCGCGCGCGACGAGCAGACGATCGACGCGCTGCAGGGCGAGTACACCGACCGCTTCATGCTCCACTACAACATGCCGCCGTACGCGACCGGCGAAACCGGGTCGCGTCGGCACGCCCAAGCGCCGCGAGATCGGCCACGGGCGCCTGGCCAAGCGCGCGCTGCTCGCGGTGCTGCCCACGGCGGAAGAGTTCGCCTACTCGATGCGCGTGGTCTCGGAAATCACCGAGTCCAACGGCTCGTCGTCGATGGCCTCGGTGTGCGGCGGCTGTCTCTGGCGCTGATGGATGCCGGCGTGCCGACTGAAGGCGCACGTCGCCGGGCATCGCGATGGGCCTGATCAAGGAAGGCAACCGCTTCGCGGTGCTGACCGACATCCTCGGCGACGAGGATCACCTCGGCGACATGGACTTCAAGGTCGCGGGCACCGACCGCGGCGTCACCGCGCTGCAGATGGACATCAAGATCCAGGGCATCACCAAGGAGATCATGCAGGTGGCGCTGGCGCAGGCGCGCGAGGGGCGCATGCACATCCTCGGCCTGATGCAGCAGGCGCTGCCGCACGCGCGCACCGAGGTCTCGCAGCTTACGCGCCGCGCATGATCGACGATCAAGATCAATCCCGAGAAGATCCGCGACGTGATCGGCAAGGGCGGCGCGGTGATCCGCGCGCTGACCGAAGAAACCGGCACGACGATCGACATCGCAGGACGACGGCTACGATCACCATCGCCTCGCGTCAACGCCGACGCGGTGCAACGTCGCGCAGCAAGCGCATCGAGGACATCACCGCCGAGGTCGAAGTCGGCCGCGATCTACGAAGGCACCGTGCTGAACCTGCTCGACTTCGGCGCGATCGTGCAGGTGCTGCCCGGCAAGGACGGCCTGCTGCACATCTCGCAGATCGCCAAGGAGCGCGTCAATCGTGGTCTCCGACTACCTGAAGGAAGGCCAGATCGTCCGCGTCAAGGTTCTCGAGGCCGACGACAAGGGCCGCCTGCGGCTGTCGATGAAGGCCGCGGCCGAGGACGCCGCCGCGCCGGTGGCGCCGCCGGTCGCGCAGCCGGCCCCGACGGAGCCTACTTCGGCAGCGTAACCGGACCCTCCGGCGGGCGCGCCCGCGAGGCGCAGCCCCGCCGTTGTGGAAGAATGGCGGGAGGGCGACGGTCGTCGCCCGGAGGAGGCACGCCATGACCCACGCGGCAACGCGCACCGAGCGCGACAGTCTCGGACCGATCGAAGTCCCGGCCGACCGGCTGTGGGGCGCGCAGACGCAGCGCTCGCTGCTGCACTTCCGCATCTCCACCGAGCGGATGCCCGGAGCGCTGATCCGGGCGCTGCTGGTCGTCAAGCGCTCCGCGGCGCGGGTCAACGCCGCGCTCGGGACGCTGCCCGCGGCCATCGCGGAGGCGATTGCGGCCGCCGCCGACGAAGCCATCGCGGGGCGCCACGACGGCGAGTTCCCGCTGGTCGTCTGGCAGACCGGATCGGGAACGCAGACCAACATGAACGTCAACGAGGTGCTCGCCAACCGGGCGTCCGAGATCATGGGCGGCGTGCGCGGCGAAGCGCGCCGCGTGCACCCGAACGACGACGTGAACCGGAGCCAGTCCTCGAACGACGTGTTCCCGACCGCGATGAACGTCGCCGCCGCCGAAGCCGTGACGCACGAGCTGCTGCCCGCGCTGGACGGCCTGCGCGCGACGCTTGCCGGCAAGGCGCGGGACTTCGCCGGCATCGTCAAGATCGGCCGCACGCACCTGCAGGACGCCACCCCGCTGACGCTGGGCCAGGAGCTGTCCGGCCACGTCGCCCAGCTCGCGCACGCCCGGCGGCAGATCGAGGCGACGCTGCCTGCCGTGTTCGAGCTGGCGATCGGCGGCACCGCAGTCGGCACCGGCCTCAACGCGCCGCCTGAATTCGGCGAGCGGATGGCGGCCGACATCGCGGCGTCCACCGGGCTGCCCTTCGTCGGCGCGCCGAACAAGTTCGAGGCGCTCGCCGCCCACGACGGCCTGGTGATGCTGCACGGCGCACTGAAGACGCTGGCCGTCGCGCTGACGAAGATCGCCAACGACGTCCGCCTGCTCGCCAGCGGGCCGCGCGCCGGGTCTCGGCGAGATCACGATTCCCGAGAACGAGCCGGGCAGCTCGATCATGCCGGGCAAGGTGAACCCGACCCAGTGCGAGGCGCTGACGATGCTCGCCGCGCAGGTCATGGGCAACGACGTGGCCGTGACCATCGGCGGCGCGTCGGGCCAGCTCGAGCTCAACGTCTACAAGCCGCTCATCATCCACAACGTGCTGCAGAGCCTGCGTCTTCTCGCCGACGGCATGGCGAGCTTCGACGCGCACTGCGCGCGCGGCATCGAGCCCGATCGCGCGCGCATCGCGGAGCTCGTCGAGCGCTCGCTGATGCTGGTGACCGCGCTCGCGCCGCACGTCGGCTACGACAAGGCCGCCGAGATCGCGAAGAAGGCGCATCGCGAGGCGACCACCCTGCGCGCCGCCGCGCTGGCGCTCGGCCACGTCTCGGCCGAGCAGTTCGACGCAGCTGGTGCGGCCGGAGCGGATGACGGGACGCTGACCCCCTCGCCGTCGCCCGATGTCGTCGCCCGACCATCGTAGCCCGGCGGTGAGCGGAGCGAAACCCGGGTGGGCGGTGCCATCGGCCACCGTCTGCCCCCGGGTTTCGCTCCGCTCAACGCCGGGCTACGAATCGCCGACCGATCCACCGCGGCGGATCGCGACGCGCTCGGGCAGCGCCAGGATCGCGTCGCGATTGGACCACGAGAAGCATTTCTCCGCGGCCTCGCGCCACGGAAGCCACGCGTGCCGCAGGTGCTCCTTCGGGGCCAGCGCCACCGGCACGGGGGCGGGCAGCTCCAGCGCGAAGACGTGCTCGGTATTGCGCGTCGTGCCCGGCGGGTAGCGGTGCCGCCACTGCGGAAAGATCTCGTAGTCGTTGGCCAGCTGCCAGTCGACGAGGCCGCCCAGCGCGTTCGCGTCGATGCCGGTCTCCTCGCGCAGTTCGCGGTTGGCCGTCTCGAGCAGCGTCTCGCCGGGCTCCTGGCTGCCGGTGACCGACTGCCAGAGCCCGGGAAAATCGGCGCGCTCGATCAGCAGGACGTCGAGGTCGCGCGTGTAGACCAGCACCAGCGTCGAGACCGGAATCTTGTGGCTCATGCGTTGCCCCTCACCCCGCCCCTCTCCCCGCGCGCGGGGAGAGGGGGAAGTCGGCGCGGGGGGAGGGCGCGACGGTTCAGCTGACGAACACCCAGAACGGCTTGTGGCGCTCGCGCCAGTAGTCGGACGCTTCGCCCAGGATGTCCTCGAGCGTCGTCCAGTCGGCGCCGTGCGCCTTGCGGTACGCGCCGGTGTGCGACAGCGCGATCACCGTGCCGCGGCGGCCGAGCCACTGCTCGTCCTCGACCGAGTCGGCGAGGGCGTCCCAGTTCTCGCCGAAGTGCTCCGCCAGCGCGAGGCCCCTGGCCAGCGCGGCCAGCAGCTCCGCCTTGCTGTCGACGTGCCGCAGGTCGGCCGCGTGAAAGCTGAGCTTGCCGGCGCTTGCCGCCGCGGCGAGCGCCGCCGCGTCGCCTTTCCACGCGTGCACGCCGGCCATTTCCAGGTCATCGAGGTCGGGAAGCTTCATTCGCGAATCCTCCTGAACGTCCGGTAGTGGTCGTCGGTGTAGTAGCAGGCGTCCGGCGACCGGGGAGGGCCGCCGCAGACGATGCGGCGCGCGCCGCGGCTCCTGACCCCGGGCGTGGGCACCGTGTACTCGTGATAGTAGCCGCGCGGCTTCGGCGGCAGCATCCGCTCGCGGTTGCCGAACACGACGCCGTCCCGGTCGTAGCGGAAGGGGCCGCCGCTGCGGATCCTGGCATCGACGGCCCGCGCCTCCTTCGGCAGATCGGCCAGCGCCACCGCGGGCACGTCGTCCACCGTCGCGCGCGCCTGCGCCGCGGGCGCAAACGCGCATGCCGCGAAGGCGATCGCCGCGAGCAGGCGGTGCGCGCGGCTCACCGGCGGGACCTCACGCGGCCTTGGCGCCGTCCGCGTTGCGGACCCGGATGTGCAGGTCGCGCAGCTGCTGTTCGGTCACCGGCGTCGGCGCGTCGACCAGCAGGTCCTGACCGCGCTGCGTCTTGGGGAAGGCGATGACGTCGCGGATCGACTCGGCGCCGGCCATCAGCGTCACCATGCGATCGAGCCCGAACGCGATCCCGCCGTGCGGCGGCGCGCCGTACTGCAGCGCGTCGAGCAGGAAGCCGAACTTCCGGCGCTGGTCCTCGGGGCTGATCCTGAGCGCCTCGAACACCCGCGCCTGCACTTCCTGGCGGTGAATCCGCACCGAGCCGCCGCCGATCTCCCAGCCGTTGAGCACGACGTCGTATGCCTTCGCGATCGCGCTGCCCGGATCGGTGTCGAGCAGCGCCTCGTGCCCGTCCTTCGGCGCGGTGAACGGGTGGTGGCGCGCGGCCCAGGTCTTCGCCTCGTCGTCGTACTCGAACATCGGGAAGTCGACGACCCACAGCGGCCGCCAGCCCGCCTGCACCAGGCCGCGGTCGTGGCCGACCTTCGCCCGCAGCGCGCCGAGCGCGTCGTTGACGACCTTCTCGCGGCCGGCGCCGAAGAAGATCAGGTCGCCGGAGGCGGCACCCGTGCGCTCGAGGATCGTGGAGAGCGTGGCCGGCGTGAGGAACTTGACCACCGGCGACTGCAGCCCTTCCTCGTTGGGCTTGCTCGCGTCGTTGACCTTGATGTAGGCGAGACCCTGCGCGCCGTAGATGGTGACGAAGGCCGCGTAGTCGTCGATCTCCTTGCGCGACAGCGTCCCGCCGCCGGGAACGCACAGCGCCGCCACGCGCCCGCCCGGCAGGTCGGCGGCGGCGCGGAAGACCTTGAAGTCGACCGTCTTCATGAGGTCGGTGAGCTCGGTCAGCTTGAGCGCGACGCGCAGGTCGGGCTTGTCGGAGCCGTAGTCGCGCATCGCGTCGGCGAAGGTCATCACCGGGAACGGATTGGGCAGCTCGACGCCGAGCGCCTCCTTGAACATCGCGTGCACCAGCCCTTCCATGATCCCGCGGATCTCGAGCTCGGACAGGAACGAGGTCTCGACGTCGATCTGCGTGAACTCCGGCTGGCGGTCGGCGCGCAGGTCCTCGTCGCGGTAGCACTTGCAGATCTGGTAGTAGCGGTCGAAGCCCGCCATCATCAGCATCTGCTTGAACAGCTGCGGCGACTGCGGCAGCGCGTAGAACTGCCCGTGGTGGACGCGCGAGGGAACGAGGAACTCGCGCGCGCCCTCGGGCGTGGACTTGTACAGCGTCGGCGTCTCGATGTCGATGAAGCCCAGCGCGTCGAAGTACTTGCGCGCCGACATCGCGGCGCGGTAGCGCAGCATCAGGTTCTTCTGCATCTGCGGCCGGCGCAGGTCGATCACCCGGTTCTCCAGGCGCACGGTCTCGGACAGGTTCTCGTCGTCGAGCTGGAACGGCGGCGTCAGCGCCGGGTTCAGGATCTCGATCTCGTGCGCGAGCACCTCGATCTCGCCCGAGGTGAGATTCGTGTTCACCGTGCCCTCCTTGCGCGGCGCGCACGACGCCGGTGACGCTGACGACGAACTCGTTGCGCAGCGTCTCGGCGACGGCGAACGTCGCGGCGCGGTCGGGATCGCAGACGATCTGGACCAGACCCTCGCGATCGCGCAGGTCGATGAAGATGACGCCGCCGTGGTCGCGGCGGCGGTGGACCCAGCCCATCAGCGTCACGGTCTGGCCGAGGTGGCGGCGGTCGATGAGGCCGCAATAGTCGGTACGGTTCAAGTGATTCTCCGGAGGAATTCGGGGGCTTCGGTTGGGCGGAGGCGGCGGACGCGGGGCGGGCAGGCCGGTCGCGCCGGCGCGGCGGGCGCGCCGGCGCTGCCGTGCCGCCCGGTCAATTTCGGGGGTGCGCTGCGACGTCGGCGCCGATCGCCGGTGTCGGCGCGGCGGACGTCGGCGCCGGCTGCGGCGAACGGCGGCCGCCGCGATGCCGGAGCGACGGCCTGGGGACGACCACGCCCATCGAGATGATGTACTTGAGCGCCTCGTCCACCGACATGTCGAGTTCGCGCACGCTCGCCTTCGGAACCATGACGAAGTAGCCGCCGGTGGGATTCGGCGTCGTCGGGACGTAGATGCTGATGTGCTCGCTGTCGAGGTGCGCCGCGACGCTGTCGGCGGGCGCGCCGGTCAGGAATCCGATCGTCCAGCAGCCCGGACGCGGGAATTCGACCAGCAGCGCCTTGCGAAACGCGTTGCCGGTATCCGACAGCAGCGTGTCGCTGACCTGCTTGACCGACGAGTAGATCGACTTGACGAACGGGATGCGCCCCAGGAGGCTCTCCCAGCCCTGGATGACCCGCTGGCCGAGGAAGTTGGCGGCGATGACCCCGGTGCCGAACAGGATGAGGAAGGAAAGCACGACGCCGAGGCCGGGGATGTGGAATCCGAGCAGGCGCTCCGGGCGCAGCGACTCGGGCACCAGCAGCAGCGTCTGGTCGAGCGTGGTCACCAGCCAGTTGATGACGTAGAACGTGATGCCAAGCGGCACCCACACCAGCAGGCCGGCGATCAGGTAGCGCTTCATGGTCCCGTGGGGCCGGCGGTCCATGCGCTCAGGAGGAGGTCGGGCCGGCGCCGGGCGTGGCGGTGGAAGCGGCCGCCGGCGCCGCGGCGCCGGACTTGGACTCCGGCTTGGCATCGGATTTCGTCTCGGACTTGGCCGCGGCGGCCTTGCCGTCGCCGGATTCGGTCTTCGGCGCCGGCTTGCTGCCCGAGCCCTTGAAGTCGGTGGCGTACCAGCCGCTGCCCTTGAGCTGGAAGCCCGACGCCGACATCAGCTTGACCAGCGCGTTTCCGGCGCAGGCGGGGCAGGTCACCAGCGGCGCGTCGGAGAACTTCTGCAGCGCCTCGAGCTCGTGGCCGCAGGAAGAACAGCGGTATTCGTAGATCGGCATGGCTGACCTCGGAGATTCGGCGGTTCGCGCGCAAAAGCGCTTGATAAAAAACGAAATATTATACCCGATCCGGCCTGCAATCGGCGTCTCTCGACGCTGCGCGGACGCAGTGCCCGGCTGTCCTGCATATGGAGGCGCTCATGGGTCACGTAAAGGGGGAAAGTGCTTTATGCTTGCGGGAAGGCGTCCGGGCGTCGTGAGGGGGGCGGAATGGGTTTGCACTGGGTCTGGTGGATCGCGGCGGCGGTGCTCGTCGGCGCGGAGCTGCTCACCGGCACGTTCTACCTGCTGGCGGTCGGCGTCGCGGTGGCCTGCGGCGGCGTCGCGGCCTGGCTCGGCGCCGGGCTGGAGGCGCAGTACCTCGTCGCCGGCGGGCTCGCCGTCGTGCTGACGGGCGCCGCGCACCAGTGGCGCCGGCGGTCGGCGCAGCCGCCGCAGCAGCGCTCGCTCGACGTCGGCCAGTCGGTGCAAGTGCAGACCTGGCATCCGGACGGCACCGCGCGGGTGGCCTACCGCGGCACGCTGTGGGACGCCGAGCTCGAGTCCCCCGCCACGCCGCGCGCCGATACCCTGTACATCGTCGCGACCCGTGGCTCGGTGCTCGTGCTCTCCGATCGCCGGCCCGCCGACTGACCGCTGTTCAACCGTTTCAACCGGAGTTGCCGGCCATGTTCCTGGGATCCTCGATCGTCACGCTCGCGCTGTTCATCGTCGCCATCATCGTCGTCATCCAGGCGATCCGCGTGGTGCCGCAGCAGCACGCCTTCGTCGTCGAGCGCCTCGGCCGGTTCTTCGCCGTGCTGCAGCCGGGGCTCAATTTCGTCATTCCGTTCGTCGACCGCATCGCCTACCGGCACGACCTGCGCGAGATTCCCTTCGACGTGCCGAGCCAGATCTGCATCACCAAGGACAACACCCAGCTGCAGGTCGACGGCATCCTCTATTTCCAGGTGACCGATCCGCGGCTCGCGTCCGTACGGCTCCAGCAATTTCCAGGTGGCGATCACGCAGCTCGCGCAGACGACGCTGCGCAGCGTCATCGGCCGGATGGAGCTCGACCGCACCTTCGAGGAGCGCGACCACATCAACGGCATCGTCGTCGCGGCGCTCGACCAGGCGGCGGCGAACTGGGGCGTCAAGGTTCTGCGCTACGAGATCAAGGACCTGACGCCGCCGAAGGAGATCCTGCACGCGATGCAGGCGCAGATCACCGCCGAGCGCGAGAAGCGCGCGGTGATCGCGACCTCCGAGGGCAAGCAGCAGGAGCAGATCAACCTCGCCAACGGCGCGCGCGCGGCGGCGATCGCCAAGTCCGAGGGCGAGAAGCAGGCCGAGATCAACCAGGCGCAGGGCCACGCCGCGGCGCTGCTGGCGATCGCCGAGGCCAACGCCCAGGCGATCCGGCAGGTGGGCGAGGCGATCAACGCGCCGGGCGGGAGTCAACGCGGTGAACCTCAAGGTGGGCGAGCTCTACATCGCCGCGTTCGCCAACCTGGCGAAGACGGGCAACACGCTGATCGTGCCGTCGAACCTCGCCGATATCGCGAGCATGGTCACGTCGGCCACGACGATGTTCAAGGTCAAGTAGCCCGGTGTTGAGCGAAAGCGAAACCCGGGTGGCACCCGAATAAGCCACGCGAATTGACGGGGTCGGATACGTAATATTCGCGCCGGCAATGCCCGCGCACCGTATTGCGTATCCGACCCCATTTGCGAAGCCTCCGAACCAGCCACGGAGAAACCATCCCATGCAACTGAACGGAAATTCCTTCATCGTCACCGGCGGCGCGTCCGGCCTCGGCGCGGCGGTCGCGCGGATGCTGGTCGCCGGCGGCGGCCGCGTCGTGATCGCCGACCTCAAGGAAGCCGAAGGGCAGGCGCTCGCCGCCGAGCTCGGCGCCAATGCGAAGTTCGTGCGCACCGACGTCACCGCCGAGGCGGATGCCGTCGCCGCGGTCGCCGCGGCCGGCGCGGCGTTCGGCGGCCTGCACGGGCTCGTCAACTGTGCGGGCATCGTGCACGGCGAGAAGGTCGTCGGCAAGGAGGGACCGCACACGCTCGCCGGGTTCGCGCGCACGATCAACATCAACCTCGTCGGCATGTTCAACATGATCCGCCTCGCCGCGGACGCGATGGCGAAGGGCGCGCCGAACGACGAGGGCGAGCGCGGCGTGATCGTGTGCACCGCGTCGATCGCCGCGTTCGACGGCCAGATCGGGCAGGCCGCGTACTCGGCGTCGAAGGCCGGGATCGTCGGCATGACGCTGCCGATCGCGCGCGAGCTTGCGCGCCACGGCATCCGGATGATGACGATCGCGCCCGGCACCTTCGAGACGCCGATGATGGCTCAGGTGCCGCCGGAGATCGCCGAGTCGCTGGGCCGGATGGTGCCGTTCCCGCCGCGGCTCGGCCGGCCGCCCGAGTTCGCGTCGCTGGTGCGCGAGATCATCGGCAACGTGATGCTGAACGGCGAGGTCATCCGCCTCGACGGCGCGATCCGGATGGCGCCGAAGTAGCCCGGGTTGAGCGCAGCGAAACCCGGGGTCGAGGCGCGGAACCGATGGCCGCGATCGCCCCGGGTTTCGCTGCGCTCAACCCGGGCTACGCGTACTGCGCCAACGGCGATATCGGGCTCAGTCGCGCCGGATCAGCGCGAACGCCGCGACGATCATCGCCACGTAGAACACGAACGTCCACGACGGGATCGCGAGCCCGAAGAGCATCCACGCCTTCTCGGCGCACTCGCCGCTGCCCTTGAAGACCTTGGTCAGCACGTCGGTCAGCGGCAGGGTCTCCAGCATGTAGTTCAGGCCCATTCCGCATGCGGGGACCTCGCCCTTGGGCAGCGACTGGATCCACACGTGCCGCATCGCGGTGACGATCCCGAACGCGCCGATGATGAACGTCAGCACCGCATAGACGGCGGCGCCGGTCCGGCCCGGATTGTGCAGCCCGGCGATCAGGAAGACGATGCCGATGGCGACGACCGCCATGCGCTGCAGCGCGCACAGCGGGCATGGGTCGAGTCCAAGGCCGTACTGTATCCACAGCGCCCAGCCCATCAGGCCGGCGCAGACGAGGAAGCCGAGGAAATACGCAGGGCGCCGCCGCGGCAGAATGATCAGCGCCAGCGACGTCGCGCCGATGGTGATGACCAGCATCCGGTAGCTCGTCTGCACCAGCGACGGGTTGGCGCCCAGCCACATGAACAGCGCTTCCTGCCCCAGCAGGGCGAGGGCGATCGCGAGGCCGACCCACGGCCAGGGAACTGCGGTGTATCGCATCATCGTTGTGCTTGCTCCAGTGCCTGGTCGAGGTCCCACAGAATGTCGTCGATCGCCTCGAGGCCGACCGACAGGCGGATCATCTCCGGCATCACGCCGGCCGCGCGCTGCTCCTCCGCGGAAAGCTGGCGGTGCGTCGTCGACGCCGGGTGGATCACCAGCGTCTTGGCGTCGCCGACGTTGGCGAGGTGGCTCAGGAACTGCACCGCCTCGATGAACCGCACGCCGGCGCGCTCGCCGCTGCCCTTGCCGCCGCGGATGCCGAAGGTGAGGATGCCGCCGGCGCCGCGCGGCAGGTAGCGGCGCGCGGCGTCGCGGTAGCGGTCGCCGTCCAGGAACGGGTAGCGCACCCACGCGACCTGCGGATGCGCCGCCAGATGGCGCGCGACCGCGAGCGCGGACTCGCAGTGCCGCGGCATGCGCAGGTGCAGCGTCTCGATGCCCTGCAGCAGCAGGAACGCGCTGAACGGCGACAGCGTCGGACCCAGCGTGCGCATGGTCTCCATCCGCGCCTTCATCGTGAAGCCGAAGTCGCCGAAGGTCTCGTAGAAGCGCACGCCGTGATAGCCGCGCGACGGCTCGGTCATCTGCGGAAAGTTGCCGTTGTCCCACGGGAACCTGCCCGACTCGACGACCAGGCCGCCCATCGTCGTGCCGTGCCCGCCGAGGTACTTGGTCGCCGAGTGGACGACGATGTCGGCGCCGTGCTCGATCGGGCGGCACAGCCAGGGCGAGGCGAACGTGTTGTCGATCACCAGCGGGATGCCGGCGTCGTGCGCGATTCGCCGCCAGCGCGGCGATGTCGCAGACGTTGAGCTGCGGGTTGCCGATCGTCTCGGCGTAGAGCGCCTTGGTGTTCGGCTGCAGCGCGCGCCGGAAGTTGTCCGGATCGTCGGCGTCGACGAACGTGGCCTCGATGCCGAACTGCGCGAAGGTCACCTCGAGCTGCGAGTAGCTGCCGCCGTAGAGCGTGCGCGAGGCGACGATGTGGTCGCCCGGCGCGGCACAGCGTGAGCAGTGCGAGCATCTGCGCGGCCATGCCGGTCGACGCGGCCAGCGCGGCGCGGCCGCCTTCCAGCGCCGCGACGCGCTCCTCGAACACGGCGACCGTCGGATTGGAGATCCGCGAGTAGACGTTGCCGAAGGTCTGCAGGTTGAACAGGCTCGCCGCATGGTCGGCGCTGTCGAAGACGAACGACGTGGTCTGGTAGATCGGCGCCGCGCGCGCGCCGGTCGCCGCGTCGGGGATCTGCCCGCGTGCAGGCACAGCGTGTCGAAGCCGAATTTGCGGTCAGCCATGGGAAGAACGAGATTGTAGCCGGGTTCGTAGCCCGGGTTGAGCGCAGCGAAACCCGGGGGGCGCGATCACGGGGATGATTGCCCCGGGTTTCGCTGCGCTCAATCCGGGCTACGAATCGACGTCGGCCGAGCCGGCGCGCCGGGACGAGATCGACGCCGGTGTTGACGCCCGCCCAGTTGAGGCCGCCGAGGATCCGGGCGTGCTCGATCTTGACGCAGCGGTCGACCACCACGTCGAGCCCCGCGTCGGTCGCGATCGCGCGCCGCCTCCGCGTTGTGGATCCCGAGCTGCATCCACAAGACCTTCGCGCCGTTGGCGACGGCCTCGTGCGCGATGGGCACCAGCGCGCCGTGCTTGCGGAAGCAGTCGACGATGTCGACGGGTCGGGGATCGCGGCAACGCTCGGGTAGCACTTCTCGCCGAGCACCTCGGGATAGCTCGGATTGACCGGGATGATCCGGTAGCCGTGGTCCTGCATGTACTTGGCCGCGAAATAGCTCGGCCGGAACCACTGCGCCGAGAGCCCGACCACCGCGATGACACGCGAGCGCGTCAGGATCCGGCGCAGGCCCGCGATGTCGTCGACCAGCGGCATGTTAGCGGGAGGTCCAGTCGGGCTTGTCGCCGTACGGATAGTGGCCGGAGATGCGCCGGCCCGACGAGATCCGGTTGGAGACATCCCGCGGCAGCGTGGCGTAGTCGCCGGGGCCGAAGGTCCGGCAATCGCCCATGAAGTTGGCGTCGCTGCAGAAGATCCAGTAACCGCCCTCGACCCGCATCGATGCGGCACGGTCGTTGAAGCCGATGATCGCGAGATTCTGGATGACCTGACCCTCGATCACCAACGAGCGGCCGGAGAGGTTCTGGCCCTCATAGAGGATCGCACGCGCCTGGCGCCGTCCGTGGCCGCCGCCGGATGCGGGGCCGCCGGCAGCCGCGCCTCCGGCAGCCGCGCCTCCGGCGACCACCCGTGCGGAGCTCGTCTGCCGCGTCATCCGGCCGAGATCGGCGTAGCGCCCCGGCTCGAGCGTGATGCAGGCGCCGGCGTAGTCCGCGTGCTGGCAGAGCTGCCACGTGCCTTCGTAGACGATCGCCGAGGCGGCGCGGTCGTTGATGCCGAGTCGGTCGAAATTCACGACGTCGGTGTCGAGGGTGACGCCGCGGCCGCTGAAGTTCGGCTGGTCGTAGAGCGCGATGCGGCCGCCGACCGGGCGGGCCGACGAGATGCTGTTCTCGAGCCCCATGCTGCGCAGCGTCGCGTAGTCGCCGGGCGCCAGGCTGACGCAGCGGCCGCGGAAGTACGCGTCGCTGCATATCTCCCACGACCCGCTGCGGATCACCAGCGACGACGCGCGGTCGTTGAAGCCCACAGCGGCGAAATTCTCGACCGGGTCGGTCGCCGTGAACGAGCGTCCGCGGAAGTCCTCGCGCTGGTAGAAGGTGAGATCGGCCGCGAGCGCCGTCGTCGTCGTGAGCAGGCCCACCACGATTGCCAGTTGCCGGAGCGAATGGGTCATGACTGTCCTCGCTGAAGGTTGTGCCGGTCTTCCGGCCGCGGCGGACGCGGCGGACCACGCCAGTGTAGCCGAAGCGCCGGCGCCGATGGCCGCGGTCCCCGTGGCCGGACGCTTCCACAACGCGGGACCGGCAGGTTCCGCCGACACCGGGGGGGCCGCAGGCGCGGGGGCAAAACGGCGCCGCTACAGCGTCGCGAGCCACGCCGACAGCGCGCGCGCCGCCGTTTCCCACTGCCGCTCCAGCATCAGCATGTGGGCGAGGGCAGGCAGGATGACCGGCTCGACGCCGTGATGCAGGGCCGTCGCGTGTACCTCTTCCGGCGTGCAGATCCGGTCGCCTTCCGCGCCCATCACCAGCACCGGTGCGCCGCCGCGCTCCGGCAGTTGCCAGTGCAGCCGCAGCGAGAGGTCGAGCAGCGCGCGCGGCGATTCGGCGCCGAGGTGGCGGACCGCTTCGGCCAGGATGGCGGGTGCCACGTCGGTGCTGAAGTAATAGGGCTGCAGCGTGGCCAGAACCTGAGAGGACAGTCGCGCGGGGTTCAACTGCGCCATCTGCATCAGGTAGTCGGGGCGCTCGGTCGCCAGCCGCGCGGCCGGCGTCAGCAGGCCGGTCGGAGGCACCGGCGATATCAGCACGGCACCGCGCAGCGGGCGGGTGGCGAGCAGGCGCTCGACGACGGCGGCGCCCATCGAGTGCCCGATCAGGACGGGCGCCTCGGAAAACTGCGCCATCACGCGCTCGACGTCGGCGGCGTAGTCGTCGAGCCCGGCGAGGAACAGGCTTTCGTGTCCGCCCGAGGCGCCGTGCCCGCGCAGCGACAGCGCGTGTGCGGCGTAGCCCTGGCCGGCGAACCAAGGCAGGAAATGCGGCTCCCAGCACCAGCCGTCGCAGTAGCCGCCGTGCACGAACAGCAGCGGCGGTTTGCGTCCGTTGCCGTTGCCGCGGGTGCGGCGCGGCAGGCGGGAGCGGATTTCGAGCCGGGTTTCGGGTGGGAGCATGGCGTGGCGTGGCGGGTGCAACGGCGGCGGCAGGGCGTTCGGCGCGCGTGCTAGGATTTGTGCGCCAGCCCATGCCCACCGATACGGAAACGTCCACCATTCTGCCAGAAGCCGGGGCCTTGCCGGTCTACAACGCGGCGTGCCGCCGCTGCGCGAGGCTCGCGGCGTTCCTGGACGAGGTCCGGAGCGACCACCCGGCGTACTTCTGCCGGCCGGTGCCGCCGTTCGGCGACGCCGGCGCGAGGCTCGCCATCGTCGGCCTCGCGCCGGGCCTGCACGGCGCCAACGCCACCGGGCGCCCCTTCACCGGCGACCACGCGGGCATCCTGCTATACGCGACGCTGCACGCGTACGGGTACGCGTCGCAGCCGCAGGGCGCGGCGGCGGACGACGGCCTGGTGCTGCGTGGCTGCCGCATCACCAACGCCGTCAAGTGCCTGCCGCCGGCGAACAAGCCCACACCGGCGGAAATCCGGGAGTGCAACGGCTACCTCGCGGCGGACCTCGCGCGCGTGCCCGCGGGTGGTGCCGTGGTGGCGCTCGGGCGGATCGCGCACGATGCGGCGCTGCGCGCGCTCGGCCGCAAGCCCGCGACGTTCGGCCACGGCGCGCGGCACGACGTCGGTCGCGGCATCGCGCTGTTCGACAGCTACCATTGCAGCCGCTACAACACCAACACGCGGCGGCTGACGCCGGCCATGTTCGACGCCGTCTTCGACGCCGTGGCCTGCCACCTCGGTCGCGCGGGCCGCGTCGCGCCCGCGGCGGGGTAGCGCCCGCGCGCCGCGTTCCGGCCATGACCGCGCCCGACGACCCGCTGCCGCGCCGCCGCGCCGCCCGCGCCGCCCGCGTTCGACGCGCGCGAGCTGATCGCGTCGCTGCCGCACCGGCCGGGCGTCTACCGGATGCAGGACGCCGCCGGCGACACTCTCTACGTGGGCAAGGCGCGCGACCTGAAGAAGCGCGTCGCCAGCTACTTTCAGAAGTCCGCGCACGAGACGCGGATCGCGCTGATGATCGCGCAGGTGGCGAAGGTGGAGACCACGGTCACGCGCTCCGAAGGAGAGGCGCTGCTGCTCGAGAACAACCTGATCAAGGCGCTCGAGCCCCGTTACAACATCCTGTTCCGCGACGACAAGAGCTACCCCTACGTCTGCCTCACCGGCGAGACGTTTCCGCAGCTGCGCTTCCACCGCGGCAAGCTCGACCGGACCAACCGCTACTTCGGCCCGTTTCCGAGCGCCGGCGCGGTCCGCGAGGGGATGGCGCTGCTGCAGAAGGTGTTCCAGCTGCGCACCTGCGAGAACTCGGTGTTCGCCAACCGCTCGCGGCCGTGCATGCTGCACCAGATCCAGCGCTGCAGCGCCCCGTGCGTCGGCCTGATCACCGAGGACGACTACCGCGACGACGTGCGCAGCGCCGTGCTCTTCCTGCAGGGCAAGGCCGGCGAGGTCCTCGCCGACCTGCAGGCGCAGATGGACGCGGCGAGCGCCGCGCTCGAGTTCGAGCGGGCCGCGCGGCTGCGCGACAAGATCACGCGGCTGCAGCAGCTGCAGTCGCGGCAGTTCGTCGAGAGCGCGACCGCGGGTGACATCGACGTGGTCGCGGCGGCCGCCGAGCAGGGGCTGGTCGCGGTCAACGTGGTGATGGTGCGCGGCGGGCGGCACGTCGGGGACCGCAGCTTCTTTCCGCAGCACGCCGACGCCGCGCTGCCGCCCGAGGTGGTGCCGGCCTTCCTGGCGCAGCACTACGTCGAGCGACCGGTCCCGCCGACGATCGTGGTGTCGGACGCGGCGGTCGACGAGGCGCTCTCCGACGTGCTGTCCGCGCAGGCGGGGCACCGCGTGCAGATCGTCGCCAACCCCGGCGGCGAGCGCCGCGTGTGGCTGACGATGGCCGGGCAGAATGCGCGGTTCGCGATCGCACAGAAGCTCGCGCAGAAGGCCACCCAGGACGACCGCCTCGCCGCGCTGCAGGCGGCGTTGGGGCTGCCGCCGTCGGCGCAGCGCATCGAGTGCTT
The DNA here is from genome assembly GCA_963768535.1 of uncultured beta proteobacterium. Lineage (GTDB taxonomy): Bacteria > Pseudomonadota > Gammaproteobacteria > Burkholderiales > Casimicrobiaceae > CAIWHR01. The sequence goes on along the minus strand of CAVYID010000020.1, from coordinate 8,983 downwards.
CGACGTGTCGCACACGATGGGCGAGCGCGCGGTGGCGTCGTGCGTGATCTTCGACCGCCTGGCGATGCAGACCGGCGAGTACCGGCGCTTCAACGTGACGCCGGCCGCCGCCGGCGACGACTACGCCGCGATGCGCGAGGCGCTGACGCGGCGCTGCGCCCGCATCGTCGCCGGCGAGTTCCCGGCGCCGGATCTGCTGGTGATGGACGGGGGCAGGGGCCAGGTCGCGGTCGCCGCCGAGGTGCTGGCCGAGCAGGGCCTGCACGACACGCGACTGATCGGCATCGCGAAGGGGCCTGAGCGCAAGCCCGGGGAGGAGGAGATCGTGTTCCCCGACCGCGCGCGGCCGCTCGAACTGCCGCCCGACCATCCCGGACTGCACCTGCTCCAGCAGATCCGCGACGAGGCCCACCGGTTCGCGATCCAGGGCCACCGCGCGCGGCGGGCCAAGGCGCGCACGACCTCGACGCTGCAGGAGATCACGGGCGTGGGCGCGCGCAAGCGGCAGGCGCTGCTCGCGCACTTCGGCGGCATCCGCGGCGTCCACGCGGCGAGCGTCGACGACCTGGCGCGCGTGCCCGGCATCAGCCGCGCGCTGGCGGAGCGCATCTTCGCCGAGCTGCACTAGCCCCGGCCGCGCAACCTGCGCCGCCCGCCGTCGACCGTCGCCCGGCGTCGACTGTAGCCCGGCGTTGAGCGGAGCGAAACCCGGGTGGGCGCTGCGTTGCTACACCCCCCCGGATTTCGCGCCGCCCATCACAGGGCGACGCCTCCAGGCAGCCGCCCGCGATGCGAGCGAGGTAGAATCGACGCGAACGCGGGCAATCCGTGCTTGCGGTACCCCCGCCCCGAACATGTTCGCCAACATCCCCACCGGTCTGACCTGGCTGCGGATCGTGCTGATCCCGGTCTTCGTCGCCGTCTATTACCTGCCCGACGCGTGGCTGTCGCCGGTGGCGAAGAACTGGACGGCGATGACGATCTTCTCGATCGCGGCGATCACCGACTGGCTCGACGGCCACCTCGCGCGGCGGTGGGGCGTAGTGAGCGCGTTCGGCGCCTTCCTCGACCCGGTCGCCGACAAGCTGATGGTGGCCGCGGCGTTGATCATGCTGGTTTGGCTCGGCCGGGCCGAATCCTATCTCGCGATGATCATCATCGGGCGCGAGATCGCGATCTCGGCGCTGCGCGAATGGATGGCCCAGCTCGGGCAGGGAAAGAGTGTCGCCGTGGCGCTGATCGGCAAGGTCAAGACCGTCGCGCAGATGACGGCGATCATCGCGCTGCTGCTGCACGAGCCGCTGATCCCGGGCGTGCCGACTCCGCTCATCGGCGCGGTCGCCCTCTGGCTCGCTGCGCTGCTGACGCTGTGGTCGATGGTGCACTACCTGAAGCTGGCGGCACCGCATTTCGACGTCGGAGTGAAGCCGCCCCCGCCTGCGGATGCCCCGACGAGGTCCGATCGCGCAGAGGTTTGACCGGAAATCGGCCCAAACGCTATAATGGGCGGCTTCGTTTCCCCGATAGCTCAGCTGGTAGAGCGACGGACTGTTAATCCGCAGGTCCCAGGTTCGAGCCCTGGTCGGGGAGCCAAATGAAACAACGGCTTGCGTGATCGCAGGCCGTTTTCGTTTCTGGTCGGGTAGCGCCGGGGTAGCAGTAGGAGCGGTTTCGCGCGCCCCAGCGCCGGCATTAAAACCTGTGCGGCACCTATGCCGACACGAACATCCTCCGCTCGTAGCGGAGCAGGGCGGCGGAAGACCGTTGCCCACGCAGGGCGTCTATGCCGCTCCCACTTCCTGATCCGCGCTCTGCCCCGCCCCGAAGTAGTGGTCGTAGACGAGGGCATACGCGCGTGCCAGTTTCTCGGTGTGGAGGTCCTGGGAGTATGGCGGCGGGAGTTCGCGCAGTTCCTGCTTCAGGGTCTGCATCGCGGCCGCCCTGGCCTGCTGCTTCTCGCGCCAGTCCACCACCAACGTCTCCCGCTTGAGCATCGCCAATAGCTTTTTGCATACTGCCTTGACGGCCGCCGCCTCCTTCTTTGTCAGTACAGGCTCGGGCAATGTCGAACACCGCCAACTCCTCCTCGGTCAGTCCCTTGGCGACGCCGCGTTGCTCCTCGACCGTGAGGTTCCGGGCAAAATCCTGCGCGGGATTGACAAATACCGGTCTCGTCGCCGCCGCACCCGGCTGCTGCTGCCCGCATTCGTGCACACATGGGATGCCCACTTCCCGTGCAGAACCGCATAGAAGCGCGATCCTTGAAACTCTTTCGGCCTCGGCGTAGTCTGACCCAGTAGGTAATCCAAGTGAAGGATCGGCGCTCGCGGATAGGGCAGCAGTCGTGGGTATCGGTGATCGCGGGTACAGTGCCCCGCAACCGGATGCTCCCCCGAGTTCGCAACCGCGAGATAGCGTCGATGTGGTAGCCAACTACGACCGGGAGGCCCTCTATAGATGACATTCACTACAGGACTACCCCGAAGCCGGTAACCAATTCCCGGCACACGTTGCGGTGACGCAACGAAATGAAGCCACAGCGATGTGGCGATCCTGTGAAGCCCCGCGATGATCGTGGGGCTTTGCGTTTGTGCCACTTGAGTGCCGCCAGAGCAACCCAATGAAAGACAACCTCGCAGCACTCGACGCGCTCGGGTTCACGCTGCCGAGTACAGCCTACATAATCGGTGCCGTAATTTTCGGCATCGTTGGGTTCGTGGCGTACCGGTACGGCAAGAAGATGTCCCTTCCCGCCACCAAATGGATCGGGATTGCATTGATGCTCTACCCCTATGCCGTTTCCGCGACTTGGCTTCTGTACGTCGTGGGGGCGGGGTTATGCTTCGGCGCGTACCTCACTGCGCGGTCCTGAACGCGCCCGGTCAACCGCAGCATCCACGCTGCTCCTGTACGGGTGGACCCTTCACCGAGCCGGCGAAGCAGAACATGCAGCAATCGCCTCTTAACTTCGTCCCGCCCTCAAATTGCCGCTCATGCACCTCGGCATCGCGCCGGGTCGAAAAACCGCCTCAAAACTTAGTCGTCGTTCAATTTCGCTTCGCCCGGCAGCGTAACCCGAATGGTCGTGCACAAGCGTTTCGCGGCCTCCGCAGGATTCTGACGGATCCCACACTACAGTCAGGTGATGATTGGTATCGAAATGGGGCTTTGTCGCGACGTCATCAAAGACGTCTCGTTGGCAGGTATAGACGACCGGCCTGCCAAGCCCTTCGGCATAACCAGCCTCCCAGTAAGCTCCAGCATTGCCATGAACGCTCTGCGGCTACCTGCGGCTTGCTCCTGTAACGCCTGAACACGGTGCCAACCGGCGGGGCTCAGTGTCGCTTGCAGGACACTGATTGGCTCGGACATTGCCTCGGTGACGATGCCCTCAATCAGGCCTTGCGTTTGGCAGGTCTTCAACACCCACCCCGCAGCGTGGGGCGTTATAGAGCCAAGCACCGCCCGAAGGCGACGTGGATTGAGGTCAACATTGGCACCGGGCTCGCTTAGATTGTCGCTGAGATGGAGGATCAAATTGTCGAACTGCTCCGCACCTCCAGGTGGTCCGGATTGCACGCCGGTTGACAGCCTGAAGAAGCTCAACGGCTCCTCCGGAGTCTTCGCCGGACATTGAAACGTCAAGGTCGAGGGACTTGACCCGGCCAGATGCCGCCTCGATCCGCGAGGCACCCCGCGACACCTAGTCGCGAGACATCCGCAATTGCCTCAAGGCCGACCCGGCCGACGGTGAAAATCTCGCCACGGCGCTCGGGATTCCGATCAGCGCAGTGGGCTGAAACCGAAAACCCACCACAACGGCCACCGGGCCCCCGCCATACGGGGTCTGATGCCCGGTTTCGCGGTGATGATGGTGTTCGGCACCGCGCCGGGACAGTGAGTTGAGGACGAATCGTGCGGTAAACTTGCTCATGGATGCTTCGCCTGATTCATCGAGACCTTCCACCCTACCGGTGGCTGACCGATCATGCACGGATTCCTGAGACGCCTTTATTTCCTCCTGCCGGACGTGCCCACGGCAAGAAAGATCGTCGACGAGCTGCTGCTCGCGCATGTCGAATGGAGGCACATTCATTTGCTGGCCCGGGAGGGCACTGCGCTAGAAGATCTGCCGGAAGCGGCGCTGAGCCAGAAGTCGGATCTGGTGCCCGCGCTGCAGCGGGGAGTGGGCATGGGGGCGGCGACCGGGATGCTGGCGGGTCTGGTCGGAATGGTGTTTCCGCCAGCCGGAGTGACGATCGCCGGGGGCTGCTGCTGGCAATGACCGCCGCCGGCGCGGGCTTTGGCGCGCTGATGGCGACGATGATCGGAGTCGGCATTCCCAACTCGCACCTCAAGCACTTCGAGGATGCGATCAACGATGGCCAGTTGCTGATGATGGTCGATCTACCGCGGGCGCGGGTCGACGAGATCGAGGCCCTGGTCAAGGGGCATCATCCGGACGTGGATATCAAGGGCACGGATCCGACGGTGCCGGTGTTTCCTTAGGGCGGCGGCATGACTCCGGGCGCGTAGCCCCCGGGTGAGTCAGCCCCCGTACGGCCGGCTCAGCGCCGGTTCGAAAGCGCAAACGCGGCAAGCTTCCGGTACAGGGTCCGCTCGCTGAGCCCCAGCGTGCGGGCGAGCGCCCGGCGGCTTCCGCCGTGCGCGGCGAGCGCCTGCTCGAGCGCCAGCCGCTCGGCCCGACGCAGCGCCGGCTCGTCGGCGAATCCTGAATCTTCAGCAGGCGGCAGCGTGATGCTCCGTCCTCGCGCCACTACGCCGGGCAAGTGCGCCGCGCCGATGCGATCGGCGTCGGTGAGCAGGCTTGCGCGCTCCAGGATGTTGCGCAGCTCGCGGATGTTGCCGGGAAAATCGTAGGCGGCGAGAAGCCCGAGCGACTCCTCGTCCAGTTCGAGCGGGCGATCGGGGGACACCCGCGACAGCAGCGACGCGGCGAGCAGGGGAATGTCCTCGCGGCGCTCGCGCAGCGCCGGCAGAGGGATCGGATAGGCGCTGATCCGGTAATACAGGTCGCTGCGGAAGGTCTCCTCGCACACCATCTTCTTGAGATCGACGGTGCGTCGCCGCCACCAGGCGGAAGTCCGCGCGCAGGGGCTGGACGCCCCCGACGCGGCGGTAGGTGCCCGACTCGATGAGGCGAAGCAGCTTGACCTGCTGCGCGAGGGGGATGTCGCCGACCTCGTCGAGAAACAGCGTGCCGCCGCTCGCGGCTTCGACCAGTCCCAGCTTGCGCACGCCGGCCCCGGTGAACGCGCCCTTCTCGTGGCCGAAGAGCTCGCTTTCGACCAGCGTTTCCGACAGCCCCGAGCAGTCGACGGCGACGAACGGGGCGTCGGCGCGCCGGCTCGATTCGTGGATCGCGCGCGCGACCATCTCCTTGCCGGTCCCGGTTTCGCCGAGCAGCAGGACCGAGGTGTCGGTCGGCGCGACCCGCGCGAGGAGCTGGAGCATCGCGACGAAGGCCGGCGCCTTGCCCACGAGCCCCTGGGCGGAGGCCGACGCGCGAGCCGTGGGCAGCGATTCCATCCGCTCGACGAACAGCGCGACCTCGCCGGTCGCGTCCCGCACCGGATTGAGCTCGACCTGTACGTGCTCCTCGCCGCGCGGCGTGTGATGAACATGCAGGATCCGTTCGGTGCGCTGGGAGGCGAGCGCGCTCTGGCGCGGGCACGACTCGCCCGCCTGGTCGCAGGGGACCGCGTAATGGTGCGACACCTCGTAGCATCGCCGGCCGACCACGGTCTCGCGGGGCGAATACCGATCGCGATACGCGCGGTTGGCCGCCAGGATGCGGTAGTCGAGGTCGACCAGGATGCGCGGCTCGGCGAGGCTCTCGATGAACGAGGTCAGCTCGGGGAGAAGCTGGTTGTGCCTGTGGGCCATTTCCGGCTGCCATTATTGACTGATATTACCTGCCTGCATTGTGCCACGGATGGCAGTCATGGGTGGCTGCGACCTAAGGACGATCGGGACGACGCGCGCAAGTCGTTGCTGAAAAGCAACTATTTCCGTCCGATCGGCGGCGGCACGGATCATGCGAAGGTATGCCTGATCGCCGTTCTACGGGGTGGGTTTGAAGCGTCTCTTGCAGGATTCCATCGGCCGTCACGTCGCAGTCGCCGTCGCCGTGAAGCTGTGCCTGCTTGCGACGCTGTGGTGGGCGTTCGTCGAGGACGCGAGCTTGCGCCCCGTGAGCGGCGACGTCGGCGCCGCGATCCTGCGCACCGCGCCGCCGGCATCCGAACCAGCCAAGGAATCTGCACCATGATCCCGGAACCACTCGTCGACCTGTCGCGGCTGCAATTCGCGGCAACCGCGATGTACCACTTTCTGTTCGTCCCGCTGACGCTGGGCATGGTCTGGCTGCTGGTGATCATGGAAAGCGTCTACGTCATGACCGGCAAGCCAGCAATACGAGTCTTGGCATCGAGCAGCAGGACATATAGTGAGGCGGCTGGACTTCCCGTACAAGTATTGGACTTCTACAAGGATTACAACTCATGAACTAGGTCGGTTTCTACTTCTAAACTAGGTAAGACTCTCGGTCGGCTTCGTGCTGGACGTCTCCGGCTCTTGGAAAGTCGCCTTTTGTCTTCCGGGTTGAACCCGAACTCGTTTCTGGCTCCACCGACTTCTGTTTTGGGCTTTGGCAGTGTTAAACTTCCTCACGTCTGGCTTCTCGGATGCGGCTCTGGAATCTTCAAGAAGCTTCAAATCTGGCCTGCACCGGGTCCTGTCAAACCGGGTTCTGGTCAGGCCGGGTTCTGGGTATGCCGAGTTCTGGCCATGCCGAGTTAACTCCTGCCGGGTCATGTGTGGGGCGAAATACCCGATTATGGTTCACACAACGATCCCATGATCAGTCTGTCGTTGCCCATAATCCGAATTGAATACCAAAGTTTACATCCATTACAATACCGAATTAAAGTCTTACATAATAGGTCACTTAGACCAAGTCTTACATAGGTGCCTTCATGGGCCAAATCAAAAGCATTCAGCGGAAGCTACGTAGTAGAAGTCCAACGCGTCCTAACGACGACCCGACAGGCAGTTGACTTATGAAGATCCCTAGTTCGCATAGAAGTCACCATACTCCGCTTCAGCGTAGTTCTCCTCGGGATCTGGCTAAGACAATAGCCAGGGACGAAACCAATATGAGTACAATGGGAATTGTACTCGCAAACTACTCCTCTACGTGAGTATGCACCAGTTTTAAGTTGCTTTCTACTACACTTTTATTTATTTAGATATCTCTATATCCTTGTTGAAAAAGATAAGAAGAGATTCATTACTATCTTTAAAGAAATCACCATTTTTATTATTTATCCAAAACTCCTCCTTTTTCCCGACCATAACTCATCATGGTCTATTTATCTCCACAACTCATACCACTCCATTTGGTATAGTTGGGTAACAACATCTCCACTTTTCCACAACTTGCATATTTTTGCAAAACTTTTGCACATGGTCTAGTACAGCCTCCCAACTGTCCATATCCGAGGACTCGGCTATTCGAATAGTTTTACCCTCTGCAGAGGTAGCACGCTTTTCCCACACCCATCCGGTAACTCATCGTGTCTGCCACGTCCCGCCATACAAGGTGTATGCGAAGTTGAGCCACCGACCATAGCCTTTCCTTTGCTCATGCTAGTATAGGACCCTACCGCTACGAATTCACCATTCCTTCGACACCTAGTACAGGATCCCCCGTCGAGGAACCTAGATGTGAGGACTCGTAGTTCTGCCCGGCGAGCCGAAGCCCTTCAATCCCTCAATCCATCAGATTGCCGGGACCCAGGTCAGGGGGTAGGTCGCAATGACCATCCCCTCATGGAACGAGGTCATCCTCGTTGTTGAGGTATCCCATACTAATATGAGCAAACTATATGACTACGCCCGTTCCCATATGTGGGTAGATGTGGTCGCACAGGTTATTGGCTGGTCGTCGTAAGTACTAGGACACAATGTGCATTTTTCATAAACATCACCATTCACCATTTCTCCACTTCAATACCGACAATTCGGCATGTCACATTCATCTAGGTACTTTAAAAAGGAGTTTGGAATAAATCATATTTTTCCCATCCTATAGTTTTAAATATCTACTCTATATTTCTACATAGGGTGGCAAAATAGTTTTCATATCTTTGTAAAAAGGTTTTCAAAATCATTAACTCTACTTTGGAATATTGCATGTAATCAAATAGAGGTATGTAAATGCAAGCTCAGTGAAGTAGCTTGCCTTGCTCAACAAAGTGCTCGGGTTCCTGCTGTTCGAAGTAATCTCCTTCCTCGTAGACTCCGGCAACGTTCTCGTCTAATCGATAAATAAACAAACAAGCAAACAATCACTAAACTAAACAAGCAAGCATCACATCACAATCATCATAAACATCACAATTAGCTACTGCACACACAAGGTAACACAATTTGATTTCAATTTGATTTAATTATCCATTATTTAATTGTGTCACAATTATGGCAGAAACTAGGGTTTCATGTTTAATTGCATAACTTGTGTTCTGTTGGTCACAAAAATATGAACTAAAATTCTATAGATAGCTACTGATGTGTAGAAGACAACCCAATTGGATTTAATTCAATTTGAGTTATTAAACTCCCTGTATAAATGTTTTAATCCAGAAAGTCAATATTCTAGTTTTTGCTACAACTCAAGTTAATATTGTTCAAAAGTTAAATCCTTTTAGGGGTAACTAGTATTGCTTAAATGTGAGCTAACAAAATTGGTTTGACCTCATTTGGATTAACAGAGTATCAGAAACAAACAAGTTTAGATTTTATACCTTCTGTGGTATTTTGAATTATCATTATTTATTTATTAATCTAAATGGGGTGAAACCACTTTAGTGAGCTAGATAATTTCATAAGCTTTCCAGAACATTTTCATTTGCTATTTTTAGATTCCTAGATCTCGAGATATTGATTTTCAAAGTCTTAA
>CAVYID010000019.1:0-192008 GCA_963768535.1 uncultured beta proteobacterium | reverse complement strand
TATCGCATTCGCAAACAACTGGGCGGCGGTATGCGCCAGGCCGGCATCCTAACTTGCTGTATTGCGGGGATTGTGGCGCTGGAGACCATGGTTTAACCGTCTGCCGGATACGCAAATGCGCCAGGGACTGGCTCAGGGCTTTAACTGATCCGGCGTTCAATAATCGACGCACTGGATATACCAATATGGTGTTTGTAAAAGTCAACGCAGGATCTGTCCATGACCGCTCCGCAGCTGGCAGAACGTTTGCTGGCTCAGAATATCAAGGTCAGCGCCATCGGCGTTATCCCGAAGGTTACTGATCGCCAGCTCGTAACTTTCCATGAAGTCGCAGGACCCGTGTTTTGAGCAGAGTGAGGATTGCCTGTTCCCAGGGCTTGAGATCTGATAGGATGACACTCTCGATCTGCTGACTTGCAATTTCGAGATCACGATCCTTGATAAGTGACGATATCCTCTCAAGTGACATTTCCTATCAGTCCTGTAATTTTATACGTGGCTCAGTATATTAAGATTGTTTGGTTCTCGGTGACGAAGTTGTGCTCGCGGTTGTTCTCGGCCGCGAAGAAGTAACGGTGGGGAAGGAGTGCGGCGTCCTTCTCGCCGGGCGGATGCGCTCCGACCCAGCTCGCAAAACCCAGCGGATTGTCGTGCGCGTAAACGTCGACGCGCACGACGTCGTCGTCCTTTGCCTCGAGGAAGCGCAGGAAGTCGACGCGCCTGACGTGGCCCGGGTCGAAGTACTTGCCGCTGCAGATCGACGCGAGGCAGCGCGTCTTGGCGATCGGCCGCGCGCGCAGCTCGCCGTAGGTCGCCGCCATCTGCCAGAACGCGTTGTTGAGGTGCGTCCGGTGCGAGCGCACCTGCAGGAACCGCGCCGGGTCGGGCGCGGTCCACTCGCCCCAGGTCTTCACGCCCCAGGTCTGGTAGGGCTCGCCGCACCACGGCTCCATCTGGAAGACGATGCTGCGTTCGGGAACGTAGTGCTCGCCGGGCCAGGGGCGGTTGACGATGACGTAGAAGTCGACGGCGCGGTCTTCCCAGGTCACCTCGATGTCATTCCAGCGCAGGCGGCCTTGCGACATCCGGTCCCAGTCGCGGCACAGCGCCTCGGGCGGGCACCAGTCGCCGATCAGCTTGACCCGGGTGGGCGATGCGACGGCGGGCCCCCGGGGCGGCGTGGCCCGGCTTGCGTCGGCGAAGGAAGACGGTTCGTGCACTGCAGCGGCAGCCCGGCCGGCGCCGTGTCCTGCGCGTTCAGGGCAGCGCAGGCCACGCTGCCCTGAACGGCATCAGCGGCGGGGCACGCGCAATCGACGCGCGGCGAGCGTCGCAAGCGCGATGGCGAGCAGGACGAGACCCAGGTCGGAGGTCGCCGGAATCTGCCGGGCCGAATCGGGCGGGCCGACATAGGGCAGGTCGCTGGCGAGCGACAGCGACGTCGGCCCGCAGCCCGATTCGATCCGATAGCTGGCGCTCGCCGCCGCGCCGGCGATCTCGCTGCCGACGCACGCCGTCACCACGTGGTTCGCCGACGCCGAGGTGCCGCCGGCGGAATCGATCACCGCGTTGGAGATGTGGTACGAGGCGCTCGTCGCGGCGTCCGCGGCGGGGGCGGCGATCAGGGCGGCGGCCGCGACCGCGCCCGCGCGCGCCGACGGGCCGGGGGCGCGGCAGGCGCCATCGCGGACCCCAGTCGTGGGCGGATCGGATGCACGCGGTCAGTCCGTCGCTGGTATCTCGGTCCCGGTTATTACGGTCCGGTCGCTCCGGTCGTTCCAGTCGGTCCGGTGCCTCCTCCGGTCGGCCCGGTCGGCCGAATGGATCCGGCCCGGTCGGCCCCGTCGGTCCGGTCGGCCCGGGTGATCCGGCGGGTCCGCGTAACCCGTGGCGCCGAAGGGTCCCGTCGGCCCGGTGGTGCCGGACCGGCGGGTCCGGTCGGTCCGGTCGACCCCGACCCGGCAGGTCCGGTGGCCCCGTGGAGCCCTGTGTTCCGCTCGAAACCCGTCGGGCCGGTGGCGCCCGCGCCGCCCGCGTCGCCCTGCGGCCCGGTCGGTCCCGTCGTCGTGGCGATCGCCCAGGCGGCGCTGACAATGCGGATGTTGCGACAGTGTTCCGCCGCCGACCTGACCTCGAGGAAGCGCACCGGGCCGTAGGCGTCGACCGGCGGCCCCAGGAACAGCGCCTGGGTCAGTGGCGTGACCTTGCCGAGCTGCACCGAGAAGAAGCCGTTGTTGACCACGATCCCGGTCTGCGTCTCCGCCCAGCCGAGCGTGCCGCCGCCGCGTCGACGATGCGGAAGCCCATGGTGAACACGCCGGTGCGCGCGTGCCAGCGGGGTCGGTGAGGCGGCCCTGGTAGTCGAGCGCATCGGTGCCGCCTGCCCGAAGGCATCGAGCGCGGCGCCGGCCACGTCGTCGACAGGGTCCAGACCAGCGACCGTCCGAGAAGTCGCGCCGCGAAGTCGCCATGCCTATCCCCTCTCCCCAGGAAATTTCCGGTCGATCATAACGGGTACCGTGCGGCCCGCCAACAGAAATGGCACAGGAATCGCACTCGGTCGGGCCGGGAATGTCGCATTTTCGCGGTCCTCCGCGCTGACCTCAGCCCCGCAAAGGCGGTTCCGGACCCGCGCCGAGCGGACGCAGCGCCGCGCGAACAGCGGCCACCGGCATGGTCGCGAGCCACGCGGAGCTGTCGTCGGCGCCGAAGCTGACGACCAGCGAGTCGTCCCGCGACGCCGGTCGTGAGCCCGGCCGCGAACTCGATCCCCGCGGCGCGGAAGAAGAACGCGTCGCTCGCCGCCACCGCCACGCAACTTCATCAAGTGCCACGAAGCGGTGCACGTACTGCCGCCCCTGCGGCGTGTCCATTGTCTCGTGCACCAGCGCGAGGAATCCAGACGCCCACGGCAGCAGCGGCGGGCCGCGCCGCGCCAGTGCTCGATGGCGACGCCCGGGTCCCCGCACGCAACGACGGCGACGTCGCCGCTGTCGGCGTCGGCATCGAGCACGACCGCGGGCGCGAGCCCATAGACGAATTGCAGGCGCTCGCCGGGCAGCGGCATCCAGTTCTTCTGGTGCAGCTCGTCGCCGTGGCCCTGCAGCACGCGCGCGGCGGCGATGTCGCCGCCGCCTTCGAGGCGTAGCAGCACCATCGTCGCCCGCGCCTGCGCGTCGATGTCGTCGTGGTCGTCGCCGAGCACCACCAGGCCCCGTCGCGGCGAAACAGCCGCGGCAGCCTCGAAGCCCTGGATGCGCGCGCCGGGAAAGGGGGGTTGCCCCGTGCGGTCGAGCATTTCGCGCAACTCGACGACGTCGAAGTCGGCAGTGAGGCGCGCGAGGAAGTTGCGGGTGCGCACGCAGCCGTCGGCGTCGCGGATGTCGTAGCGCCCGTGATCGAGACGATAATTGACGCCGCGAACCACGCCCAGGTACCCGGCCCCGTCGCGGGTGAACGACGGATTCATCGCGACGAACGGCGGCGGCAGCGCGATGTCGAGCTGACCAAGCGCGCGCCCGGAACCAGCGCGGGGAGCGGCTGCGCATAGAACACCAGGTTGCGCCGCGCCATCGAGCGCCGCTCGGGCGCCGCTGTCGGCGTCGACGGCGAGCGCCTCGCAGGCGCGGCGGCCGATGGCCTGCCGCGAGGCAAGCGCGCTGTAGTAGCCGGCGATCGAGATCGCCTCGCGCACCGCGTCGTCGTAGGCGTCACGTTCGACGAACAGCCGGTCCGCCTCCGGCCACGGCATATCCGCCGCGTGGCTCAGCAGCAACAGCGCCGCGTCGTGCTGCCGCCGGCGGCGTAGTGGCGGGCGAGGCTGACCAGTGGCTCCGACCGGGTCGGACGCAGCGCATAGGCGTCGAGGCAGCCGGTGACCAAGCCGGGCTCGTCGCCCAGCGCCAGCAGGCAGCAGGCCATCTGGTAGCGGGCGTACCAGCGCTCCTCGTCCCAGCCGCCGGCGCGAAGCGGCGCCGTACCAGTCGCCTGCCTCGGCGTGCCGGCCGGCGTCGCGCAGCGTCTGCGCCAGGTAGAACATCGACCGCGCGTCCCCGGGCTCGTGCTCGACGGCGGCGCGCAGCAGGCGCAGGTCGCGCTCGACCTTGCCGGGCCGCGCCGAGCCGTCGGCGTGGTCGATGAAGCGCACCCCGTCGAGCCTGACGACTTCGCCGGCGACCTCCAGTGCCTCGTGCGTGGCGCCGACGTAGCGCGCGTCGGCGCCGCGCCGCAGCAGGCGGACGTTGTCGTACGCGAGCGTCGCGCTCTCCTGGCCCACCAGCGCCGCCTCGGCGCTCAGCGCGGCGAACGCCCCGGGTCGTCGACCCGAAGCTCCATGTCGGCGTCGAGCAGCAGCAGGTAGTCGAAGGCCAGCGGCGAGCGGCGGGCGCGCGCCAGCGCCTCATTGCGCGCCTGGCCGAAGTCGACGAATCCGATCTCGTGGAGTTCGCAGGCGATGCCCCGCGCGGCGCAGAACGCGCGCACGACGTCCGCGGTTGCGTTGGTCGAGCCGGTGTCGCAGATCACGCAGCAGCCGACGTGGCCGGCGACGGAGCGCAGGGCGCGCTCGATGATCGCGGCTTCGTCGCACACGATCATGTTGAGGACAGCGTCGGCCGGGGATCCATGGCGCCGTCGGGCAGGAGCAGTTCCGGGGCGCATCATAACGCGGCGGGCCGCGCCGACCGGCCTCAGAGGATGCGGTTGAACCACAGCAGCGACAGCAGCGCCGAGAAGCAGCGCGACGATCGCCGCGACGGCGGCGAACAGCGCCGTGATCTCGGTCTCGCGGCGCTCGAAGAACAGCGCTGGCGTTGAGGTTCTGGTAGACCTTCTTCAGGTCGGGCGCGTTGCCGGCAAAGAAGTACTCGGCCCGGGTCAGGTTGGCGATGGTCTTCAGCGTCTGCTCGTCGAGGCGCACCCGCATCGACCAGCCCTCGGCGCCGATAAGCTCGCCGCCCTGCGTGCCGATGCCGACGGTGTAGACGCGCACGCCGCGGTCGGCGGCGATGCGCGCGGCCTCGATGGGATCCGGGCCCGTCGTCGTCTGGCCGTCGGTGAGCAGGATGATCGCCGCCGACGCGTACGAACCCGGCGCGACCGCCTTCTCCGGCGCCTTGTCGGCGTCCGTGCCGCCGTCCTTGGCGCCGTCCTTGCCGCCGTCGATCGGCGCCGCGTGCGGCGCGGTGCGGCGCGGGTTCCGGGAGCGCAGGTCGAACTCCGCATCCGGGAAAGATCGCCTTCAGCGCGACCAGGATGCCGCTGCCCACCGCGGTGCCGCGCTGCAGCTGGAAGCGGTCGATCGCGGCGGTGAGGTCCTCCTGGCTGTGCGTCGGCGACTGGACCACCGAGGCCGTCGCGGCGAATGGACACCAGCCCGATGCGCGTCGTCGTCGGCTGCGCGGCGATGAACGCCTTCGCCGCTTCCTGCGCGGCGACGAGGCGGCTGGGCTTGACGTCCTTGGCGCGCATGCTGCCCGAGACGTCGATCGCGAGGATCACCGTCTCGTGCTGCGAGGGCAGCGTGAGCACCGCGGCGGGCCGCGCGACGGCGAGGATCATCAGCGTCAGCGCGACCAGGAACAGCAGCGGCGGCACGTGCCGCCGGAAGCCCGCGCCGGCACCCTGGGCGTCGCGCATCAACGCGAGGTTCGCGTAGCGCAGCGCGCCGCGCGCCTTGCGCCGCAGCAGACGAGGTAGAGCGCGACGGCGGCCGGCACCAGCAGCAGCAGCCACAGCAGCTCCGGCCACAGGAACTTCATCATCGGGCGGCGAGGTGCGGCGGCAGGCCGCCGCCGGTCGCGAGCTGGCTGCGCCGCTTGCGCAGGTCGGCGAAGCGCAGGACCGCGTCGACCAGGTCGCTGTCGGTCGACAGCTCGAGCGCGTCGACCCCGGCGACCCGGAACGCCGTGCGCAGCGCCTCCTCGCGTCGCGTGGCGGCCGCGGCGAAGCGCCGGCGGAACCCGCGATCGTGGGTGTCGACGAACAGCTGCTCGCCGGTCTCGGCGTCCTGGACGACCAGCAGTCCGATGTCGGGCAGCTCCATCTCCATCGGGTCGTAGAGCCGCACCGCGACCACGTCATGCCGCTGCGCGAGGCGGGCCAGCGGCTCCTCCCACCCCGGCGTGCTGATGAAGTCGGAGACGACGAACATCAGCGACCGGCGCGGCGCGACCCGGTGCGCGGTGCGCAGGAAGTCGGCGAGGTCGGTGGCGCTCGAGCGCGGCGCCTCGCGGCGCGTGGCCATCCGGTGCAGCAGGTGCAGCACCTGCCGCCGGCCGCTGCGCGCCGGGATGACGGTGTCGACGTCGCTGCCGTAGCACAGCGCCCCGACCCGGTTGCCGTGGCGCGTCAGGATGCGCGCGAGCACGGCGACGAACTCGGTCGAGACCGTCTGCTTGGCCTGCTCGCGCGAACCGAACGCCACCGACGGGCTCAGGTCGAGCACGAACCACGCCGCGACCTCGCGCTCCTCGTTGAACTCGCGCACGTGCGGCGTCTGCAGCCGCGCGGTGACGTTCCAGTCGATGTGGCGGACGTCGTCGCCGAACACGTATTCGCGCAGGTCGGCGAGATCGAGCCCGTAGCCGCGGAACAGCGTGCGGTAGTCGCCGTGCAGCACGCCGTCGAGACGGCGGATCACGGTCCACTCCAGGCGCCGGAGGACCGCCTCAGGCGTTCGCAGCGGCGTCGGCGCGGGGGTCGAGGCGGACATGGGAGTCGAGCGGCTTGTCCGGTGCCGCGCACGTGGCGCATGACCTTGAGGATCAGCGCGTCGGCGTTGAGCCCGTCGGACAGCGCCTCGTAGGACAGCGACAGGCGGTGGCGCAGCACGTCGGGGGCGAGGTCGGCGACGTCCTCGGGCAGCACGTAGTCGCGCCCGCGCAGGAACGCGAGCGCGCGCGCGCCCTCGATCAGGTGGATGGTCGCGCGCGGGCTCGCGCCGTAGGTGATGTAGCGCGCGACGTCCTCCAGGCCGTAGCGCTCGGGGTCGCGCGTCGCGGCGACCAGCCGCACCGCGTACTGCATCAGCGCCGGATCGACGTAGCCCTTGCGGCACTCGCGCTGCAGCGCGGCGAGCTCGTCGGTGCTCGCGACGGCGACGACGGCCTGCGGCACGCCGGTCACCCGCTCGACGATGACGAACTCCTCCTCCTCGCTCGGGTAGCCGACCAGCACCTTCATCATGAACCGGTCGACCTGCGCCTCGGGCAGCGGATACGTGCCCTCGGTCTCGATCGGGTTCTGCGTCGCCATCACCAGGAACGGCTCGGGCACCTTGTGCGTCTCGCCGGCGATGGTGACCTGGTACTCCTGCATCACCTCGAGCAGCGCGCTCTGCACCTTCGCCGGCGCGCGGTTGATCTCGTCGGCGAGCAGCAGGTTGGCGAACACGGGACCGAGCGAGGTGTTGAACTCGCCGGTCTTCTGGTTGTAGATGCGCGTGCCGACGAGATCGGCGGGCACGAGGTCGGGCGTGAACTGGATGCGCTTGAAGCTGCCGCGGATGGTGCGCGCGAGCGTCTTCACCGTCAGCGTCTTGGCGAGGCCGGGAACGCCCTCGACCAGCAGGTGCCCCTGCGCCAGGATGGCGACCAGCACCCGCTCGAGAAAGTGATCCTGGCCGACGACGACCCGTTTCACCTCGTAGAGGATGCGCTCCATCAGCGGGGTCACGTCATTGCGGCTTCCTGCCATTTCGTCCATGCGCTGCTGCCTCGGGTCAGGCCGCGCCGTTCGCGCGGCGGAAGACGGCCGGCACCGATGCGCTGCGCATCGGATCGGCCGACATCGGAAAGGCCGGCGCGCAAGCGCCGGCGGCCAGGGGGACGGATTTCGGCACGGCGGCGGATCAGAACGGCGACATGCCGACCGCGGCGGCGGCGTTCTCGATCGGGACGGCGAAGCCGATGCCGATGAACACGCGCTGGTCGGTCGGATTCAGGATGCCGGTCACGATGCCGACGACCTCGCCGTCGGCGGTCACCAGCGGCCCGCCGGAATTGCCCGGATTGGCCGCCGCGTCGAACTGGATCAGGTTGGACAGCACGCGCTTGCCCTTGGTCGAGTAGTAGTCGCGCGGCGAGGCCGGAGACGACCCCGGTGGATACCGACGGCCCGATCCCGAACGGAAAGCCGACGGCGACGACCTCGTCGCCCGGCAGCAGATCGGCGGTCGAGCGCAGCGTCGCCGCGGGCAGGTCGTCCGGGATCGTCTTGGCCTGCAGCACCGCCAGATCGTGCTCGGGCCGCACGCCGATGACGGTCGCCTCGCTCTTCAGTGCCGTCGTCGAATTCCACCTCGATGTCGCTGGCGCCGGCGACGACGTGCAGGTTGGTCAGGATGACGCCCGTGTCGACGATGACCACGCCGCTGCCGATGCCTTCGACCATCTTGCCTTCGCGCTCGGTCTCGTGGCCCTGGCCGCGCACGCGCACGACCGAGCGGCGCACGGCCTCGTAGGCCTTCGATCCGGTCGACGGCATCGGCACCGTCGCGAGCGTGTGCAGGACGGCGGCGTCGATGTCGTCCTGCGTGAGCGGGCGCGCCGGCGGCGTCAGCGCGCGATTGCCGAGCACGACCGCCAGCGCGACGATCCCGGCGGCGGCGACGAGCAGCCAGCGCTCGTGGCGGGCAAGCGTCGCGCGCCAGCGCGGCCGCGGCGCCGGCGGGGCCGCCGCGGCGCCGGCCGGCACTCCCGCCGCGTCGCCGTCGGCGGCGTGGGCCGGCGCGCGCGGGTCGCGCGGCCGGGTCGAGCGGCTGTACAGCGCTGTCTTGGTCATGTCCCGGCTCCCCCGCCGCATCGGCGGACTGCCCCGCACCGCGTGAACGGTAACAGATTAACGCGGGTCAGACAGCAGATTCGACCGGACATTCCCGCCGGTCTTGACTTTGGTTCGGCAGCGAGTGCCCAATGTCGGCCTCGCCGCCAAAAAAAATCGGGAGAACGGGATGCCCATTCGATCGCTACGTTCCATTGTCGCCACGCAACCGCCGACGACCACGCCCAACACCTCGACCGTCCGCGAGGCGGCGGTCCTGATGAAGGAGCGGGGCAAGGGGGCGCTACTGGTCCTCGACGGCAGCAAACTCGCCGGAATCTTCACCGAGCGCGATGCGCTGTTCCGGGTCATCGCCGCCGGTCGCGACCCGGCGACGACCAAGGTGGGCGACGTGATGACGCCCCAGCCGCAGAGCATTCATCCCGACGAGCCGTTCGTCAACGCGCTGCGGGTCATGCACCAGGGCGGATTCCGCCACCTGCCGGTGGTCGAGCACGGACGTCCGCTCGGCATCGTGTCGTCGCGCGACGCGCTCGACAGCGATCTGTACGACCTGCGAATGGATCTCGAGCTGCGCGAGGAAGTGCGGGAGTGACCCGCCCGCGGCGCGGTCCGGCCGCGGCGGCTGCGGCGTCCGGCGGGCAGCGACCCGATCCGCGGCACAGCCCTTTGACGGTCGCGTGAAGTACAAGGACTACTACGCGATCCTCGGTGTCGAGCGCAACGCCGACGCCGACGCGATCCGCAAGCGCTACCGGACGCTCGCGCGCAAGTATCACCCGGACGTGTCGAAGGAGCCGGATGCGGAGAAGCGCTTCAAGGAGATGGCCGAGGCCTACGCGACGCTGAAGGACCCCGAGAAACGCGCCGCCTACGACCAGCTGGGGCAGCAGCGGCCCGGCGCGGATTTCCAGCCGCCGCCGGATTGGTCGACCCGGTTCGGCAGCGGCGGCGCGACCTTCGACGAGATGGATCTCGCCGACCTGTTCGCCGGATTCGCGGCGCGGGCGGGGCCTGGCGGACGCGACGCCCGGCGCGGGGCGGCAGGCCCGATGCGCGGCCGGGACTACGAGGTCACGGTCCCCATCACGCTCGAGGACGCGTTCCGCGGCACCGAGGTTGGCCTCGACCTCACCACCACCGAGTTCGACGACCAGGGCGCGCTGCGCCGCGTCCCGAAACGCGTCACCGCCCGCATCCCGAAGGGCCCCGTCGACGGGCAGGTGCTACGGCTGCCCGGCCAGGGCGGCAAGGGCAGCCACGGCGGTCCGAACGGCGACGTCTACCTGAACATCGCGCTGCGAGCGCACCGGCTCTATCGCGTGACCGGGCGCGACCTGTATCTCGACCTGCCGCTCGCGCCGTGGGAGGCCGCGCTCGGCGCCACCGTGGAAGTGCCGACGCTGGCCGGACCGGTCGACCTCAAGGTGCCGCCGGACACCGGCGTCGGCCAGCAGTTGCGGCTCGGCGGCCGAGGCCTGCCCAAACCCGACGGCGGCGCCGGAGACCTGTTCGCCGTCGTCCGGATCGCGCTGCCGGCGACGTCGACCGAGCGGGAAAAGAGCCTCTATCGCGAACTGGCGGCCGCATCGAAATTCGATCCGCGGCGGCACTTCGGCTAGGAGACTGACCGTGACGAGCGAATTCTGCGACGCGCTGTGGATCGAAGAGCGCCAACGCGTCCCCCTGCGCGAGCTGGCCGAAGTCTCCGGGCTGACGGAGGCCGAGGTCGTCGAGCTGGTCGAGTACGGCGCGCTGTCGCCGGCCGTTGCGCCAGCGGAGCATTGGGTGTTCAGCGTGAGCGCGATCACCGTCGCCCGCACCGCCCACCGCCTCGGGGAGGAGTTCGCGCTGGAGCCGCACGGCGTCGCGCTGCTGCTGGCCTACGTCGAGCGCATCCGGGAGCTGGAAGCCGAGTTGCGCGCCGCGCGGGCGACAGGCCCGGCGCCGCGGTGATCCGCGCCCGGCCGCGGCGTCAGGGCTCGGTAGCCGACGTATCCTTGCCGAGCAGCCGGTTGAGCATCGGCGGGTCGAGCAGCTTGATGTCGCGGCCCTGCGCCTGCACCAGCCCGTCGGCCTGCAGGCGGGAGAACACGCGACTCACCGTCTCCAGCTTCAGCCCCAGATAGCTGCCGATCTCCTCGCGCGTCATCCGCAGCACGAATTCGCTCCCCGAGTACCCGCGCTGCCGGTAGCGATCCGCGAGGTCGACGAGGTAGGCGGCCACGCGCTCCTCGGCGCGCATGCTGCCGAGCAGGAGCATCAGGCCGTGATTGCGGCTGACCTCGCGCGCGAGCGTCTGGCGGACGCTGCGCTGCAGCGCGGGCAGTGCCTGCATCAGCTTTTCGAGCCGGTCGAAGGGAATGGCGCAGATTTCCACGTCCTCCAGCGCCACGGCGCTGCAGGTGTGGCTGCCGGTGGCGATGCCGTCGAGCCCTATGATCTCCCCGAGAATATGGCTGCCGGCGACCTGCTCGCGACCGTCCTCGGCGAGGATGCTGGTCTTCACGGATCCGAAGCGGATCGCGTACATCGCCTGGAACGGACTGCCGGCACGGTAGAGCGCGTCGCCCTTGCGCAGGCGGCGCTGGCCGCCGACCAGCTGGTCGAAGCGTCCGACCCCGTCGGCGCCCAGCGCGGAGGGCAGGCAACATCCCCGCAGCGTGCACGCTTCGCAGTGCGTCTTCCGCTCGCGAAGCATCACGACATTGTGCTTTCCGGATCCGGGCGCCGGTTGCGGCTGGGTCGTCCGGGTGCGCCCGGCCGGGACCCGCGCGGCGGCGGTCTTGTCGCGCCACGAGGTCATGAGCGCGGCTCCGACGACGGGATGGCGGCGGCGCGACGGCGTGAGGCGACGTGCGCGGCGGCGGAGAGCGGGGCAGGCGTCACGGGCAGGAATCCGTTTTCGATGATGATGGCACCCATCATCGAAGCTCACGCCCCGCGCGGCCTTGTGACAGATCAACGTGGCAGGCGGCTCCACAGCGTCAATGCGCCCGAACTTTGACCTGCGCCAAAGTCCGACCCGGGAACCGCCGCCGGGCCGTGCCTCAGTTGGCCTTGAAGCGCACGCGCATGACCTTCCGGTCGTACTCGGCTTCGACCGCGGGCGTGATCTCGAATCCGCCCGCGGCGAAGACGCGCCCGCCGCTGCTGCGGCAGACATCGCGCTCGTACTGGCAGGGACCCATCTCGGGGTGCCGGCGACACAACTCATCGACCTTGGGCGCGAATTCGATGACGGCCTCCCGGCGCCGCCCGTCGGCGCCGGTGACGCAGATGTAGAGCGCGTTCGCGGGGAAATTGGCCGGCGCCGCGAGCGCAGGGGCCTGGGCCACGGCCGGCGCGCGCGCGGGCGTGGCGCGGACTGGCGCGGTGGCCGCGGCGTCGGGCCGCGCCGGCGGAGCGGGCGGTGCCGGCGCCCGTGCCGCGCAAGCCGCCAATGCCATGGCGGCGAGCGGCAGCCACGGCGCACGCCGCAGCGAAGCGCCGGGATTTGCCGGGGTGCGGGGCTTCCGGCGCGCGGAGGCGGCCGCGGCGAACACTTCGCGCGTGATCTCCTTCTGCTGCGCGATCGCGCCGAACAGTCGTGTGATCGAAGCGCTGCGCATGGCGTGATGCCTCCTTCGGGAAGACAGTCAGGACGGTCGGGGCGAGTCGGACGTGGCGCGCTCGGCCCGCGCGGCCAGCGTTCGCGCCAGACCGTTGAAGATCAGCGCGTGCGCCGGCGTCAGCGCGTACCAGTAGGCGAGCCCCGGCGCGCCGGCCGGGTGGAAGTAGGCGGTGACGACGATCCGCGTGCGGCCCTGGTCACCGGGCAGCAACTCGAACTCGAGCGCGGCGGACCCGGGCAGCTTCATCTCCGCCAGCAGCGTGAGCCGCCGCCCGGGTTCCACCGCCATGACACGCCAGAAGTCGATCGCGTCGCCGACGGCGACGTCCTCCGGATCGCGGCGGCCGCGGGAAAGGCCGGTGCCGCCGGTGAGCCGGTCGGCGCAGCCGCGCGCCTTCCACAGCAGATTCAGGTAGTAGTAGCCGTTCTCGCCGCCGATCGCGGCGACCTCGCGCCACACTGCGGCGGCCGGCGCCGTGGTGATCGCCTCGCCGGACATGCGCTTGGCGTAGAAGGCGAAATCGGGACGGTTCTGCCGGAACATCATCGCGCCTTCGGTCCACCGGGGCGTCGCGTCGGTGCTGCGCTCGAGCGCCAGCGCCGCCTGGGCGGCCTCGCGGTAGGTCTTGAGCGGGAGCGGGATCAGGGCCCGGATCGCGGCGTCGTCGGCCAGCACGTCGTGCTCGAGGCCGGCGATCAGCGCGCGCGCGACGTTGGCCGGCACCGCGGTCACCAGGTTGAGCCAGTACGACGACAGTCGCGGCGAGAGCACCGGCACCGGCACGATCATCGGCCGGCGATCGACCAGCTCGCCGAATTCGCGCATCAGCTGCTCGTAGGTGAGGATCTCGGGGCCGCCGATGTCGTAGGTGGCGCCCGCGGTCTCGGGAATCCCGGGCAGGCGCGCGAGATAGGCGAGGACGTCGTCGAGCGCGATCGGCTGCGAGCGCGAGCGGACCCAGCGCGGCGTCACCATCGCCGGCAGGTGGAACACGAGGTCGCGGATCACCTCGAACGCGGCCGAGCCGGGACCGATGATGACGCCGGCGCGCAGCTCGGTGACGGGCACGCTGCCCGCACGCAGGATCGCGCCGGTCTCGCTGCGCGAGGCAAGGTGCGTCGAGGCCCCGCCCTCGGGCTGCAGCCCGCCGAGATAGACGATGCGCCTGACGCCGGCGCGTGCGGCCGCGTCGCGGAAGTTGGCTGCGGCTTCGCGGTCGAGGCGGGGGAAGTCGGCGCCCGCCGCCATCGAGTGCACGAGGTAGTAGGCGACGTCGATGCCGTCGAGCGCGGCGGGCAGCGTGGCGGGCGCGAGCGCATCCGCGGCGACGAGCTCGACCGCTTCCGGCCAGCCGCGCGCCTCGAGCGTCGCGCGCCGGCGCGCGGCCGCGCGCACGGTGTCGCCGCGGGCGGCGAGGCAGGGCACGAGGTGCGTGCCGACGTAGCCGCTGGCGCC
The DNA here is from genome assembly GCA_963768535.1 of uncultured beta proteobacterium. GTDB lineage: Bacteria > Pseudomonadota > Gammaproteobacteria > Burkholderiales > Casimicrobiaceae > CAIWHR01. The sequence continues at coordinate 178,158 of CAVYID010000019.1, read as the reverse complement.
GAAAACCAGTACTTGGGTCATGGTTGAAGCGGCTTGGGGGAACTCGCGCGGCCGGTCATGGCCCGAGAGGATACCGGGCTTGCACGGTTCCGAGAAGGCGCGATGGACGTGCGGCGCCTCGGGGCGCCGCGCCCGCCCGCCGCTCGCCGGCGAATGCGGCCCGCGGGTCACCGTGGTGGTGCGCGCCCGTGGCGCTTCATGCGATCATAGCGTTGCGCCGGCATTTCCCGTACAACCGAAAAGGAGCCAACAATGGCCGACCAGTTCACGCTTCCCCCGCTGCCCTACGCCGACAACGCACTCGCGCCGGTGATATCCGCGCAGACCATCGGCTTTCACTACGGCAAGCACCACAAGACCTACGTCGACAACCTGAACAAGCTGGTTCCGGGCACCGAGTTCGCGGGCCGCTCGCTCGAGGACATCGTCAACGCCACCGCCGGCAAGCCGGACAAGGCGGGCTTCTTCAACAACGCGGCGCAGGTCTGGAACCACACGTTCTACTGGCATTGCCTCAAGGCCAAGGGCGGCGGCGCGCCGACCGGCGATCTCGCCGCGAAGATCGATGCCGCGTTCGGCGGCTTCGACGGTTTCAAGAAGGAGTTCCTCAACGCGGCACTGACCCAGTTCGGCTCCGGCTGGGCGTGGCTCGTCGCCGACGGCGGCGCGCTCAAGATCGCGAAGACGGGCAATGCCGAGGTGCCGTTCACCAAGGGCCAGAAGCCGTTGCTGACGATCGACGTGTGGGAGCACGCGTACTACCTCGACTACCAGAACCGGCGCGCCGACTACGTCAACGCGGTGATCGACGGGCTCCTCAACTGGGACTTCGCCGCGGAGAACCTCGCAAAGGCCTGACCGGCCCCGCGCCCGGGCCGCGGCGAGGGGGAACGCATGTCATTCGTCTGGCCCGAGGCGCTCTGGCTGCTGCTCGCCGTCCCGGCGCTGGTGGCGCTGTACGTCGCGCTGCAGCGGCGCCGCAGCCGCCACGCGGTCCGCTTCGCCAGCGTCGCGGTGATGCGCGAGGCGCTGGCGGGCAGTTCGCGCTATCGCCGCCACCTGCCGCCGCTGCTGTTCCTGCTGGCGCTGATCGCGCTGATCGTCGCGGTGGCGCGGCCGCGGGCGACGGTGACGCTTCCCTCCGAGCAGCGGACGATCGTCCTGGCGATGGACGTCTCGCTCAGCATGCGGGCGAACGACGTGCCGCCGAGCCGCATGGCCGCCGCCCGCGACGCCGCCAGGGCGTTCGTGCAGGAGCAGCCGGCGGACGTGCGCATCGCCATCGTGGCGTTCGCCGGATCGGCAGTCGTCGCACAGGCGCCGACCCGCGACCGCGAGGAGCTCGTGGCCGCCATCGACCGGCTGGAGCTGCAGTACCACACGGCGATCGGCAGCGCGATCGTGGTCTCGCTGGCGACGCTGTTTCCCGACGAAGGCATCGAGTTCGAGGCCGAGGCGCTCGGTCGCGGATCGCGGCGCGAGCGCACGCGCGGCGCGGCGATCGATGGCCCGAAGGCGCCGGAGCGCAAGGATGCCGGGCCGGTGCAGCCGGGCTCGTATCGCCCCGGCGCGATCATCCTGCTGACCGACGGCAGGCGCACCACCGGGCCCGATCCCATCGACGCGGCGCGGCTCGCGGCCGACCGCGGCGTCAAGATCTACACGGTGGGTTTCGGCAGCGAGGAGGGCGGAACGACCGAAGTCAACGGCCGGCCGATCTTCGTGCGCTTCGACGCCGAAACCCTGCAGGCGATCGCCGCCCTTACCGGAGCCGAGTATTTCCACGCCGGCACCGCCGCCGACCTGAAGCGCGTCTACGACGGGCTCAACGCCAAGTACGTGCTCGAGACGAGGCCGCTGGAGGTCTCGGCGCTCGCGACCGGCCTCGCCGTCGCGCTGGTGCTGCTCGCGGCGCTGCTGTCGATCGTGTGGTTCAACCGCTCGCTCTGACCCGCAGGCGCTCAGCGGGACATCGGGTTGAGCAGCAGGTGGTCCACCGTGGCCTCCGCCTGCAGCCAGTCGTCAAGCTCGTAGCCATCCGCATATCCGCGATCGACGTAGAGCCGGTACGCGGCTTCGCTGATCATGCGCTGCCGCAGGTCGGAGCCTATCGCAGCATGCGCGCCTTCCGCGAACGGCTGGTCGGGAATCCGGTCGGCCTCGCTTACCGGGGCGATGACCGGAATGTCGTGCGGGCGGTTCAGTGCGCCCGCCGATTCGCGGACGCGCCGGCTCCTGGGCTTGCTCTCGGTGCGCTTGGTCATGGGACGACTCCCGTCACCGCGGGTGCCGCCGCTGCGCGACGCCCGCCGCACATGGCCGCGCACACCCGCGCCTTCATCGTGCGCCGGCCCGGGATCGCTGCATTGACGCAGGTCAAGCCGATTCCGGAACTCGATGCAGGATTGGACTTGCGCCACCGGTCGAAGTTCGGACCGACGACGCCCCGCACGGCGTCAGCGGCCAATCGCGGGGCGACTTGAGGCTGCCTCCGTGCCCGCCTATGATGCGACCTCGCGCCGGCGGGTGGCCGCCGGTACCGGAGCCGGCAGCCATGATCTTCTTCCGCATCGTCTGGGCGATCGACATCGCCGTGGCCCTCATCTTCGTCGCGTTCTTCTTCATCGGCGTGAACGACGGCTCGGTCTCGTCGTTCAACATCGTGCTGTGGGCGGCGATCCTCGCCGGCCTGGCGGTCTCCGTCTTCGGCGCCAACGCGCTGGCGCGACAGGGCCGCACGGTGCTCGCCACGCTGCTGGCCGCGGTGCCGGCGCTGCCGGCCGTCCTGTTCGGGCTGCTGCTGGTCATCGGCTGGGCCACCGGCGCGCGCTGGAACTGACGCCCGCGCGTGGCTGGGCGGGGCGAGGTCGACCACCGCTGCAGTTCCGGCAGCGGCACCCGGCCGCAATGGTCCAGATGCGCGTGCGTCAGCAGCAGGATGTCGATCGCGGCCGGCTCGGAGCCGAACGGGCCGGCGCCTTTACGGGCCTTCCGGCATCAGTGGCTGCCCGCTCAGCTTGTACCAGTGCAGGATGCCGTCCCAGATTTCCTGCGCGGTCTCGGCGAACCAGAACAGATCGCGGTCTTCGCTTTCGATGACGCCCTCGTCGACCAGGAAGTCGACGTTGAACGCCTGCCGCCAGTACCGCTCGCCGACGAGCACCACCGGAACCGGCTTGATCGTGCGCGTCTGGATCAAGGCCAGCGTTTCGAACACTTCGTCGAAGGTGCCGTATCCGCCGGGAAACGCCACCAGCGCCCTGGCGCGCATCAGGAAGTGCAATTTGCGCAGGGCGAAGTAGTGGAACTGGAAGCACAGTTCCGGCGTGATGTACGGGTTGGGAAACTGTTTTTGCGGGAGGTTGATGTTGAGTCCCACGGTATCGGCGCCGGCATCGTAAGCGCCCCGGTTGGCGGCCTCCATCATTCCCGGGCCGCCACCGGTCATGACGACCAGATCGCCGCCGGCGGCGCCCCTTCCGGCGGTGCCGACCAGCCGACCGAACTCCCGCGACACCTCGTAGTAGCCGCTCTTGGCGAGTATGCGCTCGGCAACGGCAAGCTCGCGCGCCAGGCGGACGTCGTCCGGCGCGTCGGCGCATTGCCGACGAAGGTCGTCGACCTGCCGGCAGGCCGCGCGCGGTTCCGGAATCCGCGTGCTTCCGAACACCACGATCGTCTGCCTGATGCCGTGCTGTTCGAGCAGCAACTCCGGCTTCCAGTAGTCGAGCTGCAGGCGCACGCCACGCGTCTCGTCGAGATTGAGGAAGGCAACGTCGGCATCGGCCAGGCGGTAGCTTGGGCTCTCGAGAAGCGTCCGGACCCGTTGCGGCGCATCCGGGTCGTCATGGCCGGGCTTGGAACACTGCCACGGCAGCGGCTTGACTCGGTGCTCCGGATGAGCGGGCTTGGGGACTCGTTCGTTCGACGGCATGGTGCGATTCCGATTCTCGTGTTCACGCGACGCCTGGTCGATCGGTCGGCGTTGCGGTTCGTCGAGCGCTTCGCCGGAAGACGGTCCGCGGCGCTTCGACCGGATCCCCGTCGGCCACGACGAATTCGCGGCATTCCATCGGAATAGTATTACACCCGTCGTGGTCACCTGCTACCGGAATGGGCGGCGTCTGCCCCGTCGAGGACGTTCGACGGCACAGGCGCGCAGCGCGGTTGCGCGTCACTCTTCCAGCATTGCCTTGTACCGCAGGCGCGCCTCGTGCTCGGCGCGCACGTCGCCGATCTCGCGCATGACCGCGGCGACGTCGGCCGGCCGGGTGCTGGTCTCGAACCGGCCGGTCAGCGCGGTGTCCGGGCGCAGCGCCGCGGTTTCGTAGAGCGACCAGATCTCGCTGCCGTACTGCGTCGCGGCGAGCGCCGGCGCGAAGCGGCTGCAGTAGGCGGTGATGTTGGCGACGTCGCGCTTGAGCATGAACGCCGCGTTGTTGTTGGCGGCGGCGTCGACGGCCTGCGGCAGGTCGATGATGACCGGGCCGTCGGCGGTGACCAGCACGTTGTACTCGGACAGGTCGCCGTGGATGATCCCGGCGCAGAGCATGCGCACGACCTCGCCGATCAGCGTGGCGTGGTACGCGAGCGCCACGTCTTCGGAAAGCTCCAGGTCGTTGAGCCGCGGCGCGGCGTTGCCCGCGGCGTCGGTCAGCAGCTCCATCACCAGACGCCGTCGAACAGGCGAAGGGCCTGGGCACGCGCACGCCGGCCGCCGACAGCTGGTACAGCGCGTCCACCTCGACGTTCTGCCAGGCCTCCTCCTGCGCCTTGCGCCCGTAGCGCGTGCCCTTGGCCATCGCCCGCGCCTGGCGGCTGTTCCGGGTCCGGCGCCCCTCCTGGTACAGCGCGGCCTGGCGGAAGCCGCGCTTGTCGGCCTCCTTGTATACCTTGGCGCAGCGGACTCTCGTCGCCGCAGCGGACGACGTAGACGTTGGCCTCCTTGCCGCTCATCAGCTGCCGGATCGACCTCGTCGATGATGCCTTCGCGCACCAGCGGCTCGAGCCGCCTGGGAGTCTTCACGCGGCTCTCGTGCAGCGGGGTCGGCGCGGCATCGCCGCGGCGCGAGTGAGTGGGCGCGGCATCGCGGCTACAGGCCCAGCCAGGCGATGGTGGCCGCCTCGACCGCGGGATCCGGCGCCACGAAGCCCTTGTACCCGGTCGCCTCCAGCGCCTCGCGCCCGCCCTTGACGTCGCGAATGGTGAGCAGCGCGTCGCGCAGCTGCTGCCGCTGGTCGGCCGGCACCCGGTCGGCGACGATGAACTGCTTGATCGGCACCGGGCGCGACCGGGCGAGGACCTTGCCGCCCTTGGCGGTCCACGCCTTGACCACGGCGTTCGCCGCGGTGGCGCCGACGTCGGCGAAGCCGTTCTCGAGGTAGAACGGCACCGCGTCCTGGTAGCGCGTCGTGCGGACCCTGACGGCCGCCGGCGGCGGGTCCTTCGCCGTCGACAGCGGCAGGTTCTCGGCGCGGAACATCGCGCGCACCATCGCCGCGGTGATCGAATCCGGGTCCGGCGTGACGATGGTGCGGCCCCTGAGGTCGCCCATCGTCTTCAGCGTCGCGTCGGCGGTCATCAGCAGCGACGCCGTGTACCCGGTGTACCCGCTGGTCCACGCGATCGCGGTGTAGCGGCCGGCCTTGATCTCGGCCATCGCGACGTGCGCCGGGTGGATGAACGCGAGGTCGTATTCCTCGCGGGCGAGCCCCGCGCGGACGTCGTCGTAGGCCGGCACCAGCACGATGCGCACGCGCCGGCCGGTGGCCTTGCCCAGCAGCTGGCCGAGCGGCGCGAACCTGTCGCGAATCTCCTTCGGCGTCGCCTGATAGGTGACGCCCTCGGTGACGGCGAAGACGAGATCGCTGCCCTGCGCGGCGGCGGTCGAGGCCGTCGCCGGCGAGGAGCAGGCTCATGACGATTCGGCCGAGCATGTCTGCCTTTCGGGGTTGGAACGGGGGCCCTGCCGGGCGCGGCCCCGCGGGGGCGCCGCCGCAGGCTCCCATTGCGGCGAACGGCCGACAGGGTACCATTTCGGCGTAACATATTCCCGATCCTTGCGATCCGGGCCGGCGCCTGCGGTGCGCGCCGTGCCGTCTCGCCACCATTCGATCGGGAGTTGCCGGATGTCCGAATCGCTGCTGCAAGCCGCCGCTGCCGGCGACCTTCCGCGCCTGCGGGAGTTGCTGGCCGCCGGCGCCGACCGCAATCCCCGCGACGCCGACGGCGCGACCGCGCTGATGCTGGCGGCGCATGCCGGCCACGGCGAGGTCGTGCGCACGCTGATCGCGGCCGGCGCGGACGTGAACGCCACCGACGAGCGGGGCTGGGGCCCGCTGGCCAAGGCGGTCTACAACCCTGACCTCGATCGCGGCTTCGCCGACATCGCGCAGATGCTGGTCGACGCGGGCGCCAACGTCGAGGCGCCGATCGCGTACGGCATCCGGCCGCTGATGCTGGCCGCCGGCTACGGCGAGGCGGCGGTCGTCGAGGTGCTGCTGCGCGCCGGCGCCGACGTCCTCGCGCGCAACGACGGCGGCCTGACCGCGCTGATGATGGTCAAGGAGAAGTTCTACGTCGACGTCATCAACCTGCTGCACGAGGCCGAGCGCGACGCCGGCGTCGGCGAGGGCAGCTGCACCACCAAGAACGCGCCCGGCTCCAACGTCGTCACCTTCCTCAAGCCCGCCGCACGCTGACGCCACCGCCACCCGTGGCTCCCGTCGCCCGGCGTTGAGCGCAGCGAAACCCGGGGGGACGTGGCCATCGGCACCGCCCACCCGGGTTTCGCTGCGCTCAACCCGGGCTACGCCGATCGCGCGGCGGCGCAGTTCACTTGAACGGCGACTGTCCGCCCACCAGCGGCGGCGGCGGGGCGCTGCGCGGCCGCGGCGAGCACAGCCACCCGAGCATGCTCTCGGCCAGCGTGCCCGGCTTGACGTCGCGGAACTCGATCGCGCCGGCCGCGGCATCGAACCGGGCGACCGTCTCGTCCTTGTCGTTGCGGTACGTCAGCATCGCCACGCCCATCCGGCGATTGAAGCAGTCGGCGACGTTGAGCGCGAGCATGTCGTGATAGCGCCGCTCGAAGCCGAACTCGTCGGTGACCGGCGCCGGCGCCTTCGGCACCGTGCGGAACCAGCCCTGCAGCTTGCCGTCGGCGCGCACGCTGGCCGGCGCCTTCTGGACGAAGATCACGGAGCCGTCCGGCTGGTCGCCGAAATGCACGAAAGTCTCGGCCGCGCCGACGCCCGGGGTGAAGACGAGCGCGAGCGTCAGCGTGACGCGGGCAAGGACCTGGCGCGTCGGCGGGGCGGGCGATGGCGGCATGGTCCCGATGCTCGGGCACTGCCCGCCGCCCGTCAAGCCCACCGGCATCGAGCACCGGCATCGTGGCGAGTGCTCGTGCCGCGACTTCGACCTCGTCGCGTTCGACTCCGCGCCGATCGACGGACGACGGTTTCGGCTTACGACTTTTGTCTTATGTACACCGCGAGGTGCCTGCTATAGATTCGTCGCCAATGCCGACCCCGGCGGGCAACCGTGCTTTCCATGTCGCAGCAACGGGAGGTGACGCGCGACGAAGTCCTCTGGCTGCTGGGCAGCCTGAGCGCGCTGTTTCGCATTCCCTTCGACGCGGCGCTGATCGCGCAGGCGTATCCGCCGCCGTGCACCCTTGCCACGCTGCACGACGGCGCGCGGTCGATCGGCCTGCGGACCGGAACGGTCCGCGTGCCCCGCGCGGACTGGTCGAAGCTTCCGCTGCCGGCGATCGCGTTCCTGCGCCGCGACGCGCCGATGCCGCCCGACGACCCGCAGGCGCCCGGGGACGGGGCTGAGGTGTCCGCCGGCGCGGCCGGCCGCAAGGGCGCCACCTCGCCGCCCGGCGGAGCCCTGCTGATCGTGCGGGCCGACGCCGAGCGGCTGTTGTGCTGCCTGCCTGGCCGCGAGGTGCCGGAGACGCTGCGCATCGCCGACGCCCGGCACCGGCTCGAGCCCGAGCTCGTGCTCGTCGCGGCCGCCTCCGCCGGCGCGGGCGACGGTGACGTTGCCGGATTCCCGGCCGCCACCAGGGCGTTCGGCTTCCGCTGGTTCGTCCCGGAACTCCTCCGGCACCGGCGCGTGTGGCGCGACGTCCTCGTCGCCAGCCTCGCGATCCAGCTCGTCGGCTTGGCCGTGCCGATCTTCACGCAGGTGATCATCGACAAGGTGATCGTCCACCAGGCGCAGAGCACGCTGGTCGTCCTCGGCGTCGCGCTGGTGATGTTCATGCTGTTCACCAGCGCGATGACCTGGCTGCGCCAATACCTGGTCCTGCACACCGGCAACCGCATCGACGCGGTGCTCGGCACGCAAGGTCTTCCGCCATCTGCTGCGCCTGCCGCTGCCCTATTTCGAGCAGCGCCCCACCGGCACGCTGGTCGCGCGCACTGCACGGCGTGGAGACCATCCGCGAGTTCGTCTCCGGCGCGGCCGTGACGCTGGTCCTGGATCTGCCCGTTCCTGCTCATCTTCCTCGCGGTGATGTGTCGCCTACAGCTGGCGGCTCGTCGCTCGATCGCGGTCGGGGTCCTCGGCCTGATGGCGCTGCTCGGCCTGCTGGTGACGCCGGTGTTCCGCGCGCGGCTCAACCGCCAGTTCCTGCTCGGCGCGCGCAACCAGTCCTTCGTCACCGAGTACGTCTGCGGCATGGCGACGGTCAAGTCGCTGCAGATGGAGCCGGAGCTCGACCGCAGGTACGGCGACTATCTCGCCGAGTACCTCGCGGCCGGCTTCGCGACCCGGCAGCTCGGGAACTCCTACAGCGTCGTCGCCAGCGGGCTGGAGCAGGCGATGACCCTGGCGATCCTCGTCGTCGGCGCGCTGCTGGTGATGCGCAACGACGGCTTCACCATCGGCATGCTGGTCGCCTTCCAGATGTTCGCCGCCGGATGTCGCAGCCGATGCTGCGGCTCGTCGGGCTTGTGGCAGGAGTTCCAGCAGGCCGCGATCGCGGTCAAGCGCCTGGGCGACATCATGGACATGCCGCAGGAGCCCTACGCGCTGACCCCGAGCCGGGAGCGCACGCAGGCTGCCGCGGGGCGGGGCAGCATCGAGGTCCGCGACCTCGCGTTCCGCTACGGCGAACGCCATCCCTGGTTGTACCGGGGGCTGGACCTCACTCTCAAGCCCGGCCAGCCTCAGCGCTGATCTGGGGCCCTCGGGCTCCGGCAAGAGCACGCTGGCCAAGCTGCTGCTGGGATTCCATCCGCCGATGGAAGGCCGGATCCTGCTCGACGGCAGGGACATCCGCCATCTCGTCGGCGAACGAGCTGCGGAGCGCCTTCGGCGTGGTGCCGCAGGAGACCGTCCTGTTCGCCGGCACGCATCTACGACAACCTGGTCATCGCGCATCCCCATGCCGCGCTTCGACGACGTGATCGCGGCCTGCAAGGCCGCCGAGATCCACGACACCATCGAGCGGCTGCCGGCACGGCTATCAGACGGAGATCGGCGAGCGTGGCACCGGGCTGTCCGGCGGCCAGAAGCAGCGCGTGGCCATCGCCAGGGCGCTGCTCAAGCGGCCGCAGGTCCTGATCTTCGACGAGGCGGTGTCGAGCCTCGACCCGCAGGCCGCCGAGCAGTTCGCGCGGACGGTCAACCGGCTGAAGGGCCGCGTGACGATGATCTTCATCACGCACCAGATCCCGCGAGGGCTGCAGGTGGACGAGGTGTTCACGTTCGGAGGCAAGCAGCATGGACCGAAGCTGGAGATCGTGGATGAGCAGGAAGCGGTGGCGGCGGGGTGAGGGAATGCGAGTCGGACATCGCATCGGGTCTGGCTTGGCGGTCGATGGTCCCCGCGGAGAATGTCGATGAATGCCGGCGGACACACGCGCTGACGGAAGATTCGGCTGTGGCTCCAAGGCAGGTCACGCGCTTCGATCGGGCGCCGTGCCGCCGCCATGCTGATGCTTGCGGCGATGCTCGCCGCGTGCGGACGAGTCGACGTCGAATGGAAAGAGGAAGTGCGGCTCAGCGACGGCCGCGTCGTCATCGTCAAGCGCACTGCGCAAGGCAAGGCGCTCGGCGAGATCGGCGGACCCGGTGGCTGGAGAGCCACCAGGATGACCGTCGAGATCGATCGACCCCGGTTGCCGAGCAATCCTCCCATGTGGTCCGAGCGGTGGGTGCCGATGCTCTTCGACTACGACGCCGATGCCAGGGAGTGGTTCCTCGTCGCGACGTTCTAACCTGTGCGCAGACTCGGCACGACCTGGGCCGGCCCAAGTTGCCGTATCTGCAATTACCGCGCGCGCGATGGCCGATGGGAGCAAGTTCCGCTCGATCCTGGATTGTTTGGTCGAGGAAGGCGAATCTGCTCACAGGCGTGAAATCAGGTGGTGAAACCGTCATTGGTCACCATCGACGCAAAGGAAACCCGGGGTCGCAGTGCTGGCAGAGAAGTTTCGGCAGATCGTCGATGTCATGGCTGACTCCGTTGCTAGCTGTCTAACACCGATTGGGAGAGAATCGTCGATGGCTACGCGGGAACAATGCGCGCAGATGTCAGGCGCTGTCTACGATCGAACCGATGAAAATTCGATGTTCGCCCCCAATGGCTGGACCGAGCAGATCTGGCTACCCGACGACGCGATAACCGGGTTCTCTGCCGGCGTCTACTTCAATGGCACTGAAGTCGTCGTCGCCTTCACTGGCACCAACGAAGGACAGGTGGCGGATTTCGTCTTCGGGAACATTCCGGCAGCACTGGAGCTCTCTGGTCCCGCAGGTCCTCCAGCGGCCGCGGTCGTCTTCGACGTGATGGATTACGTCCAGCGCAACGATCTCGACGTCGCGATCTCGTTCACAGGCGCATTCGCTGGGGGCCGGGTTGGCATCGGTGATGGCGGTCCTGTTCGATCAAACAGGCGTTCGTCTTTGATCCGGCGCCATTCGAGAACATCGCGCGAACCCCTGTCACTGCTGGGAATGCTGCGGGCGTTGATCGATCGAGGGCAATCGGCGATTCGGCGCTGAACGAGTACGTCGACAGTCTTGGGCTTCTGTTTTCGAACCGGGAACCCAATGTTCAGGCGTTGGCACGTCGACGGCGAGGTACTGGAGCCGGTTCGAGCCCTGTTCCCGACGATCGTTGATCCGGCGAATGACCGCACCTTGGCGATCGGCACGCCGTCGTTGCTCGATTCGGCGAGCCCACTCCAGAACGCCGAGGGACGCAGTCAAGCTCCATTCGATCTCGCTGCTGAACGCCCTGTGCGTCTCCACGGCGTTCCAAGACGCAGTCGCTGCGCAACGGTATGCTCTCGAGACATCTTCTGACCCTACGCTCTATGCGCAGGATCTCGCGCGTATCGAATCTCCCTGATTTCCTGACGAGCATGTTGCGGCAGCACGTCGGCGACGGCGTGACGACATCCGGCAACCAGATTCTGGACATGCTTGCCGCCGACATGCAGCGCATTCGAAACGTGGGTACCGCGTCGCGCGAGGGCATGAATCGAGGACTGCTGGCAGCGGTGACCGAGCACTTTCGATTCGCCACGCCGGCCAGCCCACTGCTAAGCGTCGGTGCTGGCTTCCTTCATTTCGACTCCGCCGACCTCTATCCAGCGATTTCCGACGGGAAAGCATTGCCAGGCTCGCAGCGCAGTGCGCGCACTCTCTCCCCGCGACCGGGATGCGCTCGTCGACATCACCCGGCAGCAGAGCTGGAACATCCAAACCGGCACCGACGCAATGATCTGGATCGATTTCGTCGGCACCGACGACGTGGCCATCGGCGGAACCGCGAACGACGTGCTGGCGGGTGGGCCAGGCCGCGACATCCTGCTCGGGCTCGACGGCGCGGATACGCTGGATGGCGGCGCGGGATCGACACGCTGATCGGCGGCGAAGGAATCGACACCTACATCGTCGGCAACGGCAAGGACACCATCCGCGACGACCTCGCCGGCGAAGGCGTCATCCGCACCGAATCCGGCGTCACCCTTGTCGGCGGCAAAGGCGCCGGCAAGCGCAATACCTGGGTCGGGGCGAACGGCGAGATCTACGCGTTCACGCCCACGCAGCCTCGCAACTCGGCGTTCTGACCATCACGAACCTCGGCGCGGCCGGCGACGTTCGCATCGAGAACTTCGATCTCGCTCAGGCACTGGTCGATGGCTACCTCGGCGTCAGGCTCGAAGCGGTCGGCGCAGGATCATCATCGAGGAAGTCGGCGGCGAAAATCCATTTGGCGAGTTCTCCTTCGATGCGACCGGCGTTTCGGGCGCGACGAGCCCTCGCCGCGGGTGCCGGCCGGGCCTTCACGATCTACCTCAGCCAAGCCGCCAGCGCGGGTGACACCATCACGCTCGCCCTCGATGGGCTGGGCGACGGCTTTCAGGCCGTGCTGGGCAGCACGACCGTCGCCGCCGATGGCGCCGTCATCACGCTGACCGAGGGCCAGACGCAGGTGAGCTTCGGGCTGGTGCAATCGGACGACGCTGCGGCGGACGCCAGCGGTGGTCTCAGCGCGACCTATACGGGCAACGGCGAGAGTGCCCGCTCCAATGCCTGGAGCATCGATGTCGCCGCCGGCGACGACAGCGCCCACGTGCTCACCGGCGACCAGACCTATGCCACGTACATGGCGGCGAGCGACCTTCGCCGCGACGGCAGGATCGTCGTGCCGTGCCGGCGAGACCGCGTTCGTCATCGGCGCCGATGGCAACCTCGTCGCGGGTACCGATATCGCCGTCGTCGACAATACGCTCTACGGCTCGGATGCCGATGAAACGATCGACGGCCTCAGCGGCAACGACGCTTTGAACGGGGCCGGCGGCAACGACGCGCTCGATGGCGGCGACGGCGACGACCTGATCGCCGGCGGCGCCGGCAGCAATCGCATCCTCGGCGGGACGGGCAACGACTTCATCCTCGGTGCCGGGAATCTCGGCGCAGGCCTGCAGCAACTTGGCCCCGGCGACACGTGGCAGGCGCCGGTCGGCAAGCTCGTCTACGGCAACGGCGCCACCTGGGGCGTGTACCGGGAAAGCGATCTCCTGAACGTGTGGGACGGTGCGGCCGATTCCGGCGCAGGCGCCGAGGAGAATGCCATCGACGCCGGGGACGGCGACGACCACGTGATCGCCGGCCCGGGCGACGACCGCGTTCAGGGCGGCGCCGGCAACGACCGGCTGGACGGGGCGGCGGGCAACGACCTCATCGAAGGCGGCGACGGCGACGACCGCATCCAGGCCGACGGCGTGGTCGCGCCGGGCTACCTCAACACCGTCGCGCCCGCGGATCACGGCGCCGACTTCGTCGACGGTGGCGCCGGCGACGACACCATCGAGGGCGGCGGCAACGCCGACGTGCTCTTCGGCGGCGCCGGCGCCGACCGCATCTTCGGCGACCGGGGCGGCAGGACCGACGACGAGTTCTTCGTCGCGCTGGAAGCGCACGGCGCCGACTACATCGACGGCGAGGACGGCGACGATTATCTCGAGGGCGGCGGCGGGGACGACACGATCTACGGCGGCCAGGGCGACGATCGCCTCTGGGGAGACACCACCGCCGACAACATCGTCGGCGACGCCTCCGGCCGGAGCGCCGCCGAGCTCCACGCGCTCGCCTACGGGAACGACGTCCTCGACGGCGGGGATGGCAACGACGACCTCGTCGGCGGCGGCCGCGACGACGTCCTGTACGGCGGCTCCGGCAACGACCGGCTCTGGGGCGACGAGGGCAACGCGGCGCTGCCCGGCGAGTACCACGGCGTCGATTACCTCGACGGCGAGGCGGGCGACGATATCCTCGTGGGCGGCGGCAACGACGACACGCTCTACGGCGGCGACGGCGCCGACCAGCTGCTCGGCGACGACAGCACCGACACGGTGGCCGGCGCGTTTCACGGCAACGACTACCTCGACGGCGGTGCCGGCGACGACGTGCTGGTGGGCGGCGGCGGCGACGACACGCTGTTCGGCGGCGACGGTGCCGACCTGCTGGCGGGCGACGCGGCCGGCGGCGACCCGCTCGCGGCCGAGTTCGAAGGCAGCGACTACCTCGACGGCGGTGACGGCAACGACGTGCTGGCGGGCGGCGGCGGGGACGACACGCTGATCGGCGGGCAGGGCGACGACGTTCTCGACGGCGGCATCGGCGCCGATTACCTCGCAGGCGGCGCCGGAGACGATACCTACGTCGTCGACGACGCCGGCGATTTCGTGCTCGAGTCGGCGGGAGAGGGGGTCGATACGGTGATCAGTTCGATCGGCTTCTTCCTGCCCGACAACGTGGAACGCGTGACGCTGACCGGAACCGATGCGACGGATGCCACCGGCAACGACGACGACAACACGCTGGTCGGAAACGATGGCGCCAACCGGCTCTCCGGGCAGGGCGGCGACGACACGCTGGTCGGCGGCGGTGGCGCCGACACGCTCGTCGGCGGTGCCGGCGACGATGTCTACTACGTCGACGACGCGGGTGACACCATCGTCGAGCTCTCGGGACAGGGCGACGACATCGTCCGCAGCACGGTGAGCTACGCGCTCGCGGACAACGTGGAGCGGCTGGCCGCGGATGGTGCGGCCGATCTCGCGCTGACGGGCAACGCGCTGGACAACGGCTTGTTCGGCAACGCCGGCGCCAACGTCCTGCGCGGCGGTGCCGGCAACGACTACCTGTCCGGCGGCGCCGGCAACGACCTCTACCTGTTCAGCCGGGGCGACGGCCAGGACACGATCGACGACGCCGGTGCGCCGGACGACGTCGACGCGCTGCGCTTCGACGCGGGCATCACCGACGCCGACGTCGTCGCCTTCCGGTCCGCGGACAACCTGGTCGTGAAGCTCAAGGGCGCGCCGGACGCGGTGTCGGTGCTCGGCTACTACGGCGCCGCCGGAGCCGGCACGACAGCCGGGTACCGGATCGATCGCGTCGAATTCGGCAACGGCGTCACCTGGGATCAGGCGTCGATCCAGGCCGCGGTGGATCGTGCCGCCGGGAATCGCGCGCCGGCAGTGGCGGTCTACCTGCCCACGCTGCAGGCGCGCGTCGGCCAGGCATTCGCCTACACCGTCGACGCCGGCACCATCTTCGATCCGGACGTCGGGGATTCGATCGCCTACAGCGTGACGATGCCCGACGGATCGGCGGTGCCGTCCTGGCTCGCCTTCGATGCCGCGACGCGCAGCTTCAGCGGCACGCCGGACGCCGGCGACGTCGGCGGCTTTCAATTCCTCCTCTGGGGCACCGACGACTACGGCCTCGGAACCGGCGAGTACGTGAGCCTCGAGGTCGGCGGGCCGAACCGCGCCCCGGTGCTCCTCACGCCGCTGCCCGATCGCACCGTCACGCACGGCGGCGCGTTCAGCTTCACGCTGCCCGCGGATGCGTTCGGCGATCCGGACGCGGGCGACGCGCTGAGCTTTGGGGCGACGCTCGCCGACGGCAGCGCGCTGCCGGCGTGGCTGGCCTTCGATCCGGCGACGCTCGGCTTCAGCGGCACGGCCGGCGATCCCGGCACCGTCCACGTGCGCGTCACGGCCAGCGATCCGGGCCAGCCTGACGGCGCACGACGAGTTCGACCTCGTCGTCGCGGACGGCCTCACGCTGGTCGGCACCGACGGCGGCGATTACCTGGGCGGCAGCGCAGGGTCCGACATCCTCGACGGGCGGGCGGGCAACGACTCGCTGTATGCTTTCGGCGGCGACGACCGGCTCGACGGCGGGCCCGGCGACGACTACCTCGACGGCGGCGCCGGCTCGGACACCTACGTCTTCGGGCGCGGCTCCGGACAGGACCTCGTCTACAACTTCGAGGACTACTACGTCCCGGCCGGCCCCAAGACCGATGCCATCGAATTCGCCGCCGACGTTGCCCCGGCCGACGTCCAGGTCACCCGCGCCCGCAACGACGACCTCTACCTCACGATTGGCGCCACCGGCGACCGCCTGCGGGTGTGGAAATACTTCAGCCGCGCCTACGAAAGCAGCGACGGCGTCAACAGCTACGCGGTTGACGAGATCCGGTTCGCCGACGGAACCGTCTGGGATCCCGCGGCCGTCGCGGCAATGGCGCGGGTGCCGACCGCCGGCGACGATGTCCTGGTCGGCACCGCCGGCAGCGACCTTCTCGACGGCGGCGCCGGCGACGACTATCTGGAAGGCGGGGCGGGCGCCGACACCTACCGCTTCGACAGGGGCTACGGCACGGATACGGTGTTCGACAACGACGATTCCGGTACGCCTGCGAGCGACGTGCTCGAATTCGGCGCCGGCGTGGCGGCAGCCGACGTCACTGCGTTGCGCATCGACTCCAGCACGCTCCTCCTCACCATCGACACCACCGGCGACCAGCTCTGGATCCAGGATTACTTCGACGCGGAGACCGGCGCGGACGCCAGCGGCACCATCGAGGAAATCCGGTTCGCCGACGGTACGCTCTGGGACCCGCCGACGGTCCGGGCGCAGGTTGCCGCAGGCACTCCCGGCGACGATCAGTTGTGGGGCTACGCGGGCGACGACGCCCTCGACGGCGGCGCCGGGAACGATCAACTCCACGGCGCGGGCGGCAACGACACCCTCCGCGGCGGCAGCGGCGACGACGCCCTTTCCGGCGGCGACGGCGACGACATCCTCGACGGCGGACCGGGCGACGACTACGTCGACGGCGGCCGTGGCAACGACACCTACCTCTTCGGCAAGGGCTCGGGGCACGACGTGCTCTACAACATCGACTTCGACGTCGGCAAGCTGGACGTCATCGAGTTCGCGGCGAACGTCGGTGCCGCCGAGGTGATGGCGACACGCTCCGCGGACAACGCGCTGATCCTGACCATCGCCGCAACCGGCGACACGCTCTACGTGCGCGACTATTTCCGCACCCGTAGCGACGGGGTGCGCCCCTATCTGGTCGAGCAGGTGCGGTTCGCCGACGGGACGGTCTGGACCAGCGCCGATCTCGACCGGATGGTGTCGCGTACAACGCTCACCGGGTCCGGCGGTGCCGACACCCTCACCGGCGGAAGCGGCGACGACGTGCTCTACGGGCTCGCCGGCAACGACACCCTCAACGGCGGCGATGGCGACGACCTGCTCGACGGCGGCAAGGGCGCGGACAAGATGGCCGGCGGGACCGGCGACGACACCTATGTCGTCGACAACAGCAAGGATGTCGTCACCGAAGGCGCGAACGCCGGCATCGACGCGGTCCAGTCCAGCGTCACGTACAAGCTGGGGAACAACGTCGAGGTCCTCGCGCTGACCGGATCCGCCGCGATCGGCGGCACCGGCAACGGGCTCGCCAACCTGCTGCGCGGCAACGACGCGGCCAACAAGCTGAACGGGGGCGCCGGCAATGACGTCCTGGAAGGCGGTGGCGGCAACGATGTGCTGACCGACACCGCGGGCGCGGCACTGTTCGACGGCGGCGCCGGCGCCGACGTGCTCACCGGCGGCAAGGGGACACAGATCTTCCTCGGCGGCGAGGGCAACGACGTCCTCGCCACCGGTGCGGGCGACGACGTCCTGCTGTTCAACCTGGGTGACGGCCAGGACACGCTCGCCAAGGGCGACTCGGGCCGCGACACGCTGTCGCTGGGCGGCGGCATCCGCTACGACGACCTCTCGTTCGCCAAGTCCGGCAACAACCTCGTGCTCGATATCGGCGAGGGCGACCGGATCACGTTCACGAACTGGTACGCGTCCAAGCCTTCGCGCAGCGTCGTCAACCTGCAGGTGATCGCCGAGGCGATGTCCGATTTCTCTCCCGGCGGGACCGACCCGCTGCGCGACGACAGGGTCGAGAGCTTCGACTTCACCGGCCTGGTCGGCGCGTTCGACGCCGCGCGCGCCGGCAACGCGTCGCTCGGCAGCTGGGCGCTGACCGACGCGCTGGCGACGTTCCAGCTCACCGGCTCCGACACTGCGGCGATCGGCGGCGATCTTGCCTACCAGTACGGCCGCAACGGCACGCTCGCGGGCATCGGCCTGACGTCCGCGCTGGACATCCTGGCGAATCCCGCGCTGGGGTCGGCGGCGCAGACGCTGACGCCGCTGACCGGACTGCAGCTCGGTTCGCAACGGCTGTCGTGATGACGCGCTCCGCCGCTCGGCGGCAGGCGGGCGCCGAGCGCGACGCGGATCGACGGACGGCGCGTAGCGGAATGCCGGAATGAAACGATCGCGCTCCGGTCGCGGCGAGGCGCACGCCGTCGCGCTCGCCCGCGAGTTCTCCCCGGCCATCCTGCGGCTGACCGAGACCCCGCCGCACCCCCTCGGACGCCAGCTTCTCTGGACCGTCTGCGCGCTGCTCGCGCTACTGGCCGTCTGGGCCGTCGTCGGCAGGCTGGACGTCGTCGCCGTCGCCGGCGGCAAGCTCATTCCGCGGAGCTACGTGAAGATCGTCCAGCCGTCCGAATCCGGGATCGTCCGCGAGATACTCGTCAGCGAAGGCGAGAAGGTGCGCGCCGGGCAGGTGCTGATGCGCATGGACGCCCTGATCACCGACGCGGACGCCCGGGCGCTCGAGGCGGACCTGCAGCGCAAGCGGGCGACGCTCGAGCGCATCGACGCCGAGCTGGCCGACCGGCCCTACGTCGCCTTGCCCGGCGACCCGCCCGAGCTCGCCCGCGAGACCGACGCGCGCTACCGCGCCAATCGCGAAGCGCTCGCCGCCGCGCTCGCCGAGGAGGAAAGCCGTCTCGCCAAGGCGCGCGACGAGGTCGCGCTGGCAGAGCAGGTGCAGGCCCGTCTCGGCCTGGTCCTGCCACACTACGTCCGACAGGACCAGGCGTTCGAGCGGCTCGCCCGGGACGGGTTCGCCGGCCCGCTGATGGCGAGCGACAAGAAGCGCGAGCGCATCGAGAAGGAGCAGGAGCTCGCCACGCAGGCGCATCTCGTCGACTCGGCCCGCGACAGCGTCCGGATGTCGCAGCGCCGGCTGGTGCAGATCGACCGCGACTACCGGCGCCAGTTGCACGCCGAGCGGAGCGACCTGCGCGGCCAGGCCGAGCGGCTGGCGCAGGAGGTCGCCAAGCAGGCGCACCGCCAGGCGCTGCTCGAGCTCAGGGCCGGCCAGGACAGCGTGGTCAAGGACCTGGCGACGCATTCGATCGGCGCGGTGGTGCAGCCGGGCACCGTGCTGCTCACGCTGGTGCCGAACGACGACGCGCTGCGCGCCGAGGTGTGGGTGTCGAACGACGACATCGGCTTCGTGCGCAAGGGGCAGCTCGCGCGGGTGAAGCTCGCCGCGTTCCCGTTCCAGAAATACGGGATGGTCGAAGGCGAGGTCGAGCACGTCAGCGCCGATGCGGCGGAGGAGAGCCTTCGCGAGGGAGCCGGCCCCGGAAACGGCGATGGCCGGAATCAGGCACTCGCGTACAAGGCACTGATTGCGCTCAAGTCGTCGGAGTTGGCGCAGGACGGCCTGCGCTTTCCGCTGAGTGCGGGAATGCAGGCCAGCGTCGAAATCCTGCTCGGACAGCGGTCGGTCGCCGAATACCTGCTCTCGCCTTTGCAGAAGGCGTGGCACGAGGCGGGCACGGAGCGATAACGCACACCTGGCCGCTGACGAGCGAGGCCCCCGTCAGGCGTCGCGACCTTCGCGGCGGCGACCCCGCAGACGCCCCTCAGTGATTGAGGATCTGGCTCAGGAACAGCTTGGTGCGGTCCTGCTGCGGGTTGGTGAAGAACGCCTCGGGGTCGTTCTCCTCGATGATCTCGCCGCCGTCCATGAAGATCACGCGGTTGGCGACGGTCTTGGCGAAGCCCATCTCGTGGGTCACGCAGAGCATGGTCATCCCGGTCTCGGCCAGCCCCACCATGACGTCGAGCACCTCCTTGATCATCTCCGGGTCGAGCGCCGAGGTGGGCTCGTCGAACAGCATGACCTTGGGGTTCATGCACAGGCTGCGGGCGATCGCCACGCGCTGCTGCTGGCCGCCGGAGAGCTGGCCGGGATACTTCTTCGCCTGCTCGGGGATGCGCACGCGCTCGAGGTACTTCATGGCCGCCTCCTCGGCCTCCCTGCGCGGCGTCTTGCGCACCCAGATCGGCGCCAGCGCGCAGTTCTCCAGCACCGTGAGATGCGGGAACAGGTTGAAGTGCTGGAACACCATGCCCACCTCGCGGCGGACCTTCTCGATGTTCTTCAGGTCGTCGGTCAGCTCGATGCCGTCGACGATGATCGAGCCCTGCTGGTGCTCCTCGAGGCGGTTGATGCAGCGGATCATCGTCGACTTGCCGGAACCCGACGGCCCGCAGATGACGATGCGCTCGCCCTTGCCGACGCGCAGGTTGATGTCCTTGAGCACGTGGAAGGCGTCGTACCACTTGTGCACGTCCCGCAGCTCGACCATGGCCTGGTCCGTGGCCGGAGCCGGTTGCCTTGGTGTCGGCAGCCTGCGCAGTATTCATGCCGTTCTCCCGTCAGTCCTTCAGCGCTTGTGACCCGTGTGCAGCTTGCGCTCGAGCTGCTGGCTGTAGCGCGACATGCCGAAGCAGAACACCCAGTAGACGCAGGCCGCGAACACGTAGCCCTCGGTCGAGAATCCCAGCCAGTTGGAGTCGGAGTTGGCGCGCCTGGATGCTGCCCAGCAGGTCGAACAGGCCGATGATGAGCACCAGCGTGGTGTCCTTGAACAGGGCGATGAAGGTGTTGACGATGCCCGGAATCACCAGCTTCAGCGCCTGCGGCAGGACGATCAGGACCATGTCGCCTGCCAGTAGCCCAGCCCCAGCGCCTCGGCCGCCTCGTACTGCCCCTTGGAGATCGCCTGCAGCCCGCCGCGCACCACCTCGGCCATGTAGGCCGATTCGAACAGCGCCACGCCGATCAGCGCACGCAGCAGCTTGTCGAAGTTCATGCCCTCGGGCAGGAACAACGGCAGCATGACCGACGACATGAACAGGACGGTGATCAGCGGCACGCCGCGCCAGAGCTCGATGAACACCACGCACAGGGACTTCAGCACCGGCATGTTCGGTCGCGCGCCGGCCGAGTGCCAGCAGGATGCCCAGCGGCAGCGAGGCGACCATGCCGACCACGGCGATCACCAGCGTCAGCGATCAGGCCGCCCCACTTGCTGGTTTCCACGTGGGGCAGCCCGAAGCTGCCGCCGACCAGCAGGAAGAAGGCGATGACCGGATAGACGACGAGGATCGCCAGCCCCAGCCACCGCTTCATGGGGAAGCGCTTGATGAACAGCGGCGCGACCATGCGCGACCAGCAGGCCGATGGCGATATTGACCCGCCAGCTGCTCGGCGACCGGGTAGAAGCCGTAGATGAACTGGTCGAAGCGCACGCGGATGAACACCCAGCAGGCGCCCGCCTTGGTGCAGTCCTCGCTCTTGGTGCCGCTCCAGTCGGCCTTGATGAGCGCCCATTCGATCAGCGGAGGCAGAATCAGGTACAGCAGGTAGACGCGCAATCAGCGTCAGCGCGATGTTCAGCGGCGAGTCGAACAGGTTCTTGCGCAGCCAGCCGATCACGCCGGTCGACGCGACGGGCGGCGGCAGGTCGACGTGGCGCTGATGCTGGACCGTGGCCATGGCGTCAGCGCTCCACCAGCCGTATTCGGGCGTTGTACCAGTTCATGAACATCGAGATCACCAGGCTGATCGTCAGGTACACGGCCATGGTCATCGCCATCACCTCCACCGCCTGGCCGGTCTGGTTGAGCGTGGTGCCGGCGAACAGCGACACCAGGTCGGGATAGCCGATGGCGGTGGCCAGCGACGAGTTCTTGGTCAGGTTCAGGTACTGGCTGGTCAGCGGCGGGATGATCACCCGCATCGCCTGCGGAATGATCACCAGGCGCAGCGTCCAGCTCGGGCGCAGGCCCAGCGCGGAGGCCGCCTCGGTCTGGCCGTGGGAGACCGACAGGATCCCCGCGCGCACGGTCTCGGCGATGAACGCGGCGGTGTAGATCGACAGCGCCACCAGCAGCGCGGCGAGCTCCGGGATCACCGAGACGCCGCCGACGAAGTTGAAGCCTTCGAGGGTCGGCACGCTCCACTCGAGCGGTCGTCCGGTGAGGAAGAAGATGGCGAGCGGGAGGCCGACGATCAGCGCCGACGAGACCGACAACGCCGGGAACAGCTGCCCGGTGAGCTCCTGGCGCCGGCGCGACCAGCGCACCAGCACGACGCGGCGGCGACGGCGACCGCCAAGCGCGAGGAGCGTCCAGCCGAAGCCGTCCTGCATCTCCGGGCGCGGCAGGAACAGGCCCCGCAGCGTGAGGAAGACCGAGTTGCCGATCTGCAGCGCCTCGCTCGGCGGCGGCAGGTTCAGGAACACGGCGAAGTACCAGAACAGGATCTGCAGCAGCAGCGGGATGTTGCGGAAGATCTCGATGTAGGCCGCCGCCAGCTTCGCCACCAGCCAGTTCCGGGACAGCCGCGCGATGCCGACGATGAAGCCGATGATGGTGGCGAAGACGATGCCCAGTCCGGAGACCAGCAGGGTATTGAGCAGGCCGACGATGAACGTCCGCCCGTACGTCGACGTCTGGTCGTAGGGGATCAGCGTCTGGTTGATCGCGAAGCCCGCCCGATTCGACAGGAAGCCGAAGCCGGTCGAGATCCCCCGCACCGCGAGGTTGTGCAGCAGGTTGTGGACGAGGTAGACGCCGAGCACGATGACGCCGGCGCTGACCAGCACCTGGAACGCGATCGCCCGCACCCGGGCGTCGCGCCAGGGCGCAGGGCGCCTGGCGCCGCAGCGGCATCGCGTGATCTTCGCCATGGACCTATCCCTCGTCGGGCTCCGGACCGGACATCATGGCGCACGCCGCGCGGTGCCGCGGCGTGCGCCGTCCGCTGCTTGTCGCGGCGGTCGTCCTAGCGGACCGGCGGCGAGTACTGCAGGCCGCCCTTCGTCCACAGCGCGTTCAGTCCGCGCTCGATCTTGAGCGGGCTGCCGGCCCCCACGTTCCGGTCGAAGACCTCGGCGTAGTTGCCCACCTGCTTGATGATCTTGTACGCCCAGTCGTCGGGGACGCCGAGGCCGTGCTGGATGGGATCCGACGCCGAGCAGGCGCTTGACGTTCGGGTTCTTGTTGTCCTTCATCTCGTCGACGTTCGCCGAGGTCACGCCGAGGTCCTCGGCGTTGATCATCGCGAACAGCGACCAGCGGACGATGTTGAACCAGTCGGTCGTCACCCTGGCGCACGGCCGGGCCCAGCGGCTCCTTGGAGATCACCTCCGGCAGCACGATGGCGCTGTCGGGCTCGGCCAGCTTGATGCGCAGCGCGTAGAGCTGCGACTGGTCGCTGGTCAGCACGTCGCAGCGGCCGGCCTCGAAGGACTTCACCGTCTCGTCGGCGGTGTCGTAGACGACCGGCTTGAACTTCATCTTGTGGACGCCGAAGTAGTCGGCGAGGTTGAGCTCGGTGGTGGTGCCCGACTGCACGCACACCGTGGCGCCGTCAGCTTGAGCGCGGACTTCACGCCGAGCTTCTTCTTGATCAGGAAGCCCTGCCCGTCGTAGTAGGTCACGCCGGTGAAGCTGATGCCCAGGCCGCCGTCGCGGCGTCAGCGTCCAGGTGGTGTTGCGCGACAGGATGTCGATCTCGCCCGACTGCAGCGCGGTGAAGCGCTCCTTGGCGGTGAGCGGCGTGTACTTGACCTTGGTGGCGTCGCCGAACACTGCGGCCGCGACGGCCCGGCACACGTCGACGTCGATGCCCTTCCAGACGCCCTTTTCGTCGGCGACCGAGAAGCCGGCGAGCCCGTTGTTGACGCCGCACTGGACGAAGCCCTTCTTCTTCACTGCGTCGAAGGTCGCGCCGGCGTGGGCGGTGCCGGCGGCGACGGCGAAGGCAGCGGTGGCGACGGCGGCGATTGCGGTGCGCATTCTTCTCATCACATCCTCCTCGTTTCCAGTCTTTCGGGACCCCCCGCCGGCACGCGAGCGCGCCGTCCGGAGATCAGGCGTTTTGGAGATCGAAGCGTCCGCGAAGATCGGCGCGGTCGCCATCCGGAAATCCCGGGATGTTGCCGGGCGCACGCCCCGCGCCGGTGCGCCATGCTACCACTCATGGATTCCGGGGGGAATGCAAGTTGCGCCAGCCCGGCGCCGTCACCGCCGGCGCGGGGCTGCCGACGGCACGGGCGCGGCAGGGGGGGCGGCCGGATCGGCGCGACCCCGCGCGGCGCGCCCGTCGGCCAGGCGAGGCCGCTAGTCCCAGCTCAGCGCGCCGCCGGTCTGGTACTCGGTCACCCGCGTCTCGAAGAAGTTCTTCTCCTTCTTGAGGTCGATCATCTCGGCCATCCACGGGAACGGGTTGTCGGCCTTGTCGAACAGCGGGTCCAGGCCGATCTGCTGGCAGCGGCGGTTGGCGATGAAGCGCAGGTATTCCTTGAACATCGTCGCGTTCAGGCCCAGCACGCCGCGCGGCATCGTGTCCTCGGCGTAGGCGTACTCGAGGTCCACGCCTTTCTTCATCAGCGCGGCGATCTCGGCGCGGAACTCCGGCGTCCACAGCTGCGGGTTTTCCATCTTGATGGTGTTGATGAGGTCGATGCCGAAGTTGCAGTGCATCGACTCGTCGCGCAGGATGTACTGGTACTGCTCGGAGGCGCCGGTCATCTTGTTCTGGCGGCCCATCGCCAGGATCTGGACGAAGCCGACGTAGAAGAACAGCCCCTCCATGATGCAGGCGAACACGATCAGGCTCTTCAGCAGCGCCTGGTCGGCCTCCATCGTCCCGGTCTTGAACGTCGGGTTGGTCAGCACCTCGATGAACGGGATCAGGAACTCGTCCTTGTCGCGGATCGACTTGATCTCGTGGTACGCGTTGAAGATCTCGGCCTCGTCGAGGCCCAGGCTCTCGACGATGTACTGGTAGGCGTGGGTGTGGATCGCCTCCTCGAAGGCCTGGCGCAGCAGGTACTGCCGGCACTCGGGTGCGGAGATGTGGCGGTAGGTGCCGAGCACGATGTTGTTGGCGGCGAGCGAGTCGGCGGTGACGAAGAAGCCGAGGTTGCGCTTGACGATCAGCCGCTCGTCGTCGGTCAGCCCGTTCGGGTTCTTCCACAGCTCGATGTCGCGCTGCATGTTCACTTCCTGCGGCATCCAGTGGTTGGCGCAGGCGGCGATGTACTTGTCCCAGGCCCAGCGGTACTTGAACGGGACGAGCTGGTTGACGTCGGCCGAGCCGTTGATGACGCGCTTGTCCTCGAGGCGCACGCGCCGGAAGCCGTTGGCCATCGCCTGCGCCTCGACGTCGAGGTCGTGCACCGGCTCGCGCGAGAGCAGGCCGCCGGCGATGCTGCCCGTCGCGTGCGCGCGGATCGTCTCCGGCGTGGCCGGCTGCAGCATCGGCTTGGCCGCGGGCGCGGCGAAATCGTCTTCGAAGGTCAGCATGATTAGGTTCTCCAGTCCCGTGCCCTGATTTTCGTTAGCTCTTGTAACCTGCGCGCCCGCGGAGCGGGCAAGTCTGCGCATGTCTGATTTTCGTCAGCTCTTGCGTAACCTGCGCGCCCGCGGAGCGGGCAAGTCTGCGCATGTCAATGCATCGCGCTCAGGCGCTCGTACAGGTAGTCCGGCGCGAAGTCGACGCCGGTGTGCCAGGCAATGGTGGCCAGGCCGTAGTCGAGGTAGAAATCGGCGAAGCGCTCGCGGTCGCGCAACGGCTCGAAGTTCTCGCCGAAGAGGTCGTCCGCCAGGTCCACCACGCCCTTGCGTCCATCGTTGAATTCCAGCCAGACCTTGTAGTCCCCGAGATACCGCGCATCGATCACATGTCGCTGTACGTGCTCGTATCGGGCCACGTCGCCTCCATGGGCAGGTTGACGAACGGGCCGCGCCGCGGGAAATCGCGCGGTGCCTGCGCGTGGCGCAGGCACCGCCCCGAGTGCGGCCCAGCCGCCGGCGGCCGGTGCTCCGGCCCGCGCGGCACTGCTCGCTACTTGCCCGTGGGCGGCGCCGGCGAACGCAACGGCCGCTGCTGCTCCGGCCAGCCGAACTTCTGCCGGGGTCCCGCACTCGCCGGCGCGGCGCCGGCCCCCGCGGGCCGGTCGGCCGCAGCCGGCCAGCGCCAGTGGCGCCGGCCGGTGTGGTCGGTGTAGGACTCCCATCCGTCGGTTTTTGCGTTCATCGCGTGCCCTCCTGTCCGGGTTTGCGGGACTGCCTTGCAACGTTTGCGGCGGGCGCCTCTTGCCGGCGCGCCTCGCTCGCTCCTCGCACGCGGGGCCTCCTACTGGCAGGCCTCGCAGGTCGGATCGGTGATCGAACAGAACTTCGGCGCCTCCGGCTCGGCGGCGGTGTGCGCGCGCCCTGCCGGCCATCGAGCCCGACTGCGCGCCGGACGCGGACACGGCGTTGAGCTCGCCGCCCTGGCCGGTCGACTTCTCGGCCTGCGTGGCCGCCAGCGTGCGCAGGTAGTAGGTGGTCTTGAGGCCGCGCACCCACGCCAGCCTGTAGCAGTCGTCGAGCTTCTTGCCCGACGCGCCGGCCATGTAGATGTTGAGGCTCTGCGCCTGGTCGATCCACTTCTGCCGCGCGCGCGCCGGCCTCGACGATCCACCGGGGCTCGATCTCGAAGGCGGTGGCGTAGAGCGTGCGCAGCTCCGCCGGCACGCGGTCGATGCGGGCAAGCGAGCCGTCGAAGTACTTGAGGTCGGCGACCATCACCTCGTCCCACAGGTTGAGCTTCTTCAGCTCGGCGACCAGGTACTCGTTGACGACGGTGAACTCGCCCGACAGGTTCGACTTGACGTAGATGTTCTGGTACTCGGGCTCGATCGACGCCGCCACGCCGATGATGTTGGAGATCGTCGCCGTCGGCGCGATCGCCACGCAGTTGGAGTTGCGCATCCCGTGCTCCGCGATGCGCGCGCGCAGCGCGTCCCAGGGCAGCGACGACGACTCGTCGATCTCGACGTAGCCGCCGCGCTCCTCGCGCAGCAGGCCGATCGTGTCCTGCGGCAGGATGCCGCGGTCCCACAGGCTGCCCTTGTACGACGGATAGCGGCCGCGCTCGGCGGCGAGCTCGGTCGACGCCCAGTACGCGTGGTAGCAGACCGCCTCCATCGAGCGGTCGGCGAAGTCCAACGCCGCGTCGGAGGCGTACGGCATGTGCAGCAGGTGCAGGCAGTCCTGGAAGCCCATCACGCCGAGGCCCACCGGGCGGTGCTTCAGGTTGGAGTTGCGCGCCTTGGCGACCGGGTAGTAGTTGATGTCGATGACGTTGTCGAGCATGCGCATCGCGGTGCGGATCGTGCGCTGCAGCTTGTCGTGATCGAGCTCCAGCCGTCGCCGGCGCGCTTCATGTGCGCGGGCAGGTTGACCGAGCCGAGGTTGCAGACGGCGATCTCGTCGTCGCCGGTGTTGAGCGTGATCTCGGTGCACAGGTTCGAGCTGTGCACGACGCCCACGTGCTGCTGCGGCGAGCGCACGTTGCAGGCATCCTTGAACGTGATCCAGGGGTGCCCGGTCTCGAACAGCATCGACAGCATCTTGCGCCAGAGCTGCAGCGCGGGGATCTTCTTGTGGAGCTTCATCTCGCCGCGCGCCGCCTTGCCCTCGTAGCGCGCGTAGCCTCCTCGAAGGCGCGGCCGTACAGGTCGTGCAGGTCGGGCACGTCGGACGGCGAGAACAGCGTCCAGTCGCCGCCCTCCATCACCCGCTTCATGAACAGGTCGGGGATCCAGTTCGCCGTGTTCATGTCGTGCGTGCGGCGGCGGTCGTCGCCGGTGTTCTTGCGCAGCTCGAGGAACTCCTCGATGTCGAGGTGCCAGGTCTCGAGGTAGGCGCACACGGCGCCCTTGCGCTTGCCGCCCTGGTTGACCGCGACCGCCGTGTCGTTGACGACCTTGAGGAACGGCACCACGCCCTGGCTCTTGCCGTTGGTGCCCTTGATGTGCGAGCCCATCGCGCGCACGTTGGTCCAGTCGTTGCCGAGGCCGCCGGCGAACTTGGACAGCAGCGCGTTCTCCTTGATCGCCTCGTAGATGCCGTCGAGGTCGTCGGCGACGGTGGTGAGGTAGCACGACGAGAGCTGCGAGCGGTGCGTGCCCGAGTTGAACAGCGTCGGCGTCGAGGTCATGAAGTCGAAGCTCGAGAGCACGTCGTAGAACTCGATCGCGCGCGCCTCGCGGTCGACCTCGTTCAACGCCAGCCCCATCGCCACGCGCATGAAGAAGCACTGCGGCAGCTCGAAGCGGCGGCCGCCGCCGGCGAAGCTCGCGTGCTGGTCGATCAGGAAGTAGCGGTCGTAGAGCGTCTGCAGGCCGAGGTAGCCGAACTGGAGGTCGCGTTCGGGCTTCAGCGCTGCGCCGAGGCGCTTCAGGTCGTACTGCGCCAGCGCCTCGTTGAGCAGCCCGATCCTGATCCCGTGCCGGACGAACTGCGGGAAGTACTCGGCGTAGCGGGTGGCCATGTCGGCCTGCGTGGCCTCCTCGCCGAGCGCCTCGAAGCGGATCGCGTCGAGCAGCAGGCGCGCGGAGACCTGGCTGTACGCCGGGTCCTTCTCGATCAGCGTGCGCGCGGCCAGCACCACGCACTTCCTCACCTCGTCCATCGGCACGCCGTTGTAGAGGTCCTTCAGCGTCGCCTTGAGGATGCGCGCGGGCTCGACTGCTTCGAGGCCGGCGCAGGATTCGTCGACCAGCGCGGTGAGCCGCTCGAGGTCGAGCGGGCGCGAGTGGCCGTTGTCGACGACGGTGATCACCGCGACCGACTCGGGCTTCGGGCCGCGCAGCGACTTCTCGTGCGCGCGTTCCTGCGAGCGCCGCTCGCGATAGAGCACGTAGGCGCGCGCGACCTCGTGCTCGCCGCCGCGCATCAGCGCGAGCTCGACCTGGTCCTGGATCTCCTCGATGTGGATCGCGCCGCCCTCGGGCTTGCGCTTCATCAGCGCGCCGACGACGGCGTCGGTCAGCTTGGTCACTTCGTCGCGCACGCGCGCCGACGCGGCGCCCTGGCCGCCGTTGATGGCGAGGAACGCCTTGGTCATCGCGACCGCGATCTTGGCCGGCTCGAAGCCGACCACGGCGCCGTTGCGGCGGATGACCTTGTACTGGGCGAACCGGGCGTCGGCGCCCGCGCCGGCGGCGCTACCCGCGTCTCCGGCCATGAGGTCGCGCGTCGGTTGGGAGGCCGGCTGGGCGGCGGCAGCGCTGGTGACTTGCATTTATCGGGTCTCCTGTCGAATCTTGTCGTTGTGTCGCGCGCAGGGCACTCCTGCCGTTCCGTCGGCGGAATGGGTCGCGCGCGGTGCCAAGCGGATTGCGGATCTCCGGGCGGCGCAACGGCATGTCTCCCCCTCCGCCCGCCGGCCGGCTGCGCCGGCGGATCCGCACGCCCCTGGAAACTGCAGCAAAATCAGAATCTACTACATGTTGTGTTCAAGTGCCTGCTGAACACCAAGGATAGTGAGCCAAAAGCGGAATGGCAAGGTTTTTTTGATCCACCGCAAAGGCCGTCGAAAACGACAGCAAAATCAGGCGCCTGCCTCCCGTACGCCGGGCGGTCCCCAGCGGATCCACCGACAATCCACCGGCTTATGCACCGTGCGCGGGCCGACGAACGGCAGATCCGTTGTTGCACATCCGAGACATCGCGCAGTGCAACATGGCGCGCCGGGGGCGCGCATGGCGCCGGCGCGGTCAGACCGCCGCGGAAGCGGGGAGCGGGAACAGCCGCGTGCCGGCGATGGCGACGCGCAGCTCGCCCGGGACGGGGCGCACGAGCGCGAGCCCGGTGAGCCGGCCGAACGCGGGCAGCAGCGCGCGGCGGCGGCCGAGCACGAAGCACGGCAGGCGCACGCTGTCGCGGCCGGCGTCTACGACGCGCACACCCGGGTGGGCGCTTCGTTGCCACAACCCCCCGGGTTTCGCTGGCGCTCAACGCCGGGCTACGGAACGCGGGCTACGGAACGCGGGCCACGGAACGCGGGCCACGGAACGCGGGCCACGGAACGCGGGCCACGGAACGCGGGCCACGGAACGCGGGCCACGGAACCCCGGTCCGTTACAGCGCCACGCTCATGCCGCCGTCCATCACCAGCATCTGCCCGGTCATGTAATCGGCGGCGCTCGACGCCAGGAACACCGCGAGGCCGGCGATCTCGTCGGGCTCGCCCCAGCGCCCGGCCGGCGTGCGCTTGCACACCCAGGCGTTGAACTCCGCGTTGTCGATCAGCGCGCGATTCATCTCGGTCGCGAAATAGCCCGGCGCGATGGCGTTGACCTGGATGTTGTGGGGCGCGAGCTCGACGGCCATTCCGCGCGTGAGCTGGCGCACGCCGCCCTTGGCCGCCGTGTACGGCACGACGGTGGGCCGCGCGAGCTCGCTCATCAGCGACGCGATGTGTACGATCTTGCCGCTGCGGCGCGCGATCATTCCGGGCAGCGCCGCCTGCGACACCAGGAACGGGGCCGTGAGGTTGGTGGCGATGATGTCGTCCCAATCCTGCTGCGTGAAATCCACCAGCGGATTGCGGCGCTGGATGCCGGCGTTGTTGACCAGGATGTCGAGCCGCCCGTGCCGCGCCTCGATGGCGGCGACGGCGGCGCGCACGCCCGGACCGTCGGTGACGTCGAACACGCCCGTCGTCGCCTGGAGCCCGGCGTCGGTCAGCGACTTCGCCGCGTGCGCGAGCAGGTCGGGCTTGCGGCCGTTGAGGACGACGGTCGCGCCGGCACGGGCGAGGCCGCGGGCGATCGCGAAGCCGAGGCCGCGATACGCGCCGGTGACGAGCGCGATCTTGCCGGTGAGGTCGAACGGGCTGGCGGCGGAAGGCATGGGATTTCCTCGAAACGGGACAGGTGCCCCGAGTATTCCACGCTCCGTGTCCCGGCGGAACCCGCGTGCGGCGCCGGGCGGAGGCCGCCGCCGTCTTCGGCGCCGGCTTCACCTACGCGGTGAGCTCGCGCAGCCTGACGAACTCGACCACGCGGCCGGCGAACACGAAGCAGTCGCCGGGCGTGAGCCGCGCGGCGAAGCTCTCCTCGACCTGGCCGAGACGCGCCCCGTGCCTGATCGCCACCGTGATCGACGCCTCGCTGACGATGATGCCGATGCCGATGCGGTGCCGGCGTGCGATGCGGGCATCGGGAAGGCGCGCGACGCCGTCGTCGCCGACGACCACGCGCCGGTATTCGGGATAGGCGTTGAGCGAGGCGCCGCCGTGGACGACGAAGTCGAGCGCCCACTGCCACTGTTCGTCGGACAACGCCGCGTAGGCGTGGGAGCCGCGGACTTCGGCGACGAGCGCCTCCGGCCGGAATCCGCCGCCCAGCGCGCAGGTGACCAGATGCTGGACCAGCACGTCGAGCGCGCCGGTCATCGGTTCGCGCGCCTCGAGCGTCCGCGCGGCGGCGGCCTCGCGCGCGGCAGCCGCGCGCGCAAGCGGCCCCGACCTCCTCCTGGAACGGGAAGGCGGTGCAGCCCTGTGCGGCGAACCACGCGCGGGCGGGAGCGAACGGATCGATGGCTGTCGCGGGACGAGGCGCGGATGGACGCCGCGCCGGGTTCACGCGGCGGCGAGAGCCTCGGCCCTTGGCGTGGGCGGCGTCGCAGCGCGGAACGCCGCCAGCAGCTCGGCCTGCTTCGCCCGGGCGGCCTCGACGTGACGCTGCCGGACATGGCCGTAGCCGCGGATGTGCTCCGGAATCTGCGCCAACTCGACTGCGAGCGCGTGGTTGTGCGGCGCGAGCCGCGCCAGCAGCTCGGCGACCAGCGCCTCGTACTCGCCGATCAGCGCGCGCTCCATCTTCCGCTCGGCGGTCCGGCCGAAGACGTCGAGCGCGGTGCCGCGCAGGCGACGAAGCTTCGCCAGCACGCGAAACGCGCTCATAATCCACGGGCCGTAGGTCACCTTCTTCGCTTCGCCGGTCGCCGCGTCGACGGGCGAGAGCAGCGGCGGCGCGAGATGGAAGGTGAACCGGTAGTCGCCCTCGAACTGCGCGGCGACACGCTGCACGAAGTCGCTCTCGGCGTACAGCCGCGCGACCTCGTACTCGTCCTTGATCGCGAGCAGCTTGAAGTAGTAGCGGGCGACCGCCTCGGTCAGCGCGGTGGCGCCGGCGCAGGCGGCGGTCTCGGCGGCGCGCACGCGCGCGACCAGCGCGGCGTAGCGCGCGGCGTACGCGGCGTCCTGGTAGGCGGTGAGGAAGTCCACGCGCCGCGCGATGATCTCGTCGGGGGTCTGCGACAGCCGGTGCGATTCGTGCTCGGGCATCGGCACCGCGGCCGCGGCGACGCGCTCCGGGTCGACCGCGGCCAGGCGGCCCCAGCGGAAGCTCTGCTGGTTGGACTCGACGGCCGCGCCGTTCAACTCGATCGCGCGCAGGATCGCCGCTTCGCCGACCGGAAGCAGGCCGCGCTGGTAGGCGAAGCCGACCATGAAGAGATTGGTCGCGATCGAGTCGCCCATGAGCCCGGTGGCGAGCCGCGTCGCATCGAGGAACTCGGCGGCGTCGGGCCCCACCGCATCCTCGATCTCGCGCTCCATCGAGCCGCGCGGGAAGGCGAGGTCGGGGTCGCGGGTGAAGCCCGCCGGCATCACCAGCGCGGTGTTGACCAGCGCGCGGGTGACGCCCTTCTGCATCTTGGCGAGCTGCTCGTACCCGATCCCGGTCAGGATGTCGCAGGCGAGGATCAGCTTGGCGTCGCCGGCGGCGATGCGCGTCGCGTGGATCGCCTCCGGCGACCGCGCGATGCGCACGTGCGAGACGACGGCGCCGTTCTTCTGCGCGAGGCCGGTCATGTCGAGCACGGTGCCGCCCTTGCCCTCGAGGTGCGCGGCCATCCCGAGCAGCGCGCCGATGGTGACGACACCGGTGCCGCCGATGCCGGTGACCACGATGCCGTAGGGCGCGTCGATCGCCGCGCGGGCGGGCTCGGGCAGCGGCGGGAATTCGCCCGCCGCCGCCTTCTTCGGCTTGCGCAGGCTGCCGCCCTCGACGGTGACGAAGCTCGGGCAGAACCCGTTCACGCAGGAGTAGTCCTTGTTGCACGAGCTCTGGTCGATGGTGCGCTTGCGGCCGTACTCGGTCTCGACCGGCGCCACCGACACGCAGTTCGACTTGACGCCGCAGTCGCCGCAGCCCTCGCAGACGAGCTCGTTGATGACCACGCGCCTCGCCGGATCGGGATACTTGCCGCGCTTCCTGCGCCGGCGCTTCTCGGCGGCGCAGGTCTGGTCGTAGAGCAGGATCGTGCAGCCGGGCGTCTCGCGCAGCGCGCGCTGCACCGCGTCGAGCTCGTCGCGATGGTGGATGGTCACGCCGGGCGCGAAGGTGCCGGCCGGATACTTGCCCGGCTCGTCGCTGACCACGACGATCTTCGTCACCCCTTCGGCGGCGCAGAGCTGCGCGATCTCGGCCGGCGAGATCGGGCCGTCGACGGGCTGGCCGCCGGTCATCGCCACCGCGTCGTTGTAGAGGATCTTGTAGGTGATGTTGACCTTCGCCGCGACCGCGGCGCGGATCGCGAGGCTGCCGCTGTGGTAGTAGGTGCCGTCGCCGAGATTGGCGAAGATGTGCTGCTCGCTGGTGAACGGCGCCTGGCCGATCCACGGCACGCCTTCGCCGCCCATCTGCGTGAACGTCGACGTGCGCCGGTCCATCCAGATCGCCATCACGTGGCAGCCGATGCCGGCGGTCGCGCGGCTGCCCTCGGGCACGTTGGTCGACGTGTTGTGCGGGCAGCCGGAGCAGAAGTACGGAATCCGCGCGAGCTCGATCTTGGGCGTGGCGAGTGCGGCCTCCTTGGCGTTGATCCAGTCCACGCGGGCGTTGAGCTTCTCCACCGCGCGCGGGTGCAGCTCCAGGCGCCGGATGCGCGCCGCGATCACGCGCGCGATCATCGCCGGCGTGAGCTCCGAGGTCGCCGGCAGCAGCCAGTCGCCGTGCGGGGCGCACCCACTCGCCCTTCTCGTCGAACTTGCCGACCACGCGCGGGCGCACGTCGTCGCGCCAGTTGTAGAGCTGCTCCTTGAGCTGGTACTCGACGACCTGGCGCTTCTCCTCGACGACCAGGATCTCCTCCAGACCCTCGGCGAACTGGCGCACGCCCTCGGGCTCCAGCGGCCAGGGCATCGCGACCTTGAACACGCGGATGCCGATCTCCGCGGCGTCGGCATCGGTGATGCCGAGGTCGTCGAGCGCCTGGCGCACGTCGAGGTAGCTCTTGCCGCTGGTGATGATGCCCAGCCGCGGCCGCGGCGAGTCGATGACGATGCGGTTGAGGCGGTTGACGCGGCAGTAGTGCAGCGCCGCGTAGATCTTGTAGTTCTGCATCCGCGCCTCGGTGGCGAGGAACGGGTCCGGCCAGCGGATCGACACGCCGTCCGGCGGCAGCGGAAAATCGTCGGGAACGACGATCTGCGTGCGCGCCGGGTCGACGTGGACCGAGGCCGAGCTCTCGACCGTGTCGGCGACGCACTTGAAGCCGACCCACACGCCGGAGTAGCGCGACATCGCCCAGCCGTGCAGCCCGAGGTCCAGAATCTCCTGCACCGAGGACGGATAGAGCACCGGGATCATCGCCGCCGAGAACATGTGGTCGCGACTGGTGCGGCAGCGTCGACGACTTGGCGCCGTGGTCGTCGCCGGCCAGCACCAGCACGCCGCCGTGCTTCGACGTGCCGGCGTGGTTGGCGTGCTTGAACACGTCGCCGCAGCGGTCCACGCCGGGTCCCTTGCCGTACCACATCGCGAACACGCCGTCGTATTTCGGCGCCCGGATAGAGGTTGACCTGCTGCGTGCCCCAGATCGACGTCGCGGCGAGGTCCTCGTTCAGGCCCGGCTGGAACCGGATGTGCGCGCGGTCGAGGAACGGCCGCGCCTTCCACAGCGACTGGTCGAGCGCGCCGAGCGGCGAGCCGCGATAGCCCGAGACGAAGCCCGCGGTGTTGAGGCCCGCGAGCGCGTCGCGCTGCCGCTGCAGGATCAGCAGGCGCACGAATGCCTGCGCCCCGGTGAGGAACACGCGGCCGGTGTCGAGCGCGTACTTGTCGTCGAGAGAGACGTCGCGCAGCGCGACGCTGGTGGCAGGGGCGGCGAGGGCCATCGGGAGACTCCGCAAAAATCGTGTTTTTGGGCCGCGCGGCGCGCCGGGTAGGGGCCGCGACGCCCACGCCGGCGATTGTGTCACGGGCGTGAGTCGGCGCGCAGTTTACGCCCGCCGGCGCCGCTTGAGTAGCCCGCATTCGTCGCCCGCATCGTAGCCCGGGTTGAGCGCAGCGAAACCCGGGTGGGCATCCATCGCGACAACGCCCCCGGGTTTCGCTGCGCTCAACCCGGGCTACGGTTAGCGACGGGCTACGACCACGGGTCATCGCCCGGAGGTTCGCGGCCATTCGGCTAGAATGCCCCATGGATCCCGAACTGCTGTCCTGCATCGAGCTCGAAACCGGCGCCCGACCCCGACGCCGCCGTCATCTGGCTGCACGGCCTCGGCGCCGACGGCAACGACTTCGTTCCCATCGTCGAGGAGATGCGGCTGCCGCCGTCGCCGGCGATCCGGTTCGTGTTTCCGCACGCGCCGGTTCGGCCGGTGACCATCAACGCCGGAATGCCGATGCGCGCGTGGTACGACATCGCCGCCGCCAACCTCTCCGAGCGCGCCGACATGATCGGGGTCAGGGCGTCGCAGGCGCAGATCGAGGCGCTCGTCGCCCGCGAGCGCGAGCGCGGCATCGCGGCGCGCCGGATCGTGCTCGCCGGCTTTTCGCAGGGCGGCGCGATCGCGCTCTACACCGGGTTGCGCCACGCGGAGCGGCTGGCGGGGATCGTCGCGCTGTCGACGTATCTCGTGCGCCCCGGCGACCTCGCGGCCGAGGCCGCTGCCGCCAACCGCGGCCTGCCGGTGTTCATGGCGCACGGCACCGTCGATCCGGTCGTGCGGCTCGAATGGGGCGACGCCTCGCGGAAGGCGCTCGCCGCCGCCGGCTACGCCGTCGAGTGGCACACCTACGGCATGCCGCATTCCGTCGTCCGCGAGGAGATCGACGCGATCAGCGCCTTCCTCGCGCGGGTCCTCGCGCCGGCCTGAACCGCACGGCAGGGCCGCGCGGAACCGAGTAGCCCGGGTGGAGCGCCAGCGAAACCCGGGTCGGCGCAGTCGCGCGCGTCAGGGCACGTCGTTCAGATCGGCCAGCCGCGGGTCGGGGTGGGGCTGCGGCACGTGCGCGGGCTGCACCGGTTCGCCGCCGACCGGCACGACGCGCGCCAGGAAGCCGACGACCGCGCTGCCGAAGACGTCGTTGCGGTCGCCCGCGACCATGTGCGCGGCGCCGGCGACGTTGACGTATTCCGCGTGGGGGCAAAGGTCGCAGGAAGGCCCGCGCGCCGTCCTCGCTCAGCACGTCCGAGAGCCCGCCGCGGACCAGCAGCGTGGGCAGGCGCAGCCCGCGGGCGCAGGCCTCGAGCCGCTCGCGGCGCTTGTCGAGATCGCGCGCGACGGTGCGGAAGCGCGGATCCCAGTGCCAGCGGTAGCGGCCGTCGGCGCCCAGGCGCACGTTCTTGGCGAGCCCGTCGAGGTTGCGCTTGCGCGCCCGGTGCGGCTGGTAGCTCGCGATCGCGGCGGCGACTTCCTCCAGCGACGCGAAGCCGTCCGGCCGCTGGCCCATGAACGCCTTGATCTTCTCGACCCCGTCGACCTCGATCTGCGGGGCGACGTCGACGGCGACCAGCGCGGTCGCGTCGATGTGGTCCTCGCCCACGGCGACGAGACTGGTCCCGCCGCCCATCGACGCGCCGACCAGCACCGGCCGGCGGTGGCCCAGCGCGGCGACGACGCACTTCAGGTCCTCGACCATCGCGTCCAGCCCGTAGACGCCGTCGGGGGCCCAATCGGAATCGCCGTGGCCTCGGGCATCGAACGCGACGGCGTGATAGCCGGCCGCGCCCAGCGTTTCGCCCGCCGCTTTCCACGCGTGGCGCGTCTGTCCGCCGCCGTGCTGCAGCAGCACCAGCGGTCCCGCCGGATCGCCCCACGAATCGCCGGCGATGGTGACGCCGCCCGCGCCGGGCCAGCGGTGCATCGGCGTGGGCGTGCCGGGCAGCCGGGCGCCGGCGGACAAAGGGCTGGCCGTCACGGCGTCGGCAGGGCCTGCGCCAGGTGCGCGTTCGCGATGAGCTTGTCGGAGAGGGTCATCGAGCCGGACAGGTTGAGGTCCCGCAGGTAGTTCGCCGTCGTGACCGGCTGCGACAGCGCCGCGTTGACGGCGAGCAGGTCCGAGATCGACACGCCGCGGCTGCCGTTGACGTCGCCGACGAGGAATCCGATCCGCACCGAGGCGCTGCCGTCGGTGGCGCCGTCGGTCGACGCGATGTTGGCCAGCGCCACGGTCACGTACTGCGCGTCGGCGACGCCGGCGAGGGTGACGGTCACGTCGTTGCCCGTGACGACGACGCCCTGCACCGTCGCCGTGCCCTCGGTCACCGCTCCGGTCGCGCCGGCGATCGGCTTGTCGAAGGTCATGACCACCATGGCGGCCGGCCCCTGGCGCGGCTCGACGGTCGGGCTTGCCGGCGCCAGCGACAACGGCAGATCGAAGCTCCCCGCCGCGCCGTGCACGTGGCGCGACACGGCGCCGGCGAGCGCGGGCGGCGCGATCGTCGCCGGCGCGCAGTTGCCGCCGACGACACCGGTGGAGTCGAGCCGCAGCGCGACGGTCGCCACGCAGCCGGCGACGATCGGGATCTGCTGCGCCGGTCCGCCGCCGAGCGTCACCGGCGCGATCGGGTGCGGCGACAGGAACGACAGGTCGGTGGCGGTGTCGGAGTAGGGCCCGACGCCGGACCCGCCTTTGAAGTTCGGCTCGATCGACTCCGCGTGCAGCGTGTAGCTTCCCGCCGGCAGCAGCAGCCGGAAGTAGCCGGTGCCCTGCGTCAGATAATCGGAGACGACGCTGTAGACCTTGCCGGTCAACACCTCGCGCGCCCAGATGTTGGCGCCCAGGATCGGCGTGCCGCCGGCGGTGGTGAACGTGCCGGTGAGCTGTCCGTACACCGCCTCTGCGCCCGCCGCGGGATACAGCGCGGTGACCGCCGCCGCGTCGTCCTCGTGCAGCGACGGCAGCGTGCGGTAGGCGATCGGGTACATCAGCGCGTAGTTGCTCGGCGCGAGCCCCTGCGTGCCGTCGAGTTGCGCGTGGTCGAGGCCGAAGAAATGGCCGATCTCGTGCGCGATGACGTTGGTCCAGACGGCGTCGGACACGCCTAACGAGCCGTTGAGCACCGCGCGGCCTTCCGAATACGTTCCCCGCGGACGAGCCCGAGATCCAGTACGTCGATCCGGCGAACCCCAGGATGCTGTTCTTCGCGTTCGTGCCGTAGAGCGCGTCGATGATGGAGCCGTCGCTGTCGAGGATCACCGGATTGAGGCCATCGGAAGATTTGTAGAGGATCGTCGCATAGTTCGCGCTGGTGTAGTCGGTGGCGAGCGCCGGACCCCGGGCGAGGTGCACCGTCGCGGTGCCGACGCCGTTCCACAGGGCGAGCGCGTTGTCGAGCAGTGCTGCCGCCTGCGCGTTGCTGCGGCTGCCGAACGGTCCCTGGTCGAGATTGACCGTCAGCGCGGTCGCGCCGTTGGCGTAGACGACCGGCAGATCGTTGACGAGCTGGAGCGGCCCGCCGGCCTCGACGCGCGGCGCTCCGCCGAGGGCCGTCACGAAGGCGAGAAGGGCCGCGCCCAGCGCGCGTCGGGCAGCGGACTGGCGTGCGGAGCGGCAGGTCATCGGGTCCCCGCACGGGCGCGAACCAGCGCCATGAAGTCGGGGAGGTCGAGCCGCAGCCGCTGCGCCGGCGTGCGCTGGAGTCGCGTCGCGACGCCCGCCGGCATCGCCGCCTGGTCGAAGCCGGCGAGCAGCTCGGAGAAGTCGCGCCCGTTGCCGACGGTTCTCCCGGACGCTTCGACGCTCACGCCGAATGCGCCCTGGGCGAGGCCGACCGGCGAGGCGAGCCCGAGCTGTGACGCCGCGGGCAGGAACAGCACGTACTCGTCGCCGGGCCGGAATTTCGGGACGCGGTAGTCGATGACGAGGCCATCGCGCTCGCCGCCGGCCTGGCGCACGATGAGCGTCGACGCGTCGGCGCCGATCACCCGGTCGAGCACGACGAACGTGGTCTCGGTGACCGCGCCGACGGTGGCGTCGGGAACGACGGTGTTGCCGGTGCAGCGCACGTGCGCGATCTGCTGCGCGGCGGCGACGATGTGGGCGAGGTCGAGGGGAATGACGCTGGTGGCAGCGGCGTCGAGCGCGCCGCCGGCCGCAAGCAGCGCGGCGGCCACGAGCGCGGTGAGGTGAATAGTAACGCGGTGCATCCTGTTCGCTCCGGAGGCACCGGCGCCGGGCCGGCGCCGAAGGGCATTGCAGTCGCACCCGGCGCGCGAGTCATGACATTAGCATGTTTTTGACGGAAATGCACGATAAGACGTGCTATTCGTCGGAGCCGCCCTCGGGTGTCGCCGGAGTCGACGCCTTGCCGTGGCGGAGGGGTTTGGCTATCGTGGAGGTGAATGCGCTGCGACCGCAGCAAACGAATCGGAATCCGGAGGCACCACAATGAAACGCCGCACTTTTCTGCTGGCCGGCCCGGCCGCCGCACTCGCCGGTTGCGTCGTCGTTCCCGGGGCGCCCGGCGCGCCGGCGCCGGCCCCCGAGTATCGCGTCGGCGACCGCTGGGTCTACAGCGCAAGGGATGGGTATCGCGTACCGATTACGTGGGAGGAGACGCACGAGGTCGTCGCCATCGGCGCCGACGGCATCGTCTTCCGCGTCACGCAGCGCGGACCGCAGGTCGACAACGCGCGCACCGAGCGCCTGGTGGCGCCGGGCATCGTCGCCGTCGGTGCCGTCTTCGACGACGAGACCCGGGTCTTCAAGACCCCGCTCAAGCGCTACGAGTTTCCGCTCACGCCGGGCGCGGTCTGGCGCCAGAACGCCGACGACTTCAACCAGACCCTGGGCGCGAACGACCCGCTGCAGTACTACGCGAAGGTCGGCGGCTGGGAGAACATCGTCACGGCGGCCGGCAGCTTCGACGCGATCGTCATGCGCGTGCTGATGCAGTTGAACCTCAACGATCCGTTCCGCTATCCGACGCAGTGCAACTACGAAACCTGGTGGGCGCCCGCGGTCGGCGCCACCGTGCGCGAGATCAAGTACGCGACGTACCGCGAGAAGGGCGACTCGGGGTCGGCGATCGAAATCCGCGCCCAGAACACTACGCTGGACCTGACGTCGTGGCAGCGCGGCGCAGCCTGAGCAGGAGAACGAACATGATGGAGCGCAAGACGGCGGCGGATTTCGATCCCGAAGTGCTGCGGTGGTTCGATCGGTACGTGCACGGGCAGGTCGATCGCCGCGGCTTCCTCGACGGTGTCGCCAGGTACGCCGTCGGCGGCGTCACCGCGACGATGCTGCTGGAGGCGCTCAACCCGCGCTTTGCCGAGGCGCAGCAGGTGGCGAAGGACGACAAGCGGATCGATGCCCGGTTCGTCGACTACGCGTCCCCCGATGGCTCGGGCAGGATGCGCGGCTACCTGGTGCGCCCGGCCGGCGCCGCCGGCAAGCTGCCCGGCGTGCTGGTCGTCCATGAGAACCGCGGCCTCAATCCGCACATCGAGGACATCGCCCGCCGGCTCGCGCTCGCCGACTTCGTCGCCTTCGCGCCGGACGCGCTCACTCCGCTGGGCGGCTATCCGGCACCGAGGATGCGGCGCGCGAGCTGTTCGCCAAGCTCGATCAGGCGAAGTCGCGCGCGGATTTCGTCGCCGGCGCGAAATTCCTCGAGGGGCTGCCGGAATGCACGGGGCGCATCGGCGTCGTCGGCTTCTGCTACGGCGGCTCCGTCGCCAACTATCTCGCCACCAGGCTGCCCGAGCTCGCCGCCGTGGTGCCGTTCTACGGCGGCCAGCCGGCCGCGGCGGAAGCGGTGAAGATCAAGGCGCCGCTGTTGCTGCACTACGCGGGCAACGACACGCGGATCACCGGCGGCTGGCCGGCGTGGGAGGCGGCGCTCAAGGCTGCCGGAGTGAAGTACGAGGCGTTCGTCTACGCGGGCACCGAGCACGGCTTCAACAATGACACGACGCCGCGCTACGACGAAGCGGCGGCGAAGCTCGCGTGGGAGCGCAGCATCGCGTTCTTCAACCGGAACCTGCGCGCGTAGCTCCGTGGCGGGCGCGGCGGGTGTCGGCGGGCGCGGGCTTCGGTGCCGCCAGGCGTGTCGGGGCAGCACTGTCGCTCGCATCCGGCGGTCAACCCACGACCACCGGACGCGAGCGTCGCGCTCCGACGGCGGCACAGGCGCCCGCGCCCGCCGACACCCGCCACGCCCGGGGCTCTGCCGTGCATCGAAACCCCCGGGGCACTACCCCCGCACAGCCTAGATAACCGCCGCGCGTCTACACTTCCAGGAAATCGGCGCCACACCAAAGGAACGGGCGGGCCATCCTGCGCCCGCCCGCCTGAAACGCAGCCGATTTTCGGCTACCCGATCGTCACCGGGATGAAGATCCGCGCATCCTCGCGCTGAACCAGCAGGGCGACGGTCTTGCCCGCCTTGCCGATCAACTCGCGCAGCTGCTCGGGGCTCTTCACCGGCGTCCGGTTGACCGACACGATGACGTCACCCGCGCGCACGCCGGCCTTGGCGGCGGCGCCTGCCACCTGCTCGACCACGACGCCGCTGGCGAGATCGCTGCTGCTCTTCTCGTCCGGCGACAGCGGCCGCACGGCCACGCCCAGCTTGCCCTGCGCTGCGTCGCCGCCGGCGGCCGACGCCAGCGTCGTCTTGCCGTCGAAGCTGCCGACGGCGATGGTGAACTCCTTCGCCTTGCCGGCGCGCCAGATCTCGAGATCGACGGCGGTGCCAGGCTTGACCCCCGCGACGCGCGGCGGCAGGTCGGTCGAGCGCTCGATCGCCTTGCCGTCCACCTTGAGGATCACGTCGCCCGGCTCGATGCCGGCCTTGGCCGCGGGGCTGTCCTTCTGCACCGACTCGACCAGCGCGCCGGCCGGCCGTGGTCAGGCCGAAGGAGTCGGCCAGCGCCTGGTTGACGCTCCTGGATGGTGACGCCGATGCGCCCGCGCGCGACCTTAGCCGTGGTCGACGAGCTGGTCCTTGCACGTTCATCGCGACGTCGATCGGGATGGCGAACGACAGGCCCTGATAGCCGCCGCGTGCGGCTGAAGATCTGCGAGTTGATGCCGATCACCTCGCCCTTGCATGTTGAACAGCGGGCCGCCCGAGTTGCCGGGATTGACCGCGACGTCGGTCTGGATGAACGGCACGTAGGTGTCGCCCGGCAGCGAGCGCGACTTGGCGCTGACGATGCCCGGCGGTGACGGTGTTCTCGAACCCGAACGGCGAGCCGATCGCGACCACCCATTCGCCGACTTTGCGAGTCGCCGCCGGATCGCCGATGCGTCACCGTCGGCAGGTTCTTGGCGTCGATCTTCAGCACGGCGACGTCGGTCAGCTTGTCCATGCCGAGGACCTTGGCCTTGAACTCGCGCTTGTCGGTGAGCCGGACCGTGACCTCCTTCGCATCGTCGACGACGTGCGCGTT
Organism: uncultured beta proteobacterium; assembly: GCA_963768535.1. GTDB lineage: Bacteria > Pseudomonadota > Gammaproteobacteria > Burkholderiales > Casimicrobiaceae > CAIWHR01. Next base: position 135,625 of record CAVYID010000019.1, on the reverse strand, counting down.
GGTCAGAATGATGCCGTCCGGGCTGACGATGAAGCCGGAGCCCACGCCGCGCGTCGGCGCCTGGTCGGGCGTCTGCGGCATGTTGTGGAAACCGGGGAAGCCCGGGAAGTCGGGGAACATGTGCCCGAAGTCCGGCCCGCCCGGTCCGCCCTGGGCGGAGACCTTCTCCGCGTTCTGGCTGACGCTGATCTGGACCACGGCCGGTCCATGCTTGGCCACGAGATCGGCGAAGTCGGGCAGGGCGGTCGTGGCACCCGCGACGGGAGCGGTGACCGCGGCGGTCGCGGGCGAGTTGGCGTGGGCGACCGAGATGCCCACGCGGTCGGCGACGAACGCGCCGGTGGCGAAGGCGCCGGCGACGGCCAGCGCCACGAGGCTGCGGTTGAACGTTTTTCCTTGCATCGCTTTCTCCTGGAGGAAGAGTCCGCGCCGGCAGCGGATCGCTCCCGGCATGGGCGAACCATAGCGACGCAGACTTAAGCGGGACTTAAGGCGCGACGGAGGCGGCGGCCGGCGGCGCGGCCGGAAAGCGCACCGTGACCGTCAGCCCGGGGCCCGCGGCGCCCGGAAGCCCCGGACCCAGCGCGACCGTCGCGCCGTGGCGCTCGGCGATGCGCTTGACGATGGCGAGTCCGAGCCCGCTGCCGGGGAGGTCCGCGGCGTCGGGCGCCCGGTAGAAGCGGTCGAAGACCCGCGCCTGCTCGGCCGCGGGGATGCCCGGCCCCGAGTCGCGTACCGCGAGCAACGCCTCGCCGGCGTCGGCCCCGCCGGTGACCGCGACATCGACGCGGCCGCCGGCGGGTGTATACCGCAGCGCGTTGTCGACCAGGTTCGACAGCAGCGTGTGCAGGCTCGCCGCGTCGCCGCGGACCGTCACCGGCGGCGCGTCGCCGTCGCGGGCGGCCGCGAAGCCGAGATCGACGCCGCGCGCGCCGGCCTGCGCGACGTGCTCGGCGATCACGCTGCGCGCGATGTCGGTCAGGTCCACCCTCGCCGGCGCGCGGTCGGCGACGCCGGGTTCCTCGCGCGCCAGCGTGAGGAGCTGCCCGACCAGATGCGTGGCGCGGTCGAGCCCGGCGCGCAACTCGCCCAGTGCGGCGACCCGCTCCGCTTCGGTGCCGGCCCGCTCGGCAAGCTGCACCTGCAGGTGCACCGCCGTCAGCGGCGTGCGCAGCTCGTGCGCGGCATCGGCGATGAAGCTGCGCTGCGCGTCGAGCGCGGCGTCGAGGCGGGCGAGCAGCCCGTTCAGTGCCTGCACCAGCGGCTGCACCTCGCGCGGCAGCCCCGACTCGGACAGCGGCGAGAGCGTGCGCGGCGAGCGCCGGGCGACCGCGGCGGCGATGCGCTCGAGCGGTGCGATGCCCCGGGCGATCCCGAACCAGACCACCGCGGCGAGAAACGGCAGCACGGCGAGCAGCGGCAGGATCGTCGACAGCGCCATGCTCGCGGCCAGCTCGCGCCGGACCTTCATCGGCTGGGCCACCTGCACGACCTGGTCCCCGGCCAGCGTCGTGAACACCCGCCACTCGCCGGCGTCGGTGGCGACCGTGTTGAAGCCGAGCTGCCCGTACTGCGGCAGGCGGCGCTGCGGCTGCGACAGGTAGACCTCGACCCCGTTGCGGTTCCAGATCTCGACGACCAGCGCGTCGGAGCCGGGGGCCGCGGCAGGCGGCCCGCGCGCGGCGAGCGGCATGCCGGTGACCGACGACGCCATCTGCGTCAGCTGGTAATCGAACAGGGCGTTGGCCTCGTCGCGGGCGCGCAGGTACGTCGCCACGGCGGCCGCCGCGACGGCGACGAGCAGGCCCAGCGTCAGCCAGCCGATGAGCTCGCGCCGGATCGATCGGGCGGGCGCCGTCGCGGTCGTCATTTGCCGGCGATCATCCAGCCGAGTCCGCGCACGTTGCGGATGGCGTCGGCGCCGAGCTTGCGGCGCAGGCCGTGCAGGTGGACCTCGACCGCGTTGCTCTCGACCTCCTCCTCCCAGCCGTAGAGCTTTTCCTCGAGCTGCGCGCGCGACAGGATCGCGCCGGGCCGCGCGAGCAGCGCCTCGAGCAGCGCGTACTCGCGCGCCGACAGCGCCACCGGCACGCCGGCGACGCGCACCTCGCGGGTGGCCGGCCGCAGCTCGATGCGCCCGCAGCTGACGAGGGGCTCGGCGCGCCCCGCATGGCGGCGCGCGAGCGCGCGGATGCGCGCCGCGAGCTCCTCCAGCTCGAACGGCTTGACCAGGTAGTCGTCGGCGCCCGCGTCGAGCCCGGCGACGCGGTCGGCGACGGCGTCGCGGGCGGTGAGGATCAGCACCGGCCTGGCGTCGCCGCGCCGGCGCATCGCGCCCAGCACCGTCAGGCCGTCCCGGCGCGGCAGGCCGAGATCGAGCAGCAGCAGGTCGTGCACGTTCTCGCGCAGCGCGAGGTCCGCGGCCTGGCCGTCCTGGACCCAGTCGACGGTGAATCCCTCCTGCTTCAGCGCGCGCAGCACCGAGGCGCCGATCATGCGGTCGTCCTCGGCCAGCAGCAGACGCATGGGACGAACCGCGGGCGCGACCGGCGCGCGCTCAGGTCTTGGGTTCGAACTTCAGCGCCGCCGAGTTGAGGCAGTAGCGCTGGCCGGTCGGATCGGGGCCGTCGTCGAACACGTGCCCGAGGTGGGCGTCGCAGGCGGCGCAGACGACTTCGGTGCGCTGCATGAACAGGCCGATGTCCGGCTTGGTCGCGACGTTCTCGGGCGACGGCGGGCGCCCAGAAGCTCGGCCAGCCGGTGCCCGAGTCGAACTTGGTGTCCGAGCCGAACAGCGTCGCACCGCAGCACACGCAGCGGTACATGCCGTCGGCGTGGTGGTCCCAGTATTCGCCGGAGAACGCGCGCTCGGTGCCTTTGCGGCGGGCGACCGCATACTGCTCGCGGGTCAGCGTGGCGCGCCATTCGGCGTCGCTCCTGGTGGTCTTGTCGGTCATCGCGGTCTCCTGCGGGTTCGGGGCACGGCGGCAATCGCGGCGGCGGGCGAGCGGGCGGCGGCCGGGCGCGGATGCAGTATAGTCGAGCCTTCCACCGTCACGTCCTTCCGCCACGCTTTGAACGCTGCCACCGACCTCGGGTTCCGCCACGACGTCAGGGTGATCGGCCTCGTCGGGGTCGCGCATTCGCTGTCGCATTTCTTCCAGCTCGCGCTGCCGCCGCTGTTTCCGTTCCTGCGCGACGAGTTCGGGGTCTCGTTCGCCGCGCTTGGCGCGCTGGTCGCGACGTTCTACGTGGCCAGCGGCATCACCCAGTTCGCCGCGGGCTTCGTCGTCGACCGCGTCGGCGCCCGCCCGGTGCTGCTGGGCGGCGTCGCGCTGCTCGCCGGCGGGACCGCGATCGCGGGGCTGGTGCCGGGCTACGGCTGGCTGTACCCGGTCGTCGCGGTGATGGGCGTGGGCAACGGCGTCTTTCATCCGGCCGACTTCGCGATCCTCAACGCCAGCGTCGCCCCGCGCCGCCTCGGCCACGCGTACAGCACGCACGGCGTCGGCGGCAATCTCGGTTGGGCGCTGGCGCCGGTGGTGAGCTTCGGACTCGGCTCGGCCTTCGGGTGGCGCGTCGCGCTGGTGGCGATGGGACTCATCGGCGCCGCGGTCCTCGCCGCGCTCGCCACGCAGCGCAGGACGTTGAACGACAGCCACCGCGCCGGCGGCGTGACGCACACGCTGTCGGGCAGCCTCGCGCTTTTCGGGCAGCGGGCGGTGCTCATGTGCTTCGCCTATTTCTGCATCAGCACCATCGCCGCGATCGGGCTGCAGACGTTCGCGCCGACGGTGCTCGACGCCGCGTTCGCGATCCCGCTCACCGTCGGCGCCTCGGCGCTCACGGCCTTCCTGCTGGGCAGCACCGCGGGCATCGTCGCCGGCGGCGCCTTCGCGAGCCGTTCCACGCGCCACGACCGGATCGCCGGCGCGGGACTGTTCGCGGCCGCGCTGCTCGTGCTGCTGCTGGCCCTGTCGCCGGTCGCGCGCTCGGCGCTGCTGCCGCTGTTCGCGCTGACCGGATTCGCGTTCGGTTCCACCGGCCCGTCGCGCGACCTGATCGTGCGCAGTGCGACGCCGCCCGGCGCGACGGGGCGGTTCTACGGATTCGTCTATTCCGGGCTCGATCTCGGCGCGATGCTGGGGCCGCTGTGGTTCGGCTTCCTGCTCGATCGCGGCGCGGCGCGCGGCGTGCTGTTCGCGGTCGCCGCGTGCTTTCTGGTCGCGATCGGCACGGTGCTGCAGGTGCGGCGCGCGACGGCACCCGCGCGCGCGGCGGCGCTTTCCTAGGGAGCAACGGACCATGGATCTCGGCATCGCCGGACGACGCGCGCTGGTCTGCGCGGCCAGCAAGGGCCTCGGCCGCGGCTGCGCGCAGGCGCTCGCCGACGCCGGTGCGCTCGTCACCATCGTCGCCCGCACCGAGGCCGAGCTGCGGCAGAGCGCGGAGGAGATCGGCGCGCGCGCCGGGCGCCCGGTCGACTGGGTCGCGGCCGACATCGCGACCGCCGCGGGGCGCAGCGCGGTCCTCGAGCGCTGCCCCGACCCCGACATCCTGGTCAACAACGCGGGCGGGCCGCCGCCCGGCAACTTCCGCGACTGGGACCGCGACGCCTGGATTCGCGCGCTCGACGCCAACATGCTCGCGCCGATCGCGATGATCAAGGCGACGGTCGATGCGATGATCGCGCGCCGCTTCGGGCGCATCGTCAACATCACGTCGGCGGCGGTGAAGGCGCCGATCGAGGTGCTCGGCCTTTCCAACGGCGCGCGCAGCGGGCTCACCGGCTTCGTCGCCGGCGTCGCCCGCGAAGTCGCGCGGCACAACGTCACCATCAACAACCTGCTGCCGGGGCCGTTCGAGACCGACCGCCTGCGCACGACCTACGCCGGGCGCGCGGCGGCGCTGGGGCAATCGGCGGAATCGATGCTGCAGGCCGGCCGCGACGCGAACCCCGCCGGGCGCTTCGGCGCGCCGGAGGAGTTCGGCGCGGCCTGCGCATTCCTGTGCAGCGTGCACGCCGGCTACATCGTCGGGCAGAACCTGCTGCTCGACGGCGGCGCGTTTCCGGGAACGTTCTGAGCGCGGCGCCGGTCGCGCCGGCATCGACTGGGGATGGGACGATGATCGACCTTTACTACTGGCCCACGCCCAACGGGCACAAGGTCACCATCCTGTTGGAGGAGACCGGGCTCGCATACGCGATCAAGCCGGTCAACATCGGCACCGGTGCGCAGTTCGATCCGGCATTCCTCGCGATCGCGCCGAACAACCGCATCCCCGCGATCGTCGACGACGCACCGACTGGCGGCGGCGCGCCGATCGCGCTGTTCGAGTCCGGCGCCATCCTCGCCTACCTTGCGGAGAAGACCGGCCGCTTCCTCCCGGCCGACCTCTCCGGGCGCTGGGACTGCCTGCAGTGGCTGTTCTGGCAGATGGCGGGGCTCGGGCCGATGGCGGGGCAGACGCACCACTTCCGCAACTACGCGCCGGAACAGGTCCCCTACGCGGTCGACCGCTACGTCCGCGAGACGGGGCGCCTGTACGCGGTGCTCGACAAGCGGCTCGCGGACCGGGAGTACGTGGCCGGGCCGTACACGATCGCCGACATGGCCTGCTATCCGTGGATTCTCCCCGAACGGCAGGGGCAGGACCTCGGGCTTTTCCCGCACCTCGGGGCGTGGAAGGCGCGGATCGCGGCGCGGCCGGCGGTGCAGCGTGCCTATGCGCTGGCGAAGACGGTCAATCCGTCGCCGACGAGCTTCGACGAAAAGGCGCGGCAGATCCTGTTCGGCCAGAGCCGGGAGACGGTCCGGTAGCGATCAACGCGCGCGAACGAGCGACACGACCCCGGGTGCCGCGCCGGCCGCGGCGTCGGCCGCGCGCTCGAGCGCGGCGTCGACGTCGAACGCGATGTCGCCGTCGGGCTCCGGCTGCCCGGTGGCGCGCACCGCGGCGAAGTCGAACAGCGAGCGGTCCATCAGGTGCGACGGCGTGACCGTGGCCAGCGCGTTGCAGATCGACTCGATGCGGCCGGGAAACTTCCGCTCCCACTCGCGCAGCATCGCGCTCACCTGCCGGCGCTGCAGGTGCTCCTGCGACCCGCACAGGTTGCAGGGGATGATCGGGAAGCGCATCAGGTCGGCGTAGCGGGCGAGGTCGCGCTCGCGCACGTAGGCGAGCGGCCGGATCACCACGTTCCGGCCGTCGTCGGACACGAGCTTCGGCGGCATCGTCTTCAGCTTGCCGCCGAAGAACAGGTTGAGGAAGAAGGTCGCCAGGATGTCGTCGCGGTGATGGCCGAGCGCGATCTTCGTCGCGCCGAGCTCGCCGGCCACGCGGTAGAGCACGCCGCGGCGCAGGCGCGAGCACAGCGAGCACATCGTGCCGCCCTCCGGAATCACGCGCTTCACCACGCTGTAGGTGTCCTGCTCGGCGATCCGGTATTCGACGCCCAGTCCCTCGAGATAGCGCGGCAGCACGTCGGCGGGAAAGCCCGGCTGCTTCTGGTCGAGGTTGACGGCCACGATGTCGAAGCGCAGCGGCGCGCGTCCCTGCAGCGAGCACAGGATGTCGAGCAGGGCGTAGCTGTCCTTGCCGCCGGACAGGCACACCATCACCCGGTCCCCCGGCGCGATCAGGCCGAAATCGCCGATCGCCTCGCCGACCTGCCGGCGCAGCCGCTTCTTGAGCTTGTTGGCCTCGAATTCGGCCTTGCGCGGATCGCGCGAGCGGTCCTCGGCGCCGGCGCGGGCGGCGGCTTCGGGGTCGCGGGCGGGGGCGATGGCGTCCATGGCGGCGGGATGCGCGGACGAGGGCGTCCGCGGTGCCGGGGATGGTAGCATGGTGGCCCGCGGGATTCCCGGAGCGCGTCCCGCGCCGATCGCAGTGGAGCCCATGCGCACGATCCTCGTCGCCAATGCGAAGGGCGGCAGCGGCAAGACGACGCTTGCCACGCACGTCGCCGGCTGGCTGGCGGGCAAGCGGCAGCGCGTCGTGCTCGCGGATCACGATCCGCAGCGCTCGGCGACCGAGTGGCTGGCGCGGCGCCCGCCGCTGTTCCCGCCGATCATCGGCCTGCCGCCGGGCGCGAAGAAGGGCGAGCTGCGCGGCTACGATCCGCAGTACGTCGTCGTCGACACCCCGGCCGGGTTGCGCGGCGACGATCTCGACGACGCGCTGCGTGCCGCCGACGTGATGCTGGTGCCGGTGTCGCCGTCGGCCTTCGACATGGCGGCCACCGGGCGCTTCCTCCGGACCATTGCCGGGGCCAAGCCGGTGAAGCGCGGCAGGCTCGCGGTCGGCTTCGTCGCCATGCGCGTCGACGCGCGCACGGTCAGCGCCGGCGAGCTCGACGCGTTCCTCGCCGCCGCCGGCTACCCGCTGGTCGCGCACCTGCGCGACGCGCAGATCTACGTGCACTGCGCGCGCGACGGCGCCACGGTGTTCGATCTGCCGCGCTCGCGCGCCGAGCAGGACTGGGAGCAATGGCGGCCGCTGACGCGCTGGATCGCGCGGGCCGCGGCGCCCGCGGCGCAGTAGCGCCGCCGATCTTCGCTCGGCGCGCGGCGATCGATCCTAGCGCAGCGTCTCCTTCCAGGTCACGCGCTTGACCCTGGTCGCCGCCGACAGCGGCAGGCGGGTGACCGCCAGCGAATTGTCGGAGCCGTGGGTCAGCGCCTCGATCGGTGCCGCTCGCGAGCATCGCGATCACCGGCTGCGAGGCGAAGTTGGCGCCGAGCTGCTTGCCCGTCCACGCGGTCTCCCCGGACAGGAAGCCGGCGCTGGGCAGCTGCCCGCCGTGCGCCGCGTCGACGGCGTAGATGTAGCTCTTCGCATTGCATGCGACCGGCGACGGCTGGTTGGTCGCGAACACCAGCGCGCCGAACACCGCGCTCAGGTCGTCGGTCAGGCGCTCGCCGCTGCCGGGCAGGTCGAAGTACCAGCCGCGGTACGCCGCCAGGTCGACCGCGTCGGAGGGGATGTTGCGCACGTTGCCCGCGCCGACGGCGACCGTCTTGTGGTACAGCGCGGTGCGCGGCGCAGCGATGGTCGGCGTGGCGGTGAGGTCGTCGACCAGCGCGTAGATCGACTGGGTCTGCGTGCTCGCGACGTCGCTCTGCCCGATCAGCAGGCCGGTGCCGACGACGATCAGCCGCCGGTTCTGGCTGGAGATGAGCTCGGGCGCGGTGCTGATCGGCTGCGCGGCGCCGTTCGCGTCGACCAGCGTGGCCAGCCGGGCGACGTTCCAGCCGCTGGACGGGCCGGTGAGGTCGAAGCGCCAGACGTTGCCCTGCAGGTCGCCGCCGTAGACGTAGTCGATGGTGGCGTCGGTCTGCGCGCTCGTCGCGTACGCCGAGATCTGCCCGAGCCCCGACGGCGAGGCGGTCGAGCCGGCGTTGGTGGAGATCGCCTTGCTCAGCGCACCCGTTCCGGCGTCGAGCACGAACAGGTAGCCCCGGCCGTCGCCGGTGCCGGTCGCCGAGTCGTAGTTGTTGTAGCCGGAGGTCACCAGTGCCACCCATCCGGTGGCCGCCGTCTTGGCGAGCACCGGCCGGCCGAACGTGAGCCCGACGTTGGCCCGGACGGTGGCGCTGGTGGCGGCGTTCGGGAATTCCCACAGCACCTTCGCCGCGACGTCGGTCTCCGCGCTGGAATCCGCCGGCACCGGATGCGTGACGTCGAGCGCGTAATACCCCTTGCCGCCGGCGGCGAGCCCGGCGACGAGCGCGGTCTTCCAGGCGCCGCCGACCTTGATGTCGCCGATCGTCGGCGTGCCGTCGACGGTGAACTGGTGCGAATAGGCGCCGTCGTAGGTGACGATGACGCGGCTGTCGGGCGTGCGCGCCGTCAGCTGGTCGCGCGCCTCCCAGATCTGCGTGGTCGACGTCAGCGCCACCTGGCCGGTGACGGGGTCGATCGGATACGCCGCCAGCTCGCCGCTCCAGAACTGCCCGTTGTAGCTCGACACGTAGACGGTGTTGTCGCCGTCTGCGCACGTTGACGTTGGACACCGCCACGACGGCGTCGGAGCCCGAGCGCAGCAGCATCGCGGCGACGATCTGGCGCAGCGTGGCGACCAGCGGACGACGAGTCGCGGACCGTGAACATCGAGCCGCGCCCGTTGATCGTCGCGTGCCAGAGGTCGTCGATCGACGACGGGTCGCGCTCGGTCCAGCTCGGTGCGGCCAGATCGGGTAGTTCAGGTACGGGTTGTTCGCCTGCCGCCGAGCCGGTGCCGTAGATCGTGCCCAGCACGCCGAGCGTGAGCCCGTAGGTGCTCATGTGCAGGTCGGGGTTCTTGTCGGCGCTGGGGGAGGTGTCCGGTCGGATCGACCGGCAGCATCCGGTCGGGAAGCCGGTGTCCGGGTTGTGCGTGTAGTAGTACGACGCGATATCGGCCAGGCTGCCGGTGGTGTGGTCTGGAACGGCCGGTCGTCCCGAGCCAGGTGGTCCTGGTCGTAGGACGGCGGGGTCGGTCACGTGTTCTTGCGCGAAGCCGTCGGTCACGATGAACGCGGTGTTGCGCTGGCAGCCGAACTGGATGACGTCGGTGTTGTTCGATGTACTGCGCGCCGATGTAGTTCAGCGCGTCGCGGGTCGGCGTGCCGCCGTCCGCGTGGTTGGCGTAGAAGCTGCCCAGATCAGGCGCACGGCTTGATGCTGTCGGCGCTGGGCGGCGAAGTCGTACATGGTCACCGCTCTGGAGGTTGTTGAAGTAGACCGCGCCGCCGCGCAGGCCCTGACTTGGCCATCGCCTGGCGCCATGCCGCGCCGGAGAGCATCAGCTTGCGCTTGCGGTAGTACGTGAACCAGTTGGCGAAGTTCTGCAGCTCGCGCTACTCGGCCGGACGGAAGCCCCGGCCCGACGGGAAGCTACGCCGGGTCGGATCTCGTAGCGCCGCAGCTTCCCGCCGTCGGGTGCGGGTGCGCAGGTGGGCCAGGCGCCGGTGCAGGTGCGTCCTGGACCCAGCAGGTCGCCGGGAAATACGGGATCGTCGACGTCCCAGTCTCGCCGGCGGGAATCGTGTAGTCGGCGCCGCCGGTCACCGGGTTGTCGGAGTACCACGTGCCGGCGCTCACGTGCGACGCCCGGGCGCGGCCCGGACTACGTTCGTCGCCGGAAATCGACCTTGCGTCGCCTGGTCGACCAGGATCGCCGCGGAGAAGGCAGTTGCGAATCCGTCCGCTGCCGCCAACCCCGATACTACGACTCAGTAAATACCGCATGCCCCCCTATGCTGTCAACATAACGCGCGATTTCGTACCCCGCGGACGATTGATTTCCGTCAAGGAAGCAGGACCTTTCGGCGACCGGAGCCCGCGACGCTCAGGCGTCGGACGCCGCTTCCCGGAAGCCGTCCCACCGCGCCCCAGGCGGCCGCGAATACCCCGAGCCCGGCTGCCGCGATCGTGAATGCCAGCGGCAGCGTCGTGCCGTTGCTCGAGGCGCCGATCCACCAGCCGACGAGCCCCGCGAGCGCCATCGTCAGGAAACCGAGGACGCCCGCCGCGGCGCCGGCCTGCCGCGGGAACGGCGCCACGGCGCCGGCCTGCACGCAGGGAAAGACGATCCCGTGCGCGAACATGAAGGCAAATTGCGGCAGCAGGATCGCCGCCCAGTGCCGCAGCCCCGCCGCGGCGAGCAGCGCCATGGCCGCGCCGCCGGCGGCGGACACGCCGGCGCCGAGCTTCAGCGTGCGCACGATGCCGCGGCGCGCGAGCAGGTGCCGGCAGGCGATGGTGCCCGCGAGGTAGCCGAGAACGCCGAACGCGAAGCAGAAGCCGAAGTACGCGGTCGGGACCTCCAGCACCCGGATCAGCACGAACGGTGCGCCGGAGATGAACGCGAACAGCCCGCCGTACGAGGCGGCGCCGACCATCGCGTAGCTGCGGAAATGCGGCGAGCGCAGCACCCGCGCGTAGTTGCCCAGCAGCGCGCGCGGCCGCATCGCCGCCGCGTCGGGGTGCGGGTTGGTTTCCGGCAGCCGGGCGAGGGTGGCCACGAGCAGCGCGCCGGAAAACACCGCGACGGCCGCGAAGATCGCGCGAAAGCCGAAGCGGACCTCGAGGAAGCTCCCCAGGATCGGCCCCAGCAGCGGCCCGATGGAGAACAGCGTCGACGCCTGCGCCATCACCCTGGCGCCCGAGTGCGGATCGAAGACGTCGCGGACGATGGCGCGGGCGATCACCACGACCGTGCAGCAGCCGACCGCCTGGAAGACGCGGGCGGCGATCAGCGCATCGATCGACGGCGCGACGGCGCAGGCGATGCTGGCGGCGGCGTAGAGCGCCAGCCCGGCGATGGTCACCGGGTGGCGGCCGAACCGGTCGGACAGCGGCCCGATGACGAGCTGCATGACGCCGAAGGTGACGACGAACACCGACAGCGTGAGCTGGACGGTCGCGACCGACGCGGCGAACGTCCGGGTGAGGCCGGGCAGCGACGCCAGGTAGAAGTCGGTCGCCATCGGCTGCAGCATCATGAAGCAGCCGATCAGCACGACCGCGGCACGGTCGCCCAGCGGGGCGCGGCGGCGTGCCCCGGGCGCCCGGTCACCCGCGGAGGAGGGGACGCGCTCGCCGGCCACCGGTCACGGCGCCCGCACGCGGCGGCGCTCCTGCAGCGCGAGCAGCAGCCCGCTGGCGACGATCACCGCCATGCCGAGCGCCGACCAGCCGTCGGGCAGGTGGCCGAAGATGGCATAGCCGTACGCCGTGCTCCAGACCATCTGGAGATAGGTGTAGGGCGTGAGCATCGACGCCGGCGCGCGCAGGAAGGCGCCGATCACCGACCAGTGGCCGAGGCCGGCGAGCAGCCCGAGCAGCAGGAACAGCGCGCCGGTGCCAGGCGCCATCTCCTGGCTGGAGAAGCCCCAGGGCAGCGCGAGCGTCATCGCCACGGTGCCGACCAGCGCGCTGTAGAAGAGCATCGTGCGCGGATCCTCGCCGAGGAGCTTGCGCGTCAGGATCTGGTAGAGCCCGTTGGTCAGCGCGGCGGCGATCAGCAGCAGCACCGCCGGATGGAACACCGCCGATCCCGGTCGCACCATGATCAGGATGCCGATGAAGCCGACGACCGACGCCGTCCACCGCGCGCGGGTCGGCCGCTCGCCCAGCATCGGGCGCGACAGCACGACGATGAAGATCGGGGCGAGGAACGTGATCGCCGAGCCCTCGGCCAGCGGGAGGTAGCGCAGCCCGCCGAAGAAGCAGATGGTCGCGGCGACCAGGCACGCCGAGCGCACGAGGTGCAGCCGCAGGCGCCGCGTGCGCCAGAAGCCCGGCCCGGCCCGGTGCCATGCCCACGGCGTGACCACCAGCATCTGCCCGGCGTAGCGCGCCCACACCACCAGGAACAGCGAGTGGTCGCGGACCAGGTATTTCGCCGTCGCGTCGAGCGACGACAGGCACAGGCCGGCGAGCAGGAACAGCGGCAGCGCGCGGCGGAGCGGGTGGTCGTCGACGAGGTGCGGCACGCCGGGAGTCTACCCGAGCAAGCGCTGCCCGGCCGGAGTTCGAGCGCAGCGAAACCCGGGGCAAGCCCTGGCCGCGCCACCCGGGTTTCGCTGCGACTCAACGCCGGGCTATGCCCCGACGCGCAACCGCGGCGGCGCGGACTACGCCGCCTGCGCGACGAGTTCGCGCAGGACGAACGGCAGGATGCCGCCGTTGAGGTAGTAGTCGACCTCGATCGGCGTGTCGATGCGCAGCAGCAGCGGCACTTCGCGCACCGAGCCGTCCGCGCGGCGGATCGTCAGCGTGACGTCCATCTGCGGCTTGATCCCGGCCGCCACGCCGGTGATGGCGAAGGTCTCGTCGCCCTTGATCCCGAGCGAGGCGACGCTGTCGCCGCCCTTGAACTGGCACGGCAGCACGCCCATGCCGACGAGGTTGGACCGGTGGATGCGCTCGAAGCTGCGGGCGATGACGGCCTTGACGCCGAGCAGTTGCGTGCCCTTGGCGGCCCAGTCGCGCGAGCTGCCGGTGCCGTATTCCTCGCCGCCGAACACGACGGTCGGCGTGCCCGCGGCGACGTATTTCATCGCCGCGTCGTAGAGGTACATCTTCTCGCCCGACGGCTGGAACAGCGTGATCCCGCCTTCCTCGCGCGCGCCGTCGGGCCCGACCGGAAGCATCAGGTTCCTGATCCGCACGTTGGCGAAGGTCCCGCGCATCATGACCTCGTGGTTGCCGCGGCGCGAGCCGAAGCTGTTGAAATCCGACTTCTTCACGCCGTTCGCCAGCAGCCACTGGCCGGCGGGCGAGGCTTCCTTGATCGAGCCGGCCGGCGAGATGTGGTCGGTGGTGACCGAGTCGCCGAAGATGCCCAGCGCGCGCGCGCCCGTGATGTCGGTGATGCCGCCGAAGGTCATCGCGAAGCCGTCGAAGAACGGCGGCATCGCGATGTAGGTCGACGCCGGCCAGCTGTAGACCTGGCCGGCCACGCCGTGGATCGCGCCCCAGAGCGGGTTGGCGTTGGCGAGGTCGCCGTAGAGCGTCCGGAAGATCGCCGGGTCGCGCGCGAACGGCGTCACCGCGGCGATCTCGCGCGACGTGGGCCAGATGTCCTTCAGGTACACCGGCCCGTCGGTGCCGATCCCGAGCGGCTCGGTGGTCAGGTCCTTCAGCACCGTGCCGGCGATGGCGTAGGCCACCACCAGCGGCGGCGAGACGAGGAAGTTGGCCTTGAGGTTCGGGTGGATCCGCGCCTCGAAGTTGCGGTTGCCCGACAGCACCGCCGCGCAGACCAGCTCGCGGCCGTTGATCAGGTCGTTGATCTCCGGTGTCAGGTCGCCGGCGTTGCCGATGCAGGTGGTGCAGCCGTAGGCGGTGACGCCGAAGCCGAGCTGCTCGAGGTACGGCAGGAGCCCCGCCTTGGTGAGGTAGTCGGTGACCACGCGCGAGCCCGGCGCGAGCGAGGTCTTGACGTGCGGCTTGACCGTGAGCCCTTTCTCGACGGCCTTCTTCGCGAGCAGGCCGGCGGCGAGCAGCACGCCGGGGTTCGACGTGTTGGTGCAGGAGGTGATCGCGGCGATCAGCACGTCGCCGCTGCCGATGTCGGGTTGGCCGACCGTCGCGCTCTCGACACGGTCCGGCGTCGGCCGGTTGGTGACCATCTCGACCACGTCGGCGGGCTGGCCGTTGCCCGGGACCTGCATCGGCCGGTCGGCGATGGTGCCGGTGCCGGCGCCGGCGGGCTTGGTCGCGTAACGGTCGCCGAGCTTCCCGGCGGGCTGCGCGAAGCCGTTCTCCGCGACCGGCTTGCTGTAGAGCTCGGTGAACTTCGCCTTCGAGCGCGGCGAGCTCGATGCGGTCCTGCGGCCGCTTGGGGCCGGCGACCGACGGCTTGATCGTGGCGAGATCGAGCGCGAGCGTCCTGGTGTAGTCGATGTCGCCGGCGCGCGGGATGCCGTAGAGTCCCTGCGCCTTGAAGTAGGCGGTGAACGCGTCGATCTCCGCCGCGGTGCGTCCGGTGGCCTCGAGGTAGTCGACGGTGGCGTCGTCGACGGGGAAGAAGCCCATCGTCGCGCCGTACTCGGGCGCCATGTTGGCGATGGTCGCGCGGTCGGGAACGGCGAGCGACGCCGTGCCTTCGCCGAAGAACTCGACGAACTTGCCGACCACCTTCTCCCGGCGCAGCATCTCGGTGACGGTCAGGACGAGGTCGGTGGCGGTGACGCCCTCGGGCAGCCGGCCCTGTCAGCTCGACGCCGACGACTTCGGGGGTCAGGAAATAGACGGGCTGGCCGAGCATCCCGGCCTCGGCCTCGATGCCGCCCACGCCCCAGCCGACGACGCCGAGGCCGTTGATCATCGTGGTGTGGCTGTCGGTGCCGACCAGCGTGTCGGGATAGTAGACGCCGGCCTTGCTGTGGACGCCGCTCGGCGAGGTATTCGAGATTGACCTGGTGGACGATGCCGATGCCGGGCGGGACGACCTTGAAGGTGTCGAAGGCCTGCATCCCCCATTTGAGGAACTCGTAGCGCTCGCGGTTGCGCTTGAACTCGAGCTTCATGTTGAGGTCGAGCGCGTCCGGCCGGCGATAGTCGATCTGCACCGAGTGGTCGACGACCAGGTCCACCGGGACCAGCGGCTCGATCATTTTCGGGTCACGGCCCAGGCCCGCGGCGACGTTGCGCATCGCGGCGAGGTCGGCCAGCAGCGGCACGCCGGTGAAGTCCTGCAGCACGATGCGGGCGACGACGAACGGGATCTCGTCGTTGCGCGGTGCGGTCGGCGTCCCAGTTGGCGAGCTGCCGCACGTGCTCCTCGCCGACCTTGCGGCCGTCGCAGTTGCGCAGCACGCTCTCGAGCACGATGCGGATCGAGACCGGCAGCCGCGACACGCGGCCCACGCCCGCCGCCTCGAGCGCGGGCAGCGAGTAGAGCCGGCCGGTCGCGCCGGAGCTCAGACGGAAATCGCGGAGTACTGCGTCGAAACCATGGCTCATGGCGGATCCTGATGGCGGGATTCGGGTGCGCCGGCACACGGCATCGGCCGCGGCGATCGGGTCGCCGTGGCCGATGCCCGTTCAGGCGGAGGCGGGCGCGCCGGCGCGCCCGCCGGCCGTCACACGGTCACTTCGCGCGCCGTCTCGGCGTACGCGTCGATCTGGTCGAAGTTCAGGTAGCGGTACACCTTGTCGCCGTCGGCGTTGATCACCCCCATGTCGGCATGGTACTCGGCGACGGTGGGAATGCGGCCCAGCTTGGACGCGATCGCGGCGAGCTCGGCGGAGGCGAGGTAGACGTTGGCGTTCTTGCCCAGTCGGTTGGGGAAATTGCGCGTCGACGTCGACACCACGGTCGCGCCCTCGCGCACCCGCGCCTGGTTGCCCATGCACAGGCAGCAGCCCGGCATCTCGGTCCGGGCGCCCGCGGTCCCGAACACGCCGTAGTGGCCTTCCCGATCAGCTGGGCCGCGTCCATCCGCGTCGGCGGCGCGACCCAGAGCTTGACCGGGATGTCGCGCTTGTTCTCCAGCAGCCTGGACGCTGCGCGGAAGTGGCCGATGTTGGTCATGCACGAGCCGATGAACACCTCGTCGATCTTGACGCCCGCGACCTCGGACAGGGGCTTCACGTCGTCCGGGTCGTTCGGGCAGGCCAGCACCGGCTCCTTGATCTCGGCCAGGTCGATCTCGATGACCTCCGCGTATTCGGCGTCGGCGTCGGGCTGCAGCAGCTTCGGATCGGCGAGCCAGGCCTCCATCGCCTTGATGCGCCGCTCCAGCGTGCGGGCGATCGCTCGTAGCCTTCGGCGATCATCTCTTCATCAGCATCACGATGTTGCGAGCGCAGGTACTCGATGACCGGCTCCTTGTCGAGGCGCACGGTGCAGCCGGCGGCGCTGCGCTCGGCGGAGCGTCGGAGAGCTCGAACGCCTGCTCGACCTTGAGGTCGGGCAGGCCCTCGATCTCGAGGATGCGGCCGGAGAAGATGTTCTTCTTGCCTTGCTTGGCGACCGTCAGCAGCGCCGCTCCTGATCGCGTAGTACGGGATCGCGTTGACCAGGTCGCGCAGCGTGATGCCCGGCTGCATCTTGCCCTTGAAGCGCACGAGCACCGATTCCGGCATGTCGAGCGGCATCACGCCGGTCGCGGCGCCGAAGGCCACCAGGCCCGAGCCCGCGGGGAAGCAGATGCCGATCGGGAAGCGGGTGTGCGAATCGCCGCCGGTGCCGACGGTGTCCGGGAGCAGCAGCGGTTGAGCCAGCTGTGGATCATGCCGTCGCCGGGCTTCAGCGACACGCCGCCGCGGCTGCTGATGAACGCCGGCAGCTGCGGTGCGTCTCTGACGTCGACCGGCTTCGGGTAGGCGGCGGTGTGGCAGAACGACTGCATGACGAGGTCGGCCGAGAAGCCGAGGCACGCGAGGTCCTTCAACTCGTCGCGGGTCATCGGCCCGGTGGTGTCCTGGCAGCCGACGGTGGTCATTCGCGGCTCGCAGTAGGTTCCCGGGCGGATGCCCTGGCCTTCGGGGAGGCCGCAGGCGCGGCCGACCATCTTCTGCGCCAGCGTGAACCCGTGCGTGCTCGCCGCCGGCACCGGCGGCAGGCGGAACGTCGTGCCCGGGCCGAGCTTGAGGAACTCGCGCGCCTTGGCGGTGAGCGAGCGGCCGATGATCAGGTTGATGCGCCCGCCCGCGCGCACCTCGTCGAGCAGGACGTCGCTCTTGAGCTTGAACTCGGCGGCGACGCTGCCGTTCTTCACGATCCGGCCGGCGTAGGGCTAGACGTCGACCACGTCGCCCATCTCCAGTTTCGACACGTCGACCTCGATCGGCAGTGCCCCCGAGTCTTCCATGCGTGTTGAAGAAGATCGGCGCGATCTTGCCGCCGAGCGTGACCCCGCCGAAGCGCTTGTTGGGCACGTAGGGGATGTCCTGGCCGATGGCCCAGATCACGGAGTTGGTCGCGCTCTTGCGCGAGGACCCGGTGCCGACCACGTCGCCGACGTAGGCGACGAGGTGCCCCTTCTTCTTCAGGTCCTCGATGAAGGCGATCGGCCCGCGCTTGCCGTCCTCCTCGGGCGTGATGCCGGGCGGGCGTTCTTCGAGCATGGCGAGGCAGTGCAGCGGGATGTCGGGGCGGGACCAGGCGTCGGGTGCGGGCGAGAGGTCGTCGGTGTTGGTCTCGCCGGCGACCTTGAACACGGTGACGGTGATCTTCTGCGGCACCTCCGGACGCGAGGTGAACCACTCGGCGTCGGCCCAGCTCCGGACGATCTCCTTGGCGTGGGCGTTGCCGGCCTCGGCCTTCGCGGCGACGTCGTGGAAGGAGTCGAACATCAGCAGCGTCCTCTTCAGTGCCGCGGCCGCCAGGGTGCGACCTCGGGGTCGTCGAGCAGGTCGATCAGCGGCTTGATGTTGTAGCCGCCGACCATCGTGCCGAGCAGCTCGGTCGCCTTGGCCTTCGGGATCAGCGCGACGCGGATGTCCCCGTGCGCGACGGCGGCGAGGAACGAGGCCTTGACCTTGGCGGCGTCGTCGACGCCGGGGGGCACCCGATGCGTGAGCAGGTCGAGCAGGAAGGCTTCCTCCCCGGCCGGCGGTGCCTTGATCAGCTCGATCAGTTCCGCGGTCTGGGTCGCGGACAGCGGCAGCGGCGGGATGCCCAGCGCCGCGCGCTCGGCGGCATGTTGACGGTAGGCTTGCAGCATGGAAGCTCCTGGAAGCGGGTGATGGAATGGTCGTGGCGGCCGGCGCAGGTCCCTACTTGCCCTTGGACGGGCCCGGCGGCAGCTGGTTCAGGTTGATCCTCTGGCCGGACGAGGTGATGACGTCGCCGGGCTTGAGGCCGTCGCGGCAGGCGCCGGCGTACTTCCCCTCGACGACGGTCTTCGATTCGCGCAGGTTGTTGAACGGCGGGTTGAACTTCGCGGTCGATTCGGTGCGGTACGACGTGTCGCCCAGCATCGTCATCACCGCGTGCGAGGTGACGGTCGAACTGCCCAGCCGGCACTCGGCGTCGGCGATGAACGACGCGCCGTCGCGGCGCGTGTCCATCCGCGCGCACATTTCCTTCTGCATGCCGGAGGAGAGGTCGAACATCGACTTCTGCGTCGCGGCGTCGAGGCAGATCGTCGATTTGCGCGGCGTGCTCCCCGGCGCGCTCGACGTGGTCGTGATGTCCCACTGCCCGGCCTTGAGCGTGGGGTAGTCCGCGGCGCCGGCGGCAGCGGCGGGCACCGGCGAGAGCGTCAGTGCGCCGGCGATGCCGGCGGCGGCAAGCATGCGGGACGGCGTCATGGCGGTCTCCTGGGCGTCCACGACCGGCGGCGCCGGTCGAGCGAGCATCATAGCCATGAACGCGCGGACCGGCACCACCCGCCGACATCCCGGCGCCGCGGCGCCGGGGCGCTGCCCGGGCCGGTTCGCGGCGAGGGCCCGCCGGTCAGGCGAGAAGCGGTGCGACGCCTGCGCGCTCCTCCTCGAGCTCCTTCAGCGTGAGGTTCATCCGCTCGCGCGAGAAATCGTCGATCGCGAGGTCCGGGACGATGCTGTAGCCGCCGCCGGCGCAGGTGACCGGATAGCCGTACATCACGTCCTTCGGGATCCCGTAGCTGCCGTCGGAGGCAATGCCCATCGTCACCCAGCGCCCGGCGGTGCCCAGCACCCAGTCGCGCATGTGGTCGATCGCGGCGTTCGCGGCCGAGGCGGCCGAGGACAGCCCCCGCGCCTCGATGATCGCCGCGCCGCGCTTGCCGACCTTGGGCATGAACACGTCGCGGTTCCAGGCCTCGTCGTTGATCAGCGCCTTGACCGACTGGCCGCCGACCGTGGCGAAGCGGTAATCCGCGTACATCGTCGGCGAATGGTTGCCCCAGACCGCGAGTTTGGCGATCGCGTCGACCGGCTTGCCCGTCTTCGCGGCGAGCTGCGACAGCGCGCGGTTGTGGTCGAGACGCATCATCGACGTGAAGTTCTTCGGCGCCAGGCCCGGCGCGGATTTCATCGCGATGTAGGCGTTGGTGTTGGCCGGATTGCCGACGACCAGCACGCGGATGTCGCGGCTCGCGACCGCGTCGAGCGCCTTGCCCTGGCCGATGAAGATCTTCGCGTTCTCCATCAGCAGGTCCTTGCGCTCCATGCCCGGCCCGCGCGGCTTGGCGCCGACCAGCAGCGCGATCCCGGCGTCCTTGAACGCGACCGCAGGATCGTCGGTGCCGACCATCCCCGCCACCAGCGGGAACGCGCAATCCTCGATCTCCATCATCACCCCGCGCAGCGCCGCCTGCGCCTTGTCGACGGGCAGCTCCAACATCTGCAGGATGACCGGCTGGTCGCGGCCCAGCATCTCGCCGGCGGCGATCCGGAACAACAGGCTGTAGCCGATCTGGCCGGCCGCTCCGGTGACGGCGACACGTACGGGATTTTTCATGGACGAAGCTCCTCGCGAAAGGGGAAGGGACGATGGCGGCCGGCGATCCGTGCCGCGGTCGGCGATGGCTGCGGCGGATGTACGGCCCGTCCATGACGGTAAACCCTCGGCGGCGGCGGGTGCCTGCGTTAGATCAAACTATACGGCGGCCGTGCCCGCGCTGTCAATCAACTCTTATAACTTATAGAAGACAAATGATAAGAGATGGACAGGCCCGGAGGTTCGGCGAATAATGGGTTGCCGCTGCCCTGCGGCGACGCCCCAAGCGCATCGTGTCCATGCCGAACCACGCCCCGTCCTTCCAGCCGCTCTACCTGCAGATCAAGGCCCTGCTCGTGAAGAGCCTCGAAACCGGCGACTGGCGGCCCGGCGAGGCGATCCCCAGCGAGATCGCGCTCGCCCACCGCTTCGGTGTCGCGCAGGGAACCGTGCGCAAGGCAATCGACGCGCTGGCCTCCGACCACCTCGTGGTGCGCCGGCAGGGCAAGGGCACGTTCGTCGCCACGCACACCGAGGAAACGGCGTCGAATTTCCGCTTCCTGCGCATTCGCCGCTCCGACGGGCGCGAGCTGCATCCGGCGAGCCGCCTGATCGACGTCCGGCGCGCTCGCGCCGGGGCCGAGGCCGCTCGCCGTCTGCAGCTCCGGCCGGGCGCTGCGGTGGTCCTCGTGCGCCGGGTGCTGGAAGTCGAGGGCGAGGCCGTGCTTTTCGACGCGATCACGCTGCCGGCCGCGCTGTTTCGCGGGCTCAACAAGGCCAGGCTCGAAGCGTACGGCGGCTCGATGTACGGCTTCTTCGAAACCCAGTTCGGCGTGCGGATGCTGCGTGCGCGGGAGACGCTGCAGGCGATCGCCGCGGACCCGGCGAGCGCCGCGGTTCTCGGCGTGCCCCCGGGCCATCCGCTGCTGGCCGTCGAGCGGGTCACCTACACCTACGGCGACCGCCCGGTGGAGTGGCGCCGCGGCCTGTGCAACACGGCCGGGCACTGCTATGCCAACGAGCTCGGATGATGCGTGCGATTCGCGTTATAATTTTGCGCAGTGCACCGTCGCGTTCCGGCGGTGCGCGAACCAGGCCCCGAACGATGTCCGTGATGACCGCGCTGCAGCCGGCGCCGGTCGTCTGTATGGAGGGACCCGATGTCCGCAGTTGACAGTTCCCGCCCGAAGCCGCGTCCCGTTTACCTCGATCTGGTCGCGATCCGCCTGCCGGCCCCCGGCATCGCGTCGATCCTGCACCGGGTGAGCGGCGCCGTGCTGTTCCTGTTCGGCATCCCGCTGCTGCTGCTGGCGGTGCAGGCGAGCCTCGCCTCGCCCGAGTCGTTCGCGGCGCTCAAGGCGCTGTTCGCGCATCCGTTGGCCAAGCTCCTGACGATCGGGTTCGCCTGGGCCTACCTGCACCACTTCTGCGCCGGGATTCGCTACCTCCTGCTGGACCTGCACGTCGGCGACGATCTCGCGCCGGCGCGGCGCTCGAGCGTGGCCGTCATCGCGATCGCCATCGCGCTGACGCTGATCGTGGGTGTGCGGCTGTGGTGACGCGGCCGCTGCGGCAGACGGTCGGCGCCCACTACGGCTGGAAGGACTGGCTCGCGCAGCGCGTCACCGCGGTGGTGATGGCGCTCTACACCATCGTTGTGCTCGGCATCGCGCTGTGGAACGGCGGCATCGATCACGAGCTCTGGCAGGCGCTGTTCGCATCGGGCGCCTTCAGGGTCCTCAGCTTCATGTTCATGCTCGCGCTTGCCTGGCATGCGTGGATCGGGGTCCGCGACATCTGGATGGACTACGTGAAGCCGGTCGGCGTGCGCCTGCTGCTCGAGGTCGCGACGGTGCTCGTCCTGCTCGCCTACGTCGGCTGGGCGGTCCAGATCCTGTGGGGGGCGCGGTGAGTCTCAATGCAGGCGGTACGGGAAGCCTCGCGGTGCGCAAGTTCGACGCGCTGGTCGTGGGCGCCGGGGGCTCGGGCATGCGCGCCTCGCTGCAGCTTGCCGAGGCCGGGCTGTCCGTCGGGGTGCTGTCGAAGGTGTTCCCGACGCGCTCGCACACGGTGGCCGCGCAGGGCGGCATCGGCGCCTCGCTCGGCAACATGTCCGAGGACCACTGGCTCTGGCACATGTACGACACGATCAAGGGCTCGGACTGGCTCGGCGACCAGGACGCGATCGAGTACATGTGCCGGACCGCGCCCGAGGTCGTCTACGAGCTCGAGCACTTCGGCATGCCGTTCGACCGCAACGCCGACGGCACCATCTACCAGCGCCCGTTCGGCGGCCACTCGGCGAACTTCGGCGAGAAGCCGGTGCAGCGCGCCTGCGCCGCCGCCGACCGCACCGGCCACGCGATGCTGCACACGCTCTACCAGCGCAACGTCCGCGCGCGCACCCAGTTCTTCGTCGAGTGGATGGCGCTCGACCTGATCCGCGACGCCGACGGCGACGTGCTGGGCGTGGTGGCGATGGAGATGGAGACCGGCGACGGTCATGATCCTGCAGGCGAAGGCGACGCTGTTCGCCACCGGCGGCGCCGGGCGCATCTTCGCCGCGTCGACCAACGCCTTCATCAACACCGGCGACGGCCTGGGCATGGCCGCGCGCGCGGGCATCCCGCTCGAGGACATGGAGTTCTGGCAGTTCCACCCGACGGGCGTGCACGGCGCGGGCGTGCTGATCACCGAGGGCGTGCGCGGCGAGGGCGGCATCCTGCTCAACTGCGACGGCGAGCGCTTCATGGAGCGCTACGCGCCGAACCTCAAGGACCTGGCGCTCGCGCGACGTCGTCAGCCGCTCGATGGACCAGGAGATCAAGGAGGGGCGAGGCTGCGGTCCGAACAAGGACCACGTGATGCTGAAGCTCGATCACCTCGGGCCCGACATGATCCTCAAGCGGCTGCCGTCGATCCGCGAGATCGCCATCAAGTTCGCCAACGTCGACTGCATCAAGGAGCCGATCCCGGTGGTGCCGACGATCCACTACCAGATGGGCGGCGATCCCGACCAACGTCCACGGGCAGGTCGTGGCGCCGAAGGACGGCGACCCCGGCGCCGTCGTCCGCGGCTTCTACGCGGTCGGCGAGTGCTCCTGCGTCGTCGGTGCACGGCGCCAACCGGCTGGGCACCAATTCGCTGGTCGACCTGCTGGTGTTCGGCCGCTCGGCGGGCAACTTCATCGTCTCCGAGGCGCTGCCAGGAAAGGCGCACAAGCCGCTGCCGAAGGACGCCGCCGACGGTCCGCTGGCGCGGCTGGCGCGGCTCGACGGCGCGACCTCCGGCGAGTCGGTGGCCGAGGTCGCGGCGGCGCTGCGCAAGGCGATGCAGAGCCACTGCGGCGTGTTCCGCAACCAGGACGCTGCTCACCGAGGGCGTGAAGCAGGTGATGGAGATCGGCGAGCGCGTCGGCCGGGTGGCGATCAAGGACAAGAGCGCGACGTTCAACACGGCGCGCGTCGAGGCGCTCGAGCTCGACAACCTGATCGAGACGGCGAAGGCGACCGTGGTGTCGGCGGAGGCGCGCCGTGAATCGCGCGGCGCGCAGGCGCGCAGCGACTACCCCAACCGCGACGACGAGAACTGGCTCAAGCACTCGCTGTGGTACCGCGACGGCAACCGGCTCGACTACAAGCCCGTCAACCTCAAGCCGCAGTCGGTCGACGCGTTCCCGCCGAAGACGCGCACCTACTGATCTCCCGGAGCCCGGATGAAATTCCGCATCTACCGCTACGACCCGGAGAAGGACGCCAAGCCGTACCTGCAGGAGTACGACGTCGCGCTCGACCCGCACGACCGGATGCTGCTCGACGCGCTGATGCCGCGTGAAGGCGGTCGACGACACGCTGTCGTTCCGGCGCAGCTGCCGCGAGGGCGTGTGCGGCTCCGATGCGATGAACATCAACGGCAAGAACGGCCTCGCCTGCATCACCAACCTCAAGGAGGTCACCGAGCCGGTCGAGCTGCGGCCGCTGCCCGGGCTGCCCGTCATCCGCGACCTGATCGTCGACATGAGCCAGTTCTTCAAGCAGTACCACTCGATCAAGCCGTACCTCGTCGACGACTCGCCGCCGCCGGAGAAGGAGCGCCTGCAGGCGCCGGAGGACCGCGAGGAGCTCGAACGGCCTCTACGAGTGCATCCTCTGCGCCTGCTGCTCGACCGCGTGCCCGTCGTTCTGGTGGAATCCCGACAAGTTCGTCGGGCCCGCCGGCCTGCTCGCCGCCTACCGCTTCATCGCCGACACGCCGCGACCAGGCGACCGGCGAGCGCCTCGACAACCTCGAGGACCCGTACCGGCTCTTCCGCTGCCACACGATCATGAACTGCGTCGACGTCTGCCCGAAGAACCTCAACCCGACGCGGGCGATCGGCAAGATCAGGGAAATCATGGTCAAGAGGGCGGTCTGAGTGCACGCCGGGCCAGAGCCCGACGCCCGCCATCCGACGCCCCGCCACCATGACCGTCGCGCAACGCTCCCCGCCCGTTTCCCCCGCGCCGCCGCCGCCGGACGACCGGAGCCACGCGCGCCTGCGCTGGCGCTGCCGCCGCGGGATGCTGGAAAACGACCTGATCCTCGCGCGCTTCCTCGACGCGCGGGGCGACGACGATCACCGGGGAGGAGGTCGCGGCGCTCGACCGGCTGCTCGACCTCCCGGACAACGATTTGCTGGGACCTGATCTCGGGTCGCGCCGAGCCTGCGGAGGCGGCCTGCGGCCGCTGCTGGCTGCGCTGCGCGCGGCCTGAGCTCGCGGACCCCGACCGAACGTGCTGTCGACGAGCCAGCGATGGGAAAAGCCTGGCCAAATTTGAGGAGAATGTCGCGGGCGGCTGTGCGTGCAATCGGAGCGCACCGTCCGCAAGTTCAATCGCGCATGGAGCCAATGTCATGACCGACCGTAACGCCACCTTGTCTTTCTCCGACGGCTCGCCGCCGATCACCTTTCCGTCCTCGCCGGCACGGTCGGGCCCGACGTCGTCGACATCCGCACGCTGTACGGCAAGACCGGCAAGTTCACCTTCGACCCGGGCTTCCTGTCGACCGCGTCGTGCAACTCGACGATCACCTTCATCGACGGCGACAAGGGCGAGCTGCTCTACCGCGGCTACCCGATCGAGCAGCTGGCCGACGAAGTGCGACTTCCTGGAGGTCTGCCACCTGCTGCTCTACGGCGAATTGCCGAACGCCGACGCAGAAGGGCGAATTCGCCAGCCGCGTGACCAAGCACACGATGGTCAACGAGCAGATGCAGTTCTTCCTGCGCGGCTTCCGCCGCGACGCGCACCCGATGGCCGTGATGACCGGCCTCGTCGGCGCGCTGTCGGCCTTCTATCACGACTCGATCAACCTCAACGACCCGCACCAGCGCGAGATCTCGGCGATCCGGCTGATCGCCAAGATGCCGACGCTGGTGGCGATGGCCTACAAGTACTCCGTCGGCCAGCCGTACATCTACCCGCGCAACGACCTGTCCTACGCCGGCAACTTCATGCGCATGATGTTCGCCACGCCCTGCGAGGACTACCAGCCCAACGAAGTCCTGGTGCGGGCGATGGACCGCATCTTCACGCTGCACGCCGACCACGAGCAGAACGCGTCGACGTCGACGGTGCGGCTGTGCGCGCTCGTCCGGCACCAATCCGTTCGCGGCGATCGCCGCGGGTGTGGCCTGCCTGTGGGGGCCGGCGCACGGCGGCGCCAACGAGGCCTGCCTCAACATGCTCTACGACATCCAGGCGCAGGGCGGCGTCGGCGAAGATCGGCGAGTTCATCGCCAAGGTCAAGGACAAGAACAGCAGCGTCAAGCTGATGGGCTTCGGCCACCGCGTCTACAAGAACTACGACCCGCGCGCGAAGCTGATGCGCGAGACCTGCTACGAGGTGCTCGACGAGCTCGGCCTCGGCGACGACCCGCTGTTCAAGCTGGCGATGGCGCTGGAGAAGATCGCGACTCGAGGACGAGTACTTCGTCAGCCGCAAGCTGTACCCGAACGTCGACTACTACTCGGGCATCGTGCAGAAGGCGATCGGGATCCCGGTGCCGCTGTTCACCGCGATCTTCTCGCTCGCGCGCACCGTGGGCTGGATCGCGCAGCTCAACGAGATGATCGCCGATCCCGAGTACAAGATCGGCCGGCCGCGGCAGCTGTACTCGGGCGCGACGCGGCGCTCGGTCGCGCCGATCGCGAAGCGCTAGGCGGCGGCCGGGCTCCCGGAGGGGCACCGGGCACGCGGCGGGCACGCCGCGGCGCCGGTGCCCTCGCTGCGGGCGCCGCCGCCGGGACATTTCGTAGAGGGCAGGCGATGAGCGACATGCGGGAGTCGGAGTCCACCAGCACGCTGTTCGGCGGCAACGCGCCGTTCATCGAGGAGCAGTACGAGAACTACCTCGCCAACCCGGCGGCGGTGGCGGCGGACTGGCGGGCGTATTTCGACTCGCTGCGCGGCGGCGCCGCCGATGTCGCCCACGCGCCGGTCATCGAGTCGTTCATCCGGCTCGGCAAGAGCAAGCGGGTCGCCGGCGCCATGGTCGACGCGACCACGATGCACAAGCAGGTGCTGGTGCTGCAGATGATCGGCCGGTTCCGCACGCTCGGCATGTTCCACGCCGACCTCGATCCGCTCAAGCGCCAGGAGAAGCCCTACATCGCGGACCTCGACCTGTCGACCTACGACTTCAACGACGCCGACCTCGACACCGAGTTCGACGTCGGGTCGTTCATGGGCGGCACGCCGCGGATGCGCCTGCGCGACCTGATCTGCGGCGCTGCGCGACACCTACTGCCGCACGCTGGGCGCCGAGTACATGTACATCAACGACACGGCGACCAAGCGCTTCGTCCAGCAGCACGTCGAGCCGATCCATTCGCGTCCGGTCTACACCCCCGAGCAGCAGCGCCACATCCTCGAGCGGCTGACCGCCGCGGAGACGCTGGAGCGCTACCTCCACACGCGACTACGTCGGCCAGAAGCGGTTCTCGGGCGAGGGCGGCGAGACCATGATCCCGATGCTCGACCACCTGATCCAGAGGGCCGGCGCGCTCGGCGTGCAGGAGACTGGTGATCGGCATGGCGCATCGCGGCCGGCTGAACGTGCTGGTCAACACGCTGGGCAAGATGCCCTCCGACCTGTTCTCGGAGTTCGAGGGCAAGCACGCGCCGGCGACGCTGGCCGGCGACGTCAAGTACCACCAGGGGTTCTCGTCGCGACGTGACCACGCCGGGCGGGCCGATGCACCTGACGCTGGCGTTCAACCCGTCGCATCTCGAGATCGGTCAACCCGGTCGTCGAGGGCTCGGTGCGCGCGCGCCAGCACCGGCGCGGCGACGAGGAGGGCGACCAGGTGCTGCCGGTGCTGATCCACGGCGACGCCGCGTTCGCCGGGCAGGGCATCATCCATGGAAACGCTCAACATGGCGCAGACCCGCGGCTACTACACGGGCGGCACGGTCCACATCGTCGTCAACAACCAGATCGGCTTCACCACCTCGGACCCGCGCGACACGCGCTGCACGCTCTACTGCACCGACATCGCCAAGATGGTCGGACGCGCCGATCCTGCACGTCAATGGCGACGATCCGGAGGTCTGCCTGCTCGCCGTCGAGATGGCGCTCGACTACCGCACCCGGTTCCGCCGCGACGTGTTCATCGACCTCGTCTGCTTCCGCCGCCTCGGCCACAACGAGGCCGACGAGCCGATGGTCACGCAGCCGCTGATGTACAAGAAGATCGCGCAGCATCACGGCACGCGCGGGCTCTACGCCGAGAAGCTGGTGCGCGCAGGGCGTGATCGGCGCGGAGGAGCCCGACGCGATGATCGCGACCTACCGCAACGCGATGGACAAGGGCCTGCACACCAACACGACGATCCTGTCGAACTACAAGGCGCCGTTCTCGATCGACTGGTCGCCGTACAAGGGCGGCGAGTGGACCGAGCCCTGCGACACCCGGGTGCCGATGGAGACGCTCAAGGCGCTTGGGCGCAAGGTCTCCGAGATCCCGGAAGGCTTCAAGCTCCACCCGCGCGTCGAGAAGGTGATGGCCGAGCGCCGCGCGATGGCCGACGGCAAGCTGCCGCTCGACTGGGGCATGGGCGAGACGCTCGCCTACGCGACGCTGCTCGACGACGGCTACAGCATCCGCCTCTCCGGCGAGGACTCCGGGCGCGGCACCTTCTCGCACCGCCACGCGGTGCTGCACGACCAGAACCGCGAGAAGTGGGATTCGGGCAGCTTCGTCCCGCTGCGAGCACCTGAAGGACGGCCAGCCGGAGTTCGAGGTGATCGACTCGGTGCTGGCCGAGGACGCGGTGCTCGGGCTTCGAGTACGGCTACGCGACGTCGGACCCGAAGCGCGCTGGTCATCTGGGAGGCGCAGTTCGGCGACTTCGCCAACGGCGCGCAGGTCGTCATCGACCAGTTCATCGCCTCCGGCGAGGCCAAGTGGGGCCGGATCTGCGGGCTCACGCTGCTGCTGCCGCACGGCTACGAGGGGCAGGGCCCCGAGCACTCGTCGGCGCGCCCCGAGCGCTACCTGCAGCTGTGCGCCGAGCACAACATGCAGGTCTGCGTGCCGACCACGCCGGCGCAGATGTACCACCTGCTGCGCCGGCAGATGCTGCGCTCGTTCACCCGGCCGCTGATCGTGATGAGCCCCAAGAGCCTGCTGCGGCACAAGGAGGCGGTGTCGTCGCTGGAGGAGCTGGCCGAGGGCCACTTCCACACGGTGATCGGCGAGACCGAGCAGATCGTCGCGAAGAACGTGAAGCGGGTGATCGTCTGCTCGGGCAAGGTCTATTTCGAGCTCGCCGCGTATCGGCGCGAGCACGCGATCACCGACGTCGCGATCCTGCGGATGGAGCAGCTCTATCCGTTCCCGCACGCCGACTTCAAGGCGGCGCTGGCGAAGTTCCCGAAGGCGACCGAAATCGTCTGGTGCCAGGAGGAGCCGCAGAACCAGGGCGCGTGGTACCGGCTGCGCGCGTATTTCCGCGCCGACGCGCGGCCGAAGCAGGCCGTCGCCTACGCGGGGCGTCCGGTCGCCGCCACGACCGCGGTCGGCTACATGTCGCTGCACATCCCGCGGCAGCAGCAGCTCGTCGCGGACGCGTTCGCCGCCAAGCTCTCCGAGGGCGAAATGCTGGTCGGAACCTGACAGGAAAGGCATTCATGCGAATCGAAGTCAAAGTTCCGCAGCTGCCGGAATCGGTCGCCGAGGCGACGCTCGTCAGCTGGCACAAGAAGGCCAGGCGACGCCGTCGCGCGCGACGAGAACCTGGTCGACGTCGAGACCGACAAGATCGTCCTCGAGTTGCCGGCGCCGCAGGCCGGCGTGCTGGTCGAGATCCTCCGTGGCGACGGCAGCACGGTCGCGGGCGGCGAGCTGGTCGCCGTGATCGACAGCGAGGGCGCCGCGAAGGCGGCCGCCGGGCCGGCCGCGGCAGCCTCCGCGGCCGCTCCGGCCCCCGCCGCTCCGGCAGCCGCGCGGCGGCCCCCGCGGCTCCGGCAGCCGCCGCGCGGACGACCGCCCCGCCGGCCCTGCCCGCGGCGCGGAAGCTGATGGCCGAGCAGGGGCTGGGCCCGGGTGCCGTCGAAGGCACCGGCCGCGGGGGCAGGGTGACCAAGGGCGACGTCCTGGCGGCCGACGCAGGCGCGCCCGGCCGCCGCGCCCGCCGCCCCGGCGCCGCGCCCGGAGCTGATGGTGACCTCGCCGGCGGCACCGGGCAGCCGGCCGGAGCAGCGCGTCCCGATGTCGCGGCTGCGGCAGCGCGTCGCCGAGCGGCTGGTGCAATCGCAGTCGACGGCGGCGATCCTGACCACGTTCAACGAAGTGAACATGCAGCCGGTGATCGATCTGCGCAACCGGTACAAGGACCGCTTCGAGAAGGAGCACGGCGTCAAGCTCGGTTTCATGAGCTTCTTCGTCAAGGCCGCGGTCCACGCGCTGAAGAAGTACCCGATCGTCAACGCGTCGATCGACGGGGCCGACATCGTCTACCACGGCTACTTCGACATCGGCATCGCCGTGGGCAGCCCGCGCGGCCTGGTGGTGCCGATCCTGCGCGACTGCGACCTGCTGTCGATCGCCGAGATCGAGAAGCAGATCGCCGACTTCGGCAAGCGCGCGCAGGACGGCAAGCTCTCGGTCGAGGACCTGACCGGCGGCACCTACACGATCAGCAACGGCGGCGTGTTCGGCTCGATGCTGTCCACGCCGATCATCAATCCGCCGCAGTCGGCGATCCTCGGCGTGCACGCGACCAAGGAACGCGCGGTGGTCGAGAACGGGCAGGTCGTGGTGCGGCCGATGAACTACCTCGCGCAGTCCTACGACCACCGGATCATCGACGGCCGCGAGGCGGTGCTGTCGCTGGTGGCGATCAAGGAGGCGCTGGAGGACCCGGCGCGGATGCTGCTGGATCTCTGACGACGCGACCCGCTAGGATGAAACAGCCCCCACGCTCGCTTCGCTCGCTGCCCCCCGAGGGGGCGCGGCAGTACCTTCGGACGGCCGGGCGGTACTGACATGGCAGAATCCTTCGACGTCGTCGTCATCGGCGGCGGCCCCGGCGGGTACATCGCGGCGATCCGCTGCGCGCAGCTTGGCCTGCGCACCGCGTGCATCGACGACTGGACCCGCGCGGACGGCAAGCCGGCGCCGGGCGGCACCTGCACCAACGTCGGCTGCATCCCGTCGAAGGCGCTGCTGCAGTCGTCGGAGAACTACGAGCACGCGGGCCACGCGTTCGCCGATCACGGCATCCGGGTCGAGGGCCTCGCGATCGACGTGAAGAAGATGCAGGCGCGCAAGGACCGGGTCGTCGCGCAGAACAACGACGGCATCCTCTACCTGTTCAAGAAGAACGGGATCGCGTTCTTCCATGGCCGCGGCGCGTTCGCGGGGAAGGAAGGCGACGCGTGGAAGATCCGGGTCGACGGCGCGGCGCCGGCGCAGCTCGTCGCGGCGCGAGTGATCGTCGCCACCGGGTCGAAGCCGCGGGCGCTGCCGATGATCGCGATCGACAACCTGCGGATTCTCGACAATGCCGGCGCGCTGGCGCTGTCGGCGGTGCCCCGGCGCCTCGGCATCGTCGGCGCCGGGGTGATCGGGCTGGAGATGGGCAGCGTGTGGCGACGCCTCGGCGCGAAGGTCACCGTGCTGGAGGCGCTGCCCGAGTTCCTCGGCGCCGCCGACGCGGCGGTGGCGAAGGAGGCGCGCAAGGCGTTCGCCCGGCAGGGCCTGGCGATCGAGACCGGGGTGGCCATCACCGCCGTCACGCTCGGCAAGGCCGACGTCGCCGTCGCCTGGACCGACGCCGCGGGCAAGGCGCAGACGGCCGCGTTCGACCGGCTGATCGTGTCGATCGGGCGGATTCCGAACACCGACGGGCTGGGCGCCGAAACGGTCGGCCTCGCGCTGGACGAGCGCGGCTTCGTCGCTGTCGACGCGGATTGCCGGACCAACCTGCCCAGCGTCCACGCGATCGGCGACGTGGTGCGCGGCCCGATGCTGGCGCACCGGGCCGAGGAGGAGGGGGTCGCCGTCGCCGAGCGCATCGCCGGCCAGCACGGCCACGTCGACTTCAACACCATCCCCTGGGTCATCTACACGTCGCCGGAGATCGCGTGGGTCGGGCAGACCGAGCAGCAGCTCAAGGCCGCGGGGGTCGCGTATCGCGCCGGCAGCTTTCCGTTCAGCGCCAACGGCCGCGCCCGAGCGCTCGGCGATACCACGGGCTTCGTCAAGATCCTCGCCGACGCCGCGACCGACCGGATCCTCGGCATGCACGTCATCGGCCCGTTCGCCTCCGAGCTGATCAGCGAGGGCGTGGTGGCGATGGAGTTCGGCGCCTCGGCGGAGGACATCGCCCGCATCTGCCACGCGCATCCGTCGCTGTCCGAGGCGACGAAGGAGGCCGCGCTGGGCGTCGCCGGGCGAGCGCTCAACCTGTGACGGGTGCGCGTGCCTGATGGCGGGTCGCACGAACGCGGCATGAGCCCGAAGGGCCGCCCCGAGGGCGAATGGCTCCCTCTCGGAGGGACGGCGCGCAGTGCCAAGGGTGCACCAGTGAGCGCCGCCGGTTCGCTCCGCGCCGCCGGCCGGGCGCCGGCTGCGGCACCGCCGTGAACGATGCGGCGGCCACCGGCGAGATCACCGCGCGCCAGGGCACGCTGATCGCGCACCTCGATCCGCTGCTCGCGGCGCGGGGCGCCACGCTCGACCACGCGCAGGCGGCGGCGCTGGAGCGGCTGCAGCGGCTGGCCGACGAGCTGTCGGCGTTCCGCGCCGCGCGCCAGTCGAAGCTGAAGCGCCTGTTCGCGCCGCCCGAGGTCCCGCGCGGCGTCTACCTGTGGGGCGGCGTCGGGCGCGGCAAGAGCTTCCTGATGGACAGCTTCTTCGCCGCGGTCCCGATCCGGCGCAGGACGCGGGTCCATTTCCACGCCTTCATGCGCGGCGTGCACGCGGAGCTGGCGACGCTGAAGCAGGAGCCGGATCCGCTGCTCGCCGTCGCCGCGCGCATCGCCCGGCGCTATCGCCTCGTCTGCTTCGACGAGTTCCACGTCGCCGACATCGCCGACG
Organism: uncultured beta proteobacterium; assembly: GCA_963768535.1. GTDB lineage: Bacteria > Pseudomonadota > Gammaproteobacteria > Burkholderiales > Casimicrobiaceae > CAIWHR01. The sequence goes on along the minus strand of CAVYID010000019.1, from coordinate 103,169 downwards.
CGATGATCCTCGGCCGGCTGCTCGACGCGCTGTTCGCCGCCGGCGTCGTGTTCGTGATGACGTCGAACTACCCCCCCGCGGGCCTGTATCCCGACGGCCTGCAGCGGCAGAAGTTCCTGCCCACGATCGCGCTGCTCGAACGCGAGCTGGACCTGGTCGAGGTCGACGCCGGCGTCGACTACCGGCTGCGCGTGCTCGAGCAGGTCGACGCGTACCACAGCTCCGCTCGGGCCCGACGCCGACGCCGCGCTGCTGCGCGCGTTCGAGCGCATGCGCGGCGGCCCCGACGAGGATCCGCGGCTCGCGGTCGAGGGGCGCACGATCACCGCGAAGCGCCGCGCCGGCAGCGCCGTCTGGTTCGAATTCGCCGCGCTCTGCGACGGGCCGCGCTCGCAGCGCGACTACCTGGAGCTCGCCGCGCGGTTCTCGGTGCTGCTGCTGTCGTCGGTGCCGAAGATGACCGCCGCGATGGGGGACCGCGCGCGGCGCTTCACCTGGCTGGTCGACATCCTGTACGATCACCGGGTGAAGCTGCTGGTCGCCGCCGCCGCGCCGCCGGGCGAACTCTACCCGGAGGGGCCCAACAGCCGGGAGTTCCTCCGCACCGCCAGCCGTCTCATCGAAATGCAGACGCACGACTACATGGCCCTGCCGCACCTGCCCGGTGCTGCGCAGGGCGCCTGAAAGCCGCCTGAAGCCGCCTCCATCGCGCGACCCCAGGCTCGACGTCACCGCCGTCCAATCCGAGGAGAATCACGTGCAGAAATTCAAGGCGTACCGGACGTTCGAGGATGACAAGGTAGTGACCAGCCGCTTCGTCGAGACCACGGTGGACGAGCTCGACCCGGGCGAGGTCGTCGTCAAGACCAAGTACTCGACGATCAACTACAAGGATGCGCTGTCGTACAACGGCGCCGGGAAGATCATGCGCAAGTACCCGACCATCGGCGGCATCGACATGGCGGGCACCGTCGAGTCGTCGGGCGACCCGCGCTGGAAGCGCGGCGACAAGGTCATCGTCCACGGCTACGACATGGGTGTCGCGCACGACGGCGGCTATGCCGAGTACGTGCGCGCGCCGGCGGACTGGGTCGTGCGCCGGCCGGAGAGCATGACGGCGTTCGACGCGATGACGCTCGGCACCGCGGGGTTCACCGCGGCGCTGGCGATCATGCTGATGGAGCACAACGGCCTGCAAGCCCGCCGGCGGGCCGGTCGCCGTGACCGGCGCCACCGGCGGCGTGGGCTCGGTGGCCATCGAGATCCTGGCCAAGAGCGGCTACCACGTCGTCGCGATCACCGGCAAGGAGGAGGAGAGCGACTACCTGAAGAGCCTGGGCGCGAAGGAGGTGCTGGCGCGCCAGTCGATCGACCTGGCGAAGATCCGGCCGCTGGAGAAGGCGACCTGGGCGGGTGCGGTCGACAATCTCGGCGGCGATCTGCTGGCGTGGCTGCTGGCGAGCACGCGCATCGGCGGCGCGGTCGGCGCCGTCGGTCTCGCCGCCGGCATGAAGCTCGCGACGACCGTGGCGCCGTTCATCCTGCGCGGCGTCGCGCTGCTCGGCGCCGACAGCGTCAACTGCCCGATGGCGACGCGGCAGCGGATCTGGAACAAGCTCGCCGTCGACTGGCGCCCGGACAAGGTCCACGACCAGGTCCGGACCATCGACTTCGACGAGCTGCCGACGCACTTCGACGCCTACATCAAGGGACTGGTGCGCGGCCGCACCGTGGTCAAGATCGCCGCCGATCCGGTCGGCCTCTGACGGGAACCCGCGTGGCAGTGCCTTGATCCGGCGCAAGGTTTGCCGCCGGGGGAGGCCGTAACCTTCCCCGGAGCCGTCACAGGAGGAGGGAAAAATGACAACGTACCGCGAGTTCCATCGCCGGTCCGTCGAGGATCGCGACGCGTTCTGGCGCGACGAGGCGAAGCTGATCGACTGGCAGACGCCGTTCGCGATCGGTGCTCGACTACTCGAAGCCGCCGTTCGCGAAGTGGTTCGTCGGCGGGCGCACCAACATCTGCCACAACGCGATCGACCGTCATCTCGCCACGCGCGGCGACCAGAAGGCGCTGATCTACCTCTCGACCGAGACGGGGCAGGAGGCGACCTACACCTTCCGCGAGCTCGCCGCCGAGGTGAACCGCTTCGCCGCGGTGCTCAAGGCGCAGGGCGTGGGCCACGGCGACCGGGTGCTGATCTACATGCCGATGGTCGCCGAGGCGGCGTTCGCGATGCTCGCCTGCGTGCGGATCGGGGCGATCCACTCGGTGGTGTTCGGCGGCTTCGCCGCGGCCAGCCTCGCCACGCGGATCGACGATGCGCAGCCGAAGGTCATGGTCACCTCCGACGCCGGCATGCGCGGCGGCAAGGCGGTGCCCTACAAGCACCTGGTCGACGAGTCGATCCGCCTCGCGCAGTTCCCGCCGGCGAGCGTCATCATCATCAATCGCGGGCTGGACAAGGACATGAACGTCGTCGCCGGGCGCGACCTCGACTACGCGACGCTGCGCGCGCAGCACATGGACGCGCAGGTGCCCTGCGAATGGCTGGAGTCGAGCGAGCCGTCGTACATCCTCTACACGTCGGGGACCACCGGCAAGCCGAAGGGCGTGCAGCGCGACACCGGCGGCTACGCGGTGGCGCTGGCGTCGTCGATGCGCCGGATCTTCTGCGTCGAGCCGGGCGAGACGATGTTCACGACCAGCGACATCGGCTGGGTCGTCGGCCATTCGTACATCGTCTACGGCCCGCTGCTCAACGGCAGCACGACGATCATGTACGAGGGCCTGCCGATCCGGCCCGACCCGGGCATCTGGTGGAAGATCGTCGCCGAGAACAAGGTCAAGACGATGTTCAGCTCGCCCACCGCGATCCGCGTGCTGAAGAAGCAGGACACCGCGTACATGCAGGCGCACGACCTGTCGACGCTCAAGTACGTGTTCCTCGCCGGCGAGCCGCTCGACGAGCCGACCGCGCGCTGGGCCTCGGACAACCTGGGCGTGGCGATCGTCGACAACTACTGGCAGACCGAGACCGGCTGGCCGATCCTCTCGGCGCAGCTCGGCGTGCAGGAGACGCCGCGCAAGTTCGGCAGCCCGTCGTTCCCCGTCTACGGCTACGACGTGCGGCTGCTGCACGAGGCGACCGGCGAGGAGGTCGGCGCCGACGAGAAGGGCGTGCTGACCGTGCGCCCGCCGCTGCCGCCCGGGTGCATGACCACGGTGTGGGGGGACGACGAGCGGTTCGTCAAGACGTACTTCTCCGATTTCCCGAAGGACTGGGCGTACTCGACGTTCGACTGGGCGACGCGCGACGCCGAGGGCTACTACTTCGTGCTCGGGCGCACCGACGACGTGATCAACGTCGCCGGCCACCGCCTGGGCACGCGCGAGATCGAGGAAGCGGTGCAGGCGCACGCGGGGATCGCCGAGGTCGCCGTGGTGGGCGTGGCCGACGCGCTGAAGGGCCAGGTCCCGGTCGCCTTCGCCGTCGTCAAGGACCCGGCCTCGGTGGCGACCCCCGAGGCGGCGGCGAAGCTGCGCAAGGAGGTGATGGACACCGTCGACCGCCAGCTCGGCGCCATCGGGCGACCCGGCAGCGTCCACTTCGTCACCGTGCTGCCCAAGACCCGTTCCGGCAAGCTCCTGCGCCGGTCGATCCAGGCGCTGGCCGAGGGGCGCGACCCGGGCGACCTCACCACCATCGAGGATCCGGCGGCGCTGGAGCAGATCCGCAGCGCGCTGACGGGAGCGTAGCCCGGCGTTGAGCCGAGCGAAACCCGGGTGGGCGCGACCCGGGCGACGGTTCGCCGGCGGGGCCATTGCCAGGCCCACCCGGGTTTCGCCTTCGGCTCAACGCCGGGCTACGGCGCCCGCGGACGCCGGGGGCGATTCGCGTTCCCGCGGTCCGGCAGGCGATAATACGAGCTTTGCCCGTCGCCGCTGCCCATGCCCGCCCCTGTCGCGTCCATCCCTGCCGCCGGCAACGCCGACGACTGCGGGCCGGCGCACGCGCCGCTGGCGGTCGTCACCCGCGGCGACGTGATCGAGAGCGTGCACTACGGCTCCGTCGCGGTCGTCGACCGTGACGGGCGGCTGCTCCACGCCGCCGGCGACCCGCAGTTCCTGACCATGACCCGGAGCGCGCTGAAGCCGTTCCAGGCGGTCCCGTTCGTCGCGGGCGGCGGTGTCGAACGCTTCGGCCTGGTGCCGGAGCAGGTCGCGCTGCTGTGTGCCAGCCACTCCGGCGAGCCGCGCCACGTGGCGGCGGCCGCGGCGATGCTGGCGGCGTCGGGCTGCACCGTCGACGACCTGCAGTGCGGCGCCCACGCGCCCGGCTACCACGACGTGCGCGGCGAGCCGCCGCCGCCCCCGCCCTATTCGCCGCTCGCGCACAACTGCTCGGGCAAGCACGCCGGCATGCTCGCCTACTGCGTGCAGTGCGCTCTGCCCAGGGACAGCTATCTCGCGTTCGACCATCCGCTGCAGCGTGCGATCCGCGGGGCGGTCGCGCATTTCACGGCGACGCCGGAGGCGGAGCTCCTGGCCGGGATCGACGGCTGCTCGGCCCCGAACTACGCCGTCCCGCTGTCCCGCCTGGCGCTCGCCTATGCGCGTCTGGCGGCCGCACCGGACGATCCGGAGTTCGGGCCGGCGCCGCGGATTCTCGCCGATGCGATGACCGCGCATCCGGAGATGGTGTCCGGCGAGGGCCGCAACGATCTCGCGTACGCGCGCGCGGGCCGGGGTGACTGGGTGTCCAAGATCGGCGCCGAGGGTGTCCAGGCGATCGGCATCCGCAGCCAGGGAATCGGCATCGCGGTCAAGGTCGCCGACGGCGCCAAGCGGGCGCTGCATCCGGCGACCATCGCGGTGCTCGACCAGCTCGGGCTGCTCGACGCCGACCGCCGCGCGCTGCTCGCACCGTGGCGCGAGCCGGCCGTGCGCAACTACCGCGGCCTGCCGACCGGGCGCGTATCGCCGGTGGTTGTCGTGGACAGCAATTGCGCCGCGCCCGACCACCCCACCGCGCCGGGCGGGCGGGCCGCCCCCGGGCTGCGCCGTGAACTTCCCGCCCGTCCGACGGTCTGTGTCTGCAAGCGTGCGCCGCGCAGAGGCACCCGGCCCGGACCCGATTCCGGCCGAGCCGGGCATCGTGGTGCCGGTCGCCGCCGCACCTGCCGTTCGGCAGGCATATAACAACGAAATGCCCAGGGAATGCCCGTAAATGGGTGATCGGGAAGTCGATCAGCAGCTCGTTGCGCGCGCGCAGCGAGGCGACAAGCGGGCGTTCGAGCTCCTGGTCATGAAGTACCAGCGGAAGCTCGGAAGGCTGCTGTCGCGCTGGGTGCGCGACCCGGCCGAAGTGGAGGACGTGACGCAGGAAGCATTCATCAAGGCCTATCGGGCGCTGCCGAGCTTCCGGGGTGAAAGCGCGTTTTACACGTGGCTGTACCGGATCGCGATCAACACGGCGAAGAACTACCTGGTGGCCCTCGGGCGCCGAGCGCCGACGACGACGGGATTCGACAACGAGGAAGCGGAGGGTTTCGAGGATGCCGAGCAGCTGCGCGACTCCAACACGCCGGAGAGCGAGCTGGAAGGCAAGCAGATCGCGAACGTCGTCAACCGGGCGATGGACACGCTGCCGGAGGACCTGCGGACCGCGATCACGCTGCGCGAGATCGAGGGCCTTTCATATGACGAGATTGCCAACGTGATGAACTGTCCGATTGGCACGGTGCGCTCCCGGATCTTTCGGGCGCGGGAAGCGATCGCAACGGAATTGCGGCCGTTGCTGGGGACAGAAGAAAACCGGAGATGGTGATGGGCGAGGAAATTTCGCGGTTGATGGATGGCGAGCTCGACGACGGGATGCTCGAGGTGGCCTGCGCGCGCCTCAAGCACCCGGACGGCATGGCCGACTGGGTGTGCTACCACGTGATCGGCGACGCGCTGCGCGGAACCGGCGAACTCTCGCCTGGGTTCGCGGGTCGTTTCGCCGCCCGTCTCGCCGAAGAGCCGACCGTGCTGGCGCCGCGCGCCGCAGCGGCACGGCCGCTGGCGTACGCATGGGCTGCCGCCGCGGGCGTGGCCGCCGCCGCGCTGGTCGTCTGGGTCGCGTTCGGCACGCTGCAGACCGAGTCGGCGGTGATCGCCAAGGCCGGCGAGGCGGCGTCCATCCGCGGGGCGCAGATCGCCCCGCGCACGGTGCCGGCCGACTATCTGCTCGCGCACCAGGAGTATTCGCCGTCGACGCAGATCCAGGGGGTCGGACCCTACCTGCGCAGCGTCGCCGCGCCCGCGGTCGACGTCCGGCGCTAGCCGCAGCGACCGCATGGAGCCCGTGGAACCACCGGAGATCGGCGCGGCGGCGATCCGCCGCGCGCGCAGGCTGCGTCCCGTCGTGGTGCTGGCGCTGGCGGCGCTGGCGAACGCGCCGGTGGCGCTGGCCGAGGACGTCGCGGCGTGGCTCGCGCGCACGTCGGCCGCCGCCCGCGAGCTCAACTACATCGGCACCATCGTCTACCAGCACGGCGACCGCGTCGACACCTCGCGCGTCGTGCACATGAACGACGGCGGCAACGAGCTGGAGAAGCTCGTCAACCTCGACGGCCCGGCGCGCGAAGTGATCCGCAGCCGCGGCGAGGTCCGCTGCTATTACCCGGAGGCGAAGATTCTCCGGATCGAGCCGCGCTCGTTCCGCAACGCCTTCCCCGCGCTGTCGGAGACCGAGCAGAAGGCGCTCAGCGAAAACTACGAATTCCGGAAGGCCGAAGCGGGGCGTGTGGCCGGACTCGACGCGCAGGCGTGGCTGTTCGAGCCGAAGGACGAACTGCGCTTCGGCCACAAGTTCTGGGTCGACAACGCGACCGGCCTGCTGCTCAAGGCCCGCATCAACAACGAGCGGGGCGAGCTGGTCGAGCAGTTCAGCTTCACCGACCTCAGCATCGGGGTGAAGATCGACCGCGCCATGGTGGAGCCGACCTGGAGCGCGACCTCGTCCGACTGGCGGATGCAGAAGCCGCCGCTGGGCGACATCGAAGCCCACGACACCGGCTGGATCGTCGGCAAGACGCCGCCCGGGTTTTCGAAGATCGTCGAGGGCTACCGCCCGCTGCGCAATCGCCACGAGCCGGTCGTGCACCTCGTCTATTCCGATGGCCTGGTGGCCGTCTCGGTGTTCATCGAGAGGCTGGGCGCGACGCACCAGCCCCGCCCGCTGGGCCCGTCGCACCAGGGCGGGATGAACGTCTACGTCCGCCCGTTCGACGATCGCGTCGTGACCGTCCTGGGCGAGGTGCCCCCCGCCACCGTGCGCCAGATGGCGATGTCGGTGGCCCGCCGCTGATTCCCGGCGTCCCGGTCGTCGCGGCGCCCCCTCTTTGCAACCCCCGAGAAACCCCGAAATGATTGCTCCCAGCCGTTCCCGCGTTGCCGCGCTGTTCGCGCTCGCCGCCGCCGCGTTTGCCCTTGCCGGCCCGGCGCCTGCCCAGGTCAGGGGCGCAGGCCTGCCCGATTTCACCGAGCTCTACGAACGGCAGGCGCCGGCGGTCGTCAGCATCGACGTGACGCAGAAGATCCGGCGGCAGCGCTTCCCCGAGCTGTCGGAGGACGACCCGTTCTACGAGTTCTTCCGCCGCTTCGGCCAGATCCCGCGCCCGCGCGGCGCCCCCGAGCGCGAGCCCGAGGCGCAGTCGGTCGGGTCCGGCTTCCTCATTTCCTCCGACGGCTACCTCATCACCAATGCCCACGTCGTCGACGGTGCCGACGAGGTGAAGGTCAATCTCGCCGACAAGCGCGAGTTCAAGGCCAAGGTCATCGGCTCGGACAAGCGCACCGACGTGGCGCTGCTCAAGATCGACGCCAAGGACCTGCCGAAGGTCACCATCGGCGACCCCGACAAGCTCAAGGTCGGCGAATGGGTCGTCGCCATCGGCAAGCCGTTCGGCCTCGACAACACGATGACCGCCGGCATCGTCAGCGCCAAGGGGCGCGACCTGCCGCAGGAGAACCTGATCCCGTTCATCCAGACCGACGTCGCGATCAACCCGGGCAACTCGGGCGGGCCGCTGTTCAACCTCAAGGGCGAGGTCGTCGGCATCAATTCGCTGATCTTCTCGCGCTCGGGCGGCTACATGGGCCTCGCCTTCGCCATCCCGATCGACGTCGCGATGAGCACCGCCAGCCAGCTCAAGGACGAAGGGCAAGGTCACCCGCGGGCGCATCGGCGTCCAGATCCAGGAGGTGACCAAGGACCTCGCCGAGGCGTTCGGACTGGCGAAGCCCGGCGGCGCCCTGGTCAACTCGGTGGAGAAGGGCGCTCCGGCGGACAAGGGCGGCGTCCTGGCTGACGACATCATCATCAAGGTCGACGGTCGCGACGTCCGCTCGTCGAACGAGCTGCCGCGCATCATCACCATGATCCGGCCCGGCACGAAGATCACGCTGACGGTCTGGCGCAAGGGCGCGGCGCGCGATCTGACGCTGACGGTGGCCGAGATGCCCGACGAGGGCGCGGCGCAGCAGCGCCGCGAGGCGCCGGCGAAGGAGAAGGCGAAGCCCAACCGGATGGGCCTGTCGCTCGCGGACCTGACCGACGAGCAGAAGCGCGACCTCGAGGTGAAGGCCGGCGTGCTGGTGGAGGACGTCGCCGCCGGTGTGCGCGGCAACGTGCAGCCGGGCGACGTGATCCTCGCGATCATCAGCCACGGGACCACCACCGAGGCGAAGAGCGCCGAGCAGGTCAACGCGCTGCTGTCGAAGCTCGAGAAGGGCGCATCGGTCGCGCTGCGGCTGCGGCGCGGCGCGCAGCAGTTCATCGCCACCGTCCGCCTCAACAACGGCGAGTGACGCGGCAGGCGCGGGCGGGCGATGGGGGCGCCGCGCCGGAGGCGGACGGCGCCCCCGTGCAGCTCACGCTGCTGGGCCGGGCGTACTGCCATCTCTGCGACGACATGGCCGCCGCGCTGGCGCCGCTGGCCGCGGCGCACGGGGCGACGGTGGTCGGTCGTCGACGTCGACGCGGACCCTGCGCTCGAGGCGGCCTACGGCGAGCGCGTCCCGGTGCTGTTCCTGGGGCCTCCCCGTGACGGCGCCGAGCTGTGCCATTTCCGCCTCGACGCCGCACGCGTCGGGGCGGCGCTGGCGGCGGGGGCGGCCGGACCGGCGCGGCGCCCGGAAACCTGCTAAAATTCAACATGATCCGTGCGGGTGAAGGGCACTTTTCCGGTGCCCTTTTGTTTTGCCGCCGCGCCGCCACGGATAGCGCCCTCAGGCCGAGACCGTCGCCATGCAGCACATCCGCAATTTCTCGATCATCGCCCACATCGACCACGGCAAGTCGACGCTGGCCGACCGCGTCATCCAGCGCTGCGGCGGGCTCGCCGACCGCGAAATGGAGGCGCAGGTGCTCGACTCGATGGACCTCGAGCGCGAGCGCGGCATCACCATCAAGGCGCAGACCGCCGCGCTGTCGTACCGGGCGCGCGACGGGCAGCTCTACGAGCTCAACCTGATCGACACCCCCGGTCACGTCGACTTCTCCTACGAGGTGTCGCGCTCGCTCGCGGCCTGCGAGGGCGCGCTGCTGGTCGTCGACGCCTCGCAGGGCGTGGAGGCGCAGACGGTCGCCAACTGCTACACCGCGATCGAGCAGGGCGTCGACCGTGGTCCCGGTGCTCAACAAGATCGACCTGCCGTCGGCCGAGCCCGATCGCGTGATCGCGGAGATCGAGGACATCATCGGCATCCCCGCCCAGGACGCGATGCGCTGCAGCGCCAAGACCGGCGAAGGCGTGGACGACATCCTCGAGGCGGTGATCGAGCGCGTGCCGCCGCCCGCCGGCGACCGCGCGGCGCCGCTGCAGGCGCTGATCATCGACTCCTGGTTCGACAACTACGTCGGCGTGGTGATGCTGGTGCGCGTGATGCAGGGAACGCTCAGGCCGAAGGAGAAGCTCCTGCTGATGGCCAACCGCGCCGTCTACAACTGCGAGCAGGTCGGCGTGTTCACGCCCAAGGCGGTGGCCCGCGCCGAGCTCGCGGCGGGCGAGGTGGGCTTCATCATCGCCGGGATCAAGGACTCCACGCGGCCAAGGTCGGCGACACGGTGACGCTGGCCGCGCGACCGGCCGCCGAGCCGCTGCCCGGCTTCAAGGACATGAAGCCGCAGGTCTTCGCCGGACTCTACCCGGTCGAGGCGAACGAGTACGAGGCGCTGCGCGACGCGCTCGACAAGCTCAAGCTCAACGACGCGTCGCTGCACTACGAGCCCGAGGTGTCGGTGGCGCTGGGCTTCGGCTTCCGCTGCGGCTTCCTCGGCCTGCTGCACATGGACATCGTGCAGGAGCGCCTCGAGCGCGAGTACGACATGGACCTGATCACGACGGCGCCGACCGTCGTCTACCAGGTGCTGCTGCGCGACGGGACCGTGCTCGAGATCGAGAATCCGTCGAAGCTGCCCGACGCCTCGCGCGTCGAGGAGATCCGCGAGCCGATCATCACCGCGACGATCCTGCTGCCGCAGGACTACGTCGGCCCGGTGATGACGCTGTGCACCGAGAAGCGCGGCGTGCAGAAGAACATGCAGTATCTGGGCCGCCAGGTGATGCTGACCTACGAGCTGCCGCTGGCCGAGGTGGTGATGGACTTCTTCGACAAGCTGAAGTCGGTGTCGCGCGGCTACGCTTCGCTCGACTACGAGTTCAGGGAGTTCCGCTCCGCCGACGTCGTCAAGCTCGACATCCTCATCAACGCCGAGCGCGTCGACGCGCTGTCGGTGATGGTCCACCGCTCGGTGGCGACCTACCGCGGCCGCGAGGTCGCGGCCAAGATGCGCAAGCTGATCCCGCGGCAGATGTTCGACGTCGCGGTGCAGGCGTCGATCGGCGCCAACATCATCGCCCGGGAGACGATCAAGGCGATGCGCAAGAACGTGCTCGCCAAGTGCTACGGCGGCGACATCACCCGCAAGAAGAAGCTGCTCGAGAAGCAGAAGGCGGGCAAGAAGCGGATGAAGCGGTCGGCAGCGTCGAGATCCCGCAGGAGGCGTTCCTCGCGATCCTCCAGGTCGGCGAGAAGTGACGGCGCCGCCCGCGCACCCGGCGGCCGGCCGTGCCGCGCAACGACAACCACAAGCCCGACGACAATGAACTTCGCCCTCATCCTGTTCCTCGCCACGGTGGTCACCGGCGCCGTGGCGCTCGCCGACCGGCTCGTCTTCGCCAGGCAAAGGGCCCCGGACGCGCGGGAGCCGTGGTGGATCGAGTACCCGAAGAGCTTCTTCCCGGTCCTGCTGATCGTGTTCCTGCTCCGCTCGTTCGTCACCGAGCCGTTCAAGATCCCGTCGTCGTCGATGCGGCCCACGCTCGTCGTCGGCGATTTCATCCTCGTCAACAAGTTCGCCTACGGCCTGCGGCTGCCGATCATCGAGCACAAGATCGTGCCGATCGGCGAATCCGAAGCGCGGCGACGTGGTCGTGTTCCGGTACCCGGTCAACCCGTCGCAGGACTTCATCAAGCGCGTCGTCGGCGTCGGCGGCGACGAGGTGGTCTACCGCGACAAGAAGCTCACGGTGAACGGCAAGCCGCTGCCGCAGGTGCCCGACGGCACCTACAGCTACGTCGAGGGCCTGCGCTTCGAGACGACCGCACGGCTGCTCGAGACCGCCGACAACGGCTCCGGCACCAAGCAGTACTCGATCGCCGAGAACCCCCAGGCGCCGCCCGTCTACCCGCAGAACGTGCGGCCGTTTCCCGATCGGCAGAACTGCGATTACAATGAGCACGGTTTCGTCTGCCGGGTCCCGGCGGGGCAGTACTTCATGATGGGCGACAACCGCGACAACAGCGACGACAGCCGCTACTGGGGCTTCGTCCCCGACGAGAACATCCGCGGGCGCGCGTACTTCATCTGGTTCAACTGGGACGACATCACCAGCTTCGCTTTCGATCGTATCGGCACCGCCATCAGATAAATACCAACGGGACGGGCTCATGCGCAGCGCACGCCAGCAATCCGGGTTGTCGATCCTAAGCTTCCTGTTCGTCGCCGTGGTGGTGGTCGTCGTCGCCGTCGTCGGATTCCGCGTCCTGCCGGCGTACATCGAGTACTTCTCGGTCAAGAGCGCGCTGGTCGAGACGCTCGCCGAGATGCAGGACCTCAACAACCCGGCGGAACTGCGGAAGAAGTTCCAGAGGCGGGTCGACGCCGGCTACATCGAGTCGGTGGGCGGGCGCGACATCGACCTGCACAAGGAGGGCAACCAGTGGGTGGCCACGCTGGCGTGGACGCGCAAGCTTCCGCTGGTGAGCAACGTGAGCCTGCTGATCGAGTTCGAGACCAGGGCCGAGCGCTGAACCCGAACGCCGCGCTGGCGCTTCGGCTCGGCCACGCGTTCGACCGCCCGGGGCTGCTCGAGCAGGCGCTGACGCACCGCAGCTTCGGCGCCGACCACAACGAGCGTCTCGAGTTCGTCGGCGACGCCGTGCTGGACTGCGCGATCGCGCTGCTGCTCTACGAGCGCTTCCCGCAGGTCCCGGAGGGCGACCTGTCGCGGATCCGCGCCCACCTCGTCAACCGCGATACGCTCGCCCGGCTCGGCCGGGCGCTCGATCTGGGCTCCCTGCTGCGCTTCGGCTGCCGGCGAGCAGAAGAGCGGCGGCGCCGACCGGGCGTCGATCGTCGCCGACGCGCTCGAGGCGGTGTTCGGCGCGGTCTTCGTCGACGGCGGCTTCGACGCCGCGCGCGCCGTGATCGCCGGCGTGTACGCGCCGGAGTTCGCCGGCCTGTCGCCCGCGACGCTGGGCAAGGACCCGAAGACGCGCCTGCAGGAATGGCTGCAGGCGCGGCGGATGCCGGTGCCCGAGTACGTCGTCGTGGACACCGCCGGCGCGGCGCACGCGCAGTCGTTCACCGTCGAATGCCGCGTGGCGTCGCTGGGCATCGCGGCGTCCGGTGCCGGGCCCAGCCGGAGGACGGCGGAGCAGGCGGCGGCGGCGCTGGCCTACGCGCGCATCACCGCCGCAGGCGCGGGCGGAGCGGAGGGTGGCTGACGCCGCGCCGGGCCCGGCATTGCGCTGCGGGTACGTCGCGATCGTCGGCCGTCCCAACGTCGGCAAGTCGACGCTGCTCAACCGCCTGGTCGGCGCGAAGGTCAGCATCACGTCGAAGAAGGCGCAGACGACGCGGCACCGCGTGACCGGCATCCTGACCGACGCCGGGGCGCAGTTCGTGTTCGTCGACACGCCCGGGTTCCAGACGAAGCACCGCTCGCGGCTCAACGAGCGGATGAACCGCGCGGTCACGCAGAGCCTCGGCGACGTCGACGCCGTCGTCGTCGTGCTCGAGGCCGGACGGGTGACCGATGCCGACCGCGCGGTGATCGCGCTGCTGCCGCCGGGGGCCGGCGCCGTCGCCGCGATCAACAAGATCGACCGGCTGGCGCACCGGGACGCGCTGCTCCCGCAGATGGCGGAGCTGGCACCCCTGCACCCCTTCGCCGCGATCGTGCCGGTCAGCGCCGAAAAGGCGCAGCGGGCTCGACGCGCTGCGCGACGCGCTGCGCGCGCTGCTGCCGGAGGGCGCGCCGATGTTCGGGCGCGGACGAGATCACCGACCGCGACGAGCGCTTCCTCGCCGCCGAGCTCGTCCGCGAGAAGATCTTCCGCCTGCTGGGCGAGGAGGTCCCGTACGCGGCGACGGTGGCGATCGACCGCTTCGTGCAGGACGGCGAGCTGCGCCGGATCCACGCGACCGTCTACGTCGAGCGCGAGAACCAGAAGGCCATCCTGCTCGGCGCCGGCGGCGCGCAGATGAAGCAGATCGCAAGCGCCGCGCGCGCCGACATGGAGCGGCTGTTCGGAGGGCAGGTGTACCTCGAGGTGTGGGTGCGGGTGAAGCGCGGCTGGGCCGACGACGACAGGCTGCTCACGCGCTTCGGATACTGACGGGACCGACCGTGCCGCCCCGCGCCCAGCCGCTGCGCCGCGACGCCGAGCCGGCGTACGTCCTGCACACCTACCCCTACCGCGAGACGAGCCTCATCGTCGAGGCGCTGACCGAGGCGCACGGCCGCGTGGCGCTGGTCGCGCGGGGCGCCAGGCGACCGCGCTCGGAGCTGCGCGGTCTGCTGCAGGGTTTCCAGCCGCTGCTGCTTTCGTGGTCGGGCCAGGGCGAGCTCAAGACGCTGCAGAGGGCGGAATGGCGCGGCGGGCTGCCGCTGCTCCGCGGCTCCGCGCTGATGTGCGGCTTCTACCTCAACGAGCTGCTGCTGAAGCTGCTGCCGCGCGAGGACCCTCACGCGCGGCTGTACGCGAACTACGACGCGGCGCTGCGCGCGCTGGCCGCCGGCGACGAGCAGGCGCCGGTGCTGCGCAGGTTCGAGCTCGAGCTGCTGGCCGAGCTCGGCTACGCGATGCCGCTCACGCGCGAGGCCGACGGCGGCGCGGCGGTCGAGCCCGCGGCGCGATACCATTACGCGCTCGACCGCGGGCCGCAGCGGGTCGCCGCCGGTGCCGTGGCCGAGCCTCGCCAGGGGGCGCTGCTGGTGCGCGGGGCGACGCTGATCGCACTCGCCGAGCACCGCTTCCCGGACGCCGAGACCGCGGCGGAGGCGAAGCGGCTGATGCGCGGCGTGCTCGACCATTACCTCGAACAGCGCGGGATCGAGAGCCGCCGCGTGGTGCGGGACCTGCAGGCCCTCGGCGGCGAACGGAGCGACAGAGCATGATTGAGCTGGGTGTCAACATCGACCACGTGGCCACGCTGCGGCAGGCACGCCGCACGCACGAGCCCGACCCGGTGTGGGCTGCCGTCGAGGCGCATCTCGGCGGCGCCGACGGCATCACCGTGCACCTGCGCGAGGACCGCCGCCACATCCACGACGACGACGTGCGGCGGCTGCGCGACCTCGTCCACATCAAGCTCAACCTGGAGATGGCCGCCACCGCCGAGATGCTGGACATCGCCTGCCGGCTGAAGCCCGAGATGGCGATGCTGGTGCCCGAGGGGCGCCTGGAGATCACCACCGAGGGCGGCCTCGACGTGGTCCGGCACGAGACCTCGCTCAAGGCCGCGGTCGACCGGCTCGCGGCGGCGGGGATCGTCACCAGCGTGTTCATCGACGCGCAGCGCGAGCAGGTCGAGGCCGCGGCGCGCATCGGGGCCCGCGTCTGCGAGCTCCACACCGGACCGTACGCGCACGCGTTCCACGCCAGGGGGCGCGATCCGGAGAGCCCGGCGGTCGTCGCGGAGCTCGCGAAGCTCCGCGAGGCGGGGGCGGCGATCCGCGCCCTGGGCATGCGCTTCAACGCCGGCCACGCGCTCAACTACTTCAACGTCCAGCCGGTCGCCGCGCTGCCCGGCGTGCGCGAGCTGCACATCGGGCACGCGATCGTCTCGCGCTCGGTGTTCGTCGGGCTGCGCGAGGCGGTCCGGCAGATGAAGGCATTGCTGCGCGAGGCCGCCGCGGCGCGCGCGGGCGCGACATGAGCCCGAAGGGCCCGCGCCCCGAGGGCGAATTGCTCCCTCTCGGAGGGACGGCGCGCAGCGCCAAGGGTGCACCAGCGAGTGCGCTGCCGCGCGGCCCCGTGATGCTCGACGTCGCCGGCCTCGAGCTCGCCGCCGAGGAGCGCGAGCGGCTGGCGCATCCGCTGGTCGGCGGCGTGATCCTGTTCGCGCGCAACTTCGCGTCGCCGGCGCAGCTGTCCGCGCTCACCGGCGCGATCCACGCGCTGCGCACGCCGCCGCTGCTGATCGCCGTCGACCACGAAGGCGGGCGGGTGCAGCGGTTCCGGGACGGCTTCACCGCCATCCCCGCCATGCGCACGCTGGGCGAGCTGTGGGATCGCGACGTGGCGGCGGCCGCGCGCGGCGCGGCGCGGCTCGCGTGGACGCTCGCCAGCGAGCTGCGCGGGCACGGCGTGGACTTCAGCTTCACGCCGGTGCTCGACCTCGACTACGGCAGCAGCGCGGTCATCGGCGACCGCGCGCTGCACCGCAACCCGAACTCCGTCGCGCACCTGGCCTGCGCGCTGCACGCGGGCCTGCGTGCCGGCGGCATGCCCGCGGTCGGCAAGCACTTTCCCGGCCACGGCCACGTCGCCGCCGACTCGCACCTCGAGATGCCGGTCGACGAGCGCAGCCTCACCGCGCTGCTCGCCGCCGACCTGGTGCCGTTCGCCGCATTGATCGGGGCGGGGCTCGAGGCGGTGATGCCGGCGCACGTCGTCTACTCTTCGATCGATCCGCACCCCGCCGGTTACTCGCCGTTCTGGCTCTCGCGAGGTGCTGCGCGTGCGGCTCGGCTTCGACGGCATGGTGTTCTCCGACGATCTGGCGATGGCCGGCGCGCAGGGCGCGGGCGACATGGTCGCGCGCGCCGCGGCCGCCTGCGCGGCGGGCTGCGACATGGTGCTCGTGTGCAACGACAGCGCCGGGGCCGTCGAGGTGCTCGAGCGCTGGCAGCCGTCGCCGCAGCCCGACCTCGCGCGCCGCGCGATGCGGATGGAAGGTCGAACCCCCGGCGCCTGCCCTCCGTAATCGCCGCCATCGCCGCAATCGCCGTCACCCGTAGCGCGCAGCGAAACCCGGGGGAGCGGTGGCCATGGCCCCGATTGCCCCGGGTTTCGCTGCGCCGGGCTACAAAATCATGGGGGCCCCAGGTGCGGCGTCACCGCAAAAGCCTCGCCGGCGATGTCCACCTCATAGCGCGCGCCGAGGATCGCGGCATTCGACAGCGGAGCGTCGGCACGCGCGTACCCCATCGCTACCGCGCGCCCGCATTTCCGGCTGTAGCCCGCCGACGTGAGCTCGCCGACGTTGCGTCCGTTCATCAGGATCGGCTCGCCGCCCCAGGGAAACGCGGCGGGATCGTCGAACGTGAACAGCACCAGGCGCTTGCGGATCGCCGCCGCGGGCCTGTCGCGCAGCGCGTCGCGGCCGACGAACGGCGCCGCCTTGTCCATCTTGACTGCGTAGCCCAGCCCCGCTTCCCACGGCGTCTCGTCGGGCGAGAGCTCGGCGCCCCAGGCGCGGCGCCCGGCTTCGATGCGCAGCGCGTCGATGGTGTAGTAGCCAGCGTCGCGCAGCCCGAAGCGCTCGCCCGCGCTGCACAGCGCGTCGTAGAGCGTGACGCACTGGTCGGTGGGGACGTAGAGCTCGAAGCCCGGGCCGCCGACGTAGCTCATCCTTGCTGCCCGCACGCGGGCGTAGCCGACGTCGACCTCCTTCGTCGTCGAGAACGGCAGCGCAGCTTTCGAGATGTCCTCGGAGCCGAGCTCGCGCAGCAGCGGCTCCGCGTGGGGCCCCATCACCGACAGCACCGACCAGGCGCTGCCGACGTCGACCAGCGCCGCGTGCTCGCCGTCGGCGATGCCGCGCTCGATCCAGGCGAAGTCGCGCGTCGTCTGCGCCGACCCGCTGACGATGAAGAACTCCTGCGCGCCGACGCGGATGACGGTGAGGTCGCTCTCGAAGCCGCCGCGGGCGTTGAGCATCGCCGTGTACACCATCCGGCCCGGCGCGACGTCGACGTCGTTGGCGCACAGGCGCTGCAGCACGGCGAGCGCGTCGCGGCCCTTGAGCACGAACTTGGAGAACGACGTCTGGTCGAACACCGCGACCGCCTCGCGGCAGGCGCGCTGCTCTTCGAGCACCTGCGGCAGCCAGCCGGGCGTGCCGAAGGTCGGCGCGGGCGGCTCGCCGCCGGGCGGCAGGAAGTAGTTCGCGCGCTCCCAGCCCATCTTGCTGCCGAACACCGCGCCCTTCGCCTGCAGTCGCTCGTAGATCGGCGAGCGGCGCAGCGGGCGGACCGTGGCGAGCTCCTCGCGCGGCCAGCGCATCGCGTAGTGCAGCCCGAGACTCTCGACGGTGCGGTCGGCGAGGTGGCGCCGGTTGGCGTGGAACGGCGCGAAGCGGCGGATGTCGACGTCCCACAGGTCGACGGACGGCTCACCGTTGACGATCCACTCGGCGACGAGCTTGCCGGCGCCGCCCGAATTGGCGATCCCCGCCGAGTTGAAACCGGCACAGACGAAATACCCGGCGAGCTCCGGCGCCTCGCCCAGGATGAAGTTGCCGTCACCGGTGAAGCTCTCGGGGCCGTTGAGCAGCAGCTTGACCTCGGCGGTCTCGAGGCAGGGCGTGCGGTGGATCGCATTCGTCATCAGGATCTCGAAGTGCTCCCAGTCCTCCGGCAGCAGCTGGAACTCGAAGTTGTCGGGAATCCTCTCCGGGTTCCACGGTTTGGCCTCGGGCTCGAAGCCGCCCATCACCAGGCCGCCGACCTCCTCCTTGTAGTAAATGCAGCCGTCGGGGTCGCGGATCACCGGCAGCGCCGGCGTGACGCCGGGAATTCGCTTGGTAACGAGGTAGAAGTGCTCGGCCGAGTACAGCGGCACGTTGACGCCGGCGAGGCGGCCGAACTCGCGCGCCCACTGGCCGGCGCAGTTGACCAGCGTCTCGCACATGAGCGCGCCTTCGCCGTCCGCGCTGCGCCACGCGAGGCCGACGACGCGCCCGCGGCGGACGATGACGCCGGTGACCTTGACCCCCTCGAGAATCGTCGCGCCCCGGTTGCGCGCACCCTTCGCCAGCGACTGCGTGAGGTCGGTCGGATTGGCCTTGCCGTCGCCCGGGATCCACACCCCGCCGGCCAGGTCGTCGGTGCGCAGGATCGGCGCGATCCGCGCGATCTCGGCCGGCGACACGAACTCGAACTCGATGCCGAAGCTCCTCGCGCGCGCCATCTGCCGGCGCATCAGCGTCAGGCGCTCGGCCGTCGCGGCGACGTTGAGGCTGCCGCACTGCTTCCACCCCGTCGCCAGCGCGGTCTCGGCTTCCAGCGACGAATACAACTCGATGCCGTAGCGGCTCATCCGCGTCGCGTTGCGCGTCGCCCGCGTCTGGCCGACGAGGCCGGCGGCGTGCCAGGTCGTTCCGCAGGTCAGGCGTCCCTGCTCGAGCAGGACGACGTCGCGCACGCCGGCGAGCGCGAGGTGATACGCGGTGGAGGCGCCGGCGATGCCGCCGCCGACGACGACAACCTGGGCATGGGTGGGAGGTGAACGGGTCATCGCAGGTCTCGGGATTCGGGTGGTGCAACGATTGGGCGCAGCTGGATGCCGTCGAACGAATCGAGCGTATCGACCGTAGCCCGGGTTGAGCGAAAGCGAAACCCGGGTGGATCGCGCCGGGGGCGCATCGTTTGTCCGCCTCGCGGCGGACCCGGGTTTCGCTTGCGCTCAACCCGGGCTACGGAACTCGCGCTCCATTGCGCGGCATGGCGGTCAGAGCTTCAGCGCCGCGATGCCCAGCACCACGCTGGTTGCGCCGGCGAGCCGCGGCAGCGTCACGCGCTCCTTCAGCCAGACGGCGCCGATCAGCGCGGCGAACAGCACCGACGTCTCGCGCAGCGCGGCGACCGCGGCGACCGGCGCGCGGGTCATCGCCCAGAGCACTATGCCGTACGCGGCGAGGCTCGCCGCGCCGCCGGCGACGCCGCGCCGCGCACCGCGCCGGAGGTAGGCGAGCGCGGTGGGGCCTCGGCGCAGCACGACCCAGCCGACGAACGGAATGCCTTCGAGGATCGTCAGCCAGACGACGTAGCCGGCGGGATGGTTCGACGCCCGCGCCCCGGCGCCGTCGACCAGCGTGTACAGCGCGATGATCGCCGCATTGGCGAGCGCCCATGCCGCGGCCGCAGGCGGGTGGCCCCTGCGGCGCAGCAGCGCGATGCTGACGATCCCCGCCGAGATCAGCACGATGCCGGCGGTGGTGTGCGGCGCCGGCCACTCGGCGAGGAACACGACGCCCAGCACGGTGACCAGCAGCGGCGCGGTCCCGCGCATCAGCGGATAGGCGAACGACAGGTCGCCGGTGCGGTACGCCTGGGCGAGCGTGACGTAGTAGGCGAAGTGGATGGCGGAGGAGAGCGCCGCGAACTTCCACGCTGCGGCGTCGGGAAAGCCGACGAAGGGCGCCGCCGCGGCGCCGCACAGCGCCGCTCCGGCAACCACGGTCGCCATGTCCAGCAGCGGGTCGCCGCCTGGGGCCGATTTCAGCAGCGCGTTCCAGCCGGCGTGCAGCAGCGCCGCGGCCAGCACCGCCAGCGTGACGCCGAAGCCGAGCTCCGCGGCCGGCATCAGCGGCGTTTGCTCACGTCGTGTGCGGCTTGCGTTTCTGCCAGCCGTTCCTGCCCCCGCGGGCATCGCCCTCGCCGTGGCGCGCGCGTGGCGGGCGCGTCGCGGCGGCCGGCGCCGCCGCTTCCCTGAGCCGGCTCTTTGCAAGCACACCCGCCGCGTCGAGGATCGGGTAGGCGATCGAGCAGATATGCGAATTGATGCGCTTGAAGTCGGCGATCAGGTCGAGATGCAGCGACGAGGTGGCGATGCTGTCCGGGGTGTTGCCCGCGAGCCGGGCGAGATGGGTGTCGGCATACGCACGCTCGAGCTCGCGCAGCAGCACCTTCTGCGCCAGCAGCTCCTGCGCGCTCTTGAGGTCGCCGTTCAGGAACACCGACTGCCCGAGCTTCAGGTTGGCGATCAGCCGCGCATGCAGGTCGCAGATCTCCGTCATCCCGGCCTCGGAGAAATTGCGGCCCTTGTCGATCTTCTTGTCGACGACGTCGATGATGATCCGCTCGACGATGTCGCCGATCTGCTCCATGTTGATCGTGAACGAGACGATGTCGGTCCAGCGCTGCCCCTCGCTCGCCTCCAGCGCCTCGCGCGACACCTGCGTCAGGTAGAGCTTGACCGCCGTGTAGAGCTCGTCGACGACGTCATCCAGCCGGCGCAGCCGCTCGGCCAGCGCGCGGTCGTTGGTCTTGAGCACCGTCAGCGTGCCGATGAGCATCTCCTCGATGACGTCGGCGATGCGCAGCGCCTCGCGCGCGGCGCAGGCGATGGCGAGCGCGGGCGTGGCCAGCGCCGACGGGTCGAGGTGCCGCGGCTTGGCCGGGTCCTCGCTGTCCGGGCGCGCCGGCATCAACCGCTCGGCGATGCGGGCGATCGGCTCGGTCAGGAACAGAAACGCCGCCGCGATGACGACGTTGAACAGCAGGTGGAACAGCACGACCTGCCGCGCCTCGTCGCCGAGGTGCGCGAGCTGGGGCGCGAGCAGCGTCAGCAGCGGCACGACGGCGGTGCAGGCGATCAGCTTGAACAGGAAGTTGCCCAGCGTCACCCGCCGCGCCTCCGGCGGCGAGCGCAGCGTCGACAGCATCGCCAGCAGACCGCTGCCGAGATTGGCGCCGAGGACGAGGCCGAGCGCCACGTCGATGCCGATGACGTTCGAGGCGGCCAGCGTGGCGATCAGCAGCACGACGGCGAGGCTCGAGTATGCGAGGATCGTGAGCAGCGCCGCGAACAGCATGTCGAGCAGCGTGTCGCCGGTAAGCGAGGCGAAGATGACCTTGACGCCGGCCGCATGGGTGACCGGCTGCGCCGCGAGCATGATCCACTGCAGCGCCAGGATGATGAGCCCCAGGCCGATCAGGATGTGCCCGAATCGGCCCGCGGTACTCTCCTGCCGGGTGAGGAACAGCACGACGCCGACGAAGATCAGGAACGGCGAAAGCCACGACAGGTCGAACGAGAACACGAGCACCATCAGGCTGGTGCCCACGTCGGCGCCCAGCATCACCGCCAGCGCCGGCGCCGTCGCGATCAGGCCCTGGCCGGCGAAGGACGCGACGATCAGCGCCGTCGCCGTGCTGCTCTGGAGGAGGCCGGTGACGCCGAGGCCCGCGAACAGCGCGGTGAAGCGGTTGCGGATGCTGTGGCGCAGCACACGGCGCAGGTCGCCGCCGTAGATGCGCAGGATGCCCGAGCGCACGTTGTGCGTGCCCCAGACGAGCAGCGATACGCCGGCCAGCAGGTTGAGCAGCTGCTGCATGATCAGGCGCTGCCGCGGCCGACCGCGGTCAGCGCCGCATCGACGATCGCGAACGCGGCGTCGAGCTCGGCGTCGGTGATGATGAGCGGCGGCGAGAGCGTCAGGACGTTGCCCTGGCCGACCTTGAACGAGAGTCCGTGCGCGAGGCAGTGGTACATCACCTGCTCGGCCTCGCGCCGCGCCGGGGCGCCGTCGCGGACGAGCTCGATGCCGAGCAGCAGCCCGATGCCGCGCACGGCGCCGACCAGCGGATGGCGCGCCTTGAGCCCCTGCATCGTCGCCAGCGCCCGCCTGCCCAGCGCCTGCGACCGGGCGAGGAGGCGCTCCTGCTCGATCACTTCCAGCGTGGCCAGCGCCGCCGCGCAGCCGACCGAGCTCTTCTCGTGCGTGTAGTGGCCGAGCGCGCGGTCGCCGGCGATGTCGAGGTCGCGCCGCGCGATCAGCGCCGCCATCGGGAACACCGCGCCGCCCAGGCCCTTGCCGAGCACGACCATGTCGGGAACGATGCCGTAGTGCTCGAACGCGAACATGGTGCCGGTGCGACCGAGGCAGATCGGGACCTCGTCGAGGATCAGCAGCGCGCCGTGGCGATCGCAGGCCTCGCGCACGATCCGGTAGTAGTCGGGCGGCGGAATCTCGACGTCGGTGCAGCGGATGGTCTCGATGATCACCGCGCCGACGTCCTCCTCCCTGCCGAGCACGTAGTCGAGGTACTCGGCGCAGCGCAGGTTGCAGCTCCCCGCGCAGCCGAAGCGGCAGCCGCGCGGGTCGCAGGGCGGGGCGTGCTCGGTGCCGGGCAGCAGCGGGCCCATGTGCTTGCGGAACACCGCCTCGCCGCCGATCGAGATCGCGTCCAGCGACGCGCCGTGGAACGAGTCCCACAGCGACAGCGTCTTGTGCCGGCCGGTGGCCAGCCGCGCGAGCTTCAGCGCCATGCCGATCGCGAGCGTGCCGCCGGGCGCGAACAGCACCTTGCCCAGCGGGTCGGGCGCGAGAGCGGCGAGTTTCGCCGCGAGATCGACCGCGGCGCGGTTGGTGAAGCGGCGCGGCGAGAAGGGCAGCGTGTCCAGCGCGTCCCGCACGGCCGCCATCACCTGCGGATGGCGGTAGCCGACCTGGTGGACGTTGTTGCCGTGGAAGTCCATGATCCGCCGCCCCGCGACGTCCTCGAGCCAGATGCCCTCGCAGGCGGCGAGCGCGTCGAAGCAGGGCGTGGACAGCGACTGGTGCAGGAAATGCTCGGCATCGGCGTCGAGCAGTGCGCGGGTGGCGCCATCGACATGCTCGGCCTCGAACGCGCGTCGCAGCGGCGACAGGTTGACGTCACCCTCGGCCGCGGCATCGGCGGCGGCGGGCGGCGGCTTCATCCGCGGACCGGGCATCGCGGCCTCACCACGGCAGCGAGTACGTCTTGGTGTTGGTGAAGCTCTTCATCGCCTCCTGCACGCCCTCCTTGTAGCCGAGCCCCGAGTCCTTGATGCCGCCGAAGGGTGTCAGCTCCAGCCGATAGCCGGGGACCTCGCGCACGTTGACGGTGCCGACGTTGAGCTCGGTCACCAGCCGCGTGATGTAGTCGAGGCGGTTGGTACATACCGAAGAGGACAACCCGTAGGCCGTCGAGTTCGCGATCCGGATGGCGTCGTCGATACCGGCGAAGCGGATCACCGGCGACACCGGGCCGAAGGTCTCGTACTTCACGACCGGCATGTCGGGCGTCACCCGGTCGAGCAGCGTCGGCGAGTACAGCGCGCCGCGGCGCAGGTTGCCGTGCAGCAGCCGGGCGCCGCGCGCGACGCGCATCGCCGACCTTCGCCTCGAAGGACTTTGCGGCGGCCTCGTCGATCACGGTGCCCATGTCCAGCGCCGGATCCATCGGGTCGCCGTACGACCATGCCTGCGTGCGCGCGAGCAGCAGCTCGACGAAGCGGTCCGCCACCGCCTCGTGCACCAGGATGCGCTTGACCGCGGTGCAGCGCTGCCCCGAGTTCTTGTACGAGCCGGCGGCAGCCAGCGCCGCGGCCTCCTCGAGGTCGGCGTCCTCCAGCACGATGATCGGGTCGTTGCCGCCGAGCTCCAGCACCTGCCGCTTGTAGACGGCCTTCGCGGCGATCGCCTTGCCGATCGCCACGCCGCCGGTGAAGGTCACGAGGTCGACGTCCGGGCTCGTGAGCAGCTCGTCGGCGATCTCCGCCGGGTCGCCGGTCACCACCGAGAACATCTCGGGGGGCAGTCCCGCCTCGTACAGGATGTCGGCGAGCAGCAGCGCGGACAGCGGCGTCTTCTCGGTGGGCTTCAACACCATCCGGTTGTTGGTGGCGATCGACGGCGCGACCTTGTGCGCGACCTGGTTCAGCGGATGGTTGAACGGCGTGATCGCCGCGATCACGCCCAGCAGCGGCTCCTTCAGCGTGTAGACCTTGCGCTTCCTGCCGTGCGGCGTGAGGTCGCAGGAGAAGATCTGGCCGTCGTCCTGGAGCGCCGCGTTGCCGGCGAACACGAACACGTCGCAGGCGCGGCCGACCTCGTAGAGCGAGTCCTTCCTGCAGATGCCGCACTCGGCGGTGATGAGGCCGGAGATCTCCTCGCCGCGCGCGCGGATGATCTCGGCCGCGCGGTGCAGGATCCGATAGCGGTCGTGCCGCGTGAGCTCGGCCCGGTAGCCGCGCGCGATCGCCAGCGCGCGGCGGACCTCGTCGACGGTGGCCTTGGGCACCGTGCCGACCCGCGCGCCGGTGTAGGGATTGTGCACGTCGATGACGCGGTCGCCGCCGACGTGCTCGCCGGCGATGCGCATCTTCTCGCGCAGGACGCCGCCTTGCTGGAGGTCGGACAGGTTCATGGTCGTGCCGGCGCGGCGATGGCGTGCGTCATTGCAGGAGGTTGAGGCCGAGGTCGAAGGCGTCGAAATTGCGCCAGCGCCGTCCCGGCTCCAGCGCGCCGGCACGGGCCGGGCGATTGGCGATCAGCGGCACCTGCTGCTCGGAGGTGCCGCCGTGCGAGCGCAGCGGGACGTCGAGCGCGGACAGGTCGTGGCGGTCGCGGCTGGTGCCGATCACGGTCAGCCGCTCGGACACCACGACGAGGTCGCCGATGCGGTCGCCCGGCAGCTCGAAGCGCGCGCAGGCCGCCTCGCGCGCTGCAGCACCGCCTCGATCCCGGGCAGGTGCGGCGATGCGCGCGGCGACGCCGGCCGCCGCGTCGGCCGCCGTGGCACGTAGACGGTCGCGAACGACCCGAGCGCGCCGTGGTGGACGACGTACGGGTCGGTGATCGGCAGGATCACGCGCGTCGCGCGCTCGCCGCAGGCGGCGTCGAGCACGTCCTGCAGGTAGATGACGTTGGGCCGGCCGAAGGCGTCGGTCTTGGCGTTCATGCCGTGGTCGGCGGTCACCACCAGCGTCGCGCCGAGCGCGTCGAGGCGCGCGAGGTAGCGGTCCATCATCGCGTAGAAGTCGTTGGCGGCGCGCACGCCCGGGGCCGCCTTGTGCTGGACGTAGTCGGTGGTCGACAGGTACATGACGTCGGGCCGCTCGCGCTCCAGCAATCGCACGCCCGCGGCGAACACGAACTCCGACAGCTCGGCGCTGTAGACCGAGGGCACCGGCATGCCGACCAGGTCGACGACGCCGTCGATGCCGTTGCTCCGCGAGCGTCGCCTCGGCCGCCTTCTCCGACGAAAAGCAGATTCCCGCCATCCGGTGCCCGAGCAGCGCGCGCAGCTTGTCCTTGGCGGTGACGACCGCGACCCTGGCGCCGGCATCCGCGAAGGCGGCGAGGATCGTCCCGGCGCGCAGGTACTTCGGGTCGTTCATCATCACCTCGGCGCCGGCGTCGCGGTCCCAGAAATAGTTGCCGCAGATGCCGTGCACCGACGGCGGGGCGCCGGTGACGATCGAGAGGTTGTTGGGGTTGGTGAACGACGGGACGACGCAGTCGGCGGTGAGGCAGGTGCCGCGGTCGCGCAGCGACGCGAGGAACGGCGCGCTGCCGGAGGCGATCGCCTGGTTGATGTACTCGGGCTCGCAGCCGTCGACGCAGACGACCACCAGCGGCTGCTGCGGCCAGCGGTAGTCGCGGCCGTTGACGGTCAGCGGCGCGATGGGCTTTCCTGGCATTGAGGGGCTCAACGGGTCTTCCTCTGGATTGGGGCGGCCTTGGCGTCGCCGGACGGGGAGGGCGCGGCGCGCTCGCGGGTGCGGTGCATCCGCTCGCGGCTCGCCATCACGTGCTCGTGCAGCGCACGTCCGGCGGCCGCCGCCTGGCCCGATGCGATGCGCTCGACGATGTCGCGGTGCTCGCGGGCGGAGACGGGCAGCGACCCGGCCTGCGCCAGTGTCGCCCGCCGGAACAGGTTGAGCTCGTTGACCAGCCGTCGGTAGGTCTCGAGGAGCTTTGCGTTGCCGGCGAGCTCGACCAGCCGGTCGTGGAACGCGAGATTGGCCTGGTAATACGCGTCGACGTCGCCTCTGGCCGCCGCCTTCTCCATGCGGTCGACGCGCGCCGAGAGATCGCGCGCCTGCTCGGGCTTGATCCTCTGCGCGACGCGGCGGCCGACGAATTCGTCGAGCACCGCGCGCAGCTCGTAGATCTCGTCCGCCTCGCCGACACTGATCTCGCGCACGTGGACGCCGCGGTTCTTCTCCAGGCGCACGAGCCCGGATTCCTCGAGCGTGCGGAACGCCTCGCGCACGGGGCCCCGCGAGACGCCGAGCAGCTCGGCGATCGCGGCCTCGTTGAGCTTGCTGCCCGCGGCAAGCTCGCCGGCGAGGATCATCCGCTCCAGCTCCTGCTGAACCAGGGCCGGCAGCGACGACGTCTGCACCATCGCGATCGCTCCGGCGCCGCGGGCGGCCGCACGGCGAGCGACGGGGGAGGGCTTGTGCATATTGCGCATTGGACCCCGGTCGGCTGTAGATTGTCAACAATCTGCAAAAATGTGGTTGCCCGCGGCGGAGCGCGGGCGTAGGATTGCCCGCAATTCGAAACGCGTCGTCCGGCGGCATTCCCGCCGGCGGCGGTGCCGGTCACGAATCTGTTGCAAGCGGTCGTTACGATGTGCGGTCCCGAAGCAGGTAACCCCCCATGAGGAGCCGAAACATGAAATGCAACCCACTCAGCTGGTGGCATTCCGCGGGCGCGAAGCTCGCCGCCGCGGGCGCCGCCGTCGGCATGCTGGCGGCCGGCAGCGCGCTGGCCCAGAAGACCGAGCTCCTGGTGTACACGGCGCTCGAGACCGACCAGATCAAGGCGTATCAGGAGAGCTTCAACAAGTCCTACCCGAACATCGAGATCAAGTGGGTGCGTGACTCCACCGGCATCATCACCGCCAAGATCCTCGCCGAGAAGGCGAACCCGCAGGCCGACGTGGTGATGGGCCTGGCCGCGTCCAGCCTGGTGCTGTTCGACGTCGACGGCATGCTGCTGCCCTACGCGCCGAAGAACATCGCCGCGATCCCGCCGCAGTACAGGGACTCCAAGAACCCTCCGGCCTGGTTCGGCATGGACGTCTGGGGCGCGACGGTGTGCTTCAACACCGTCGAGGCCGCGAAGCAGGGGCTGCCCAAGCCCGAGTCGTGGCAGGACCTGACCAAGCCGGTCTACAAGGGCAAGATCGTGATGCCGAACCCGGCGTCGTCGGGGACCGGGTTCTTCGACGTGTCGGCCTGGCTGCAGCTGTGGGGCGAGAGCCGACGGCTGGAAGTTCATGGACGCGCTGCACCAGAACATCGCGCAGTACACGCACTCGGGCAGCAAGCCCTGCGTGATGGCCGGCAGCGGCGAATTCCCGATCGGCATCTCGTTCGAGTACCGCGCCAACACCATCAAGGCCAAGGGCGGTCCGATCGACCTGGTGTTCCCGAAGGAGGGGCTGGGCTGGGACCTCGAGGCGGTCGGGATCATGAAGAACACCAAGAAGCTCGAGGCGGCCAAGCAGTTCGCCGACTGGTGCGCGTCGAAGGAGGCCAACGAGCTCTACGCCGCCAACTTCGCGATCGTCGCGATACCGGGCATGGCGAAGCCGCTGCCGAACATCCCGGCGAACTACGAGAAGCTCCTGGCGAAGAACGACTTCGCCTGGTCGGCGAAGAACCGCGAGCGCATCCTCGCCGAGTGGACCAAGCGCTACGACTCCAAGTCGGAGCCGAAGAAGAAGTAACGGCGCAGCGACGTCCCGCGCCCCGCCTTCGCGCGGGGCGCGCCGTTTGAATCGACCGGAGATTTCCAGGCCGTGGTGTCCGGCGACCCTTTTCTCGAGCTCGACGGCATCCGGAAGACCTTCGGGCGGTTCGTGGCTCTCAAGGGGATTTCGCTCGCGGTCGGCCCGCGGCGAGCTGATGGTGTTCCTCGGGCCCTCCGGCTGCGGCAAGACGACGCTGCTGCGCGTCATCGCGGGCCTCGAGGCGCAGGACGTCGGCACCATCGTCCAGGACGGCCGCGACATCTCGCGGCTGCCGGCGATCAAGCGCGACTACGGCATCGTCTTCCAGTCCTACGCGCTGTTCCCCAACCTCACCATCGACGACAACGTCGCCTACGGCCTCGTCAACCGGCGGCAGAGCCGCGCGTCGATCCGCGCGCGGGTCGACGAGCTGCTGGCGCTGGTCGGCCTGCCGACCGAGGGCCGGAAGTATCCCGGGGCAGCTCTCGGGCGGGCAGCAGCAGCGCATCGCGCTGGCCCGGGCGCTGGCGCCCGCGCCCGGGCTGCTGCTGCTCGACGAGCCGCTGTCCGCACTCGACGCGCTCGAGCGCGTGCGGCTGCGCGGCGAGATCCGCGCGCTGCAGCAGCGCCTGGGCGTCACCACGGTCATGGTGACCCACGACCAGGAGGAGGCGCTGACGATGGCCGACCGGATCGTGGTGATGAACCAGGGCGGCATCGACCAGGTGGGCACGCCGCGCGAGATCTACGAAACGCCCGCCACCCCGTTCGTCGCCGATTTCATCGGCAAGGTCAACGTGCTTCCGGCGCGCGCCGAAGGCGGCGGGACGATTCCGGGTCGGCGGCCTCTCGCTGGCGGTCGCGCGGCCGGACATCGCGGCCGGGACGCGAGGTGAACCTCTACCTGCGCCCGGAGGACGTCGCGGTCGGCCATCGACGGCGAGCTGGCGGATGCGGCCAACGCGATGCCCGGCAGGGTCGGGAAGGTCGAGTTCCTCGGCGCCTTCTGCATGGTCGGCATCGACCTCGCCGACGGCGGCGCGCCGTCGCTGGTCGCCAACGTTCCGCGGCAGCAGGTCGACGCCGGCGGGCTGGTGGCGGGCGCGCCGGTGACCGTGAGCCTGCCGCCCGCGGCGATGCGGATTCTCGGCTAGCCCGGTGGCGACGCCCGCGGCCGCGCTGCCGTCCGCCGCCGTCGCGGCGGTGAAGCCGCAGGTGCACTGGCAGGACCGGCTGGCGCAGGGGCTGCTGCTGGCCGGCTGCTGCGCGCTGGCGCTGTTCCTGCTCGCGCCGCTGGGCGCGATCCTCGTCAAGAGCCTGCAGGACAGGAGCGGCGCGTTCGTCGGCCTGCTGCAGTTCCGCGAGTACTTCGGCACGCGCGCGCTCAACCAGTCGATCTGGAACACGCTGTGGGTCGCGCTGGCGGTGACCGCGCTCACCGTCCCGCTCGCCTTCACCTACGCCTATGCGCTGACGCGCTCCTGCATGCCGGGCCGGGCGCTGTTCCGCGTCATCGCGCTGACGCCGATTCTCGCCCCGTCGCTGCTGGCGGCGATCTCGTTCATCCAGTGGTTCGGCAACCAGGGGCTGCTCAAGGGGCTGCTGGGCGGCGCGTCGGTGTACGGTCCCATCGGCATCATCATCAGCGCCGTGCTACGCGACGTTTCCGCACGCGCTGATGATCGTCCTCACCGCGCTGCTGCTCTCCGACGGCCGGCTCTACGAGGCCGCCGAGTCGCTGCGCACGCCGACCTGGCGGAAGTTCTTCACCATCACGCTGCCCGGCGCCAAGTACGGCCTCGTCAGCGCGGCGATGGTGGTGTTCTCCTACACCGTCAGCGACTTCGGCATCCCGAAGGTGATCGGCGGCAGCTTCAACGTGCTGGCGGTGGACATCTACAAGCAGGTGGTGGGCCAGCAGAACTTCAACAAGGGCGCGGTGGTGAGCTTCGTGCTGCTGGTCCCGGTGCTGGTGGCCTTCGTCGTCGACTGGTCGATGCAGGGCAAGCTGCAGGCGCAGTTCTCGGCCCGCGCGGTGCCGTACACGCCCAAGCCCCGCCGGGGGTTCGACGCGGCGATGTTCGTGTTCTGCCTCGTCGTCTCGCTGCTGCTGCTCTCCGTGCTGGGCATGGCGGTGTGGACGTCGCTGATCAAGTTCTGGCCGTACGACCTCTCGCTGTCGTTCAACCACTACACGTACGGTCTGATCGACGGCGGCGTGTTCGACGCCTACCTCAACAGCCTCCGGATGGCGCTCGCCGCCGCGGTCACCGGCACGATCGTCGTCTTCGCCATCGGCTACCTGCTCGAGAAGACGCGCGGCGCCTACGGCATCAAGGCCGCCGTCCGGCTGCTCGCCGCGATCCCGATGGGCGTGCCGGGGATGGTGCTGGGCCTGGGCTACATCCTGTTCTTCAACCATCCGGACAATCCGCTGAACTTCCTGTACGGCACGCTGACGATCCTGGTCATCTCGACGATCGTGCATTACTACACGTCGAGCCACCTGACCGCGGTGACCGCGCTGAAGGCGATGGACGCCGAGTTCGAGGCGGTGTCGGCGTCGCTCAAGGTGCCGTTCTACAAGACGTTCCACCGCGTCACCGTCCCCGTGTGCCTGCCGGCGATCCTCGACATCGGGCGCTACCTGTTCGTCAACGCGATGGTCGACGATCTCGGCGGTGGTGTTCATCTACGGGCCGGACACCCGGCTGGCGTCGATCGCCGTGCTGGACCTCGACGACGCCGGCGACATCGGCCCGGCGGCGGCGATGGCCACGCTGATCGTCGTGAGCTCCACGATCGCCTGCCTGCTCTACGCGCTGGTCACCCGCGTGCTGCTCACGCGCACGCAGGCGTGGCGCCGCCCGGCGGCCGGGGCCTGACTCCCACCGGCGCGCATTACCCCTCGACAGGAACCCATCATGAGTCTCTTCTCCCGCGATCCCATCCTGCTGACGCCGGGCCCGCTCACCACGTCGCTGGCGACCAAGACGGCGATGCTGCGCGACTGGGGCTCCTGGGATGCATCGTTCAACGCCGTCACCGCCGAGGTGCGGCGGAAGCTCCTCGACATCGTCCACGGCGGCGAGACGCACGTCTGCGTGCCGATGCAGGGCAGCGGCACGTTCTCGGTCGAGGCGGCGGTCAACACGCTGGTGCCCCGCGACGGCCACGTGCTGGTGCTGATCAACGGCGCCTACGGCACGCGACTGGCGAAGCTCGACGCGGATGATGGGGCGCCGGCTGTCGACCTTCGAGACGGCCGAGGACGTGCCGACCACGCCGCAGGACGTCGACCGGCTGCTCGCCGCGGACCCGTCGATCACGCACGTCGGCCTCATCCACTGCGAGACGTCGACCGGCATCCTCAACCCGCTGCAGGGAGATCGCCGCGGTGGTCGCGCGCCACGGCCGGCGCCTGATCGTCGACGCGATGAGCTCGTTCGCCGCGATCGCCATCGACGCGCGCACGACGCCGTTCGACGCGCTGATCGCGGCGTCCGGCAAGTGCGTCGAGGGGCCGCCGGGGATGGGCTTCGTGTTCGCCCGCCGCGCCGCGCTGGAGCGCTGCGCCGGCAACTCGACGTCGCTGTCGTTCGACCTGCACGAGCAGTGGACGTACATGGAGAGGACGACGCAATGGCGCTACACGCCGCCGACGCACATCGTCGTCGCGTTCGACGCCGCACTCGACCAGCTGGCCGCCGAGGGCGGGCAGCCGGCGCGCCTGGCCCGGTACACCCGCAACTGCGCGGCGCTGGTCGACGGCATGGCCGAGCTCGGCTTCCGGACCTTCCTGCCGCCGGAGATCCAGGCGCCGATCATCGTCACCTTTCACGCGCCGGCGGATGCCGAACTACACGTTCAAGGCGTTCTACGACCGCGTGCGCGACAAGGGCTTCATCCTCTATCCGGGCAAGCTCACGCAGGTCGAGACGTTTCGCGTCGGCTGCATCGGCGCCATCGGCCCGGACGAGATGCGCCAGGCGGTCGGCGCGGTGCGCGACACCCTCGCCGAGATGGGCATCCGCAGGATGGCGCCGGCGCCGGCGCGCACGGCGGCGTAGCCGTCCGGCTCAGGGCTCGCCGGGCCCGAACGGCGGCTCCCTGCCGGGCGGGACGCCCTGTTCGCCCATCGCCATCAGCATCGCCAGCGTCACGTAGGTCCCGGCGGTGGCGGTGAGGTCGACGACCTGCTGCTCGCCGAGCAGCGCCTTCGCCCGGTCGAAGGTCGCGTCCGAGACCCGGTGCGTGGTCGTGAGCTCGGTGACCAGATCGTGGACGGCCGCCTCCTCCTGCGACATCTGCGCCGGACGCCGCCTGGCCTTGAGCTCGGCCACGATCTGCGGCGAGAGCCCGGCCTTGATCGCGATCGGCGCGTGCGCGAGCCATTCGACCTGCGAGCGCCACTGCCGGGCGACGATGAGGATCGCGAACTCGTTCAGCGCCAGCGGCAGCGACGTGTTCCAGCGCAGGTAGTGGAGCAGGTCGAACACGCGCTGCCCGAGCACCGGGCTGCGCAGCAGCAGGTTGTAGGGGCCGCCGAGCCCGACGCTCGACACCTGCAGCACCTGCTCGCCCAGCGGGCGCTGCGCGTCGGTGAGCTCGTCGAGCGTGAGTTGCGGGAAGCGCGGCCGGCCGGCGGCGGCGGGAGCGGGGTCGTGGGTCATGGGCGGTCCTGTGCAGGTCGCGGTTCAGGGAAGCTGCGGTCCGGGCGGACCCGGGCGGGGCTGCAGCGGCGGATGGCGCAGCGCGTCCAGCGCGAGGTAATCCGGCGAGTCGGCGGCGATCAATCCCCGCCGCAGCAGGCAGTCGACGATCACCAGGCTCGCGTCGGCGGTGACGAGGTCGGGCCCCGCGGCGTTCGCGGCGAGCCGCGCCGCGTCGGCGAGCGGCACCAGTCGGTAGTCGACGACCTCGCCGTCCTGCCCTGCGGGGCGGAACTCCGGCGGCAGCGCGAGGTCGTGGGTGAAGATCGTCTCGCGCTGCAGCCCGTCCGGCTGCGCGCGGCAGATGTGCACGGCGCCGACGGCCCGCGCCGTGCGCGCCAGCGGCGCGGGAATGCCGGCTTCCTCCCACGCCTCCCTGACCAGCGCTCGCCGCACGCCGTCGCCGGCCGCGATGCCGCCGCCGACGAGATTGTCGAGCAGTCCCGGATCGATCGCCTTGGTCGCGCAGCGTCGTGCGATCCACATGCACGTCCCGCCGGGGGCCTCGACGAGCCCGTTGACGTGCACCGCGTGGGTCTGGATGCCGAAAAACCGTGCGGCGGCGCGTTCCATCCGGAAATGCGCGGCGGCGCCGAAGGCGGGGGCGACCGCGTAGCGCTCGTCGCGCCACGCGCTCAGCTGCCCGGCCGTGGCCAGCGTCGTCGCGACGCGGGCAACTGCGGCGGTGCGCGCCGCGGCCGAGGCGATGCCGGCGGCGAATCCGATGCCGTCCGGCC
The DNA here is from genome assembly GCA_963768535.1 of uncultured beta proteobacterium. Classification (GTDB taxonomy): domain Bacteria; phylum Pseudomonadota; class Gammaproteobacteria; order Burkholderiales; family Casimicrobiaceae; genus CAIWHR01. The sequence goes on along the minus strand of CAVYID010000019.1, from coordinate 69,658 downwards.
CCCGCACGAAAACGTCGACGAAGCCGGCCGCGCGGGCCGCGCGCGCCGGGTCGAGCCAGCCGACGACGTCGCGCCCGACCCGCAGCGGCGTGTAGCTTCCGGCGGCGGGGGCGAGCTCGCGCGCGAGCCGCGCGCGGATTGCCGCTACAATGTCGGCTGCAATCATCGTTCGATTGTAGCCCGTCACGTGTCGTGCTCCCTGCCTCCCCACCTCCGTCCGCTGCCGGCGATGACACCCGGCGCCAGGCCGTGACCGCGCAGGTCATCGACGGCAAGGCGCGTGCCGCGCAGCTCGTCGCCGAGGTCCGCGACCGGGTCGCCGCGCGCGTCGCGGGCGGCCGGCCGATCCCCGGCCTCGCCGTGGTGCTCGTCGGCGACGCCGCGGCGTCGCTGGTCTACGTGCGCAACAAGCGGCGGACGACCGAAGCCACGGGGATGCGCTCGTTCGCCTATGATCTGCCGGGAGAGACGACGCAGGCCGAGCTGCTGCTGCTGATCCAGATGCTGAACCACGATCCCGAGGTCAACGGAATCCTGGTCCAGCTGCCGCTGCCCAAGCACATCGACGACGAGCTCGTCACCGAGAGCATCGACCCGCAGAAGGACGTCGACGGCTTCCATCCCTGCAACATCGGCCGGCTGGTGCTGAAGCGCCCGACGCTGCGGCCGTGCACGCCCTACGGCTGCATGACGCTGCTGGCCGACACCGGCGAGGACCTCGCCGGCAAGCACGCGGTCGTGATCGGCCAGTCGAACATCGTCGGCCGGCCGATGGCGCTCGAGCTGCTGATGGCCCGCTGCACGGTGACGGTCTGCCATTCGCGCACGCGCGACCTGCCCGGGCTGGTGCGGCAGGCGGACATCGTCGTCGCCGGTGTGGGCCGGCCGAAGTTCGTCCAGGGCGACTGGATCAAACTTGGCGCCATCGTCATCGACGTCGGGATCAACCGCACCGAGGACGGCAGGCTGTGCGGCGACGTCGACTTCGCCGCTGCGAAAGCGCGCGCCGGCTGGATCACACCGGTGCCCGGCGGCGTGGGGCCGATGACGATCGCGACGCTGCTCGCGAACACGCTGCGCGCGGCGGAGCTGCAGGACGCGCAGTGACGCAGTGACGCCGCGCACGCGCCGGTCACGCGCCGCGCAGGTGCCAGGCCTTCGGCCGGGTGAAGGTCTGGATGCCGTAGGTCGACAGTGTCAGCCCGATGCCGGAGTGGCCGACGCCGGACCAGGGCAGCCGCGGGCTGACGCGATCGCAGCAGTTCCAGTAAACCGACCCCGCGCGAACCCGCGCGAGGACGCGTTTCGCCCGCCGCGCGTCGCCGGTGTAGACGCCGGCGGTCAGCCCGTACTCGGTGTCGTTCATCAGCGCCACCGCCGCGGCGTCGTCGGTCACGCGCTGCAGGCCGATGACGGGGCCGAAGCTCTCGTCCTTCATCAGCCGCATCGAATGGTCGGCGCCGGCGAGCACGGTCGGCTCGAACCAGTTGCCCTTGCCCCGGATGACGTGGCCGCCGGTCAGCAGCCGCGCCCCCTTCTTGCGCGCGTCGGCGACCTGCGCCTTCAGCACGTCGAGCTGCGGCCGGCGGGTGATCGCGCCGATGTAGGTCGCCTCGTCCATCGGGTCGCCGGTCCGGAAGCCCTCGACCTCGGCGACGAACGCCGCGACGAACGCGTCGTAGACCGCCGCGTGGACGTAGACGCGCTCGACCGAGCAGCACGACTGCCCGGTGTTGTAGAACGCGCCGTCGGCGATTGCCGCGGCCGCGGCCGCGACGTCGACGTCGTCGCAGACGTAGACCGGGTCCTTGCCGCCCAGCTCGAGCTGGACCTTCATCATCTTCCGGCCGGCGACGGCCGCGATCTTCGCTCCGGTCGCGTACGAGCCGGTGAAGAACACGCCGTCGAGGGGCTGGCGCAGCAGCGCGGCGCCGGTCGCGCCGGCGCCGATCACCGGGACGAACACGTCGGTCGGCACGCCCGCCTCGTGCAGCATCTCGGCGATGGACAGGCCGGTCAGCGAAGCGTATTCCGACGGCTTGTAGAGAACGGCGTTGCCCGCGATCAGCGCGGGCACGAACACGTTGCTGCCGACGAAGTAGGGGTAGTTCCACGCCGAGACGTTGGCGATCACGCCCAGCGGCTCGTGGGTGATGCGCTCGTCGAGCTTCTGCCCGGCGTCGGCGAATACCCGCTCCTCGCGCAGCGTCCTCGCCGACGCCCCGAGGAAGAAGTCGATGCGGCCGAGCAGGCCGTTCAACTCGTTGCGCGATTGCCGGATCGGCTTGCCGACCTCCTGCGTCAGCGTGCGCGCCAGCGTCTCGTGCATGGCCACGATCCGCTCGCGAAAGGCCGCGATCGCCGCGAGGCGCCTCTTCAGCGGCAGCGCTGCCCACCCGGCCTGACCGGCGCGGGCGGCGGCGTATTTCCGGCGGACCGCCGCGGCGCCGTCGGCGGCGACGTCGGCGATGACGGCGCCGGTGGCGGGATTGGTGATCTTCATCGGCGTTTCCTGGTCAGATGGCGAAGGCCGCGGCCTTGTGCCGGGCCGCGTTGGCGAGAAATTCGTCGAGGATCGGGGTGTCGTCGACGAAGGAGGAATCCTCCGGCGCGAGGAATGCCGGAGGCCACTGCACGGCGAACACGTAGCCGGGACCGGTCCAGCGCAGCGCCTCGACCAGGCGATCGGGCTCGGAATAGGCCTCGACGACGAGATCCCGGCCGAGATCCTTCACCGCCTGGTGGTGGAGCGAACGGGTCTTGACCAGCGCGGTTCCCGGGTAGAGCCCGGCGAGCCGGCCCCCGGGGACCAGTGACGTCGCATGGCAGTTCGCGGCGCCTGTCGTCTGGTCGCGGTGGACGAGCGCGTGCGGCAGCTGCGTCGCGATGTCCTGGTGGAGCGTGCCGCCCAGCGCCACGTTGATCACCTGCATGCCGCGACCCACGCCCAGCACCGGTTTCGTCTCCGCCATGAACGCCGCGAGCAGCGCGATCTCGTGGTCGTCGCGGACGCGATCGCCGCCCCATTCGGGGCGCAGCGCCTTCTCGCCCCAGGACGCGGGGCACAGGTCCGAGCCGCCCATCAGCACCAGCGCGTCGAGCTCGGCGGCATACGCCTCGACCGTCGCCTTGCTGCCGGAGCGCCGCGTGCGCTCGTCGGGCAAGGGCACCATGAACGCGAGCACGTCGCGCTGCATCAGCCAGTGCGCGGCGCTCTGCTCGACGTACTGCAGCGTCGCGCCCCTGGAGGCCTGGCGCCGGGGGTCTTCGTGCAGGACGCAGGCGGAGATTCCGATTTTCAGCATGGCTCAGTCGCTTGCGCGAATGCGTGCGTAGCCCGGGTTGAGCGCGGCGAAATCCCGGGTTGCCGGGCCGGGGGTGCGCTGTTGCGACATCTCCCCGGGTTTCGCTGCGCTCAACCCGGGCTACGGGGTTACATGGCTTCGGTGAAGATGCGCTCGAAATCCTCGCGCGTGCATTTTCTCGGATTGGTGAGATGGCAGGTGTCGTCGATGGCGACAGCGGTGAGCGCCGGGACGTCGGCGGCCCTGAGCGGGCGCGGCGACCGGTTCGCGGACAGCGTCGCCGGAATCCCCAGATCGGACTTGAGCTGCGCGAGCCAGTCGATGAACGCCGCCGCCGCCGCGTCGTCGGCCATCGTCGCGGCGCCGGCCACGCCGGCCACGCGGGCGAGCTCGGCCATCTTCGCGGTGGCCGCCGGCAGGTTGAACCGCAGCACGTGGTCGATCATGATGCCGTTGGCGAGGCCGTGGTGCAGGTCGGCCACCGTGGAGAGCGCGTGGGCGCAGGAGTGCACGGCGCCCAGGTCCTTCTGGAAGGCGATCGCTCCCATCATCGAGCTCATCAGCATGTCGCCGCGCGCCTGCAGGTCGTGCCCGTCGCGCACGGCGACCGGCAGCGCGCGGGCGGCGATGCGCACGCCTTCGAGCGCGATGCCGTCGCACAGCGGATGGTACTCGGGCGACAGGTACGACTCGACGTTGTGCGTCAGTGCGTCCATGCCGGTCGCCGCGGTGATGCCGGCGGGGAGTTCGAGTGTGAGCTCCGGGTCGGCGAACACCGCGCGGGCGAGCAGCCGCGGCGAGAAGATGATCTTCTTGACGTGGGTGACGTCGTCGGAGACCACGGCGGAGCGGCCGACCTCGGAGCCGGTGCCGGCGGTCGTGGGCAGCGCGACGAAATGGGGGATCGGCTGGTCGATTGCGCGCACCTGCGGATGGTCCCACGCGTACTCGAGCACGTCGCCCGGATGGTTCGCCATCAGCGCGATGGCCTTGGCGACGTCGAGTGCCGCGCCGCCGCCGAGGCCGACCACCGCGTCCGCGGCGTGCGCCCGGAACACGGCGGCGCCGACCGCGACCTGGCTGCGCACCGGGTTGCCCCAGATCTCGGAGAAGACGGCGGTCTCCAGCCCCGCCAGCTCGGCAACAAAATCCGGTAGCAGCGGCAGCGCCGCGACGCCGCGATCGGTCACGACCAGCGGGCGGCGGATGTCCTGCTCGCGCAGGTGGGCGGCGACGAGCCGCCGCGCGCCGGGACCGAAATGGATGGTGGTCGGGAAGCTGAAGCGCGAGAGGGTCATGGGGCCGCCAGGAACAGGATCATGTGGTTCTTGCCATGGTACCGCTCGCCGACGCGGATGGCGCGCGGTTCGATGCCGAAAGAGCGGAAGCCGGCCTTTTCGTAGAGCGTCCGCGCACCGACGTTGATGTCGGTGACGGTGAGGACCAGTTGCTCGATGCCCGGCAACCGCCGCGCCTCGGCGATCACCTGCCGCAGCAGCGCGGTTCCGACGCCGCGGCCGGCATGCTCTGGCGCCACGTACATGCCGAACAGCAGCGCCTTGTGCCGGCACTTCACCCGCGGGTCGCGACCGAGGCCGGTCACGCCGGCGAGCGTCTCGCCGACGAACGCCCCCCAGACGCGCATCGGTGCCCTCCGGCGCGAGGCGCCGCGCGGTGGCGTCGAGCGGCTTGCCGCGCTCCTCCTCGAAGCTCGACGTGAAGGCGTCGGCGTGCTCGGCCAGCCCGCGCAGCCGCAGCGCGCGGTAGGCCGGCGCATCGGCGGGAACCAGCCGGCGCAGGACAACAGCCGCTGGATTCGAAATGATGCCTCCCCCGGTCCATGCCTCCGCCGCGACGAAGTGACCGGCGCAGACTGTCCACTAGATCCATCGAGTCCGCGACCCGCCGTGTACGACCGTGCAGGCCGCCCCACGCGCTTACGGCGGAGTTCGACGCGACAACCGAACCGGGACGGACGGCGCACTGCCGGCGGCACAGGTAATGTTACGGATTGTAGCAACAGTCGCAGAAGCGTAACGTCAATCATGCTCAACGCATTTCGAATCCGGTGCCCGCGCCGGCCGACCGCGAGTTCGGCGCAGGCAATGCGATCGGCAACCCCGGCTGCCGGTGGCGCCGGGGCAGGACCGGCGTGCGAAGGCGACCCGGGCAACGCCGCGATGTTTCGACGCCTTTTCGAGAGAAACCCATGCCCCAGACGCTGACTGCATCGACATACGTCGAAGAAACGCAGGTCGCCGGATCGGCGGCGATGGCCGATCGGCCCGAAAGCCGCGAATGGCATGCCTCGCGCCGTCCCCGCGACGAAACCGAGGACGCGCTGCGCGATCGGGCTTTCAAGTGGCTCGCCACGCTGCCGGTCGAAGTGCGCCCGATGACAACCGGGCACCGGTATCCGCGGATCGTGAATCGGATCTGCGATCTCTGGGGTCACTGCGAATACACGCGCCTGTTTTTCCAGTCGCTGCTGTTCGATCGGCGCAAGGGCCGGCGGGGATTTCCCCCCGAGGTCAGCGATGAATTGACCGTGTTGCAGCAGTACTACTTCGAGCACCTGTCCGGCCTGCCTGCGATTCTCTGGAATGCCGTTCCGGTGCGCGTGTCCAAGGTTCCGAACGAAGTGTTTCCGTGCCCCGCGCCGCCGGCGGAAATCGAGATCCTTCCTCTCTGAAGCCCCGTTCCCCGGGAGGCGCGATCCGCGGGCCCGCGCGGCTTCCGGCCTAGATGATCTCGAAGTAGCGCTTGCGCTCCCAGTCCGTGACGGCGTCGAGCCACTGCCGCCACTCCCACTCCCGCGTCGCCGCAAAGTGGTCGACGAAGTCGTCGCCGAACCAGTCGCGGGCGCGCTCCGAGTTGCGGAAGATCCGCGTGGTCTCGATCAGCGTGCGCGGCGCGCGCGGCACGTCCTCCGCACCCTGGTTGGTGCCGTGGATCGGCGCCGTCGTCGAGCTTCATCTTCTTCTCGACGCCGGCCAGCCCCGCGGCGATCACCGCCGCCATCGCCAGGTACGGATTGATGTCGGCGCCGGGGCAGCGGGTCTCCAGCCGCGTCGACTTCGGCGAGCCGGGGATCACCCGGAAGCTCGCGGTGCGGTTGTCCACCCCCCAGGTCGGCTTCACCGGCGCCCAGAAGCCGTCGACCAGGCGCTTGTAGCTGTTGATCGTCGGCCAGAACATCGGCGCGAACTCGAGCAGCGCCGCGCGAGCTGGCCGGCGAGGAAGCTCTCGAACAGCCGGCTCATCGCGTGCGGGCGCGCGGGATCGTGGAACAGGTTCCTGCTCGCCGTCCGACAGCGAGGTGTGGATGTGCCCCGAGCAGCCGGGATAGTCCTGGCTCCACTTGGCCATGAAGCTCGGCATGATGCCGAAGCGCGCGCCGATCTCCTTGGCGCCGGTCTTGAACAGGATGGCGCGGTCGGCCTGCTCCAGCGCCTCGGAGAACAGGATCGCCGCCTCGTACACGCCGGGGCCGGTCTCGGTGTGCAGGCCCTCGATCGGCACGCCGAACGCGGCCATGTCGGCGAACAGCGCCTCGAAGAACTCCCGGTTCTCGTTGGCGCGCAGCAGCGAGTAGCCGAACATCCCGGGCGTGAGCGGTGTGGGCGCGACGCCCGCTTGTCGGCCCAGCTCTGCGGCGTCTCGCGGAAGTTGAACCATTCGTACTCCATCCCGCACATCGGCACCACGCCCAGCTTCTCCGCGCGCTTGAGCACGCGCTTCAGCACCTGCCGCGGGCAGATCGGCAGCGGCGCGGCCCGCCGCCCGTCCCGGTGACGAAATCGGCGAGGAAGAACGGAACGCCGCCGTCCCAGGGCACGTGGCGCATGGTGCCGACGTCGATCCGCGCGAGGACGTCGGGAAAGCCCTTGTGCCAGCCGGTGTGCTTCGTGTTGTCGTAGGTGACGTCCATCATGTCCCAGCCGAACACCACGTCGCAGAAGCCGAATCCGCCGTCGACGGCGGAGAAGAACTTGTCCTTGTGCAGGTACTTGCCGCGCAGCACGCCGTCGATGTCGGAGACGGCGACCTTGACGCGCGAGCCGGGCGCGTTCCTGACCGCGGCGGTCGCCTTGGCGACCGAAAGGGGAGTCGGCATCGTGGATCCTCCTGGGTTGCCTGTTGTTCAGCGAAGCGCTCGCGGCAACGCGCAATTCTAGCGCGGCGCGCCCCGTGCATAATGGCAGATCGAGGCCGACAACCGCGTCGCCCGGGTTGAGCGCCGCGAAACCCGGGTGGCCCCGGCAACAGCCCCCGATACCCCGGCTTCCCCGCGCCGCCCCCCGTTTCCAGACCCCGCGCTTTCCACGCCCCCACGCTCCAACCATGAACCGCAACAGCGCCGTTCTAGCCCTGCACGGCGCCGTGCTGCTGTTCGGCTTCGCCGGTCTGTTCGGCAAGTGGCTGGAGCTGCCGCCGACGTTCATCGTGCTGGGCCGCACACTCGTCGCCGCCGTGGCGCTGGCGGCGCTGCGTGCGGCGCGGCGCGAGCCGCTGCCCGCGTTCGACTGGCGCCTCGTCGCCGCCGGGGCCGCGCTGGCCCTGCACTGGGTCGCGTTCTTCGCCGCGATCCAGGTCGCCAGCGTGGCGATCGGGCTGCTCGGGTACGCGAGCTTTCCGCTGTTCGTGCTGGTGCTGGAGCGCGTGCTGCTCGGGCAGCGCTGGGGACGGCGCGAGGCGGCGACCGCCGGACTGGTCCTGGCCGGCCTGCTGCTGCTGGTGCCGGATTTCTCGTGGGCCAACCGGACGGTGCAGGGCCTCGCCTGGGGGTTGCTGTCGGGGCTGACGTTCGCGCTGCTCGCGGTGCTGAACCGGCGCCTCGCGGCGGGCCGGCGCTCGACCGACGTCGCGTTCTGGCAGAATGCCTGCGCCGCCCTCGCGCTGGTCCCCGTGGCGCTCGCCGCCGGCACGCTGCCGGTCGTCGGTGCGCGGGACCTTGCCCTCGTGCTGGTGCTGGGCGTTCTGTGCACGGCGCTCGCGCACACGCTGTTCATCACGGCGCTGCGCACGGTGACCGCGCACACGGCGAGCATCGTCGCGGCGCTGGAGCCGGTCTACGGGATCGCGCTGGCCTTCGCGCTGCTGGGCGAGGTGCCGGCCGGGCGGACCCTCGCCGGCGGCGCGCTGATCGTCGCTGCGGTGGTGCTGGCCACGCGGCGTGCCGGCGCCGGGCGCGCGGTCGTCGAGACCGCGGCGATCGGGACGAGGAGGAGGGACGGATGGCGGGGGCGGCATGATCGTCGTGCTGATGGGGGTGTGCGGGTGCGGCAAGACGACGACCGGCCGGGCGCTGGCCGGCGGGATGGGCTGGCCGTTCCTCGACGCCGACGATTTCCATCCGGAAGGCAACGTCGCGAAGATGCGCGCCGGGATCCCGTTGACCGACGACGACCGCTGGCCCTGGCTCGACCGGCTGGCGACCGAGCTGGCGGCGATCAACGCCGGCGGCGCGCACGCGGTGCTCGCCTGCTCGGCGCTGAGGCAGGCGTACCGCGACCGGCTCGCGCGCGCCGGCGACGTCCGCTTCGTCCATCTCCAGGGCGACCGGGCCACGCTCGCGTCGCGGCTCGCCGCCCGGCCCGGGCACTACATGCCGGCATCGCTGCTCGACAGCCAGCTCGCGACGCTGGAGGCGCCTGCCGGCGCGACGGTCGTCGACATCCGCCTTCCCGTCGCCGCGCAGGTCGCGGCGATCCGCAGCCAACTCGAACCCACGCCACCGCCCTCATGAGCAAAGACCCCGAGCGCCCCCCGATGCGGCCGGCGACGCAGGCCGCGCACCTCGGCCGCAAGCCGCAGGATTTCCTCGGCGCCGTCAACACGCCCGTCGTCCGCGCGTCGACGATCGTCTTTCCGACCGTCGCCGAGCTGGAGGCGGCGTCGCGCGGCGAGCATCCGGGCATCACCTACGGCCTGCACGGCCTGCCGACGGTGCGCGACCTGCAGGCCGCCGTGGCGGAGATCGAGGGCGGCAGCGCGGCGTTCGCGGTGCCTTCGGGGCTCGCCGCGACGACGCTGCCGCTGCTGGCGCTGCTCGGCGCCGGCGATCACGTGCTGGTCACCGATTCGGTGTACGGCCCGACGCGCCGCTTCTGCGACCTGCACCTGACGCGCCTCGGCGTCGGGGTCGACTACTACGATCCGCACGCGCGGCGCCGCGATCGAGCGCGCGTTCCGCCCGAACACGCGGGTCGTGTTCACCGAGTCGCCGGGCTCGCTGACCTTCGAGGTGCAGGACATCCCGGCGATCGCCGCGGTCGCCCATGCCCGCGGCGCGACGGTCGTGATGGACAACACCTGGGCGACGCCGCTGTACTTCCGCGCCTTCGACCACGGCGTCGACGTCTCGGTGCACGCCGCGACCAAGTACCTGGGCGGGCACTCCGACGTCCTGCTGGGGCTCGTCGTGACCAACGAGGCGACGCGGACGGCGGTGCAGCGCTACTGGACCGATACCGGCGTCACCGCGTCGACCGACGACTGCTTCCTCGGCCTGCGCGGCCTGCGCACGCTCGCGGTGCGGCTGGCGCGGCACCAGCAGAGCGCGCTCGAGATCGCGCACTGGCTGCGCACGCGCCCGGAGGTCAGGGAGGTGATCCACCCGGCGCTGCCCGGGGCGCGCGGGCACGAGTTGTGGAAGCGCGATTTCACCGGCGCGACCGGGCTGTTCGGCGTCGTGCTGCAGCCGGTGGCCAAGGCGCGCGTCGACGCGATGCTCGACGGCATGCGGCTGTTCGCGATGGGCTGGAGCTGGGGCGGCTACGAGAGCCTGATCATCCCGACCTGGCCCGAGCGCGTGCGCACCGCGACGCGATGGGACGCCGGCGGGCCGTGCCTGCGCCTGCACGTCGGTCTCGAGGATCCGGCCGATCTCATCGCCGACCTCGCCGCCGGGTTCGAGCGCCTCGGCGGTTGACGCCCGCGACCCACATTCGCGTACCCACGTCGTCCGGCGCGCGGCTCGACGTGTAGCCCGGTGTTGAGCGCAGCGAAACCCGGGGGGTCGTGGCCATGGCCACGATGCCCCCGGGTTTCGCTGCGCTCAACCCGGGCTACGGATCTTCCCCGAGATACACCGCCTGCACCCGCGCGTCGGCGCGGATGGCCTCCGGGGGACCCATGGCGATGACGGCGCCGCGATCGAGGACGATGACGCGATCGGCGTGACCGAAGACGACGTCCATGTCGTGCTCGGTGAACAGCACGGCGATGTCCTGCTGGCGGGCGAGCCCCGCCGCGAGCTCCATCACCCGGCCGCGGGAGCGCGGCGACATGCCGGCGGTGGGCTCGTCCATCAGCAGCAGGCGCGGCGCGCCGGCCAGCGCCAGCGCGAGCTCGACGCGCTTGGCGTCCCCGTAGGCGAGCGTGGCGCAGCCCTGGTCGGCGAACCGCGACATGCGCACCCGCTCGAGCAGCGCGTCGGCCTCGGCGCGCAGCCGCGCCGGCCGCGGCGTCGTGAGGCGCCGATGCACGCCGGCGTGGGCGAGCAGCGCCACCTCGACGTTCTCGCGCACGGTCATCGACGCGAACGTCGCCGCGACCTGGAACGTGCGCCCCACGCCCTTGCCCGCGATGGATCGCGGCGGCAGGCCGTCGATGCGCTCGCCGCCCAGCAGCACGCGGCCGGCATCGGGGGCGAGCTGCCCGTTGACGAGATTGAAGCAGGTCGTCTTGCCGGCGCCGTTGGGGCCGATCAGCGCCACCATCTCGCCCGCGGCGACCGCGAACGACACGTCGCAGACCGCGCCGACGCCGCCGAAAGCCTTGGCGAGCCGCTGCACCTCGAGCACGGGCACGGCCGCGGTCATCGCGCGCACCCGCCGCCACAGCCGCTCGAGCGCGCCGCCGATGCCCATCGGAAACACCAGCACCAGGAACAGGATGGCCCCGCCCAGCACCGCGCGCGAGTACTCGGTGACGCGCGTGAGCGTGTCGGACAGCCAGGTGAACGCGGCGGCGCCCAGCAGCGGCCCGGCGAGCGCGTTGATGCCGCCCAGCAGCACCATCACCAGCGCGTCGATCGAGCGCGGGATGGCCAGCGTCTCGGGCGAGATGCTGCCCTTCGAGAACGCATAGATGCCGCCGGCCACGCCGGCGAAGGTGCCGGCCAGCGCGAACGCCGTCCACTGGATCGCGCGCACGTCGATGCCGAGCGCCTCGGCGCGCAGCGGCGAATCGCGGGCCGCGCGCAGCGCGTAGCCGAACGGCGACCGGGCGATACCCGCGAGTGCGGCCAGTGCCGCCGCCACGGCGGCGAGCGCGAACCAGAAGTACGCGCGCTTGTCGGCGAGCCACTCCGACGGCCAGATGCCGATCAGGCCGTTGGAGCCGCCGGTGACCGCGTTCCACTGGAAGGCGATCGACCACAGGATCTGGGCGAAGGCGAGCGTCAGCATCGCCAGGTAGACGCCCGACAGGCGCACGCAGAACCAGCCGAACAGCAGCGCGCCGGCGAGGGCGGCGAGCGGCGCCAGGATCAGCGCGAGCGCCATCGGCGCGCCGTGGGCGACGGCGATCGCCGCGCCGTACGCGCCCAGGCCGAAGTAGGCGGCGTGGCCGAACGACGCCATGCCCCCCGTGCCCATCATCAGTTGCAGGCTCGCGGCGAACAGCGCGAACACCAGGACGTCGGTGGCGAGCACCAGCGTGTACTCGTCGCCGGCGAAGGGCAGCAGCGCGGCCAGCGCCACGGCGGCGAGGCCGGCGAGGGCGGCGTTGCGGCCCGGCGGGACGATCAGCGCGCGCTGCTCGGCCAGTTGCGTCGTCGCCGGCATCGTCGGACGGGTGCCGAGCAGGCCGTAGGGCCGCAGCGCGAGCACCACCGCCATGACGACGAATTCGGCGACCAGCGTGAGCTTCGGGAAATCGACGACGACATCGGCGAGCGTGACGCTGCCGAGCGAGATGCACAGCGCCTTGACCAGGCCGATCAGCAGCGCGGCGAGAAACGCGCCCGGAATCGAGCCCAGTCCGCCGACGACGGTGACGACGAACGCCTCGGCGATGACCGCGAGGTCCATGCCGAGGTTCGCCGGCTCGCGCGGCAGCTGCAGCGCCCCGGCGAGCCCGGCGAGGAACGCGCCCAGCGCGAACACCGCGGTGAACAGCCGCCGCTCGTCGACGCCGAGCGCGCCGGCCAGCACCCGGTCCTCGGTCGCCGCGCGCACCAGGACGCCGAAGCGCGTGCCGGTCGAGCAGCCGCCAGAGCAGCAGCAGGACGAGCGGCCCGATCGCCAGCAGCAGCAGCTCGTAGGTGGGCACCGCGCGGCCGAAGATCTCGATCGCCCCCGAAAAGCCCGGCGCGCGCGGGCCGAGCAGGTCTTCGGCGCCCCACAGCGCCAGCGCGGCGTCGCGCACGATCAGCACGACGCCGAAGGTCGCCGTGAGCTGCAGCAGGTGCGGCGCGGCGTAGATGCGCTTGAGCAGCAGCGTCTCCATCAGCACGCCGGCGATCGCCACGGCGACGGCGGCGAGCAGCACGCTGCCCCAGAAGCCCAGCGGTCCGGCGCCGAGCAGCCCGACCAGCGTGTACGCGACGTACGCGCCCAGCATGTACAGCGAGCCGTGCGCGAAGTTCACGACCCGGGTGACGCCGAAGATCAGCGTCAGCCCCGCCGCGACGAGGAACAGCGCCGAGGCGCCGGCGAGGCCGTTGAGGAGCTGCGCGAAAAACGACGCGAGCGACACGCCGGGCTATTGCGGCCGCAGGCGCTTCACCGTGGCGTCGGACGGCAGGTAGTCCTTGCCGTCGGCGTAATGCCAGTCGACCATCACGCCCTTGCCGTCACGGAGCGCGGTGCGGCCGACGAAGGCGCCCATCGTCGACTGATGGTCCAGCGCGCGGAAGCTGACGCGGCCGAACGGGGTGTCGAAGGTCAGGCCCTCCATGGCGGCGACCAGCTTCTCGGTGTCGGTGGAGCCGGCCTTGCGCAGCGCCGCCGCCGCGGCCTTGACGGTGCTGTAGCCGACCACCGAGCCCAGCCGCGGGTAGTCGTGGTACTTCGCCTGGTACGCGTCGCGGAAGCGCTTGTGCGCGACGGTGTCGATCGCATACCACGGGTAACCGGTCACCCACCAGCCGACCGGCGCCTCGCTCTTCAGCGGGTCGAGGTACTCGGGTTCGCCGCCCAGCAGGTCGAACACCGGCCGGTTCTTGAACAGGCCGCGCAGCTCGCCCTCGCGGACGAAGCGGGCGAGATCGGCGCCGAACAGCGACGAGAAGATCGCGTCCGGCTTCGCGTCGAGCAGCGCCTGGACGACCGGGCCGGCGTCGATCTTGCCCAGCGGCACCGCCTGCTCGACGAACTCGATGCCGCCCGCCTGCTGCGCGATCATCTGCTTCTTGAACGCGGCCGTCGCCGACTGCCCGTATTCGTAGTTCGGATAGACGATCGCCCAGCGCTTCTTGTCGAGCTTCACCGCGTCCGGGACCAGCATTGCGGTCTGCATGTACGTCGAGGCGCGCAGCCGGAACGTGTACCGGTTGCCGTTCTCCCAGACGATCTTGTCGGTCAGCGGCTCGGCGGCGAGGAACAGCACCTTGCGCTGCTTCGCGAGATCGGCGACGGCGAGGCCCACGTTGGACGCGAAGGTTCCCATCAGCAGCACTACCTGCTCGCGGGTCACGAGCTCCTCGGCGACGCGCACCGCGTTGCCCGGGCTGCCGGTGTCGTCGCGGGAGACGATCTCCAGCGGCCGTCCCAGCACGCCGCCGCCGGCGTTGATCTCCTCCAGCGCGAGGTCCATGCCCCGCTTGTAGGGCTCGAGGAAAGCAGGGAAGACCCGGTAGCTGTTGAGCTCGCCGAGCTTGATCGGCTGGGCGGCCATCGGCGAGCCGGTCACGAGGGCGGCGCCCACGGCGATGGCGAAGAGGCGGCGAAGGTTCATGCGAACTCCCGAGACGTTGTCGAACGCCGCGCGCCGCGGGCAAGGCACGAGGGTTCCATCGAAAAATGGGGCCGCCCGCCTGCCACCGCAAGCGCCGCGGGGGCGCACCCCGTTCGAGGCAGAGCACGCCCCGGACGGCGCTCGCGCGGGGCGTGGGTTCCCACCTCAATCGGGATTATCCCCCACGGCGGCGCGGGGCAGGGGGCGGCGCACGGGTGGCGCCGCCACGAAACGTGCCGCGCCGGAGGCTTCGCGGCTACTTGCCTTCGGACTTGCGTTTCCAGTCGCGCTCGCGCACGCGTGCCTCGAGCAGCTGCTCCTCGTTCAGCCGGTCGGCCGCTTCCTTGAGCATCCGCGCGGCGTCCGAGCGCGCCCCGCCCGCGGGCAGCGCGAAGATCGCCAGCTCCAGCCACTTGACGGCCTCGATGTCGTCGGCCGGACCACCCTTCCGGTTTGCATAGAGGATGCCCAGATTGAGCTGCGCGTAGGGCATGCCCTGGTCCGCGGCGCTCTGGAACCACTTCAGCGCAGCGGCCTCGTCCTTGGCGACGCCGAGGCCTTCCGCGTAGCTGACGGCGAGGTTGTACTGGGCGTCGGCGTTGCCCTGGTCGGCCGCCTTCCGGAACCACGCCACCGCCTTGGCGTCGTCCTGGTCGACACCCTTGCCTTCCGCGTACAGCGTGCCGACGCGGTATTGCGCCTCGGCCACGCCCTGGTCGGCGAGCGGCTGCCACGCTGCCAGCGCCCCCGCGTAGTCCCGCGCGCGATAGGCCGTGATGCCGTCCTCGAGCGGCTCCGCGTTGACCGGCGCGGTGGCGGCGATCGCGATCAGCATCGCCGCGGCAAAATTCCATGGGCATTGCTTCATCGTGTTCTTTCCATCGAGTGTCGGTTGCGCGAGCACGGCGCGCCGCGCGGATTATGCCAGACGCGCACACCGTCGGCGGCCGGAAGATCAGACGGGTCCGGTGCCGTCCTGCGCGGAGTCCGACCCGGCGCCGAGGTCCACGTCGCTGACCGTTCCGGCCATCATCGTGAGGGTTCCCTTCCGGCGGTTGTGGCCCGTATCGCTGTATTCGAAACCGAAAACGCGGCGAAGTTGCACGCTGCCCCGGTTGTCGCGCGCCGGGCGCATCGACGTCAGCGCGACGGTGTCGTCGAGGAACAGCAAGCCCGCTCGTCGGCAGGCTTCGCGCATCGCCGCATTGGCGGTCTCGCGCGCCTCGAGGCTGTCCCACACCAGCCAGCCGGCGACGGCCGCAAGGGCGAGGGCGAGAATTTCGGCGAGCGTCATGGTCGAAGTTGCCGCCGGCACACGGATCGCTCCACGCCCGGCGGCTGGTCCCGGCCGGTCATCGATCGTGCAGCTGGCGTGCAGAAATCGACGGTGGCGGCAGTCCACGGAGTCGGTCGCCGATGGTGCCCGGATCGGCCGGTCGGGGCTGCAACCCGCGGTCAGCAATTGCGGGGAGGGCAGATCTGCCGACGTTGCGCATCCGCGCGATACGTTGGCATACGACTTCGATGATCATGGTCCGGCGACGGCGGCCGCGCGGCCCTGCTGCGCCGCGCCGGATTGCCACCGCTGGCGGAGGAGATTCGGTGTCATCGGTGGAGCATACATCGTGCCCGCGAGGCTGTCAGGCGGCCGGGCGCCGCGCATTCATTTCGAGGCGCATGTGCGTTTTGGTTTTGAAGCTCCGATTCTTCCTGGTGCCGGACGTTCGCTGCGCCAGGAGATGCGCGCCTTTCTGGCCGAAGAGCGCGACAGCGGCCGCTTCACGCCGCGCGTTGATGCGTGGCTTGCCTACGATGCCGGTTTCAAGCTCCCGCGCGGCGACCGCGGGTACGGGTGATCGTGTCGAGCTCGTCCGCCGATGTTATGCTTCGCGGCAGTCCGGAGGAGCGGGAAGGCATGCGCGTTGCGGTATTTGGTGCCGGAGCGGTTGGAGGTCACATCGCCGCCCGGCTCGGTGCCGCCGGCCACCCGGTCTCGATCATCGCCCGTGGCGAGTCGATCGCCGCGATTCGCCGCGACGGGATCACCGTGCGCGCCGGCTCGGAGACGATCCGCGCGCAGGTCGAGGCCTCTGATGACCCGCGGAGCCTCGGGGTGCAGGAAGTGGTGGTCGTCACCGTCAAGGCCACCGCGCCCGGCGTCCTGGCCAGTGGGCTTGTTCCGCTCGTGGGGCCACAGACCGAGGTGGTGTTCGCGCAAAACGGGATTCCGTGGTGGTACGGTCTGGGGATTGCGCCGTCCCTGCCGCCGCCGCCGGATCTCGCGTTTCTCGATCCCGAGGGGGCGCTGAGTCGTTTGCTTGCCATCCCCCGAATTTGCGGCGCGGTGATTCATTCCTCCAACGAAGTGGTCGCGCCGGGGGTCATCGTCAACGACACTCCCCATCACAACGTGCTCTACATCGGGCGGGCCGACGATGGACGCAGCGGCCGCCTGGACGAGCTGCGCCAGATGCTCGAGGGTGCCGGGTTCAGCGTCCCCCCGGTCGGACGCATCCGCCAGGCGGTATGGGGCAAGCTGATAGTGAACATGAGCCTGTCCATCCTGTGTCTGCTCACCGGGCGCAAGGCCACCGTGGTGCGCGAGGACGAGAGGCTGGCCGCGATCTTCCTCGCAATTGCCCACGAAGGCATCGCCACCGCGCGGGCGCACGGCATCGACGCGAGCGTCCTCGATCCGCGGGAAATTCTGCGCAACCCGCCCGACCACATGCCGTCGATCCGCCAGGATTACGATCGCAACCGGGACCTGGAGATCGACGCGCTGGTGCTCGCGCCGCAGGCGTTTGCTCGGGCCGCCGGCATCGACACCCCGCACCTGGACACCATCGCCGCACTGGCCGCCCGGATCGGTGCGGACCGAGGCCTGTACCGCGATCGCGGCTAGGGCGAAAGTGCGCGCGATGCTGCGAGTCGTTGTCGAGTGGCGTGATCGCCGCGAGACCGGCGACATTGGTCTTGGCGTTGCCCGGGCGTTACCCAAGCCGGAAGCCAGAACGGCCTGTTCCAACCCAAGTCGTTGATTGTTTTGGTGCTGTTGCGCGGAATCGAACCGCGGACCTACTGATTACGAATCAGTTGCTCTACCAGCTGAGCTACAACAGCCCGTGATGCGCGCCGGCGCGGGGCGACCCGGCCGACTATCGAGGGAAGCGCAAAATTATACCCGACCCCTCGTGCACGCGCCAACGGGCCGGCGGCCGCGTCCGGCAGGTCAATGCGTCCTGGCCAGCGGCAGCGACCCGAGCAGCGCGCTGACGCCGTTCCACAGGATCTGCACGCCGATGCAAAGCAGGATGAAGGCCGACAGCCGCACCAGCACGCTGGTTCCCGTCTCGCCCAGCGCGCGCAGCATGCGGTCGGCATAGCGGTAGCAGACGAGGATCGTCGCGGCGGTGAGCGTCACTCCGATGAGCTCGCTGGTGCCGTTCACCAGCAACGAGCGCATCCCGCCCGAGTGATTGGCGCCGAGCGTGATGGCCACCGATATGGTGCCCGGCCCGACGGTGAGCGGCAGCGTCAGCGGATAGAACGCGCGCGTGCCGATGTCGAGTGTGGTGGCGCCCGCAGGCGGCGCGAGGCCCGGCGCCGCGGAGTCCTGCCGCAGCAGGTCCCAGCCCAGCCCGCAGACGATCAGGCCACCGGCGACCTGGACGATCGGCACGGACAGCCCGAACAGGTTGAGCACGTAGGTTCCGACGAACACCGAGCACAGCAGCAGCACGAACGCGTTCACGGCGACGCGCGTCGCCAGCGCCTGGCGCAATTCGGGCGTGCAGTCGGCGGTCATCGCCAGGAATACCGGTGCGCCGCCGAACGGGTTGACGATCGGGAGCAGCGCGGCGAACACCAGCAGGACACCCTCGATGATCTGGCGCAGTTGTCCACTCATCGGGGGTGCGGTCGTCGGTCGGTGGTCGCGCGGGCGGGAGGCGATGCTGCGCTACACTACCACGTCACCCGCCCGGCCACGAGTCGCGGCGAGGCGCGCGCCGCCGCCTCCTATCGCCCGATGAATCCCACCCGCACGCTGCACGGTTTCCACGCGGTCGCCGCGCGCCTGAAGCTGCGGCCGGAATCGGTGCGCAGCATCCACGTTTCCGACACGCGCGGCGACGCGCGCGCGCGCGACCTGCTGGCACTCGCCCGCGCCGCGGGATGCACGGTCGAGCAGGCCGACGACGCCCGGCTCGCCGAGCTCGCGGGCACCACGCGGCACCAGGGCGTGGTCGCGGTCGTCGCGGCGCAGGCGGCGCCCGCCGCGCTCGACGACGTGCTGCAGACGCTCCCCGAGCCGGCACTGCTGCTGGTGCTCGACGGCGTCACCGATCCGCACAACCTCGGCGCCTGCCTGCGCAGCGCCGACGCGTTCGGTGCGCACGCGGTGATCGTCCCGAAGGATCGCGCCGTCGGCGTCAATGCGACGGTGGCCAAGGCGGCGAGCGGCGCGGCCGATACCGTCCCCGTCGTCACCGTCACCAACCTCGCGCGGGCGCTGCGCGCGATGAAGGATCACGGCATCTGGATCCTCGGCGCCGATGCCGGCGGCGAAAGCCTGTTCACCGCCGACGTGAGCGGACCCGTGGCGTGGGTGCTCGGAGCGGAAGGACGGGGCTGCGCCGCCTGACGCGCGAGTCGTGCGACCGGATCGTCGGCATTCCGCTTGCCGGCAGCGTCGAGAGCCTCAACGTCTCGGTCGCCGCCGGGATCTGCCTGTACGCCACGCGGCAGCAGCGCAAAATGGGGTCAGGTCCATTTTCTCTCGATTGAGGGAAATTGGACCTGACCCCATTTTGGTTCGGCGCCAAAGGGCGCCGGATCGCGGCCCGTCGGTGCCCCGCTATTCCTTGAGGTCGACGCCGTAGAAGTTGTGCCGGCCGAACGGCGAGAGCTTGAAGTCGACGACCTCCTTGCGCACGGGCTTCAGCTGCACCGCGTGCGCAATGGTGAACCACGGCGCCTGCTCCTTGAAGATCACCTGCGCCTGCATGTACAGGTCGGTGCGCTGCTTGCGGTCGGAGACGACCTTGGCCTTCAGCACCAGGTCCTCGAACGGCTGATAGCAGAACTTGGCGACGTTGCTGCCGTTGGTCTTGGCGGCGTCGCAGCCCAGCAGCGTGTGCAGGAAGTTGTCCGGGTCGCCGTTGTCGCCGGTCCAGCCCAGCATGCCCATCTGGTGCTCGCCGGCCTGCATCCGCTTGCGGTACTCGCCCCACTCGAAGCTCTTGATCTCGGCCTTGACGCCCACCTTGGCGAGGTCGGCCTGCATCAGCTCGGCGATCCGGCGCGCGTTGGGGTTGTACGGCCGTTGCACCGGCATCGCCCACAGGTCGGTGGAAAAGCCGTCGGGATACCCGGCGGTCGCCAGAAGCTTCTTCGCTGCCGCCGGATCGTAGGGATCGTCCTTGATCGAGTTGTTGTACGACCACATGGTCGGCGGGATCGGATTCTTCGCCGCGACGCCGGCGGAGAGGTAGACGGCGTCGATGATCGCCTGCTTGTTGATCGCCATGTTGACGGCCTTGCGCACGCGCACGTCGTCGAACGGCTTCTTCGTCGTGTTGTAGGCGAGGTAGCCGACGTTGAGGCCCGGCTGCTCGAGTACGACGACGCCCGGATCCTTGCGGATCGCGTCGAGGTCGGCCGGGTTCGGATACGGCATCACGTGGCACTCGCCCTTCTGCAGCTTGGCCCAGCGCACCGACGCGTCAGGCGTGATCGAGAACACCAGGTCGTCGATCTTGGCCTTGCCGCCCCAGAACTGCGGGAACGCCTTGTAGCGCACGATCGCGTCCTTCTGGTACTGGACCAGGTAGAACGGCCCGGTGCCGATCGGCTCCTGGTCGATCTTCTCGGGCGTCCCCGCCTTCAGCATCGCGTCGGCGTACTCCTTCGACTGCACGCCGGCGTATTCCATCGCCAGGTCCGACAGGAACGGTGCCTCGGGCCGGTTGAGCGTGATCCGCACCGTGTAGTCGTCGAGTTTCTCCACGGACTTCAGCAGCTTGGGCATGCCCATGTCGTTGAAGTACGAGTGGTTGGAGCTCGTCACCTTGAAGTAAGGGTTGTCCTCCTTCCACTGCCGCTCGATCATGAACATCATGTCGTCGGCGTTGAAGTCGCGCGTGGGTTTCCACGCGCGGTGGTTGTGCCACTTCACGCCCTTGCGCAGGTGGAAGGTGTAGACGGTGCCGTCAGGCGAGATGTCCCAGCTCTCGGC
This sequence comes from uncultured beta proteobacterium, assembly GCA_963768535.1. GTDB lineage: Bacteria > Pseudomonadota > Gammaproteobacteria > Burkholderiales > Casimicrobiaceae > CAIWHR01. The sequence continues at coordinate 49,210 of CAVYID010000019.1, read as the reverse complement.
GAGGCCGGGCACGACCGCGGTGCCGCCGCGCTCGAAGTCGACGATGCGGCCGTAGATCTGGCTGTTGGCGTCGAACGAGGTGCCGGTGGTGTTCACGCCGGGATAGAAGTTCTCGGGGCTGCCTTCCGAGCAGAAGACCAGCGTCTTCGCCGAGAGGTCGGCCGCGATCAGCAGCGCGGGAAGCGCCAGCGCGGCAACGACGGCGCGCCGTGCGCCGTGCGTCCACCGGGTGGCCGGTTTGAAGCTCGTCATGTAGGAAACTCCTGTGGTTTGGGCTGCGTCGTGCGCAGCAACCCGATTAGTATGAGCCGGATCGAGGAATTCGTGCGCAAGATGGCAGGCCACCTGCCGGCCGTCCAGCGGGCGGGGGGCGGGCCGCTCGACGCGGCAGCGCTCGACGGCGTGCGCGCAGCGGGTCGAGAACACGCAGCCCCGGGGCGGATCGAGCGGGGAGGGCCGTTCGCCCTTCAGGACGATCCGCTGGGCGCGGTCGATCCCGGCCATGCCCGGCGTCGACGCCAGCAGCGCCTGCGTGTACGGATGCAGCGGGCGCGCGAAGATGCGCTCCTTCGGACCCTGCTCCATCGCCAGGCCCAGGTACATCACCAGCACCTCGTGGCTGATGTGGCGGACGACCCCGAGGTCGTGCGAGATGAACAGGTACGCGAGGCCCAGCTCGGCCTGCAGGTCGGCGAGCAGGTTCAGCACCTGCGCCTGGACCGAGACGTCGAGCGCGGACACCGGCTCGTCGGCGACGACCAGCGCCGGGGAGAGCATCAGCGATCGGGCGATGGCGATCCGCTGCCGCTGCCCGCCCGAGAACATGTGCGGATAGCGGGCGTAGTGCTCGGGCCGCAGCCCGACCCTGGCCAGCATCGCGCGCGCCCGCTCGGCCCGCTCGGCCGGGGCCAGGTCGGTGTTGATGGCGAGCGGCGCTTCCAGGATCGCGCCGATCTTCTTGCGGGGATTGAGCGAGCCGTACGGGTTCTGGAACACCATCTGGACCGTTCGGCGCAACTCAGCCATGCCGGCCGCCGACGGGGCCGTCGCGTCGACGCCGGACAGCCGCAGCACGCCGGAGGAGGGCGGCTCGATCAGCGAGACCACGCGCGCCAGCGACGACTTGCCGCACCCGGATTCGCCGACCACCGCCAGCGTGCGGCCGGCGTCGATGGCGAACGACACGCCGCCCACCGCCTGCAGCCGCGCCGGCTCGCGCATCGGGCCGCGGCGGATCTCGTAGATCCGCGTCAGGTCGCGCGCCTCGACCACCGGCGCGGTGGCGTCGGCGCCGCGGGTCTCGACCGCGGCGCTCATCGAGGTCCCCGGGTGCGGCGCGCTGCGCTCACGGCGTGACGGCGCCGGCGGCGGCGCCGTCACGGGCGATGGCCGCGTCGCGCTGCGCATCGCCGAGCGGGAAGTGGCAGCGGACGAGCCCGTCCTGCCAGGCCCGCAGCCCGGGCCGGGACTGGCAGGCATTCGCGGTGGCATAGGTGCAGCGCGGCGCGAACAGGCAGCCGACGGGCCGGTCGTAGAGGCCCGGGACGACGCCGGAGATCGTGGCCAGCCGCGCGTCGCCGGTGCTGCGCTCGGGCATCGCCGCCAGCAGCGCCGCGGTGTAAGGGTGCTGCGGCGCCGCGAACAGCGCGTCGGCGCCGCGTTCCTCGACCACCTGCCCGGCGTACATCACGGCGACGCGCTGCGCCATCTCGGCCACGACGCCCATGTTGTGGGTGACCAGCACCAGCGCCATTCCCCGCTCCTGCTGCAGGCCGCGCAGCAGATCGAGGATCTGCGCCTGGATGGTCACGTCGAGCGCGGTGGTCGGCTCGTCGGCGATCAGCAGCCGCGGATTGCAGGCGATCGCCATCGCGATCATCACGCGCTGGTTCATGCCGCCGGAGAGCTGGTGCGGAAAGTCCTTGAGGCGGCTCGCCGCGGCGGGGATGCCGACCTGCTCCAGCAACTCGACGGCGCGCTCGCGCGCGGCGCGACGGTCCATCCCCAGGTGCAGCCGCAGCGTCTCGGTGAGCTGGAAGCCGACGGTGAAGCAGGGATTGAGACTGGTGGTCGGATCCTGGAAGATCATCGCCACGTCCTTGCCGACCAGCCTGCGTCGCGCGGCGTCGGACACGCGCAGCAGGTCGTGGCCGGCGAATTGCAGGCGCCGCGCGCGAACCTGGCCGGGATAGGCCACCAGCCCCATCACCGCCAGCATGGTCACGCTCTTCCCGGAGCCGGACTCGCCGACGATGCCCAGGACCTCGCCTTCGTCGAGCGACAGGCTCACGCCCTCCACCGCGTGCATGACCGCGCCCTGCGACGGAAAGTCGACGTGCAGATCCTCGATCTCGAGCAAGGCCATGACGTGGTCGGCGGGGATGGGCGTCAGCGGCGCTAGCGCTTGAGCTTCGGGTCGAGCGCGTCGCGCAGCCCGTCGCCCAGCAGGTTGAACGCCAGCACGGTGATCAGGATCATCAGCCCCGGCAAGGTCACCACCCACCAGGCGCGCAGCACGAACTCGCGCGCGTCGGCCAGCATCGTGCCCCATTCGGACGCCGGCGGCTGTGCGCCCAGCCCGAGAAAGCCCAGCGCGGCGGCGTCGAGGATGGCGGTCGAGACGCCCAGCGACGCCTGCACGATCAGCGGAGCGGCGCAGTTGGGCAGGACCTCGCTGAACATCAGCCGCAGCCGGCTCGCGCCGTTGGCGCGCGCCGCGGTGACGTAGTCCTTCGCCGTTTCCGTGATCACCGCCGCGCGCGTGATCCGGACGTAGTGCGGCAGCACCACCACCGCCACCGCGAGCATCGCGTTCATCAGTCCCGGCCCGAGGATGGCGACGATGACGATGGCGAGCAGCAGGCTCGGCAGCGTCAGGATGATGTCCATCAGCCGCATGATCGCGATCTCGGTCACGCCGCGGGCGAACCCGGCCACCAGCCCGAGCGCGATGCCGACGACGATCGACAGCGAAGACCACCGCGATGCCGATCAGCAGCGACAGCCGCGCGCCGAAGATCAGCCGGGACAGGATGTCGCGCCCGATGGCGTCGGTGCCCAGCGGATACGCCCACGAGCCTCCGGCCTGCCACGCGGGCGGCTGCAGGAACACCGCGTTGTTGGTCAGGTTCGGCGGATAGGGCGCGAGCACCTCGGCGAACGCCGCCATCAACAGCACGGCGACGACGATGACCAGTCCGGCGACGGCGCCGCGGTTGGCGCTGAAATAGCCCCAGAACTCGCGCAGCGGGCCGGGCGGGGCGGCGACGTCGATGCACGTGCGGGGCATGAGCCTCGTCGCGTGCCTGCTGCTCATGTCGCCCGCCTGATCGCGTGGATTGATGACGCCGTAGGCGACGTCGACCAGCAGATTGACCACCATCACCACCAGCCCGAGCATCAGCAGCCCGCCCTGCAGCACCGGGTAGTCGCGGCGGTTGATCGCCTCGATCAGCCACTTGCCCACGCCGGGCCAGGAAAAGATGGTCTCGGTCAGGATGGCGCCGGTGAACAGCACGCCGACCTGCAGGCCGATCACCGTGATCACCGGGATCAGCGCGTTGCGGAACGCGTGCAGCGCGACCACCCGCCGGTTCGACAGGCCCTTGGCGCGCGCGGTGCGGATGTAGTCCTCGCCCAGCACCTCCAGCATCGCCGAGCGCGTCATCCGCGCGATGATCGCGAGCGGGACGGTGCCGAGCACGATGGTCGGCAGGATCAGGTGCGACACCGCCGAGCGGAACGCGCCCTTCTCGCCGGAGAGCAGCGTGTCGATGGTCAGGAAGCCGGTGACCGGCTCGATGAAGTACATCACCGATATGCGTCCCGACACCGGCGTCCAGCCGAGCTTCACCGAGAAGAACAGGATCAGCAGCAGCCCCCACCAGAAGATCGGCATCGAGTAGCCGGTCAGCGACACCCCCATCACCCCGTGGTCGAAGATCGAGTTGCGGCGCACCGCCGCGATCATCCCGGCCGGGATGCCCACGGCCAGCGCGAACACGATCGCGCACAGCGCGAGCTCGATGGTGGCGGGGAACAGCGTCGCGAATTCCTGCAGCACCGGCGCCTGCGTGATCATCGACTTGCCGAGGTCGCCGTGCAGCACGCGCCCGATGTAGATGCCGTACTGCACCAGTACCGGCCGGTCGAGCCCGTACTCCTTGAGCAGCGCCTCGTGCCGCGCGGCGTCGATGCCGCGCTCGCCGGCCATCGTCTCGATCGGGTCGCCGGGCACGATGCGGATCAGGAAGAACGCCAGCAGCGTCATCCCGATGAACGTCGGCACGACGAGGCTGATGCGGGTGAGCAGGAAGCGCAGCATGCGGGAGCGGGACCGGATCCGGCCGGTATTGAACCACAGATCCAGCGGATTTCGTCCGGCCTTCGCCGCCGCGGCGATCGCCGGATCCGGCGCGAATTGACGCTCGGAAGGGGTTGCTGCATCATCGGATCGCACCCGATGCACGCGGCTCGCGCGGCGCGTCGAGGCGCCCTTTCAGGGATCCGATGAGCACCGTCGAACACATCCGCCGCTGGCACGCCGACTTCACCGCGCTGCGCCACGACCTGCACATGCATCCCGAGCTCGGCTTCGACGAGCACCGCACGGCCAGGATCGTCTGCGAGCGGCTGACCGCGCTGGGCATCGAGCACCACGCGGGGATCGGCCGGACGGGGGTGGTCGCCGTCGTGCGCGGGCAGGACGAGCGCAGCGGCCGCGCCGTCGGCCTGCGCGCCGACATGGACGCGCTGCCGATGCAGGAGGAGAACGAGTTCGCGCACAAGTCGCGGCACAAGGACCGGATGCACGGCTGCGGCCACGACGGCCACACGACGATGCTGCTCGCGGCCGCCCGCTATCTGCACGAGACCCGCAGCTTCGACGGCACCGCGTACCTCATCTTCCAGCCGGGCGAGGAAGGCCACGGCGGCGCGAAGGTGATGATCGAGGACGGGCTGTTCGAGCGCTTTCCGGCCGACGAGGTCTACGCGCTGCACAACTGGCCCGGGCTGCCGCCGGGGAAGATCGGCATCACGCCGGGGGCGGCGATGGCGGCGGCGGATCGCATCGAGATCACCATCGACGGCCGCGGCGGCCACGGCGGGCACCCGCACATCGCCGTCGATCCGGTGCTGGTCGCCGGCCACATCATCACGGCGGCGCAGTCGATCGTGAGCCGCAACGTGAGCCCGATGGACACGGCGGTCGTCAGCATCTGCGCGATGCAAGCCGGCAACCCGGGGGCGATGAGCGTGATCCCGGCGCATGCCAAGCTCGTCGGCACCGTGCGCACGTTCCGCCCGGCGACCCAGGACATGATCGAGCGGCGCCTCTCCGAGATGGTTCCGGCGATCGCCGCCGCGTTCGGCGCCACGGCCACGCTCGACTACGAGCGAATCTATCCGGCGACGATCAACCACGCCGCGCAGGCCGAGTTCGCCGCGACGGTCGCCGAGGCGCTGGTCGGCCGCGGCAACGTGCGTGCGCAACCTCGACCCGTCGATGGGGGCGGAGGACTTCTCGTTCATGCTGCTCGAGCGGCCGGGCGCGTTCGCGCGGCTCGGACAGGGCGGCATCGAGTCCGGGTCCTTCCTGCACAACAGCCGGTACGACTTCAACGATGCGGTGATTCCGCTCGGCGCCGGCTATCTTGCCGCCCTGGCCGAGTCGGCGATGCCGCTGGTGCGCGCCTGACCCCGAACCACGACTGCGCGGGCATGCCCGCGGCCGCTGCGTCTTTCGACCCCGCCCATGGATCCGGTCTCCCAGTTCCCCCACAGCTACGCGGATGCGCGGGCGAAGTTCCATGCGGCGGTGCGCGAGCGGCAGCTTGCGATCGAGGCGCACGGGCTTCCGGATCGCCACGGGGTCGACGGCGAGCCGCTGGCGATGGACGTGGCGCTGCTCGGCAGGGCCGGCGCACCCGGTCTGCTGGTGCTGACCTCGGGCACCCACGGCATCGAGGGCTACTGCGGCGCCGGCTGCCAGGTCGGGCTCCTGCGCGATCCCGTCTTCGTCGACGCCGTCGGCGCCGCCGGGGTCGCCGTGCTCTTCGTTCACGCCGTCAACCCGTACGGCTTTTCGCACGGCCGCCGCGTCAACGAGGACAACGTCGACCTCAACCGGAATTTTCGCGACTTCGGGGCGCCGCCGCCGTCGGACGCCGCTTATGCCGAAGTGCATCCGCTGCTGCTGCCGGCGACGTGGCCGCCGTCGGCGGACAACGAGCGGCGCCTCGCGGCCTGCGTCGCGGCGCGCGGCGAGCGCGCCTTCCAGGCGGCGGTCACCGGCGGGCAGACCACGTTTCCGGACGGGCTGTTCTACGGCGGGGATCGCCCGACGTGGAGCAACCTGACGCTGCGCGCGGTGCTGCGCCGGCACGGCGCCGGCCGCGAGCGCCTGGGGTGGATCGATTTCCACACCGGCCTCGGGCCGCGGGGTCACGGCGAGCTGATCTACGCCGGCCGGGACGTCCCGTCCGATTTCGCGCGCACGCGCAGCTGGTGGGGCGGCGCGGTCACCTCGATCCACGACGGGTCGTCGTCGTCCGCCGCGGTGTCCGGCGTGGCGCTCGGCGCCGCCTACGACGAGTGCCCGGGCGTCGAGCGCGCGCTGGTCGGGCTCGAGTACGGGACAGTGCCGCTCGCCGAGGTGCTCGCGGCACTGCGGGCCGATCACTGGCTGCACAATCATCCCGATGCCCCCGTCGCGCTGCGCAGCGAGATCAGGCAGCAGATGCGCGCGGCGTTCCACGACGAAGGCGACGACTGGAAGCTGACGGTCTACGCGCAGGCGCGCGATGCGGCGCTCAAGGCGGTCGCGCGGCTCGGGCGCGAGCTCGAATGAGCCCGGGTCGCGACGTCGGCGCGGCCCTGCAAACCACGGCGGACGGCCCGATTCGGCTATAATTTCCGGCTTTGGCCGCATCGCATCCGCGAAACGCGGCGCACGTCCACGCCACCACCGGTTCCCAATCCGCCGTGCGCCTCACCCAGATCAAGCTCTCCGGGTTCAAGTCGTTTGTCGACCCGACGACCATCGGCACGCCGGGGCAGCTCGTCGGCATCGTCGGCCCCAACGGCTGCGGGAAATCCAACGTCATCGACGCCGTGCGCTGGGTGCTGGGCGAGTCGAAGGCGTCGGCGCTGCGCGGCGAGTCGATGCAGGACGTCATCTTCAACGGCGCGGGCGAGCGCAAGCCCGTGGGGCGCGCCTCGGTCGAGCTCAACTTCGACAACAGCCTGGGCCGCATCGGCGGCCAGTGGGGCCAGTACGCGGAGCTGTCGATCAAGCGGGTGCTCACGCGCGACGGCGACTCCTCCTACTACATCAACAACATCCCGGTCCGGCGCCGCGACATCTACGACCTCTTCCTCGGGACCGGCCTCGGCCCGCGCGCCTACGCCATCATCGAGCAGGGCATGATCTCGCGCGTGATCGAGGCCAAGCCGGAGGAGCTGCGGATCTTCCTCGAGGAAGCGGCGGGGGTGTCGAAGTACAAGGAGCGGCGCAAGGAAACCGAATCCCGGATCGCCGACACGCGCAAGAACCTGGCGCGGGTGGAGGACATCCGCCAGGAGCTCGGCACGCAGCTCGAGCGGCTCGACGCGCAGGCGAAGGTCGCCGCCGAATACCGCGACCTGGAGGACCGACTCCGGCAGACGCAGCAGCTGCTGTGGCACTCGAAGCAGCAGGACGCGGCGCGCGCCCGCGAGCGCCACGCGACCGACATCGCGACCCAGACGGTGGCCTTCGAGGGGCTGCAGGCGGAGGTTCGCGCGGTCGAAGCCAGGCTCGAGACGCTGCGCAACGAACACTTCACCGCCGGCGACGCGCTGCACGCTCGGCAGGGCGAGTTCTACGGGACCAATGCCGAGGTGACCCGGCTCGAGCAGCAGCTTGCGTTCGCCCGCGAGAACGAGACCCGGCTCACGCAGCAGCTGGCGCAGTTGACCGAGCAGCTGGCCACGCTGGGCGCGCAGGAGAGCGCGCTCGCCGCCGACCGTGCGGCGGCGGAAGCCGGGCTGGAAGGCGCGCTGACCGCGCGTGAAGCCGCGGCGGACGAGGAGCGCGCCGCGGCGGCGGCGCTGCCGGCGCTGGAAGCGGCGGTGCAGGAGGCCGCCGGCAGCGCCGCCGAGCTGCAGCAGCAGATCGCGCTGATCGAGCAGGCGATCCGCGTTGCCGAGATCCAGCGCGACAACGGCCAGCGGATGCTGGCGCAGCTCGGCGAGCGGCGCGAGCGGCTGGCCGGCGAGCTCGCGGAGCTTCCGCCGCTCGCCGGCGACGCGATGCGGGAAGTCGAGGAGCAGCTGGCGCAGGAAGCCGCCGAGCTCGCCGGCCGGGAGGCGAGCCTCACCGCGCTGCGCGAGCGCGTGCAGGCGCTGCAGGACGCGCAGCGCGGCGCCGGCGACGCCTCGCAGCAGGCCGCGCGCCGGCAGGGCGAGCTCGAGGCCCGCGCGCAGGCGCTCTCCGCGCTGCAGGCGCGGATCGGGCAGGGCAAGGACAACGCCGCGTGGCTCGAAGAGCGGGCGCTGGCGGGGGCCCACCGGCTCTGGCAGGGCCTCGACATCGAGCCCGGCTGGGAGGACGCCCTCGAAGCGGTGCTGCGCGAACGGCTCAACGCGGTCGAGCTCGAGCGCCTGGACGCAGCCGCGCCGTGGCTCGAGTCCGGCGCCACGCCGCCGGGCCGGCTCGCGGTCTACGCGCCGGACGGCGACGCGGCTCCGGGAGGCGACGCGGCGCCGGCGGATTCGCTGCTGGCGAAGCTGCGCGGCGCGCCGTCCGCGCAGCGCGCGCCTGCTGGCCGACTGGCTGCGCGGCGTGCGCTGCCGCCCCGACGCCGCGCAGGCGCTCGCCGACCGCGGCGAGCTCGCCGTCGGCGAGGCTTTCGTCACGCCGCAGGGGCACCTCGTCGGCGCGCAGGGCATCGGCTTCTTCGCGCCGGACAACGAGCTCCACGGCGTGCTCGCGCGGCAGCGCGAGCTCTCCGACCTGGCCCAGGCGATCGCGACGGCGACCGCGGCCGCGACCGCTGCGCGCGACGCGCTGGCCGCCGTCGCCGCCGAGCTCGATGCCGCGCAGCAGTCGTACCACGCGGAAAGCCTCGCCTTCGGCGTCGCAGCAGCGCCGCTGCCACGATCTCGAGCTGGAGCTCCTGCAGCTGCAGCAGGCGGCCGAGGCCGCCGCGCGGCGTCGCGCGCAGATCGCGCAGGAGCTCGCCGATCTCGAGGCCCAGGACGCGCAGGAGCAGGAGCGCACGCGTGGGGTCGCCGCCGAGCTGGCCGACGCCCAGTCGCGGCGGCACGACGAGATCGTCCGCCGCGACGCGCGCGCGAATCGCCCGCGACGAGGCCGACCAGGCGCTGGCGCGCGGCCGCGAGCGGGTGCGCGTCGCCGAGCGAGCGGCGCAGGAAGCGGCGTTCGCGGAACGCAGCGGCCGCGAGCGGCTGGCCGAGATGGATCGCCGCCGGGAAGCGCTGGCGGCGCAGGTCGCGCAGCAGCAGGGGCTGCTGGCACAGCTCGATTCCGAGCGCGCGGCGATCGACTGGACGCCGGTGGAGCAGGCGCTGCAGCGGCAGCTCGCGGCGCGCGGCGTCGCCGACCAGGCGCTCGCCGCCGCGCGCGACGCGCTGGAAGGCATTGCTGCCGCGCTGCGGACGGCGGAGGAGGCGCGGCTTGCGGCCGAGCACCGGCTGGAGCCCGCACGGGCGAAGATCGAGGAGACGCGGCTCAAGGAGCAGGCCGCGGCGCTGCAGGAGCAGCAGTTCGTCGACCAGCTCGCCGAGGCGCAGGCGGACCTGGCCGCGCTCCCGGCGCTGCTGAAGGCCTTCGGCAGCAAGTCGGCGCTGCCGGGCGAGATCGAGCGCCTGTCGGGCGCCATCGCCGGGCTCGGCGCCGTCAATCTCGCCGCGCTCGACGAGCTCACCGTCGCGCAGGAGCGCAAGGCGTATCTGGACGCGCAGGCGGAGGACCTGACCGAGGCGCTGGCCACGCTGGAGAGCGCGATCCGCCAGATCGACCGCGAATCGCGGCAGCTGCTCCAGCAGACCTTCGAGACCGTCAACGAGAACTTCTCGCGGCTGTTCCCGGTGCTGTTCGGAGGCGGGCAGGCGAAGCTGGTGCTGACCGGCGAGGAAATCCTCGACTCCGGCGTGCAGGTGATCGCCCAGCCGCCGGGAAAGCGCAACACGTCGATCCACCTGCTCTCCGGCGGGGAAAAGGCGCTGACCGCGATCTCGCTGGTGTTCGCGCTGTTCCAGATCAATCCGGCGCCGTTCTGCCTGCTCGACGAGGTCGACGCGCCGCTGGACGACCCCAATACCGGGCGCTTCTGCCAGATGGTGCAGACGATGTCCGAGAGCACGCAGTTCCTGTTCATCTCGCACAACAAGATCACGATGGAGATGGCGAGCCAGCTGGTCGGGATCACGATGCCCGAGCCGGGCGTCTCGCGGGTGGTGTCGGTCGACATCGAGGCGGCGCTGCAGATCGCGGAGGCGGGCGCCGCGTGACGGCGCGCGCCCGCCGCGGGCGCGGGCAGGCGCGCGTTCGCCGCGCGCGGTGGGGCTATAATCGGCGCAGTTCGCGCTGCGCGCCGTCGCGCGGCATTTCCGGCCCCGGGCGCACCCGCTTCCGCCTCCTCCGCATCGGTTCCGCATGAGCTCGCTCCAGATCGGCCTCATCATCGGCGGCGTCGTCCTCGTCGTCGGCGTGTTGATCTACAACTGGGCGCAGGAGCGCCGCGTCCGGCGGCGGATCGCCGCCGCGACGCGCAAGTCCGGGGGCGGCGCGGCCGCCGTGGCGGCGCGCGGTGCCGGGCGGGTCGAGCCGACGCTCGCGCTCCGCGGACGACCCCGACGCGCCGGTCGCCGTCGCCGCGCAGGCCGATGCGGCGGCGGCCAACGCGCCGCGTGGCGGTGCCGACGACGATGCCGCCGACTTCGTTCCGCCGCTGGATTTCGTGCCGCCGCCCTCGGAGCCCGCGCCGGCGCCCCCGCCCGATCGGGCGCCGGCGGCCGGCGCCCTGCTCGCGGCGGCGCCAGGCGACCGGCTTCCGCAGCCGGACGCCGAGACCGAATGCGTGATCACGCTGCAGCCGGTGCGCCCGGTCGCCGCGGGCGCGCTGGCCGCGGGACTGCACGCCCGGGTCGGCAAGCCGCTGCGCTGGTTCGGCCGCGCCGCACCGGACGCCCCGTGGCAGCTGCTCAGGTCGGACACCGCCGGCGAATGGCGCGAGCTGGCCGCCTGCCTGCTGCTCGCCGATCGCGCGGGGGCGGCGACCCGCCCGCTGCTGGAGCGCTTCGTCCGGCTGGTGGCCGACCTGGCGACCGCGCTGCCGGCGGCATACGTCGCGCCCGATCCCCAGGACGAGGCGTTCCGGGCCGAAGCGCTGGATCGGGTCTGCGCGGATCTCGACGTCCAGATCGGCCTCACGGTGCTGAAGACCGGGCCGGCGACGATCCAGGGTACCCGGCTGCGCGGCGTGGCCGAGGCGGCGGGGTTCCGGCTCACGGACAGCGGGCGCTTCGAGTGGATCCAGGACGACAGCGGCGCGGTGCTGTATTCGCTGCAGAACTACCGGACCGAGCCGTTCACCGCGGAGAGCCTGCGCCTGACGTCGACGCCCGGCGTGGTGTTCATCCTCGACGTCCCGCGCGTGGCGGACCCGGTCCGCGTGTTCGACCAGATGAAGCTCGCGGCGAAGCGGATGACGCAGACGCTCGACGCGGCGCTCGTCGACGACAACCGCCGAGCGCTCGACGACACGGCGCTCGTCGCCATCCGGGAGCAGGTGCAGCGGACTGCCGCCGCGCTGAAGGAGCGCCGGATCGACCCCGGAAGCCCGCGCGCGCTGGCGCTGTTCGGCGGCTGACGGGCAGGCGCCGGCGCGTCGCGAATGGGCCCCGCCACGGCCGCGCACCCGGACCGCCCGCCCGCCGGCGCGGCGCAGCGCGCGAGCGCGCTGCGGCGGCTCATCGACGAGCACGATCACCGCTACTACGTGCTCGATGCGCCGACGGTCAGCGACGCCGAGTACGACGCCCTGTTTCGCGAGCTGCAGGAGCTGGAGGCGCAGTATCCGGCGCTGGCGACGCCGGACTCGCCGACGCAGCGCGTGGGCGGGGCGCCGGTGACGGCGTTCGAGAGCGTCAGCCACCGGGTGCCGATGCTGTCGCTGGGCAACGCCTTCTCCGAAGCCGAGGTCGAGGCCTTCGACCGGCGCGTGCGCGAGGGCCTCGGCGCGACGTCGTCGACTACGCGGTCGAGCCCAAGTTCGACGGGCTGGCGATCAGCCTCGTCTACGAAGACGGCGCGTTCAGCCGTCGGCGCGACGCGCGGCGACGGCTACCAGCGGCGAGAACGTCACCGCCAACCTGCGCACCGTCGCGCGCCATTCCGCTGCGGCTGCCGGGCAGCGCACCGCCGCTGCTCGAGGTGCGCGGCGAAGTGCTGATGCTCAGGCGCGATTTCCAGACGCCTCAACGCAGGCGCAGGCGGCGAAGGGCGAGAAGACCTTCGTCAATCCGCGCAACGCCGCCGCCGGCTCGCTGCGCCAGCTCGACCCGCGCATCACCGCCAGCCGCCGCCTGCACTTCTTTGCCTACGGCATCGGCCGCGTCGACTGGGGCAAACGGCGCCGCCCGACGACCGCACAACGCGCAGATGCAGCACGGCTCGAGGCGCTGCGCCTGCCGGTGACCGCCGAGCGAGCGGTCGTGCGCGGGCTCGACGGCCTGCTCGATTACTACGCCGAGATCGGCAGCCAGCGCGCGAGCCTGCCGTATCGACATCGACGGCGTGGTCTACAAGGTCAACGATCTCGCGCAGCAGGAGCGGCTGGGCTTCGTGTCGCGCGCGCCGCGCTTCGCGTGGCCCACAAGTTCGCCGCCGAGGAGGCCGGCACCGAAGTGCTCGACATCGACGTGCAAGTCGGGCGCACCGGCGCGCTGACGCCGGTCGCGCGGCTGAAGCCGGTGTTCGTCGGCGGCGTCACGGTGACCAACGCGACCCTGCACAACGAAGACGAAGTGCGGCGCAAGGACGTGCATGTCGGCGACTTCGTGATGGTCCGCCGCGCCGGCGATGTGATCCCCGAGGTGGTGCGCGTGCTGCTCGACAGGCGCCCGGCGCATGCGCGGGCGTTCGTGATGCCGAGCAAGTGCCCGGAGTGCGGCGTCGGCTGGTGGTGCGGGAGGAGGGCGAGGCGGTGGCCCGCTGCACCGGCGGGCTGGTGTGCCCGGCCCAGCGCAAGCAGGCGCTGCTGCATTTCGCTTCGCGGCGGGCGATGGATATCGAGGGCCTGGGCGACAAGCTCGTCGACCAGCTCGTCGACGCAGGATCTGGTCAACACACCGGCGGACGTGTACCGCCTCGATGCCGAACGGCTCGCCGGGCTGGAGCACATGGGCGAAAAGTCGGCTGCCAAGTCTGTCGCCGCCATCGAAAGCAGCAAGCATCCGACGCCTGGCGCGCTTCGTCTACGCGCTGGGGATCCGCAACGTCGGCGAGAGCACTGCCCGCGATCTGGCGCAGGACTTCGGTCGCTCGACGCGCTGATGGACGCCGACGAGCCAGCGGCTGCTGCAGGCGCCCGGACGTCGGGCCCGGTGGTCGCACAGAGCATCGCGCGTTCTTCGCCGAGCCGCACAATCGCGACGTTATCGCCCGGCTGCTGCGCCGCCGGCGTGCAGCCGGCGCAGGAAGCGCGGCGCAGCCCGAGCCGCGCCGGGGCTAGCCGGGCATGACCTTCGTGCTCACCGGAACGCTGCCTGGCATCTCGCGCGAAGAGGCCAAGGCACTGTATCGAGGCTGCAGGGGGCAAAGTCACAGGCAGCGTGTCGAAGAAGACCGAGCTATGTCGTCGCCGGCGAAGCGACGGGCAGCAAGTACGCCAAGGCGGTGGCGCTGGGGATTCCTGTGCTCGACGAGGACGGCTTGCTGGAATCTGCTGAAAGCCGGCAAATTGAAGCCAACGGAGGCACTCATGAAGCAAGTCACGAAAGCCGTGTTTCCGGTCGCAGGGCATGGGAACGCCGTTTCTTCCCGCCACCAAGGCGAGCCCGAAGGAGATGCTTCCGGTCGTCGACAAGCCGCTGATCCAGTACGCCGTGGAGGAGGCGGTGGCTGCAGGGATCACCCACATGATCTTCATCACCGGCCGCAACAAGCGGGCCATCGAGGACCACTTCGACAAAGCCTACGAGCTGGAAACGAGCTCAAGCGCGCAACAAGACAAAAGCTGCTGGAAGTGGTGAAGGCCATCGTGCCGACGGACGTCACCTGCATCTACGTCCGCCAGTCCGAGGCGCTGGGTCTGGGCCACGCGGTGCTGTGCGCCGCGGCCGTGCTCGGCGACGAGCCTTTCGCCGTGCTCCTGGCCGACGACCTGATCGACGCGGCCACGCCGGTGATCAAGCAGATGACCGAGATCTACGATCAACGTCACCGATGCGCCGTCATCGGCGTCATGAGGTCGCGCCGGCCGAAACCGGCAGCTACGGCATCGTCGAGGCCGGCGCGCTCGAGGACGGCGCGGCGCCGATCGACGCGGATCGTCGAGAAGCCAAGCCCGGGACGCACGCCGTCGACGCTGGCCGTCGTCGGCCGCTACGTGCTGACGCCCCGCGCTATTCCATCACCTGCGAGCACGATGCCGCCCGGCGCCGGCGGCGAGATCCAGCTCACCGACGGGATCGTGCGCTGCTCGGGAGGAGAAGGTCCTGGCGTACGCCTTCGAGGGCCGCCGCTACGACTGCGGCAGCAAGCTCGGCTATCTCGAGGCGACTGTCGACTACGGCCTCAAGCACCCGGAGGTGGCCGAGGACTTCGCCGCGTTCCTGCGCGACCGCGGCGAGCACCTCCACCGATGACGTTCACCGAGCTGCGCTACCTGGTCGCCGTCGCCCACGAGAGGAGCTTCGGCCGCGCGGCGCAGAGGTGCAACGTCAGCCAGCCGGCGCTGTCGGTGGCGATCCAGAAGCTCGAGGAGGAGCTGGGTGCGCGGCTGTTCGAGCGCGGCAAGAACGAGGTCAGCGTGACGCCGGTCGGCGAGCGCATCGTCGAGCAGGCGCAGAAGGTGCTGGAGGAGATGGCGCGGGTGCGCGAGATCGCGCAGGCGGGCCGCAACCCGCTGTCGGGTCCGCTGCGCCTGGGCGCCATCTACACGGTGGCGCCCTATCTGCTGCCCGACCTGATCCCGGCGCTGCACGAGATCGCGCCGCAGATGCCGCTCGACATCGAGGAGAACCTGACCGAGAACCTCGAGATCGCGCTCAAGACCGGCGCGATCGACGTGGCGATCGTCGCGCTGCCGTTCACGCTGGCAGGGGCGGCGACCGAGTTCCTGTACGAGGAGCCGTTCCAGGTCGTGGTCCCGCGCGGCCACAAGTGGGCGAAGCGCAAGGCGATCCGCCCGGACGAGCTCGCCGGCGAGCACACGATCCTGCTCAGCGTCGGCCACTGCTTTCGCGACCAGGTGCTCGACGCCTGCCCCGAGCTCAACCGCACCGACTCCCACGTGACGCGGACCAGCTCGCTCGAGACGGTGCGCAACATGGTCGCGTCGGGACTCGGCGTGTCGGTGCTGCCGCGCGACGCGCTGACGCCGAAGTACCACAGTGCGCTGGTGGTGCCGGTGCCGTTCGCGCGGCCGGTGCCGGCGCGGCGCATCGCGGTGGCGAGCCGCAAGAGCTTCCCGCGCCCGGAGGCGGTGGCGGCGATCCGCGAGGCGGTCGCCGCGTGCCGGGCGAAGGACGGCTGAGGACGCCGCCGGACCCCCGCCGCCGGCGAACCGGTCAGGGGGCCGCAATCGCGATGCGGTAACATGCGAGCGTTGATTCCCCACTTTCCCGACATCGGAAAACGACATGGCAGCTGATCTCAAAGGCAAGAGCATCCTCATCACCGGCGCCTCCACCGGCATCGGTGCCGCCGCGGCGCGCGCGTTCGCGCGCGCGGGCAGCAACGTGATCGTTCACTACAACGCGAGCCGCGCGGCGGCCGAAGCGGTGGCGGCCGACGTCAAGGCGCTGGGCGCGAAGGCCGCGCTGGTCGGCGGCGACGTGACGCGGGCCGCCGAGGTGAAGCGCATCGTCGCCGAGGCGCTGACCGCCTTCGGCCGCATCGACGTCCTGGTCAACAACGCCGGCGGCCTGGTCAAGCGCACCCGCATCGAGGACTACACCGAAGGCTTCATCGACGAGGTGCTGAAGCTCAACGTCACCCACGTCGCGCTGTTCATGCGCGAAGTGATCCCGGTGATGAAGAAGCAGGGCGGCGGCAACGTCATCAACGTGAGCTCGATCGCCGCGCGCCACGGCGGCGGCGGCGGCGCCATCATCTACGCCGGCGCCAAGGGCTTCATCTCGACGGCGACGCACGGCTGGGCGAAGGAGGTCGCCGGCGACAACATTCGCGTCAACGCGGTCTCGCCGGGGGTGATCACGACGCCGTTCCACGACCGCTATTCGACGCCCGAGCAGCTGAAGGCCATGCAGGCGACCATCCCGATGAACCGGCTCGGCAGCGCCGACGAGTGCGCCGGGACGTTCGTCTACCTCGCGTCCGACGAATTGAGCGGCTACGTCACCGGCCAGGTGATCGAGGTCAACGGCGGCCAGTACATGCCCTGACCGGCGCGGCGGCGCCCGCGGCGCTCACTGGTGCACCCTTGGCGCTGCGCGCCTTCCCTCCGGGAGGGAGCAATTCGCGCTCGGGACGGCCCTTCGCGCTCATGCGAGCAGCGCGGGCAGGTCGGCCAGCGTCGAGATGATGCGGTCCGGCGGCGGACCGTGGCCGTCGACCGGCGCGCCGCTGCGATTGATCCAGAAAGCGGTGAAGCCGAACGCCTTGGCGCCGATGGCGTCCCAGCCGTTCGACGACACGAAGCCGATCCGCGCGAGCGGCAGACGCAGGCGGTCGACCGCGAGCTGGTAGACGCGCGGGCTGGGCTTGTAGATGCCGGCGGCGTCCACCGAGAGGATGCCGTCGAGCACTGCGGCGAGGCCGGCGTGGCGCACCACGGGCTCCAGCATCGCCAGCGTCCCGTTCGACAGGATCCAGCGCGGGCGCGGCGAGAGCGCCTGCAGCGCGGCGGGCACGTCGGGAAAGGGCGAGAGCGTCAGATATGCGTCGCACAGCCGGCGCCGGCCGGATGCGGGCAGCGCGAGGCGCAGCGCCGCGACCGCGAAGTCGAGCGCGGCGGCAGTGACGGCGGCGAAATCCGCGCGCGGATGCGCGGGCGAGTCCATCAGGCTCTGCAGCCAGGTGTACTCTAGCTGCTTCGTGCGCCACAGCTGCGACAGCGCCGGCCCGTGGCCGGGCAGCAGTTCGTCGGCGAGTGTCGTCACCGAGTGGACGTCGAACAGCGTGCCGTAGGCATCGAAGACGAGCGCATCGATTTCGAGGAGCGGGGAAGCAGCAGGCATCGGTGGACCTCCGTGTTGGCAACCGTGTACCGGCGCCGCCGGCGACGGTGAAGCGCACGCGCGGCGGAAAAAAAATAGGGGTTGCCCAGTAAGGACAACCCCTTGATTCGCATGGTGGGCGATACTGGCTTCGAACCAGTGACCCCTGCCGTGTGAAGGCAGTGCTCTACCACTGAGCTAACCGCCCCGCGAACCCAGACAGGAGTTCGGCATTTAACCATAGCGCCAAGACGAGGGTCAAACCGATTTCGGCGTGTTGTAGTACCATGTCCAGGACATTAACTGCTCCATGTTTGGTGCAAATGCGCTCCGTTTTGACCCCAATTTCCTGCTGCCGCGAGAACGGCGATTTCTAAGTGCCCTGAAGGACAGGTGAATCTCCCGGTGGCCCGACGCTTGCTTGCCCGTAGTTAGACAAAATCCCGACCCATCATGTCCCGCCTACCCTACGACGAAATGCGCTGCGACGACGGCTCCGTCCGGCCGCACTACCAGCCATTTTGCCGACTGGCTGGCGCGAACGCCGGCGGCCCGGATCGCCCAGAAGCGGGAGGAGGCCGAACGCGCGTTCCACCGCCTGGGCATCACCTTCGCGGTCTACGGCGAGGAGTCGGGGACCGAGCGCCTGATCCCGTTCGACATCGTGCCGCGGATCATCCCGGCGTCCGAGTGGGCAATGCTCGAGCGCGGGCTGAAGCAGCGCGTGCAGGCGCTGAACGCGTTCCTGCACGACATCTACCACGACCAGCGCATCCTGGCCGACGGCCGGGTGCCGGCCGAGCGGGTGCTCGGCAACAGCCAGTACCGGCGCGAGATGCAGGGCGTGGACGTGCCCGGCGGCATCTACGCGCACATCGCCGGCGTCGACCTCGTCCGCGCGGGCGAGGGCGAGTGGTACGTGCTCGAGGACAACCTGCGCGTGCCGTCGGGCGTGTCGTACATGCTCGAGAACCGCAGGATGATGATGCGCCTGCTCCCCGAGCTCTTCGCCGCGCAGTCGATCCGGCCGGTGCAGCACTATCCCGACATGCTGCTCAACAGCCTGCACGCCGTCTCGCCCGCAGGCGAGGACGCGCCGGAGGTCGCGGTGCTGACCCCGGGGGCCTACAACTCGGCGTATTTCGAGCACGCGTTCGTCGCGCAGCAGATGGGCGTGGAGCTGGTCGAGGGGCAGGACCTGTTCGTCCAGAACGACACGGTCTTCATGCACACCACGCGGGGGCCGCAGCGGGTGCACGTGATCTACCGCCGGGTCGACGACGACTTCCTCGATCCGCGCGCGTTCCGGCCCGATTCGATGATCGGCGTCCCGGGGCTGTTCGCCGCCTACCGCGCCGGCCGCGTCACGCTGGCCAACGCCATCGGCACCGGCGTGGGCGACGACAAGTCGATCTATCCGTACGTCCCGGACATGATCCGCTTCTACCTCGACGAGGATCCGGTGCTCAACAACGTGCCGACCTGGCAGCTGGCGCGGCCGGCCGACCGCGACCACGTGCTGGCGCACCTCGAGGAGCTGGTGGTCAAGGAGGTCCACGGCGCCGGCGGCTACGGGATGCTGGTCGGTCCCGCCAGCACCGCCGGCGAGCGCGCCGACTTCCGCGACCGCATCCTGGCGGCGCCGGACACCTACATCGCCCAGCCGACGCTGGCGCTGTCCACCTGCCCGACCTTCGTCGAGGCGGGCATCGCGCCGCGCCACGTCGACCTGCGCCCCTACGTGCTGTCGGGAACGACGGTGAACCTGTGTCCCGGCGGGCTGACCCGCGTCGCGCTGCGGGAAGGCTCGCTGGTCGTCAATTCGTCGCAGGGCGGCGGCACCAAGGACACCTGGATCGTCGAGGACTGACCGCGCGCGGCCGGAGCCTTCGCGCGGGAGACAAGGGGAACCACCAATGCTGTGCCGGGTTGCCAACGAACTGTTCTGGATGGCGCGCCACATCGAGCGGGCCGAGAACCTCGCGCGGATGCTCGACGTCACCTACCGGACGTCGCTGATGCCCTACCAGGTGACCGAGCCGGGCCTCGCCTGGGCCGAGCCCTGGTCGGTGCCGCTGATCACCACCGGGCTCGCCACCGATTACTACAAGCGCAACGCCTCGCTGTCGGCGGAGGCGGTGCTCAAGTTCCTGATCCTCGACAGCGGCAACCCGTCGTCGGTCTACTGCTGCCTGCGCGCGGCGCGCGAGTCGGCGCGCAGCGTCCGCGGCGCGATCACCTCCGAGATGTACGAGGACCTCAACGCGGCGTGGCTCGACATGCGGCGCTACGACTACGACACCGTCCAGCAGATGGGCGTGTCGCCCTTCCTCGACTGGGTGAAGATGCACTCGCACCTGTTCCGCGGGGTGACCTTCGGCACGATGCTGCGCGACGAGGCCTACCACTTCATTCGCCTCGGCACCCACGTCGAGCGCGCCGACAACACCGCGCGCATCCTGGACGTCAAGTACCACATCCTGCTGCCGTCGACGGCGGACGTCGGCGGCGCGGTCGACTACTACCAGTGGGCGGCGGTGCTGCAGTCGGTCTCCGGGTTCGAGTCCTACCGCAAGATCTACAGCGACGTGATCACCCCGCGCCGCGTCGCCGAGCTGCTGATCCTGCGCGAGGACATGCCGCGGTCGCTGCACTGCTGCATGAACTTCATTCACGAGACGATCGAGCACATGGGCGACGAGCGCACGCGCGAGCTGCAGCGCAGCGCCGGACAGCTCCACGCCCAGCTGCACTACGGCCGCACCGAGGACATCATCGAGCTCGGCCTGCACGAGTACCTGATGGATTTCCTGGAGCGGATCTCCGACCTGGGCGAAGAAATAAGCCGCGCTTTCCTCGTGCCGTCGTATTAGCCGCCCCCGGTTTGGGTAAACTTACGAGTTTTGGACGGCTTTCGGGCCGACCGCAGATGACCTATTGCGTTGCCATGAACCTCGATGCGGGACTGATCTTCGCGTCGGACTCGCGCACCAACGCGGGTGTCGACCAGATCGCCCGCTTCTCCAAGATGCGGATCTTCGCGCGCGACGGCCACCGCGTCATCGTCACGCTGTCGTCGGGCAACCTGTCGATCACGCAGAACGCGCTCAACACGCTCGACCTGCGCGCCCGCGGCGGCGACAACCTGCTTCACCTGTGGAACGCGCCGTCGATGTTCGACGTCGCGCGGCTCATCGGCGACGCGGTGCGCGAGGTCAAGAACCGCGACGGCGCGTACCTCGCGCAGAACAACATCGACTGCAGCGCCAATTTCCTGGTCGGCGGCCAGATCCGCGGCGAGCCGCCGCGGCTGTTCGAGATCTACAGCGAGGGCAATTTCATCGAGGCCACCCCGGACACCTGCTACTTCCAGATCGGCGAGAGCAAGTACGGCAAGCCCGTCATCGACCGCGTCATCAACCGCGGAACGTCGCTGATCGACGCGACCAAGTGCACGCTGGTGTCGTTCGACTCGACGATGCGCTCGAACATCTCGGTCGGGCTGCCGATCGATCTCGCGCTCTACCGGACCGACGCGCTGGCGATCGCGATGCAGCGCCGGATCGAGGAGTCCGACCCGTACTTCCAGATGCTGCACACGCAGTGGGGCGAAGGCCTGCGCCAGGTCTTCAGCCAGCTGCCCAACCCCGAGTGGGGCTGACGGCCGCGGCCGTCCCTTTCCCCATGGCCATCCGCGTCGCGCTGCAGCACCGCACCAGCTATCGCTTCGACCGTCCGGTCAAGCTCTCGCCGCACGAGATCCGCCTGCGCCCGGCGCCGCACTGCCGGACGCCGATCCTCGGCTATTCGTTCAACATCGAGCCGGAAAAGCACTTCCTCAACTGGCAGCAGGACCCCTACGGCAACTGGCTGGCGCGGCTGGTGTTCACCGAGCCGGCCGAGCGCCTCGACATCGTCATCGACCTCACCGCCGACATGACGGTGATCAACCCGTTCGACTTCTTCGTCGAGGCCTACGCCGAGCACTTTCCGTTCACCTACGCGCCGGCGCTGGCGAAGGAGCTGATCCCGTTCCTCGAGACGGGGCCGCTGACGCCGCGGCTGCAGGCCTGGCTCGACCGCTTCCACGCGGAGCGCCGCCCCGGCGAGAAGACGGTCGACATGCTGGTCCGGCTCAACCACCAGCTGCAGGGCGAGATCGCCTACCTGGTGCGCATGGAGCCCGGTGTCCAGACGCCCGAGGAAACGCTGGAGCAGGCGCGCGGTTCCTGCCGCGATTCCGGGTGGCTGCTGGTGCAGATCCTGCGCCACCTGGGGCTCGCCGCGCGCTTCGCGTCGGGCTACCTGATCCAGCTGGTCGCCGACATCAAGCCGCTCGACGGCCCGTCGGGCCCGACCGCCGACTTCACCGATCTGCACGCGTGGGCCGAGGTCTACCTGCCCGGCGCCGGCTGGATCGGCTTCGATCCGACGTCGGGTCTGCTCGCCGGCGAGGGCCACATCCCGCTCGCCTGCACGGCGGATCCCGGCAACGCGGCGCCGGTGATCGGCTACACCGACGTCTGCGAGACCGAATTCGCCGTCGAGATGCACGTGACCCGCGTGCACGAGGATCCGCGCGTCACCAAGCCCTACGGCGACGTGCAGTGGGAGGCGATCCAGGCGCTCGGCCGCCAGGTCGACCGCGACCTCGAGCGCCACGACGTGCGCCTCACGCAGGGCGGCGAGCCGACGTTCGTGTCGATCGACGACATGGACGGGCCGGAGTGGAACTACACCGCGCTGTCGCCCAAGAAGCGCGAGCTCGCGCAGGCGCTGCTGCAGCGGCTGGCCGCGCGCTTCGCCCCCGGCGGCCTGCTGCACGACGGGCAGGGCAAGTGGTACCCGGGCGAGCCGTTGCCGCGGTGGGCGGTCGGCGTGTGGTGGCGGGTCGACGGCAAGCCGCTGTGGCGCGATCCGGCGCTCGCCGCCGACACGCGCGCGCCGGGGGCCACCGACCCGGATATGGCGCAGCGCTTCGCCGCGGCGCTCGCCGACCGGCTCGGTCTGGACGCCGGCTGCGCGATAACCGCTTACGAGGACGTGCCGAAGCTGCTCGTCGCGGAGTCGGCGCTGCCGGCCAACGTCGATCCGCTGCGGGCGGACCTGACCAAGCCCGACGAGCGCGCCCGGCTCGCGCGCCTGCTGCAGCAGGGACTCGACCGCCCGGCGGGCTTCGTGCTGCCGCTGCGCGCGACCAGCCGTGCCGGCGCCGAGGTCACGACGTGGCAGAGCAGCCCGTGGCCGCTGCGCCGCGAGCGGCTGTACGCGCTGCCGGGGGAATCGCCGCTGGGCCTGCGGCTGCCGCTGGCGTCGCTGCCGGACGTGCTCCCCGCCGACGACGATCCCGAGCACGGGATCGATCCTTTCGCCCCGCGCGCCGCGCTGCCGGAGCCGCACCCGCTGCCGGCGAAGCAGACGGGGGCAGGTGTCAATCTGCCCGCGGCGTTCCAGGTGCAGGGGCTGCGCTCGCCGGGCGATGCGGCGGCAGTGCTGGCGGCGGCCTCGCCGCAGGCGCTCGCCGACAGGCCACGGGTGCCGGGCCGCGGGACGGTGGCCACCGCCATCGCGATCTCGATCGGGACCGTGCCGGCCGAGCGTCGCGGCGCCGCAGGGTCGGAGCCCGCGCCCGTCGCACCGCGGGACGTGATCAAGACCGCGCTGGTCGTCCAGGTCCGGGCCGGGCACCTGTACGTGTTCATGCCGCCGCTGCTGCGGCTGGAGGACTACGTCGCGCTGCTCGGCGCCATCGAGGCCACCGCGTCCGAGCTGGGTCAACCGGCGGCGATCGAGGGCTACACGCCGCCGCGCGATCCGCGCATCCGCGTGCTCAACGTCACGCCGGACCCGGGCGTGATCGAGGTCAACGTGCATCCGGCGTCGTCGTGGGACGAGCTGATCGCGACCACCGAGACGCTGTACGAGGAAGCGCGGCAGACGCGGCTGGGCACCGAGAAGTTCATGCTCGACGGCCGCCACACCGGCACCGGCGGCGGCAATCACGTGACGCTGGGCGGCGCCACGCCCGCCGACAGCCCGCTGCTGCGCCGGCCCGATCTGCTGCAGAGCCTCGTCACCTACTGGCAGAACCATCCGTCGCTGTCCTACCTGTTCTCGGGGATGTTCATCGGGCCGACCAGCCAGGCGCCGAGGGTCGACGAAGCGCGCGACGACCGCCTGTACGAGCTCGAGATCGCGTTCCAGCAGATGCACCGCAAGCACGCGACCGGCGAGGAGTCGACCACGCCCTGGCTGGTCGACCGGCTGCTGCGGCATCTGCTCACCGACCTCACGGGCAACACCCATCGCGCCGAGTTCTCGATCGACAAGCTGTATTCGCCCGACACCGCGACCGGGCGGCTGGGACTGCTCGAGTTCCGGGCCTTCGAGATGCCGCCGCACGCGCGGATGAGTGCGGTGCAGATGCTGCTGCTGCGCGCGCTGGTCGCGCGATTCTGGCAGGAACCCTACCGCGGGCCGCTGGTGCGCTGGGGCACGGCGCTGCACGATCGCTGGCTGCTGCCGCATTTCGTCGCCGCGGACATGCGCGGCGTGGTCGCCGATCTCGCCGCCGCCGGCTACCCCTTCGAGCAGAGCTGGTTCGCCCCGTTCGTCGAGTTCCGCTTCCCGCGCTTCGGCACGGTGAGCTACGACGGCGTGTCCATCGAGCTGCGGCAGGCGATCGAGCCCTGGCACGTGCTGGGCGAGGAGATGAGCGCCGGGGCGACCGCGCGCTACGTCGATTCGTCGGTCGAGCGGCTGCAGGTCAAGGTGACCGGAATGACCGCGGAGCGCCATCGCGTCGCCTGCAACGGCCGCGTGCTGCCGCTGGCGCCGACCGGCGTTCCCGGCGAGTTCGTCGCCGGCGTGCGGTTCCGGGCATGGAACCCGCCGTCGGCGCTGCATCCGACCATCGGCGTGCAGGCGCCGCTGGTGTTCGACCTGGTCGACATCTGGGCCGAGCGCGCGCTGGGCGGGTGCACCTACCACGTTGCGCATCCGGGCGGGCGCAACTACGACAGCTTCCCCGTCAATGCCAACGAAGCCGAGGCCCGGCGGCACGCGCGGTTCTGGGCTCACGGCCACACGCCGGGCCGGATGCGGCTCGCCGACGAGTCGCCGAACCCGGCGACGCCGACCACGCTCGATCTGCGCTGGCAGCAGGCCGGCGCAGGCAGCACGTGATCCGCACGCGCTTCGCCCCCAGCCCGACGGGGTTCCTGCACCTCGGCGGCGCGCGCACCGCGCTGTTCGCGTGGGCGCATGCGCGCCGGCACCAGGGCACGTTCATCCTGCGCGTCGAGGACACCGACGTCGAGCGCTCCACTCCGGAGGCCGTCACCGCGATCCTCGACGCGATGGCGTGGCTGGGCCTGGACTACGACGAGGGCCCCTACTACCAGACGCAGCGGATGGACCGCTACCGGGCGGTGATCGCGGACATGCTCGCGCGCGGACTCGCCTACCACTGCTACATGCAGCCGGCGGAGCTCGACGCCCTGCGCGCCGCGCAGACCGCGCGCGGCGAGAAGCCGCGCTACGACGGCCGCTGGCGGCCCGAGAACGCCGCCGGCCTGACGCCGCCCGCGGGGATCGCGCCCGTCGTGCGCTTCCGCAACCCGGCGACCGGCAGCGTCGCCTGGGACGATCGCGTCAAGGGCAGGATCGAGATCGCCAACGCCGAGCTCGACGACCTGGTGATCGCCCGTTCCGACGGCACGCCGACGTACAACTTCTGCGTGGTCGTCGACGACCTCGACATGCGGATCAGCCACGTCGTCCGCGGCGACGACCACATCAACAACACGCCGCGGCAGATCAACATCATCCGCGCGCTCGGCGCCGAGCCGCCGGTCTACGCGCACGTTCCCACGGTGCTGGGCGAGGACGGACAGAAGCTGTCCAAGCGCCACGGCGCGGTGGGCGTCATGCAGTACGAGGCGCTGGGCTACCTGCCGGAGGCGATGGTCAACTTCCTCGCCCGGCTCGGCTGGGCGCACGGCGACGCCGAGATCTTCGGCCGCGACGAGCTCGTCGCCTGGTTCGACCTCGACGCCATCAGCGCGTCGCCGTCGCGCTTCGACGCCGCGAAGCTCGCGTGGGTGAACCAGGAGCACATGAAGCGCCTGCCCGGCGACGAGCTCGGAGCGCGATTGGCTGCCGTACCTGCGCCGCGCGGAGCTCGATCCCGCGGCGGGACCCGATCCGGGCGCGGTCGCGGTGCTGCTGCGCGAGCGCGTGGCCACGCTCGCCGCGATGGCGGACGCCGCGCACTATTTCTACGCGACGCCGCGCCACGACGTGCAGGCGATCGCCGGGCAGCTCAGCGCGGCGAACCGTCCGGCGCTGGAGGAGCTGGCCCGCGAATTCGAAGCCCTCGCGTGGACGCGGGATGCGCTGCTCGGAGCGCTGAAGGCGGCCGCCGCGCGCCACGGGCTGAAGGCGCCGCAGCTGATGATGCCGCTGCGCGTGCTCGTCTGCGGAACCACGCAGACGCCGGCGATCGACGCCGTGCTCGCGCTGCTGGGGCGCGAGGCAACGCTCACGCGGCTCGCCGCCGCGCTCGCCGCGTAGCGCGACACCCCCCCGACCCGGCACTTGCGCCGTTGTCGTAGCCCGGGTTGAGCGAAGCGAAACCCGGGTGGTTGCGGCACCGAAGCGCCCACCCGGGTTTCGCTTCGCTCAACGCCGGGCTACAATGCCGATTTCCGGAACTTGTCGCCCATGACCAAGTTCGTCTTCGTGACCGGCGGCGTCGTCTCCTCGCTCGGAAAGGGCATCGCGGCCGCGTCGCTGGCCGCAATCCTCGCCTCCCGCGGCATCCGCGTCACCAATCTCAAGCTCGACCCCTACATCAACGTCGATCCGGGAACGATGAGCCCGTTCCAGCACGGCGAGGTGTTCGTCACCGAGGACGGCGCCGAGACCGACCTCGACCTCGGCCACTACGAGCGCTTCGTCGACGTGAAGATGACCAGGCGCAACAACTTCACGACCGGCCAGATCTACGAGAGCGTGATCCGCAAGGAGCGCCGCGGCGACTACCTCGGCGGCACCGTGCAGGTGATCCCGCACATCACCGACGAGATCAAGGCGTGGATCGTCGCCGGCGCCGGCGACGCGCGAGGTCGCGGTGGTCGAGATCGGCGGCACCGTCGGCGACATCGAGTCGCTGCCGTTCCTCGAGGCGATCCGGCAGATGGGCATCACGCTGGGGCGCGAGAACGTCTGCTACATCCACCTCACGCTGGTGCCCTACATCGCCACCGCCGGCGAGATGAAGACCAAGCCCACGCAGCACTCGGTCAAGGAGCTGCGCGAGATCGGCATCCAGCCCGACGTCGTCCTCTGCCGCGTCGACCGCCCGCTGCAGGACGGCGACCGGCGCAAGATCGCGCTGTTCACCAACGTCGCACCGGAGGCGGTGATCCCGGCGGCCGACGCCGACTCGCATCTACAAGATCCCGGCGGCGCTGCACGGCGAGGGGCTCGACGAGATCGTCTGCAAGAAGCTGCAGCTCGACGCGCCGCCGACCGACCTGTCGACGTGGAACGGGCTCGTCGCGGCGCTGGAGCACCCGCGAGCGGGCGGTGAACATCGCAATGGTCGGCAAGTACGTCGACCTGACCGAATCGTACAAGTCGCTGTCCGAGGCGCTGACGCACGCCGGCATCCACACCCGGCTGCAAGGTCAACATCCACTACGTCGATTCCGAAGCGATCGAGCGCGACGGTCTCGATGCGCTGGCCGGCAAGGACGCGATCCTGGTACCCGGCGGCTTCGGCAAGCGCGGCGTCGAGGGCAAGATCGCCGCGATCCGTCTACGCCCGCGAGCACAACGTGCCCTACCTCGGCATCTGCCTCGGCATGCAGCTGGCCGTGATCGAGTACGCGCGCCACGTGGCGGGCTCGCGCGACGCCAACAGCACCGAATTCGATCCCGACACCCCGCATCCGGTGATCGCGCTGATCACCGAGTGGCAGAACCGCGACGGCGCGGTCGAGCTGCGCACCGAGGCCGTCGGATCTCGGCGGCACCATGCGCCTGGGCGGGCAGCCCTGCGACGCTGGTGCCGGGCTCGCCTGGCGCGACCGGATCTACGGCAGCGACGACCGTCGCCGAGCGCCACCGCCATCGCTACGAGGTCAACAACCACTACCTTCCGCGGCTCGAGGCCGCCGGGACTGCGTGTGTCGGCGCATGTGCCAAGAGCGCGGTCACCGGCGACCTCTGCGAGATGATCGAGCTGCCCGAGCACCCCTGGTTCGTCGGCTGCCAGTTCCACCCCGAGTTCACTTCCACACCGCGCAGCGGCCATCCGCTGTTCATCAGTCTCCGGGCCGCGTCGCCAACGCCGGAGGCAGGCAGCGGAGCCCGGGGCAGTGCAGCCCGGGGCAGTGCAGCAAGGTACGCCAGCCCTCAAGCGAGCCAGCGTGGGCTGATCAGGTGGACCCGCAAGGTCGCTTCCGATCCCGCGTGCAAGGGCGCGTAAGGGCCTGCGGGTCTCGTAGGCGGCTCTCTCAACGGTCTGGACCATGCAACTCTGCGGGTTCGAAGTCGGGCTCGACCGGCCGCTGTTCCTGATCGCCGGTCCCTGCGTGGTCGAGTCGCGCGAGCTCCAGATCGACGTCGCCGGGAGCTGAAGGAAATCTGCGCCGCGCTCGGCATGCCGTTCATCTTCAAGTCCTCGTACGACAAGGCCAACCGCACCTCCGGCAGCGTCGTTCCGCGGACCGGGCATGGGCGAGGGCCTCGAGATCCTCGCCGAGGTCGTAACGCCAGCTCGGCGTGCCGGTGCTCACCGACGTGCACACCGAGCCGAGGTGCCGGCGGTCGCCGCGTCGTCGACGTGCTGCAGACGCCCGCTTTCCTGTGCCGCCAGACCGACTTCATCCATGCCGTCGCCCGGCCGGCAAGCCAGTCAACATCAAGAAGGGGCAGTTCCTCGCGCCCTGACGACATGAAGAACGTCGTGGACAAGGCCACGGGCGGCGAGCGGGCAGCCGACAACATCATGGTCTGCGAGCGCGGTGCGTCGCTTCGGCTACAACAACCTCGTGTCCGACATGCGCGCCCTCGCGATCATGCGCGAGACCGGCTGCCCGGTCGTGTTCGACGCCACGCATTCGGTGCAGCTGCCGGGCGGGCAGGGCACGCTCAGCGGCGGACAGCGCGAGTTCGTGCCGGTGCTGGCGCGGGCCGCGGTAGCGGCGGGTGTCGCCGGCGTGTTCATGGAGACCCACCCGCGACCCGGAACAGGCGCTCTCGGACGGGCCGAACGCCTGGCCGCTGAAGAACATGCGCGCGCTGCTCGAGACACTGCTAGGCGCTCGACGCGTCGGTGAAGCGGCGCGGCTTTGCCGAGACCGATTGGCTGAGCGCGCCGACACCGTTACCGCCGCCAACCTCACGGAGCATCGCGATGTTCGTCCATCTGGTCCTGATCAAGCTAAGCCGATGTCGAGCGGCGCCGACCCGAAGTCGCGCGTGGCAGCACTGCCGGAACTGCGAACAAGGTTTCCGGCGCGATGCGCGCGAATGCGGCTGGAACGCCACCGACCGGCCATCGCCTACGATTCGGGGTCAACTCGGGCTTCGCGACCCGCGCCGACCTCGATGCCTACGGCCCGCACCGGCCCACCAGGAGGTCGTCGCCAGCCTGCGCGAGTTCGCCGTACCGGGTGATCTGCGACTACGAGGTCGGCGAATGGATCAGCGACTGAGCGGCGGAATCCCGGATCATCCAGTTTTTCAGAGGAACAGAGCATGAGCGCCATCGTCGACGTCGTCGCCCGCGAGATTCTGGACTCGCGCGGCAATCCCACCGTCGAGGCCGACGTGCTGCTGGAATCCGGGGTCATGGGCCGCGCCGCCGTGCCTTCGGGCGCCTCCACCGGCACCCAGGAGGCGGTCGAGCTGCGCGACGGCGACCCGCGCGCTATCTCGGCAAAGGCGTGCTGAAGGCGGTCGAGAACGTCAACACCGAGATCGTGCGAGGCCATCATCGGCCTCGACGCCAGCGAGCAGGCCTTCATCGACCAGACCCTGATCGAGCTCGACGGCACCGAGAACAAGGCGCGGCTGGGCGCGAATGCCATTCTGGCGGTGTCGCTGGCGGTGGCCAAGGCGGCCGCCGAGGAATCGGCGCTGCCGCTGTACCGCTACCTCGGCGGCGCCGGCGGATGCAGCTGCCGGTGCCGCATGATGAACGTCATCAACGGCGGCGCGCACGCGAACAACAAGATCGACCTGCAGGAGTTCATGCTCATGCCCGCTGGGCGCGCCCAGCTTCCGCGAGGCGCTGCGCTACGGCGCCGAGGTCTTCCACGCGCTGAAGAAGATCATCGACGCCGAGGGCATGCCGACCACGGTCGGCGACGAAGGCGGCTTCGCGCCGAACCTCCCGTGCAACGAGGCGGCGCTGCAGCTGCTCGTCGAGGCGATCGACAAGGCCGGCTACGTGCCCGGGCAGACATCGCGCATCGGCCTCGATTGCGCGGCCAGCGAGTTCTACAAGGAAGGGCAGCTACCAGCTCGAGTCGGAGGGGCTGGCGCTGACCGCCGCAGCAGTTCACCGACTACCTCGCGGCCTGGTGCGACAAGTATCCGATCATCAGCATCGAGGACGGCATGGCGGAAGACGACTGGGACGGCTGGGAGCACCTCGACCGACCGCCTCGGGCGCAAGGTCCAGCTCGTCGGCGACGACGTCTTCGTCACCAACACGAAGATCCTGAAGCGAAGGCATCGCCAAGGGCGTGGCCAACTCCGTCCTGGTCAAGATCAACCAGATCGGCACGCTGTCCGAAACCTTCGGCGCGATCGACGATGGCCAACCGCGCCGGCTACACCGCGGTGATCTCGCACCGCTCCGGCGAGACCGAGGACACCATCATCGCCGACATCGCCGTCGGCACCAACGCCGGGCAGATCAAGACCGGCTCGCTGTCGCGCTCCGACCGCATCGCCAAGTACAACCAGCTGCTGCGCATCGAGGAAGACCTCGGCGACGCCGCCAGCTACCCCGGCCGCAGCGCCTTCTTCCAGCTGAAGTAGCGACTCCCTTGCGCTGGCTCGCCCTCGCCTTCGTGCTGCTGATCGCCGCGCTGCAGTACCCGATGTGGCTCGGGAAGGGCGGCTGGCTGCAGGTGCGCGAGCTCGGCCGCGCCATCGGCAAGCAGCAGGAGGCCAATGCCGGGCTCAAGGCGCGCAACGGCGCGCTCGACGCGGACGTCCGCGACCTCAAGACCGGCATCGAGGCGGTCGAGGAGCGGGCGCGCTCCGAGCTCGGGATGGTGCGGCAGGACGAGGTCTTCTTCGAGCTGCAGCCGGCGCCGGGAAGTGCGGACGCCGCGTCGTCCGCGGCCCGCGGCACCCGGGTCGGCGTCGCTGCGCAACGAAAGCGTCGCGACCCCGGCGGCGCCGCGCTGACGCAGGCGCGCGGGTCCCGTCCGGACGCCGCCGTCCATGCCGCGCGTCACCTCGCGTCACAACCCGCGGCTGGCCGAGGCCGCGCGCCTCATCGCCTCCGCCCGCGACCGGCGCAAGGCCGGGCGCTGCGTGCTCGAAGGCGAGCACCTGGCCGCCGTCTACTGGGACCGCCACGGCCCGCCCGAGACGCTGATCGTCAATGCGGACGCGCTCGATCACGGCAGCGTGCGCGCGCTCGCGGCGCGTGCGCCGGGGCGCACGCTGGTGGTGCCGCCGGCGCTGTTCACCGAGCTGGCGACGCTGCCGGCGGGTGTGGGCGTGCTCGCCGTGGTGCCGACGCCGCCGGAATCGGCAGCCGCACCCGCGGACTTCTGCCTGCTTCTCGACGACCTCCAGGATCCCGGCAACGTCGGCTCGATGCTGCGCTCCGCCGCCGCGGCCGGCGTGACGCAGGTGCTGCTGTCGAAGCAGACGGTGTTCGCGTGGTCGCCGAAGGTGCTGCGCGCGGGGCAGGGCGCGCATTTCCACCTCGATATTCGCGAGGGCGTCGACCTCGCCGCCTGGGCCGCCGCCTACCGCGACGCCGGCGGCGCCGTCGTGGCGGCCGTTGCGGCGGGCGGCACCAGCCTGTTCGCCGCGCGACTCACCGGCCGCGTCGCGCTCGCGGTCGGCAACGAGGGCGCCGGCCTGTCGCCCACGCTCGCCCGCCTCGCCACGCAGCGGGTGACGATCCCGATGCCCGGCGGTGTCGAGTCGCTCAACGCCGCGGCAGCCGCCGCCGTCTGCCTGTTCGAATGCGTGCGTCAGCGCGATCAATCCCCCCGGACGGCACGCCTGGGCGCACCGATTCCCCGGTGTACGATTCCCCGGTGTAACGATTCCCGGCGCAACGATTCCCCGGGCAACGATTCCCCGGCGCAACGATTCCCGGTGCAACGATTCCCTGTAGCCCGGTGTTGAGCGAAGCGAAACCCGGGTGGGCGTGGACGTGGCCGCATCCACCCGGGTTTCGCTTCGCTCAACGCCGGGCTACGAACCGCGGCGCCGTCGGGCGGCGGCCAGCGTCAGGTAGCGTGACCGCCTGCGCCTCGGAGACCGGCGGCGACGCCCGCGATGCGCGCCGCATCGGGCAGCGACGGCTGCGCGCCGCGGGCGGTGCAGGCCAGCGATCCGGCCGCGACACCCCAGGTCAGCGCGGCCGGCAGCGCGAGGCCGCGCGCGAGCGCCGCCGCGAGCGCGCCGACGAACGCGTCGCCGGCCCCGGTCGAATCGACGACCGTCACCGGCGGCGCCGACAGCGACCAGATCGCGCCCGGCTCGGCGGCGATCGCACCTGCGGCGCCGAGCGTGACGACGACCGCATTGCCGTGCGCCGGGCGAACGCGGCGGCGAACGCCGCCGGCGAAACCGCCGGATCGCCGCCGGCCGCGAGCGCGCGCATCTCCGTCTCGTTGACGACGATCACGTCGACCAGCGCGAGCAGCGCGGGATCCGGTTCCCGCGCCGGTGCGGCATTGAGGACGACACGGGCACCCGCGGCGCGGGCGCGCCGCGCCAGGGCGAGGTTGGCCGCCGCCGGGATCTCCTGCTGCAGCACGACCAGCGTCGACGGCTGCAACCGCTCGGGCGCCACGTCGCCGGCGTCGGCGCAGGCGTTGGCGCCGGCGATCACCACGATCGTGTTCTCGCCCGATGCCGCGACGCCGATCAGGGCGAGGCCGGTCCGGTCGTCGACGCTGCGCATCGCGTCCAGGTCGACCCCGCCGGCGCGCAGGTCCGCGAGCGCCGCGGCGGCGAAGGCGTCGCGGCCGACCGCGCCGACCATCGCGACGGCCGCGCCGGCCCGCGCGGCGGCCAGTGCCTGATTGCCGCCCTTGCCGCCCGGGTACATCGCGAACGACTCGGCGGCGAGCGTTTCCCCCGGCTGGGGAAAGCGTGGCACCCGGGCCACCAGATCCAGGTTGACGGAGCCGAAGACGACGACCATCGCAGCGGGGAGCGCAGCGCGACGTCAATGCGCGCGTGGCCGCCGGAAAGGTACTGAGCAAGCCACCGCGGGGGGCAGCGAGCGAGGGGGGCGTCTCATCGTCCCCACCCGGCCGCCGTCAGCCGCCCGCGCCCGCGCCGGGCATCAGGTCGGCAGCACGCAAGGCAGCCAGCAGCCGCGCGCGCGCGGGCTCGTCCAGCGCGACCAGCGGTGTGCGCATCGCCATCCATCCGGGATCGCCGTAGCGTTCGGCGACGATCGCCTTGAACCCCGCCAGCAGCGGCTGCCGGAACGCGAGGTCGAGGAAGGCGGCGATCCGCGCCTCGTCGGCAGCGGTGGCGCCGGGCGACAGCAGCGTGCGCACCAGCGCCGGATGGACGTTGGCCACACCGCAGATGGTGCCGGCGCCGCCGGCGCGCATCAGCGCCGGCAGGTGCGGCTCGTGCCCGGCCATCACCGCGAGCTGCGGCACGCGCGCGAGCAGCGCCGCGGTGTTGCTCCAGTCCCCGGCGCTGTCCTTGACGCCGGCGACGATCCCGGGATACGCGGCGGCGAGCCGCGCGACCAGCGCCACCGACAGCGGCACGCCGGACACCTGCGGCAGGTGGTAGAGGTACACGCGCAGGCGCGCATCGCCGACCGTGTCGATCAGCCGCGCGTACCAGCCGAACAGGCCGTCGTCGGTGACGTCCTTCCAGAAGAACGGCGGCAGCACCAGGCACGCGGCGCACCCCGAGCGCACGCCGTGGCGGGTCAGCTCGACCGTCTCCGGCAGTGCCGCGCAACCGGTGGCGGCCACCAGCTGTCGTCCGGGAATGCCCGCCGCGAGCAGCGCGTCGACACCGGCGATGCGCTCGGCGACGCTGAACGACTGGCCCTCGCCGGTGGTTCCGAACGGCGCCACGCCTTCCACGCCTTCGGTCAGCAGCGAGCGCGCATGGCGGACGAGCCGGTCGTGGTCGGGATTGCCGGCGCCGTCGAGCGGCGTCAGGAGCGCGCACCACAGGCCGCGCACGGGCGCCGTCGCGGTCATGATTGCCCGGAATCGGAGCGCTCGCGTAGCATGGCGGCGAGTGTAGCATCGCCCCCGCCGCGGAGCGCTGGGCGCGCTTCCCGCAGCCACCGATTCCAATGATGAACATCGACGATGCCCCTCTCGGCTTCGGCGGCGCGCCGCTGGGCAATCTGTACACGCCGCTCGCCGACGATGATGCGGTCACGCTGGTGCGCGATGCGCACGCGCTCGGCATCCGCTATTTCGACACCGCGCCCCACTACGGGCACGGGCTGTCCGAGCATCGGATCGGCGCCGCGCTGCGCGCGCTGCCGCGCGAGGACTTCCTGCTCTCGACCAAGGTAGGGCGCCTGCTGACGCCGGACCCGCAGGCCCCGCGCGACCGCGACGGTTACGTCGGCGGGCTGCCGTTCGTCCAGCGCTGGGACTATTCGTACGCCGGGACGCTGCGCAGTCTGGAGGACAGCCTGCAGCGGCTCGGGCTCGCCCGCGTCGACTACGCGTTCATCCACGATGTCGCCCGCGATGCGCACGGCGACGCGCAGCCCGAGCGCTTTCGCGAGGCGATGTCCGGCGCGCTGCCGGCGCTGGCGCGGCTGAAACGCGAGGGCGCCATCAACGGCTACGGCCTCGGCGTCAACGACTGGCAGGTCTGCGTCGACGCGCTCGCACAGGCCGACCTCGACGTGATCCTGCTCGCGGGCCGCTACACGCTGCTCGACCAGTCGGCGCTGCCGGAGTTGCTGCCGCGCTGCGTCGCGCGCGGCGTGCGCGTCGTCGTCGGCGGGCCGTTCAATTCGGGCATCCTCGCCACCGGGACGCGGCCGGCCGGCGGTGGCGCGCCGCACTTCGACTACGCGCCCGCGGTGCCGGCGGTGGTCGCGCGCGCGGCCGGGATCGAGGCGTTGTGCGCTGCCCACGGCGTGGCGCTGAAGGCCGCGGCGCTGCAGTTTCCGGCCGCGCACCCCGCCGTGGCCTGCGTGCTGCCCGGGGCGCGCAGCGCCCGCGAGCTCGCCGAGAATCTCGCGCTGGCGCGCGCCCCCATACCCGCAGCGTTCTGGCGCGCGCTGCGTGCGCGCGGCCTCGTCGCCGCCGCCGCGCCGCTGCCGGCGGAGCACGCGTGGTGAGCCCGCCGGGCCGTCCCAAGGGCGAACACCGGAGCGCGCAGTGCGAAGGCAATCCACTCCGCCCGCCGGGCCGTCCCGAGGGCGAACACCGGAGCGCGCGGCGCGAGGATCGTCCAGGCAGCGTCCCGCGGGCGCTGCGCGTCGACGCGCATCACCACCTCTGGCGGCTCGATCGCGGCGACTACGGCTGGCTCACGCCGGCACTGGCGCCGATCCATCGCGACTTCGGGCTCGCGGACCTCGAGCCGCTGCGGCGCGCGGCGGGCGTCGACGCCACCGTCCTGGTGCAGGCCGCACCGACCGAGGCGGAGACGGCGTTCCTGCTCGCGACCGCCTGCGCCAGCGCCGGATTGGTGCGCGGCGTGGTCGGCTGGGTCGACTGCGCGGACCCGGACGCGGTGGCGCGGGTGTCAGGGCTCGCCCGCGACCCGCTGCTGAAGTCGATCCGCCCGATGCTGCAGGACATTCCCGATCCCGCCTGGGTGCTGCGCGCCGAAGTGCAGCCGGTCCTGGCGGCGCTGCCTTCGCTCGGCCTGCGCTTCGACGCACTGGTCAAGCCGGCGCAACTGCCGGCCTTGCTCGGCCTGCTGGACCGGCACCCCGATCTCGACGTGGTCGTCGACCATGGCGGCAAGCCGCCGATCGCCGCGGGCGAGCGCGAGCCCTGGGCGAGCCTCATGGCGGCACTGGCGCGCCACCCGCGCGTGCACTGCAAGCTCTCGGGGCTCGTCACCGAAGCCGGCACCGGCTGGAGCGTCGATGCGCTGGCGCCGTGGGTCGACCACCTGCTCGAGCACTTCGGTGTCGCACGGCTGCTGTGGGGCAGCGACTGGCCGGTCGTCGATCTCGGCGGCGGCTACGCGCGCTGGGTCGCGGCGACCGACGCGCTGCTGGCGGGCCTCTCCGCCGCAGAGCGCGACGCCGTCCTCGGCGGGAATGCCCGGCGCTTCTACGGGCTGGACTGACCCGGCGGCGCGGCGAAACGCATCGGGCCCGCCATCGGGCGCGACCCGTCACGCTCAATAGACGTGCCGCGTGAGCTCCGCGCGATGCAGGATCGTCGTGGCGATCTCCTCGATCGACTTGGCGGTCGTGTCCAGCATGGGGATCCGCTCGCGGTGCATGAGTTCCTCGGCTTCGCGCACCTCGTGGCGGCAGTTCTCCACCGTCGCGTACTTGCTTCCCGGCCGGCGCTCCTCGCGGATCCGGTGCAGGCGCTCGGGGTCGATGGTGAGACCGTACAGCCGGGCCCGGTGCGCGAGAATCGACGCCGGCAGCTTGCGGTCGGCAAAATCGTCGGGCGTGAGCGGGAAGTTCGCGGCGCGAACGCCGAACTGCAGCGCGAGGTAGAGCGAGGTCGGCGTCTTGCCGCAGCGGGAGACGCCGACGAGGATCACCTGCGCCTTGGACAGACCGCGGGTGGCCGCGCCGTCGTCGTGCATCTGCGTGAAATTGATCGCCTCCATCCGCGCGAAATAGTCGTTGCTGTTGGCGATGCCGTGCGAGCGGCCGGCGGTGTGCGAGCTCCTGGCCTCGAGCTCGGCCTCGAGCGGCGCGATGAAGATCTGGAACAGGTCGAGCGTCAGCGCATGCGCATCGCGGCGGATCGTCTCGCTCGCGGCTTCGTCGACCACCGAGCTGAAGACGATCGGCGACTTTCCCTCGCGGGCCGCGGCCTCGTTGACCAGCCGCACGGCAGCGTCGATCCGTTCGGCCGAATCGACGAACGGGATCGTCCGCCGCTGGAACTGGAAGCCCTCGAACTGCGACAGCAGGCTGTTGCCGAGCATCTCGGCCGTGATTCCCGTGCGGTCGGAGATGAAGAATACCGTGCGCTGGTTTGGCATCGTGGCGGGTTTCCGGCGGGTGGTTGCGCGTGACGCGGGTGACGTTGGCCCGGTCACCAGGCGGTCCAGACCGGCACCGCGCCGGCCGGGAGCGGAGGCAGCCCGCCGAGATCCATCCGGCTCTCTCCCGGGCCGTGGAAATCCGAGCCGACGGACGCGAGCAACCCGAAGACGCGAGCGTGCGCGGCGAACTCGGCGACCTGCGCGGGCGTGTGCGATGGCGACTGCAACTCGATCGCCCGCCCGCCGGCGTCGCGGAACGCGGTGAGCAGCCGGCGCATCCGGTCGCGCCCCAGCTTGTAGCGGCCCGGGTGGGCGAGCACCGCCTGGCCGCCGGCGCCGGCGATCCAGCCGACCGCGTCGCCGAGCGTGGCCCAGGCGTGGGCGACGTACCCGGGCTTGCCGCGCACCAGGAAGCGGTTGAACACGTCCTTCACCTCGTCGGCGTAACCCGCCTCGACCAGATACCGCGCGAAGTGCGTGCGCGAGACGAGCCGCTCGCTGGTCACGTATTTCAGCGCGCCCTCGTAGGCGCCGCGGATACCTGCTTCGGCCAGCGCGTCGGCGATGCGCCGCGCGCGCAGGCGGCGTCCGTCCCGGAGGGTGCCCAGTCCGCTGGCCAGCGTGGTATCGGAGGGATCGATCCCCAGCCCGACCACGTGGATGGTGACGTTCTCCCAGCTCACCGACACCTCGGCACCCGCAATGAGGGTGACGCCGGCGGCATTCGCCGCGGCGCGGGCCTCGTCCAGGCCGCTGACTTCGTCGTGATCGGTGAGCGCGAGTACGTCGACCCCTCGTGCCGCCGCGCGCGCGACGACCGCGGCCGGCGGGAGGAGCCCGTCGGAATGGGTCGAGTGACAGTGCAGGTCGTAGCAGCGCATTGGGGAGATTGTGCCCGGTTGGCGGCCGGGTGGTCGAAGAGTCTGCATGCCGTCACGGGAACCGGCCCCGGTTGCGGCGCCCGGCGGCCGGTCCGGCACCGGCCCGGCGCAGCCGCGATTCTGGCAATGGCTCAAGACGTAGCTGCTTCGACTTCGGGACGGACGAATGAACCCCGGCGGCGGAAACGGATCAAAATCATGATAATGGCCTGATTATTACCTTGGGCAAGGCGATGTGCGGTTTTTTTCCACTTCGCGTCGTCGAATGCGTTCCCGGGTGCGGGCGAAGCCCTTGCCAAGGATGCATGAAAAGGACGAGAATATGCCGTTGGGATGGCGGGGGCCGCCATTGCAGCATTCCCGCGCCCCAAATCCATGCAGGACGTAAACGACGTGAAACTCTTTGACCGTGTTCTGAATCCGCGCGAGATCCGCCGCCGTCTGGGCCTGAACCAGGAACAGTTCTGGACCCAGATCGGCGTCACTCAGAGCGGCGGCTCGCGCTACGAGAGCGGGCGCGAGATGCCGAAGCCCGTGCGCGAACTCCTGCGGCTGGTCCACGTCGAGCAGATCGACCTGTCGCAGGTCAAGCGGGTCGATTTCGAGATCATCAGCTACCTCAAGGACTCGCACCCGGACCTCTATCGCACGCTCCGGCGCGCCGTGAAGGGCCACCAACGGTCCGGCGGTCCCGGCGACGGCGGGGAGAATTCGATCCCGACCGACGAGTTGGCGGATGACGTCGAAGACGCCGACCCGATCGACCGGGCGCGGGTGAACGAAAGCGTCACCGGCGGCGTCACCCGCTCCGACTGATCCAACGCGCGCTACATTGCCGGCGGCGGTCCCCGCGGGATGCGCCGCTGGGGGCGTCGCCCTGCGTCGACCCGAGGGCCAGCGGGCGCACGGCGTAAAATTCCACATGTGCCGCGCCGCGGCTTGCGGTCGGTCAAGGTCCGTCGCCACCGAAATCGGTACCTTCCCGACAGGGGCAGGCGCCGGCACGACGAGGTCGCCCGCATCGGGATCAGCGGCACCGCAGCCAATCAGGGAGAAGGCGGGATGGAGCAGCAGCAGCGCGTGATTTCGTTCGAGCAGCTGCGCATGGTCGACGTCGAGCAGGTCGGCGGCAAGAATGCGTCGCTCGGGGAAATGATCAGCCAGTTGGCGCAGGCCGGGATACGCGTGCCCGGCGGATTCGCCACCACGGCGTTTGCCTTCCGCGAGTTCCTGGCCCACAACGCGCTTGCCGGGCGGATCGCCGCGCGCCTCGACGGGTTGGACGTCGACGACGTTGCCGAACTGGCCCGCGCGGGCACGGAGATTCGTGGATGGGTGAGCGCGGCGCCGCTGCAGCCGGCCCTCGAGGCGGCGATTCGCGCGGCCTTCGCTCGTGCCACCGCCGGGTCGCCCGAAGCGACCTGGGCGGTGCGCTCGTCGGCCACGGCCGAGGACCTGCCGGACGCATCGTTTGCAGGACAGCAGGAAACATACCTTAATATCAATGGCTTGGAGAATATTCTTCATGCAGTAAAGGAGGTATTTTCCTCGCTCTACAACGATCGCGCGATTTCGTACCGGGTGCACCAGGGTTTTCTCCACGCCGACGTGGCGCTCTCGGCCGGGATCCAGCGGATGGTGCGCAGCGACCTGGGTGCCTCCGGCGTGATGTTCACCATGGACACCGAATCGGGATTCGACCAGGTCGTCTTCATCACCTCCGCTTACGGGCTGGGCGAGACGGTCGTGCAGGGCGCGGTCAATCCCGACGAGTTCTACGTGTGGAAGCCCGGCCTGGCCGCGGGACATCGCGCCATCGTCCGCAAGGCCCTGGGCGGCAAGAGCATCAAGATGATCTTCGCCGACGCCCAGCAGGCGGGACGCTCGACGATCACCGTCGACGTTCCCGAGGCCGAGCGTCTGCAGTTCTCCATCAGCGATGCCGAGGCCGACGAGCTGGCGCGCTACGCGGTGACGATCGAAGCCCACTACGGCCGCCCCATGGACATCGAATGGGGACGCGACGGCCACGACGGCAAGCTCTACATCCTCCAGGCCCGGCCGGAGACCGTGAAGTCGCGCGAGGACGCGAAGACGCTGCGCCGGTACCGGCTCAAGTCGAAATCGGCCGTGCTCGCGAGCGGGCGCGCGATCGGGCAGAAGGTCGGGCAGGGGACGGTGCGCCTGGTCCGATCCGCGGACGAGATGGATCGCGTGCGCGCCGGCGACGTGCTGGTCGCCGACATGACCGACCCCGACTGGGAGCCGGTGATGAAGCGGGCGGCGGCCATCGTGACCAACCGCGGCGGACGCACCTGCCACGCGGCGATCATCGCCCGCGAGCTCGGCATTCCGGCCGTCGTCGGCTGCGGCGACGCCACGCAGGTGCTCGCCGACGGCGACACCGTCACCGTCTCCTGCACCGAGGGCGATACCGGCAACGTCTACGCCGGACTGCTCGAGGTGGAGACCGTCGACGTCGAGCTCGACCGGATGCCGGTGGCGCCGACGCGGATCATGATGAACATCGGCAACCCGGAGCTCGCCTTCGAATTCCGCCGGCTGCCCAACGAGGGCGTGGGCCTCGCCCGGCTGGAGTTCATCGTCAACAAGAACGTCGGCATCCATCCGAAGGCGCTGCTCGAACTCGACCAGCAGACCGACGAGGTGCAGCGCGACATCCGCCGGCGCATCGCGGGCTATCCGGACCCGACGGAGTTCTACGTGGCCAAGATCGCCGAGGGCGTGGCGACGATCGCCGCCGCGTTCTGGCCGAAGAAGGTGATCGTGCGCCTGTCGGATTTCAAGTCGAACGAGTACTCGAACCTCGTCGGCGGCCAGCGCTACGAGCCGCACGAGGAGAATCCGATGCTCGGCTTCCGCGGCGCGTCACGCTACCTTGCCCCGGAATTCCAGGACTGCTTCGCGCTCGAGTGCAGCGCGATGAAGCGCGTCCGCGACGACATGGGGCTCACCAACGTCGAGCTGATGATCCCGTTCGTGCGCACGCTGGCGGAGGCGAGCGGCGTCGTCGACCTGCTCAAGGCACAGGGGCTCGAGCGTGGCCGCAACGGGCTGCGGCTCATCATGATGTGCGAGATCCCGTCGAACGCGATCCTCGCCGAGCGCTTCCTCGAATACTTCGACGGGTTCTCCATCGGCTCCAACGACATGACGCAGCTGACGCTCGGGCTCGATCGCGACGCCGGCGGGGCGATCGCCGCGACCTTCGACGAGCGCGATGACGCGGTGAAGGCGATGCTCTCGATGGCGATCGATGCCTGCCGCAAGGCGGGCAAGTACGTGGGCATCTGCGGGCAGGGGCCGTCCGACCATCCCGACCTCGCCGAATGGCTGGTCGACCGGCGCATCGAGAGCATGTCGCTCAACCCGGACACCGTCGTCGCCACCTGGCTGGCGCTGGCGAAGCACAAGCCCTCGTAACCCTCGTAACCCTGTAACCCTCGTCGTCCCGTAGCCCGGGTTGAGCGCCAGCGAAACCCGGGTGGTTGCGCGCCAAGCGCACCGCCCCCGGGTTTCGCTGACGCTCAACCCGGGCTACGCCATACGGCCGATTGCCTGCCGCCGCCGCGCGGCGTGCAATGCGTGGCCATGACCCCACCGCCGCCCCTGCGCCTCGCCCCGCGCCGCTCGCGCCTCGCGGCGGTGCTGATCGTGATCACGCATGGCGCGACGGCGGCACTGCTGGCGGCGATGCCGCTGCCGGTCGCCGGGCGCGCCGCCGGCGTGGCCGGGGTGGTCGCCGCCGGGGCCTGGGCATTGCGGCAGTCCGTCGGCCGCGGCGCCGCCGCGCAGCTGGAGGTGGGCCTCGACCGCCGGATCGCAGTGACGGCGCGCGACGGGCGGACGCGCGCCGGCGACATCCTCGCCGACAGCTTCGTCGGACCCCGGCTGACGACCATCGTCTGGCGGCCCGACCGCGCGCGCCGGGTGCACGCCGTGCTCATCCTGCCGGATGTTCTCGCCGCCGACGACTTCCGCCGCCTGCGGGTGACGCTGCGCTACAGCCGTGCGGGCGGCGGCGCGCCCGGCGACGAGTGGCGTCGACGCGGCC
Source organism: uncultured beta proteobacterium (assembly GCA_963768535.1). Taxonomy (GTDB): domain Bacteria; phylum Pseudomonadota; class Gammaproteobacteria; order Burkholderiales; family Casimicrobiaceae; genus CAIWHR01. The sequence continues at coordinate 7,432 of CAVYID010000019.1, read as the reverse complement.
TGATCCTGCAGCCATGCCGCCGCGTCGATCAGCACGCCGCTGTCCGCCTTTGGCTGTCGCGGCGAGCAGGTAGAGGTAGAGCGGTACGAGCGCGGCGGGATCGGGCAGCGCGCTGCGCACCTCGCCCGGGTGCGTCTGCGCGCGCAACGGCGAGTTGATCGGTCCCGGCACCACCGCGTTGACGCGCAGCGTCGCGCGGTTCTCCCATTCGTCGGCGAGGATGGCCGCAAGCGCGGCGAGCCCGGCCTTCGCCGCGGCATACGCGCCCCAGTAGGCCCGCGGCGCCTGGCCGCGCGAATCGAGGGTGAACACGACGCCGGCGTCGGGTGCGGCCGCCAGCAGCGGCATCAGCGCGCGCGTCAGCGCCATCGCGGCGACCAGGTCCACGCGCAGGACCTTGAGCCAGGCGTCGAATGCCTGATGCTCGATCGGTCCCAGCGACCCCAGCACGTTGGCCGCGTGAACCACGCCGTCCAGCCGGCCGAGTTGCGCGCGGATCGCGGCGGCGATGCTGCCGTAGTCGTCGCTGCCGGCAGTGGCGAGATCGAGCGGCAGGATCGTCGGCTGCGGGTGCCCCGCCGACGACGATCTCGTCGTAGAGCGCCTCGAGCCTGCGCACGACCCGGCCATGGAGCACGACGGTGGCGCCCGCGCGCGCGCAGGCCAGCGCCAGCGGGCGCCCGAGGCCGCCGGTGGCGCCGGTGACCAGGATGGCGCGGCCGGCGAGATCGGCGTCGGGAGCGGCGCGGGCAGCGGGGAGAGGAGGCATGGGACGGGGGCGGTATCGGGTTGGCGACGCACGGGCGCCACGCCGTCGGCGCGGTGCCGCGGCATCGGGGCGCGGAATCACGATCCGGCCGCGGCGATGATATCCGAATCGGCCGGCACCCGGGCAGCGACGGCGGGGCGCCGGGCACCAAGGGGTGGCGCACGCGTCGGCGCGCGCGTTGCGGAAACTGCCGCGCCACCGTATAATTTCGCGTTCGCCGTGGGGGTATAGCTCAGCTGGGAGAGCGCTTGCATGGCATGCAAGAGGTCAGCGGTTCGATCCCGCTTACCTCCACCACTGCACCTTCCGCAATCCGATGCTGTTCTCGGTGCGCGGATGTTCCAGGTCCCCATCGTCTAGAGGCCTAGGACACTACCCTTTCACGGTAGGTACGCGGGTTCGAATCCCGCTGGGGACGCCAATGAAATCAAAGGCTTACAGCGATAAGATTCGCTGATCAGTCGAGTTAGACCCACAATCGGTCCCACAATCTAACGAATCAAGAACGTGCCCCTCGCGCTGCCGAGGAACTGTCGACTCGACGCGGACCAGCGTACAGTCGAATTCGAAGTCGAGATCGACGGTGTGGTTCGCGCGGCGTCAATTGCGGGTCGAAGCCGTGGAATGCCTCTATCCCGCTCGGGACATTATCGAGGCGGTTTCCCGAAGCTCGCACATCACTCGCTCGTCGCGCGCTACTCCAACTGGAGGGCGGCCCACGTTCTACTCGACCGGCCACCATGGTTGAGTGAGGCTTAGCGGAGGGACGTGCGCCGCGTATATCCAACGCTCCCGGCGGATGGCTGCGTGTAGTGATGGTCGGGATTCGAGGAGCCCCAACTCATGTCGACCGGTCAGTCAACCGCCCAAGTATCGCTCTCGCAGATCGCTTCTCAAGTCCAGGAATTACTTGGCTCGCCGCCGCCGCTAGGTCGCGGGTGATTTCACCCCCGAGACCCTGGGTCGATGGGCGGGCAGGGCCTCGGCCTCTTGTGCGTATCGAGGGCAGCGCCGATCACGTGGTAGCCGCGATCGGAAAGCTCGCGGCCGGCCCCTTCCGACAAGACGGATTCGTCACGACAACCATTGAACTCGAGACGATTCTTGCGGAAATTGATCTAGCAAGTCTTGCAGCTAAACATCGCGGCCTTCCGCCGGTCAAGAGACACGGTAAGAATGTGTACAAGCGGCTGCGGCAAACATTCGATCGGGCTGCCAAGTATCTTCGGATTATCCACCCCTACCTCGATGACGTCATCGTCACGGATTACCTGCGAGGGCTTAGCGGACGGCGTCACGATCGATTTGTGGGACCATCGGATAAAGACGCAAAGTGCTTTGGTGGCTGATCTCGCTGCGAAGCGCTTGATCGACGACTACGGCACCCCGAGTGTCGATCCACCGGAGCCGGAACATTCACGATCGGGTGATTTTTCTCGACCACTCTGACGAATGCATCGTTATGGGTTCGTCAATCAAGGAAGCGGCGAGGCGGCACCGAACCTACCTAACGAGGTTGGATTCGCAGATCGGGGCCGAAAAAGCGCGCCGCGGCATATGACGAGATCTTGATGGGCGCGGAGCGGGTCGAAATGGGCTAGTCGGTATCGCCGACCACATTTCGGAGAGCATCGGTCACCCAGGCAGGCGCCGCGTTCTCAATCGGATCGATCGCCGCAGAGGTCAGTCGCGGGTAGAAGTCGCGCCGGCACGCCGCTGCGATCAGCAATACACTCGGGTCAATGCGCAGAGCCCGTTCTGCCAAATCCGCCGACGATTTGTCAGGGTATGTCAGAACCACAACCTGCTGCAGGATTCGAAAGCGATCGCTACTCGGTAGTCGCGCCAATACATTCGGCCGGATTCTCGCTGTCTGCAAATAGCGCGCCGAGGCGGGCGATTGGAGCCGGGTTCTCAGGCCGATATCATTTGCGCGGATTTGGGCTATGACGGTTGCCGGATCCGGCCATGAAGAATCGAGCAGAACCATGATGTCGTTTAGCGGTTTGACGGCCCGGCCGGGATTATCGGTTGGGGCTGCCGACGGATACGGCGGCAGGGTTGCGAAGCCGATCAGGAGAGCAATGACGCTTAGCGATCGGATGCACCATTTGAGCATGGTATAACCTCCCGTGAATTCCTCCTATAGGGAGTTTCTTTCGTCTTAGGTCAGTGTTTTTACGGAGGCGTATTTCCTCGTCTCACGGCGACAACGGAGAACGCGACGAGCAGTCCAAGGGCTGCCAGCATCCAATGCTGCAATGTGGGCGTCGCGACGGGCGCTGAAGCCACAAAGAAATTTGTCGTGCCCTTGAGGAAAAACTCGCCAAATGGATCGCCGTTCGGCTCGCAGTACACGGTGTAGTATTCAACGGTGTAACTGCCAGGAGCCAGAGTCCCAACACTCACGTCGAAATTGTAAGGAGTCCCGACCGCAAATCCTGGGGGAATACATCCCTCAACATGCAGGGTTTGTCCATTGAGTGAATAGGTGTGGAGATAGATCGGGCGCGAACCCGGCGACTGACCCTCAACATGCAGAGTAATTTGCATATTGGAATCTGGGTTGGGCGGGATCACCGATATCGTATCGGCTTGCGCCGCCGCAGAGCCGACGGCGAAGAAGGCAAATAGAATAGGAGTGAATAGCATTTTGCCTCTATCTCTAGACACGACGCGCTCGACGTTCATGACGGATCTCTAGACGTTGAAATGGCTGCGTGTGGCAGCGCTTCGCATTGTAAGGGCGCGGCGGGATAAGGTGAAGGCGGCACATGCTTGGAGCGCATGAGTGATCGAGTCGGGCTCGGATCGAGCGCCAGAAGACCGTTAGCGTCTTACGCGGAGGCTTCGCGTGCTGAACCTTTTCTGTAGCCAACTACATTCTCGCTGACTGTTGTCGGCACGCATTTGACCCAGAATGCGGGTTCCAGAAATTCTGACCCACTTCGTTCCGGAAATTCTGCCCACCCCGGCGTAAGCGCGCCGGGGTCAACAATCGTCGCGGATTCACTCTGCGACGAGGGACAGGATGCTGGACATGCTCAAGCGTCACGAGATTCAGGTCCTGCGGCGAGCGGGACACAACGCGTCGGAGGTGGCAAGCCTGGCCGGCGTGTCGCGAAGAAGCGTGGCTCGGGTGGAGACTGAGGTGGCGGTCACCCACGTCGACACCGCGGCCGAGATCGAGCGCCGGGGCGTCGGTCGGCCCTCGAAGGCCGAGCCGTTCCGGGGCTTGGTGGTGGAACTGCTCTCGGCCGAGCCGACGTTGCTGTCGGTGGAGATCCTGCGCCGAGCCAGGCTGGTGGGCTACACCGGGAGCAAGAGCGCCCTCTACGAGCTGATCGCCTCGCTTCGCCCTGCCGGGGTGCCCGCGACGATGCGTTTCGAGGGGCTGCCCGGGGAGTTCTCGCAGCACGACTTCGGGCAGGTGGACGTGCGCTATCTCGACGGGCGCATCGAGCGGGTGCACTTCTTCGCCTCGCGGCTCAAGTGGTCGCGCTGGGTAGAGGTCACTCTGGTGGAGGACGAGACGGCGGAGTCCCTCATCCGCACCCTGCTCGAGCACTTCGTCGGCTTTCGGCGGCGTGCCGCTGTGCGCCGTCTTCGATCGTCCGAAGACGGTGGCGCTCAAGTGGAAGCGCAACGGCGAGGTGACCGAGTGGAATCCCGTCTTCGCCTATCGCCGCCCTGGAGATCGGATTCACCGCCGAGGTGTGTTGGCCGTACCAGCCCACAGCAGAAGGGGGCGGTCGAGAATCTGGTGAAGTGGGTGAAGGGATCGTTCTTCAAGCAGCGCCGCTTCGTCGACCGCGCCGATCTCGCCGCGCAGCTCGCCGAGTGGCGCGCCGAGATGAATCTCCAACGGCCGAACCGTGCCACCGGCGTCATTCCGGGCGAACGGATGGCCGAGGAACGCCCGCGGCTGCGCTCGCTGCGCATCACCGCGGCCGATCTGGCCCTTCGCCTCCCGGTCAGCGTTGGTCCCACGGCCGTGGTGGTGCACGACACTCACTCCTACTCGATGCCGCCCGAGACGGCCGGCTTCCCCGCCACGCTCTATCTCTACCGGGATCGGGTGCGCATCGTGGCCGGTCGCTTCGAGGCCGTCCACCCACGCCAGTTCTCGCCCCACGCCGTCTCCCGTCTTCCCGAGCACCGTGCCCAGCACCTGGCCGCCATCTCGGGCAGGCGCGGCAAGCGCTACCTCAAGCGCCAGCACCTGTTCGAGACCGGCGAGGCGGCACTGATTTCCTCACCGAGGTCGTGCACCGAAGGCCCCAGGGGTGGGTGAGCGATGTCGAGCAGCTGCACGAACTGCTCGCCCGTCACGGCAGCGAGCCGCTGCGTGCCGCCTTCGCGCAGGGACTCAACGCGCAGTTGTTCGGCGCCGAGTACGTCGCTCATGCCCTGCACAGCGAACCGCCGCGCGCGCGACACAGCGGGAGCTCACGCTATGAACCCCACCGATATCGACCTCGATAGCTTGCTCAAGCGCTTCACCTGGCCAACACCCGGCGCATCTGGCGCGATCTGTCGAGCGGGCGGAGACCGAGCAATGGTCCTTCCACGACTTCCTCGCCGTGCTGGTCGCCGAGGAGATCGCTCACCGTCAGCAGACCCGCCTCGGTCGGCTGTCGCGACGCGCCCAGCTTTCCCTTCCTCAAGACCATCGACGACTTCGACAGAGGTGGCTCGGTTTGTTAAGACAGAATTCTGGGTTTTGTAAGTGAAGTCCCTGCGGTGGTGGGTTTCCGCCGACGGGTCGTCAGCGGATAGCCCGGATCGCTTTCAGGCAGCGTTCTTTAGGTTTCGTTGGGTGAAGTATGCCTCGTCTGGTGTTCGCTCGCCCAGCGCAGTGTGCGGGCGCCGACCGTTGTAGAACTCGAGGTAGCGCCCAATGCCGGCTTTGGCCGCGCTGACGGTGGGATAGGCATGCAGGTAGACCTCCTCGTACTTGATCGTGCGCCACAGCCGTTCGACGAACACGTTGTCGCGCCAGCAGCCGCGCCCGTCCATGCTGATCGCCACGCCGTGGCCGTGCAGCATCGTCGTGAAGGCGTCGCTGGTGAATTGCGTGCCCTGGTCGGTGTTGAAGATCTCCGGCTTGCCGTAACGGGCAATGGCTTCCTCGACCGCCTCGATGCAGAAATCCGCCGTCAGCGTGTTCGACACCCGCCACGCCAGCACCCGCCGCGTCGCCCAATCGATGACCGCTGCCAGGTAGACGAAGCCACGTTGCATCGGCAGGTACGTGATGTCCATCGCCCAGACGTGGTCGGCACGCTCGATGGCAAGCTGGCGCAGCAGGTACGGGTAGATCTTGTGGCCTGGATGGCGCTTGCTGGTATTCGGCTTGCGGTACAGCGCCGTGATGCCCATCTTCGCCATCAGCGTGCCGACGTGCAGCCGACCGGCGTAGGGATGCCCTCGCGGGCGAGGATCCTGGACATGCCGCGCCCCGAGAAACGGGTGCTCCAGATGCAGTTCGTCGATGGCCCGCATCAGCGCCAGATCCTTCTCCGGCGTCGGCGCCGGCAGGTAGTAGACGTTCGACCGGGAGATCTCCAGCAACTCCGCCTGCCGCTTCACCGGCAGCGGGTGATCCTTGACGATCATCGCTTTGCGCTCGCATCGCCCACGCGACCGAGCGCGACTTCCAAAAAATCGACTTCCAGCGCGAGCTGACCGATCTTGGCCTGCATCTCCTTCGCCGTCGGGCCGTTCTCGGTGCCACGCTTCTCTGCCGGCGTCAGGAACACGCCGATCGCGCCGTCCAGCAACTGCGTCTTCCATTGCGTGATCTGGTTGCCGTGTACGTCGTACTTCTCGGCCAGCTCCGCCAGCGTCTTGTCGCCCTTCAACGCCGCCAAGGCCACCTTCACTCCCACCACCGGTGATGATGGCAACCTTGTCGCTGAGAGCAGCCATCAGCGGCAGTCCCCGTAGACCTTCTGGACGCGGGCGCGGTAGTCGTCGTAGCACTCATCGAAGCGCTGTTTGGAGGCTTCCGCTCCGATGAAATAGCTGCTGGTGAGCACGATGGGCGGCTGGCTGCGGGCGGTCAGTTTTCGGCCACCCGGCACTTGAGCGCGTTGGTGACGCCGCCGCGCCGATGGTGGAGCCCGGCCCGACCGGATCGGCCAGCCCGGGAGTCGCACCAGGGCATCGCCGCCGGGCGTGCAGTTGTCGATCAGCACATCGGCGAGGTCGGTTAGCTTTTGCCGCTGCTGTGCAGGGCAGGGGAGCCTGGCAGTGCTCCACCGACACCACCGCGATACCGGCATATTCTGGCGTTTCGCTTCCAGCGCCACGTCGATCACCACTTCGTTGACCCCGCTGTTGGAGAAGATCAGGAAACAGTCCGGAGGCGCGAAGACGAAATTGCGCAGGATGACCTGCCCGAAGCCCTCGACGTGTTCCAGGTACATCGCCTGGCGCTGCCCGTTCGAGCCGACCACCAGGTTGTGGTAGGTGAGCGAGAGCTCGACGATGGGGTGGAAGCCGGGAAAGCTGCCGTGGCGGGGGAACATCTCCTCCACAAAATGCGCGAGTGCCCGGAGCCGAACATGTGCACCAAGCCGTCGCCAGCGATGGCTTTGGTGCACAGTTTGGCAGCGCGCTCGATGGCGTCCATCTGGGTGGTCTGAATGCGGGTGAGGA
>CAVYID010000018.1:0-158371 GCA_963768535.1 uncultured beta proteobacterium | reverse complement strand
CCGCGGTCAAGGTAGCCGGGACCGGCAGCGGCAGCGCCAGCGCCAGCGCCAGAATTGGGGCGGTTCCGGCGACTGCCAGCGCCGCCGCTGATACAGGTCCGCGTTTTTTCATAAGTCGGAATTCTTCATGTTTCAATGAACAACTGCCCCCAATCGGTTTCCCCTGGACCGAACCCCGGAAAACCAGATCGCCCCTCCGGGTGTCCGGCCCAGCGCAGCGGCACCGGCAGCGGCGAGCGCGGCGGGCGTCATAGCGCGTCGCCATCCCGGATGCGCCGATAGGCTTCGGCGGTCGCGGGCGGTTCGGGTTCGTCGCCATTGCCGCCAGCCCCGCGCGTACCGGAAAGGCTTGTCTTTATTGGCGGGGATGGCGGGATTGGATCGCCGCCAATAGCGCCAATCGCGCCAATAGCGCCAATAAAGACATCACTTTTTGGCGGGTGATTCTGTCTGCAATGGTCCGGCGGGTGTCTCTCATGGTCCGCCGGCAGACTCCAAACGCTGCGCTTGTCCTTGCCGAAGCCGTGCGTTCTGGCGGTGATCCCGGCGCGTTCGCGGGCCCGATCGCAGCCCGCTCCTGTAGCCCGATCGGCCGGCGATCGTGAGCAGCGCCCGCCGCTCCATCTCGCCGCCGGCCTCGGTCAGACATTCGCGCAACAGGTCGGCGAGGTCGTCGCCCTTGGTTCGTTCGTCCGGGTCTGTCTGCCGTTCGGCCGCGGTCAGAATGTCGAGCGCGCTCCCGGTGACCGGCTCGCCCCATACGATCCGCACGGCTTCGGCGCCGGCCACGTCAACGGGTCGAGGTCGAACCGGAAGCCGCCTTCGTCGGGTCCGAGATTGTTTTTTGCCCGCAGCATGACGCGGCCGCCGCCTGATCTTCGGGGATGCGTGCCACGGCCAGGACCACGCGCGCCGCGGCCGCGAACGCGAGGGAGCCGGTGACGCGCTCGATCGGATTCTTGCCGGTGGTGCCCTTGCTAAAGTGCGTGATACCGATAACCGCGGCCCCGGTCGTTTCGGCCAGTTTGACCAGCGGGAAGAGTCCGCGGCGCACGTCGCCGTTCGTGTTGCTGTCGCCGCGCACGGCGAGGATTACCGGATCGATGATGACCAGCCGCAGGTCAGGGATGCGCGCCGCGGCCAGCAACAGGTCCGGCATATCCGTCGCCGGGTCGAAGGGTCGCCGCTCGCCGTCGCGCGTCACGTCGCCGACGAAATGCACGCGCGACAAGTCGGCCTCGTGCGCCATCAAACGCGGTAACAGCGTGTCGGCGATGCCGTCCTCGCCGAACCAGATCATACGTCGCCGCGCTCGGCCCGGCTGCCATCCGGCCAGCGGCCGGCTTGCGTGACCGTGGCGCCAAACGCGAGCGCGCCCGTAGTTTTTGACGTGCCGGCGGGCCCGGCCATGATTACCAGCTTGCCGCGGGGCAGATAGCCATGCCACAGCCAGCGCACGCGCTCGACGGTTAGATCATCGGCGCGCAGCACGTCGAGCCCGTTGGCGCCGGTAACGGTTGAGGTTGCAACGGTTGCAACCTGCAGCGCCGCCGCGATTGCCCGCGCTACGGCTGCGCCGCCACGATGTTGCGCCAGGTCGTTAAAGTCGGATGCGCCGTCCGGCCATTCGGGCCCGAAGTCCGGCCGCGCCAGCCATGCGCCGGCATCGCGCGCCGCCTGCACGGCCGCGGCTTCGCCGTTGCCAAGGTCGGCCAGGATCACGAGCCGCGCCGCCGGGTAGGATCGGCGCACGGCATCGGCGACCGGCGCCTGATTGCCGCACGAGCGCGCCGCGATCGCCGGGTGTCCGGTCGCCTCGCGCGCCGGAAATGACCGTGGCGACGCCTTCGCCTATGAGCAGCGTCAGCCCGGCGCCGTCGCCCTTGGGCATCGCCTGGGCGGCCCAATAGCCGGCGCGCGCAGCGTGCCGCCGGCAAGCGCCGCCTTGCGCCCGGCTTCGTCGATTAATTCGCGCTCGCGATCGCCGCGCCAATCTTGACCGGCGCCAGAGTAGCCGCCCGGTCAACGGTTCGCCGCGGGCGTGCGGCGGGTAGCCGAGAATGCGGGCAGCCTCGGGCGCGGGGATCTCGCGGAGCGTGGCAACCGGCGCCACGCGCTTGCTCGCGAGGTATGGATGATCGGCGCCGGCCGGGCGCGCAGATTTCCACAGCGCCGCGGCCTTGCGCGCCGCTTCCGCGTGCCGGCGCACGGCTTCGGCCTTGCGCTCGCGCTCGATCGCCGCGACGCGGGCGCGATGCTCGGCCCGCTCGGCGGGCGTCCATTCGCGGCTGGCGTCGGCTTGCCACTTTTCGGCGAAGTCGCTGCGCCAGTCGCCGAAGGCGCCGGCCGGGCGCGCGTCATCGTGCAGAACGTACCAGCCCGAATCGTCGCCGCGGTTGCCGTTGCTGGCGAACCGGCGCAGCTTGCCGTCGCCGTGGATCACGTCCGGCGGGGTGAGCCCGGCCGCGTCGATCGCGCTGCGGAATTCCTCGGCCGCTGTCATTGTCGGCCTCGCCGCGCGTCGATTCGGATTAGCGCGCCATCAATCGCACGGTCGATGCAGCGCCCGCGCCGAATCGCGAGCGTGACGGCGCGATGTGCGGCGCTGCGCAGCGCGGGCCATGGTATTCGGTGAACGCACGGCCCATCGGGTAGCGCGGCCGGCAACGCGGCCCGCTCACGATCGGCCGCCGCCGGGTGCGCGGCGAGCCCAACATCTCAAAGAAAAGGCGCCCAGACCGCCTTGCGCCCGGCAGTTTGGAATAGACAGGCGAGGTCATTGCCGCCGGCGCTGGCCCGGGAATTGTTGAACGACGGCCCTGCGGCGGTAGGATTCGCTTTATCCGTAGGTGCCGCCAGAAGTGCCGCCCCGGTTCGCGTTCCGCAACGCGGCCGGGGCAAGTTTTTTTCGTCGCCGCCCGTTGATCATGCCGCCCTCGCATCAGCGGCGCCGGCCTTCGCGTCGAGCGCGTCGTCGGCAGCGTCCTCTGCGTCGAACAGGTCCGCAGCCTCGTCGCCCGCGTGATCGGCTGCGGCCTCGCAGCGCCGCGCGAGCGTCAGCAGGTCAAGGTAGCGCGGCGACCCCGCGCGGCTTCGTCGGCCAGCGCGTCGAATTCCGCCGCAGCGGTTGCGAGCAGATCGGCCGATGCGTCGAGCGTACGCGCGGCGATCATGCGGCCGCCCGTTGCGATTGCGCCGCAGCGAGCCGAGCGAGAAATTCCGCCGGAGGCTCGACGAAAACGCGGGCTATTCCGAATTTGACGCTGCGGGGCCGCATCTCGGCGGGCAGCGCGTACAGCATCGATCGCGAAATGCCGATGGCCGCCGCGTACTCCGCGGGGCGCCATCCGGCTTTGCTTGGGGTCGTATCCATGCGGCGTGTCTCCCTGTGCATACGGACGTGACTGAATCCGTCGCAACATGAAAACATCGCACGCTCACGGGTTCGCTATCCCGTGAGAAACAGGCTACTTCGGGCGCTTCCGTTCCTCGCTAACGATGTTGGCGAAGCGTCGAAACGATACGTTGCCTTGCCCTGGGACATAAGCATTGCTTTCGGTTTCGAAGTCAATCCCGCGCCGTTGCTTTTCGGGCAGCGCCGCGCACGCCTCCCACAGTTCGCGCGCCGGCAACGACCGATTGCCTTTGCGCGCGAGCATCGTTCGCACCAGTTTCCGCAGCGGCCCGAAGGCGCCCTTCGGCTTCCCTGGCGCAAACGCCTTGCCCTTGCGGACTAGGGGATTGATGTTGAGGTGTGCCGCCAACCATCGGCGGCTCGCCTCTGACTGCTTCATGCCTTCGACGAGCAGTGCGTCGAGCGCGGTGCCGGAAGGCACCCCCCGCGTCTTGCTTTGCTCGGGAATCGGCCCCCACATGATGAGCGCCTCGTCGCGCGCCTCGTCGCGTTCGGCGTCGGATAGCGGCTCCAAACAAGCGCGCTTGCCCGTCGCCTTCCAATACGATGCAACCGCGGCGATGCGCAATGCATCGAGCCCCGCGGGGGAACGAGGCGCCGGTATTTTCTTGCGCGCCATCTTCCGCTTGACGATCATCGCGCGCGGCGTGCGGCGATCTCTACCACCTTGCTCTTGCGCGCGGGCAGCGCGCCAAAGCTCGGCAATTTGGTTTGCACGGCATTGGCAAGCGTCCGGTCGCACAGGTGCGCGTAGTGGCGCGACGTAATGCGGTATCGGAATGGCCGAGCAATTTCGATATTGTCAACAGGTCGGCGCCGGCCTGCGCGAGCAGCGACGCATACGTATGGCGCAACTCGTGCAACGTGCAGGCGGGCGCGATCTTCGCTTCAGTGCAGGCGTTGGCAATTGCAGGCAAATAGGCGTGGCGGTGCCATGCCTTGCCGTTGTCGCGAGTGAGCAGCAGCGCATCGCCGGGGCGGCCCGCCGCAATCGACGCGAAAAACGTGACGCCCTCGGCGTTGAGCGGCACGTGCCGCGCGCGGCCGGATTTTGCCGGGGCGATGCGGATTTGCTGCGTGTCCGCGTTGAAGTCGGCCACGCGCAGCGCGGCGAGCTCGCCGAATCGGGCGCCGGTCAGCAGCGCCGCGCGCACCAGTTGCCGCAGTTCCGGCGGGCACGCAACCACGAGCCGCGAGGCTTCGGGCGCCGACAGGTAGCGCACGCGGGCTTCGTCCACTTTTTGGAACGGCCGCACGCGGCGCCAAGCGTCGTCCGTCGCCACCATGCCTTCGCGATAGGCGTGATTCAACGCAGCCCGGAGTACGGTGTAATTGCGGTTCGCGGTTGCGCGCCGGGCGCGCACATCATCCGGCGCGGTCGGCGCCGCGAGCCGCGTTGTTTCCTGCCCGCGCGGGCTACGGAGCCCGCGGCCGCGCCCGGCAATGTTTTGCAGCCAGCGGCGCACGTGTGCCGGCGTCAAATCCACGAGCCGCAGGTGCCCGAGTTCGGGGCGGATAACGCGCTCGATCGTGTCGCGGGTGTACGTAACGGCCTTCCCGCCGCGCTTGATGAAGTCGGCAAGGTACGCTTCGCAGGCTTCGCCCACGGTGCCGCGGCCGGGCGGATGCACGGTTTCGCCTGGGACGCGCCGGCAGCTTCCTTCGCCCATGCGCGGGTCCGCTCGAAGGCCTGCCAGTAGTCGAGCACGTCGGCGCCATCGGCAGGGCGAGATCTGTCGGCCTCGCCGAGCGCGGCGAAAAGGTAACTCCGGCCATTCCAGCGCCGGCCCTGCCACGTGCCGATGCCACCTGCCCCGCGCCGGTAGAGCAGGGCGAGCCCATCGCCGACGGCCACGGCAACGCGGTTGCCATCCTTGATCCGGCTGCGCTGGGTCCGGTTTTCGAGCGCGTGCGAGCGGTTCGTTTCGCCATCGTCGCTGTGCCTCCTGTGTTCCTACCGTGCAGCGGTAGGAGCCCGGCGTGCTTAACTCGTGCTTAACTGACGAGGGTGGACGGGCATGGATAGGATTGTACGGCGAGGGACAGGAACAATGCAATATCAATTGCTTAATGTAATTCCACCGCTGTCCGTGCGTCCCGTGGGTGTCCAATTCAATACCCTTTCACGGTAGGTACGCGGGTTCGAATCCCGCTGGGGACGCCAGCTTATCCGTGCGAAGTGGGATGCGGGGCCGCGAAGATTCTGCATGGGTCCATTCAGGCCGTCGCGTCGGCCAGTATCAGGTCCGAGGCCTTCTCGCCGATCATGATCGCGGGCGCGTTCGTGTTGGACGAGGCGATCGTGGGCATCACCGAAGCATCGGCGACGCGCAGCCTGCGCACCCCATGCACGCGTAGCCGTGCGTCGACCACGGAATCGGTTTCCGGCCCCATGCGACACGTCCCCACCGTGTGCCAGGCGGTCTGCCCGCTACCCCGCGCATACTCGAGCAGGGCATCGTCATCGACGATCTCGTGCCCCGGGCGCTTCTCGCGCACAATGACGAACGCAGCGCAGGCCGCTCCGCCACGCGCCGGATCAGTCGCAGCAGGGCGAGCCCGGTGGCGCGGTCGCGTTCTCGGCGAAGTAATTGGGCTCGATGCGCGGCTGCTCCAGCGGGTCGGTGAGCGTGCGTGGATGCTGACCCGCGCGAATGCGGGCGGAGCTGAAATCCGCCGAGCGAAAACCCGAAGGGGGATCGATGCCGGCGCCGTGCGAACGCGAATAGCGGTCCTTGCCGCTGATGTGATAGATGCGGACCATCACGTCGGGGCGATCGAGGCCCCCAGCGGCCGCGTGATCGCATGCGCCGTCGACGAGGTTCCCGCCATCAGGCCGCGGCGCGTGAGCAGGTATTGCAGGCCCACGGCCAGCGCCCGGCGGGCTGCGCATGAGGTCGTTGATGGTGATCGGCAGGCGGACTCAGGTGCAGCGCAACTGCAGGTGGTCGCTCATGTTCTCGCCCACCGCAGGCAGGTGGCGACGACGGCGATGCCCAGCGACTGCAGGTGCCGCGGCGTCGCCGATGCCGGAGAGCTCCAGCAGCTGCGGCGACTGGATCGCGCCGGCGCAGAGCGATCGACCTCGCGCACGGCGAGCGCGCGGTGCTGCCCGGCGCCTTTCGTGTATTCGACGCCGCTCGCAGCGTTGCCTTCGAAGAGTACGCGCGACACGACCGCTCGCGTGCTCGATCTCGCAGGTTCGGGCGCCTGCGCGCCGCGCGCAGGTACGCGACCGCCGTGCTCCAGCGCCGGCCCCGGTGCGCGGTCTGCTCGAGGTAGCGCACGCCTTCGTAGCTCGCCACGTTGTAGTCGGGCGTCTGCGCGATGCCCAGATCCCGGCACGCCTGCACGAATCCGTCCGAGAGCGCGTCGTGCTCGCGCACCTGGCGGTCCGTAATGCGCAAGGGGCCCGCCTTTCCGCGTCCCGCCTCGCGCGTGGATTCGTTGTTTTCCATGCGCCGGAAGTACGGCAGCCAAATCGGAAAAACCCCAGCCGGCCAGCCCCGCGTCGCGCCAGCGCGTCGTATTCGCGCGGGTCTCCCCAGACATAGGCCATGCCGTTGAGCGCGCTCGACCCGCCCAGCACCTTGCCGCGCGGCCAGTAGAGCTGCTGGTCCTCGAGCTGCGCCTGCGGCTCGGTCTCGAAGCGCCATGCCACGCGCTCGTTGGTGAGGAGCTTGCCCACGCCCAGCGGAATGTGGATCCAGGGATTGCGATCCGGGCCGCCGGCTTCGAGCAGCAGCACGCGGAACCGGCCCTTTCGCTCAGGCGTGCGGCGAGCGCCGCGCCCGCCGACCCGGCGCCGACGACGATGAAGTCGTGCGTGGATTCCATCGGCTACTTCGCCGCCTTGTCGCGGTGCTGGAAGGAATCGCGCCGGAAGCTGTAGAGCGCGTCCGGGTCGACCTGCACGTCCACGATCGCCGGTTTGCCGCAGGCGAGGGCGGCGCGGATCGTATCCTCCAGATCGCGCGGCCTTGTCGACGCGAAACCCGGCCGCGCCGTACAGCTTCGGCCAGCTTGTCGTAGGGCGGGTTGGGCACGTCGGCGCCGATGTAGCGCCCGCCGAAGAAGTCGCGCTGGTAAGCCTTCTCCGCACCCCAGCAGCCGTTGTTCATCACGATGCAGACGGTGTTGATGCCGTTGCGCGACCGCGGTGCCGATCTCGCGTCACCGTCATGCCGAAGCCGCCGTCGCCCATGAGGCTGACCACCGGGCGCTCGGGGCATGCGAGCTTGACTCCCAAGCCGGCAGCATAGGAAAACCCGACGAGGCCGAAATCGAGCGGCGTGAAGAGGGCCGGGGGATCGCCGGTAGGCGCATCTGGTCGGTCGCCTGCAGACACAGCGTGCCCGCGTCCATGGTGAACATGGTGTCGGCGGGGACTGCGGCGCGCAGGGCGTGGTAGAGCGTGGCGGGCTGGATCGGGTCGCCGCGCGCGGCGTCGGTCGGTCGCGCTCGCCCAGCAGCTTCGCCCGGCTCTCCCGAAACGCGCGAGTCCAGGCGGCGACTTCGGTCGCCGGGCGGTGGCTGGCCAGCGCCCTCGCGAGTCTGTTCGGCGACGCCGCCCGCGTCGCCCACGATGCCCGAGCGCGATCGGGAAGAAGCGTCCGATGGCAGCGTGCTCCTGATCGACGTGAATGATGCGCGCCTCCGGGTTCAGGTTGTCATAGGTATAGAAGGTCGTGTTGAAGCCCAGCCGCGTGCCGAGTGCCAGGATCACGTCGGCCTCGCGCGCGAGCTGCGACGCCACGGCGTTGCCGCGCGGGCCCACCTGGCCGGCGTACAGCGCGTGGTCGGCCGAGATCGCGTCGCCGTGCCCCGGCGACAGTGGCGATGGGTGCGCCGAGAAGTTCGGCGATGGCCACCGCGCGTTGATGCTGGCGTGCGTTCTTGATGCCGCCGCCGGCGATGATCAGCGGTCGCTTGCATCGGCGAGCAGAACCGCGGCCTGCCGGACCAGGTCTGGATCGCCTGCCGCGAGTCCTGCGGCGCGAAACCGCGCCGGATCGCGGCGTCCTCGATCTCGGCCACCTCGGCGAGCATGTCGCGCGGCAGGTTGAGCGCCACGGGCCCGCGGCGCGGCGAAAGCGCGATGGGAACGCCTCGCGCACCATCTCCGGGATGCGGCTGGCCTGCGTCACCGTCCAGGTCTTCTTGGTGATCGGCTTGAAAAGCGCCTGCTGGTCGACCTCCTGGAAGGCATCGCGATACACGTGGGCCGAGGAGAGCGAGCCGGCGAGCGCCACGACCGGCGAATACGCCGCGTTGGCCTGCGCTAGCCCGGTTACCAGGTTCGTGGCCCCCGGCCCGTTCTGCCCGGCGAGAAACACGCCGGCACCGCCCGAGGCGCGCGCATAGCCGTCGGCCATGTGCACGCCCGTGCGCTCGTCGCGGACCCCGATGAAGCGGATGGCCTTCGAGTCGTGCAGCGCATCGAAGATCTCCATGCCGGCCGAGCCGATGAGGCCGAACACGTGCCGCACGCTTTCTGCTTCCAGCGCCGTCACCACCGCCTTGCCGCCGCTCATTCTTGCCATCGTGATTCTCCTTGCGGGGTTCAGCCGGCCTTCGCCGCGCCTGCGCCCTGTTCGAACTTCTCGTGCTCCTCGACCAGGATGGGAATCGCGAGGTTGCACGAATGAATGCCCATGATGGTCACGAGCTGGATCGTCTCCAGCACTTCGTCGCGGGTGGCGCCCGCCTTGAAGGCGTTCGCGATGTGGCGCCGGACACCCGGCGCGTACAGGTGCGTCGTCGCCGCGTTGATCGCGACGAGCACGAGTTCGCGGAACTTGGCGGGCAGGTGAGCCTTCAGGTGCGGCACGTCGCGGAAGCGAAGGTAGGCTTCCATGAATTGCGGATCGAGCGCTCGCATCTGGTCCCAGGTGGGATTCCAGTCGCCGCGGCGGATGTAATCGTCGGTCACCGGGGTGGAGGGTTCAGTCATGTCGACTCCTGTGCGCGGGTCTGTATGTGGAGGGTGCTAGGGGCAGCCGAAACGGGTCAGGGCGGCATTGACGGCTGCGAGGTAGAGCAAGCCGGCCATCGCGTGCAACGCGGTGAACTGCACGGTGCGCCGTGAAAACATCTGCCGTGGCGCGACGCCGAACGTGCTGGCGGCCACGGACACGGGCAGCGTCCAGATCGAAACACTGGCGTTGAGCGCCCACGCGAAGACGCCGGCCGCGACGATCACGACGCTGCAGACCCCGAATCCGCCCGAGGCGATCACCGGAATCACGATGCTCGAGCCGATCATCGGGTGCAACCCCGCCTGTCCCAGGACGAGCAGGACCACCACAAGAGCTGCGAGCAGCGCGGGGCCCGAGATCGGCGTCCGGCGTCATGCTCGCCCCCAGCTCGCGCACGACGGGAAGCGAGGCGACGGCGGCACCGAGAACAGTCGCCCCCACGACGATGAGCAGCTCGTCGGAGAGCCGGCCGAAATTCGTGAACGTGCGCGCCAACACGCTGCGTCCCTTGAGCGGGCCCAGCGTGACGATGTAGCCCAGGCAAAGCAGGGGAATGACGATCGCGACGGACTGCAGCCCGCTCAGCCGGAAGAGCAGCGTGGCGCCGACGACCGCACCGATCACGAGGAGCATCGGCATGACCAGCGGGGCGAGCTGGGCGACGCTGTCGCGAAACCCGGCCCAGCCCAGGGACGGCGTGAACATCCGATACGAAAGTGCCAGGCCGATCAAGGCAAGGCCCGCACCCACGCTCATGGACTGCCACAACGGGGCCTGGGGAACGAGCTGGCTGGTGAAGGCGAGCGCCAGGAAGAAAGGTGACCACATGACCGCGCCGCCGACACCGCGCGCCGAGCTTCGCGCCAGGTCCGGCAACCGCGAAGGATCCGCGCCGCGGGCGACGACGGGGGCGAGAATGGCGGTGGCGCCGACGTTGAGCACCGCGCCCAGCGCGTGCGAACCGACCTGGGTCCAGTTCTGCGCGGCTTCGTGGCCCAGGCGCCCCAGGTCGGCGCGCAGGCGCTCGATGCGCGGGCTCGCCTCCACCGTCGCGCGCAGCATCAGCACCGACGGCAGAAACGCGCCGAAGATCTGCGACTTGGCGAAGCCTGCCGCGAGACCTGCCGTGGCGCCGAGCGACCAGGCGATGGCGAGGCTCACGCCGAGCACCAGCAGGAAGAGCGTGCGGATGTGCACGCTCGCCCGGGCCAGCGCCATGATGATATAGGCGGCGAGGCAGACGCTGCCCAGAAAGTCGAGGAGCGGCACGTGCCGGAAGATCAGGCCGATCTCCGCGATCCAGACGATCCCCAGCAGCAGGGCCGAAACCGGGGCGAAGCGCGAAGCCGCGTGCAGGCTCAGAAATGCATCCCCCACTTGCGGATGGTGCGTGCTTCGATGTTGCGGAAGATCAGATTCTCGACCAGCAGTCCGATGATGATCACCGTGAAGAGTCCGCGAAAACACCGCCGGGATGTCGAGCAGGTTCTTGTTCTCGTAGATGAACCAGCCCAGTCCGCCGGAACCCGAGGTCGTGCCGAAGACGAGCTCGGCGGCGATCAGCGTGCGCCACGCGAAGGCCCAGCCGATCTTCAGGCCGGCGAGAATGCTGGGAAACGCGGCTGGAATCAGGATCTGGCCCACGAAGCGGCACGCCCGACAGGCCGTAGTTGCGCCCGACCATGCGCATGGTGCCCGATACGCGCCAGGAACCCGGAGTGCGTGTTGAGCGCGATCGGCCACATGCACGGCGTGCACGAGCACGAAGATGATGCTGGGGCTGCCCAGCCCGAACCAGATGAGCGCGAGCGGCAGCAGCGCGATGGCGGGCAGGGGATTGAACATCGCGGTCAGTGTCTCGAGCAGGTCGTTGCCCAGGCGCGTGGCCATCGCGAGGACCGTGAACACCAGGGCGAGGACGAGTCCGATCGCGTAGCCCTGCAGGAGCACCTTGATCGACACCCAGGACTTGGCGAGCAGGATTCGCCGCTCAGGATGCGCGCGACGAAAGCGCGCATGGTCTCGGTGAACGTCGGCAGCACCAGCGAGTTGTCCGTGTACAGCGCGTAGCCCTGCCAGATCGCCGCCAGGATCACCAGGATGAAGCCCTTGCGCACGGACGCATTGCCGTAGATGCGATCCCATGGCCGTGAGCGGCTTGTTACGACGCCGAAGTCGTGCTCCTGGACCTGATCGCGGACGTACTCGGGTCTCGAGGTCATGGGCTGTTTACCCTCCCGAACAGGTTCGTGGTGGCTCGTTTACCGGCGATCGAACGCTCAACCGTGCGCCGGGACCTCTTCCTCGCGGTCCTGCCGCGTGAAGAGCATCCGGTGGATGCTGGTCGGAGAGCCGCTCGCCGTGGACCGGGTCCGGCGGGTCGTCGCCGTCGCTGTTGAGTTCGGCCTTGACCTGGCCCGGGTGCGGCGAGAGCAGCAGGATGCGGTTGCCGATGCGCACCGCCTCGGGGATCGAGTGCGTCACGAACAGTACCGTGAATCGCGTTTCCTCCCAGAGCTGCATCAGCTCGTCCTGCATCTTGCGGCGGGTCAGCGCGTCGAGCGCGGCGAAGGGCTCGTCCATCAGCAGGATGTCGGGCTCCATCGCCATGCCGCGGGCGATCGCCACGCGCTGCTTCATGCCGCCCGAGAGCGTGTGCGGGTAGCTGTCGGCGAAGCGCGCTCAGGTCCACCTTCTCGATGTAGGCCATCGCCCGCTCGTCCGGCGGCCTCCGCTTCGAGCCGGCGCGAGGCCTCGAGCGCGAACATCACGTTCTGCCTGACCGTCTTCCACGGCAGAAGCTGGTCGAATTCCTGGAAGACCATCACCCGGTCGGGGCCGGGTTTCGTGACCTGCGCGGCCCTTGAACGGATCTCGCCTTCGACCGGCGTCGATGTAGCCGCCGACCGCCTTGAGCAGCGTCGATTTGCCGCAGCCGGACGGGCCGAGCAGGACGAAGCGGTCCGCCGGGTGACGTCGAAGCTCACCCGGTAGGTGGCGGTGACCAGGTGCTCCCGGGTCCTGTACTGCAGCGTGACCCCCTGCACCTCGAGCAACGGCGGCGGATTCGGCTGCGTCCATCGGATCTCTCTCCGGAAATGTCGGCAATGGCGAGCCGGGTTGTATCAGCTGCCTTCCATGTCGTGGATGTCCGGGAAGAAGAGGTCCTTCCAGGATTCCGCCTTGTTCTTGAGCGTGCCCACCTGGTTCATGAAATGCTGGAACGGCAGGATCTTCTCCGGCGCCAGCTGGTAGCGGATCTGCGGGTCGCTCATGATCTTGAAGATCTTGTCGACGGACTCCTTGCCGCCACCTTCGGCCACGTAGATCTCCGCCGCGCGCCTCTTGTCGGCGTTGATCGCGGCAGTGGCTTCCTTCAACGCGTCGAGGACGGCCTTGTAGGTCTTGGGGTTCTCTCGCGGAACTTGCTCGTCGCCCAGACCATGAGGAAGGTGTTGGGCCCGCCCATGATGTCGTAGGAATTGAGCACGGTGTGAATCGCGGGATTCTCCAGCGCCGTAGTTCTGGAAGGGCGGCGAGGTGAACTGCGCGTCGATCTCGCTCGAGCCCGAGAGCAGCGCGCGCAGGCCCTCCGGATGCGGCAGGCTCACCATCAGCGGGGCGAGCTTCTTGTAGTTCTCGATGCCGAATTCCTTGGCCGTGGCGATCTGCAGGTAGGTCGTCTGCACCGAGGAGCCCGCGCCCGCCATGGCGATGCGGTCCTTGTCGGTGAAGTCCTTGAGCGTCTTGATGTCGGGATTGCGCGTGATCAGCATGTTCGGCATCGAAGACAGTGCGGCCACGCCGCGCACGCCCATGTTGTTGCGCGTGCGATCCCACAGGATCAGGGCAGGACCCGTACCGCCCGCGGCGAAGTGCAGTCCGCCCGCGAGCAGCGCGTCGTTGGCGGCGGCACCGGCGCCCAGCTTCGCCCAGGTCACCTTGGTGTCGGGAAGACCCGCCTTGGCCAGGTTCTTCTCGATCAGTTTTTCGTGCTTCATCACCGTGAGCTGCATGTAACCGATGCCGTACTGCGACATCATCTTCAGTTCGCTCACTTCCGCGGTTGCCGAGGCGCTGGTGAAGATACCGACCGTGGCGGCCGCCACGAATTGCAAGAGTTTGCTGGTGTTCATTTCTCGTCTCCTCTCTGTTTGAACAGCTGCTGCAGTGTCAGGGGCGAACGCCGTACTTGGGTTTCGGGCCCACGGTGGTGCGCAGACGCGCCTGCGCCGCGTCGATGAAGCGGCACAGGTAGGGGCGGGTCTCGCGCGGATCGATGATCTCCTCGACGCCGAACGCCTCGGCGGTGCGGAACGGCGAGGCGATCGCCCGCAGCCCGGCCTCGATCTCCGCTTCGCGCGCCCGCGGGTCGGCGCGCACTTTCGATCTCGCGCGCGGAAGGCGGCAGCGACGCCGCCCTCGATCGGCAGCGAGCCCCATTCGGCCGACGGCCAGGCGATCTTCAGGTCGAGCCCGTTCTTGTCGGTCGCGCCCATCCCCGCCATGCCGTAGCACTTGCGGATCACGACGGTGTACATCGGCACGCGTTGCCTGCAGGCCGACGTAGACGCTGCGCATGCCTTCGCGCAGCGTGGCGGCGGCCTCGGCTTCCTTGCCCGACCATGAAGCCCGGAACGTCGACGAGGAAGATGAGCGGGATGTGGAAGCAGTCGCACAGCTCGACGAAATGGGTCTGCTTGCGCGCAGCCCTTCACGTCGATGGCGCCGCCGTAGACCATCGGGTTGTTGGCGATGATGCCGACGACCTTGCCGTTCATGCGCGCAAGGCCGGTGATGACAGCGCCTTGCCGAACGAGTCGGCTGGATCTCGAAGACGGAGTCGTGGTCGACCACGCGCCGATCAGCTGCTTCATGTCGTAGGGCCGACGCCGGTTCTTCGGCACGATGCTCGCGAAGCGCGTCCTCGCAGCGCTCGGCGGGATCGCCGCGCGGCGACCTCGGCGGCAGCTCCCAGACGTTGGCCGGCATGTAGCGACAGGTAGCGGCGGATCATCGCGAAGCACTGCGTCCTCGTCGGCGACGCGGTTGTCGATGGTGCCGGCGAGGTCGACGGCGAGCGGCGGCCCGCCGAGGTCCTCCTTGGTGATCTTCTGGCCGAGCGAGCGCTCGACCACCGGCGGGCCGGCCGCGAACACCTGGCTCGTGCCCTTCACCATGACCGACCAGTGCGAGAGGATGGCGCGCCCCGCCGGCCCGCCCGCGGCCGTGCCCATCACGGCACACACCACCGGCACCTCGCCCATCAGCTGCACGGAGCGCTCGAAGCCGTGCACGCCCGGGAAAACGGCATGGCCGCGCCGCTGGATCGAGGTGACGCTGCCGCCCGAGCCGTCGATCAGGTTGACCAGCGGGATGCGGTACTCGTGCGCCAGGTCCTCGACGAAGCCGCCCTGGCCCGCCCTTCTTGCGGTCGCCGCTCCAGCTCGTGCCGCCGCGGATCGTGAAGTCCTCGCCGCCCACGCGCCACGGGCCGCCCGTCGATGCATCGCCAGCCCCATGACGTAGGGCGCGGGCGTCACGCCCGTCAGCTTGGCGCCGTCGTAGCGCCCCTGCCCGGTGAGGCGGCCGACCTCCTGGAAGGAGCCTGCGTCGACCAGGCCATCGATGCGTTCGCGGATCGTGAGGCGGCCCTGCGCGTGGTGGCCGTGATCGCCTCCGCGCCGCCTCAACACCGAGCGCTCTGCTCGCGGCGAAGCTGCGAGTTCGTCGAGTTCGGCCTTCCACTCGACCGTGTGCTCTGCGCCACTGGTGCCGCCGGCCGTCCGACGGGTCATCGGTGCTCATTCCTCGATCACGCCACGACCTGGCCTTCGGTCACCGCCATCGCCCTCGCTCACGCGCATTCGCGCAGCACGCCGCCGTCCTCGGCGATGACCGGGATCTCCATCTTCATGGATTCGAGATCATGATCATGTCGCCGGGCTCGAGCCTCTGGCCCACGCTGGCGTCGATCTTCCACACCGAGCCGGTCACCTCGGATTCCACTTCGATCGATGCCAAGGGAATGTCCTTTAGTGAATGGGTTGTCGGGCCGGCGCGCCGTCGGCCGACGACTTCGGCGGCGAGCCCGGTGTGGACTCGCCCTGCGCGGAACTCCTCGGATCGCAGGATCGCGAGCAGCGCCGGGATGTTGTGCTTGACGCCTTCGATGCTGAACGCCTCGAGCGCGTCGACGAGCCGGTCAATTGCCTCGCGGCGTTCGCACCGACGGATGACTTTCGCGAGCAAAGGGTCGTAATGCGGCGTGACCTCGCGCCCGCGGCTAACCGGTCTCGATGCGCATGTCGGGCTACGCGGCGGCCGGAACACCGCGAGCGTGACCGGGCGAGGGCAGAACCGCTTTGGGTCCTCGGCGTAGACGCGCGCCTGCACGGCATGACCGCACAGGCTCGATGCGGCGGGCAGCATCCCGTCGAGCGCTCGCGCCGGCCGCCGAACGCACCTGCGCGGTGACGAGATCGACTCCGGTCACCGCCTCCGTCACGCCGTGCTCGACCTGCAGGCGCGTGTTCATTTCGAGGAAGCTGAACGCGCCGTCGGCGCCGCGGAGCATCTCGACGGTGCCCATGTTGTCGTAGCCGAGCCGTCTGCAGGTCCGCGGCGACCGCGCGGCGAGCAGGGTCGACACTCGGTGCGTGCGAGGCCGGGCGCACGGCCTCCTCGACGATCTTCTGGTGCCGGCGCTGTACCGAGCAGTCGCGCTCGAAGACGTGCACCACGCGTCCGTGGCGGTCGCCGAGGAGCTGGAACTCGATGTGGCGCGGCCGCTCGACGAGGCGCTCGAGGTACACCTCGGCGTTCGAAAGCCGCGCTGCGCCATCGACGCCGCCCGCTCGACGGCCTGCGCGCAGCTCGGCTCGCAGATTTCGCGCGGGCAGCATGCCGATGCCGCCGCCGCCCGCCGCGGGCTTCACCAGGATGGGATAACCGATCGCCTCGGCGGCCGCGCGACCGCGGCGTGCCGTCGCCGGGCAGCACGGCCGAGCCCCGGCCGACCGGCAGGCCGTTGCTCGGCGGCCAGGGTGCGCGCCCGCGTCTTGTGGCCCATCGCGTCGATCCAGTGTGGCGAGGGCCCGATGAAGCGAAGGCCGGCGTGCTCGACGCGCCGGGCGAAGCCGGCATTCTCGGAGAGGAACCCGTAGCCGGGATGCAGGCGTCGGCACGGCTCGCGCGCCCCGCCTCGAGCAGTGCGTCGGCGTTCGAGGTAGCTTTCGCGCGCCGGCGAGGCGCCGATGTGGATCGCTCTCGGCCGGCGCGCTCGAGCCAGGGCGCGCCGCGATCGGCGTCCGAATAGACGGCGACCGACGGCACGCCGAGCGCATCGAGCGCGCGCAGCACGCGGGCAGCGACCGCCCCGCGGTTGGCGACGAGTACCTTGCCGAAATCGGCCACGTCAGAAGCTCGTCGGCCAGGCGCGCATGAGGTGCTGGCCGACGCCGTCGGTCAGGCGCAGCCGGTGCACGTCCAGCATGCGGATCAGGTAGTCGCGCGTGTCCTCGGGGCGGATCACCGATTGGACGGCGTAGATCGAGGCGATGTCCCAGGCCTCGCTGTCGCGGTTCATGGCTTCCAGCGCCTCGTCGAAGCCGGGATCGCCGGGGTCGAGCCCGTGCACGATCTTGACCGCGAACGCCGGGTCCATGAAGCTCACCTCGGCGGTGGGCCAGGCCGCGACCTCGTCGGAGTTCCTGCCCGCCGCCCATGTTGAGGTAGGCCTGCCCGTAGCTCTTGCGCAGGATCACCGAGAGCTTGGGCACCGTGACCAGCGCCAGCGCGTTCATGAAGTTCATGATCTTGCCGGGCGCGCGCTTGCGCTCGGCGTCGGTGCCGATCACGAATCCCGGCGTGTCGACGAAGAGGACGAGCGGGATGTTGAACGAGTCGCACAGCACGATGAAGCTGGTCATCTTCTCGCAGGCTTCGGTGTCCAGCGCGCCGCCCTTGTAGAGCGGGTTGTTGGCGACGATGCCCACGGTGCGCCCGTCGAGTCGCGCGAGCCCCGTCACCGCGACCTTGCCGAAGCGCGCCTTCAGCTCGAAGAAGCTGTCGGCGTCCACGACGGTGCGGATGATCTTGCGCACGTCGTAGACCTGGGTGCGGCTCAATGGCAGCAGATCCAGGATGCCGGCCATCTGCGCGCCGGAGCCCGCAGGCACGGGCCGAACGGGCGGCGCCTCGTTGTGGTGGCTGGGCAGGTAGTCGAGGAAACGCTTGATGGCCTCGATCGCCTCCTCGTCGGTGTCGACGACCAGGTCGGCGAATCCCGTCACCTCGGCGTGGAGCCGCCAGCCGCCCAGTTCCTCGGGATCGACGGCTTCGCGTATCGCGAGAGAGGTGAGCAGCGCGCTCGACACGGCAAGCACCGCGCCCTTGCGCATCACGCTGAAGTCGGAGAGGACCGCATACCACGAAGCCGAGCCGTAGGAGGCTCCCAGGGTCGCCGACGACCCAGGGCGTTTCGCGCAGGCGCTGATACTGCGCGCCGTCGTTGCCGAGCAGCGTTCCCATGCCGCGCGAACCCATGTGATCGGGCATGCGCGCTCCCGACGATTCGCCCAGGAACACCAGAGGAAGCCCGCGCTGCGTGGCCACGCGCTTCATGTGCGCGATCTTCTTTCCGTTGGTGGCGCCGCTCGAAGCGCCGAACACGGTGAAGTCGTTGGAGACCACGGCGACCTGTCGACCGCCGATCTTGCCGAAGCCGGCGAGCTTGCCGTCGCCCGGCGACTTGTCCCGGTCTGCGGGATCGGCGGAGGTCGCCGAAGAGACCCGATTCGATGAAGCTGCCGGCATCGATGAGCCGCTCGAGGCGCTCCCGCGCATTGAGTACGCCGGCGGCGGCGCGGCGGGCGAGCTTCTCGGGTCCGCCCATGCCCCGGGCGGCCGCTTCGCGACGCGCGAATTCCGCCTCGACCCGCGCGCGGCGATCCTGCAGCGGGTTTGCGGCCGGCGCCGTCGGCGTAGGGACTTCGTCGTGGGCACTCATGTGAGGGAAGCGGTCTCCGAAAGCGCCGATCCGGCGGCACAGCTGATCACGCGCTGCGCCTGCAGGGCATCGATCGTCTCGTCAGCCATGTCGAGCAGTTCGCGCAGCACCTGCCGGGTGTCGCCGCCAATGTCGTTGCCGGCGTGGCGCACGCCGGCCGGGCGTAGCCGACAGGCGCGGCACTACCGCCGCCATCGCGACGGTGCCGAGATCGGCATCCGGCGCCTGCACGATGGAGCCGCGAGCCTGGTAGTGAGGGTCGTTGAAGATGTCGGCGATCGTGAAGATGCGCGTGGCGGGAACGCCGGCCTGCGCGAGGATCGATTCGAGCGTCTCCAGCGGCAGGCTCGCCGTCCACTGCCCGATGAGGTCGTCGAGATCCTCGTAGTTGGCGGAACGCGCCGTGGCTTCGCGAAAGCGGGGATCCTCGGCGAGTCCGGGCTGGCCCATGGCACTCGCCAATCGCCCGAAAACGGCATCGCCCATGGCAGTGACGTGAATGAAGCTGCTGTCGCCGGTGGCGTAGAGGTTGTTGGGCGTGCTCTCGGGCAGGCGGGAGCCACAGCGATTGGCGACGTGGCCCAGCTTCTGGAACGCGGGTATCCACGGCTCCATGAAGCTGAACGCGCATTCGTAAAGGGCGGCGTCGATGCACTGGCCGCGCCCGGATTTGCCGCGCGCGAGCAGCGCCAACGTTGCGCCGAAGGCAGCGTAAAGACCGGTGATGTAATCGGTCATCGAGACGGCGACGCGAGCGGGAGGCCGGTCCGGATCTCCCGTGAGGTGGCGCAGTCCGCTCACCGCCTCGCCGATCACGCCGTAACCGGCGCGCTGGCTGTAGGGACCGTCCTGGCCGAAGCCGCTGATGCGCACCATCACGAGCCCCGGGTTGCGCGCGGAAAGCGCGTCGTATCCCAGTCCCCATTTCTCCAGCCCGCCGGGGCGGAAATTCTCGACCAGCACGTCACACTTCGCGGCGAGATCGGCGACGATCTGCTGGCCCTCGGGCCGGCGCAGGTCCACGGCGATCAGCGACTTGTTGCGAAAGATGCTTGCGGCGTAGAGCGATTTGCCGTGGAAGCGCTTGCCCATGGTGCGCACGGGGTCGCCCTCGGCGGGCTCGACCTTGATGACCTCGGCCCCGAAATCGGCGAGCAGCCTGCCGCAGAAGGGACCCGCGACCGTCGAGCCGAGCTCCATGACGCGATACCCGGCGAGCGGACCGCTTGGCGCGGTGACGGGTGCGCGGGCTTGAGGGGTGTCCATGGACTCTCGCGGCTCAGAGGATGTACTTCTGGAACTTCTCGAGGTGGGCCTTGGCGCTGCGCAGTCCTTCGCGGCGGCGCGCTTCGGCGAGTTCCGCCTTGCCCGCGCACATCGCCTCCAGCATGGCGACATGCTGTTGGCGTCCGACCTCGGCGCGACCCGGCAGGATGAGGATTCGGCGGATCAGGACCTGGGTCTTTTCGTAAATGGTGTCGAGCATCTCGGTCAGGACGGGGTTTCCCGCCGCCTCGATGATGGCGCGCCGCATCGACTCGTAGCCCTCGATGTACAGATCAAGGTCGTTGCGGGCGACGAGTTCCTTCATGGGGCCCCGGAAGAGTTCGAGGTGCTTGCGCCAGCGCTCGGGCGTCCCGTTCTCGGTGGCGAGCCGGGCGCACAGACCCTCCAGGACTTCGCGCAGGTCGTAGATGTAGAACACCTGCGAAAGATCCAGGCGCTTCACCACGGCGCCGCGATTCGGAACGCGTTCCACGAGTCCGCGCTGCTCGAGCGAGGCGAGCGCATCGCGAACGCGCGTGCGTGCGACGCCGAATTCCTCGGCCAGATCGGTTTCGCGCAGCTTGGCGCCGGGTGCGATGTCCTGCCGGGCGATGCGGCCGCGAAGTACCCCCACGATGTGCGCGACGCTCAGTGGCGTCATGCGCCGCATGTGTCCCGGCGGGGGATCTGGATGTCGATACGGCCTTGCGGGTCACGGCTTCTCCCGGTGGAAGGCGAACGCTAACGGTTTTGTCGCAAATTTGTCAACATGTATGTCAACAACCAGGCGGGCCGTCGATCGCGGAATCGCCGGTACCGTGAGCGGCGCGCGTTGCCGGAACAGGGCAGGGCGTCTATCCTTTCCCGGCGTCGCGGAAATGCTGCTCGATGCGCAGCAACCGGGTAGCGCCGGGCGGCGCGGTACGCTGCGGGAGCGGCGGACGCCATCAACACTGGACGCGTTGCGCCGAATTCAGGCGTGGTCGCGACTCTGGCCCGCCGCGGCCGCAATCCGGACACCAGGGGGCTGGCTTGGGCTTGAATGGGATCGTAGCGCGGGCAGGCACCCTGCTGGCTGTCGCGGGGCTGGTCGGCACGGCGGCGGCACAGGCGCCGTCGGGATCCGGTGAAGCGCGGCGAATACCTGGCGCGCGCCGGGGACTGCATCTCCTGCCACACCAAGCCCGGCGGCGAGCCTTACGCCGGCGGCCTGCGCATGAAGACGCCGTTCGGCGACATCCTGGCGCCGAACATCACGCCGGACCGGGCGACCGGCATCGGCGGCTGGAGCGCCGACGACCTGTATCGGGCGCTGCACGACGGCGTCGGCCGAACCGTCGGCGACCTCTATCCGGCGATGCCCTATACGTTTTTCACCAGGGTGACGCGCGCCGACAGCGACGCCATCTACGCCTATCTCGCCTCGTTGAAGCCGGTGACGAACGCGGTGGACGTGAACCAGCTGGACTTTCCCTTCGATGTCCGCTGGACGATGGCGGCGTGGCGCGAACTCTATTTCCGCGAGGGTACCTTCCGGCCCGATCCGGCGAGAGGCGCCGAGTGGAACCGCGGCGCCTATCTCGTCGGCGGGCTCGGCCACTGCAGCGCGTGCCATTCGCCGCGCAACGCCCTCGGCGCGATCGAGAAGAACAAGGCCTACACCGGGGCGACGATCGACGGCTGGTTCGCCCTCAATCTCACCGACAACTTCAGCACCGGCCTCGGCGGCTGGAGCATCGGTCAGATCGTCGCGTACCTGAAGAACGGCGCGGCAAAAGGCAAGTCCACCACGCTCGGCGACATGCACGAAGTCGTCCACAACAGCCTGAGCCGCCTCACGGATGCCGATCTGAGCGCGATGGCGACCTACCTGAAGTCCATTCCGGCCAACGATTCGCTGGCCGGTGCGGGCCCGACGGAGCCGGTCGCGAGCCAGGCGGGCAAGCTCTATGTCGAGCACTGCGCCGCGTGTCACCAGGCGAAGGGCCGCGGACTGCCCGGCATCTTTCCTCCGCTTGCCGGCAACGACGTGGTGCGCGCGCCGGACCCCGCGAACATCCTGATGGTCGTGCTGCGCGGCATTCCGGCGCAGGGAAAATACATTCCGATGCCGGCGTTTGCGGCGAAGCTCAGCGACCAGCAGGTGGCCGACATCGCCAACTACGTCCGTGCGAACTGGGGCAACGACGCGCGTTCCGACGCGACGCCGCAGATGGTGTCGACCCTGCGCGCGAAGCTTCGCTAGTTCCGGCGCTCCCGCCGTTCCCCGACCGGGCGCCCGCGCGGCGCGCCGCTAATCGTGGCCGATCTTGCCGAACGCGTAGCCGATCACCAGGCCGAGGACGAAGCCGGCGGCGGCGTAGGTCAGGGCCGCGCGACCCAGGGCGTACCAGGACGCGGGCGGCGACAGCTCGACATAGACGCCGTAGCGCCAGTAGATCGTGGCCGCGATGGCGCCGAGGATGCCGAAAAGCCACATCATGATGTGGCGGAGCATACACCGGAACCGGTCCGCCGGACCAATCCGACCGGCGCGCCCCGCGGCGCGAGGGTTCCCTGCGCGAGGCGGGCAGCCGCGTCGCGGCGCCGAAGCTCGCGGCCGGCGTCGACGGGCGGCGTCGATCGCAATCGAGCACCGTGCTATCTTCGCGGGGCCGCGCGCCGCAGGCGGGACCGATGCCGGATCCCGACGGGGCGTGTCGCCGTGACCGGCGCCGCACCCGCCTGCCGGCACGTTCTCCTCGCAGCCCGCAGGGATCGCCAATGAAAGATGCCGCCAACGTTGCCGCCGCCGTCGCCGACCACTGGGATTCGGAGATCGTCGGGCAGTTGATCGAGTACGTCCGCATCCCGGCCAAGTCGCCGCACTTCGACCCGCAGTGGGAGGCCAACGGCCACATCGAGCGCGTGATCCGCCTTGCCGAGGCCTGGGCGCGGGCGCAACCGGTGCGCGGGCTGAAAGTGGAGATCGCGCGCCTGCCTGGACGCACGCCTCTGCTGTTCTTCTCGGTCCCGGCGACCGATCCGGGCGCCGGCGGGCGCACGGTGCTGCTCTACGGACATCTCGACAAGCAGCCGGAGATGACGGGCTGGCGCGAGGCGCTGGGTCCGTGGACGCCGGTGCTCGAGGACGGGCGGCTCTACGGTCGTGGCGGCGCCGACGACGGCTACGCGGTGTTCGCCTCGATCGCCGCGATCGCCGCGCTGCAGGCGCAGGGCATCGGCCATGCGCGGTGCGTGGGCCTGATCGAGACCTGCGAAGAAAGCGGCAGCTACGACCTGCCCGCGTATCTCGACGTGCTCGCGCCGCGGATCGGACCCGTCGATTTCGTCGTCGGTCTCGATTCCGGCTGCGGCGACTACGAGCGGTTGTGGGCGACGACGTCGCTGCGCGGGCTCGCCGCCGGCACGCTGACGGTGGAGGTGCTGACCGAGGGCGTGCATTCCGGGGACGCCAGCGGCATCGTCCCGTCGTCGTTCCGCATCGCGCGCACGCTGCTCGACCGGCTCGAGGACGCCGCGACCGGGCGCATCCTGCCGGACGCGTTCCACGCCCCGATCCCCGACGAGCGCCGGGCGCAGGCGGCGACGGCGGCCGGCATCGTGGGCGATGCGGTCCTGCGCAAATTTCCGTTCGCCGGCGGCACGCGACCGATGGTCGCCGACCACGCCGAGGCGGTGCTCAACCGCACCTGGCGGCCGGTGCTGTCGGTGACCGGGGCCGACGGGCTGCCGCCGATCGCCAGCGCCGGCAACGTGCTGCGCCCGCTGACGTCGCTGAAGCTGTCGCTGCGGCTGCCGCCGACCGTCGACGGTGCCGGGGCGACCGCTGCGCTCGAGCGCCTGTTCGCCGCCGATCCGCCCGCGGGCGCCAACGTCGCGTTCGTGCCCGACCAGGGCGCCACCGGCTGGAATGCGCCGCCGACCGCGCCGTGGCTGGCCCGGGCGCTGGAGGCGGCATCGCTGGCGCACTACGGCCAGCCGGCGGCGGCGATGGGCGAGGGCGGGACGATACCGTTCATGGCGATGCTCGGGCAGCGTTTTCCCGCCGCGCAGTTCCTCATCACCGGCGTGCTCGGGCCGCACTCCAACGCGCACGGGCCCAACGAGTTCCTGCACATTCCGTACGCGACCAGGCTGACCGCCTGCGTGGCGCAGGTGCTGGCCGCGCATGCAGCGGACGGCGGCGGCTGACCAGCGCGCGCGCGTCGCCCACCGCTCGACTGCGGCCGACGGCTCGGTCGCCAGATCATCGCGTAGCCCGGGTTGAGCGCCAGCGAAACCCGGGGGGATGTCGCGACGGCCACGGAATCGGTGCCCATGGCCTCGCCCACCCGAGTTTCGCTGGCGCTCAACCCGGGCTACGGGATGCGCCGTCCTTTCAGGGCGAATGCGGGCACGGGCTGCGCGTAGCCCTTCAGCGACAGCGGGCCGACGGCGTCGACCTCCCAGTCGTCGTCGAGTGTGGCGCGCAGGCGCCGGTCGATCAGGATCTGCCGCGGCTGCGCCTCCCCGCACAGGCGCGCCGCGAGGTTGACCACGCCGCCGATCGCCGTGTAGTCGAACCGGCCCTCGAAGCCGAAGGCGCCCAGCGTCGCGAAGCCCTTGGCGATGCCGATCCCGAGGTCGAGGTCGTAACCCTGCTTCAGCCAGCGCTCGCGCAGCGGCGCAAAGCCCTCCTGCATCGCCAGCGCCATCGCCGCCGCGCGCGGCCCCGGCTCGTCGACCGGGACGGGATCGTTGAAGAAGACCAGGATGCCGTCGCCGGCGAAGCGGTCGAGGGTGCCGCCGAACTCGCTGATCAGCGCCCCCATCGCGGCGTGATAGTCGTGCAGCACCGCCTGCACCTCCTCGGGCTCGGCGGAGTCGGTGAAGGCGGTGAAGCCGCGCAGGTCGAGGAACACGTAGGCGATGTCGCGGCGGTGCAGCGCCAGGATCGAATGCTCGCCGGCCGAGACGATGGCATCGGCGACCGGCGCCGAGAAGAAGCGCTTCAACTGGCTCATGCGGTCGAGCTCGGCGACCTGCGCGCCGACGCGCTCCTCGAGCTGCTCGTTCCACTCCTTCAGGGCGAGCGCCTGCCGCCGGACCTCGTCCTGCAGCGACTTCACCCGCAGCAGCGAGCGCACGCGGGCGAAGAGCTCCGCCTGGTTGATCGGCTTCGACAGAAAATCGTCGGCGCCGGCCTCGATGCCCTTGACGCGCTCCTGCTGCGGATCGAGCGAGGTGACCAGCACGATCGGCAGCAGCGCGGTTTCCGGGTCGGCGCGCAGCCGCCGGCACACGTCGTACCCGGAGAGCCCCGGCATCATGACGTCGAGCAGCACGAGGTCCGGCTTCTCGGCGGCCACCTTGGCGAGCGCGTCCTCGCCGCTGACGGCGGTGGCCACGCCGTAGCCCTTGACCGCGAGCAGGTCGGCGAGCAGCTTGACGTTGTGCGGCGTGTCGTCGACGACCAGCACCCGGGCCGGCGCCGTTCGCACCTCGTCCGGGGGCCCGGCGCCCTCCGATTCCACTTCGGGACGGGCGCCGGCGCTCATTGCCGCCCTCGCTCGAGCATGGCCTTCACCGCTCCAGGAACTCCTTGAGGTTGAGGGGCTTGCCGAGGTAGCCGTCGAAGCCGGCGCCGGTGATCAGGTTGCGATCCTGCTGCATCACCGACGCCGTCACCGCGATCGCGGGAATGTCCGCCGTCGCCGGATCCGCCCGCAGCGCCTTGAGCGCGTCGATGCCGCTGATGCCCGGCAGCTGGATGTCCATCAGGATCAGATCGGGGTGGTGCTCGGCGGCCAGCCGCATGCCCGTCCTCGCCGGTGCCGGCCTCGAGCGTCGAGTAGCCCTTGACCTGCAGCACGTCGCGGACCAGCTTCATGTTCTTCTCGTTGTCTTCGACGATGAGGATCACGCTCATCGTGTCACCGGTATCGTGAAAGTGAAGGTCGACCCCTTGCCCGGCTCGCTGTCGACCCGGATCCGGCCGCCGTGCAGCTCGACGAACTTGCGCGTCAGCGCGAGCCCGAGCCCCGTGCCCTCCTGCTTGGTCGTGTAGTCGGTCCCGACCTGGCGGAACTCCTCGAACACGGCCTGCTGGTCGGCCGCGGCGATGCCGATGCCGGTGTCGTGCACCGCGATGACGACGTTGTCATCGTCGCGCCGCGCGCTGACGTCGACGCGGCCGCCGTCCGGCGTGAACTTGACCGCATTGGACAGCAGGTTCAGCAGGATCTGCTTGAGCTTGCGCTCGTCGGCGACGATCTGGCCGAGCCCCGGATCGGCGTCGATGCCGAGCGTGATGCCGTGCCGCTGCGCGCGCTCGCGCACCAGCGTCATGGCGTTGGAGATCGCGGCGGCAGCGTCGAAGGTCGACAGGTCGAGCTCCATCCGGCCGGCCTCGATCTTGGACAGGTCGAGGATGTCGTTGATCAGCGAGAGCAGGTGCCGGCCGGAGGCGTGGATGTCCTTGAGGTACTCGTCCTGCTTGTCGTTCAACTCGCCGAACATCCGCTCGAGCAGCACCTCGGAGAAGCCGATGATCGCGTTGAGCGGCGTGCGCAGCTCGTGCGACATGTTGGCGAGGAACTCCGACTTGTGCTGGTTGGCGATCTCGAGCTGCCGGCTCTTGTCCTGGATCTCGCGGAAGAGGCGGGCGTTCTGGATCGCGATCACCGCCTGGTCGGCGAAGGTGCGCAGCAGCGCGATGTCCTTGTCGGAGAACGGGCCGACGTAGTCGCGGCCGACGAAGATCGCGCCGATGCTCTTGCCCTCCCAGATCATCGGCGCGAACACCAGCGCCTTGATGCCGGTCGCCAGGGCGCCGGTGCGCGCACCCGGCGGCACGTCACCGGCAAGCACGTCGGGCAGGTGCACGGCCCCCGGCGCAGGATCGCCATGCCCGAGCCGGTGGTCTCGTCGATCGGCGCCGGGAAGATCTTCTCCAGCCCCTCGCGGCCGGGCCCGTGGTAGGCGCCGCAGGCGGATCATGCCGTCGTCGCCGACCAGGTTGATCCCGACCAGCTTGCCCTCGAACAGGCGCTCGCAGCTCTCGAGGATCTTCTCGAACACCGGCGTGGTGTCGGCGATCGAGCTGCTGATGGCGGCGAGCACCTCGCCCGACGCGCGCTGCTGGTCGAGCGCCTCCTTGGTCTCGTTGAACAGGCGCACGTTCTCGATCGCGATCGCCGCCTGGTCGCCGAAGGTGCGCAGCAGCGCCACTTCGCGGTCGGTGAACGGCCGCACTTCCTGCCGGCGCAGCAGAATGGTGCCGAAGGGCTGTCCTTCGCGGTAGAGCGGCGTGACGACCATCGAGCGGTGGCCGAAGCGCTGCGAGAACTCCCGGCTCAGCGGATACTCGGCGCCTTCGGCCTGCATGTCGCGGACGTGGATCGTCCTGCCCTCGAGCAGCGCGCAGCCGGACATCGACGTGCGGTCGACCGGCACCGTCTCGACGTTGGCGCTCGGGTCCGGAAGCGAGCCCTGCGAGGCGACGTGGCGCAGCCGGTCGCCGTCGGTCAGGTAGATCGACGCAGCCGATGCTTCGCACAGTCGCGCCGCGCGCTCGGCGATGGCGTCGAGCACGGGCTGAACGTTGCCCGGAGAATCCGATATCACGCGCAGGATTTCGCTGATCGCGGTCTGCTGCTCGAGCGAGCTCGTGAGCTCGCGGGTGCGCTCGTCGACCTTGCGCTCGAGGCCGGCGTAGGACTCGCGCAGCTGCGCGGACATGGTGTTGAAGCGGTCCGCCAGCGTCTCGAGCTCGTCGCCGGTGTGCACGTCGATCCGCTGCTCGAGCTCGCCGGCGCCGATGCGCTGGGCGCCTTCCGAGAGCGTGCGGATCGGGCGCACCATCCCGCGCGCCAGCGCCATTGCGCCGAGCGCCGAGACGGCGAGGCCGCCGAGGAGCAGCAGGGCGGTGCGCACGATCGCCGCGTTGAGCCGGGCATAGACCTCCGCCACCGGCTGCTCGACGAAGACCTTCCAGCCCAGCAGGTCGATCGACGCCGCCGAGACCAGCACCGGGGTTCCCGCGGCATCGGTCGACACCGTCGCCAGCTCGTCGGTGGACTGGCCGCCGATCGCCGCCTTCACGTGCGCGAGGCCCGCCAGCGTGGTCTTGCGCAGCACCAGCCCGATGTCCGGATCGGCGACGAGGAAGCCATTGTCATCGACGACGTAGGCCTTGCCCTTGTCGCCGATCCTGATCCGCGACACCACGTCCCAGATGAACTTGAGGTTGACCTCGGCGACCGTCACCGGAGCGTCGTCGCCGCCCGAGCGGATGGCGATCGTCATGTAGGGCTCGGTCTCCTTGCGGAAGTAGACCGGGCCGAACCAGGTCCGGTCGCGCCGGGCGTTGCGAAAGCCCGGGTCCTGCGAGCGGTCCTTGCCCGAATCGGCGGCGTCCATCCCCAGCCGCGAGACCAGGATCTGCTCGCGGCCGTGTGCATCGAGCTGCGCGATGTCGGTGACTTCAGGCGCCTGCCGCAGCAGCTTCAGGAACTCGATGCGGCGCGCCTCGGTGTCGGAGGCGTCGAACTGCGGCAACGCGGCGAACTTGAGCTGCTGCTCTATGGTACGGATGTACTGCTCGATGCGCGCCGCCGCGGCGACGGCCTTCTCGTGCTGCAGGTCGGCCAGCGCCGTCTTGGTTTCCTGGTACGTGAAATACAGGCTGATCCCGCCGGAGGCGAGCAGCGCGCCGGTGACCAGCGTGAGGATCAGCAGCAGGTACTTGCGGAACAGGCGGCCGGCGCGGGCCCGCGGCATGGCGCGGCGCGCGGCCCTGGGCGGGAACGGCCCGGCGGGAGCTTCGCCGGCGGCGACAGGCGCGCCGGACGGGGCAGGGGGTGTCGCCATTTCGCAATCCCGGGCGGGGCCGGCCTTTTCGGACACGGCGACGCTACGCGCTTGACTGCACAGGGTCAAGCAACCGACGCCGTGCGCTGGTCGCGCGCGGAGCGCCCCGGCGGCTGCAACCCTTGCATTCTGGCGTCCGGCGCCGTTCCCGGGAACACCGCAATTGGCGTAGCATTCGGTAATTCGGCACCGTCGCGGAAGCATTGTCTTCCGCCGTCGATTGTCATCGTGTCGCCGGGGTGCACCCGGACCATCGCGGAGGAAAACATGATCACGGAAACCGTCGGCAACATCCTGCAGCGCAAGGAGATCAAGGAGCTTCACGCCGTCCCCGCGTCGGCGTACGTGGGTGAAGCCGTCGCCGTGATGAGCGCGAAGGGAATCGGCGCCATCATCGTGCGCAGCCCCGGCGGCCCGGTCGAGGGAATCCTCACCGAGCGTGACCTGATGCGCCGCGTGCTCAACGAGGGCCGCGACGCGAAGTCGACGCTGGTCACCGCGGTGATGAGCCCGACGGTGCGTCGCGTGGCATCGACGGTGACGGTGGAGGAGGCCCTGCGCCTGATGGTCGTGCACAACCACCGGCACCTGCTGGTGGAGGACGAAGCGCAGGTGCGGGGGCTGGTGTCGATTCGCGACCTGATGTCCTGGGTCGTGCTCCCCGACAAGCCGATCGCGCACGAAGGGCGTGTGGGCGTCATCAAGGCGCGCGCGACCGACGCCATCGAATCGCTGCAGTCGAGGTAGCGCCCGGGGCGCCGTTGCGCCGAAACCGGCGCCCCCGGCCCCGCCGCGGGTCGGCCGGCGCCGCGTCTAGCGCGCCTGCCGCAGGCGCTCGCTGCGCCGCTGCAGCCAGCCGACGAAGACCATGAACGTCAGGGAGATGGCGATCAGCATCGTCGCCGCGGCGGTGATGGTGAGGCTGATGTTGTCGTTGATGCCGGCGAACATCTGCCGGGGCAGCGTGCGCTGCCCCGGTCCGGCGATCAGCAGCGCCACGACGACCTCGTCGAACGACGCGGCGAACGCGAACACGGCGCCGGACAGCACGCCTGGCAGGATCAGCGGCAGCATGACGCGGCGGAAGCTCGCGAGCGGCGGGGCGCCCAGGCTCGCCGCGGCGCGCAGCAGCGTGCGGTCGAAGCCCGAGAGTGTCGCCAGCACGGTGACCACGACGAACGGCGCCGCGAGCGTGGTGTGCGCGAGGATGAGGCCCGCGTAGCCGTTGGTCAGGCCCACCGGCGCGAACGCGAAGTAGACGCCCACCGCCACGATGATCACCGGCACGACCATCGGCGAGATCAGCACGGCGAGCAGCAGGCCCTGTCCCGGGAAGCGGGTGCGCCAGAGGCCCAGCGCCGCCAGCGTGCCGAGCAGCGTCGCGAGCGCTGTTGCCGACGTTCCGACCAGCAGGCTGTTCCAGACCGACGGCAGCCAGAACGACGAGGTGAAGAAGTCCTGGTACCAGCGCAGGCTGAAGCCGGGCAGCGGGTAGTAGAAGAACGCGCCCGACGAGAACGACAGCGGGACGATGATCAGGATCGGCGCGACGAGGAAGACCAGCACGGCGGCGGTGAGCGCGCCGAGCCCCAGGTGCGCGAAGCGCTGGCCGATGGTCTGGTTGGGGGGACGCATCGCCGGACGCTAGCCGAGCCGCATCTTCTCGATGCCGACCAGCCGGTTGTACACGGCGTAGAGCGCGAGCGTGGCCGCGAGCAGCATGATCGACAGCGCGGCCGCCATCCCCCAGTTCACCGTCTTGCTCGCGTAGAACGCGATGAAGTAGCTGATCATCTGGTCGTCGGCGCCGCCGACCAGCGCCGGCGTGATGTAGTAGCCCAGCGCCTGGATGAACACCATCAGGCACCCGGCGCCCACGCCGGGGAGCGTCTGCGGCAGGTAGACGCGCCGGAACGCGGTCGCCGGGGGCGCGCCCAGCGACCACGCGGCGCGCACGTAGGACGGGGAGATGCCCTTCATCACCGCGTACAGCGGCAGGACCATGAACGGCAGCAGCACGTGCACCATCGCGACGTAGACGGCGAAGCGGTTGTAGATCATCCGCACGGGCTCGGTGACGAGGCCGAGCGAGAGCAGCAGGTTGTTGAGGATGCCCTCGCGCTGCAGCAGCACGACCCACGCAACGGTTCGCACCAGCAGCGATGTCCAGAACGGCAGCAGGACCAGGAACAGCAGCAGCGACGCGCGCGCCGGCGGCTGCCGGGCGACGAAGAACGCGACCGGATAGCCGAGCAGCAGGCAGGCAAGCGTCACCATGCCCGAGATCCACAGGGTGCGGCCGAGCACGTTGCGGAACACCCGCTCCTCGGGCGGAGCGCCGACGATCGCGTTGTTCGCGTCGTGGCGCAGGTCGAGCGCGGCGAGCAGGTAGAAGTCCGTCACCGGGCCCGCGGCGCGGCGCAGCGCGGCCCAGGTCTCGCGCTCGCCCCACTTGGCGTCGATCGCCACCAGCGTGTCGCGGGCGCTGCCGGTGCGTTCGGCCGGCAGCGCCCGCGCGCTCGCGAACATCAGCGTGCGAAACCCGGGAACGTCGTAGTTGAGGCGCGTCGCGGCGCTCGCCAGCGTGCCCGCCGTGCGCGCGGCCCGCAGGTCGGTGATCAGGGCGGCGTACGCGGCCTCGGGCGGCAGGCCGCGGCCGTCCCAGCGCGCGAGCGCCGCGGACACCGCGGGCAGGATGCGCGCGACGTCGGTGTCGCTCACGCCGCGGGCGAGCATCGCGCCGATCGGCGCGATGAAGCAGGCGAGCAGGAAGGCGAACAGCGGCAGCACCAGCGCCGCCGCCTTCAGCTGCTCGCGCCGCTGGCTGCGCGAAAGCGCGCGCCGCAGCGCCGCGGCCCCGGCTGCGGCCGGCGCCGCGGCGGGGGCGAGCGCTCCGCTCATCGCCGCATGCTGCGTCAGTGCACGACCGGGGCAGGGCGCCCGCGCGCAGGCCGCGCCGCGCCGGGACGAGCGCCGGTCACCGCGGCTTCGCTACTTCGCGACCCAGGCGTTGAACCGCTGGTTGA
The DNA here is from genome assembly GCA_963768535.1 of uncultured beta proteobacterium. Classification (GTDB taxonomy): domain Bacteria; phylum Pseudomonadota; class Gammaproteobacteria; order Burkholderiales; family Casimicrobiaceae; genus CAIWHR01. Next base: position 126,823 of record CAVYID010000018.1, on the reverse strand, counting down.
GCTTGTCGAGGTTCTCGAGCCAGAACTTGTCGTTGATGTACAGCGCCGTGGCGATGTTCTGCGGCGCGGTGGCGAGGTTCGGCAGCACGTTCTTGTCGATCAGCGCCGTGGCCGCCTTGGTCGTCACACCATAGGGAATCAGCGGCGGGAGGTTCTTCTGGTGCTGCGGATCGTTGACGAACTCCAGGAACTTCATCGCCTCGGCCTCGTTCGGCGAGCCCTTCATGATCACCCACGAGTCGATCGTGTAGAGGTTGTTGGTCCAGACGATCTTGAAGTTCTTCTTGTCCTTGTCGTTGGCGGCGGCGATGCGGCCGTTGTAGGCGTCGGTCATCACCACCTCGCCCGACGCGAGAAGCTGCGGCGGCTGGGCGCCCTTCTCCCACCACACCATGCTGTCCTTGATCTGGTCGAGCTTCCTGAATGCGCGCTCGACGCCGGCGTCGGTGGCGAGCGTCTTGTAGACGTCCTTCGGCGCCACACCGTCGGCCATCAGCGCGATCTCGAGCGTGGTCTTCGGGCCCTTGCGCAGCGCGCGCTTGCCCGGGTATTTCTTCAGGTCGAAGAAATCGGCCCAGCTCTTCGGCGTGTCGCCCTTTATCTTGTCGCCGTCGTAGGCGAGGATGAAGCTGTAGACGATCGCGCCCACGCCGCAGTCGTTGACGGCGTCGGGCAGGTACTTGTCCTTGCCGCCGAGCTTCGCCCAGTCGAGCTTGTCGTAGAGGCCTTCCTCGCAGCCGAGCAGCAGCTCCTCGGACTCGACCTGCACGACGTCCCAGTTGTTGTTGCCGCCCTGGATCTTGGCGCGCAGCGTGCCCACGCCGCCGTCCCAGTTCTCCTCGACCATCTTGATCTTGGTCGCGGCCGTGAACGGCTTGAAGTACGCCTCGCGCTGCGCATCCTGGTACGCGCCGCCCCAGGAGACGACGGTGAGGTCGCGCCCCGCAGCCGTGGAGGATACGAGCAGCGCTGCCGCAGCCAGCGCGCCGAGCTTGAATGACAGGCCTTGCATGGTGTCTCCCTCCTGGAGTTAGCTGCCGTCACCTTCCCGCGCGAATGCCCGGCAGTGCTCGGGCATCCATGCGAGCAGGACCTCGCCTCCGATCGCCGGCAGCGTGTGCGCCTCGTCGATCGGCCGCTTGACCGTGAAATCGTCGTTCCCCGGCAACGCCACCCTTGCCCGCACGTGATCGCCGAGGTAGATGACCTCGCGCAACGTGCCGGTGAGATGGCGCCCGGGAAGCTTTGCGATTGTATGCCCCGGTGCGGCGATTTGCACCCGCTCGGGACGCAGCGAGACCGTCACGCGGCTGCCCGCGGGCAGCGGGCCGGCCAGCGCCCCCTCGATCCGGGCATCGCCGGCGATGCGCACCGTGCACCGGTCCCCGGTCACCGTCTCGAGGCTGCCGTCGAAGCGGTTGTTCTCGCCGATGAAGCGCGCAACGAAGGCGTTGGCGGGCTCCTCGTAGATCTTCTCCGGAGTGTCGAGCTGCTGGATCCGGCCGCGGTGGAACACGGCGATGCGGTCGGACATGGTCAGCGCCTCGTGCTGGTCGTGCGTCACGTAGGCCATGGTGACCCCGAGCCGCTGGTGCAGGCGCCGGATCTCGAGCTGCATCTGCTCGCGCAGCTGCTTGTCGAGGGCGCCGAGCGGCTCGTCCATCAGCACCAGCTTGGGCTCGAACACCAGCGCGCGGGCGACCGCGACGCGCTGCTGCTGACCGCCGGAGAGCTGCGCCGGGCGCCTGCCGCCGAAGCCCGCGAGCTGCACCATCTCCAGCGCCCGCTCGACGCGGCCCGCCGCTTCCGCGCGGGCGACGCTGCGCACCGACAGCGGAAAGGCGATGTTCTCGGCCACGGTCATGTGCGGAAACAGCGCGTAGTTCTGGAACACCATCCCGATCTGCCGCCGGTACGGCGGCAGGTGCGCGAGCGGCCTGCCGTCGAGCATGATCTCGCCCGCCGTCGGGGTCTCGAACCCGGCCAGCATCATCAGCGTGGTCGTCTTGCCCGACCCGGAGGGCCCGAGCAGCGTCAGGAACTCGCCGCGCTCGATGTCGAGGTCGAGGTCCTCGACGACGCGCGTGACGCCGTCGTAGGTCTTGCCGATGCCTTGGAAGCGGACGATGGGATCGGCCATCGCGCGTCAGACGTGCTGCCCGCCGTTGATCGGGATCTCGGCGCCGGTGACGTAGGTGGCCTGCGGCGAGCACAGGAACCAGATCAGGTCCGCCACCTCCTGGATCGTGCCGAGCCGATGCATGGGAATGTCGCGATCGACGATCTCGTGCGTCCCGGGCGAGAGGATCCGCGTGTCGATCTCGCCTGGCGCGACGGCGTTGACCCGCACCCCGGCCGGGGCGAGGTCAAAGGCCATCTCGCGGGTCAGCGCGGCGAGCGCCGCCTTCGACGTCGCGTAGGCGGAGCCCGCGAACGGGTGCACGCGCGAGCCCGCGATCGACGTGAGGTTTACGACGGCGCCCCTCGCGCGGGCAAGCTCGGCGGCGAATCCGCGCGTGAGCAGCAGCGGCGCGTAGAAATTGGTGTTGTACATCGACTGCCAGGTATCGATGTCGGTGGCGAGCGAGTTCAGGCGCGAGCCGCCGGGCCCCTTGGGCGAGATGCCGGCGTTGTTGACCAGCGCGTGCAGCTCGCCGTCGTCGAGCATCGCGCGCATCGACTCGACGCAGCGCGCGATGCCGTCGAGGTCGGACAGGTCGAGCAGGATGTGCGAGCGGCCGAGACTCCACGGGCACTGCCCGGGCGGCGGGTGGCGCGACACGGTGATCACGCGCCAGCCCTCGGCGTGGAAGCGCAGCGCCGCGGCATGGCCGATGCCGCGGCTCGCGCCGGTGACGATGGCGGTCCTCGGCTTCGCCACCGCTCAGCGCCCGCCCGCCGGTTCGCGCGAACGCCGCCGGCCCCTCATGCGAGGTTGCGCTCGCGCACCATCGCCCAGGTGTCGTCGAGCGCCTTGCCGAAGCAGGCGATGAGCTCGTCGATCTCACTCTCCGAAATGATGAGCGGCGGGCTGAAGGCGACGATGTCGCCGGGCATGTTGCGCAGGATCGCGCCGTGGTGCTGCGCCCGCCGCACGAGGTGCGCGGCGATCCCCGCCTTCGGGTCGAAGCTCTCCCTGGTTCCCTTGTCGCGCACCAGCTCGACGGCGCCGATGAGGCCGATCCCGCGCGCGTCGCCGACCAGCGGATGGTCGGCGTAGCTGCGGATTCCCGCCTGCAGCCGCGGCCCGACGCGGCGCACCGCGCCGACGATGTCGCGCTCGGCGTAGATCGCCAGCGCCTCCAGCGCCACGGCCGCCGGCACCGGGTGCGCCGAGTACGTGTAGCCGTGGCCGAAGATGCCGAGCTTGTCGCTCTGCGCGAGCAGGATGTCGTAGACCTTGCCGGACACCAGATTCGCCGAGATCGGCTGGTAGCCGGCCGACAGCGCCTTCGCCAGCGTCATGATATCGGGCTGGAGGTCGAAGGTCTGCGTGCCGAACATGTCGCCGAGGCGGCCGAAGCCGCAGATCACCTCGTCGGCGACGAACAGGATGTCGTACCTGCGCAGGATCGGCTGGATGCGGTCGAAGTACGTGGCCGGCGGCACGATGACGCCGCCGGCGCCCATCACCGGCTCGGCGAAGAACGCCGCGACGGTGTCGGGCCCCTCGCGCAGGATCAGCGCCTCGAGCGCGTCGGCGAGGCGCACCGCGAACGCTTCCTCGCTCTCCCCCGGCTGCGCGCCGCGGTAATGGTGCGGGCAGTCGGTGTGCAGCATCCCGGCGATCGGCAGGTCGAAGTCGGTGTGCGCGAAGGCGAGCCCGGTCAGGCTCGCGGCGGCGACCGTCATGCCGTGGTACGCGCGCTGCCGCGAGATGATCTTCTTCTTGCGCGGGCGGCCGAGCGCGTTGTTGACGTACCACGCGAGCTTGATCGCCGTGTCGTTCGCCTCGGAGCCGGAATTGGCGAACAGGACCTTGGCCATCCCGGACGGGGCGATCGCGATCAAGCGCTCGGCGAGCTCGGTGCTGACCGCCGGGACCTTGCCGGCGAAGCTGTGGTAGAAGGGCAGCGTGCACAGTTGCCGGTACGCGGCGTCGGCGAGCCGGCGCTCGGAGAAGCCGAGCGAGGCGCACCACAGTCCCGCCATGCCCTCGACGTAGCGCCGGCCCTCGTCGTCGTAGACGTAAACGCCTTCGCCGCGGGTGATGACCAGCGGTCCCTCGGCCTGGACCTGCCGCAGGTTGGTGGCGGGATGCAGATGGAACGACAGGTCGCGGCGGGCGGCCGGGCTGGTCAGCGGCATCGGGACCTCTTGGGAGATGGCGGGAACGGCGGAGCGGGGAACGTCCGATTGTTGGCGCCGCCGCAGCGCGCGTCAAGGGGAGCGCAGGTCAGGCCAGCGCAAGGACCTCGGAACGCCCCCGCCGCAGCACGCGCATCAGCAGGCGTGCGATGTCGGCGTCGAAGACGGCGCGCGGTGGCGCCTCGAGCAGCCGCCCGAGTTCGCCGTCGTCCCGCGCGGTGCCCAGCCAGCACCAGTCCCGAACGACGTGCAGGTCGACGCGCTCGCCGAGGGCGGAGGCCTCGCGGATCGCGGCCGGACCGGCAAACGGCCAACGCGGTATCGCCTGCGGCGCCAGCGCGGCGTGGACCCGCGCATGGTGCTCGGCGGCGGACTCGGCGCCGACGCACGCGCCCGCGCAGCGCGCGACCTGCCGCGCGAAGCAGGGTCCGTCGCGACGTTCGAGTCCGAGCGCCTTCCAGCACAGCCGGTGCTCGGCCGCGAGATGGCGCAGCGCCTCGCGCGCCGCCCGCCGCGACGAAAACGGCCCGTAGCAGCCGGCGAGCGTCGCCGGGTCGACGCCAGCGGTGGCCACGAAGCGCGGCGGGCCCGGGTCGGCCGGCAGCTCGAGGATTCCGGCCTCGGCCTTGCGCCGCAGCGCGCGGTTGTGCGCCGGCAGCATCGTCTTGACCAATGCGGCCTCGCGCAGCAGCGCGCCGATCTCGCCGGCGGTCTCCTCGCACTCGATGCGGCGGATCTCGGCGGACAGCCGCTGGTCCGTCGCCGACCGGTAGTCGGTCGAGAAATGCGCGGCGACGCGCTCGCGCAGGTTCCCGCTCTTGCCGATATAGAGCGGCAGCGCATTGAGCCCGTAGAACAGGTAGACCCCGGGCGCTTCGGGCACCGCGTCCAGCGCATCGGGCGGCAGCTGCGGCGGCAGGCTGGGCGTCTTCAGCACGCGCTTCGCCGCCGCCTCGATCGTCGCCGCCGGCAGCTCGCGGTAGAGCGCCTGCACGAACGCCCACAGCACGCGCGCGTCGCCCAGCGCGCGATGGCGCCCGGTGACCGGGAGCGCGTGGCGCGCGATCACGCTGTCGAGGTTGTGGCGATCGGCCTCGGGATGGAGCCGCCGCGACAGGCGGACCGTGCACAGCACCCGCGCGCCGAACGGGCGCCCCAGGCGGGCGAAGGCGTGCTTGAGAAAGCCGTAGTCGAAGCGCGCGTTGTGGGCGACGAAGAGGGCGTTGGCGGTGCGCGCGGCGACCTCGCCGGCGATCGCCTCGAACCGCGGCGCGTCGCGCACCATGTCGTTGCTGATGCCGGTGAGGCCCTGGATCTCCGGGGGAATCGCGATCCCGGGGTTGACCAGCGTGCTCCACTCCTCGACCCGCGGGGGACCCGCGCCGTCGGGGCCGGCGTCGACGCGGATCACGGCGACCTCGGTGATCCGGTCCTCGCCCGCCCGCGTGCCGGTGGTTTCGAGGTCGACGAAGGCGAGCGATGGGGCAAAGAGCTGCATGCTTGACTCTCGAACGTTCGTTCGCTATTGTAACGCCATGTCGAACGATCGTTCCTATCTCGTCGTCGCTGCAGGACTATTACGCGCAGCACCGGGCGCTGCCATCGTACGCGTCCATCGGCCAGCTGCTCGGGCTGCGCTCGAAATCGTCGGTGGCGGCGCTGGTCGCGCGACTCAAGCTCGCCGGGTTCATCGACTCGACGCCGGACAAGCGGCTCGCGCCGACGCGAAGGTTCTTCGAGCGGGCGCTGGCGGCCGAACCGGTGCTCGCCGGGATGCCGGAGGCCGTCGACGACGCGCCGGCCGACGCGCTGACCATCGACGACTACCTGATCGAGCGGCCATCGGCGACCGTGCTGGTGCGGGTCAAGGGCGACTCGATGGTCGACGCCGGCATCCTGGACGGCGACCTGGTCGTGGTCGAGAAGTCCGCGGCGGCGCGGCGCGGCGACATCGTGATCGCCATCGTCGACAGCCAGTTCACGCTGAAGCGGCTCGATCTCGAGCGTGGCCGTTTCGTGCTCAGGCCGGAGAACAAGGCCTACCCGGTGATTCGCCCCGAGGGCACGCTCGAGATCTTCGGCGTGATGGTCGGGCTGGTGCGCAAGCTCTAGGCGCCGCGGCCCCGCGTCACGCGGGCGCGGCGCCGCCGTCGCCGTCGCCGTCGCCGACGACGCAGTTCCGGCCCCTGGACTTGGCGACGTAGAGATTGCGGTCCGCGGCCGCGAGCATGCGCTCGGCGCTGGCCACTGTCGTATCGGCACTGAAGCCGATGCTGACGGTCATGGCCATGCGGGAGTGGACCCGCTTCCAGTCGTGCGTCGCGATGGCGAGGCGAAGCTTTTCGCAGACGGTCCACGCGGCGTCGGCATCGGTCTCGACCAGCACCAGCACGAACTCCTCGCCGCCCAGCCGCACGACCAGGTCGGTGTGGCGGACGGCGGATGCGCACCGCCGCGCAAGCTCCCTGAGCGCGGCGTCGCCGATCGCGTGCGAGTAGCGGTCGTTGATCCGCTTGAAGTGGTCGATGTCGATCAGCGCCACCGCCAGCGGCCGCGCGTGGCGCACGGCGCGGTCGAATTCGTCGTTGAGGCGCTTGTCCAGCAGCCGGCGGTTGCCGAGCCCGGTCAGGCTGTCCTCGTAGGTCTGCCGCTCCAGTTCCCCCAGCAGGATCGATTTCTGCTCGTCGGCGGCCCGCAGCGAATTGTTGAGCTGCTCGAGCTCGGCGTTCACTTCGGAGAGCTCGACGTGGCGCAGCCGGTGAATCTCCGCCTCGCGCTGCGCGGCGGTGAGCTGGTAGCGGGTCTGCACCGCCTTGAGCTGCCGCTGCGACGACTGCATCATCACGTCGCGCTCCAGATCGTGGAAGCGGCGGTAGTGCGCCAGCGCCTCCCGGTAGTGCCCTTCCTGCTCGTGCAGCGCGGCCAGTGCGTCGTGGCATTCGCAGGCGGCCTGCTTGAGCCGGTGCAGCTCGGCACCGGCGAGCGCGGCTTCCAGCTGCTCGCGTGCCGTCCCGGTCCGGCCCTGGGCCGCGGCGAGCCGCCCGAGCGACAACTGCGCATCGACGGCGCCGAACCGGTGCCCGGTGGATTCGGCGAGGCGCGAGGCGTCCCGGAACGAAGTCTCGGCATCCGCGACGCGCCCGAGCTTCTGCAGCGTCAGGCCGAGGTTGACCAGCGTGCCGCTCTGCTGGAGCGTGAGGCCCTCGGCGTGGTAGACGGCCAGCGCGCGCTCGAGGACGCCGAGCGACTCCTGGTGACGGCCGAGATCGTTGAGGTTGACGCCGATGTTGTTCAGCGTCTTCGCCCGGCTGACGTCGTCGCCGGCGCCCGTGCACAGGTCCAGGCTCTTCCGGAAGTAGTCGAGACCGGTCTCGAGGTCGCCCGAGCGCGAGTAGACGACGCCGATCGCCCGCAGCGTCGCGGCGCGTCCGGCGGCGTTGTCCGCCGCCTGCTCGAGTTCCAGTGCGCGCAGGTGGTGATCGAGCGCCTGCGGAAAATCGCCGAGCTCGTCGTAGGTGTAGCCGATCGCGCACAGCACGCGGGCCTGCGCGGCGCCGTCGCCGCGCGCCCCGGCGATCGCGAGCGCCTCCTCGTACGCGGCCAGCGCGCGGTCGTGCTCGAGCAGGTGATCGCGCGCGCAGCCTTCCCAGTACAGCGCTTCGCCGCGCCCGCGCTCGTCGCCCAGCTCGCGCGCCAGGGCACCGGCCTCGGTCGCCTGCTCGAGCGCGAGGTCGGGCGTCGACGTCGCTGCTGCGCTGCGACAGCGCCAGCAGTTTCGCCAGCCGCGTCGCGCGCGGTTCCGCGGCGGCGGCCGGCAGGGAGCCGGAAGACAGCGGGGCGTTCATCGCCCGCTATGCCGGCGCCGGCTCCCGCGAGGCGGGCCGGGCGCCGGCGTCGCCGCCGTCCGCCGGGGGCGCGACCCGGGCGACTTCGACCAGGCAGTCGTAGAACGTCGCGGCGCGGCCGAGGTCGGTCAGCGCCTGGCTGGTGACCGCGTTGGCATTGCTGCCGTCGCCCGAGAGCTTCTTCCACCAGATCGACGCGGCGACGACGACCCCCGGCCGCGCGCGATCGGTCACCCGCGCGACGGCGGTGAAGCTGCCGCGGTCGTTGGCGATGCGCACGCGCTCACCGCTGCGGATCGAGCGCGCGGCGGCGTCCCGCGGATGGAGCTCGAGCGTCGGCGCCTTTTCCTCGGCCACGAACCGCGGCAGGTTCGCGAACGACGAATTGAGGAAGTTGCGCGCCGGTGGCGAGATGAACGCCAGCGGGAAGCGGCGCGCGAGCGCCGCGTCGCCGCCGGCCCACTCGCGGGGCGGCACGAATGCGGGCAGCGGATCGTGGCCCTGCGCCGCCAGCGCGGGCGAGTGGAATTCGCACCTGCCCGACGGCGTCGGGAAGCCGCCCCCGGCGAACGGCGCGTGGACCGCCGGCACCGCAAGCCGCACCGAGCCGCGGATCTTCAGCGCGTCCCAGTCGATGCCCGCGGCGCGCGGGTCGCGCAGGTCGAAGGCCTGCCGCGCGAGGTCGTCGTCGCTGTCGCCGAAGCAGGCGTCGGTGTAGCCCATCCGCGCGGCGAGCAGGCGGAAGACGTCGGTGTTGCACTTCGCCTCGCCGAGCGGGGCGATCGCCGGATTGTTGGCCTGCACGTGCAGGTGTCCGTACGAGCTCGTGGACGTCGGGATGCTCGAGCTGGGTGGTCGCCGGCAGCAGGATGTCGGCGTAATCGGCGGTGTCCGTCTGGAAGATCTCGTGCACGACGCAGAACAGGTCCTCGCGTGCGAACCCCGCCGCGACCTTCGCCGAATCGGGCGCGACCGCGACCGGGTTGGAGTTGTAGACGTAGATCGCGCGGATCGGCGGGTCGTTCGCCGCGAGCAGCGCGTCGCCGATCGCGCTCATGTTGATCGTGCGCGGTGCGCCGCGAATCAGGTCCGGGCGCTCCAGCGCGGCGTGGTCGACCGGGTAGGTGCCCGACGGACGACAGCAGCGCGCCGCCGGCCGGGTCGCGCCACGCGCCGACCAGCGCCGGCAGGCACGCGACCGCGCGGATCGCATTGCCGCCGCCGGCGTGGCGCTGCATCCCGTAGTTGAGGCGGATCGCCGCCGGCCGGATGGTGCCGTAGTCGCGGGCGAGCCGCAGCACCTGCTCCGGCGTCGATGCCGCAGATCGCCGCCACCCGCTCCGGCGGGAACTCGGCCGCCCGCGCCGCGCAGCCCGTCGTAGCCCTGCGTGTACGCGGCGACGTACTCGCGGTCGATCAGGTCCTCGGCGATCAGCACGTGCATCATGCCCAGCGCCAGCGCGGCGTCGGTGCCGGGCAGCAGCGCGATGTGCTCGTGGCATTTCTCGGCGGTGGCGCTGCGGTAGGGATCGATCGCGATCGAGCTTCGCGCCGCGCGCGCTTCGCCTCCTGCGCCCGGGTCCAGAAGTGCAGGTTCGGACGTCACCGGGTTGCTGCCCCAGATCAGGATCAGCCGGCTCTCTGCGAACTGCTCGACGTCGGTTCCCATCGCCGCGCCGATCGGTCGCGAGCCACCCGCGCCTTGCCCGCCGCCGCGCAGATGGTGCGGTCGAGCAGCGACGCGCCCAGCCGGTGGAAGAAGCGGCGGTCCATCGACGCCGACTGCAGCAGCCCCATCGTTCCGGCGTAGCTGTAGGGAACGATCGCCTGCGCGCCGTCCGGCGAGTCCGCGATCGCCCGGAATCTCGCCGCGATGGTGTCGAGCGCCTCGTCCCAGGAGATGCGCGCGAAGCGGCCCTCGCCCTTGCGGCCGATGCGCTTCATCGGGTGGAGGACGCGCTGGTCCGAGTAGGTGCGTTCGAGATAGCGGGCGACCTTGGTGCACAGCACGCCGGCGGTCGGCGGATGGTCGGTCGCGCCGCGGATCTCCACGGCGCGGCCGTCCTCTACCGTCACCGTGTACGCACAGGTGTCCGGACAGTCGTGCGGGCAGGCGCCGCGCACCGTGGCGCGGGCAGGCGGCAAGGTGGCGAGGTGGCGGGCACGAGGGCGGCGACGGGGAGGCGGGGGCCGCCAGTTTAACCCCAACGCGCGTCAGGGTGGACATCTGCCGGCCCGTCACGCCTGCGCGCCGCAGCCGGGGACGGCGTGGCGAGCTGCCCGCCGGCACCGGGAGAATGGTGTAAGGTTGACGTCGATCCCCCCGAGCCGCCGACCCGACCGTTGTTGACCGATTCCCCACGTGACGCTGCCCGACGGCACCGGCGTGCCGGCGCTGGGCCTGGGCACCTGGCGCATGGGCGACGCCCGGCGCAGCGCCGCGCGCGAGGCCGCGGCGCTGACGCCTGGGCCTCGACCTCGGGATGACGCTCGTCGATACCGCGGAGATGTACGGCGACGGCGGCGCCGAGGAAGTCGTGGCGAAGGCAATCGCCGGGCGGCGCGACGAGGTCTTCGTCGTCAGCAAGGTCTACCCCCACAATGCCGGGCGCAGGAGCGCCATCGCGGCCTGCGAGCGCAGCCTCGAGCGGCTGCGGATCGAGCGGCTGGACCTCTACCTGCTGCATTGGCGCGGGCGCATCCCGCTGGCGGAAACCGTCGCCGCGTTCGAGCAGCTGCGCCGCGACGGCCGGATCGCGCGCTGGGGCGTGTCCAACTTCGACGCCGACGCGATGCGCGAGCTGTGGGCGCTGCCGGGCGGGCGCGAGTGCGCGACCAACCAGGTGCTCTATCACCTGGGCGAGCGCGGCATCGAGTGGGACCTGCTGCCGTGGATGCGCCGGCAGCGGATGCCGGTGATGGCCTACTGCCCGCTGGGCGAGGGCAGGCTCCTGGCCGACCGCGATCTCGCGGCGATCGCGGCGCGGCAGGGCGCCTCTCCGGCGCAGATTGCGCTTGCCTGGCTGCTGCGGCAGGGCGACGTGATCGCGATCCCGAAGTCGTCGGATCTCGCGCACGTGCGCGAGAACCGGGCCGCGGCCACGCTCGAGCTCGGCGCCGGGACGCTGGGCGCGCTGGACGCGGCGTTTCCGCCTCCGTCCGGACCGTCGGCGCTGAGCATCGTCTAGGTCCGCGGCGCTGCCCGGTGCGGACCGGTCGCCCGCACGTCGCCGCGATCGCGCCCTGCGGCCCGGGGCCGGCGCAGGAAATCGGATAAAATACGCAGTTTTCCCCGAATCGGAATCCTGCGTGCGCGTTTTTCGCGGTCTGCCCGCCTTCCGCCAACGCCGCTGTCGCGTTGACGATCGGCACTTTCGACGGCATCCATCGCGGCCATCAGGCGATGCTCTCCCGGCTTGCCGAAGCCGCGGACGACCTCGCGCTCGCGCCGGCGGTGCTCACCTTCGAGCCGTATCCGCGCGAGTTCTTCGCCCGCGAGTCGGCGCCGCCGCGGCTGTCGTCGCTGCGGACCAAGATCGAGCGCTTCGCCGCGCACGGCGTCGAGCACGTCTACATCGCCCGCTTCGACGCCGCGCTGGCGGCGACGGCGCCCGAGCGCTTCGTCGACGACGTGCTGGTGCACCGGCTGGGCGCGCGCTGGGTGCTGGTCGGCGAGGATTTCCGCTACGGCAAGGCTCGCGCCGGCGATCTCGCGCTGCTGCGCGCGGCGGCGCGCTCGTTCAGCGTCGAGGCGATGCGCACGGTGGAGGTCGAGGGCAAGCGCGCGTCGTCGACGGCGATCCGCGCGGCGCTGGCCGCGGGCGACATCGAGCACGCGACGGCGCTGCTGGGCCGCCCGTTCGCCATCGCCGGCCGCGTCGCGCACGGCAAGAAGGTGGGCCGCAGCCTCGGCTTTCCCACGGCGAACATCGCCATCCGCTACAAGCCGCCGTTCACCGGCGTGTTCGCGGTGCGCGTCCACGGCCTGGGCGGCGCCGCGCGCGCCGGTGTGGCCAGCCTCGGCGTGCGCCCGACGCTGTACGACGAGCCGCGCCCGCTGCTCGAGGTGTTCGTGTTCGACTTCGACGAATCGATCTACGGCCGCCACGTCGGCGTCGAGTTCCTGCACAAGCTGCGCGACGAGGAGCGCTACGCCGACCTCGACGCGCTGACGCGCCAGATTCGCGCCGACGTCGCCCGCGCGCGCGACTATTTCGCCGCAGCGCGCTAGGCGCATCCTCACCCGAACTTCCGCCCGCCCTGCCCATCTCACCGGCCTCCGCATGACCGACGCTCCGAAAACCGACTACAAGTCCACGCTCAACCTGCCCGAGACGCCGTTCCCGATGCGCGGCGACCTCGCCCGGCGCGAGCCCGAGTGGGTGAAGCAGTGGCAGGAGCGCAAGGTCTACCAGGCGATCCGCCGCGCGGCGCTGGGCCGCCCGCGCTTCGTGCTGCACGACGGGCCGCCGTACGCCAACAACGACATCCACATCGGCCACGCGGTCAACAAGATCCTCAAGGACATCGTCGTCAAGAGCCGCACGCTCGCCGGCTTCGACGCGCCGTACGTCCCGGGCTGGGACTGCCACGGCATGCCCATCGAGGTGCAGATCGAGAAGGCGCACGGCAAGCACATCCCGGTCGAGCAGACGCAGCGCCTCGCCCGCGCCTACGCCACCGAGCAGATCGAGCGCCAGAAGGCCGACTTCCAGCGCCTGGGCGTGCTCGGCGACTGGGACCGCCCGTACACGACGATGGCCTACGGCAACGAGGCCGACGAGATCCGCGTGCTGGGCCGGCTGCTGCAGAAGGGCTTCATCTTCCGCGGCCTGAAGCCGGTGAACTGGTGCTTCGACTGCGGTTCGGCGCTGGCCGAGGCGGAGGTCGAGTACGAGGACCGGCAGGACGCCGCGATCGACGTCGCCTTCCCGATCGACGACGCCGACCGCGGCAGGCTCGCCGCCGCGTTCGGGCTGCCCGCGCTGCCGTCCGGCCCGGCGCTCGCCGTGATCTGGACGACCACGCCGTGGACGATTCCGTCGAACCAGGCGCTCAACGTCCACCCGGAGTTCGCCTACGCGCTGGTCGAGACCGCGCGCGGGCACCTGGTGCTCGCCGTCGACCTGGTCGCGCCCTGCCTCGCGCGCTACGGGCTCGAGGGCCGCACCGTGGCGACCGCCGCGGGCCGCGCGCTCGAGCGGATCCGCTTCCGCCACCCGTTCTACGACCGCGCGGCGCCCGTCTTCCTCGGCGAGTACGTCACGCTCGACACCGGCACCGGCATCGTGCACAGCTCGCCGGCCTACGGCATCGAGGACTTCCAGTCGTGCCGCGCCTACGGCATGAAGGACGACGAGATGCTCAACCCCGTGCAGGGCGACGGCAAGTTCGCCGCGACCCTCGAGTTCTTCGGCGGCATGAAGATCTGGGACGCCAACGCGAAGGTAGTCGCCAAGCTCGACGAGGTCGGCGCGCTGCTGCACAGTGAGAAGTTCACCCACAGCTACATGCACTGCTGGCGGCACAAGTCGCCGATCATCTATCGCGCGACGACGCAGTGGTTCGCCGGGATGGACGAGGTCCCCGGCTGGCGCGGCGCCGAGGCCGGAGACGACGCTGCGCGAGTTGGCGCTGGCCGGCATCGAGGCCACGCAGTTCTACCCGGCCTGGGGCAAGGCGCGCCTGCACGGGATGATCGCCAACCGCCCCGACTGGACGCTCTCCAGGCAGCGGCAGTGGGGCGTGCCGATGCCGTTCTTCCTGCACAACGAGACGGGCGAGCTGCATCCGCGCACGCTCGAGGTGCTGGAAGAGGTCGCGAAGAAGGTGGAGCAGGGCGGCATCGAGGCCTGGCAGACGCATCGACGCAGAAGGAACTGATCGGCGCCGACGCTGCGCACTACACCAGGATCAAGGACACGCTCGACGTGTGGTTCGACTCGGGGGCCACGCACCAGACGGTGATGGGCGGCCCGGACGGACGCCGAACACACGCGGGCTCCCACCCCGACGACTGCGCGTTTCCGGCGGACCTCTACCTCGAGGGCAGCGACCAGCACCGGGGCTGGTTCCACTCGTCGCTGCTGTCCTCGTGCATGTTGAACGGCGTGCCCCCGTACAAGGCGCTGCTGACCCACGGCTTCGCCGTCGACGGCCAAGGCAAGAAGATGTCGAAGTCCAAGGGCAACGTCGTCGCGCCGCAGAAGGTCTCCTCGACGCTCGGCGCCGAGATCCTGCGGCTGTGGGCGGCGGCCACCGACTACTCGGGCGAGCTGTCGATCTCCGACGAGATCCTGAAGCGCGTCGTCGAGAGCTACCGCCGCATCCGCAACACGCTGCGCTTCCTGCTCGCCAACACCGCCGACTTCGATCCGGCGAAGGACGCGGTGCCGCCCGCGGAAATGCTGGAGCTCGACCGCTACGCGCTCGCCGCCGCCCGCACGATGGCCGACGCGGTGGAGGCCGACTACGCGCGCTACGAGTTCCACACCGTCGTGCAGCGGCTGCAGACGTACTGCTCCGAGGACCTGGGCGGCTTCTATCTCGACGTCCTCAAGGACCGGCTGTACACATCTGCGCCGCGCAGCGCCGCGCGCCGCTCGGCGCAGACCGCGCTCGCCGCCATCCGCGACCTGCTGCTCAAGCTGATGGCGCCGATCCTGTCGTTCACGGCCGAGGAGGCGTGGTGGATCGTCTACCCGGGCGACCCGTCGGTGTTTTGCCACACCTGGGTCGACGCGCTGCCGCGACCGGCCGACGCTGCCGCATTGACGGCGAAGTGGTCGCGCATCCTCGCGGTGCGCACCGCGGTGCAGCGCGAGCTCGAGGCGTTGCGCGGCGGAGGCAGGATCGGCTCGCCGCTGCAGGCGGAGGCGGCGATCGAGGCTGCCGGCGAGGACTACGAGGCACTCGCCAGCCTCGGCGACGACCTGCGCTTCGTGCTCATCACGTCGGCGGCGACCGTCGCGCGGGGCGAGCGCCTTGCGATCCGCGTCACGCCGAGCGCGCACGCCAAGTGCGAGCGCTGCTGGCACTATCGCGCCGACGTCGGCGTCGATGCGGCGCACCCGACGATCTGCGGCCGCTGCGTGGCCAACCTCGACGGGCCCGGCGAGCCGCGCCGCTTCGCCTGAGCCCTGAGCCAGCACCGGCATGTACGCGTTGACCGGTCCCCGTAGCCCGGCGTTGAGCGCAGCGAAACCCGGGGGGTTGTGGCAACGCAGCGCCTGCCCCGGGTTTCGCTGCGCTCAACGCCGGGCTGCGGCGCCGTGCCGCGTCGCCGGGACGGACCGGCGGTGACGACTTCCGCGAATCCGGCGCCGGTCGGCGGTGCCCGCGGCCACTGGTCGCGCTGGCTGGGGGTGAGCGTTGCGGTGATCGTCGCCGACCAGGCGACCAAGGCACTGATCGTCGCCGCCTTTCGTCCGGGCGAGCAGCTGGCGATCACCGGCTTCTTCAGCCTTACGCTCGCGTTCAATTCCGGCGCCGCGTTCAGCTTTCTCGCCGGCGCCGACGGCTGGCAGCGCTGGTTGTTCACAGCGATCGCCGTGGTAGCGTCGGGCGCCATCGTTTGGCTGCTGCGGCGCGGCGGCAGCCCGGCCTACTGCGTCGCGCTCGCGCTGATCCTCGGCGGCGCGCTGGGCAATCTTTGGGACCGGCTCGCCATCGGCACCGTCGTCGATTTCCTGCTGTTTCATTACCGGGGCTGGGCGTATCCTGCCTTCAACGTCGCCGACAGCGCGATCACCGTCGGCGCCGGCCTGCTGATCCTCGACAGCTTTCGCGCCCCCAGACCCGCACCCGGAGGCAACGATGCCCGACCTTGACGTCCTGCTCGCCAACCCGCGCGGCTTCTGCGCCGGCGTCGACCGCGCGATCGCCATCGTCGAGCAGGCGCTGGCGAAATTCGGCGCCCCGATCTACGTGCGCCACGAGGTGGTCCACAACCGGTTCGTCGTCGACGACCTGAAGATGAAGGGCGCGATCTTCATCGAGGATCTCGCCGCGGTTCCACCCGGCAGCACCGTGGTGTTCTCGGCGCACGGCGTGCCCCGTTCGGTGCGCGCCGACGCAGAGGCGCGCGGCCTGAACGTCTTCGATGCGACCTGCCCGCTGGTGACCAAGGTTCACATCGAGATCGCCAAGATGCATGCCGCCGGGCGCGAGATCGTGATGATCGGCCACGCCGGCCACCCCGAGGTCGAGGGCACGATGGGGCAGTGCGACGGCGGCGTGTACCTGGTCGAGTCGGTCGACGACGTCGCGGCGCTCGACGTTCGGGACCCCGCGCATCTTGCCTACGTCACCCAGACCACGCTGTCGGTCGACGATGCCGCGGCGATCGTCGACGCGTTGCGACAGCGATTCCCCGGCATCGCCGGGCCGAAGAAGGACGACATCTGCTACGCGACGCAGAACCGGCAGGACGCGGTGAAGTTCATGGCGCCGGTGGTCGACGTCGTCGTCGTCGTCGGCAGCCCCAACAGCTCGAACTCCAACCGCCTGCGCGAGGTTGCCGCGATCCGCGGCACCCCGGCGTACATGGTCGATCGCGCCGAACAGCTCGATCCGGCCTGGATCGCCGGCAAGTCCCGGATCGGCGTCACCGCGGGCGCGTCGGCGCCGGAAGTGCTGGTCGCCGAGGTCGTCGCACGGCTGAAGGCGCTGGGTGCCGGCCAGGTGCGTGAGCTCGACGGCGTGCGCGAGCAGGTCGTTTTCCCGCTGCCCCGGGGCCTCGGCGCGGGGCAGGCGGTGCACGCCAGCTCGCGCGCGGATCCCGCCGACCGCCCGTAGCCGGCGGCGATGTGGGTGCGGTGGGGGCGCGATACCGGCGAGGCGGGAACGCGATCCGGGCTCAGCGCCCCGAGGGGTCGACGCCGCGCGCGCCGCGAAACATCGCCAGCACCGCGAGGAACGCCGCCGCTGCCAGCACCGTCGCCGCCAGCGCGACCAGGCGGTGGCGTCCGCCTTCGGTCAGCGCGCGGACGACCCCCTCGGCGACGTACATCGGCAGCAGCAGCGAGAGCCACTGTGCCGGCCGCCGCGCACCGCGCGCGAGACCCGGCCACAGCAGCGCCAGCGGCAGCGCCTTGAGCGCCAGCCATGAACCGCCCGGCCGCAGCGGCGCGAGCCACAATTCCCACAGTGCCTCGAGCAGCGCCAGCGCGGCGACGGCGGCCACCGCGAGCCGCAGCCAGCGGGATTCCGGGCCGGGAATGGGCGCCACGGGCGCTCAGGCGCGCAGGAAGCGCAGGACGGGCTCGACCTGTGCGGGCGTGAGCAGCATCGGCGCGTGGCCGACGCCGGGCACCTCGACTACCGCCGGCTTCGGCCCGCGCGCACTCATCTCGGCGGCGGTCGCGGCCGAGAGCAGGTCCGACTTCGCACCGCGCAGCAGCAGCGCCGGGCAGCGGATCGCGTCCCAGAGTGGCCACAGGTTGGGCGGCGCCGGCGCCGCACGGAAGGGCACCGCGATCGCGGGGTCGTAGGCCAGGCCCCAGCGGCCGTCGGCGCGCTCGCGCACGTTGCTGCGGGTGACGTGCTCCCACTGCGCGTCGGTCAGATCGCCAAAGGGCGCCGAGATGGCGCGCACGTAGGCCTCGATCTCCGCGTAGGTGGCGAAGGTCGGGTCCATGCCGAAATAGCCGGCGATGCGCTCCAGCGCGGAGGCTTCGATCGTCGGCCCGACGTCGTTGACCACCAGCCGCGCGACCGGCGAGTGCGGCATCGCGGCCATGGTGATGCCGAGCAGGCCGCCCATCGACGTGCCGACCCAGTCGACGGTCTCGGCGCCGCTGCGCGCGGTGAGCGCGGTGAGCACGGTGAGGTAGGTGGGAAAGACGTAGTCGTTGGGGTCGGCGAGCCAGTCGCTCTCGCCGCGCCCCGGCATGTCGACGCAGAGCACGCGGTGCGTCGGCGCGAGCGCCTCCGCCAGGACGTCGAAGTCGCGACCGTTGCGCCCGATCCCGTGCACGCAGACCGCCACCCGGGCGTTGCCCGGATCGCCCCACTCGTAGTAGACGACGCGGTGAAAGCCGTGCGGCGAGAGACTCGCGAGATGGCACTGTCGCGGCAGGGTGGAGGTCAGCGGCATGGGGGGCGGCAGCAGCGGCGAGAGCGGTCGGCAGCGATCGGCGCCGACGCCAGTGACGGGAGGCGACGGCGGCAGGCGCGACGGAAACGCCGCCGCGCGCATCATGCTCCACGTTCGCCACGCCCGCGTCAATGACGGCGCCCGCGCCCTGCGCGTCTCGCGCCGCACCCGCCCCTTGGCAGGGCCGCGGCCAGCCGCGAAAGTGACGGTGACGGCACCGCAGGCGTGCCATCGATCCGAGGAATCGCCATGCCGAGGAAGCTCGCCGCCCCCGTACTCGCCGTGCTGCTCGCAGGGCTCTGGGGCTGCGTCCCCGACGCACTGCAACCGGGGCTACGGGTCCGTGCACGTCCGTGCGGGTCCGCGCACGCCCGCGCAGGGCGGGCGCGTCAGGCGCCGCCTTCGCGCAGCGTCCGCTCGAGGATCAGCAGCATCGCCGCCGTCGCGCCCCAGATGTAGCGCTCGCCGTACGGAATCGCCCAGTAGTCGCGCCGTTGCGGCCCCAGCATCCGGAAGTGCCGATGCTGGTTCGCGGGGTCGAGCAGGAACGGCAGCGGCACCTCGAACACGTCGGCGACTTCGACCGGATCAGGCTTCAGCGCGAACGGCGGCTCGACCCAGCCGACGACCGGCGTCACGCGGTAGCCGGTCACCGTCTCGTAGGGCGAGAGCTGTCCGAGGACCGCGACGCGCTCGGGCGGAAGGCCGACTTCCTCGTCCGCCTCGCGCAGCGCGGCGGCGGCCAGCGACGCGTCCTCCGGCTCGACCCGCCCCCCGGGGAAGCTGATCTGGCCCGCATGATCCGGCAGGTCGGCGCTGCGCAGCGTCAGCAGCACGGAGAGACCCTCAGGGCGATTGACCAGCGGGACGAGCACCGCGGCCGGTGTCGGCTCGCCTTCCCGTCCGGGCAGGCGAAAGCCGTCGGAGAGGTTCTGCGCCGACGCGGGCGCCGGGCGGGCGAGGGTGCGCGCGAGCCAGTCCTGCTGGGCGTGGGGCGGCAGATCGAACAGCGGCAGGCGCATCGGTGGCTGCGGCCGGAAGCGGCCGGCGGCGAGGACGATTATAGCGTCCGCGGGCGCCTGCCCCCGGTGCTTCGACGACCGTCGCCGGGCACTCCGGCGGCGTCCTCGCCTCGCGGCGGGGCTTATCCGTTCGTTCCGGCCGCGACAGGGGCGCGGCGTCGGAACCAGGGCAGCGGCATGCGCGCGGTCGGCGCGTAGACGCTGTCGAAGTCGGCGAGGCCGGCGACGGCCGCGGCGGCGTCCCGATGGTCCGGCACCGCGAAGCTGTCGAAGCCGCATTCGGCCAGGGCGTGGAACTGGTCGCGCAGAACCTCGCCGACGGCGCGCAGCTCGCCGGCGAACCCATGGCGCTCGCGCAGCAGGCGCGCGCTCGAATACCCGCGGCCGTCGGTGAACTGCGGAAAGTCGACGGCGATGAGCGGCAGCGTCGCGACGTCGCCGCCCAGGTCCGCGGGGTCGTCCCCCGGCGCCAGCAGCACGCCGACCTCGCCGCGCTCGTGCAGCGCAGCGCGCTCCGCGAGCCACAGCGCCAGCGGCACGATCACCGGAGCGCGCTCCGGCAGGCTCGTCAGCGCGCAGGCATCGGGCAGCAGCGTCCAGCGGTCCTCGACCACCGCACCGCGACTAATCAACCGTGGCATAGACACGCTCCCTGAACGGTTCGACGCCGACGCGGCGCACGGTGTCGACGAACGCCTCGTGCGCATGCCGCCGCTCGACGTAGACGGCGACGAGCTGCGCGATCACCTCGGGTACCTCGGCCGCCGCGAACGACGGGCCGATCACCTTGCCGAGCGTGGCCTGCAGCCCCTGCGCGCCGCCGAGCGAGATCTGGTACCACTCGCTGCCGTTCTTGTCGACGCCGAGGATGCCGATGTTGCCGACGTGGTGGTGGCCGCAGGCGTTCATGCAGCCCGACATGTTGAGCTCGAGCTCGCCCAGGTCGTGGAGGAAGTCCAGGTCGTCGAAGCGGCGCTGGATCGCCTCCGCGATCGGGATCGACCTGCGCGTTGGCGAGCGAGCAGAAGTCCCCGCCGGGGCAGCAGACGATGTCGGTCAGCAGCCCGATGTTCGGCGTGGCGAGCCCCAGCGCCTTCAGCCGCGTCCACAGGTCGTGGAGGTCGGCCTGCAGCACGTCGGCCAGCACCAGGTTCTGCTCGTGCGTGACGCGCAGCTCGCCGAAGCTGTAGCGGTCGGCGAGCGTCGGCGATGGCGTCCATCTGCGCCGCGGTGACGTCGCCCGGCGGCACGCCGGTCTTCTTCAGCGACAGCGTGACGATCGCGTAGCCGGTGCGCTTGTGCGCGGCGACGTTGCGCGCCGCCCACTGCGAGAACGGCCGGCTGTCCGCCAGCGCCGCGCGGTGCGCGAGGCTGGGCCGCGCGAGCTCCCGGTAGGGCGGATCGGTGAACTGGGCGGCCAGCCGCGCGATCTCCTCCGGCGGCACGGTTCCGGGGCCGTCGCGCAGGCGCTCCCATTCGGCCTCGACGCGGCGGGTGAACTCCGTCGGCGTCATCTCCTTGACCAGGATCTTGATCCGCGCCTTGTACTTGTTGTCGCGCCGGCCGTAGCGGTTGTAGACGCGCAGGATGGCGTCGAAGTAGTTGAGGAGCTCGCGGCGCCGGCAGGAACTCGCGGATCACCTGGCCGATGATCGGCGTGCGGCCCTGGCCGCCGCCCACGGCGACGCGGAAGCCGACCTCGCCGGCGGCGTTGCGCACGGCCTGGGCGCCGATGTCGTGCACCAGGATCGCGGTCCGGTCGCGGGTCGCGCCGGTCACCGCGATCTTGAACTTGCGCGGCAGGTACGCGAACTCCGGATGCAGCGTCGACCATTGCCGCACCAGCTCGGACCACGGCCGCGGATCGACGACCTCGTCGCCGGCCACACCTGCCAGCGGGTCGCGAGGTCGTGTTGCGCACGCAGTTGCCGCTGGTCTGGATCGCGTGCATGTCGACTTCGGCGAGCTCGGCCAGGATGTCGGGCACGGCCTCGAGCCGCGGCCAGTTGTACTGGAGGTTCTGCCGGGTCGTGAAATGGGCGTAGCCGCGGTCGTGGACGCGGGCGATTTCCGCGAGCTTGCGCAGCTGCCGCGAGGACAGCAGGCCGTAGGGGATCGCCACCCGCAGCATCGGCGCGTGCTTCTGCGACGTAAAGCCCGTTCTGCAGGCGCAGCGGCCGGAACTCGTCCTCGGTCAGTTCGCCGGCGAGAAACCGGCGCGTCTGGTCGCGGAATTGCGCGACGCGCTGTGCGACAATGGATCGATCGAAGCTGTCGTAGCGGTACATGTGCTGGGGCTCCTGACGCGAACCCCGAACATTAGCCGGCACTTCTTGGTTCAAAAAGGAATATTTAGCGATTTGTGTGGAAGTTCTGGTTATATAGAGCATCGATAATGTCGCGCCGGCCGTCGACCCCTCGCCCCCCGTTTCCATGCGGGGCCTGATCCTTTTTGCCCATGGCGCGCGCGATCCGCGCTGGGCCGAGCCGCTGGAGCGGTTGCGCGAGCGCGTCGCCCGGCAGGCGCCGGGCCCCGTCAGCGTGGCGTTCCTGGAACTCATGCAGCCCGACTTTCCGACGGCCACCGCGACGCTGGTGGCGGCGGGCTGCCGCCGCATCTGCGTCGTGCCGGTGTTCCTGGGGCAGGGCGGGCACGTGCGCCGCGACCTCGCGGCGCTGCTCGAGGCGGCGTCCGCACGTCATCCCGGTGTCGACGTTCAGGTGGTCCCGGCCGTCGGCGAGGACGACACCGTGATCGATGCGCTGGCCGCGTACAGCCTGGCCGCGCTGGCCGGCGACGCCCAGCCCGCGCCGGCACCCTGACGGGAGACAACGACATGCCCAAGACGGCCGCGAAACGCCCCGCCCGCACGTCGAAGCGCCCGGCTCGAACCCCGAAGCGCCCGTCCGCCAAGGTGCCGAGTGCGGGACCTGCGGCGATGGAGGCCGCGTCCAGCCTGACCGACTCGATCCGCAGTCTCGCCGGCCAGGTCGTGGACATCGCCAACGCGGCGGTCGACGCGTCGCTCGGCGTCGGCGGGCTGCTCGCGCGCGACAAGGGCCAGCGCAAGGAGCTGGCGCGCGCGGGCACCTTCCTGCGCAAGGTGCGCGAAAAGGCCGGATTGACCATCGCCGACGTCGGCCAGGCGCTCGACCTCAAGGACGTCGTGCTGCTCGAGCTCGCCGAGAACGGCAAGGCGGCGCTGCCGTTCGAGGTCATCCTTCGCCTCGCCGCCGTGCTTGCGCGCAACGACCCGATCCCGTTCGTGCTGAACCTCACCAACACCTACAGCCCGGCCGTCGGGCGCACGCTGACGGCGCTGGGCATCGGGCGGCTGGTCGAGCACGCGCGGCGCGAGCACGACTTCATCAACATCTACCGTGCGCGCGACGCCGCGCGCCGCCTCTCCGACGCCGAGTTCGTCCGCGTGCTGGCGTTCGTCGAGGCGGCGTTCGATCTCGCGCTCGATTTCAGTTCCGGCGCCGCGCGGGCGCGCCGGCACGGGAAGGCAGCCGCCGGGGCGGGTGCCCCGGCCGATGCCGCCGGGCAAGGCGCGGCGTAGGGCCGGCGCACGCGCTGGCGCCCCCACCGCCCGACCCGGACGCCGCCAGGAGCCGCCCATGCCACGCCCGCGCAAGCCCGCCGCCGCGCCCGGCCGCGCACTCGACCAGGGCCTGCTGCCGGGACTGGTCGGCTTCCACCTGCGGCAGGCGCAGATCGCGGTGTTCCGCGACTTCGCCGCGTCGATGGGTCCGCTCGACATCACGCCCGGCCTGTTCGCCGTGCTGGTGCTGATCGAGGCCAACCCGGGGCTCAAGCAGACCGAGCTCGCCCGGGCGGTCCATCTCGACCGCTCGACGGTGGTCTCGGTGGTCGACAGCCTCGAGCGGCGCGGACTGGTGACGCGCCGCGCCGTCGCGCACGACCGCCGCGCCAACGCCCTTGAGCTCACCGCCGCCGGCACCACGCTGCTGCGGTCGCTGAAGCGGCGGGTGGCGGCGCACGAGAAGCGCCTGGCGCGCCGCCTGTCCGCCCGCGAGCGCGCGACGCTGACCACGCTGCTGCAGCGCGTGTTCCCCGAACACCGCTGAGCGCCGCCGGCCGTGCCTGCCGCGGTGCGGCGGCCGGGCCTTGATTCCGGTCAATCAATATGTTTGACATCAAACAATTGGATCGCTAATCTTTTTGGGGTTCTTGGGTCTGCTCGGGGAGCGAGAAGGCCGCGGGGGTTCGGCGGGAGCTGGTCGTGACGGCTGTCAGATCGACGGTGGCCGATGCAGGCGTGGCACCATCCCAACACGCCATTGGCCATGCAAACGCGTACCCGATTGCGGGCATCGAGCGAAGCGCCTGGTCGATTGCCGCGTCCAAAGGACAGAGCCGGGCGGGGTCAGCGATAGGGAGGCCGAAATTGAACGACACCATATTCGCGGATGCCGGCGCGCACCGCAGCGTGCGCATGACGCTTCGCGTGAACGGCGAGGACGCGGAAGTGCTGTTCGCGCCGTACAAGACGCTGCTGGAGGTGCTGCGCGAGGACCTCGGCCTGACCGGGACCAAGCACGGCTGCGAGCTGGGCGAGTGCGGGGCCTGCGCGGTGCTGGTCGACGGGCAGCCGGTGCTCTCCTGCCTGGTGCTCGCCGTCGAGTGCGAGGGCAAGGCGGTCGAGACGGTCGAGGGACTCGCGCGCGGCACCGCGCTGCACCCGCTGCAGGCGGCGTTCGCCGACCTGGGCGGCGCGCAGTGCGGCTACTGCACGCCCGGGATCCTGATGACCGCGAAGGCGCTGCTCGACGCCGATCCCGATCCGGGGCGCGAGCGCATCCGCGAGGCGATCTCGGGCAACCTGTGCCGCTGCACCGGCTACGAGCAGATCTTCGAGTCGATCGAGGAAGCGGCGCGGCGCATGCGCGCTGCGGACCCGACCGCTGGCGGCGACGCCGGCGGCAAGCGGTGAGCGCGGTGCGCCCCGAGGCGCGCGAGGGGGAACGATCATGAGCACGGGCGAACCTTTCGACGTCATCGGCAAGCCGCGCCGCCGCGTGGACGGGCGGGCCAAGGTCACCGGCCAGACGCGTTTCGCCGACGACATCGTGCTGCCGCGGATGCTGCACATGCGGCTGCTGCGCTCGCCGCATCCGCACGCGCGCATCGTCGCCATCGACACGGCGCGCGCGCAGCAGCATCCCGGCGTGCACCTGGTGCTCACGGGCCGCGATTTCCCGGTGACCTTCGGCATCCTGCCGGTGTCGCAGGACGAATACCCGCTCGCGCCCGAGCGCGTGCGCTACGTCGGCGACCCGCTCGCCGCGGTCGTCGCCCGCGACGAGCAGGCCGCGGGCGAGGCGCTCGACCTGATCGACGTGACCTGGGAGGTCCTGCCCACCATCGCGCTCGCCGGAGGAGGCGCTGGCGCGACCCGACGTGCGCATCCACGACTACAACGACCACGGCAACATCCACCGCAACCAGGCCTTCGAGTTCGGCGACGTCGACGCGGCGCTGGCCGCGTCCGACCACGTGTTCGAGGACCTGTTCTTCTTCGAGGGCAACACCCACCTGCCGATCGAGCAGCACGCGGCGGTGGCCGCGGTCGACGGCGAGGGCAAGCTCACGCTGTGGTCGTCCACGCAGGTCCCGCACTACGTGCACCGGCAGATGGCGCGCGCGCTGCAGATGCCCGAGTCGCACATCCGCGTCGTCGCCTGCCCCAACGGCGGCGGCTTCGGCGGCAAGACCGACATCTGCAACCACGAGGCCGTGGTGCTGAAGGCCGCGCTGATGCTGGGCCGCCCGGTGAAGATCTGCCTCAACCGCGAGGAAGTCTTCTACATGCACCGCGGCCGCCACCCGGTGCTGATGAAGTTCCGCACCGGCGTCACCCACGACGGCCGCATCACCGGCATGCACCTGTCAGACGCTGCTCGACGGCGGCGGCTACGGGTCGTACGGCGCGGCCAGCACCTTCTACACCGGCGCGCTGACGCCGGTGACCTACGAGCTGCCGCGCTACAGGTTCGAGGCCTGCCGGGTGTTCACCAACAAGCCGCCCTGCGGCCCGAAGCGCGGCCACGGCACGCCGCAGCCGCGCTTCGGGCAGGAGATCCAGCTCGACAAGATCGCGGCGAAGCTCGCGCTCGACCCCGCCGAGCTGCGGCTCGGGATGGTCGCCAAGCCGGGCGCGCTCACCGCCAACTGGCTGAAGCTCGGCACCATCGGGCTCGCCGAGTGCATCCGCGTGGTCACCGCGCGCTCGGGCTGGAAGCAGCGCTACGGCAAGCTGCCCGAGGGCCGCGGGCTGGGGCTCGCCTGCGGCGCCTACATGTGCGGCGCGGGGCTGTCGATCTACTGGAACAAGCTGCCGCACTCGGGCGTGCAGCTGCTGCTCGACCGCAGCGGCCAGGTCACCGTGTTCTGCGGCGCGACCGAGATCGGGCAGGGCTCCGACGACGTGCTGGCCGGCATCGTCGCCGAGGTCCTGGGCATCGACCCCTACGAGGTGCGCTGCGTGACCGGCGACACCGGCCTCACGCCGATCGACCTCGGCTCGTACTCGAGCCGCGTCACGGTGATGATGGGCAACGCCGCGATCGAGGCGGCGCAGAAGCTGCGCGGCCTGCTCGCCGGCGCCGCGGCCGAGGCGCTGCAGGTCGCGCCCGAGGCCATCGTGCTGCGGCACGGCCGGGTGTTCCGGGCCGACGATCCCGGCGCAAGAGCCTGTCGTTCCGCGAAGCCGTCGTGCTGGCCGAGACCCGGCACGGCACGCTGGGCGCCGTCGGCTCGTACACGCCGCCGAAGCCGCCCGGCCGCTACAAGGGCGGCGGCGTCGGGCCCTCGCCCGCGTACTCGTACACCGCCTGCGTGGTCGAGGTCGAGGTGGACCGGGCCACCGGCTGGATCCACGTGCCCAAGATCTGGATCGCGCACGACATCGGCCGGGCGCTCAACCCGATCCTCGCGCGCGGCCAGGTCGAAGGCTCGGTCTACATGGGGCTGTGCGAGGCGCTGATGGAGGAGCAGGCGTTCCGCCGCCTGCCGCCGAAGCTCTCGCACGCGCTCGTCCACCGCGCGCCGTCGATGCTCGAGTACAAGAGCATCACCGCGCTCGACATGCCCGAGATGGACACCGTGCTGGTCGAGGATCCCGACCCGAACTGCCCGTTCGGCGCCAAGGAGGTGGGGCAGGGGCCGCTGCTGCCGGTGATGCCGGCGGTGGCCAACGCGATCTACGACGCCATCGGCGTGCGCATCGACGAGGTCCCGATCACGCCCGACAAGATCCTGCGGGCGCTGGAGCGCAAGGCGAAGGGCGAGGACGCCGCGCGTCGGGCCCGAGCGTTTCCCCGACGTGCCCTACCCGGCGCCGATGATCGTGCCGCCGCCGTGGGAAGGCGGCGACGGCAACTCGGTCGAGCCGGCGGCCGCGCGCCGGCAGGCCGACAGGAGGCGGTGGCGCCATGATGCGCCTGCCGTGGTTCCGCTACGCTTGCGCCGCGCGCGATCGACGAGGCGGCGCGCATCCTCGCCGGCGAAGGGCCGGGCGCGATGCTGATCGCCGGCGGCACCGACCTCCTGCCCAACATGAAGCGCCGGCAGCAGGCGCCGCAGGTGCTGGTCTCGCTCGCCCGCGTCGCCGGCATGAAGGCCGTCGCCAACGGCCACGGCCTGGCGCTGGGCGGCGGGCTCACGCTCGCCGAGGTGCTCGCCACCGACGGGGTCCGGGCGAAGTACCGCGGCCTCTGGCAGGCCGCCGCGCAGGTGGCGACCGGCGCAGCTGCGCAACATGGGCACGCTCGGCGGCAACCTGTGCCTGGACACGCGCTGCAACTACTACGACCAGAACTACGAGTGGCGCAAGGCGATCGACTTCTGCATGAAGAAGGACGGCGAGACCTGCTGGGTCGCCACCGCGAGCAAGCGCTGCGTGGCGCAGTCGGCCACCGACTGCGCGCCGGCGCTGATCGCGCTCGGGGCCTCGGTGCGGCTGGAATCCGTCGCCGGACGGCGCGAGCTGCCGCTGGCGGAGCTGTACCGCAACGACGGCATCGACTACCTGACCCGCCGCCCCGACGAGATCCTCACCGCGGTGCTGCTGCCCGACGCCACCGGCTGGACCAGCACCTACTGGAAGCTGCGCCGCCGCGGGGCGTTCGACTTCCCGGTGCTGGGCGTGGCGGCGGCGGCCCGGCT
The DNA here is from genome assembly GCA_963768535.1 of uncultured beta proteobacterium. Taxonomy (GTDB): domain Bacteria; phylum Pseudomonadota; class Gammaproteobacteria; order Burkholderiales; family Casimicrobiaceae; genus CAIWHR01. The sequence goes on along the minus strand of CAVYID010000018.1, from coordinate 99,361 downwards.
CGCCGCGCGACGGCACCGTCGCCGAGGCGCGCATCGCGCTGGGCGCGGTGTCGTCGCAGCCGTTTCTCACCAGGGGGGGCGAATTCCTCGCGGGCAGGCGCCTGACCGACGAGGTCATCGCCGAGGCGGGCCGCATGGTCGCGTCGCGGGCGAAGCCGATGGATAATACCGACTTCGACGTCTACTGGCGGAAGGAAGTCGTGGCAGAGTTCACCGCATACGCACTGAAGGAATTGCGCGGCGACGACATGGACGCCGTGCGGCTGCGCGTCGCGCGGCGCACGTTGCAGGCCTGATCTTGGACGTCGTCATCGATCAGCCACGCACGCCCGAACCGCTCTCGCTCACCCTCGGCTTCGGGCTGGATTTTCCCGATCTCTACCGCCGCGACGGCCTCGTCGCGCTCGATCGCGCGTTTCTCGCCGCACTCGGCGCCGCCGACCCCGCGCTGTGCGAGCGACTCGAGGCGGCGCGCGCGGATCCGGCGTCCCTGCCGCCGAAGGAGGAGTCGGCGCTGATCCTGGCGGTCGCGCCGCGGCTGGAGCAGTTCCTCGCCGCGCTCTTCGGCATCGGCACCGAGCTCGCCGCGCTCGCCCGCCGGCACGACGAGACCGCGCCCATCTACACGGTCAAGCGCCAGTTCGTCCAGCGTCGCGCCGCGGCGCGGATCGCGCCGGAAGACGCGCAGGCGTTCGACGGCCCCGCGCTGGAGCGCGAGCTGCGCAAGCGCTTCGGCGGGCGCTTCGACGAGCTCACCTACGCCACGCAGGTCGCCGCCTGGATTAAGGACGAGGCGGCGCATGCGACCGAGCTCGATCTCGCGCTGCGCTACGCGGCGTGGGCGCTGCACACGGCGGCCGGCCGCGCGCACGTGCGCCGCGGCGTGCTGTTCAAGACGCCGGGCCGGTCCGATCCGCAGCACCTCGTCGCGCATGCGCAGGCGTTCTCGCTGCAGGGGGCGCGCGCGTACCGGATCGACCCCGAACATCTGCGCCGCCGCGACGGCTTCGCGCTGACCGACCCCGGCACCGACCTCGTCGGCGCGCTCGACCAGGCCAACTACTGCATCTGGTGCCACGAGCAGGGCAAGGACTCGTGCTCGCGCGGACTGCGCGAGAAGCCCTCGCCCGCGGAGCCCGCGAAGATCACGTTCCGGAAGAGCGCGGCCGGCACCACGCTCGCCGGCTGCCCGCTGGAGGAGAAGATCTCCGAGTTCCAGATGCTGAAGGCGGCAGGGCAACCCGGTCGGCGCGCTGGCGGTGATCTGCATCGACAATCCGATGGCCGCGGCCACCGGCCACCGGATCTGCAACGACTGCATGAAGTCGTGCATCTACCAGAAGCAGGATCCGGTCGACATCCCGCAGGCCGAGACGCGCACGCTCAAGGACGTGCTGGCGCTGCCCTGGGGCTTCGAGATCTACAGCCTGCTCACGCGCTGGAACCCGCTCAACCTGCGCGCGCCGCTGCCGCGCCCGAAGAGCGGCCGCCGGGTGCTGGTGGTGGGGATGGGCCCGGCCGGGTTCAGCCTCGCGCATCACCTGATGAACGACGGCCACACGGTGGTCGGCGATCGACGGCCTCAAGATCGAGCCGCTGCCGGCGGCACTGTCGGGCGTGCTGCCCGACGGCAGCCGCGTGCCGTTCGCGCCCGATCCGCGACGCGATGAGCCTGTACGAGGCGCTCGACGACCGCATGATGGCCGGCTTCGGCGGCGTCGCCGAATACGGCATCACCGTGCGCTGGGACAAGAACTTCCTCAAGCTCATCCGCCTGCTGCTGGAGCGCCGCGCCGAGTTCGCGCATGTTCGGCGGCGTGCGCTTCGGCGGCACGCTGACGCTCGACGACGCGCTTCCGCGCCGGCGGCCGGCCTCGGCTTCGATCACGTCGCGCTGTGCATGGGCGCCGGGCGCCGACCATGCTCGACATCCCCAACGGGCTCGCGCGCGGCGTGCGCACCGCGTCGGACTTCCTGATGGCGCTGCAGTTGACCGGCGCCGCGCACCGCGACTCGATCGCCAACCTGCAGCTGCGCCTGCCGGTGGTGGTCATCGGCGGCGGCCTGACCGCCATCGACACGGCGACCGAGTCGCTTGCCTACTACTCGTGCAGGTGGAGAAGTTCCTCGACCGCTACGAGACGCTGGTGGCGGAGCGCGGCGAGGACGCCGTCCGCGCGCGCTGGGACGACGAGGAGCGCGAGATCGCCGACGAGTTCCTGGCGCACGCGCGGGCCATCCGCGCCGAGCGGAGCGAGGCGGCGCAGGACCGGGCGAGCGCCGCGCATCGTCGAGCTGCTGCACTCACTGGGGCGGCGCGACCATCGCCTATCGCAGCCGTCTCATCGACAGCCCGTCGTACACGCTCAACCACGAGGAGGTCGACAAGGCGCTGGAGGAGGGCATCCTCTTCGCCGAGGGCCTGACGCCCGCCGGCGTCGAGGTCGACGAGTTCGGCGCACGTCCGCGGCGCTGCGCTTCAGCCGTGCACTGGGCGGCGACGGCGACCTCGAGCCGAGCCGGCCGCGAGATCGAGCCTGCCCGCGCGCACGGTGCTGGTCGCCGCCGGCACTCAGCCGAACACGGTGCTGGCGCGCGAAGATCCGCGCGCATTTCCCGCTCGACGGCCACTACTTCCAGGCCTGCGACGAGGACGGCAGCCGGTCAAGCCCGGCCGACGCGCTGCGCCAAGCCCGAGCGCGCGCGACGTGCTGCTGGCGCGCGCGCCGGACGGGCGCTTCATCAGCTTCTTCGGCGACCTGCATCCGTCGTTCTTCGGCAACGTCGTGAAGGCGATGGGCGGCGCCAAGCAGGGTTATCCCGGTGGTCAGCCGCGTGCTGGCGCAGCGCGCGCGCCCGCATCGACGAGGACCGATGCGCGCTTCGTCGCGCAGCTGACCGACGAGCTCCGCGCCACGGTGCACGAGGTCAGCGCGGCTCACGCCCGACCATCGTCGAGGTCGTCGTGCGGGCCCCGACCGCCGCGCGCGCGTTTCCGTCCCGGCCAGTTCTACCGGCTGCAGAACTACGAGGCGCTATGCGCCGAGCACCGACGGCACCAGGCTGGCGATGGAAGGCCTGGCGCTGACCGGCGCCTGGGTCGATCGCGACGCAGGGCCTGGTCTCCACCATCGTGCTGGAGATGGGCGGCTCGTCCGACCTGTGCGCGCTGCTCGAGCCGGGCGAGCCGGTCGTGCTGATGGGCCCGACCGGCACGCCGACCGAGATCCCGGCGAGCGAGACTGTGATGCTGGTCGGCGGCGGGCTCGGCAACGCGGTGCTGTTCTCGATCGGCCAGGCGCTGCGCGCGGCCGGTTCGCAGCGTGCTCTACTTCGCCGGCTACAAGAAGATCATCGACCGCTACAAGGTCGACGAGATCGAGGCCGCCGCCGACGTCGTCGTCTGGTGCTGCGACGAGGCGCCGGGCTTCACGCCGCGACGCGCCGCAGGACCGTGCCTTCGTCGGCAACATCGTCGCAGGCCATGCCGGCCTACGCGCCGGGGCGGCTCGGCGCGCAGCCGATCCCGCTGTCCGACAGCGAACCGCATCATCGCCATCGGCTCCGACCGCATGATGGCGGCGGTGGCGCGCGGCGCGCCATGCGCGTGCTCGCGCCGTATCTCGAAGCCCGCACCACTTCGCGATCGGCTCGATCAACTCGCCGATGCAGTGCATGATGAAGGAAATCTGCGCGCAGTGCCTGCAACCGCACGTGCGACCCGGCCACCGGCAAGACCGACCTACGTGTTCTCCTGCTTCAACCAGGACCAGCCGCTGGACTGCGTGGACTTCCCCGCGCTGGCGGCGCGGCTCGCGCAGAACCGCGTGCAGGAGAAGCTCACCGCGCAGTGGATCGACCGCTGCCTGCCGAGGTTTGCCGGAGGCGGCGCTCCGGCGTAGCGCGCGAGAGGAGGGCGGCGATGAACGCGGCGGAATGCCTGCTGGCCGTGGGAGCCGACGCGGCGATCGCGCTGGAGTGCGGCGAGCGGCGCGTCACCTACGCCGAGCTGCGGGCCGCGGTCCCGCGCGCGGCGGGCGCGTGGCGCGCGCTCGGCCTCGCACCGGGCGAGCGCGTGGTCGTCTTCGCCCCCGACAGCGACGACTGGGTCGTCGCCTACCTCGGCGCGATCTGGGCCGGCGGCGTGGCGATCGGCGTCAATCCGCATCTGCCGCTCGGCGACCTCGGCCCCATTCTGACCAACAGCGAAGTGCGCCGGGTCTGGTGCGAGAGCGACCTCGCCGTGCCGCTCGCGGCGCTGCCCGCCTCGCTGCCGGACGCGCTGCCGGACGCGCCGGAGGTCGTGGCCCCAGGCGCCGGCGGGGGGCGCGATTGGAGCGCCGCATTGGCAGCGGCCACCCCGATCCCGGCGAGCGACCATCCCGACGAGGCCCCGGCACTGTGGATCGGCACGTCCGGCACGACCGGCATCCCCAAGGGCGTCGTCCATCCGCAGCGGGTCGCGCTTCACCCGCACAGTTTCGCCGCCCAGGTGCTGGGCGCGGGCGCTGCCGACCGCTTCTACTCGACGTCCAAGCTGTTCTTCGCGTACGCGCTCGGCAACAGCCTGTTCGCCGGGCTGCGGCTGGGCGCGACGGTGATCCTCGACCGCGAGCGGGCCACACCCGAGCGCACGCGGGAGATGGTGGCACGCCACCACCCGACGCTGCTGTTCTCCGTCCCGACGCTCTACAGCAGGATGCTCCAGGAAGATGTCGCGCCCGCGCTCGCCGGGACGGGCATCCGCCATTTCGTTTCCGCCGGCGAGGCGCTGCCGGCGACGGTGCGCAGCGCCTGGCAGCGCGCGACCGGGCAGGCGCCCATTTCCGGCTACGGGACCTCGGAAACGCTGTGCCTCGCGCTCTGCGCCACCGACGACTCGGGCCTGCTGCACCCGACGCCGCTGACGCTGCTGCGCTACACCGACGACGTCGGACCCGACGTCCCGCAGCGCGTCTGGCTGCGGCTGCCCACGCTCGCGCTGGGCTACTGGCGGCGCCCCGAGGCGCAGGCCGACGGTTTCGCCGAGGGCTGGTTCTCGCCCGGAGACATGTTCCTGCGCCGCGGCGGCCGCCTGGAGTTCGCCGGGCGCACCGACGACCTGCTGAAGGTCTCCGGCCAGTGGGTCAGCACGCTCTGGATCGAGCATGCGCTGGCCGACGCCGCCGGCGACGCCATCGTCCAGGTCGCGGCGGTCGGCGTACCGACGCCCGAGGGCCTGACCGCGATCGCGGCGCTGGCGGTCGCCGCGCCGGGACGCGAGGGCGACGCGCGCGAGCGCGTCCGCGCCGGCATCGAGCAGCTGCCCCGGTACCGCCGCCCGCGCTGGGTGCACTGGGTCGACGCGCTGCCGCTGACGGCGACCGGCAAGCTGCAGCGCAGCCGGCTGCTCGCGGCGCACGAGTCGGTGCTGGCGGACGCGCCGGAGGCGCGGGCCTGGCGCGACGCGATCCCGGCCGCGCGGAGCTGACCGTCGATGGCCGCGCTCGATGTCGCGCTGTGGGTGGTCGCCGTCGCGCTGATCGTGATCGGCCTGGCCGGCACCATCCTGCCGGCCGTGCCCGGCGTCGCGCTGATCTTCGGCGGCATCGCGCTCGCCGCCTGGATCGACGGCTTCACCCGCATCCCGGGCTGGACCGTACTGGTGCTGGGGGTGCTCGCCGCGATCGCGTTCGCCGCCGACTACCTGTCGAGCGTGCTGGGCGCGCGGCGCGCCGGCGCGAGCCGGCTGGCGGTCGTGGGCGCCGCGATCGGCGTCGTCGCCGGCATCTTCGCCGGCCTCGTCGGCGTGGTGATCTTCCCGTTCATCGGCGCCGTCGTCGGCCAGTTCGTCGGTCAGCGCGACCTGCGCAACGCGGGGAAGGTCGGGGTCGCGACCTGGATCGGGCTCGCGATCGGCACCGCGGTCAAGGTGGCGATCGCGTTCACGATGGTCGGCGTGTTCATCGTGGCGCTGCTTTGGTGACGCCCGGGTCGAGCACCTCGGACGCGAGCTCCCGCTTGGCGAGCTCGGTGCCCAGCTTGTGGCGCAGGAAGGCGCCGCTGGTGTAGCGCTTGACGCTGAGGTAGTAAGTCTCCTCGACCCGTTTCACGAGGTCGACGTAGTCGTCGAACACGTCGTCGTCGCAGCTGAAGCGCTCGTAGTTGACGATCGAGTGCACGCGCCGGCCGAGCGGGGCAAGCAGCGCGTCGACGGCGTCGGCGATCGCCTTCAGGTCCGCGCCGTCGCGCACGCGCAGGCCGGCGTAGTTCATGTAGACGGTATTGGTCGCGGCGGCGTAGGAGAGCCGGTCCTCCATCCGGGTGTCGAGCATGCGCTCGCGCAGCCCCATCGGCGCGCGGCGGAACACCGCAGGGTCCATCGGCTGCGGGTCGGTCACCTGCGGGCGAAACGGCAACCGCTGGAGGATGTCGCGCTCGAGGTCGATGCCGGGTGCGATCTCGACCAGCGCCAGCCCGTCCGCTTCGAGCCGGAACACGCAGCGCTCGGTGATGTAGAGCACTTCCTGGCCGGTCTTCACCGCGTACTCGGCGCTGAACGTGATCTGGCCGAGCGCTCGCACGAACTTCGGCGCCCGGCCTTCCCTGACGATGCGGATCTGCCCGTCCTCGATCGCCGCTTCGAGCCCGCCCGAGGAGAACGTGGCCATGAACACCAGCTTCTTGGCGTTCTGGCTGATGTCGATGAAGCCGCCGCAGCCGGGCGCGCGGTCGCCGAAGCGGCTGGCGTTGACGTTGCCCCGGGCGTCGCACTCGCCGAAGCCGAGGAACGCGGCGTCGAGCCCGCCGCCGTCGATGAAGTCGAACGCGCAGGCGTGGTCGATCACCGCCTGGAAATTGACCGCGGCGCCGAAGTCGAGCCCGCTCATCGGCACGCCGCCGATGACGCCCGAGTCCACCGCCAGCGACAGCAGGTCCTGGACCCGCTCCTCGCCGGCGACCAGCGGCACCTGGTCGGGGATCGAGCCGACGCCGACGTTGATGACGCTGTTGGGTGCCAGCTCCAGCACCGCGCGGCGGGCGATGACCTTGCGCTCGGAGAGCTCCACCGCCGGGGCGCGCTTGACGGGCAGGCGCAGCTCGCCGGAGAACGCCGGGTTGAACTGCGTGCCGTAGGTCTGCATGTGGTGCTCGGGCTCGGTCAGCACCACGCAGTCGACCAGCACGCCGGGCACCTTGACCATGCGCGCGTCGAGCGAGCCCTCGGCCGCGACGCGCTCGACCTGCGCGATGACGATGCCGCCGGAGTTGCGCGCCGCGATCGCCAGCGCGAGGTTCTCCAGCGCCAGCGACTCGCGCTCGGCGGTCATGTTGCCGTCGGGGTCCGCGGTCGTGCCGCGGATGAAGGCGACGTTGATCGGGAACGCGTGTAGAACAGATAGTCCTCGCCGTCGATGGACATCAGCCGGACGATGTCGTCGACGGTGCGCGCGTTCATCCGGCCGCCGTCCTGCCGCGGATCGATGAACGTGCCCAGACCCGACGCGCGACAGCGTTCCGGGCTTGCGCGCGCCGATGTCGCGATAGAGTTGCGTCATCACGCCCTCGGGGAGGTTGTAGGCCTCGATCCGGTTCTCGACGATCAGCCGCTCGATGCGCGGCGACAGGCCGAAGTAGCCGCCGATCACGCGCCGGATCAGGCCCTCGTGCGCGAGCCGGTTGAGCCCCTTGTCCTTCATGTCGCCCTGGCCGGTCGAGAACACCAGGGTGAGGTCGGTCGGCGCGCCCGACTCGACGAAGCGCTGCTCGAGCGCGAGGAACAGGCGATCCGGCGTGCCGTTGCCGCCGTAGCCCGCGGAGGCGACGGTGTCGCCGGCGTGGACGACGGCGACGGCATCCGCGGCCTCGACGATCTTCTTCAGCCTCATCGCATCCTCCTCGGCCGCCGTCGGGTGCGACGCGGCCCCGACGATTCGCGCCGCGTGCGCCGTCCGCGGCTGCACGCCGTTGGCCGGAAATGCTCCTGCCGACTGTCGCTTATATCACCAACGGCGCGTGCTCGTCGCGCGCCGGTCCCCACCCGCGTTTCCAATCGCGGCAAATGCGGGCAGAATGGAATGCGTAGCCGTTGCCGTCCTGCCTCCCGATGACCACCCCCGACCACGCCGCGGCCAAGGCGTCCGCGCCGGACGCGCGCCCCAAACTCGGCACCTTCGCCGGGGTGTTCACGCCGAGCATCCTCACCATCCTCGGCATCATCCTGTTCCTGCGGCTGGGCTTCGTCGTCGGCGAGACGGGGCTGTGGCGCGCGCTGGTGCGTGATCGCCGCGGCGAACGCCATCTCGCTGCTCACCGCGCTTTCGGTCGCGGCAATCTCGACCAACCTGCGGGTGAAGGGCGGCGGCGACTACTACCTGATCTCGCGCACGCTGGGCCTGGCGTTCGGCGGGGCGATCGGCCTGGTGCATCTTCCTCGCGCAGGCGGTGTCGATCGGGTTCTACTGCATCGGGTTCGCCGAGGCCGTCGGCGCGCTCGCCGGCGGTGCAGGGCAAGCTGCCGGTGCAGGGCATCGCCGCCGCCGCAGTCCTCGCGCTGGGCGTGCTGGCGTGGCTGCGGCGCCGACCTCGCGACGCGCTTCCAGTACGTCGTGATGGGCGGCCTCGCCGCGGCGCTGGTCTCGTTCGGCGCGGGCGCGCTCGAGCACTGGAACGGCGCCAGCTGCGCGCGCAACTGGGCGGCGCCGCCGGGCGCGATCTGCCGTTCTGGGCGGCGTTCGCGGTCTTCTTTCCCGCGGTCACCGGGTTCACGCAGGGCGTCAGCATGTCGGGCGACCTGGCGCAGCCCGGCGCGCAGCATCCCGCGCGGCGTGCTCGCGGCGGTCGGCTTGTCGATCGTCGTCTACTTCGGCTGCGCGGTCGCTGCTCGCCGCCGCGCTGCCGGGCGAGGTGCTGCGCGGCGACTACACGGCGATGAAGCGGCGTGGCCGGCGTCGCGGCCGCTGATCGACGCCGGCGTCATGGCCGCGACGCTGTCCTCGGCGCTCGCGTCGTTCCTCGGCGCGCCGCGCATCCTGCAGTCGCTGGCGAAGGACGCGCATGTTCCCGCTGCTCGGCGCCGTTCGCCGCACGGCAGCGGGCCCGCCGACAACCCGCGGCGCGCGGTGCATCCCGACGCTGGCGATCGCGCTCGCGATCGTCGCCCTCGGCGACCTCAACGCCGTCGCCGCGGTGGTGTCGATGTTCTTCCTGGTCTCCTACGGCCTGCTCAACTACGCGACGTACTACGAGGCGCGCGCGGCGAGCCCGTCGTTCCGGCCGACGTTCCGCTTCTTCGACTACCGCGCTCGCGCTGCTCGGCGGCGATCGGCTGCCTGGGGGCGATGCTGGCGATCGACCGTCGTCGCGGGCGTGGCCGCCACGCTGGTGGTGTTCGCGATCTACCAGTACCTCGGCACCAGGCGGCGCCGGCGACGCTGGGCCGACAGCCGCCGCGCGTACCACCTGATGCATCGCGCGCCGGCACCTGCTGCTCGCCAACGCCGAGGCCGAGCACCCGCGGGCTGGCGCCCGCAGGTGCTGGTGTTCTCGGACTCCGAGGAGCGGCGCGCGCGCCTGCTGCGGTTCTCGAAATGGGTCGAGGCCGGGGGCGGCCTGACGACCGTCGTGCGCATGATCGAGAGCGCCGACGCCGACGCGCTGGGCAGCCGGAAGACGGAGCAGCGAAGCGCTCGCCGCGGAGATCAGCGCAGTCGAATCGGCGGCGCTGCCGCTGGTGGTCGTCGGCAGCGACACGGGACAGATGGTCTCCTCGATCGTGCAGGCGGCCGGCATCGGGCCGTTCCGCGCCAACACCGTCGTCGCCAACTGGCCGGAGCCGAAGTTCGCGTTCTACGCGCCCGCTGGGGCTCGATGCGTTCGGGCAGAACATCTCGCGTCGGCGTTCCGTCTCGGCTGCAACCTGCTGCTGCTCGACGCCGACGCCGCGCGAATGGGAGACGCTCGAGGCGCGTCGCTGCCGGCCGAGCGCACGATCGACATCTGGTGGGAGGACTCGTCGACCGGGCAGCTGATGCTGCTGCTCGCGTACCTGATGACCCGCAGCGACGAGTGGGGCGGCGCGAAGATCCGGCTGCTCGGTCCGGGCGAGGTCGTCGATTCGGCGGGGACGCACGGGAAGGTTCTGCAGCAGCGGGTCGAGGAGATCCGCATCGACGCCGAGGTCGTCGCGACGCCGGACCAGGAGGAGGCGACCGTCGTCGGCGCGTCGGGATCGAGCGCACTCGTGTTCCTGCCGTTCCGCATTCACGGCGGACGCTTCTACTCGCCGTTCGGCTGGGAAATCGGCGCGGCGCTGCCGCGGCTGCCGATCGTGGTGCTGGCGCTGGCCGCGGAGGACGTCGACCTCGAGGCCGATCCGGACCAGCCGGCCGAACCGGATGCGGGGACCGAAGCGGATGCCGGGACCGAAGCGCCGTCCGGCGCGGCACCCGCCGCCGCGCCGGACGCCGGGGCCGGGGCCGGGGCAGGGGCCGGGACTCAGTCCTTGGCAGGTGGCGAGACCCGCGTATCGACCGAGATCACCGCGCGCTCGTAGACGTCGCGCCGCCGGTCCAGCAGCGGTATGGTCGTGCCGTTGATCCGGCTCTCGGCGAGGTCCGCGAGGTCGACGTCGGCGATGACGATCTGCTCGGTGTTCGGCGCGCCCTCGGCGGCCACGCCGTCGCGCGAGAACGGGAAATCGGAAGGCGTCAGGATCGCCGCCTGCCCGTAGTTGAGCCCGAGGCCGGTCACCGGAAGGTGGCCGACCGTTCCGGTCAGCGCCACGTAGACCTGGTTCTCGATGGCGCGCGCGTGGCAGCAGTACCGGACGCGCCAGAAGCCCTGGCGGTCGTCGGTGCACGACGGCACGAACAGGATCTCCGCGCCGGCCTCGCACACGGCGCGGGCGAGCTCCGGAAATTCGATGTCGTAGCAGATCAGGATCGCGATCTTGCCGTACGCGGTGTCGAACACCGCCAGCGAGTCGCCCGCGGTCGTGTCCCACTTCTCCTTCTCCCAGCGCGTGCGGTGGATCTTGTCCTGCGTGTGGTACTCGCCGCTGGGGGCGAACAGGTACGCGGTGTTGTAGAGCGCCTCGCCGCGCAGCGTCGGGTGGCTGCCGGCGATCAGGTGGAAGCCGTGCTCGCGGACGATCGACTGCATCAGCTCGATGTAGCGGGGCGTGTACCGGTCGAGGCGGCGCACCGAGTCGCGGACGTCGCGCCGGCCGACGAACGACAGGAGCTGCGCGGTGAAGATCTCGGGCAGCATCACGAATTCCGGCTGGTACTCGGCCGCGGAGTCGAGGATGTAGCGGACCTGGTCCTCGAACTCGCGCCAGCCGGAGATCGTCTCCATCAGGTACTGGACGGCCGCAATGCGCACTTTCACAGGATGTCTCCTTCCGGCACCAGCGTCGGCCGTTTCGGATCGTATCTCGGGTTGAGCCACACGATCAGCGACGCGTAGCCCTGGCTCTCGGTGTCCTCGGGCAGGTAGCCCTGCGACGGTGCCGCAGAACCGGAAGCCCTCGCGGAGCTGGAAGCTGAGGACGGGATCGACGAAATCGCCCCACAGCACCTTCTTGCAGTAGAGCTCGACGTCCATGGCCTCGGCGTGCACGGCATAGCCGGGGAGGCGCCCGCAGGCGATGATCCGCTTGAGGTTCAGCATCCGGCAGATCCGTCGCCGGCCGCGGTACAGCTCGCGCCCGCACGCCCTTGCCGCGCAGCGTGCGATCGACGAACACCTCGGCCCCGTACAGCGTGCGGCCATGCGGGTCGTGGGTGTCGAAGGTTCCCTTGCCGGTGATCTCCTGCCACGAATGCTCGACCGGCCACTCGTCCCAGCGCACGATGAGCGAGCTCGCCGCGCCGACGATGCGCCCGTCGATCTCGGCCACGACCTGTCCCTGCGGAAAGACCTCCAGCTGGCTGGCGAACTTCTCCGCCGACCACGGCGCAATGGTGGCGTAGGTCCGGCGCTGCAGCTCGATCAGGCGCGGAATGTCCTCGTGCCGGGTGTGCCGCACGGCGACCCGCCGCGTGCGCGGGGGAGACGGGACCGGGGAAGGCGCCGGCAGCGTCTCGGTCGTCATCGCCGCACCCGATCGGAAGACCGCGTCGACCGCGCCCTCAAGCTGTGCATGTATTCCCCCCCGGGGTGATCCCGAGCCCGTAGTTTACCCGCGCGTGTCCGGCAGCCACCGCGGTGGCCGGGAAACCCGCCGGGAACGCCGCCTGCGGGACGGTCGATCGGGACCCCGGACAATGTGCGGCCACGGCTCGAAGCGCTCCGCGCCGGGAGCGGCATGCAGGCGTGATTCGGGCCGGCGCTCACGCGACGGTGCGCACCTCGGCGGCCGACAGCGCATACGATTGCCGGTAAAGAAGGGCGCCATGCTCGGTGGCGACGCCGCCGCGCGCGGTGAAACGCTCCTCGGCGAGCTCGTCCCGGGCGAGCGCCGCGACGACGGCTTCGTCGTATCCGGTCACGAACAGCGCGGAGTGCACGGTCGCGTCGCGCCCGCGGATCTCCTGCTCCCGCGTCATCGTCGCCGTCAGCGCGTTGCGCAGCAGGAGGCAGGTCGCGAGGCCCGGGCGCAGCGCCAGCCCCGGCAGGATCTCGTCGGCGAGCCACCGGTCGAGCTCGCCCGCTTTCCCCTCGACGGGCGCGAATCGGACGACGAGCGCCGTGCCGCCCATCCCGCAGCCGCTGCCCGCTTCGACGTTGCACAGCGTCCGGCGCATGCCGCCGTATTGGCGCATCATGGCCGACGTCCACGGCGTCGGGTTGTCGAGCCGCTCGCGGTAGGCCGCCGAGTCGAGCACCGCGAGCGAGGCCACCTCGTACAGCACGCAATAGCGGGTGCGGTCGTCGATCCCGGTCCACCGGCTGCCGCGCAGGAAGCCCGGAATGCCGAGCCGCTCGGGCATGTGCTCGTGCGTGTGCCAGTGATCGTGCTCGGCGACGGCGTCGGCGGCAATGTCGAACAGGAGCAGCATCGCCCCGCGCGGGCGAATGGCGGACGTCATGGCGATTCCCCGGCCGGCTGCCCGACCGCGCGGGGTCCGGTAGCGGAGCCGCATGCGCAGGACGTGCTCCGCAAGGATGTCCTCCGCGCGCTCGAGGTCCCCCTTCGCAAAGGCGGAGACCAGCGCGCGGTGCTCCGAGAGCGCGCTTTCGCGGACCTTGTCCGCCGCCAGCAGGTTGTGCGTGCGCAACGCCGCGACGCGGCCGGAGATCAGGCGGTAGGCGCCGATCACGTATTCGTTGGCACTGTTCTGCGCGATCGCCTGGTGGAACGCCGTGTCGGCGCGCGCGACGCCGAGGCGGTCGTCGGCGTCGTGCGCGCGCTGCATCTCGTCGAGGATCGCCCGCATCTGGCCGAGCGTTTCCTCCCGCCGGCGGGCGAAGCACAGCCGCAGCGCCGTCACCTCCATCACGCGCCGGAACTCGGCAAGCTCGCCCACGTCCTCGTCCGATGGCATGAACACGAAGCTCCCCGACTGCGGCCGGATCTCGATGAGCCCCTGCGCCTGCAAGGTCGTGAGCGCTTCGCGCACCGGCGTGCGGCTGACGTTGAACGCCGCGGCGAGCTTCAGCTCCGACAGCGCTTCGCCGAGCGGGAACCGGCCGTCGACGATCGCCTCGCGTATGCCCTCGGTGACCTGGAGCGTGAGGGACCGGGCGCGCCCGGCGCCCGGGGCTGACCCTGGCCGCCCGGGCGGCGATGCGTGCCGTTCGATGGCGGATGGCGTGGACATGATCTCTCGATGGGTGCGCGGCATGGTTGAAGGGAAAGGGGTGCGACTACAGCCGGTGCGCCAGCGCGGCGGCATCGTGGATCGCCTCGAGCGCGGTGCGCGGCTGCGCGCAGTCGCCGACGACGTGCACCTCGAGTGCAGGCGCGCGCTCGTACAGCGCGTCGGCGACCCCGGAGACGGGCAGCAGCATGCGGGTCGCGACGACGAGATCGATGCCGCGCTCGTCCCAGCGCTCGGTGCCGTTCCACAGCTGCGCCGAGTGTTCCGCCAGGGCCTCGACGGTCGTTCCCGTGTGGATGGTGACGTTGGGCAGCGCCTCGAGCGCGCCGACCTGGAACCGGCGCGAGCGGGTGCCGATGTCGGTGACGAGCTCGGTGCCCGGTTCGACCAGGATCACCTCGACGCCCTTTTCCGCGAGCACGCGCGCCACGCCCAGGCCGCGGATGTCCCCGCCGATCACCAGCGCCCGGCCGCTGCCCGCGAGCGGGCGGCGCAGGATCTCGTAGGCGTCGACGACGGGGCTGTCGAGAATGCCGGGGATGTTGGGCAGGCCGAGTTCCGAGCCGGTCGCGACGACGACGACGTCGGGCTTCTCCGCCAGCACGCGGTCCGCGTCGGCCTCGACACCCAGTTCGAGGCGCACGCCGGCGCGTTCGGCGCTGCCGGCCAGCCACGTCAGGTGCCCGGTGAGCTCCTCGCGCCCCGGCACGAGGCGGCTCAGGCGCATCTGTCCGCCGGGCTCGTCGTCGCGCTCGAACAGCGTCACCGCGTGGCCGCGCAGCGCGAGGATGCGGGCCGCCTCGAGCCCGGCCGGGCCGCCGCCGACGACCACGACGCGCTTCGGCGCCGCCGTCGGACGGATCGCGTACTCGCGCTCCCGCCCGGTCGTCGTGTTGACGAGGCAGACGATCGGCAGCCCGCGCGAGTGCATGTCGCTGCAGCCCTGGTTGCAGGCGATGCAGGTGCAGATCTCCGCGGTGCGGCCGTCGCGCGCCTTGGCCGGGAATTCCGGATCGGCGTGCAGCGCGCGGCCCAGGGTGACGAAGTCGCAGGCGCCCGACTCGATCAGGTGCTCCGCCACGCTCGGGTCGGTGATCCGGCCGGAGACGCTGACCGGGATGTCGACGTGCCGGCGCACCTCGCGCGCCAGCGGCGCGAGCACGCCCTGCGGCATCTCCATCGGCTGGGTGATCCACCAGTTGGTTTCGTACATGCCCGCGGAAACGTCGATGAGGTCGACGCCCGCCGCGACGAGATGGGGCGCGATCGCGCAGACGTCGGCGAGCGTGATGCCGTTGTCCTGGTGCTCGTCGCCGCTGATGCGGTAGACGATCGGCAGCGCGCCCCCTGTGGCCTTGCGCACCGCCGCGAGGACCTCGAGCGGAAAGCGCATGCGCCCGGCGAGGTCGCCGCCGTACTCGTCGTCGCGCTTGTTGCACCAGGGCGAGAGGAACTGCGCCAGCAGGTAGCCGTGGGCGCTGTGGACGCCGATGAAGTCGACGCCGGCTTCGGCCGCGCGGCGTGCCGCATCGCCGAAGCGTTCGACGATTCCCGCGATCTCGCCGCGGGTGAGCGCGTGCGGCACGAAGCCGCCCGCGCCGGCGTAGGGCACCGCCGACGGCGCGTGGGATTCGAGGCCGCTGACGCCGGGGTGCACGACCCGGCCGCCGTAGTGGAGCTCGGGACCGATGACGCCGCCTTCGCGGTGCACGGCGGCGACCAGCCGCGTGAATTCGGGCAGCAGGTCGTCCTTGTAGAGCCCCATCTGCAGCGTGCGGCCCCGGCCGCGCGGGTCGACGTAGGTGGCCTCCGTGTACTGCAGGCCCACGCCGCCGCGGGCGCGCGCGGCCATGTAATCGATGTAGCGCTGCGTGACGCGCCCTTCGGCGGTGCAGTAGTTGCGCTCCATCGGCGAGGCGATGATCCGGTTCTTCACCTCCAGGCTGCCGATCCGGCCGGGCTGGAACAGGTGGGGGAAGCGCATGATCGATGCTCCTCGCGCTGCGGCGTCGCGCGGCGTGTTTGATTGACTCGGGCGACGGCGTTGCCGGCGCCGGGGCGGTTCGCGATGAGCGCGGGGGCGGGGCGTCGCGCCGGGAAATCGGGTGCGCCGCCGGTCGCGCAAACCGACTGGTACCTCAGTTGACTGGATCGGCCCGGCGTTGTCAAGCCCTCGGCAGTTTCGGGGTACGTCCGACCGTTGACAAAACTCACCGGAGCGTGTCAACTGAGGTACCAGTTGGTTCGCAAGCGCGCACCGGACCGGTTGGCGCGCGTCAACTGAGGTACCAGTTGGTTCGAAGGCGCACCAACCGGCTGCGAGATTGCGGTCGCGGGCGTGCATCTGCGGACGGGACACGCCTGAAGTGGCGCGCTGCCCGCAACCCTTTGAGGGAGGCCCGACCTGCGGGTCGACTTCCCGATCGCGACGGAGGAAAACGATGATGACGATGCGGCGGCCGCCGCGCCAGTACGCTTCCGCCGGCAGACCGGGGTCCGGGCATGGCCGCGAGTGACGCCTCCCCGCTGCGGGCGCTGGTGACCGGCGCCACCGGCGGCATCGGCCGCGCGACCTGCTTCGCGCTGGTCGATTCGGCGCGCGAGCGCGGCCTGCGTCCGGTGATCGCCGCGGCAGCGTCGAGGCCGGGCCCGGCGCTGGACGCGCTGGTGGCGGACCTGGCCGCCCGCGGCGCCGATGCCTTCGGGCTCCATGCGGACCTCTCCGACGCCGAGGCCTGCAGGCGCTTGGCGGCCGACGCAATCGAACGCTGCGACGGACTCGACGTGCTGGTGTCGAACGCCGGAATCGCGCGCGGCGCGCCGCTCGCCACGCTCGATCCCGCCGACTGGGACGCCGTCTTCGCGATCGACGTGCGGGCGACGTGGCTTCTGGCGCAGGCAGCGCACCCGGCGCTCGCGCCAACGCGCGGGGCGATCGTTGCCGTGGGTTCGATCTCCGCACACTACCCGTTCCCGGGGCTGGGCGCGTATTCGCCGGCCAAGGCGGCGCTGGTGATGCTCTGCCGGCAACTGGCGCAGGAGTGGGCGGCCGACGGCATCCGGGTCAACTCCGTGTCGCCGGGTCTCATCCGCACGCCGCTCACCGAACCGATCTATCGCGACCCGGAGATTCTCCGCCGGCGTCAGGAGGCGGTCCCGCTCGGGCGCATCGGCACGCCCGAGGACGTCGCGCGCGCCGTCGTCCACCTCGCGGGGCCCGGCGCCGGTTACGTGACCGGCGTCGATCTCCGGCTCGACGGCGGGCTCGGCGATCGGGTCCTCGCCACGATTCCCGGCCTGCCGCGCTCGCCCGCCCCGGTCTGAGCGGCGCCGGCCCACGCTTTCCGCCAATCACATTGCCTTCACGCCCATGTCCGTCGTTTCGCTCGACCACCTGACGCTGTTCGAACTCACCCCGCCCGAGCTGGTCGAGGTCGGTGCCGACGCCGGCTACGCCCACGTCGGACTGCGCCTCAATCCTGCCGCGCCTCCCGGCGAGCGGCAGCACCCGATGATCGGCGACACCCCGATGCGAAGGGAAACGCTGGCGCTGATGCGCGACAAGGGCGTGGCCGTGTTCGACTTCGGCGTCTTCCGGCTGAAGCGCGGCATGGACGTCGCCGCGCTGGAGCCGGTGCTGGAAACCGCCGCGGTGCTCGGCGCGGGCCACGCCGTGGTCAACGGCGACGAGCCGGATCCGCAGGTGCTGGCGGAACTGCTCCACCGGCTGTGCGAGCTCGGCAGCCGCTACGGCATCCTGATGCACCTCGAGGCGACGCCGTGGACCGGCGTTCCCGACCTCGCCTCGGCGGTGCGGGTGGTGCAGGCCTGCGGCCACGCCGGCGCGCGGGTGATGATCGACACCCTCCACGTCGACCGCTCGCACGGCACGCCGGCCGACATCGCGCAGCTGCCGCGCGGACTGATCGAGTACGTCCAGGTCTGCGACGGATCGGGCCCGCGGCCCGCGGATTTCGAGACGATGATCTTCCAGGCCCGCAACGAGCGCGCGTTTCCGGGCGAGGGCAACCTCGACCTCGCCGGCATGCTGTGCGTGCTGCCGGAGGGCCTGCCGCTCAGCCTCGAAGCGCCGGTCCGCTCGCTCGCCACGCAGCTGACGCCGGTCGAGCGGGCGCGGCGCGGGCGCAGCGCGGTGGATTCGCTGCTCGCGGCGACCGCCGCGCGCCGGCGCGCCGCAAATTGAACGGAATCGGATTCCACTCGGAGAAAAACAGCATGGGAACGCAATCGACAGGGCAGGGCGCCGGCAGCGGCGCGGGCGGCGTCGCGGTGATCACCGGCGGCGCGGGCGGGCTGGGCGCGGCGATCGCGCGACGCCTCGCCCGCTCGGGCATCGTCAGCGCGCTCTGGGACGTCGACCTTGCCAGGGCTTCGGCGGTGGCCGCCGAGCTGCCCGGTGCGCGGGCCTACGCGGTCGACGTCACCGATTACGCCGCGGTGGAGGCGGCGACCGCGGCAGTGGTGCGCGATTTCGGCCGGATCGACATCCTGGTGAACAACGCCGGCGCGAACGGTCCCGTCGCGCCGCTGGTCGACTATCCGCTCGACGGGTGGCGGAAGTTCATGGCGCTGAACCTCGACGGCGTCTTCCACTGCTGCCGCGCCGTCGTGCCGGTGATGCAGAAGGCCGGCTACGGCCGTGTCGTCAACATGTCCTCGATCGGGGGCAAGGAAGGCAATCCCGGCGCGTCCTGCTACGCGGCGGCCAAGGCGGGGGTGATGGCGCTCACCAAGTCGCTCGGCAAGGAACTGGCCGCGACCGAAATCCGCGTCAATGCCGTGGCGCCCGCCGCGATCGACACGGAAATGTTCCTGCAGGTGACCCCGGAGTTCAAGGCGATGGTCGTCTCCAAGATTCCGATGGGCAGGCTGGGGCGGGCCGAGGAGGTCGCCGATCTGGTCAACTGGCTCGCGTCGCCCGAGTGCTCGTTCTGCACCGGGGCGGTGTTCGACATCTCGGGCGGGCGCGCAACGTACTGAGGAAGGCCGGACGCACGCGCCGGACCCACGGTCTCGGGCGGTACTCGCTTACGCGTACCTCGACTCCAGATCCCTGTATTTTTCGACGTCCAGCGCTTCCTGCCGCGCCGAGAACGTCATGAGCCTGGATTCGATGCCCGCGACGGAGCCGTTGACGTGCAGATGCTGCAGCACTTCCTGCATCGCGAGCATCGAGGCCTGCAGCGCCGCGTTGGCGTAGAGGATCACTGCGTAGCCCGCCTCCGCAAGTTCCTCGCGTGATGCAAGCGGTGTCTTGCCGCCAACGACCATGTTGCACAATGGATTCCCGGCACCTGGCGAGGAATGGCGAGCAGCTCCGGCTTCGTGACCGGCGCCTCGATGAACAGGAAGTCTGCGCCCGCCTCCTGGTACGCGCGTGCGCGATCCAGCGCCGCCTCGTAGCCCTCGGTCGCGCGCGCATCGGTTCGAGCGAGAATCATCAGGTCCGGATCGACGCGTGCGTCCAGGGCGGCCTTGAGTTTCGATACCATCTCCTGCGTGGTCGACCACGTCCTTGCCGTCGAAGTGGCCACAACGCTTTGGAAACGTCTGGTCCTCGAGCATGATGGCGTTGGCGCCGGCGCGTTCCAGCAACTGGACTGTGCGACGGGTATTGATCGCGTTGCCGAAGCCGGTGTCCGCATCGGCCAGTATCGGGATGCCGACGGCATCCCGCACGGCGGCGACATGACCCGCGAACTCGGTCACCGAGACAAGGCCGATGTCCGGCACTCCAAGGTAGCTGTTGGCCACGGCGGCACCGCTCACCATCAGCATCCCGTGGCCCGCACCCTCGATCATGCGTGCGGCCAAGGCGTTGCCCGCCCCCGGCATGATGTGCCCGGCACCAGGCACGAGTTCGCGGCGCATCCGCTTGTTGAGCGATTCGTTCATCGGATCCTCACATTCCACTACGCCCTGCCAGTAGGCTCGTAGATGTCGGTGAAATGGTGAGATTTTGCACCACCTCCCGGTCACACGGCAGTGGCGCCGGGCGGCTTGCGTCGCCAGCGCCTTTCCGCATCCGGTTGCCGGTCACAGCGGAAGCGCGGTCTTGTACTTCACCTGCTTCAGCGCAAAGCTGGAGCGTATGTTCGCCACGCCGGGTATCTTCGAGAGTCCCGCAACGATGAAGTGCTCCAGCGCCTGCACGTCCGGCACCACGACGCGGATCAAGTAATCGGAGTCCCCGGTCATCAGGTAGCACTCCATCACTTCCGGATACGCATTGATCGCGTTCTCGAATGCCTCGAGCGCCCGCTCGACCTGGCGCTCCAGCCGGATCTGTATGAAAACGCTGACGCTCAAGCCGACCTTGAGGGGATTCAGCAGCGTTGCATAGCCGCTGATGAAGCCCGCTTGCTCCAGTCGCCGCACCCGCGCCAGACACGGAGATGGCGACAGGTGCACCCGCGCGGCCAGTTCGACGTTGGTCAGCTTGGCGTTCGCCTGGAGCTCGGTGAGGATTCGTTTGTCGATTGTGTCCATCGACGTAGATGGAATTTTATTCTGCATTACGTCTTTTACGGCATTGTATGCTTTACTATTGACATTTGACGCTTTTTCGGACGAAGATGCTGCGGCGCGGCGATATAGTTCGGGTAACGGCCTGAGGAGCGCATACATGGACGGAAACGGCGGTGAGAGAGCTCACCTCCTGCGGCGGAGGAGGCCGCGGATGCGGATCCGGTCGAGACCGGCGAATGGATCGATGCGCTCGATGCGGTGGTCGCTCACGCCGGCGACAAGCGCGGCCTCTTTCTTGCTTGAGCAGCTCGAAAGGCATGCCCAGCAGCTCGGAATCGTCGCGCAGGTTCAGCCGTTCTCGGCGTACAGGAACACGGTCCCGCTCGAGCATCAGGGCGCCTATCCGGGAGACCTGGCGCTGGAGGAGCGCATCACCGCGATCATCCGGTGGAATGCGCTGGCGATGGTCGTTCGCGCCAATCAGGCGTACGGCGACCTGGGCGGACACATCGCGAGCTACGCCTCGGCGGCGGAGATCTTCGAAATCGGCTTCAATCATTTCTTCCACGCCGCGAGCGAACGCCACGGCGGCGACCTCGTGTTCTTCCAGCCGCACTCTGCACCCGGCGTCTACGCCCGGGCGTACCTGGAGGGACGGTTGTCCGAGGAACAGCTCGCCAACTACAGGCAGGAAGTCGGAGGCAAGGGGCTTTGCTCGTACCCGCATCCCTGGCTGATGCCCGACTTCTGGCAGTTCCCGACGGGATCGATGGGCATCGGCCCGATCAGCGCGATCTATCAGGCGCGATTCATGCGCTACCTGGGCCATCGCGGGCTCGCCAGACACGGACGAACGCCATGTCTGGGGCATTTTCGGGGACGGCGAGATGGACGAGCCCGAGTCGGTCGGTGCGCTCACGCTCGCGGCCCGCGAGCAACTCGACAACCTCACCTTCGTCATCAACTGCAATCTGCAGCGGCTCGACGGCCCGGTGCGCGGAAACGGGCAGATCATCCAGGAACTCGAGTCGCTGTTCATCGGCGCCGGTTGGAACGTCGTCAAGGTGCTCTGGGGATCGAACTGGGATTCGTTGTTCGAGCGCGACGTCAACCATGCGCTGCTGCGCCGCTTCGCCGCGACGGTCGATGGGGAATACCAGAACCTGGGCGCGAAGGACGGCGCCTACAACCTGGCCAACTTCTTCCAGCGGGACCCCGACCTTCAGGCGGTCGTCGCCGGCATGTCGAACGCGGAGATCGACGCCCTCAAGCGGGGAGGGCACGACTACCGCAAGTTGTATGCGGCGTTTGCCGCTTCGCGCGCGCGAAACGGCCGTCCGACGGTGATTCTCGCCAAGACGAAGAAGGGCTATGGGATGGGCGGCGCGGGCGAGTCGCGCATGACCGCGCATCAGTCCAAGAAGCTCGACGTCGACGCGCTGAAGGCGTTTCGCGACCGCTTCGACCTGCCGCTGTCCGACGAGGAGGTTGCCGGCTTGCAGTTCTATCGGCCTTCCGAAGCGAGCCCCGAGATGATCTACCTGCGCCAACGCCGGCGCTCGCTCGGGGGGCATCTGCCCGCGCGCAGGCGCGCGGCCCCCGGGGTCACGGTCCCCGCCGTGTCCGACTACGCCGAGTTCGCGCTGCGGGCGGGGGGCAAGGAGATGTCGACGACGACGGCGGCCGTACGCCTGTTCACGAACCTGCTCAAGGACGAGACATTGGGCCCGCGCATCGTGCCGATCGTCGCTGACGAAGCGCGCACCTTCGGCATGGCGAACCTGTTCCGCCAGGTCGGCATCTATTCACCGCTCGGCCAGCTGTACGAGCCGGAGGATTCCGGATCGATGCTCTACTACCGCGAATCGAAGACGGGACAGCTGCTCGAGGAGGGCATCACCGAAGCAGGTGCCGTGTCGTCATGGGTCGCCGCGGCGACTTCGTACAGCACGCACGGCCTGCGCATGCTGCCGTTCTACATCTACTACTCGATGTTCGGATTCCAGCGAACGGGCGATCTGATCTGGGCTGCGGCCGACCAGCGTGCGCGCGGGTTCCTGCTGGGCGCCACCGCCGGGCGGACGACCCTGGGCGGCGAAGGTCTGCAGCATCAGGACGGATCCAGCCACGTCATCGCGGCGACGGTCCCGAACTGCCGGGCCTACGATCCTGCGTTCGCCGCCGAGCTGGCGCTGATCGTGGACCACGGCATGCGCGGGATCATGGAGCGCCAGGAAGACGTCTTCTACTACATCACGGTCACCAACGAAAACTACGCTCAGCGGTCGTTGCCGGACGGCGTCGACCAGGATGTGATCCGCGGCATGTATCGCTTCACGTCCCACGACGTGCCCGGTGCGAAGGACAGGGTTCGCCTGCTGGGATCCGGCGCGATCCTGGGCGAGGTCATCGCCGCGGGCGAGTTGCTGAGCCGCGACTGGGCGATCGGCAGCGAGGTGTGGAGCGTGACCAGCTTCAGCGAGCTCGCGCGCGAGGCGCGGGGCATTGCGCGCCTGAATCGTCTGCACCCCGAGCGCGAGCCCGAGCGCAGCCACGTCGAATGCTGCCTCGCCGGTCGCGAACCGGTCGTCGCGGCCAGCGACTACGTGGTCGCGTATCCGGGCCTGATCGCCCCGTACGTGCAAGCCCGCTTCGTGGCCCTGGGCACCGATGGCTTCGGCCGCAGCGACACGCGCAATGCGCTGCGGCGGTTCTTCGAGGTCGACCGCCATCAGATCGTGCTCGCCGCCCTCGTGGCGCTGGCGCAGGAAGGCGCGATCGAGCGCGGCATTCCCGCGGCCGCGATCGCCCGCTATGGAATCGATCGCGATTGTCCGGCGCCGTGGAACCGCTGATTGGACGGCAGGCGGGCCCCGAAAGCAGGGCGCCGGCGACTGGAGCTTTTCGGCGGGACTCCCGATCTGAAGGTCGGCCTTTACGTGCCGGGCCGGTGCCCGACGAGCGCATGCGCCGCGTATTTTACATAATACAAATTATGCGACAAATGGTGCCGGGGAGAACGCGACCAACGGGCGGCTGGCCGCGTGCAGCAATCTCGGCCCGGTCACGGCTTCCGGTCGACCAGGACGACGAGCCACCCGGTGCTCTCGATCCGGGCCGCCAGAACCCTGCGCCCGTCGATCTCGGCGTCGATCACCGCGCGCGGACCCGCTTTCGCGTCCAGGTCGAGGATGCGCTCGGTGACCGCATCGACCCAGCCGAAGCGCGACGCCACCGCGCCCGGCACCGCCGCCGCGCGAGTCCCGCGGGCGAGCGAAAGTACAGCGCGGCCGACTTCCGTTCGCCGTTGACGCGGTCGATCTCCGCTTCGAGCCCGGCCGTCGCTGGCCGCGATCGCCAGCCCATGCCGGTCGACGATGTACGCGCTCGCCGTTTCGCCGACGGTCAGGTGGCTCAGGACCGATCGCGAGAGCTGCTTCAGCGTGATGTCGTGCGACGCGACGCCGAGCAGCCGGTCGCCGGCATAGATCGGGTACGACGCGGTGATCATCATCCCCGCGCCCACCAGGTCGAGGTACGGCGCCGTCCAGCCGACCCTCCGGTGCGCGAAGTCGGCCGCCGTGTAATAGACCTGCCGGGTCGGCGTCTCGTTGTTGACCGCCTGCTCGATCGGGACGTAGGGATAGATCAGCATCATCTCGTCGGCGGTGGTCAGGTACACCCACGAGAAATCGAAGCTCCGGTAGGCGGCGCGGAACAACGGCAGGAGCCGCTCGAACTCGCGCAGCCGCGCCACCGTCTCGCGGGTCACGGTCTTGCCGCGGTAGCTGTAGAAGCCCGGCGTCTGCGCCTGGAACGCCGGTGTCGGTGCGGCGTCCGGCCACGTCCGGAAACCGGTCGTGCTCCCCCGGGTGGTGCCGCGCCCGGTCCAGGCGGCCACCTCCGCGTCGCTGACCGGCGATGGATGCGCGGCCAGCATCCGGTATTCGTCACCCAGCGCGCGGGTGCTGGCGGCGACCTCGGCAAAGACCGCGTCGATCCGGTCGGCGGCCAGTCGCACCAGCGCTTTCAGCGGGCCCGCGCGATCCGCGGCGGCGGCCGGAGCCGACCACAGCAGCGCGGCGGCGCACGCAATTCCCAGCGCTGCCGCGGCGGCGCGCCACGGACGCGCCTTCGAACCGGCGTGCGGCGACCGCGGCCGCCCCACCCGGGCGCGAAGCGTCGGCGACCATGGCCGCGCTCATCGGTTCAGGGCCTGCATCATCGCCTCCGGGTAGCGCGTGCCGACCGCCGACCCCGGCGGCAGCACCGCGTCGATCTCGGCCAGCTCGCCGGGGTCAGCACGCACGTCCAGCGCGCCGACGTTCTCCTCGAGGTAGCGGCGGCGCTTGGTGCCCGGGATCGGGACCAGGTCCTCGCCCTGCGCCAGCACCCAGGCGAGCGCCAGCTGGCCCGGCGTGCAGCCCTTTTCCGTCGCGAAGGCGCGCACCTTGTCCACCAGCGCCAGGTTGCGCCGGAAGTTCTCGCCCTGGAACCGCGGGCTGTGGCGGCGATAGTCGTCGTCGGCGAAGTCCTCGGGCCGGGTGATCGCCCCGGTCAGGAAGCCGCGGCCGAGCGGGCTGTACGGCACGAAGCCGATGCCGAGCCGCCGACAGGCGGCGAGCACCCCGGCCTCGGGATCGCGCGTCCACAGCGAGTACTCGGTCTGCAGCGCGGTGACCGGATGGACGCGGTGCGCCCGTTCCAGCGTCTGCGACCGATGCCTCGGACAGCCCGATGTAGCGCACCTTGCCGGCCCGGACCAGCTCGGCCAGCGCGCCGACGGTGTCCTCGATCGGCACCTTCGGGTCGACGCGGTGCTGGTAATACAGGTCGATGCACTCCACGCCGAGGCGCCGCAGGCTGCCCTCGCACCGCCCGGCGCACGTACGCGGGCGAGCTGTCGAACGCCCTCGCCGCGGGGTTCGTCGGGTCGCGGACGATGCCGAACTTGGTCGCCAGGAACACGCGATCGCGGCGGCCCTTGATCGCGCGTCCGACCAGCTCCTCGTTGGTGAACGGACCGTAGATGTCGGAGGTGTCGAGCAGCGTGATCCCGAGATCCAGCGCCCGGTGAATGGTCGCGATCGACTCCGCGTCGTCGCGGTTCGAGTAGAAATCGCTCATGCCCATGCAGCCGAGGCCGATCGCCGAGACCCGCGGCCCGTTGGCGCCCAGTTGGCGCATTTTCATGTCTCGCTCCCGATGTGGCGGTCTGTTCGACCCGTCCCTACTTTACGCCAATCCTATGGATGCATAATTATTGGATCAGTAAAAGTGTAATACAAACAGTGTGATAGGCATTATATATAATGTAATAGATTAGATATGCCGCGCGAATTCCCGACCGGATCACTTGTTTTATGTTGCAGTGCAGCGTATGCTGCATCGCAACAATCTACCTCAACCTTGGAGTCCCGATGAATGCCACGCCCCATCCGGGCAGGCGCGGCGTCGGTGGCGCCACCCCGCATCACGGGGCCGCGTTGACCGACGAGGTGGCCGGTACCTTCCCGCGCCCACCTTGCGACCTTCCCGCGCTTTCCCCTGCCGAGGCCATGCTGGCCGCGCTGGCCTGGCACGCCAACCAGGCGATCACCCGCCACGTCGATCTCGGCTACGGACTGGCCGAGCTGGCACGGGCGCACGGCCGGGCGGTGGCCGACACCGCCGAGTCGACGCTGCCCGACGGCCCGTTGCGCGACACCCTCTCGGCCGCAAGCCGCGTCTACATCGACTTTGCGGATATCGCGGCGCAGGCGGCGACCCGCTACGGCCGCCATTTCGGCCACCTCGCCTTCGCCTTTCCGCCGGCCCTGACCGCCGCGGCGCGGCCGTATACTTGACGCCTCGCCCGCGATCCGAGGTGCCCGCATGCTGCGCCCTGCCCTGCTCGTGCTGTTGCTGTCGATCCCGGTGGCCGCAGGCGCCGAGGCCAGCCAGCAGCCGTTCTTCAACGTCGTCACGCTCGACGCGAGCGCGACCGCCGACGTCGCCACCGACACGCTGACGATCACGCTGTTCACCGAGGAGCAGGGGCCCGACCCGACCGCGCTGGCCACCCGGGTCAACGCCCGGCTGGAGGAGGCGCTGGCCAAGGCCAAGCCCGCGGCCGGCGTCGAGACCCGCTCCGGGAACTACCAGACCAACCCGATCTACGATCGCGCCAACCAGATCACGGGCTGGCGGATCCGCGCCGAGATCGTGCTCGAAAGCCGCGATTTCAAGGCCGCAGGCGCGCTTGCGTCGCGGCTCCAGCCGGCGATGAAGCTCTCGGCGATGGTGTTTTCGCTGTCCCGGGAAGCGCGCGAGAAGGCGGAAGCCGCCCTGCTCACCGACGCGCTGACCCGGTATCAGGCCAAGGCGCAGGCGATCGCGCGAACGCTCGGCTTTCCCGGCTACACGCTGGGACAGGTCACCGTGCGCAGCGACGGGCCAGGCGGCGCGCCGATCGCCTTCCGCGGCATGGCGATGGCGGCAATGGCCGACGCCGCGCCGCCGCCGCCGGTGCCGATCGAAGGCGGGAAGAACGCGGTGACCGTCCACGTCAGCGGGTCGGTGATCCTCGGGGCCGGCAAGTAATCAGTCGCGCAGGAACGCGACCGCCTCGTCGACGCGTCCGATGGGAAAAATAGTAATCCCATCAATTGATTGCTTTGGTTTATTCAAGTTTGGTATGAGGAACTGCCGGAACCCCAGCTTGGCCGCCTCCTTCATCCGCTCCTGGCCGCGCTGAACCGGGCGGATCTCGCCGGCCAGCCCGACTTCGCCGAACACCAGTGTCCGCGCGGGCAGCGGCCGGCTGGACAGCGACGAGTACACCGCCAGCAGGATCGCGAGGTCGGCCGCCGGCTCGTTGATGCGCACGCCGCCGACCGCATTGACGAACACGTCCTGGTCGAGCGCTGCCGACACCGGCATGGCGGTGCAGCACCGCGAGCAGCATCGCCAGGCGCTTCTGCTCGAGCCCGACCGACAGCCGCCGCGGGTTCGGCGCCTGCGCCCGTCGACCAGCGCCTGGATCTCGACCAGCAGCGGCCGCGTGCCCTCCAGCGTGCACCAGCACGCCGAACCGGGCACCTGCGTCGGCGTGCTGGGACAGGAACAGCGCCGACGGGTTGCTCACCCCGCTTCAGGCCGCGCTCGGTCATCGCGAACACGCCGAGCTCGTTCACCGCGCCGAAGCGGTTCTTGATCGCGCGCACCAGGCGGAAGCTCGAATGCGTGTCGCCCTCGAAGTACAGCACCGTGTCGACGATGTGCTCGAGCACGCGCGGCCCGGCGATGCGCGCCTTCCTTGGTCACGTGGCCGACCAGGATCACGGTCGACGTCGCGCTGCTTGGCGAGCCGCGTGAGCTGCGCCGCGCACTCGCGCACCTGCGCCACGCTGCCCGGCGCCGAGGTGCAGCGCCTCGGTGTAGACGGTCTGGATCGAGTCGATGACCGACGACCTCGGGCGCCTCGGCGCCGATGGTCGCGACGATCGTCTCGAGCTGGATCTCGGCCAGCAGCGATCACCGCGCGCGTCGGCCAGACCCAGGCGCTGCGCGCGCAGCGCGACCTGCTCGACCGACTCCTCGCCGGTGACGTAGAGCACCTTGCGCGCCGCGCCGATGGCGCGCCAGCGCCTGCAGCAGCAGCGTCGACTTGCCGATGCCCGGATCGCCGCCGAGCAGGATCACGCGCGCCGGGCACGAGCCCGCCGCCCAGCACCCGGTCGAACTCCTCGATGCCGGTGGGATGCGCGGGCTCGCTCCGCGGCCGCATGGCACCTGCGCGCAGCACCGCACCGGCGGTGCCCGCGCGACGCCCTGGAAGCGCGTCGCGCGCGGCGCCGGCCACGGTCTCGACCAGCGTGTTCCAGGCGCCGCAGTGGGGGCACTGGCCCTGCCACTTCGGGCTCTGGCCGCCGCATTCGGTGCAGCTGTAGAGGGTCTTGGGCGGCTTCAATCGAGCTCGTCCGGCGTCACCACCGCCGTGCCCAGCTTGCCGACGACCACGCCCGCCGCCAGATTCGCGATGCCCACCGCGGTCGCGAGATCCGCGCCGGCGCCCAGCAGCGTGCCGGTCGCGGCGATCACCGTGTCCCCGGCGCCGGAGACGTCGAACACCTCGCGCGCCAGCGCCGGGAAGTGCTGCGCGCCGTCGGCGGTGTAGAGGCTCATCCCCTCCTCCGAGCGGGTGACCAGCAGCGCGTCGAGCGCCAGCGCGTCGCGCAGCTCCTGCGCTTTCGCCGTCATCCCCGCTTCGTCGTGCCAGGCGCCTGCGACCTGCCGGAACTCGCCGCGGTTGGGGGTGACGATGGTCGCGCCGCGATAGCGGGCCCAGTCCTCGCCCTTGGGGTCGACCAGCACGCGCTTGCCGGCGGCGCGGGCGCGCTCGATCATCGTCTCGATGTGCGCGAGCCCGCCCTTGCCGTAGTCGGACAGGACGACGATGTCGCAGTCGGGCAGCAGGCGGTCGTAGTCGGCCAGCTTGGCCGCCAGCACCTCGTGCGACGGCGCGGTCTCGAAGTCGATCCGCAGCAGCTGCTGCTGGCGGCTGATCACCCGCAGCTTGACCGTGGTCGGCAGCGCCGGATCGCGGTGAAACGAGCGTGCGGACGTTCTCCGCGGCGAGCAGCGTCTCGAGCAGTCGCCCCCGCCTCGTCGCCGCCGATGACCGACAGCAGCGTCGACCGGCGGCGCCGAGCGCCGCGGCGTTGCGCGCCACGTTGGCGGCGCCGCCGGGCCGCGCCTCGGCGCGGGTGACCTTGACCACCGGCACCGGCGCCTCGGGCGAGATGCGGTCGACGTCGCCGAACCAGTAGCGGTCGAGCATCACGTCGCCCGACGACCAGCACCCGCGTCGCGGCGACGCGGTCGCGGTAATCGGCAAAGCGCGGCGCAGCGCTCATGCGCCGGCGCCCGGCCGCGGCCGATCGCGAAGTATTCGAGGCCGGCGGCGCGCACCGCCGGCGGGTCGTAGAGATTGCGCCCGTCGAACAGCAGCGGCTCGCGCAGCGCGGCGCGGATCGCGGCGAAATCCGGGCTGCGGAACTCCTGCCATTCGGTGATCACCAGCAGCGCGTCGGCGCCGGGGAGTGCCGCCATCGGCGAGTCGGCGAAGGCGACGTGCGGCGCGCCGGCGAACATGCGCCGGGCCTCGGCCATCGCCACCGGGTCGTAGGCGACGACGCTCGCGCCGCGCGCCGCCAGCGCGGCCGACGATGGCGAGCGCCGGCGCCTCGCGCATGTCGTCGGTGTTGGGCTTGAAGGCGAGGCCCCACAGCGCGAAGCGGCGGCCGGAGAGGTCCTCGCCGAGGCGCGCGACGATCTTCTCGACCAGCCGCAGCTTCTGCGCGTCGTTGACCGCCTCGACCGCCTCGAGGATGCTTCAGCGGCCGCCCGAACGCCGCCGCCGTGTGCGAGAGCGCCTTCACGTCCTTGGGGAAGCACGACCCGCCGTAGCCGGCGCCCGGGTAGAGAAAGTAGTAGCCGATGCGCGGGTCGGAGCCGATTCCCTGGCGCACGTGCTCGATGTCGGCGCCGAGCTCGTCGGCGAGGTTGGCGAGCTCGTTCATGAACGAGATGCGGGTGGCCAGCATCGCGTTGGCCGCGTACTTGGTGAGCTCGGCCGAGCGCACGTCCATCACCAGCAGCCGCTCGTGCTTGCGCTGGAACGGCGCGTAGAGCGCGCGCATCAGCGGCGATCGCCTGCTCGTCGTCGGCGCCGACGACGATGCGGTCGGGCCGCATGAAGTCCTCGACCGCGGCGCCCTCCTTCAGGAATTCCGGATTGGAGACCACGGCGAAGCCGATGTCGACGCCGCGCGCGGCGAGCTCCTCCGCGATCGCTTCGCGCACGCGGTCGGCGGTGCCCACCGGCACCGTCGACTTGTCGACGACGATCCGGGGCTCGGTCATGTGCCGGCCGATGTTGCGCGCGGCGGCGAGCACGTACTGCAGGTCGGCCGAGCCGTCCTCGTCCGGCGGCGTGCCGACGGCGATGAACTGCAGCGCGCCGTGCGCCACGCGCGGCATCGACGTCGGTGGTGAAGCGCAGCCGCCCGGCGGCGGCGTTGCGCGCGATCATGGTGTCGAGGCCGGGCTCGTAGATCGGGACGCCGCCGGCGTTGAGCAGGTCGATCTTGCCGCGGTCGACGTCGAGGCACAGGACGTCGTTGCCGACCTCGGCGAAACAGGCGCCGGTGACCAGACCGACGTAGCCCGTTCCGATCATCGTGATTTTCACGTGCGTGCTCCGATCGTGGCGTTGATGGCGGTCAGCGCGGCGAGCGGGTCGCGCGCCTGCGTGATCGGCCGGCCGATCACGAGGTAGTCGGCGCCGTTGGCCACCGCGGCCTCCGGCGTGATGATGCGGGCCTGGTCGTCCTTCGCGCTGCCCGCGGGCCGGATGCCCGGCGTCACCAGCGCGAATCCGGCCGGCAGCGCCGCCCGCAGCGCCGGCGCCTCCAGCGCCGAGCAGACCACGCCGTCGAGCCCGCAGGCGGCGGTCAGCTGCGCCAGCGCCAGCGCCTGCCGGGCCGCGCCGCGGGGAACGCCGGTGGCCTCGAGGTCGGCGTCGGTCAGGCTGGTCAGCACCGTCACCGCGATCAGCAGCGGCGGCGGCGTGCCGCGATCCGCCGCCGCGCCGGCGACCGCGTCGCGCGCGGCCTCGAGCATCGCCCGCCCGCCGGCGGCGTGCACGTTGAGCATCCACACGCCCAGGCGCGTCGCGGCGGCGCAGGCCTGCGCGACGGTGTTCGGGATGTCGTGGAACTTGAGGTCGAGAAAGACGCGGAAGCCGCGCTCGACCATCCAGCGCACGGGCTCCGGCCCGGCGACGACGAACATCTCCTTGCCGACCTTGAGCGCGCACGCGGCCGGGTCGAGCCGGTCGGCGAGCGCCAGCGCGTGCATGGGATTGGCGAAGTCGAGCGCGACGATGACGCGTGGATCGGAGGTGTTCACGGCTGCCCCTGCTTGCGGACGATGGTCTTCCTGCGCACGACGCGCTGCTGCGACAGCCGCGCGCGCTCCCTGGCGTCGCGCGCGCCGGCCAGCGTCGCGAGGCCGGCCTTCGCCCGCGGCGTTCCGGGCAGCGCGGGATGCCGGACCTGCGGCCGCAGCTTCCCCATCAGGCGTAGCCGTCCGGCGTCTCGGTCCGTCGCGGCGAGTAGGTCTCCCACTTGCCGCAGCCCGGACAGCGCCAGTAGTACTGCTTCGCCCGGAAGCCGCACTGCTCGCACTTGTACATGCCCAGGCGCTTGATGTGCTGGCCGACGAGCTGCTTGACGAGCTCGAGGTCGTGGCGGCGCTCGGCGGGCGCGGCCAGCAGCTGGGCCTCGAGCAGGCGGTCGAGGCCCAGCAGCGTCGGGTTGCGCGCGAGCTCGTCCTTGATCAGCGCGCCCGCGGCCGCGGGGCCCTGCTCCGCCAGCGTCAGCGCGAACACGGTGTTGAGGATGTCGAGCGAAGGCGTGTGCTCCTGATAGGACTTCAGCACTGCGCAGACCCTGCGCGGCGCGACCCGTCCGGCGGTAGGCGTCGGCGAGCCGCTCGGCCACCAGCGACAGGAACGCCGGGTTCTGCGTCTCGATCCGCTGCCACGCGGCGATCGCGTCGTCGTGCGCGCCCTGCTGCGCGTGCAGGTCGCCCAGCAGCATGTTGGCGCGCGCGCAGGCCTTGTACTCGGCCGAGCGCCTCGTCGATGTGGCGGCGCGCCGCGTGGGCGTCGTTGGCCAGCAGCGCCGCCTGCGCGAGCTCGCAGTCGTAGTGCGCGATCTCCTTGAAGTACGGCTGCTTGGCGATCGCCTCCATGCGCCGCGTGACTGCGATCGCCTTGGGCCAGTCCTTCTCCTGCTCGTAGATCTCAGCAGCGAACTCCGAGCGACGGCTGCTCGAACGGCGTGCCCTCCAGCTTGGTGAACAGCTCCTCGGCGCGGTCGAGCAGGCCGGCCTTGAGATAGTCCTGCGCCAGCTCGTAGATCGCCGCCTCGCGCTTGCTCGGCCGGCAGGTCGGCGCGGTCGAGCAGGTTCTGGTGCATCCGGATGGCGCGCTCGACCTCGCCGCTGGCGCCGGAACAGGCTGCCCAGCGCGAAGTGCAGGTCGACCGTCTGCGGGTCGACCTTGACCACCTCGATGAACGCTTCGATCGCCTTGTCCGGCTGCTCGTTGAGCAGGAAATTCAGGCCCTTGAAATACGACAGCGGCAGCGCGCGCGACTCGCGCGAGCAGCTGCTTGATGTCCATGCGCGCGGCGAGCCAGCCCAGCGCGAAGAACAGCGGGGAGCCCGGCAGCAGCCACCACAGTTCGAATTCCATCGGGCTGATCCTCAGCTCCGGCGATCCGGCGGACGTGCGGCGCTGGGGACTTCCCGGCGCACGATCACATGCCGTCCAGAGGTCCGCCTTGCGCGAAGTCGACCGCAGCCGCAGTCTTCTCCGAGCGCGCTGGCGGAACCGCGCCGTACGGCGCCGGCGCGGCGTCGGCCCGCGCACGCGCACGCCGCAGGCGGGTGAGCGGCGCTCCAGGCGCGCGCCCGGATCGCGCCGGCGAGCAGCCCCGAGTCACGCCGGCGGCGAAAACGACCAGCAGGACGAAGACCAGCGGCGCCTGCCAGCTCCAGCCCAGTGTAGAACTCGAGCGTCACCGGCTCGGCATTCTGCAGCGACAGCAGGAGCAGTGCCACGAACAGCACGGCTCCCGACGATCCAGCGCAGCACCTGCATTCTCGGCGCTCCGCAACGCGGCGCGGGCGGCGATGCCGCCTGCCCGCGCCGCATCATGCCGTTTTCTTGAAATCGACCCGCTCGCGCAGTTCCTTGCCGGCCTTGAAGTGCGGCACGTACTTCTGCGGGCACCTGCACCTTCTCGCCCGACTTGGGATTGCGCCCGACCCGCGGCGGCCGGTAATTGAGGCCGAAGCTGCCGAACCCGCGGATCTCGATGCGCTGGCCCTTGGCCAGGCTCTTGGCCATCGCGTCGAGCATCATCTTGACCGCCAGCTCGGCGTCGCTTGGCAACCAGTTGCGGAAACTGCGCCGCAAGCCGGTCGATCAGCTCCGACTTGGTCATGGACTTGTCGCTTGTCCGCTTACGTTATTCGAACCGGCGCGTATCACGTTGTCCGAGCTTGGCGTTGCAGCAGCGCCCCGAGGTTGGTCGTTCCCGGCGTCGTCCGCGCGGTGTCGGCCTTGATGCTTCTGCATCGCCTCGCTCTCTTCGGCGTGCGTCCTTGGCCTTGATCGAGAGGTTGATCGAGCGGTTCTTGCGGTCGATGTTGATGATCATCGCCGTGACCGCATCGCCTTCCTTCAGGTGCGTGCGGATGTCCTCGACCCGGTCGCGCGCGACCTCGGAGGCGCGCAGGTAGCCTTCGACATCGCCTTCGAGCGCGACCACCGCGCCCTTGGCGTCGACCGACTTGACCTTGCCGCTCGACGACGCCGCCCTTGTCGTGCGCTGGCCACGTAGTTGGTGAACGGATCGCCTTCGAGCTGCTTGATGCCGAGCGAAATGCGCTCGCGCTCGACGTCGATCGGCGAGCACCACCGCCTCGACCTCGTCGCCCTTCTTGTACTTGCGCACCGCTTCCTCGCCGGGCTGCGGTCCAGGACAGGTCGGACAGATGCACCAGGCCGTCGATGCCGCCGGCCAGGCCGATGAACACGCCGAAGTCGGTGATCGACTTGATCTGCCCCGTGACCTTGTCGCCCTTCTTGTGGTTCATCGGCGAACTCTTCCCACGGGTTGGGCATGCACTGCTTCATGCCGAGCGAGATGCGGCGACGGTCCTCGTCGATCTCCAGGATCATCACCTCGACTTCGTCGCCCAGCTGCACCACCTTGGCCGGATGGACGTTCTTGTTGGTCCAGTCCATTTCGGAAACGTGCACCAGCCCTTCGATGCCGGATTCGATCTCGACGAACGCACCGTAGTCGGTGATGTTGGTCACCTTGCCGAACAGGCGCGTGCCGGGCGGATAGCGGCGCGACAGGCCGACCCAGGGATCTTCGCCGAGCTGCTTGATGCCCAGCGAGACGCGGTTCTTCTCCTGGTCGAACTTGAGCACCTTGGCGTCGACCTCGTCGCCGACCGTCGACCACTTCGGTCGGGTGCTTGACGCGACGCCATGCCAGGTCGGTGATGTGCAGCAGGCCATCGATGCCGCCCAGGTCGACGAACGCGCCGTAGTCGGTGATGTTCTTGACGATGCCCTTGACCATCGCGCCTTCCTTGCAGCGTCTCCAGCAGCTTCTGGCGCTCCTCGCCCAGGCTTGCCTCGAGCACGGCGCGGCGCGACACGACCACGTTGTTGCGCTTGCGGTCGAGCTTGATGACCTTGAATTCGAGCTGCTTGCCCTCGTAGGGCTTGGTGTCCTTGACCGGACGGATATCGACCAGCGAACCGGGCAGGAACGCGCGGATGCCGTTGACCATGACCGTCAGGCCGCCCTTGACCTTGCCGTTGACCAGCCCTTCGACGATCTCGCCCTGCTCCATCGCCGCTTCGAGGTCGTGCCAGGCCGCCAGGCGCTTGGCTTTTTCGCGCGACAGGCGTGGTCTCGCCGTAACCGTCCTCGAGCGCCTCGATGGCGACGGCGACGAAGTCGCCGGGCTTGACCTCGAGCTCGCCGTGGTCGTTCTTGAATTCCTCGATCGGGATGAAGCTTTCGGACTTCAGTCCGGCGTTGACGACGACGAAGTTGTGGTCGACGCGAACGACTTCGGCGGTGATGACCTCGCCCTGCGCGCATCTCCTGGCGGGACAGGCTTTCCTCGAACAGTGCGGCGAAGTTTTCCATCTCCATCTGCGGGGCGGCCATGCTGGGGGTGGCGTTAGCCATGGTGGGTTGGATCCTTTTCGGTCAATGACGCCGCCGGTGAGCGAGAACCCTTTGTCTCGCGCGGCGGGCTGGTTGGGGTTGTCCGTCGGAAACGCCGGCTAAAGCGTTCCCCCGACGGGGCCTTGCATGGTCCGCGGTCGCGTTCGCGCGCCCGCCGGACCCCTGTCTTCGATCGCCGCTACGTCCGCCCTGCGCCCGCGGATGCCGCGGCGCGAAAGCGCTCGAGCACGAAAGCGATGGCAGCGTCGATCGTCAATTGCGTGGTGTCGAGGATCGCGGCGTCGGCGGCGGGCTTGAGCGGTGCAGCCGCCCGGCCGGTGTCGCGCGCGTCGCGTTCCAGAATATCGCGCAAAAGACTGTCAATGTTAACCGAGATTCCTTTTTCGATCAACTGCTTATGCCGGCGCCGCGCGCGTTCCTCCGGGCTCGCCGTGACGAACACCTTGACCACGGCATCGGGGAACACCACGGTTCCCATGTCGCGTCCGTCGGCGACCAGTCCCGGCGGGCGCCGGAACGCGCGCTGCCGGCCCAGCAGCGCCGCCCGCACGCCCGGAGCGACGGCGACTCGCGACGCCGCGGCGCTCACGGCCTCGCTGCGAATGCCCGCGGT
Source organism: uncultured beta proteobacterium (assembly GCA_963768535.1). Taxonomy (GTDB): domain Bacteria; phylum Pseudomonadota; class Gammaproteobacteria; order Burkholderiales; family Casimicrobiaceae; genus CAIWHR01. The sequence goes on along the minus strand of CAVYID010000018.1, from coordinate 63,683 downwards.
CGCGTCGGCGCCGTCGAGCAGGATCCTCTCGCCGGCGAACTCGACGTCCAGCGCCGCCGCGGCCGCCGCCAGCCCCGGGCCGTCGGCGAGGTCGATGCCGGCGCGCTGCGCCTTCAGCGCCACCAGCCGGTAGAGCGCCCCGCTGTCCAGAAGATGGAAGCCCAGCGCCCGGGCGACCCCGGCGGCGACGGTGCCCTTGCCCGATGCGGCCGGCCCGTCCACCGCGATCACCGGCGGCGACGGCGCCGGGCGCGATCGGCCGGCGCCTCCCCGCCTGCGGCCCGCGGCCGCCGGGCACGCGATGGCCGGCGAGCGCGTCGAAGTACCCGGGAAAGGTCTTGCGCACGCAGCCGGGATCGTTGATCCGGACCGTGACCCCGCCCAGCGCGGCGAGCGAGAAGCACATCGCGATCCGGTGATCGTCGTAGGTGTCGATCACCGCGGGCGCGAGCGCGCGCGGCGGCACCACCCGCAGGAAATCCGGGCCCGTCTCGACGCGCGCCCCGAGCTTGGCGAGCTCGGTCGCCATCGCCGCGATGCGGTCGGTCTCCTTGACCCGCCAGCTGGCGATGCCGGTGAGCGTGGTCGGCGCCGTCGCGCGAACAGCGCGACCACCGCCAGCGTCATCGCCGCGTCGGGGATCGCCACGCAGTCGACGGTGACGACCGGTCAGCGCGCGCCCGCGTGCGCGCCTCGATCCAGTCGTCGCCGACCTCGATCGCGGCACCCATCCGGGCCAGCACGTCGGCGAACGCGACGTCGCCCTGGATCGACCCGCGCCCGACGCCGGTCACCCGCACCCGCCCGGCGATGGCGCCGGCGGCGAGAAAATACGACGCCGCGGAGGCGTCGCCCTCGACCAGGATGTCGCCCGGGCTTGCGTACGCCGCACCGCCCGGGACCACGAAGCGCTGCGCATCGGCCTCGACCACCGTCACGCCGAACCGTCGCATGAGATTGGTGGTGATGGCCACGTAGGGGCGCGAGATCAGTTCCCCCGTGACGTCGACGGTGACCGCCCGGCGCGTGCGGGCGGTGAGCAGCGGCAGCGCCATCAGCAGCGCCGACAGGAACTGGCTCGACACGTCGCCGCGCACGGCGACCCGGTCGGGCGTGCCCGTCGTCGCCGCCATCGGCCCCGACGCGGCCCGGCCCGATCGCCAGCGGCGGAAAGCCCGTTGCACCGAGGTAGCGGATGTCCGCGCCCAGCGAGCGCAGCGCGTCGACGAGATCGCCGATCGGCCGCTCGTGCATCCGTGGCACGCCTTCGAGTTCGAAATTGCCGCCGGCGAGCGCCAGCGCCGCCGTCAGCGGCCGGAACGCGGTGCCCGCGTTGCCGAGAAACAGGCGGGCGGTCCGGACGGCAAACCCGCCTGCGGCGCCGTGAACGACGACTTCGCCCGCGGCGGCGCCCGGCTCGATACGCACCCCCAGCGCCGTCAGCGCGTCGCGCATCCGGTCGACGTCGTCGGCATCGAGCAGGCCGTGGACGCGGGTCGTGCCCGACGCGATCGCCGCGAGGAGCAGCGTGCGGTTGGAGATGCTCTTGGAGCCGGGCAGCGCGACGGTGCCTTCGACGCGCGCGATCGGCGCGAGGTCCGCGTAAGGCGGTGCCGCGGCTTCCGGACCGCTCACGCCGCACCCGCCCCGGCGTCAGGTCTCACGCGGGCCATCCGCCGGCGCCGCGCCGGTCGCCGCAGCCCACGCGCGCCGCGCCGCGCTGGCACGCGCGAACACCGCTTCCAGCGCCGCGCCGTCGCCGGCGGCGATCATCGCCGCCAGGCGGTCGAGCTGGACGCGGAACGCCGCGACCTCGGCCTGCAGCGCGTCGCGGTTGGCGAGTGAGATGTCGCGCCACATTTCCGGGCTGCTGGCGGCGATGCGGGTGAAATCACGGAAGCCGCTGGCCGCGAACCGAAAGAGGTCGTCGGCGTCCGGGCGCGCGGCGAACGCCTCGACCAGCCCGAACGCGAGCAGATGCGGCAGGTGCGACACCGCGGCGAACACCCGGTCGTGCGCCTGCGGACTGAGCACGCGCACGCGGCTGCCACAGGCTGTCCACAGCGCGGCCACGGTGGCCGTCGCCTCGGGGTCGGTCTCGGCCAGCGGCGTCAGCACGACGTTGCGCTGCGCGAACAGCGTCGCAAACGCGGCGGCGGCGCCCGAGTTCTCCGTGCCCGCGATCGGGTGGCCGGGCACGAAGCGCGCGAGCGCGCCGGGCAGCGCCGCGCGCGCCGCGGCGATGACGTCCTGCTTGGTGCTGCCGGCGTCGGTGACGATGGTGCGCGCTCCGAGCCGCCCCGCCATCGCGGCGAGCAGCGCCGGGTACTGCGCCACCGGCGCCGCGACCAGCACCAGGTCGGCATCGGCCGTCTCCTGCGGCCAGTCGCCGTCCGAGGTCGCCAGCCGGTCGATGATCCCCAGCTCGCGGGCGGTTTCGAGATTGGCCCGGCTGCGCCCGACGCCGACGACGGTGCCGACGCATCCTGCCGCGCGCAGCGCCAGCGCGAACGAGCCGCCGATCAGGCCCACGCCGAGCACGACCAGCTTGCCGACGGTCACGGCGGCGGCCGGCGACGCCCTGCAGTTCAGCCGCCAAGGGCGGCCTTCAGCGCGGCGAGGAAGCGGCGATTCTCCTCGGGCAGGCCCACCGTCACGCGCAGGTGCTTCGGCAGCGCGTAGTTCGCGACCGGGCGCACGATGACACCCTGCGCGAGCAGCCGCTGGTAGATGCGGCCGGCGTCGCCGACCTCGACCAGCAGGAAGTTCGCGTGCGAGGGCACCCAGGCCAGACCCAGCGCCTGCAGCCCCGCCTCGAGCTGGCGCATGCCGGCATCGTTCAGCGCGCGGCTTTCCTCGACGTAGGCGCCGTCGGCCAGCGCCGCCAGCGCGGCGGCCTGCGCCAGCGCGTTGACGTTGAACGGCTGCCGCACGCGATTGAGCATGTCGGCGACCTTCGCGTGCATGATGCCGTAGCCGATCCGCAGCGCCGCCAGGCCATGTGCCTTGGAGAACGTGCGCGACACGACGAGATTCGGATAGGTGCCCACCCACGCCGCGGACGGCGCGTGCGCCTCCGGCGGCAGGTATTCGTTGTACGCCTCGTCGAGCACGACCAGCGTGTCCTCCGGCACCGACGCGACGAACGCCTCCAGCGTCGCCGGCGGCACCCAGGTCCCGGTCGGGTTGTTCGGATTGGCGACGAACACGATGCGCGTCGTCGGCGTGATCGCACGGCGCATCGACGACAGGTCGTGACCCAGGTCGAGCGCGGCGACCTCGACGCCGATGCCGCCGCGCGCCTGCGTGGCCAGCGGATACACGGCGAAGGCGTGGCGCGAATAGACGGCGTGGTCGCCCGGCCGCAGGAACGCCTGCGTGACCAGCTCGAGGATGTCGTTGGAGCCGTTGCCGAGCACGATCTGGTCGGCGTCCACGCCGTGGCGCGCCGCCAGCACGGCCTTCAGCTCGAAGCCGTTGCCGTCCGGGTAGCGGGAGAGCTCGTCGGTCGCCGCGGCAATCGCCGCGCGCACCGCGGGGCTCGGGCCGCGCGGGTTCTCGTTCGACGCGAGCTTCACGATGTCGCGCTCGACGAGGCCGAATTCGCGGGCGAGTTCCCCGATCGGCTTGCCGGGCAGGTAGGGCGTGATCCGCCGGACGTGCTCGGGGGCGAGCGCCGACGGATCGCGGTGGTGCGCCGGTGGGCGGGCGGTGCCGTGGGGATTGGTCATGGCACTAGTAGACGGCGGCCGGGTACGACCCCAGCAGTTTCAGGAACGGAGCCTTGTCGCGCAGTTCCGCCAGCGCGGCGGCCACCGGGGCGTCGGTCGCGTGACCTTCGAGGTCGATGAAGAACAGGTATTCCCACAATCCGGTGCGCGCCGGCCGCGACTCGAACCGCGACATCGACACGCCGTGCTTGGCCAGCGGCTCGAGCAGGCCGTACACGGCGCCCGGGCGGTTCGGCGCCGACAACACCAGCGAGGTCTCGTCCCGGCCCGACGGCGGCACCGCCTGCCGGCCCAGCACCCAGAAGCGCGTCGTGTTGTTCGGCTCGTCCTCGATGTGCGGCGCCAGCACGCCGAGTCCGTAGATCGCGGCGGCGATCTCGCCGGCGATGGCCGCGGCGCCCGGCTCGCTCGCGGCGAGCCGCGCCGCTTCGGCGTTGCTCGCGACCGCCACCCGCGGCACCGCCGGCAGGTGCTGCGCCAGCCACTGCATGCACTGCGCCAGCGACTGCGCGTGCGAATACACCTTCCGCACGTCGGCAACCGCGGCGACGTTGGCGAGCAGGTTCTGCCGGATGCGCAGCTTGACCTCGCCGCAGATCGACAGCGGCGTCTGGCACATCAGGTCGAGCGTGCGCCCGACCGCGCCCTCGGTGGAGTTCTCGACCGGCACGACGGCGTAGTCGGCGCGCCCGCTCTCGACGGCGCGGAACACCTCGTCGATGGTTCCGCAGGGGTCCGCCGCGACGAATTCACCGAAATGCCTGGCCACCGCCGCGTGGCTGAACGTGCCGGCGGGCCCGAGATACGCGATCCGCAGCGGCTGCTCGAGTGCGAGGCACGCCGAGATCACCTGCCGGAAGACGCCGGCGACGGCTTCCTCCGACAGCGGCCCGCCGTTTTCCGCCTGCAGGCGCCGCAGCACCTGCGCCTCGCGCTCGGGGCGGTAGGCGATGCCGCCGGCCTTGAGCCGACCGATCGCCTGCGCGTGCGCGGCCCGCGCGTTCAGCCGCTGCAGGATCTCGCGATCCAGCGCGTCGATCGCCGCGCGGTGGTGCGCGAGGTCGGCGCCGGAATCGGCACCGGGGTCGGGGCGGTCGTGGGTCATGGAACGAAGCTGGCGCAGTGCCGGAACGCGGGGCGCCCGGTCACGCTTCGACGTCGTCGTCCGGCTCGACCACCCGCTCGAGCCCGGCGAGCGTCTCGCCGTTGCCGAGATGGATCAGCGTGACGCCCTGGGTCGAGCGGCTCATCTCGCGGATCGACCGCACACTGGTGCGGATCAGCACCCCGCCGGTGGAGATCAGCATGACTTCGTCGTCCGGACGCACCAGCGCCGCGGCCACGACCTGCCCGTTGCGGCCGGTCTGCTGGATCGCGATCATCCCCTTGGTGCCGCGGCCGTGGCGCGTGTACTCGACGATCGGCGTGCGCTTGCCGTAGCCGTTCTCGGTCGCCGTCAGCACCGACTGCTCCTCGTCCTCGGCCACCAGCATCGAGATCACCCGCTGCGTCGGCTCGAGCGCCATGCCGCGCACGCCGTGCGCGCCGCGGCCCATCGGCCGGACGTCGTTCTCGTCGAAGCGCACCGCCTTGCCGCCGGAGGAGAACAGCATCACGTCGTGCGTGCCGTCGGTCAGCGCGACGCCGATCAGCTGGTCGCCCGTGGAGAGGTCGACGGCGATGATGCCCGACGGGCGCGGGCGCGAGAACTCCGACAGCGGCGTCTTCTTCACCGTCCCCATGCCGGTGGCCATGAACACGTACTGCGTGTCGGTGAATTCCTTCACCGGCAGGATCGCCGTGATCTTCTCGCCCTCCTCCAGCGGCACCAGGTTGACGATCGGCTTGCCGCGCGCCGCGCGGCTGCCCTGCGGCACGTTGTAGACCTTGAGCCAGTAGACGCGGCCGCGGTTGGAGAAGCAGAGGATGTAGTCGTGGGTGTTGGCGATGAACAGCCGCTCGATGAAGTCGTCCTCCTTGGTCGCCGTCGCCTGCCGGCCGCGTCCGCCGCGCTTCTGCGCCCGGTATTCGGCGACCGGCTGCGCCTTCATGTAGCCGCCGTGCGACAGCGTCACGACCATCTCCGCGGGCGCGATCAGGTCCTCGAGCGACAGGTCGACGCCCTGCGCGACGATCTCCGAGCGGCGGGCGTCGCCGAACTGGTCGCGGATGGCGGTGAGCTCGGCGCCGATGATCGGCGGTGACGCGTGCCGGCGTGGCGAGGATGTCGAGCAGGTCGACGATCTGCGCCATGACGTCGCGGTACTCGCCGAAGATCTTGTCCTGCTCCAGACCGGTCAGCCGCTGCAGCCGCAGCTCGAGGATCGCCTGCGCCTGCGCTTCGGAGAGCCGGTATCCGGCACCGGCGTCCGGGTCCTGCGCCTGCCAGCCGAACTCGACCGCGAGTCCCTCGGGCCGCGCGGCCTCGGCGGCCGAGCGGGCGAGCATTTCCTCGACCAGCGTCGAGCGCCAGCGCCGGCTCATCAGCCCCGCCTTCGCGTCGGCCGGCGTCGGCGCCGCCTTGATCAGCGCGATGATCTCGTCGACGTTGGACAGCGCGACGGCGAGCCCCTCCAGGATGTGGCCCCGCTCGCGCGCCTTGCGCAGCTCGAAGCGCGTGCGGCGCACGACGACCTCGCGCCGGTGCTGCAGGAAATGCTCGAGGAAGCGCTTGAGGTCGAGCAGGCGCGGCTGGTTGTCGACCAGCGCCACCATGTTCATGCCGAAGCTGTCCTGCAGCTGGGTCAGCTTGTAGAGCTTGTTGACGACGATCTCGGGAATCTCGCCGCGCTTCAACTCGATCACCACGCGCATGCCCGACTTGTCCGACTCGTCGCGCAGGTCGGAGATGCCGTCGAGCTTCTTGTCGCGGACCAGCTCGCCGATGCGCACCAGCAGGTTGGCCTTGTTCACCTGGTACGGAATCTCGTCGACGATGATCGCCTGGCGCTCGCCCTTGCCGATGTCCTCGACGTGGGTGCGCGCGCGGATGACCACGCGGCCGCGGCCGGTGCGGTAGCCCTCGCGCACGCCCTCCAGCCCGTAGATGATCCCGGCGGTCGGAAAATCGGGCGCCGGCACGATCTCGATCAGCTCGTCGATCGTCAGCGCGGGGTTCGCGAGCAGCGCGAGGCAGGCGTTGACGACCTCGGTCAGGTTGTGGGGCGGGATGTTGGTCGCCATCCCGACGGCGATGCCGGACGAGCCGTTGACGAGCAGATTGGGCAGCCGCGACGGCAGCACCGTCGGCTCCTCCTCCTTGCCGTCGTAGTTGGGCGCGAAATCGACGGTTTCCCGGTCGATGTCCGCGGTGAGCTCGTTGGCGATCTTCTGCAGCCGGCACTCGGTGTAGCGCATCGCGGCGGCGTTGTCGCCGTCGACCGAGCCGAAATTGCCCTGCCCGTCGATCAGCGGGTAGCGCAGCGAGAAGTCCTGCGCCATTCGCACCAGCGTGTCGTAGATCGCCATGTCGCCGTGCGGGTGGTACTTGCCCATCACCTCGCCGACGACGCGGGCGCACTTGACGTACGGGCGGTTCCAGACGGTGTTCGCCTCGTGCATCGCGTACAGCACCCGCCGGTGCACCGGCTTCAGGCCGTCGCGGACGTCCGGCAGCGCCCGCCCCACGATCACGCTCATTGCATAATCGAGGTACGAATGGCGCATTTCCGCTTCCAGGCTTACCGGAAGGGTTTCTTTCGCAAACTGCTCCATGGGCGGGATCGTCAGGGTGAGATGTTGGTCTGGGGCGCCGGGCGGGCGCGCGCATTCATATATGGTGTTCGGCAAGCCCAGACCGTGTCGGCCGGGCCGGCAAGCTTCGGGCACCCCCCTCGACGCCGTCAAAGGGTCTCCCGGCGCCCGGAAACCGATGTGCGTCGGTGCCGGAGTGCCTTGAAAACGCGCAATTTTATCACGCCGTTGTAGCGCCGCGACACTTGTGCTCCGGCTGTTGCCAAAACCGCAGTTTTTTTTGCGGCCCCCGGGGGCCTATGCTATATTTCCAACGGAAAGAAAGGATTCGACGCGCCAGCGCCCGACCCGGTTGGGCACCTGGACGGAGATTTGCAGGGTTCGCAAAAACATGTTCAATACCAATGCCAAAGGGGTGAATCAATGACTCGACGTCTCGTCTCCGGTTGTCTCGTCGGCGCGCTCGCGACCGTGGTTGCGGGTAGCGTTGCCGCGCAGACGGCCGATCCGAAGGGCTACATGGCCGGCACGGCGCCGTGCTCGCCAGGCTACGTGTGCTCCTACGCTCCGACGCCCACGGACGGCATCGTGAAGAGCGGCGTATACAACGGCTCGAAGGGGCTGGCGGGCGGCCTGTGCTATCGCCAGCTCTTCTGGACGCCGGCCGATGCGATCGAGGAGTGCGATCCGGACCTGGTGCCGAAGAAGCCGGCACCCGCGCCGGCACCGATGGCAGCGCCCGCACCGGCGCCTGCACCGGCGCCCGCCCCGATGCCGGCCCCGGCAGCGAAGGTGCAGAAGATCACGCTGGCCTCGAAGGCGCTGTTCGACTTCGACAAGTCGGTGCTGAAGCCCGAAGGGATGCGCGCGATCGACACCGAGATCATCGCCAAGCTGAAGGACGTGCAGAAGCTTGAGCTGGTCCTGGTCACCGGTCACACCGATCCGATCGGCACCCAGGCGTACAACCAGAAGCTGTCGGAGCGCCGTGCCGACTCCGTGCGCAACTACCTGGTCAGCAAGGGTGTGGCGAAGGACAAGATCGAGACGCTGGGCATGGGCAAGACGCAGCCGATCCCGGGCGTGGTCTGCAAGCAGCGGAACTTCAAGGAGCGCGTCGCCTGCTTCGCGCCCGACCGTCGCGTCGAGGTCGAGGTCAAGGGCGAAGCCATCATGCGCTAAGCGCTTCCGCCGCACGAAAAAGCCCCGCCTTCGCGCGGGGCTTTTTCTTTGTCGGCCGCCCGCGTTCGGACGCCCGCGGCGCCTGCTATCCTTGCGCGCATGCAGACCATCGACCTGCGCCTCGACGCCGGCTGGATCGTGCCCGTCGAGCCCGCCGGCACGCTCGAGGGCCACGCGGTCATCGTCGACACCGGCCGCGTCGTCGCCGTCGTGCCGGCGCGCGTCGCCGACGAAGCCTATGCCGCCCGCAGCTGCGTGCAGCTCCCGGGACACGTGCTGATTCCAGGCCTCGTCAACGCGCACACGCATGCGGCGATGGCGCTGTTCCGCGGCATTGCCGACGACATCCCGCTGCAGGCCTGGCTGGAGCACCACATCTGGCCGCGCGAAGCCCGGTTCGTGGGTCCGGAATTCGTCCACGACGGCACGCGGCTCGCGGCGGCCGAGATGCTGAAGGGCGGCGTCACCTGCTTCAACGACATGTATTTCCATCCGGACGCCGCAGCGCGCGCCAGCCTCGAGCTCGGCATCCGCGCGATGCTCGGTCTGGTCGTGCTCGACTTTCCGACGCCGTACGCGTCGGACCCCGACGGCTATCTGCAGCTGGGCTTCGCCGTGCGCGACGCGTACAAGCACGCGCCGACGATTCACTTCTCCCTTGCGCCGCACGCGCCCTACACGGTCAGCGACGCCGCGTGGGAGAAGATCGTGATGTACGCCCGGCAGCTCGACCTGCCGATCCAGACGCACGTCGCCGAGACGGTGCTCGAGATCGCGCAGAGCCGCGAGCTGCACGGCTGCACGCCGCTCGCCCGCCTGCACCGGCTGGGCGCCACCGGCCCCGGCTTCATCGGCATCCACGCGGTGCATCTGTCCGCGGCCGACGTCGACCTGCTCGCGACGCACGGCGGGCACGTCGTCCACTGCCCGACGTCGAACATGAAGCTCGCCAGCGGCATCGCGCCGGTGCCGACGCTGCAGGCACGCGGCGTCAACGTCGCGCTGGGGACCGACGGCGCGGCGTCCAACAACCGCCTCGACATCATCGGCGAGATGCGCATGGCGTCGCTGCTGGCCAAGGTGGCGGGCGGCGACCCGGCGGTGCTGCCCGCGCCGCTGGCGCTGGAGATGGCCACGCTGGGCGGCGCGCGCGCGCTGGGCCTGGACGCGGCCATCGGCTCGCTGCTGCCGGGCAAGCAGGCCGACATCGTCGCCGTCGACCTGTCGGCGGGCGCGACGCTCCCCTGCTACGATCCCGTATCGCACGTCGTGCACGTGGCCGGGCGCGAGTGCGTGACCGACGTCTGGGTCGGCGGCGAGCGGGTCGTCGCCGATCGCACGCTCGCCCGGGCCGACGAAGCGGCGCTGCTGGCCAGCGCCCATCTCTGGCAGGACCGACTGAAATGACGACCGATCTTCATGACCTCACCACCGCCGCCAACGCCGATCCGGCCGAGCTTGCGAAGTTCGGCACGCTGGCGCACCACTGGTGGGACCCCGACAGCGAGATGTTCGGCCCGCTGCACAAGCTCAATCCGCTGCGCCTCGAGTGGATCGACCGCATGAGCGGCGGGCTCGCCGGCAGGTCGGTGCTCGACGTCGGCTGCGGCGGCGGCATCCTGTCCGAGGCGATGGCGGCCAGCGGCGCCCGGGTCCTCGGCATCGATCTCGGCGAGAAGGCGCTGGCCGTGGCGAGGCTCCACCGGCTGGAATCCGGCGCCGGAGTCGACTACCGGCTGGTGGCCGCCGAGGCGCTCGCGGCCGAGACGCCGGGCGCCTACGACGTGGTGACCTGCATGGAACTGCTCGAGCACGTGCCCGATCCCGCCGCGACGGTGGCCGCGTGCGGGCAGCTGGTGCGACCCGGGGGCACGGTCGTGTTCTCGACGATCAACCGCAATGCGAAGGCGTACCTGCTGGCGATCGTCGGCGCCGAGTACCTGCTGCGGCTGTTGCCCCGCGGCACCCACGACTACGCCAAATTCGTCACGCCGGCGGAGCTCGCGGCGCACGCCCGGCACGCCGGGCTCACGCCGGCGCAGATCACCGGCGTGGCCTACAACCCGTTGACGAAGGAGTTCCGCCTCGACACCGACACCGCGGTCAACTACATGATGGCGCTGACCCGCGACGTCGATGACTGACGCGGCGGCCCCGGGCGCCTCGCCGCGCCCGCTCGACGTCGACGCGGTGCTGTTCGACCTCGACGGCACGCTCGCCGACACGGCGCCCGACCTTGCGGCGGCGCTCAACCGTGTGCGCGTCGACCGCGGCCTCGCGTCGCTGCCGCTGGCCGCGCTGCGTCCCTACGCGTCGCACGGGGCGCGCGGACTGCTCGCGGCCGGCATGGGCGTCGATCCGGGACATCCGACCTACGAGCCGCTGCGCGAGGCGTTTCTCGCGCAGTACGAGGCGGCGCTCTGCGTCGAGACGACGCTGTTCGCTGAAGTCGTGGCGGTGCTCGCCGCGCTCGAGGCGCGCGGGCTGCGCTGGGGCATCGTCACCAACAAGGCGCAGCGCTTCACCGGGCCGCTGCTCGACGCGCTGGGGCTCGCCGCACGCGCCGGCACCGTCGTCTGCGGCGACACCACGCCGTACCCCAAGCCGCACCCCGCCCCGCTGCTGCACGCGGCGGAGCGCCTCGGGGTCGCCCCCCGGCGCTGCGTGTACGTCGGCGACGCCGAGCGCGACATCGTCGCCGGCATCGCTGCCGGCATGCCGACGATCGTGGCGCGCTACGGCTACCTCGAGCCGCACGACCAGCCCGCCGCCTGGACCGCGGACGGCATCATCGACTCTCCTGCGGCGCTGCTGCACTGGCTGCCGGCGCGCGCGGGCGGCTGATCAGGCTTCTCCCGGCAGCGCGCGCCTTGCCGCTGCCGCCTTCAGGCGCGACGCGCCAACGACGGCGAGTCCGGCGTCAGGCCGGGCAAGCGCCGGCGTTGAGGAACAGCCATTCGCGCGGCTTGCCGCCGCGCGCTCCCGACAGGCGTACCGGCTGGCTTGCGGACAGCGGCTTCACGATCGCACTCAGCACGTCGTCGATCGCGAGCAGCGCGATGCCGTTGGCCTGAACGATGCGGTCGCCGGCCTTCATGCCGAGCATCGCGGCGAGCCCGGTGTCGTCGCGCACGACCAGCGCACCCTTGGCCGGTGCCAGCAGTGCCGCCCAGCTCTGCGGCTGCGCGGCCATGCCGGACAGGAGTTCGGCGTTGAGTCGATAGACGGGGCCGGAGAACCCCGCCGGCACCGCGCACGCCGCCCGTCCTGCCGCGCCGGCCGTTTCGACCTCCGCGCGCCCGTCGCCGTGGGTTTCGGCGGCGATGGCCTGCCGGCGGGGGCCGGCGCGACGAGATTGTTCTGCGCGTCCGGTCGCAGCAGGAGGTCGCGGACCGCACCATGGTCGCGAATCCGGATCCCGTCGGCGAGGACGGCGTCGAGCGTGAACCCGGCAGCGATTTCCTGCCCGCTGCGCACCAGCACCGCCCCCCGGCCGGGCCAGTTCAGCAGTGCGTAGCCGTCGCCGTCGCGGCCGGCGAACACCCCCAGCAGACGGGCGTCCGCCGGGAACGCCGCCACCGCGGCTCCGCGAGTTGCGGCCTTGGCGCCGACGGTCGCGGCGCGGCCGAAAGGCGCCGCGGCGACGAGTGCCGCCACCGGCGCGCCCGCCGGCGCCGCCGCCGCGGGCGCAGTCGTCGGGCCGAACCAGCGCCATCCCCACCACGCCACGACCACCGCCAGCAGCGCACCGGCGCCGACGGTCGCCAGCGCCGCGGCGATCCGCCACGGCCACGGCGCGCGGGGCGAGGGCGCCGTGCAGCGGTCGAGGCAGCCGTCATGGCGGTGGCGCTCGGCGGCGCCTCATCGGCGCGCGCGCCACGCCCCTGCCGGCCCGGATTGCGGCACCGGCGCTCCCGTATAATCGCGCCACCTCACGATCACCCGCGTGCTCCCCTTGAATCCCCGACTGTCGCGCCTCAAGCCGTATCCGTTCGAGCGGCTGCGGCAATGGCTTGCCGACGTCGCGCCGAACCCGGCCCTGACGCCGATCAACCTGTCGATCGGCGAACCCCGGCACGCGACGCCGCCGTTCATCCTGGAGGCGCTGGCGGCGGGCGCGTCCGGGCTCGCGCATTATCCCACGACCCCCGGCGCGCCGGCGCTGCGCGAGGCGATCGCCGGATGGCTCGTGCGCCGGCACGGACTCGCGGCGCTGGATCCGCTCGCGCAGGTGCTGCCGGTGCTCGGCAGCCGCGAGGCGCTGTTCGCGTTCGCGCAGACCGTCGTCGACGGCAGCCGCGCCGGCGCCACCGTGGTGATGCCCAATCCGTTCTACCAGATCTACGAAGGTGCGGCGCTGCTCGCCGGCGCCGAGCCGTACTGCGTGAATGCGGACGCCGGCCGCGGCTTCGCCCCGGCCTGGGACGACGTCCCCGACGACGTCTGGGCGCGCACGCAGCTCGTCTACGTCTGCTCGCCGGACAACCCCACCGGCCGCGTCACGACGCCGGCCGAATGGAAGTTCCTGTTCGAGCGCTCGGACCGCCACGGCTTCGTCATCGCCGCCGACGAGTGCTACTCGGAGGTCTATTTCGACGAGGCGCACGCCGCCGCAGGGTGCGCTCGGCGCCGCCCGCGCGCTCGGACGCGACGGCTTTGCGCGGCTGGTCACGTTCGGCAGCCTGTCGAAGCGCTCCAACGTTCCCGGGATGCGCTCGGGCTACGTCGCCGGCGACGCGGCCCTGGTCAAGGCCTTCCTGCTCTACCGGACGTACCATGGCTCGGCGATGTCGCCGGCGGTGGCCACCGCGAGCATCGCCGCCTGGCAGGACGAGGCGCATGTACGCGCCAACCGCGCGCTGTACGCGGCCAAGTTCGCGGCGCTGCAGCCGCGTCTCGCCGCCGCGCTCCCGGTCACGATGCCGGACGCGGCGTTCTACCTGTGGGCGCCGACGCCGATCGACGACGTGGAGTTCGCCCGGCGGCTGTACGCCGAGCAGGCCGTGACGGTGGTTCCCGGCAGCTATCTCGCGCGCGACGCGCACGGTGCGAACCCGGGGCGCGGCTACGTCCGCATCGCGCTGGTGGCGAGCCTGGACGAGTGCACGCAGGCGATCGACCGGATCGTCGCGCTGGCGCGGACGCTCTGACCCGCGGCCCGCGGCCGCGACACTCCACGTTCCCGCGAGCGCGCCGCCTCCGGCGCGGTCGCCCAGGTCTATGCAGCGCAGGGTCATGGCGATCGCGCTAAAATGCGAGCCTTTGCCCCGAGCCCCGAGATGTCCGATCTGCAACCAACCATCGATGCCGCGTGGGAGGCCCGCGCCACGCTCGCGCCGGGCACCGCCCCGGCCGCCGTCCGCGACGCCGTCGAGCACGTGATCGCCGAGCTCGACGCCGGCCGCCTGCGCGTGGCCGAGCGCGTGGACGGCGCCTGGATCACGCACCAGTGGATCAAGAAGGCGGTCCTGCTCTCGTTCCGCCTCGCCGAAAACACGGCGATGGCGTTCGCCGGCGGACCGCAGGGCGCGGCGCCGCTGCAGTTCTACGACAAGGTCCCGACCAAGTTCGCCGGCTACACGCCCGAGCGCCTCGCCGCCGCCGGCGTGCGTGTGGTCCCGCCGGCCACCGCGCGCCGCGGCGCGTACATCGCCCCCGGCGTCGTGCTGATGCCCTCGTACGTGAACATCGGCGCCTACGTCGACGCGGGCACGATGGTCGATACGTGGGCGACGGTCGGCTCCTGCGCACAGATCGGTCGCAACGTGCACCTCTCGGGCGGTGTGGGCATCGGCGGCGTGCTCGAGCCGCTGCAGGCCAACCCGACGATCATCGAGGACAACTGCTTCATCGGCGCGCGCTCCGAGGTCGTCGAGGGCGTCATCGTCGAGGAGAACTCGGTGCTGGGAATGGGCGTGTTCATCGGCCAGAGCACGAAGATCTTCGACCGGGCCACCGGGGAGACCCGCTACGGCCGCGTGCCGGCCGGCTCGGTCGTGGTCGCCGGGAGCCTACCGTCGGCCGACGGACGCTGCAACCTCTATTGCGCCGTCATCGTCAAGCAGGTCGACGCCAGGACGCGCGCCAAGACCAGCATCAACGAGCTGCTGCGCGCCTGATGTCCGTGAACCTCAAATCCGCCGACGACATCGAGAAGATGCGCGTCGCCGGTCGCCTGGCCGCCGAGGTGCTCGACTACATCACGCCGCACGTGCAGCCGGGCGTCACCACCGACGAGCTCGACCGGCTGTGCCACGAGTACATGGTCGAGACGCAGCATACGGTCCCGGCCCCGCTCAACTACGCGCCGCCCGGCCACGTGCCTACCCGGCGTCGATCTGCACGTCGGTCAACCAGGTCGTCTGCCACGGCATCCCCGGCGACAAGCGGCTCAAGCCCGGCGACATCGTCAACATCGACATCACCGTCATCAAGGACGGCTTTCACGGCGACACCAGCCGCATGTTCTTCGTCGGGCCGCCGCCGATCCAGGCGAAGCGGCTGGTCGACGTCACCTACGAGGCGATGTGGCGGGGCATCCGCGCGGTGCGCCCCGGCGCGCACCTCGGCGACATCGGCGCACGCATCCAGCGATTCGCAGAGGCCCACGGCTTCTCGGTCGTGCGCGAGTTCTGCGGCCACGGCATCGGCCGGCAGTTCCACGAGGAGCCGCAGGTCCTGCACTACGGGCGCCCGCGGCACCGGGCTCAAGCTGCTGCCCGGCATGACCTTCACCATCGAGCCGATGATCAACGCGGGGCGCGCCGGCATCCGCGAGCCTTGCCGACGGCTGGACGATCGTCACCGCGGACCACTCGCTGTCGGCGCAGTGGGAGCACACGATCCTGGTCACCGACGACGGCTACGAGGTGCTCACCGTCTCCGCCGGAACGCCGGAGCCGCCCGCCGGCTGAGCGGGCGGCTGCACCGCAGCGCCTCCCCATGACGCCTTCCGCCCCGGTCCCGGCGCCCGCGGCGCCGGTGTCCGCCGACCCGGCGCAGACTGTCCGCCGCTGGCGCGACGAACTCCGCGCGGGCAGGACCGCGCTCGAGGCGGCGTTTCGCGTTCGGCCAGATCCGCGCGCGCTGCTCGCCGGGCACGCGCGCCTCGTCGACCGCGTGCTCGCCGGCGCGTGGAGCGAAGGCGATGCGCCCGCCGGCGTCGCGCTGATCGCGGTCGGCGGCTACGGCCGCGGCGAGCTCTATCCGCACTCCGACGTCGACGTCCTGCTCCTTCTTCCCGCACGCGCTCGACGCAGGCCGGCGCGGCGTTCGTCGAGCGCTTCATCGGCCTGCTCTGGGACGTCGGCATGGAGGTCGGCCACAGCGTGCGCACGCTCGCCGACTGTGCCGCCACGATGGACGGCGACGCACGGTGCACGACCAGCCTCCTCGAGCACCGCCTGATCCGCGGTGCGCGCCCGCTGTACGCCGATTTCCGCCGCATGCTGGCGGAGTCGATGGACGTCCGCGCGTTCTACGAGGCGAAGCTCCTCGAGCAGCAGCAGCGCCACCTCAAGCACCACGACACCGCGTACAACCTCGAGCCCAACATCAAGGAGAGCCCCGGCGGGCTGCGCGACCTGCAGACGGTGACCTGGATCGCCCGCGCCGCGGGGCTTGGCCACACCTGGCGCGAGCTCGCCAAGGCGGGACTGATCCTGCCGGGCGAGGCGCGCACGGTGGCGCGGCACGAGCGCTTCATCGCCGGACTGCGCATCCGGCTGCACTATCTTGCCGGCCGCCGCGAGGACCGGCTGGTGTTCGACCAGCAGAACGCGCTGGCGCGCGAGATCGCCATCGAGGACACGGCGGCGCGGCGCGCGAGCGAGCAGCTGATGCAGCGCTACTACCGCGCCGCCAAGCTGGTGCGCCAGGTCAACGTCATCGTGCTGCAGAACCTGCACGCGCGGCTGTTCCCGTCGACCGCGCTGCCGGTGCCGCTCGACGGGCGACTTCCAGGTCGTCGACGAGCTGCTCGACGTGCGCGCCGAGGACCTGTTCGAGCGGCGCCCGGCGGCGATGCTCGACGCGTTCCTGACGCTGCAGCGTCGCCCCGAGCTCAAGGGCATGTCGGCGCGCACGCTGCGCGCGCTGTGGCGCAACCGCGTGCGCGTCGACGCGCGGTTCCGGCGCGACCCGGCGAACCGCGCGCGCTTCCTCCAGGTGTTCCGCGAGCCGCGCGGGATCACCCACGCCCTGCGCCGGATGAACCTGTACGGCGATCCTCGGCCGCTACCTGCCGGTGTTCGGCCGCATCGTCGGGGAGATGCAGCACGACCTGTTCCACGTCTACACGGTCGACGAGCACATCCTGATGGTGATCCGCAACCTGCGCCGCTTCTGCGAGCCGCAGCACGCGCACGAGTATCCGCTGTGCTCGCGCCTGATCGCCGATTTCGAGCGCCGCGAGGTGCTCTACCTCGCCGGGCTCTTCCACGACATCGCCAAGGGCCGCGGCGGCGACCACTCCGCGCTGGGCGCGCGCGACGCGCGGCGCTTCTGCCGGGCCCACGGGATGTCCGACGCGGACGCCGAGCTGGTCGCCTGGCTGGTCGAGCACCACCTGCACATGTCGGCGGTGGCGCAGAAGCAGGACATCTCCGACCCGGACGTGGTCGCGGCGTTCGCGCGCCAGGTGCGCGACGACCGCCACCTGGTCGCGCTGTACCTGTTCACCGTCGCCGACATCCGCGGCACCAGCCCGAAGGTGTGGAACGCCTGGAAGGCGCAAGCTGCTCGAGGACCTGTTCCGCGCGACGCGCGCCCGGCTCGCCGCGGCGGCCGGCGCTCCGACGCTGGCGGACAGCCTGCAGGAGCGCCAGCAGGAGGCGCGCCGCCTGCTGCGCCTGTACGCGATGCCCGACGGTGCCGAAGGCCGGCTGTGGTCGCGGCTCGACAGCGTCTACTTCCAGCGCCACGACCGCCGAGGAGATCGCGTGGCACGCGCGGCATCTGTACTACCGCGTCGAGGCCGCCAAGCCGGTGGTCCGCGCGCGGCTCTCGCGCGCCGGGGCGGGCCTGCAGGTGCTCCTGTACCTGCCCGACCAGAAGGCGCTGTTCGCCCGCGTCTGCGGGTTCTTCGGCCGCGCCGGCCTGTCGATTCTCGAGGCCAAGATCCACACGACGCGGCACGGCTACGCGCTGGACACGTTCGCCGTCCACGATCCCGCCGATCCGGACGCGTCGTACCGCGACACCATCCAGCTGGTCGAGTTCGAGCTGAAGCGCGTGCTCGAGGAGCAGGCGCCGCTGGAGCCGCCGCCCGCCGGGCGCGTCAGCCGGCGGCTCAAGCACTTCCCGCTGTCGCCCGAGGTCAGGATCTTTCCCGACGACAAGGAAACGCACTACATCCTGGAGATCGTCGCCGGCGATCGCCCGGGCCTGCTGGCGCAGATCGCCTATACGCTGGCGGCGGCGCAGGTCAACGTCGCCAGCGCCAAGATCAACACGCTGGGCGAGCGGGCCGAGGACACCTTCCTGGTCGACGGGGCCCGCGCTGCGCGACACGCACGCGGTGCTGCGGCTGGAGACCGCGCTCTACGAGCAGCTGCGGCTGCCGTGACCGCGGCGTCGCGACGTGACGCCGCGGCGTCACTCGTCCTGCGCGGCGCCCTCGGGGAACAGCACGTCGGTGTAGCCGAAGTGCGAGAAGTCGCGGATGCGCATCGGGTAGAGGATCCCCAGCAGGTGATCGCACTCGTGCTGCACCACCCGTGCATGGAATCCCGTCACTTCGCGCCGGATGGCGCTGCCGCGCGGATCGAAGCCCTCGTAGCGCAGCTGCGCGTGGCGGGGGACGACGCCGCGCAGTCCCGGGACCGACAGGCAGCCCTCCCAGTCCTCCTCGATCGCGCTCGACAGCGGCGTGAGCACCGGATTGACGAGCTCGGTGTACGGCACCGGCTCGGCGTCGGGATAGCGCGGGTTGCGCTCGACGCCGAAGATCACGACCTGCAGCGGCACGCCGATCTGCGGCGCGGCGAGCCCGGCGCCGTCGTTTGCCGCCATCGTCTCGCGCAGGTCGGCGAGCAGCGCGTCGAGCTCCGGCGTGCCGAAGCGCTCGACCGGCGCCGCGCGCTGCAGCAGCCGCGGATCGCCCATCCGGAGGATGTCGCGGATCATGCCGGCACCGGGGTCAGATCAACGGCACCACGTGGTCGAGCAGCGCGCGCACCCGCTCCATCGCGGTCTCCATCACCTGCGCGATGCCCTCCATCGAGATTCCGGCCGCCGAGTCGCCCCGCCCCGCCGCGTGGTTGACGACGACGGCGATCGCTGCATACGGCAGCTCGAGCTCGCGCGCGAGCACCGCTTCGGGCATCCCGGTCATGCCGACCAGCGTCGCGCCGTCGCGGTCCAGGCGATCGATCTCGGCGAGGGTCTCCAGCCGCGGCCCCGACACGGCGCCGTAGACGCCGCCGTCGGTCAGCGCGATGCCCGCCGTCCGCGCCGCCGCCAGGCACTTCTCGCGCAGCCCGGCCGTGTAAGGATGGGTGAAGTCGACGTGGGACACGCGCTGGTCGCCGCCGTCGAAGAACGTCGCCTCGCGGCCGTGCGTGTAGTCGATCAGCTGGTTCGGCAGCAGCAGTTCGCCGGGCGCCGCGTCGCGAATCCCGCCGACCGACGCCACGGCAAGCACCGCGGTGGCGCCGCGCTCCTTCAGCGCCCACAGGTTCGCCCGGTAGTTGACCCGGTGCGGCGGGATGGTGTGGCCGTGGCCGTGGCGGGCGAGAAACACGGCGTCGCGGCCCGCGATCTGCCCGAACAGCAGCGCCGACGACGGCTCGCCGTAGGGCGTGCGGACGACCTCGCGATGCGCGACCGCGAGCGTCGACAGCCGGGTCAGGCCGCTGCCGCCTATGATCGCCAGCATGGCCGCGGGTCCCACGGTGAGCGGGTGCCGCCGGCCGGCACGCGGGCCGCCGCCGGACGGCCCCGGCCCCCGGTTTTGGGGCAACGGATCGGCAAGAGTGGAAATCTGCGCCGATTCATGGCATTATCATCGAAAGTTGCGGGGCCGGCTCAGGATTCGGGGCCGCAGGATGCGCCCGTTCCGGCGTAGCGTCGCCATTCTAGCGCGGGATGCCATGTACCTCGACCGTTTGTTCAGACTGATGGCGGAGCAGCAGGCGTCCGACATCTTCATCTCCTGCGACGCGCCGATCAACATCAAGGTGAACGGGCTCGTCGCCCCGGTCTCGACGGTGCCGATGGACGCCGAGACCGTGCGCCGGATCGCCTACGAGCTGATGACCCCGGAGCAGGCGGTCGAGTTCGAACGCGAGCTCGAGATGAACCTTTCGTACCAGGACCGCGAAGTCGGCAACTTCCGGATCAACGTCTTTCGCCAGCGCGGGAACATCGCCATCGCGATCCGCTACGTCCGCTCGGTGATCCCGGCGTACGAGGACCTGAACCTGCCGCCGGTGCTGCTCAGCCTGGTGATGGAAAAGCGCGGCCTGGTGCTGGTCGCCGGCGCCACCGGCTCGGGCAAGTCGACCACCCTCGCCGCGATGATCGACCACCGCAACAGCCACCGGAGCGGCCACATCCTGACGGTCGAGGATCCGATCGAATACATCTTCACGCACAAGCAGAGCGTGGTCAGCCAGCGCGAGATCGGCATCGACACGCACTCCTACCAGAACGCGCTGGTCAACGCGCTGCGCGAGGCGCCCGACCTCATCATGATCGGCGAGATCCGCGACCGCGAGACGATGCAGAGCGCGCTGCTGCACACGCTGACCGGCCACCTGTGCCTGTCGACGCTGCACGCCAACAACAGCTACCACGCGCTGTCGCGGATCATCAACATGTTCCCGTACGACGCCCGCTCCGGCGTGCTGTCCGACCTGTCGATCGGCCTGCGCGCCATCGTCTGCCAGCGGCTGGTCCGCAACCGGTTCGGCAGCCAGCAGCCGGCGGTCGAGATCCTGCTCAACACCTCGATGATCGCCGACCTCGTCAAGAACGGCGAGATCGCGCAGATCAAGGATGCGATGGAGCAGTCGCTCTACCCCGGCTCCCAGACCTTCGAGCAATCGCTCACCCGGATGTACCTCGACAACCAGATCAGCTACGACGAGGCGATGACGGCATCCGACTCGCCGACCAACCTCGCCTGGCTCATCAACCAGAACTCGCCGACGGCGCGCGTCGACGCGATGCCGCAGAACGCGCCCACGACCACGCGCCGGAATCCGGCCAGCGACTTCACCGCGCTGCAGATCGAACCGGCAATGCTGGACAAGAAGCACTGAAGATACCGACTTCCGCGGGCGATGCGACCCGCCGACCCGCAGCGACCGCCCCCATGGACACGGCCGTCCGCATCCCGCCCGCCGCCACGCGGGACCTCCTGCGGACACTGATCGGCCGGCGCTCGCTGACCCCCGACGACGCCGGCTGCCAGGCGCTGCTTGCCGCACGCCTGCAGCCGCTGGGGTTCCGTTGCGAGACCGTCGCCGCCAATGGCGTGACCAACCTCTGGGCGCGCCGCGGCACGACGCACCCCGTGGTCTGCTTCGCCGGCCATACCGACGTGGTGCCGACGGGACCGCTCGCCGCATGGAGCTCGGACCCGTTCACGCCGACCGAGCGCGACGGCTGGCTCTACGGCCGCGGCGCCGCCGACATGAAGAGCTCGCTCGCCGCGTTCGTGACCGCGATCGAGGCCTTCGTCGCCGCGCGCCCCGATGCGCCCGGCTCGATCGCGCTGCTGCTGACCTCGGACGAGGAAGGCCCGGCGCGCGACGGCACGGTCCGCGTCGTCGAGCGGCTCGCGGCGGCGGGCGAGACCATCGACTACTGCATCGTCGGCGAGCCGTCGTCGGTCGGACGGCTGGGCGACATGATCAAGAACGGCCGCCGCGGCACGCTGTCGGGGACGCTCACGGTGAAGGGGGTCCAGGGCCACGTCGCCTACCCGCATCTCGCCCGCAACCCGATCCACGCCGCGGCACCCGCGATCGCCGAGCTTGCCGCGACGCACTGGGACGACGGCAACGAGTATTTCCCGCCGACGACCTGGCAGTGCTCCAACGTCCACGCCGGCACCGGCGCGACCAACGTGATTCCGGGGCGCCTGGAGCTCATGTTCAACTTCCGCTACGCGACCGCGAGCACGCCGGAGTCGCTGCGCGAGCGCCTCGAGGCGATCCTTCTTCGCCACGGACTCGACTACGAGCTGGCATGGACCGGCGCGGGCGCGCCGTTCCTCACCCCGCGCGGGCGCCTGGTCGCCGCCGCCGAGGCGGCGATCCGCGAGGTCGCCGGCGTGACCCCGCAGCTGTCGTGCACCGGCGGCACCTCGGACGGCCGCTTCATCGCCGCCATCTGCCCCGAGATCGTCGAGCTCGGACCCGTCAACGCGACCATCCATCAGATCGACGAGCGCGTCGCTCTCGCCGACCTCGACGCGCTGGCCGCGATCCACGCCGGCATCCTCGACCGGCTGCTGCCCCGATGAGTTCGGCGCTGCACGACCTCGAGACGCTGCGCGACTGGCTGCGCTACGCGGTGACGCGCTTCGGCGAGGCGCAGCTCGCGTTCGGCCACGGCACGACCAACGCCTATGACGAGGCCGCGTACCTGCTGCTGCACGCGCTGCACCTCCCGCTCGACCGGCTGGAGCCGTTCCTCGACGCGCGGCTGACGGGCCACGAGCGCGCGCAGGTCGCCCAGCTGCTCGACCGCCGGATCGAAGCGCGCATCCCGGCCGCCTACCTGACGCACGAGGCCTGGCTCGGCGAGTTCCGCTTCTACGTCGACGAGCGGGTACTGATTCCACGCTCGTTCATCGCCGAGCTCATTCCCGACGCGCTGGCGCCCTACGTCGGCGACGCCGCGGACGTGGCGTCGGTGCTCGACATGTGCACCGGCTCCGGCTGCCTCGCGATCCTCGCCGCGCACGCCTATCCCGCGGCCGACGTCGACGCGGTGGACGTCTCGTCCGACGCGCTCGCCGTGGCCCAGCGCAACGTGGCCGACTACGGGCTCGCGGACCGGGTCAACCTGATCCGTTCGGACCTGTTCGCCAACCTGCCGGAGGAGCGCTACGACCTCGTCATCTGCAACCCGCCCTACGTCACCGCGGTGGCGATGGAGAGCCTGCCGCCCGAATACCTGAAGGAGCCGCAGCTGGCGCTCTCCGGCGGCGACGACGGGCTCGATGCGGTGCGCACGCTCCTCGCGTCTGCGCCGCGATTTCTCGCTCCCGGCGGCACGCTGGTCGTCGAGGTCGGCCACAACCGCGCCGCCGTGGACGCCGCGTTCCCGCGCACGCCGTTCGTCTGGCTCGAGACCGCGGGAGCGACCGACAGCGTGTTCCTGCTGAAGTGCGAAGACCTGCAGGGCATCCGCTGACCGTCACAAGCCCTTGCGCCCCCCCGGCGCCGACCTTGCCTCCCCCTGTTTCCGGACCCGACTCCCATGACCGCAACCCGCTCCGGCGGCGAAATCCTCGTCGCCAACCTCGTGGCCCAGGGTGCAACGCACGCGTTCTGCGTACCCGGGCGAGAGCTTCCTCGCCGTGCTCGACGCGCTCTACGACGTACGCGAGCGCCTGCAGCTCGTCGTCTGCCGGCACGAGGGCGGCGCCGCGAACATGGCCGAGGCCTGCGGCAAGATGACCGGCCGCCCCGGCGTGGCCATCGTCACCCGCGGGCCCGGCGCGTCGAATGCCGCGATCGGCATCCACACCGCGGCGCAGGACTCCACGCCGCTGCTCGTGCTGGTGGGCCAGGTGGGCAGCGATTTCGCCGACCGCGAGGCGTTCCAGGAGGTCGACTACCGGCGCATGTTCGGCAGCATCGCCAAGTGGGTGGCCGAGATCGATCGGCCGGAACGGATTCCGGAGTACGTCGCGCGCGCCTACCGGATCGCCACGTCCGGCCGGCCGGGCCCGGTCGTGCTCGCGCTGCCCGAGGACATGCTCACCGCGCGCGCGAGTTGCGCCGACGTGGCGCGCGTCGAGCCCACGCCGGCCGCGCCGGCACCCGCGCAGGTCGCGGCTGCGCGCGAACTGCTCGCGCGCGCCGTGCGCCCGCTGGTGCTGGCCGGCGGCAGCCGTTGGAACGGCGCCGCGGTGGCGGCGCTGCGGCACTTCGCCGAGCGCAACGCGCTGCCCGTGGCCTGCGGCTTCCGCAGCCAGGACCTCTTCGACAACCGCCTCCCTCTCTACGCCGGCGACGTCGGCATCGGCATCAACCCGAAGCTCGCCGCGCGCGTGCGCGGCGCCGACGTCCTGCTGGTGATCGGCGAGCGGCTCGGCGAGATGACGACCTCCGGCTACACGCTGCTCGACGCGCCGGTGCCTGCGCAGGCGCTGATCCACGTGCACCCGGGCAGCGACGAGCTTGGCCGCGTCTACCAGCCGGCACTGGCGATCGCGGCGACACCGGGGGAGTTCCTCGCCGCGATGAACGACGCGCCGCCGCTCGACGCCACCGCCTGGCGCGGGACCGCGCCTGCCGCCAACGCCGAGTACGCGGCGTGGCGGGTCCCGCGGCCGGTGCCCGGGGAGTTCGACCTGTGGCAGGCGGTGCTCTGGCTGGACGGCCGTCTGCCCGACGACGCGATCCTCACCAACGGCGCCGGCAACTATTCGGTGTGGCTGCACCGACTCTTCCGCTACCGCCGCTTTCGCACCCAGCTCGCCCCCTACTCCGGCGCGATGGGCTACGGCGTCCCCGCCGCGGTCGCGGCCAAGGCGATGCACCCGGAGCGCATCGTCGTCTTCGTGGAACGGCGACGGCTGCTTCCTGATGAACGGGCAGGAGCTGGCCACCGCGGTGCAGTACGGCCTGGCGGTGATCTTCGTCGTCGTCGACAACGGAATGTACGGCACGATCCGGATGCACCAGGAGCGCACGTATCCCGAGCGCGTCTACGGCACGGCGCTGGTCAACCCGGATTTCGCGGCGCTGGCGCGAGCCTGCGGCGCGCACGGCGAGACCGTCACCCGGACCGCCGAGTTCGCGCCCGCCTTCGAGCGCGCGCTCGAGGCGGGCAAGCCGGCGCTGCTGCACGTCAAGGTGGATCCGCAGGCGCTGACGATGAACGCGTCGCTCGACGCGCTGCGCGAGCAGGGCCTGGCCGCGCAGCGGGGCGCCGCGTGAAAGCGCGCGCAGCGTAGCGGCAGGGGTTCGCGGCGGCGGTCAGCTTCCGTCGCGGAGCACGCGGCACGACTCGATGTCGAAGGTGACCGCGCCGATCGTCGGCGCGTCCCGGTCGCGGAAGCCCGCGACGAAGCGCAGGAAGCGCTCGGCGTCGGCGAAATTGCTCGCCAGCCCGAAGGAGACGCGGATGGCGCCGGCGCTCTTGCCGCCGCGATGCTGGATCACCTGGAGGAAGCGCGGCAGCGTGATGTCGGCGCCGGCCGCCATCCCGGCGCGCATGTCGTCCTCGGTCAAACCTTCGGCGGCTTCGCCGGCGCCGGGATTGCAGAAGCATCCGGTCCGCAGCGAGATGCGCTCGGCCCCGGCGAGCTCCTCGATCCGCCGGTAGTCGAGCAGACGGCCGTCCGGATCGTACAGGTTCATCGCGACCGTCCCGCCGCGCAGCGTCGACGAGGCCGGCCCGTACACGCGCACCAGCGGGCGTCCGTTGCGGTGGCGCAGCGCGAGCAGTTCCGCCAGCAGCCAGTCGGTGAGGCAGTTCACGCGCGAGTGGATCGCGTCGATGCCCGCGCGCTCGAGATGGCGCAGCCCGATCTCGACCGCCGGAATGCCGAGGTAGTCGAGCGTGCCGTCCTCGAAGCCCGCCTCGCCGGGCGCGAGCACGTGCATCCGTCCCTGGACGGTGGCGAAGTTCACGGTGCCCCCGGCGAACCAGGGCCGCCGCAGCCGCCCCAGCGTCGCATTGCGGATCAGCAGGCAGCCCACGCCGGTCGGGTAGCCGAACATCTTGTAGAACGACAAGGCCACGAAGTCCGGCGTCACGACGCGCAGGTCGAGGCGGTTGGTCGGCACGAACGCGGCGGCGTCGAGCAGCACGTGCCAGCCGCGGTCGCGGGCGGTGGCGACGAGATCGAGCGGATGCTGCACGCCGGAAAAATTCGACTGCGCCGGGAACGCCAGCAGGTTGGCGTGCGTCGGGTCCGCCTGCGCGAGCAGCGCGTCCATGGCGGCGGCATCGAGGCGCAGTTCGGGCACCGTCAGCGGCGCGTAATCGACGGCGGCCCCCCTGGCGCGGGCGAACTCGCGGATGCCGTTGACCGAATTGTGGTTGTCGACGGTGAGCAGCAGTCGCCCGCCGGCCGCAAACGGATACGACTCGCCCACGAGCTTCAATGCCCCGGACGCGTTCAGCGTGAAAACGGCCGTGTACTCGCCGGTGGCCGTTGAAGTAGGCGAGGACCGTCGCGCGTGCCTGCTCGACCAGCCGCGTCGTGGCCATCGCCGTCGGATTCGCCGAGTGCGGATTGCCGAGCACGCAGTCGGCGAGCAGCTGCGCGTGCTCCCGGACCTGCGCGGCGGCGTGGAGGCCGCCGCCCGTGTAGTCGAGATACACGTGCCGCTGCGCGTCGAGCCGGCCGTATTCCCGCGCGCGCAGCTCGTCGAGCGCGCCGGTCGCGGAATAGGCCGGGTGGCCTTCGAGGAATCGTGCGAGCGCCGTCATGGGCACCATTCTAGTGCAATGTGCGCTCGACCCTTCGCCCGTCACCTTTTGGTAACATTCGTCGTCGTACGCTGCGGCGGCATCGCGAGCGATGCGGCGGCACGATTGGCCGCGCTTTCCGAGCGGGGGGCGCCTCGGAAGCGCGAACGCGGTCCAAATTCTTCCAGGAGCTACCTATGAGTTTTCGAAAAACTGCGCTGGTTTCCGCGGTCGTCGCGGCGTTCTTCGGCCCGACGCAGGCCGGCGCGCAGCAGGTCACCGGCACGCCGGGCTCGCCCAGCGCCACCACCACCATCAGCGGCAAGCAGCTCCCGCCGCCCGACCCGAAGTTCGGCGGCGTGATCAAGGACGACGCGCTGCAGTCGAAGCCGTGGTGGGCGCCGCGCATCGTGCCGCCCAAGGGCGCGCCGAACGTCCTGCTGATCATCACCGACGACGCCGGCTTCGGCGTGCCGAGCACCTTCGGCGGCGTGATCCCGACGCCGACGATGGACCGCATCGCGAACGAGGGCCTGCGCTACAACCGGGTGTTCTCCACCGCGCTGTGCTCGCCGACGCGCGCCGCGCTGATCACCGGGCGCAACCACCATTCGGCCGGCTTCGGCGTGATCTCCGAGCAGTCGACCGGCTTCCCCGGCTACAACAGCATCATCGCCGAGGACAAGGCCACGATCGGGCGGATCCTGCTCGACAACGGCTACGCACACGTCCTGGTTCGGCAAGGACCACAACACGCCGGCCTTCGCGGCCAGCCAGGTCGGGCCGTTCGACCAGTGGCCGACCGGCATGGGCTTCGAGTACTTCTACGGCTTCGTCGGCGGCGACGCCAACCAGTGGCAGCCGAACCTGTTCCGCAACACGACGCAGATCTATCCCGTTCGAGGGCAAGCCGGGCTGGAACCTCATCACCGGCGATGGCGGACGACGCCATCGACTGCATCACGCGGATGCACCAGACCGACCCGTCCAAGCCGATCTTCATCAAGTACGCGCCCGGCGCCACGCACGCGCCGCACCACCCGACCAAGGAGTGGGTGGACAAGATCAGCGCGATGCACCTGTTCGACGACGGCTACAACAAGCTGCGCGAGCGCATCTTCGAGAACCAGAAGAGGCTCGGCGTGATCCCCAAGGATGCGAAGCTGACGCCCTGGCCCGACGACGTCCTGAAGCCCTGGGACCAACTCAGCGCGGAGGAGAAGAAGCTCTTCATCCGCCAGGTCGAGGTCTTCGCCGCCTATGCCGCCTACAACGACCACGAGATCGGCCGCGTGATCCAGGCCTTCGAGGACCTGGGCAAGCTCGACAACACGCTGATCATCTACATCAACGGCGACAACGGCACCAGCGCCGAGGGCGGGCCGCTCGGCACGCCCAACGAGGTCGCGTTCTTCAACGGCCTCAACAAGATGCCGGTCGACGTGCAGATGAAGTGGTACGACGTCTGGGGCACCGAGGAGACCTACAACCACATGTCGGCCGGCTGGTCGTGGGCCTTCGACACGCCGTTCGACTGGTTCAAGCAGAACGCCTCGCGGCTCGGCGGCATCAACCAGAACATGGTGGTGTCGTGGCCGGCGCGCATCAAGGACAAGGGCGCGCTGCGCGAGCAGTTCATCCACGTGATCGACGTCGTGCCGACGATCCTCGAGGCCGCCGGCATCCCGGCGCCCGAGATGGTCGACGGCATCAAGCAGGCGCCGATCGAAGGCACGAGCTTCGCCTACACCTTCGACGCGGAGAACGCCAAGGCGCCGTCGCGGCACACGACCCAGTACTTCGAGATGATGGGGCAGTGGGCGCTGTACCACGACGGCTGGCTGCTGAGCACCAAGGTCAACCGCGCGCCGTGGGAGGCCTTCGGCCCGGCCAACCCCGATCCGCTGAACAACCAGGTGTTCCAGCTCTACGACCTGACCAAGGACTTCAACCAGTCCAACGACATCGCCGCGAAGCACCCGGAGAAGGTCAAGGAGATGCGGCAAGATGTTCCTCGAGGAGGCGAAGAAGTACCAGGTCTTCCCGCTGGACGCCTCGGTGGCCGCCCGCATCGTCGCGCCGCGCCCGAACATCACCGCCGGCCGCACCGAGTTCGTCTACACGCGGCCGATGGTCGGCCTGCCGCAGGGCGACTCGCCGCTGCTGCTCAACACCTCCTACACCATCACGGCCGACATCGAGGTGCCGCAGGGCGGCGCCGAGGGCATGATCCTGACCTCGGGCGGGCGCTTCGGCGGCTACGGCTTCTACCTGCTGAAGGGCAAGCCGGTGTTCCTGTGGAACATGGTCGATCTCGAACGGATCAAGTGGGAAGGCCCCGAGGCGCTCGCCGCCGGGCAAGCACACGGTCGAGTTCGACTTCAAGTACGACGGCATGGGCGCCGGCACGCTGGCGTTCAACAACTTCAGCGGCGTCGGCCGGCCCGGCACCGGCACGCTGAAGGTCGACGGCAAGGTCGTCGACACCAAGGAGATGAAGCACACCCTGCCGATGATCCTGCAGTGGGACGAGAGCTTCGACATCGGCTCCGACACGCTGACCGGCGTGAACGACGCCGACTACAAGCCGCCGTTCCCGCTGACCGCCAAGCTCGACAAGCTGACGATCAAGGTGGACCGCCCGCAGCTGTCGCCCGCAGGACATCAAGAAGCTGCAGGCGGCGATGCAGGAGAAGGCGAAGGCCGATTGATCGAGTCCGCGCCGCGGCGCGCCGGCGCGGACATCCGCCGATGCGCCCCCGCCGGTCGGGGGCGCATTCGCTTCGACGCTCGGCAGCGCCGGAGCGCGCGCCGACAGATCGGCCGTCGCGGCGGCGCGATCAGCGCAGGGGATAGAGCAGCGTCGCCAGACCCGCGCCGGTCAGGAGCAGCCGCTTCAACGCCGGCCCCGGCGCGATCACGCCGTAGGACACCATCGCGACCGCGGCGCCGATCTTGAGCGCCGCCAGCAGCGCCGCGACCGGCGAGACCGCCAGCGCGATCACGCCCGGACTCGAGATCATCCCCAGCGGAATCAGATAGAGCCCGAGTCCCAGCGCCATCGCCTTGAACGCGACCGAGAGCCAGTTCGCCTCGACCATCCCCGCGGCGATGAACACGGCGCCGCAGACCGGCGGCGTGATCGTCGACAGCAGCGCGAACCAGAACACGAACAGGTGGGCCTGCAGCGTGCCCAGCCCCAGCTCGGTCAGTGCCGGCCCGGCCACCGAGACGCAGATCACGTAGGCCGCCGTCGTCGGCACCTCCATGCCCAGCAGCAGGCACGCCAGCGCGGTCAGCAGCACCGCCGGCCACAGCAGGCCGCCGGATCCCGACAGGATGACCGAGGTGATCTTCACGCCCAGCCCGGTGATCCCCAGCACGCCGATGACGATCGACGCGCACAGGATGATCGAGGCGATCATCCCGATCTGCCGGCCGGCGGTGGTCGCCGCCCGGCCGAGGCGCGCGGCGACCGCGCGCGGCTCGACGCGGAACGCGTCGTCGGTGACGAGCAGCGCGGCGGCGGCGACGATGCCCAGGCAGGCCGCGTACTGCGGCGTGTAGCCGGCCCCGAACATGCCCCACAGCAGCACCGAGAACGGCACCAGGAAGAACCCGGTCGTGATCACCACGGTGCGCGGTGCCGGCTGCTCGCTTTCGGGCAGGCCCGGCAGCGTCGTAGCGGCGCGCGAACGCGTTGATGCCCACCCACACCGCGAAGAAATAGAGCAGCGCCGGCAGCAGCGCCGCGAGCATGATGCCGTCGTAGGGCACGCCGGTGAGCTCGACCATGACGAACGCCCCTGCGCCCATCAGCGGCGGCATGATCTGTCCGCCCGACGAGGCGACCGCCTCGACCGCCGCGGCGAGCGAGCGCGGATAGCCGAGCCGGACCATCGCCGGCAGCGTGATCGCGCCGGTCGAGGCGACGTTGGCGGACGCCGAACCCGAGATCGAGCCGAACAGCGCCGACGAGATCACCGACACCTTGGCCGCGCCCGCCGTGAGCCGGCCCGCCGCGGCCGCGGCGACGTTCATGAACCCGGCGCCGGCCTGCCCCGCGTTGAGCACCGCGCCGAAGATCACGAAGATCGCGACGATGCCCACGGAGACGCCGGTCAGGCTGCCCCACAGCCCGCCCTCGGCGATGGTCAGGGTGCCGAGGAAGCTCGCGAGCGGCGTGCCGGGGTGCCCGAACTCACCCGGCACGTACTGGCCGAACAGCCCGTAGAGCAGCGTGAGCACGGCCAGGGCCGGCAGCGGCCAGCCGACGGCGCGGCGCGCCATCACGATCACGCAGGCGAGCAGCACGACGGCGATCGCCGTCTGCAGGCCGCCCGCGAGGCTTCCGTACTGGTCCGAGAGCGCCGCCTGGTTCCACGCCACCCAGACGCACGACGGCGATTCCCGAGCACGCGAGATCGCCCACGCCAGCGGCCCGGGCCGCCTGCCGTCCGGCGTCCACAGCATCACCCATGGCAGCGCCAGCGCCATGTGCAGCGGCCGGCTGACCAGATTGGGCACCAGGCCGGCGAAGATCAGCCACACGTGAAAGACGATGCTGACCGCGCCGAGCGCGGGCCAGAGGAAGGATGGCATCGATCTGACGGCGGCCGGCGTGCGTCGGGCCGGCGCGGCCGCGTGACCCGCCGCAGCCCGGTTCGGCTCCGACCCGCTCGCGCGGCCGGCGCTGCGGCCCGACCGGCGGGCGGCGACTATTTGTTGGCGTCGGCCACCGGGTAGCCCGCTTCCTTGTAGAAGCGCAGCGCGCCGGGGTGGATCTTGCCCTCGATGTTGCCGAGCATGTCCCGGGTCACGCCTTTCCACCACGGGGCCGCTCGCCGCCATCTTGTCGCGCTGGGTCCAGTAGGTGCGGGTCAGCAGGTACGCGGTCTCGTCGTCCATCTGTGTGGTCGTGTACGCGACCACCGGCAGCGACGTGGTGACGACGTCGGTCGTCTGCCCCGCGTACGTGCCCGCCGGAATCACCAGCCGGGTCCGCTTGGTCAGCTTGATCTGCGCGTCGTCGAGCGAAAGGATGTTCACCCCGGTGCTGGCGGCCGCCTCGATCACGTTCGGCGCCGGGTACGACCCGGCCGTGACGAAGCCGTCGATCTGGCCGTTCTTCAGCGCCGGCACCGCGTTGCTGAGCTCGACGTCGGCGAGCTGGACCTTGCCTTCGAGGCCGAACAGCTGCAGATACTTCTCGCCTTCCGTGGCGCCGAAGCTGCCCTTGCCGATCAGCAGCTTCTTGCCCGCGAGGTCCGCGAACGACTTGATGCCGGCATCGGCGCGCACGACGAAGTGCATCGTCAGCGACGGGATCGGGAACAGCGCGCGGATGTCGGCGAACTTCGGGTTGGTCTTGTCCTTGAACGGCCCCTTGCCTTCCTGCGCGGAGACGACCAGCGCCGGCGGCGTCGTGAACACGTAGTTGCCGGTGCGGGTCGCGGCTTCCATCACGTTCTGGACCGACCCCTGGCTCTCCTCGACGGTGACGATGATCCTGCCGTCCGGTGCCCGCCTTCATCGCCTGCGCGATCTCGACCCCCATCTGATAGTAGGACGAGCCGGTCTTCGCCGACTTGTAGGTGACGCGGGTCTGCGCCGCTGCGTCGACGCCCCACGCCGACAGCGACATCGCGACGCCGGCCGAAACGATCACGTTGAGCACGCCGCGGCGGCTCGGATGGCTGTGCTTCATTGTCGCTCTCCTCGGATGGCGGGCCCGATGCCGCTGCGATGTGAACATCGGTGACTTCGGAAATTTCGTTCGAGGCGCATCTTAGCGTACGCGCTCGGCGAATCACAAGTGCGCAGGGCCGCGCGGCAGCGGGGCTCCGAGGGTTGACCCACGACATCGGCTCCACCAGAATCGGCTCGAACGACCAATTGGCCGTCCGTCGACGGCTGCATTTCCGGCCGCCGCGGCGCACCTACAGAGCCACATCGCTAGCACCCTTGCACCTCACATCCTTCACATAACCATCTAACACCCTATTCCAAAAAAACATACCATAACAACATCCAAATCAAATCAACATAACTAATATCGCGCATACCATCTTGCTACAACATTAACGCTCACCGTAACCACGATAACAACAAAAACAATCAATACCAAAAGCATCTAACCACCCAACGAGCGCTAACTCATACCCTTCAACATCTAACAAAAACACCGCGACGATCCGGCGCCGCTCCAGCCCACGCAGGAGCAGGTCTACGAATTCGCGTGGGATTCGTTCATCGCGCTCAACTGGCCGTGGCTCGCCACCACGCCCGCCGGGCAGGAGGGCATGCGCGGGCAGCCCGATACCGCCGCCGGCCCGGTGCCGATCTTCGGCAGCGGAAACGCCTCCGGGACGTCGCCGCTCGTCGTCTGGGAAACGTACATGGTCCCGGGGGACGTGTTCGTGGACCCGGTCGGCTGGAACGTCACCTGGAGCACGCCTGGATTCGCGAACCTGGACGACGGCTTCCGGGAACTGCACCCGCCCGGCTACAACGGCCAGTTCTCGCCGGGCATCAATCAGCCGTACACGCACGCCAACGTTCCCACCGGACCGGCCGTCGACCAGAACCCGGAACTACCTGCGCTACGAGGTGACGCTCAATCAGACCTACTTCGACTACATCGCCACCTTCGGCTATTTCAGCGCGGACACCCAAAAGGCGGCCGTGCGGAAATTCATCCGGTACGCCTGGGACAACGGCGAGGCGCCGCCACCCGGCGACCCCGCCTATTTCCAGACGCTTCCCACGGGCACCGAGCCCTACGTCCTCGCGCAGCCCTCTACGCGCAGCAAGGTCTGGTCGAGGTGAAGGCCGCGTGGCGGGTGCTGCGCACCGACGGCCCGAATCCCGATATCGTCGAGCGCTACTTTCGGCGGATGATGAAGATGTCCCTGCCCGACGGCACCTACGAGACGCGGCTGGTCGGGCTGGTGGGGTTCCACATCCACCGGGTCACACCGAACGGTCATCTGCCGTCCACGTTCGAGCACGTCGACAACGTCGAACTGTTCCAGGTGCCGGACGACCCGCTCCCGCTGCCGAAGACGCCTTCGCTCAATCCGGGCCGCCGGCACGCGCACGGCTGGAGCCGCGGCCCGGCACGCTATCCGAACGGCTACGAGGTGGAAGGCCTGTCGGGCCAGCCCGGCATCATTCCCAAGGCCTTCGCCGTCGGCGCGACGGTGCCTCCGGTCGATCAGCGCAGGAGGATCAACGTCTCGCGCGCGACGCCGATCCCGCAGGCGGTGCAGCGGATCAACCGGCGCTACCAGGCAATGCTGCGCGACACCGTCTGGCGCTACTATCAGCTCGTCGGCACCCAGAACAAAAGCGGAACCCGGAACAATCCCTACGTCGACGGCGAGAATCCCTACCTGGGGCCGGGGCGTTCCCAACCGCGACCTGGGGCCCGGCGTGCCGGGACCCCAGTTCTCCAACACGACCAGCCTCGTCAACACGACGCTCGAGTCGTACACGCAGCCCGGCTTCAGTTGCGCGGGTGCCACATCAATGCATTCCCGCACGGCGTCGAGGCGTTTCCGCCGTTCGAGGCGCGCTTCACGCCGCTGCACGTGATGAGCTTCCTCCTGCTCAATGCGTTGCCGGCGCAATCCTGCGACGGATCCCGCCACTGCTCGACGCAGCATCCGGCAGCGGCGCCGATCGGGCTCGCTGACGGGTTTTCGCGACTGGCGGCCACTTCGGGGCGGCGCCGGCCAGCGCCGGGCGGATCGGGCGCCGCTACCTCGCGGTCCGCGGTCACACGGTCTCCAGCGTTTCGCCCCCGATCCGGCGATCGGAATCCGCAACATGGATTCAACCGCCGGGGGGCTCGCGCGTTAACGGCTGAAGGCCGACGCCGTCGGATCATTCCGGCGTGCCGCCCCGCGGCAGGCGGACGCGCTGCGAACTACGGAGGGGAGAGCCCATGAACACCCCGGGAAGGCTGATCGCCGTGCTGCTGATCTCCGGCTTCGCGGCCGGCGTCGCGCTGGCAAAGGAACGCGGCGGGCACGCCGCGGCCGGCGGCGGTGCGGCCCCCGCGCGCACGGCGGATGGCACGGCAACGGTCCGGGAGGCCCCGGTACGGCGGCAACCGTGCCGGTTGGCATGGCTGGGGCGCGCGGTCCGTTTCGGCGCGAGCGCCTACCCGTACCGGTACCCGTGCCGAGCTATTACGCGTACCCGGGCTAGCTACGCCTACCCGGGCTACTACGCCTACCCGGGCTACTACGCCTACCCCGGTTACTACGCCTACCCGCGCCACCTACCCGTATCCGGTCTACGTCGACAGCGCGGCCCGACGATCTACGTCCAGAAGACCGCCGGTCGTCGCCTCGCTGCCGCCGCCCGCGGCACCGCGCGCGGCGGCGCCGAGATTCGAGCGCTACACGCTCTCGGCGCGGGAGCTGTTCGCGTTCGATCGTGCCGACCTCGCGGCGCCGCAGCCGAAGCTCGACGAAATCGCCGCTCGCGCTGGAGCGCAATCCCCGGATCACCGGGATCAGGATCACCGGCTACACCGATCGGCTCGGATCGGACGCCTACAACCTCGAGCTGTCGCAGCGCCGCGCCGACGCCGTGAAGGCCTATCTCGTCGCCAAGGGGTCGCCGCCGACCGCCTCGTCGCCATCGGCAGGGGCGAGGCGAACCCCGTCGTCCAGTGCAAGCGCGACCGCGCAGGCCGTGCTCATCGCATGCCTGGAGCCGAATCGCCGCGTGGAGATCGAACCGATCACCGTCGACCGTCCGGTCGGATGGCCGCGCCTGCGCCGCGCCGGCTCAGGCCCCCGGATCGCCGAGCGCGACGTCGACCATCAGCTCGTTGGCCAGCGCCTCGAGCATCTGCCGCAGCTCTTCGGTGGGCAGCGCCGCCGGGACCTGCAGCAGCGCCCTCGCCTGGAACAGGTCGCCGCCCGACATCGCGCCGCTGACGATCTCGGTGTCGAGCTCGGCGATGCTGACCCCGCAGCCGGCGAGCACGCGCGAGATGTCGCGGACGATGCCTGGCCGGTCGTTGCCGACGAGCTCCAGCTTCAGCATCCTGGCATCGGGCACCCGCGGCGTCCCCTCGCCCCGGGCGATGACCACGCGCAGCCCGAGCGCTTCCAGCCCGGCCAGCGCCGTCGCCAGCGGCTCGGCTCGCGCCGCGTCGACCTCGAAACGGACGATGCCGGCGAACTGCCCGGCGAGGCTCTGCATCCGGCTCTCGGCCCAGCTGGCCCCGTGCGCCTTGCCGCGGTCCGAAAGCTCGCTGACCAGGCCGGGGCGGTCAGGGCCGATGACGGTGACGACGAGTGAAGCGAGCATGGCGGCGTGATTCTCCGGTGAGAAGGTGGATGACCGGTCGGCGCGGACCCGCGCGCTAGCGCATGTTGCCGGTGTGACCGAGCGAATAGCGGCCCGGCTGCGGCCAGACGGTGAGCCCGTGCGGTTCCTTGCCCACGGGAATCGTCGTCACGCTGCCGTCGGCGGTGTCGATGGCGTAGACGACGTCGTCGAAGCGCCCGGCCAGCCAGAGCACCTTGCCGTCGGCGCTGACGTTGCCCATGTCGGGGCTGCCGCCGCCGGGGATCGGCCAGGTCGCCTCGACCTTGCGGGTCGCGAAGTCGATGACCGCGACGCTGCCCTTGCCCTTCGGCCGCCCGTGGATCCGGTTCGAGCCGCGGTTGGCGACGTAGAGCTTGGTGCCGTCGCGGCTCGGGTACAGGCCGTGGGTGCCGACGCCGGTGGGGATGAACCCGACCTGGCGAAACGTCGCGCCGTCGACGACGTAGACGCCGTCGGCCATCATGTCGGCGACGTAGAACAGTCTTGCCGTCGGGCGACACGCGGATGTCCTGCGGCATGCCCTTCCAGGTCGTGCAGACGGTCTCGTCGCGCCCGTCCACACCCTTGACGGTCGTGGTCGGCAGGCCCGCCTTGATCAGCTGGATGTAGCCCAGCACCTTGCGCTCGACCAGGTCGATCTTGACGAGGCGCCGTCGAACTCGCAGGTGAAGATCGCGAAGCGGCCGTCGATCGAGAAGTCGGCGTGATTGATGCCGCCGCAGCGGGGCGCGGCCAGCGACGACTGCAGCGCCATCGTCTTCGGGTCGCGGAAGTCCAGCCGCTTGAACGCCTCGGCGACGACGATCACCGACTTGCCGTCCGGCGTCGAGTACATGTTGTACGGGTCGTCGACGGGGATCGGCTTGCCCGGCTTGCCGGTCTTCGGGTCGATCGGCGTCAGGCTGCCGTCGCGGCGACCCTCGGCGTTGTTGGCGACCCACAGCGTGCGCAGGTCCCACGACGGCACGACGTGCTGCGGATTCACGCCGACCTTGAACTTGTCGACGACCTTGCGCGTCGCCGGATCGATGACCCAGACATCGTTGGACTGCACGTGGGGGACGTACACGCGCGGCAGGTCGCCCGCCACTGCGGGGCTCAGCTTGCCGGCGGTGGTCTCGCTGTAGAGGTTGCCGGGATCCACCACCGGCGGCATCCCGGGCACGGTCACGATCGCCGCCGCCGGCGCCCCGCCGGCGGGCCGGAGGCGAGCGTCGCCGACGCCGGCCAGCGCGAACGCAATCCCGGCGCCCACGAGCGCGGCGACGCCGCGATGAAATTTCCGTCTCTGCACGATCACTCCTGGTTTGCGTTCAACGGGGCCGCGCGACCGACTTCCGGATTGCGGCGACGCTGCGCTCGACGATGAGATCGACGCCGAGCTGCCCCAGCTCGGCGCTCGACCGGCGCGGGTCGCCGCGCACGCCGTCGGCGTTCGCGGTCACCACGCCGGCGCTGCACCTTGTCCATGCGGACCAGGCGCGGATCGATGGCCAGCGCGAGCGAGGTGTCGGCGAGACCGGCGTGAATCCCGATCTCGGCGTCGGTGTATCCCCTTCGTTTCAGCGCCTGCGGGTACTCGGTCTCGGTCACGCCGTAGTACTCGGCGATCGCGTGCACGCGCACCCCGGTCGCCGCCCACTCGCGATTCAGCCGGTCGGCGACCGCCTGGTCGTCCTTCTGATACCCGCCGTGATCGCCGAGCAGGACGACGTCGCGGAAGCCGGCGCGCCGGAAGCTGCGCGCCGCGTACTCGAGCACCTTCCGGAAGGCGCCCTCGGGCACGGTGATGGTGCCGGGAAAGCGCATGTGCGCGGTCGGCGGATCCACGCCGCCCTCGGGCACGTAGGCGACGACCGGCGCCACCAGCGCGTTGCCCAGCGCCCGCGCGATCCTTTCGGACAGCGCCTTCACCCGCGCGTTGTGCTTGCCGAGCGTCATGTGCGGGCCGTTCTGCTCGGTGCCGCCGATGGGGACGATGATCGTCGTCCTGCCCGCCCGGACCTGGTCGCGGAGCTCGGTCCAGGTGAGATCCTCGAGCAGCACCGTGGCCGGCGCCTGCGCGCGCCCGGGCGTCGCGGCAGCGAGCGCCACGCCCGCGAGGCAGGCGAGGATCACGACGGTCATCCACCGGTGACCGGGCTTCGACGGCGAAGGTGCGGCGAACAAGAGCTGGGCGGGCCTGGAACGCCGGCGGACGGGTACGGCGCCGGCGCGGTGTCCGCGTCGGTAGGGCCGGAAGTCGGTTGCGGCACGGATGCTATATTAAACGATTGCGCCGATCGCACCGAGAGACCGCCGTGCGGAAGGCGGCGCCGGGCGCGGCCGTGGAGGAGACAGTGGGCAACAGGAAGCGGGTCGCCGTCGTCATCGGGGCGGGAAGCGTCAAGTGCGCGGCGGCCGTCGGCCTCACCCACGTGCTCGCGCGCGAGGGCATCGAAATCGACCTCCTGGTCGGCTGCAGCGCCGGCAGCATCTTCACCGCGCTCACCGCGATCGGCCACAAGAGCGACGTCGCGGCGACGATGGCCGAGCAGCTGTGGACCCACGACCTGACCGCCGCGCGCGACAACCGCGCGCTGCTGGCGGCGCTGATGCCGCGGATGTTCGGCTTCAACGAGCACTTTGGCCTGCGCCGCGACACTCGCGTGATGGGCCGCCTGCGCGAGGCCTTCGGCATGGCGCGCATCGAGGAGCTGCGGGTGCCGCTGCGCGTCACGGCGACCGACTTCCACAGCGGCGAGCAGGTCGTCTTCGACGAGGGCAGCCTGATCGACGCGATCCGCGCCAGCATCTCGATCCCGTTCATCTTCAAGCCCTGGGACGTCGGCGGGCGGGTCTGCGTCGACGGCTTCGTGTCCGATCCGCTGCCGGTCGGCGTCGCGATCAGCGAAGGTGCGGACATCGTGCTGGCGATGGGCTTCGAGAGCCCGCACCAGGAGGAAGTGCACACGCCGGTGCGCTTCGCGTTCCAGCTCTCCTCGATCATGACCAACAACCTGATGCGCTCCCGCTACGCGCTGCACCACCTCGCGCGCTACAGCGAGGTGATCCCGATCATCCCGGAATTCAAGGAGCACATCCGGTTGTTCGACGCCGGGAAGATTCCGTACATCATCGAGCAGGGCGAGCGCGCGACCGAGGCGATTCTCCCGCGGTTGCGGGAGATGCTCGCCGCGCCGGCCGACGCACCATGACCACGCGGTGGGTTCCCCAGCCCGACTCCACCATCGGGCAGCCCTCGCAGTCGGACCGGTTCAGGCTGCAGTAGCCGATGTCGCAGCGCACCGGGCGCCCCTCCAGGATCAGGCGGACGCGATCGAGCATCTGCGTGCCGCGGCCCTTGATCAGCACGACATCGCCAGGCTGCAGCAGCTTCGCCACGATCGCCGCCGCCGGCCGCGGCGTGCGCCCGCCGTCGTGGATGCGCTCCGCCGGCATCCCGGCGCGCCGCGCACCCCCGGCATAGCGCCCGGGGTTCGGGCCCACGACGACCAGGTGCGCGGCGATCGCCGCGACCCGCCGGCCGAGTTCCCGGTACAGCGCATGCTGGCTCGACGGCGGCTCGGCCACGTCGCCGAACACGACGATCCGGCGCCGGGCGGGAATCTCGCCGAGGACGTCGAGCGCGGCGTGCATCGTCTCCGGGTTCGACTTGCAGTCGTCGCGCAGCACCGTGACCCCGTCGGGCAGCGCGACCGGCTGCATCCGCCCCGGCGCCGGCTGCACTGCATGCAGGCGACCCAGCGCGTCGGCGAGCGCCACGCCCTCGAGCCGCGCGACGGCGATGGCCGCCAGCGTCGCATGGACCAGGTGCCGGCCGAGAAAGCGCACCGCCACGTCGGATTCCTCGCCGAACGCACTCACCCGGAAGCGTGAGCCCGCCGGCCAGTCGAGCCGGTAATCGGTCGCACGCACGTCGCAATCCGCGCCGAAGCCGAAGGTGACGACCCGCGCAGCAGTCTGTCCCGCCATCCAGCGCACGTTGGGATCGTCGGCGTTGAGCACCGCGATGCCCGACGGCGCGAGCGCACGGACCATCTCCGCCTTCTCGTGGCGCGTCACCTCCAGCGTGGCAAGGCTGCGGTTGTGCTCGCTGCCGATCGACGTCACGACAACGATGTCGGGCAGCACCACGGGGGCGTAGCGCGCCATCTGCCCGGGCGCGGCGATCCCGACCTCGATCACCGCGTGGCGCTGCGCCGGCCGGATGCGCAGCAGCGCCAGCGCGACCGAGCTCCAGGCGTTGCGCAGCATGTTGGGATGCGCAGGGACGCCCAGCGCCGCCGACACCGCCCGCGTGGTCGTCGTTTTCCCGAACGACCCCACGACCGCGACGACCCGCGTCCGGCGCGCGACGCTGCGCCGGTACAGCCGCGCGAGCCGCGACGACAGCGGCCACAGCCGGTAGCCGGCGCCGGTGCGAAGCTGCGCGCGGCCGGCGGGAGTCGCCAGCAGCGCCGGGAAGTCGCGCAGCCGGTAGTTCACGGCGCCACGTACGCCCCGTGCGCGCCCGGCCGGAACACCTGGTGCCACAGCTGCACCCCGAGCACGCCCGAGAGCACCTGGCCCAGGTTCTCGTGGCCGTCGCGATGGCGCTGCCGCAGGGCACGCACGCCCGCCGGGTCGAAGCAGCCCGTCGAGCGCAACGCCGCGTCGGAGAGCGCCGCCTCGGCCACCGGCGGCAGCTCGCCGCGCAGCCAGGCGTCGGTCGCCACCTGCATCGCCCATTTGCGCCGCGTGCGGATGGCCTCCGGCAGGACGCCGACCATCGCGCGGCGCAGGACGCTCTTCTCGCGCAGCCACTTGAGCTTCACGCCCGGCGGGATGCGCGCGCAGAACTCGACCAGCTCGTGGTCGAGGAACGGCACCCGGGCCTCGACCGAGTGCGCCATCGACGCCCGGTCGAGCGACAGCACGACGGTATCCGGCATCCGGTGCTTGAGATCGAAATACTGCATCTGCGCGAACGGGTGCCAGGTCGCGAAGTCGGGCGGCGGTCGCGGCGCGTCGTCGGCCTCGCCCTCGCGTGCGTGTTGGGCGAGGACGTCCGGGGCCAGGATCGCCGCGCCGGCCGACTGCCCGCGCAGGTGCGTGATGCTCCGGGCAAAACGCTCGAAGCTCATCTCGCGCGGCCCGCGCAGCGTGCCGGCGGCGCCGGGCCAGCGCCGACGGATCGGCGGGATGTCCGCAAGCAGGCGCCGCGCCGCGGGCGGCAGCCGGAACAGCGGGTCGAGCAGGCGCAGCGTGGGGTACCAGGAATACCCGCCCATGATCTCGTCGGAGCCCTCCCCCGTCAGCACCACCTTCACGTGCGCGGCGGTGGCCTCTGCGAGCATCGCCTGCCCGATGCCGAGACCGCCCGTCAGCGTGTCCTCGCCGTGCCAGATCGCCCGCGGGAGCTGCGCGAGGTCGGCGCGCGCACAGGCGATGCGGTGCCCGGCCAGCCGGTATTCCGGATACTCGTCCAGCCCCTTCCGCCCGCGCAGCTCGTCGTATTCGGCGATGTCGGAGCGCAGCGTGAACGTCGGTACCGGCCCGGGCAGCAGCCGCGACATCAGCGCCGTCACGGCGCTGGAATCGATGCCGGCGGAAAGCCACGCGCCGACCGGCACGTCGCTGCGCAGGTGCAGGCGCACGCTCTCGGTCAGCTTGTCCCGCAGTGCGGCAGCCCACTCGGCGTCGGTGGTGCGCAGATCGTAGTCGTGTCGGGCCGGGAACGCGGCGTCCCAGTACTGGCGGATGTCGGCGCGGCCGTCGTGCCAGACGAGGCAGTGGCCCGGCAGCAGCCGACGGATTCCGCTGGCGAAAGTTCGCGCGCCGACGATGCGGCCGTACGAGAAAAGCTGCCCCAGCGCCTGGACGTCGTGCCGCGGCTCGACCTCGCCCGAGGCGAAGATCGCCTTCTGCTCCGAGCCGAAGATCAGTCCCGCGGGCGTGATCGCGTAGTGCAGCGGCTTGATGCCGAGCCGGTCGCGCGCGAGCAGCAGGCGCCGCGCGCGGGCGTCCCACAGCGCGAGGCCGAACATGCCGCGCAGGTGCGCGAGGAAGCCGTCACCGTGCGCCTCGTAGAGATGAACGATCACTTCGGCATCCGATCCGGTGCGGAAGCGGTGACCGGCAGCGATAAGCTCGCGCCGCAGCTCGACGTGGTTGTAGATCTCGCCGTTGCACACGACCACCACGCTGCCGTCCTCGTTGGCGATCGGCTGGTCGCCGGTGGCGAGGTCGACGATGGCGAGGCGGCGAAAGCCGAGGCCGATGCCCGGCGCGCAGTGGAAGCCGTCGCCGTCCGGCCCGCGATGGCGCAGGACTTCGGTCATCCGCGCCAGCAGCGCCGGTGCCACCGGCCGCGCCGGCTCCGACCAGGCGACGCCGCAGATACCGCACATGTCGGCGGCCCCCTA
Source organism: uncultured beta proteobacterium (assembly GCA_963768535.1). Lineage (GTDB taxonomy): Bacteria > Pseudomonadota > Gammaproteobacteria > Burkholderiales > Casimicrobiaceae > CAIWHR01. The sequence continues at coordinate 21,718 of CAVYID010000018.1, read as the reverse complement.
TTGCGCGGCGAGCGCCGCGAGCAGCGCGCGCGGGCCGGCGTTGCGCAGCTGCTCGTGGCCGACGAGCCGCGTGCCTGCGGGTATCGATACGTCGTCTGCGGACTGCGCACCGCCGACGAGGCACAGCCGCTCGAGGCCGGAAACCCACAGCCGGTCCCGCGCCTGCTGCACAGTGGCCGTCGTCCACGGCCGCGCCGGGTCCGCGACGGCGACGCCGGAGAACGTCTCGCCCGTCCGGAACACCAGCGGCGAATGCGCGAGAAATTCGGCCACGGCACCGTCGAGGCGATTCCAGTGAACCAGCCACGAGTGGGTGCCGTCGCGCTTGTTGTAGAGTTCGCCCCCCCATTTCGCCTTGTAGCGCAGCAGGCCGTCGGCAAGCGAAGGCCGCGCGCCGCGCAGGTCGATCATCATGCAGCCGGAGCGCTGCGCATGCGCAATGATGTGGACGTAGAGTGCCGAGACCGCGCCGCGCTGCCGCCACGCGATGTCGCCGCCGGTCACGCCGATGGCGTGCAGGATCAGCGTGCCGCCCCGCTGCTCGAACAGGTCCCCCGCCACGGGCACCCCGTCGCGCAGAACCCACATGATGCCGCCACGGCGGAACGAGCGTTGCAGGCGGTGGAAGCCCGTCAGGTAAGCATCCGGTCCGTGCCGCGCCACCATGTACGGAATGAACAACCGATGGTAGAACGTGGCGAAATCCGCCGGATCGCGCGACACGTCGGCGGTCATGCCGCTGCGCCGCGTCTTGCGCACGTCCTCGGCGACGCTGTTGCGCCGCCGGGCGAGCGCGGCGACGTCGATCGGCAGTCGCAGCCGCGTGCCGAGCCACTCGGGAACGCGGAGGTAGTCGCCGTCGAAGAGCAGCCGTGCCGAAAGGCGATCGAGCCGGACGACGGTGAGATCGGCGCTGCCGCGCAGCCGGCGCAGCAGGTCCGGCAGCCGCCACAGCGCGACGTGCCCCAACGCCTCGCGCCGCGGCGTCTCGGCGAAGAAGCGCCCGGGCAGATATCGGCTCCAGTGCTCGGCGCCGGCGACGAGCATGCTCGCCTGACGGCCCGAGCTCCGCGTGGCGCCGTGCAGCCGGGCGACCGGAACGCGGATTCCGCGCAATGGCAGCAGGCATGAGTAGGCGTCCCGGAGTCGATCCTCGACCGCTGCCGGAACCTGCGCGAGCAGCCAGTCCGCGCCGGCGGCAACCGCGCTCGCGTGGGCGCCGGCGCCGGGCGGAGCGCGTGGCGGCGCCGTGGGGCCATTGTCGGTCGCGGTCATCGTTCTCCCTTTCAGCGCCGCGCGATCTTCCGCCAGCGGCCGAACCCGAGCCTGACGATCGTTCCCAGCGGCCGGAAGCCGGCTTTCGCGTGGACCCCCAGTGCGACCGTGTTCTCGGGCGCGGTCGCGCGGATCGCGCGGCGATGGCCCGCCTGCTGCAGGTAGAGCAATTGTCGCATGCACACTGCATGGGCGACGCCGTTCCCGCGGTAGCGCGGCAACGTGAAGGCGTCGAAGAGGTACGCGTCGCCCGGCGCGAGATCGATCGCACATTCGAGGTAATCGGAATACGCGTTGCCGGTCGCAGTCCAGCAGGACGAGACCACGGCACCCTCGTGCCGGGCGACGAAACACAGGTGCCCGGCGCGCCAGCGATGCAGGACGCGCTCGCGCGCCGTATCGGGGCGACAGGCGAAGAAGTCGTCCGCCGCTTCCAGGGGGAGAATTTCGACGGTGACCGGCACGCGCGCCGCGGGTTCCGGAATTTCCTGCGCCAACGAGCGCTGCAGAAGGAGCAGCCTGCGGTAGCCGAGATCGCCGGCCAGCTTCAGCCAGAAGATTCGCGGTCCGTCGGCGCGCAGTACGGCCCACGCCCGAGCCATCTTCCCCGGCGGCGGGATCGGGTGGTGTTCGCGCGTCATCGCTTGCGGGCATCGACGGCGGTGAAATAGCCGGTCAGATACCGCGTTGGCAACCGCGCGAGCGCTTCCCAGCCCCGCAGCCGGGCAAGGAATCGCGCGCCGGCGGCGGCGCCGGCACGCTGCAGCCGCCGCGCCGCGGCGACGGCGAGCACTCGCGGACAGTGCAGCAGGGCCGTGGTCTCCAGCACCTCGAATCCGGAGTGCTCCACCATCCGCCGCAGGCGCCGCGGACCGCAGGTTGCACCGACCGGATACGGCACGAGCCCGGCCCGGTGCAGCAGCGCGTAGGGCAGCGCGTTGCGCGCGGCGATCGCCGGATTGGCGCGATTGTCGAGGGTCAGCAGCAGCCGCCCGCCCCGACCCAGCACGCGGTGCAGCTCGCGCAGCGCGACAGCGATGTCGTCGTGCGCGGCAAAGTGATCCAGCGTCGACGTGGACACGACCGCGTCGAAGGCGCCGTCTTCGAACGGCAGGCGGCGGACGTCGGCGAGCACCCCCAGCAGGCGTGGATGCCGCGCGCCGGCGGCGGCAAGTACCGAGGGAACGAAGTCGATTCCCGCAATGGAGCCGGCGTGCGCGGCAAGCAGCCGATAGAGGCCCTCCCCCGCCGCCTCGTCCCAGAGGTCGGTCTTCAACAGCCGCGCCCAGGCCGTCGCGGGCAGCCTGCGCTCGAGCCACTGCGCATTCACGGCATCGCAGTGGGCACGCCAGAGGGTCTCGTCCCCCGCGGCGAGCAGCGGTGCGACCGCGCGCTCCCAGCGCTCGCGTTCGAGGTCGTGTGGCGCGGCGCGTGCGGAATCCATGGTCGACCGTTCAGCGCTGTTTTCGGCGGCGCGCGTCGATCCGCCGCAGAAACGGCAGCAATTCGTCGGCGCCGGGCAGGTCGGGAACCAGGCAGGCGATCGATGGCACCGGCCCCTCGGGCCAGGTCTCGTCGGGCGCCGGGCCGGCGACGGCGATGGGGCGAAAGATCCCGCGTATGCCTGTCATCGGCGCACTACGCCGGCAGCGCCTTGACCAGCGCCAGGACGTCGCGGAACGCGTCGTCGTCGCCCGCGCGTGTCCACTCGAACAGCACGGTCTCGGTCCCGGCGACGATGCACCCGGCTCGACGCAGGCGCTCGAGCGCGAGCTCGCGATCGACCGCGCGCTCGCCGCGCGAGCCGACGGCGTCGCCGACGACGAACACCTCGTGGCCCGTCGCGACCAGACCCAGCGCCGTCTGCAGCACGCACACGTGCGCCTCCATGCCGGCGACGACCACCTGGGCGCGCCCCTGCGCGCGCAGCAGCGTCGCGAATCCGGGGTGGTCGGCGGCGCCGAAGCGCGTCTTGGCGAAGATCTCGCCGGCGTCGAAGCGCTCGCGCAGCCGCGGGATCAGCGGCCCGATCTGTTCCGCGCAATGCTCGGTGGCGAGACAGGGCAGGCGAAAGCGCCGGGCCGCGGCCAGCAGCGCCTCGCTGCGCCCGATCACCGCGTCGTGGTCCCGCACCTGCGGCGCCAGCCGCGCCTGGATGTCGACGACGAGCAGCAGGCTGCGGTCACGGTCGAGACGGCCGGCCGCAGGGCCGCGCACCGTCGTGGCGGGTCGGCTCGCCATCGCGTCAGTCGGCCGCGATCGGGTCCGGGCGCGGCAGCGCGGTGTCGGGGGGACCGGCGTGCGCCTGCGGCAGCGCCACCATCTGCGGCGTGTCGGGCGCGAAGCAGCCGGCGGCGCAGCAACGCCCCGGCTGCCGGTTGCGCGTGATCCTGCGCGTCGCGTCGGCTAGGACGCCGCGGTCGAGCAGCCGCTCGACCAGGTCGACCTTGCTGCCGATCGGGTAATGGCGCCAGATCTCCGTCTTCATCGCCTCGGGCGATCCGCCCCCGTGCAGGCTGATCAGCGAATACCACCCTGCCTGGTAGGAAGCGGTCAGGTCCTCGATGAAGCGCGCAACCTCGATCCGCTTTTCGTAGGGGATGTCCGAGCGCGCGGTCAGCACCTCGGACAGCCGGCCGGCGGTCGCCGGGTTGTGGTCCTCGTCGGGGCCGGGCAGCGCGACGATCATGCCGCCGGACACGTGGTGCGCGAGCCGGTGCATGTCGTAGATCTGCGTCGCGAGCAGCAGCTTGCCGATGTTGGCGAACACCGGATCGGGCGCGGCCACGCCCGAGGGGCCCGGCTGGCAATAGACCGAGGCCGCCACCCCGCATGCATAGAAGCCTTCGGTGATCTTGATGAGCTCGATCATCGCCTCGCGCAGGCCCGGCGCGTGGTCGAGGTCGACGCCGTTGGCCTCGGTGACCAGCGCCCCGGCGCCGATCAGCAGGTCGCCAAAGCCGGCGCGCGCCGCGATGCAGGTTTGCCGGTGCTGCGCGGTGTAGTGATAGAGGATCTCGCCCGCGTGCTCCCACTCGCCGGCGCAGAACACGCGCTCCCAGGGCACGAACACGCGCTCGAACAGGCACACCCCCGTCGACTGCCCGTAGCGCCCGCTGAAGCTCGCGCCCGCCTCGCCGGGGCGCCCTGCCCGCCGGGCCACGATGGTCAGCCCCTCGGCGTCGACCGGCACCGCGCAGCAGACGGCGAACGCCGCGTCGGCGGCGGTCATCGCGCGGCCGGGCATGACCAGCAGCTCGTGGACGTAGGGCGCCGCGGTGACGATCGCCTTGGTGCCGGAGATCACGATGCCGTCGGCGCGGCGCTCGACGATGTGCACGTAGGTGTCGGGGTTCGCCTGCTGCGCCGGCCGCCGCGAGCGGTCGCCCTTGGCGTCGGTCATCGCGATGCCGAGGGTGAGGTCGTCGGCGTAGACGTGCTGCAGATAGGCGAGCAGGCGCGCGTGGTAGCCGGTCCCGGCGCCGGCGTCGATCCGCTCCGTGCCGTGGTGGAGCGCCGCGAGCGCGTCGCCGGCCAGGTAGCGCTGCGCGCAACCCGTTTCCCGGCACACCAGCCGGACCGCCTCCAGCTTGTTTAGCAGGTCGGCGCTGCTGCGGGGCAGCGCCAGCATCCGGTTGATCGGCCCGTCGAATTCGGGACCCTGCGTGCGCATCAGCGCCGGCGGGTCTTCGCGCAGCGCCAGGTCGTAGCTGACGCCGATGGCCGCCACCCCCGGCGCCAGCAGCGGCTCGTCGGCAACCGACTCGATCCGGCGGCCGTCGACGTAGACGACGGGACGATAGCGGCGCAGCGATTCCCGATACTCGGCGGCGGACATCAGCATGGGGCCTCCGGGCGCGCAAAGCCGCACTATACAACGCCCCCGGGCGCGGCCGACCGGCCGGCACCGGCCGTTGCGCTCGACCGCCGTGCCGCGGACGCGGCGCACCACGGCATCGGGTTCGCTTGCGTCGGCAGCCCGCCCGGACGTATAAGACGCGAACCGACATCATCGATCGGGGAGACCGCGATGTACAAGCGCATCCTGCTCGCCTACAACGGCACGCACGAAGGACGGACGGCATTGTTCGAATGCACCGACGTGGCGTCGTTCGCGAACGCCGAGATCCACCTCCTCGCCGTGGCGACGCCGCCGCCGATGATGTTCGTCGAAGGCTTCGAGGGCATCGTTCCCGATCCGGGGAACCTCGAGGAGGGCAAGCGCATGGAAAAGGTGCTCGCGGAAGGGCTCGCCGGGCTCAAGGACCGCGGCCAGGCCGCCATCGGCCACCTGGCGACCGGCGAGCCGGTGGCCGAGATCTGCCGGGTGGCGGCGGAGCTCGCCTGCGATCTCATCGTCGTCGGCCACGAGCAGAAGCAGTCGTTCCTGGGCCGCTGGTGGCGCGGCTCGGTCAGCACCACGCTGCTCGATCACGCACCGTGCAGCATCCTGATCGCCATGACGCCGGCCGCCGGCGCCGCGCCGGTGGCGGGGACCGACGGCGCGTGAACGCTGCCGCCCGCCGGCGCGCCGGGCCGTCCGTTTCCGCCGTCCGGTCCCCGGCCGCGCCGCCGCAGCTGCGCGCTGCCGCCCCGCGCCGCGCACGCAGGATCTCCGGCCGCGTTTTCCCGGCCGGCGTGGCCGGCCTCGCGCTGGCGCTTGCGCTCGCGACGGCCGTGCCGCTCGCGCACGCTCAGGTCTACAAATGCCAGGATGCCTCCGGGCGAACGACGTATACCGACTCGCCGTGCGCGCGCGGCGCCAAGCCGCTCGCGATACCCGACGGCGCCCCGGCGCTTCCGCGGGGTTCGTCGGTGTGCGCCCAGCTCGACGACGAATTGAACCGGCTCGCGGCGGCCGAGGCCCGGCGGAAGAGCCCGTCGTCGCGCCGCGTTTCGCTGCAGCGGCAGTACGAGGCGAGGTGCATCGGCATCTCGCGCTCGCCGCCGAAGAAGCAGTAGCGCGCCGGCAGCCGGCGTGGGCGCCGGCATCCGCCCTGATCCGCCCGGATCCACTCCATCACCCGGGACGCCGCGCATCGGACATCAAGCAAGCGCTTGATTAACATGATACGATCTCGTCCACGATGAAATCCGGACCCACCACGCGCGACGACGCGGAAGGCGCCCGCCGCGGGCGAGCCGCCACGCCGATCGCGGCGCGCTGGCCCGCGAGCAGCTGATCGCCCACGCCACCCGCATCTTCGCGGCCAAGGGCTACGCCGCGACGTCGACGCGCGAGATCTGCCAGGCCGCAGACGCCAACATCGCGGCGATCCACTACTACTTCGGCGACAAGGAAGGGCTCTACCGGGCCGTCCTGACCAAGCCGATCAGCGCGATCGCCGACCAGTTCGACGCGCTGCGCGAACCGTCGCTCCCGTTCGCGCAGGCCATCCGCCGGGTCCTGCAGGCGTTCGTCGCGATGGCGCTCGACGACGCCCCGGACGCGCTGCACGCGGAGCGCATGCACCTGCGCGAGGCGCTCGAGCCGTCGGCGGTGTTCCGCGACATCGTGGCCCGCGTCGTCGTCCCGCAGCACGACGCGCTGGCCGCCCTCCTCGCGCGGCACTGCGGCCTCGCCCGGGCCGACGCCGGCATCCACCAGCTTGCGTTCGCGGTGATCGCGATGGCGAACGACTACTGCGTATCGCGCGAGTTCATGAAGATGCTGGCGCCGGCGGTCGTGAAGCGCCGCGAAGCGGTGCGCCACATCGTCGACCGCCTGGTCGGCTACAGCGTCGCGCTGCTCGAGCATGAAATCGCGCAGCGACGCGCGGCGGCCGGCAGCAAGGGGGCGCGCCGACGGAGCGCGAAGCGCCCCCGCCCCGGGAGACGCGAGCGTGAGCTCACCTCCGCCGCCGGCGCCGGCACGCCGTTTCCCGCAGCGGGCGCTGCTCGGCTTCATGCTCGTCGTGGCGGCCGGTCTTGCGCTGTGGTGGGTGGCGCAGCGCGCGCCGGCGGAAACCGGTCGCGACGCCGCTGCGCCGGCCGCCGTGGCGAAGTCCGCGACGTCGGCGCGGCCGGCACTCACCGTCACGCTGATCCGGCCGATGCGCGAAGACTTGCCGCGCACGCTCGCCGCGCAGGGCAACATCGTCGCCTGGCAGGAGGCCGCGGTCGCCGGCGAGCTGCCGGGCCTGCGCATCTCCGAGGTGCTGGTCAACGTCGGCGACCGCGTCCGCAAGGGACAGCCGCTCGCGCGCGTCAACGCGCAGGCCGTCACCGCCGACGCGGCCCAGGCGCGGGCTGCGGTCGCCGAGGCGCAGGCGGTGCTGGCCGAAGCGAAGAGCAACGCCGCGCGCTCGCGCGACCTCGCGGCCAAGGGCTTCGTCAGCTCGCAGGCCGCCACGCAGACGGCCACCGCCGAGCAGACGGCCACCGCGCGGCTTGCTGCCGCCCAGGCCCGGCTGCACGCCGAGGAGCTGCGGCTCGCACAGACGCAGGTGCTCGCCCCGGACGACGGCACGATCTCCGCCCGCATGGCCACCGTGGGCGCGCTCACCCAGCCAGGACAGGAGCTCTTCCGCCTGATCCGCGGCAACCGCCTGGAATGGCGCGCCGAGGTGGCGGCCGGCGACATCGCCCGCCTGACCCCGGGCATGGCAGCGGTCGTGTGGCTGCCGGGCGGCGGTGAGGTTGCGGGCACGCTGCGCATAATCGGGCCGACCGTCGACCTGCAGACGCGCAACGCGATCGCCTACGTGGACCTGCCGCTCGACGCGCCCTCTGCCGCGCGCGCCGGAATGTTCGCACGCGGCGAGTTCGAGCTCGGGCGCGCGGCTGCGCTGTCGCTGCCGCAGAGCGCGGTCGTGCAGCGCGACGGCTTCGCCTACGTCTTCCGGCTGGAGGACGGCAGCCGCGTGGCGCAGACCAAGATCGGCGTGGGCCGGCGCGTCGGCGAGCGCATCGAGGTGACCGCCGGGCTCGCGCCCGACGCCGAGGTCGTCGCCACCGGTGCGGGCTTCCTTGCCGACGGCGACGTCGTGCGCGTCGTGCCGGCAGCGGCGCGGTGAAGCGGCCGGCACGATGAACGTCTCCTCGTGGTCGATCCGCAACCCGATCCCGGCGATCCTGCTGTTCGTGCTGCTCACGCTCGTCGGCGCGATGGGATTCCGGGCGATGAAGATCCAGCAGTTCCCGGACATCGACCTGCCCATGGTCACGGTCACCGCGGCGCTGCCCGGCGCGAGCCCGGCGCAGATGGAGACCGACGTCGCGCGCAAGCTCGAGGACTCGATGGCCACCCTGCGGGGCGTGAAGCACATCTACACGCAGGTGCAACCGGGCACGGCGACGGTCACCGTCGAGTTCCGCCTGGAGGTGCCCACGCAGGAGGCGCTCGACGGCGTGCGCGACGCGGTCTCGCGCGTGCGCTCCGCGCTGCCCGGCGACCTGCGCGATCCCGTGATCGCCAAGGTCGACCTGGCCGGCTCGCCGATCCTGACCTACACGGTCGCCTCCGAGCGCATGGACGACGAGGCGCTGTCGTGGTTCGTCGACAACACCGTGGCCAGGCGCCTGCTGGGCGTGCGCGGCGTGGGATCGGTCGCGCGCGTCGGCGGCGTCGACCGCGAGATCCGCGTCGAGCTCGACCCCGCGCGCCTGCTCGCGTTCAACGCCACCGCGGCGGACATTTCCCGCCAGCTGCGGCGCACGCAGCAGGAGGCCTCCGGGGGTCGCGCCGACATCGGCGGCGTCGAGCAGTCGGTGCGCACCATCGGCACCGTGCACTCGGCGGAGGAGCTCGCGCGGATGGACATCGTGCTCTCCGACGGCCGGCGCGTGCGGCTCGATCAGCTCGCGACGGTCGCCGACACCGTGGGCGAGCAGCGTTCGGCGGCGCTGCTCGACGGCAGGCCGGTGGTCGGCTTCGAGATCGTGCGCAGCCGCGGCGCCGGCGAGGTCGACGTCGCCGAAGGCGTGCGCGCGGAGCTCGCGAGGCTCGAGGCCGAGCATCCGGACATCGCCATCGTCGAGGCGTTCAACTTCGTCGATCCGGTCCGGGAGAATTTCGACGGCTCGATGTGGCTGCTGGCCGAGGGCGCGATCCTGGCCGTGCTCGTGGTCTGATCTGTTCCTGCGCGACTGGCGCGCCACGCTGGTGTCGGCGACCGCGCTGCCGCTGTCGATCATTCCCACCTTCGGCGCGATGTACCTGTTCGGCTTCACCCTCGAACACGGTCACGCTGCTGTCGATGTCGCTGGTGGTCGGCGTGCTGGTGGACGATGCCATCGTCGAGATCGAGAACATCATGCGCCACCTGCGCATGGGCAAGAAGCCGTACGAGGCGGCGATGGAAGCCGCCGACGAGATCGGCATGGCGGTGATCGCGACCACGTTCACGCTGGTCGCGGTGTTCCTGCCGACCGCGTTCATGAGCGGCGTGCGCCGGCAAGTTCTTCGTGCAGTTCGGCTGGACCGCCGCGATCGCGGTGCTGTTCTCGCTGGTCGTCGCGCGCATGCTGACGCCGATGATGGCGGCGTACTTGCTGAGCCTCCGCGCGACGCGCACGGCGACGCCGCGCTGGCTAGCGCTGTACCTGCGCTGGGCCGCGTGGTGCCTGCCGCATCGCATGCTGACCAGCCTCGCGGCCGCGGTGCTTCTTCTTCGGATCCTTCGCGCTGGCTGCCGCTGCTTCCGACCGGCTTCATTCCGCCCGACAACCTGTCGCAGACGCAGGTCTACCTGTCGCTTGCCGCCGCGGCAGCACCTTCGAGCAGACGCTGCGCACGTGGCCGAGCAGGCGCGCAGCGTGATCATCGCGAAGAACCCGAACGTCACGCTGGTGTATACGGCGATCGGCGGCGGCGCGGCGGCGGTCCGATCCGTTCGAGCCGAGCGGCGCGGCCGAAGTCCGCAAGGCGCACGCTGACGATACAACTCAAGCCGCGCGGACGAACGCGGCGGCTGCGCAAACAGGAGATCGAGCGCCAGTTGCGCGAGGCGCTGACGGTGTTGCCCGGCGCGCGCGTCAAGCGTCGGCTTCGGCGGCTCCGCGGACAAATACGCAGCTCGTGCTGGCGAGCGAGAACAGCGACGCTGCTGAACCGCGCACGCGCGCAGGTCGAGCAGCGAGCTGCGCACGCATCCACGGCATCGGCAACGTCATGTCCAATTGCCAGCCTGGTGCGCCCGGAACTCGTCGTGCGGCCCGATTTCGCGCGCGCCGCGGATCTGGGCGTGACCTCGGCCGCGATCGCCGACACGCTGCGCATCGCCACCGCCGGCGACTACGACAAGGACCTCGCCAAGCTCAACCTGCCCGACCGGCAGGTGCCCATCGTCGTCAAACTTCGCGCCGCAGCGCGCCAGGACCTGGCGCTGCTGGCGCACTTGCGGTGCCGGGCGCGCACGGTCCGGTGATGATCGGCACGTGGCGCCAGTCTGACCATCGACAGCGGTCCGGCGCAGATCGACCGCTATGACCGCCTGCGCAACGTCAACTTCGAGATCGAGCTGACCGGCCAGCCGCTGGGCAAGGTCGCAGGCAGGCGGTCGCGGCTGCCGAGCCATGCGCAACCTGCCGCCGGGCGTGACCGTGGCGCCGATCGGCGATGCCGAGGCGATGCGCGGAGCTGTTCGACAGCTTCGGCGCTGGCGATGTCCACCGGCGTGCTGTGCATCTACATCGTGCTGGTGCTGCTGTTCCAGCGATTTCATGCAGCCGGCCACGATATTGTGCGCGCTGCTGCTGTCGATGCCCGGCGCGTTCCTGGCGCTGTTCCTGACCCGCACCGCGATCTCGATGCCGTCGATGATCGGCCTGATCATGCTGATGGGGATCGCGACCAAGAATTCGATCCTGCTGGTCGAATACGCGATCGTGTCGCGGCGCGAGCACGGCATGAACCGCGCCGAAGCGCTGCTCGATGCATGCCGCAAACGCGTGCGGCCGATCGTGATGACGACGATGGCGATGGGCGCGGGCATGCTGCCGGTGGCGCTGACCTGGGCTCGGGCCGATCCGCAGTTTCCGCTCGCCGATGGCGATCGTGGTGATCGGCGGATTGATCACCTCGACGTTCCTGAGCCTGCTGGTCGTCCCGGTGGTGTTCACCTACGTGGACGATGTGATCGGCGTCCTGCGCCGGGCGTTCGCCCGGCGCGAGCCCGCGCCAGACAGTCCCGCCGCGCGCTGACGCGCCGGCTAGCCACGCCCCCGGCATTGCCGTTAAGCTGACGACTCTCGACCCGGCGCGCGCGCCGGGCGCACACGCGCAACACGGGGCCCGGCGATGAACCAGGGTACGGCAGTCGGCGACGAGATCCTCCGCATCGCCACGACGATCATGGATCGCGTGGTGCAATACCTGCCGAGCATCGTCGGCGCGGTGCTGCTGCTGCTGGCCGGATGGGTGCTGGCGAAGCTGCTGCGCGCGATGACCGGCCGCGTGCTGGCGCTCTTCGACGGCGTGCTGCGCCGCTTCGCCGGCGCGCGCGTCGCCGAGCGCGTGCGCCTCGCGCGCTCGGCCAACGTGCTCGGCGCCATCGTGTTCTGGGGCGTGATGCTGTTCTTCATCGCCGCCGCCACCAATGCGCTCGGCCTCGAGACTTTCACCCAGTGGCTGGTGCGGCTGCTCGACCAGCTGCCGCTGGTGCTTGCCGGGCTGCTGATCGTGGTCGCCGGCTACATCGTCTCGCGCGTCGTCGCCGACCTGATCCTGGGCGCAAGCATGCCGTTGGCGGAGGGCCAGCGGAAGGTGGTCGCGCGCGCCGCACAGGCTAACCATCCTGGTGGGCGCCCTGCTGATCGGCGCCGACCAGATCGGCATCCGCGTGACCTTCCTCGCGATCTTCGTCGGGATCGCCGCCGGCGCGGTGGCGGGCGGGGTCGTCATCGCGATCAGTCTCGGGGCGCGGGTGCACGTGGCCAACCTGATCGGCGCCAGCCAGCTGCGGCGCGGCTACGAGCCGGGCCAGCGCATCCGTGTGGCCGGCTTCGAGGGCCGCATCCTGGAGCTGACGCCGCAGGCGGTGGTGCTGGAGACCGCGGAAGGCCGCGTCTCGCTGCCCGGCCGCATCTTCAGCGAGCAGCCGGTGGTGCTGGTGACGCAGGGCGGGCACGTTGGCTGACCCCGACGTCCTCAGCCACGCCTTCCTCGCGGCGCACCCCGATGCGGCCGCGCGGGAGCTGGAGCGGCTTCCGGGCGAAGAGGCGGCGGCGCTGTTCGAGCGCGTACCCGCGCGGGTCGGCGCGCCGGCACTGGGCGCAATGCTTCCGTACACCGCCGCGCGCTGCCTGTCGTTCGTCGACGCCGAACGCGCGGCGATGCTCATCGCCCAGATCAGCGTCCCCGCCGCGGCGGCGCTGCTGCGCCACGTGCCCGACGCGCGGCGCACGCCGCTGCTCGACGCGCTGCCGACGGCCACCGCGCTCGCCTGCCGGGCGCTGCTCGGCTACCCGGAGGACTCGGTCGGCGCCTGCGTCGATCCGGAAATCCTGGCGCTGCCCCACGGCAGCCGCGTGCAGGATGCGCTCGACGCGCTGCGCGCCGCGCGCACACCGCCGGCCGGCCCGGTCTACGTGGTCGACGGCGAGCGGCGCCCGTTGGGACAGGTCACGCTGGCGGCGCTGCTGCGAGCGGACGCGGCCGACCGGCTCGAAGCGCTGATGGAGGCGGTGCCGGCGACGCTGCCGGCGGTGACGCCGCTCGCCGGCGCGGCCGCGCATCCGGTCTGGCGGGACAGCGACGTGGCGCCGGTGGTCGAGCGCGGCGGCGGACTCGTCGGCGTGGTGCAGCGGCGCGCGCTGCAGCACGCGCGTCGCGGCCGCGGCGCCGACGCCGGGGCGGCGCCGGAGTCGCTCGTGGGCCTGCTCGCGCTCGGCTACTGGCAGGCCGTGTCCGGGCTGGTGGAGGCGACGCTGTCGGCGCTGGCCGCGCCGCCCGAGGCACGCTCTTGAGCACCGACGTCATCCCCGCCGTCGCGGCGCTGACCCGCCGCTACCTGCTCGATTTTCCGCGCGAGGCCGCCCGCGAGCTGGAGAAGATCCCGGCCGTGGACGCGGCGGCGCTGATGGCGCCGCTGCCGTCGAACGTCGTGGTGCCGGTGTGGCAGGCGCTGACGGCGGACATCGCCGCGGCGACGCTGCGTTCGGCGCCGCCGGACGCGGCGCGGCAATGGGTGAGCGAAGCGGAACCGGCGGTCGCGGCGGCGGCACTGGCGCAATTCGACGCGCCCGAGCGCGATGCGCTCCTTGGCCGGCTCGACGCGCAGGTTGCCCGCGAGCTGGGCGAGCTGCTCGCCTATCCGGAAGCCACCGCCGGCCGGCTGATGGACCCCGACGTCGCCCCGTTGCGCGCCGATCTCACCGCGGGCGGAGCGCTGCTGCGCCTGAAGGGAATCCGCCGCCGCGGACTGCGCGAGCTGTTCGTCATCGACGACGAGGGCCGGCTGACCGGCCGCGTGGAGATCCAGGACCTGGCGACCGCCGTGCCCGAGCTGCCGCTGCGCGACCTCACGCGCGGGCTGATCGCCGTGGTGCAGGATCTCGATCCGCGCGAGGACATCGTCGCCGTCCTGCAGCGGCAGCCCATCACCGAGCTGCCGGTCGTCAACGTCGACGGCCGCTTCGTCGGCGTGATCCGGCAGGCGGCGCTGGTCGCGGCGATCGCGCAGGAGTCCAGCGTCGACATCCAGACGATGGTCGGCGTGAGCCCCGACGAGCGGGCGCTGTCCTCGCCGGGCTTCGCCGTCGCCAAGCGGCTGCCGTGGCTGCAGATCAACCTGCTGACCGCGTTCCTGGCGGCGGCCGTGGTCGGCCTGTTCGAAGGCACCATCGCCAAGTTCACCGCGCTCGCCGTTCTGCTGCCGGTGGTCGCCGGCCAGTCGGGCAACGCCGGCGCGCAGGCGCTGGCGGTGACGATGCGCGGTCTGGTGCTGCGCGAGATCAGCCTGCGCCACTGGCGGCGGGTCGTCGGCAAGGAAGCCGTCGTGGGCCTGATCAACGGGGTCGCGGTGGCGGCGACGACAGCGCTCGGCGTCTACGTGTGGAGCCGCTCCTACGGCCTGGTGCTGGTCTGCGCGCTGGCGATGGTGATCTCGATGCTGGTCGCCGGGCTGGCCGGCGCGTTGACGCCGGTCCTGCTGCGCCGTTTCGGGCAGGATCCGGCGACGTCGTCGTCGATCATCCTGACCACGGTCACCGATGTGGTAGGGTTCTTCTCGTTTCTCGGCATCGCCACGCTGCTTTCCGGCCTGCTGGTGGCCTCGGCGCCGGGCTGACGGCCGGGATTTCCCGCGCACGGCACGGCGGCGGTCGTCGCCCTGCCCGCGCGGTCGCATTGCCTTCGCGTCGTTCCCTGCGGACCCTTCGTTTTCGCTTGCTCGAGATTGCCATGCCCCCGCCCTGCCCAGTGCCTCGCCCGACCCTGCCCGGCGCGATTCTCCCGATCGCGCTCATTGCCGCGGCCGCCGTCGCGCTTTCCAGCTGCGGCAAGTCCGCGCCGCCGCCGCCGCAATCCGCGCCGCCCGCCGCCGAGGTCACCGTGGTGACGCTGCGGCCGCAGACCGTCACGCTGACCCGCGAGCTTCCCGGACGCACCAGCCCGTTCCTGGTGGCCGAGGTCCGGCCGCAGATCGGCGGCATCGTCAAGGCGCGGCTGTTCAAGGAGGGCAGCCGGGTCACCGCCGGCCAGCCGCTCTACCAGCTGGACGACTCGATTCCGCGCGCCGACCTGGAAACCGCGAAGGCCGCGCTGGCGCGCGCGCAGGCGGCGCTCGCCTCGGCCCGGCCGAAGGCGACGCGCTTCGCCGAGCTGGCCAAGGCGGGCATGGTCAGCAAGCAGGACAACGAGGCGGCGATCGCCGCGCTGCGCCAGGCGGAAGCCGACGTCGCCTCGGCGCAGGCGGCGCTCGACCGCGGCAACGTGGTGCTGGCGCACGCGCGGATCACCGCACCGCTCACCGGCCGCATCGGCAAGTCGGCGGTGAACCAGGGGGCGCTGGTCACCGCGGACCAGGACGCCGCGCTGGCGACGATCCAGCAGCTCGACCCGATCTACGTCGACGTCACGCAGTCGAGCGCCGAGCTGCTCGCGCTGCGCCGGCAGGTCGCCGCCGGGCACCTCGATCGGGCGCGCGACCTGCCGGTGACGATCGTGCTCGAGGACGGCACCCGCTACGGGCACGAGGGCCGGCTCACGTTCACCGCCGTCACCGTCGATCCCGGCACCGGCAGCTACCTGCTGCGCATCGTCGTGCCCAATCCGGAGGACCTGCTGCTCCCCGGCATGTACGTGCGCGCGGTGGTCGGCAGCGGCGTGCGCGAGAACGCGCTGCTGGTGCCGCAGCAGGGGATCGCCCGCGATCCCAGGGGCGGCACCAGCGCCATGGTCGTCGGCGAGGACGGCAAGGTCGCGGTGCGCCCGGTCAAGGTCACGCACGCCGTCGGCGACAAGTGGCTGATCGACGACGGGCTCGCCGCCGGCGACCGGGTGATCGTCGAGGGGCTGCAGAAGATCCGGCCGGGCGTCCCCGTCAGCGCGACCGAAGCGAGTCCCGCGGCGAGCGCGGCGCCCGCTGCCGCAGGATCGCCCGCCCCGGCCGCAGCTGCCGCCTCCGACGGCGCCGCCGGCAAGCCCGCGCCGGCGGCCTCCGGAAAGTAGCCGGAGCCCCCTCGAATGGCGCGCTTCTTCATCGACCGCCCGGTCTTCGCCTGGGTGATCGCGATCATCATCATGCTGGCCGGCGCCATCGCGATCACCCGCCTGCCGATCGCGCGCTACCCGACGATCGCCCCGCCCACCATCGTCGTCAGCGCGAACTACCCCGGCGCCTCGGCCAGATCGGTCGAGGACTCGGTGACCCAGGTGATCGAGCAGAACATGAAGGGGCTCGACGGCATGATCTACCTGGCGTCGACCAGCGAATCGAACGGGCAAGCGCGTCGATCACCGTCACCTTCGAAAGCGGCACCGACGCCGACATCGCGCAGGTGCAGGTGCAGAACAAGCTGCAGCTCGCGACGCCGCTGCTGCCGCAGATCGTGCAGCAGCAGGGCATCAGCGCGACCAAGGCCAACCCCGGATTCCTGATGGTGCTGGGCTTCGTGTCCGGGGACGGCAGCATGAACCAGGGGGACATCGCCGACTACCTCGTCACCAACCTCACCGACCCGATCAGCCGCGTCGCCGGCGTGGGCAGCATCCAGGTCTTCGGCGGGCGCTACGCGATGCGCATCTGGCTCGACCCGGACAAGCTCGACACCTACAAGCTTTCCACCGGCGACGTCATCGCCGCGGTGCGCGCGCAGAACCAGGAAGTCGCGGTCGGCCAGCTGGGCGGCACGCCGGCGGTGCCCGGCCAGCGGCTCAACGTCACGGTCACCGCGCAGGGCCGGCTGCAGACGCCCGAGCAGTTCCGCGCCATCGTGCTGCGCACCCAGCCCGACGGCTCGGTCGCTGAAGCTCGGCGACGTCGCCCGCGTCGAGCTCGGCGAGGAAGACTACGACATCATCGCCCGCTACAACGGCCAGCCGGCCACCGGCGTGGCGATCTCGCTCGCGACGGGCGCCAACGCGCTGGCCACCGCGCAGCGCCTCGACGAGCTGCTCGCGGAGCTGCAGCCGTTCTTCCCGCCCGGCCTCAAGGCGGTCATTCCCTTCGACACGACGCCGTTCGTCGAGGCGTCGATCAAGGAGGTGGTCAAGACGCTGCTCACCGCGATCGCGCTGGTGTTCCTGGTGATGTACCTGTTCCTGCAGAGCCTGCGCGCGACGCTGATCCCGACGATCGCGGTCCCGGTCGTGCTGCTGGGCACGTTCGCCGTGCTCGCGGCGCTCGGCTTCTCGATCAACATGCTGACGATGTTCGCGATGGTGCTGGCGATCGGCCTGCTGGTCGACGACGCGATCGTCGTGGTCGAGAACGTCGAGCGGCTGATGAGCGAGGAAGGACTGAGCCCGCTGGAAGCCACGCGCAAGTCGATGGACCAGATCACCGGCGCGCTGGTCGGCATCGCGCTGGTGCTCTCCGCGGTGTTCGTGCCGATGGCGTTCCTGGGCGGCTCCACC
The DNA here is from genome assembly GCA_963768535.1 of uncultured beta proteobacterium. Lineage (GTDB taxonomy): Bacteria > Pseudomonadota > Gammaproteobacteria > Burkholderiales > Casimicrobiaceae > CAIWHR01. Next base: position 4,425 of record CAVYID010000018.1, on the reverse strand, counting down.
GGCGTCATCTACCGCCAGTTCTCGGCCACGATCGTGTCGGCGATGGCGCTGTCGGTGCTGGTCGCGATCGTGCTGACCCCGGCGCTGTGCGCGACGATGCTCACGCCGATCCCGAAGGGCCAGCACGCGTCGGAGCGCGGCTTCTTCGGCTGGTTCAACCGGCGCTTCGACAGCGGCAACCGCTTCTACCAGGCCAGCGTCCGGGTCATCCTGTCGCGGCGCAAGCGCTTCCTGCTGGCGTTCGCCGTGATGGCGACGCTGATGGTGCTGGCTGTTCCTGCGCCTGCCGAGCGCGTTCCTGCCCGCGGAGGACCAGGGCATCCTGTTCACGCAGGTGCAGGCACCGGTCGGGCTCGACGCAGGAGCGCACGATGGACGTGATGTACAAGATCGAGCGCTATTTCCTCGACCACGAGAAGGCGGCGGTGGAGTCGGTGTTCACCGTCCAGGGCTTCAGCTTCGGCGGCTCCGGCCAGAACACCGGCATCGCGTTCGTGAGCCTCAAGGACTGGTCGGAGCGCCGCGCGAAGGATCTCGGCGTCGACGCGGTGGCCGCTCGCGCAATGGCGGCCTTCAGCCGGATCCAGGACGCGTTCGTGTTCGCGTTCTCGCCGCCGGCGGTCCCGGAGCTGGGCAGGGCCGGCGGCTACAACTTCTACCTGAAGGACAACGCCGGGCTCGGCCACGAGGCGCTGACGCAGGCGCGCAACCAGTTCCTCGGCGCCGCGGCGCAGAGCCAGCTGCTCGCCAACGTGCGGCCGAACGGACAGGAGGACGCGCCGCAGATGCACGTCGACGTCGACCGCGAGAAGGCCGGCGCGCTGGGGCTTTCCACGGCCGACATCAACGAGACGCTGGCCGCGGCCTGGGGCGGCCGGTACATCGACGACTTCCTCGACCGCGGCCGCGTCAAGCGGGTGATCGTGCAGGCCGACGCGCCGTTCCGCATGCTGCCGCAGGACTTCGACCGCTGGTCGGTGCGCAACGCCAAGGGCGAGATGGTGCCGTTCCGGGCCTTCGCCACCACGCACTGGGACTACGGCTCGCCGCGGCTCGAGCGCTACAACGGCGTCCCGGCGATGAACATCAACGGCGAGCCCGCGCCGGGCGTGAGCTCGGGTGCCGCGATGGCCGAGGTCGAGCGGCTGGTGCGCGAGTTGCCGCGCGGCATCGGCATCGAGTGGACCGGAACGTCGTACCAGGAGCGCGCGGCGGGGGCGCAGACGCCGCTGCTCTACACGCTGTCGATCCTGGTCGTGTTCCTGTGCCTCGCCGCGCTCTACGAGAGCTGGACGGTGCCCACGGCGGTGCTGCTGGTCGTGCCGCTGGGGATCCTCGGCACCGTGCTCGCGGCGTGGGCACGCGGCATGGACCGCGACGTCTACTTCCAGGTGGCGATGCTGACCACGGTCGGGCTGTCGAGCAAGAACGCGATCCTGATCGTGCAGTTCGCCCGACAGTACGTCGACGAAGGCATGGACCTGGTCGAGGCAACCATCGCCGCCGGGCGGGACCGGCTGCGCCCGATCCTGATGACCTCGCTCGCGTTCGGGCTGGGCGTGCTGCCGCTGGCGATCGCCGTGGGCGCGGGGTCCGGGGCGCAGCGCGCGATCGGCACCGGCGTGCTCGGCGGGATGGTCGTCGGCACCTTTCTCGGCGTCGTCTTCATCCCGCTGTTCTTCGTCGTGGTGCAGCGGCTGTTCGCCCGCCGCAGTCCGCCGCGCGATCCGCCACCGGCCTGAGCGGGTGGAAGTTGCGGCAGGCACCGCGCGAGCCGGAGGGTACTGCGCCGGAGACCGCCGCGCCGGCTCCGGCCTTTCCGCGCTGCCGCCCCGCCATCGGCCGTGGAGTGGTTACAATACGCTTCGCTCGCCTTGGCGTCGGCCCGGCCTGCCGTTGGCCGGACGATTTGCCGGTGTCGGGCCGATTCCGGACCGGGAGGCCGCGTGCTCCGACTGATCACCCTCATCCGCGCGACGACCATCATTCCGGTGGTCGGCGCGACCTTCGGTGCGGCGCTGATGTTCATTCTCGGCGCCGCGACGACCTACGACGCGTTCGTCATCTTCTTCACGGGACGGGCGGACGCCACAGGCCATGTCGGCGTCGACGCCACCGCGGCGCTGATCACGGCACTCGACGAGTACCTGTTCGGGCTCGTCCTGCTGTTCTTCGCCTACGGCGTCCTGGTCCTCTTCGTCGTCCGCGACACGGCGGCCTGGAAGCGGCGCGCCGGCGAGGCCGGCATCCCGCGCTGGATGCAGATCACGGGACTCGGGGAACTCAAGGCCAAGCTGCTCGAGGTGATCGTCGTGCTTTTCGCCGTGTCCTTCCTCAAGGTCGCGCTGGAGCAGCAGAGCAACCTCCAGTGGAGCCTGCTCGTCATACCCATCGCGATGGTCGCGACCGGGGTTGTGATCTGGGTGCTTCGCCGCTCCGAGCCTGTGCACGCGACGAACAGGGACGACTGATCAGGTCGCGGCCGGGTCGGCGCGATCGAAGCTCCTAGCCGCCGTGGAAGTGCCGGTGCGCGTGCCGGACGCCGTCGTCGTGGACGTGCGGGTGCGAGTGCAGCGGGTGGCGACGCGCGTAACGCTCCTCGTAGCGCCCGAACTTCCACACGGCAACTGAAACGGCCCAGGCGGCCAGGAAGGCGGCCACGATCACGTAGCCGAGCATGCCGAAATCGAGGCCGGCGATGAAGTCGAAAACCCGCCCGCCAAGTCCCAGAAGCCGAATCAGGACCTGCAGCAGCTCCACCGTGCCGATGGCCAGCGCGACGAATACCGACAGGCTGGTGATCGTGATGTTGTAGAAGATCTTGCGCAGCGGATTGACGAACGCCCAATCGTAGGCTTTGGTCATCAGCACGCCGTCGGTCGTGTCCATCGCCGTCATCCCGGCGGTGAACAGGATCGGCAGACAGAGCACGGCCGCGACCGGAAGGTTACCGACCGACGCGCCCTGCCGTCATCGCCAGCAGCCCGATCTCCGACGCCGTGTCGAAGCCGAGGCCGAACAGCGCGCCCAGCGGATACATCTGCCAGCTGTGATCGACGAGGCGCTGCAGGCGTCCGCCGAACAGGCGGCTCATCAGGCCGCGGCGCGCGAGCAGCGCCTCCAGGTGCGCGTGGCTGTGCCGAGCGGTATCGGCCCGACGCCAGACCTTCAGCATGTCGAGCAGCACGGCGAGGTTGAGCAGTGCCGATCACCCACAGGAACACGCCGGAGACGCCGGCACCGATGATGGCGCCGGCGCCCTGCCAGGCCGGCAGCGCATCCTTCACCAGTCCGGCGGCGACGACCATCGCGACCGCCAGCGCCACGACGACCGTCGAATGGCCCAGCGAGAAGAAGAAGCCGATCCCGAGCGGTCGCTGCCCCTTCTGCAGCATGTAGCGCACGGTGTCGTCGACGGCCGCGATGTGATCGGCATCGAAGGCGTGCCGCAGTCCGAGCATGTAGGCGACGAAACCCAGTCCCACCAGTGGCGGATGGCGCGCCGAGTAGTACAGGTACAGACCCCATCCGGCGACGTGGAGCAAGGCGATGAAGGCGTAGAAACCCGCCAGCCGCAGCCATTCTCCGCGGCTGAACGCCAGCGGCGACGCGGCGTGCCCCGCGGCCAGCGGCGGTCCCGATACCACGCGGTAGGAGCCTGGTAGCTTCATGAGGCAGGTCGGCGAATCCGCGCATCTGCGCGACAAGTCGGGCGTCCAGGACCGAATCGCGGGGGCGCCGACGGTGCCGGATTGTAACGCAGCGCCGTTCGGGCCTCCGCTTCAATGGCGGAGCGTCGGGGGCCTCCCGGGCGCCGGGTGAGCGTGGCGGTGCTATGCTCCTCCCGCTGCGGCAGGTCGATCGCCAATGCGAAGCACGAGTATCCGTGACCGGCGGTCAGGTTCGATGCCGCGCTCGACCGACGGCACGCATGGCCCCCGACAACGTAAGGACAAACCTTGATGATGACTGCATGGAGCCGCTGCGTGCGCGTCCTCCCGATGACGTTCTCCGCGCTCGCGGCCACGCTGCTCGTCGCAGCCTGCGCGGGCACGCCGCAGACGCCGCCCCCGCCCGATGCAAGCCGGCTTTTAGCGGCCGGTTTCAAGGTCATCGTCGCCAAGACCCAGGAGCAGCAGCAGCATTTGCGTACGCTCGCCCCCGGCAAGCTGACGGAGCTGCAGCGAAACGGCGCGCACTTCTACGTCTACCCGGATGCGGCCATGAACCGGCTCTACGTCGGCACGCCGAAGGAGTACCAGGCGTACCGGGCCGCGCGGCCTGGTTACGGTGCCACGCTCGCTGGGCAGCAGTCGGCCGATCTCGCGTCTTACGACAAGCAGGACGCGGCGATGGCGGCGTATACGGCCCGCGACCTGGCGGACCCGTATTACTTCTGGCCCGAGTTCGTGGGTCTCTGGCAGC